>JAHPZE010000029.1 GCA_019058365.1 Promethearchaeota archaeon | reverse complement strand
GATACAATTTAATACCAAGTGGTCTTCAAATCACTGAATTTTGTAGCTAATCTTTGTTTTTTCTTTAAATATATCTAAAGAATTCATATGTAATGGTTCTAAAAAAGCATAAACTCTTGTGGACTACTGGATTATTTGTGAGTTTTTTAGTTCTTACTTTATTTGTACACTCTCATAATTACGATTTATCTAAAGAGACTTCTGAATCCTTTTTACCCCCTTCTACAAATAATTTTGATATTGTACCTGAAATACTAAATTCAAAGTTAGATGATTATAACTCTTTAGGATATTTCCTTCAAATATACCAACCCTCATTGCAAGCTATGTATTATGCTCTTTCGATATTAGAGGAGGTTGGGAGGTTATCGGATATAAACCAAACTAGAATACTTAACTATATAATGAGTTGTTATAACCAAAGCTCATTTACCTTTACAGACGATTACTCACTAAGGTATCTAGATATGAATATTTCCAAGACATATTATCCATACTCATCGCTTCTAGAAGTAAATTGCTATGCTATTTTATCGCTTGAAATTTTAAACAATCTAATTCTGATTGATATTCAAAAATCAATTGATTTCATCTGGGATTGCTACCAAACTTCAACGAGTGGGTTTATTGGTAAACCCTATAACTCTAATTTACCCGATTATTTTAAAGTATCAACTATGGATAATACTTATTTTGCCATCGTTACATTAGACCTTCTTATGAATGATTGGAATAACTACATTACTGAAAAAAATGAGCTGATTCAATATATACAAGATTTACAGTCAACTAATGTCTTTTACTGGTATTTTGGGGGATTCGAAAATGATATAGATCATACAATTGATACAATAGATCTATTTGAGCCAAATCTTCTTTCATCTTATTATTGTATCAAATCATTAGATATCTTTGGTGTAGTAGATGTAATTAATATAGATGATTTTCATCAGTATCTTGAGGGTTTATATGATCCAGCAACTTATAGTTTTCAGATGTCTCATTTCTTACTGGAAAATTACGGAAATATTGCAGGAACTTCTCTAGGGTTGGTTCTTTCTGATTTAACATCTTATACTGGAATTGATAGAGCAAATATTGTCAATTTTATTCTTAATAACCGGAATAATAAAGGAATCTGGAATTTTTCAACAGAATATCTCTATTGTGAATTGATTGACACGTTTCAAGTAATTCGATCATTGTCAGATTCAGGAGAGATCTCTCTTTTAACTGAGAATGATAAAAATATGATCTCAAATGCGATACGAAATTTTACTAGTTACAAAGGATTTTCATTACTTTCGAAAGAGTATACCTCAATTAATCTTCTATATACTATCATTAACTCTTTTGATCTATATAATAGGACTTCTGAATTAGATGATCAATATCTCTACTCTATTATTGAAAATTCATATGTATACAATTCTCTTTCAGATTGCGACGGATTTATAGCTGGAACAATTTTTGAAGATAGTTGGAGAAAATATCGTTCATTTCCTATTGAATATTATTGTTCAGGGGATCAAAATCATCTCCAACAAGTAGAGCCTTCTTTAGTATCACATAAGCACACCTATAATGCTTTGGAATCATTCAGATTGTTAGGAAAATTGAACACTTTTGCGGAAACTCATAATTTAACTAAATTATTAGATTCAAATCTCGAGAGTCAATTTTTAAGAGTTGGATTTGATAATTATGGGGGATTTCTTCCATTTCTGAGTTTTTCTCTGGGTAGTTCAGAGTACCAAAATGAGAAAATTTTTATTGATTATTCATATTTCGTAATCGCTACTGTTGAATTACTTAGTGATTATTTAGGTTTAGGAGATATCACTTCTCTTGACTTTGATGTTTCTGCTCTCAGTAATTATATTCATAATCATATCTTTGAAGATGAAAATTTCCAATATTTTTCTCCTGGATATACCATGAATCCTGAAATACTCATAGAAAATACATTTTATGCGATTTATATCTTGAAAAGTATTGATTCTTTTGATTTGGATGAAACTAAGATAAAGAATTTTGTATTCAATCATATCAATTATTCAAATATTAAAAGCGTGTATTATACATATAAAATCTCAAAACTTATAGAAGAAATTATACCACTTGATTATGATCTCATTTATCAACTTATTGGAGATATTTACTCTGAAGAGTATAAAGAATATTACTTGACTAATGATAAAGACCAAATACATCAAGAAGTATTATTATGGGTTGCTGAGATGGTCGTAAATGATCTTGGTAATTCTATTACGTATGTAAATATCGATCATCTTGAAAGTTGTAAATTTCTCTCTACCGGAAATAATATTACATTCACTATTAATGCAAAATATAGTGGAATGTTCTGGTATTGGGTTGATGGCATTCTAATGGATTCAGATGCCTTCAATCCAAACGGAGACGTGTTTGTGTATTCATTGGATGGATTTACAACAAAAATTAAGGATTATACAGTAAAAATAAATGCGACAGCTCTGGATGGGAGTTATGGAGAGGTTGTATCAACTTTTAATATATACTCCGATTCAAGCACGATCATTAATATAACTTCTTTAGAAAATTGCAAGTTTCTCTCAACCGGGAATAATATAACGTTTCATATAGAAGCTGGTTATAATGGAACTTATTGGTATTGGGTTGATGGAACTCTTGTAGATTCGGGAATGTTTGATCAAAATGGCGAGACATTTATATATTCCTTAGATGAATTTGCCGATGAAATTAAAGATTATAACATAAAAATTAACGCTACAGCTCTAGACGGGCATTATGGGGAAGTATCTGCTACATTCTCGGTTTATTCAGACTCAAGTACAATTATAACTATTGATCAGCTTTATGACTATGAGTTCATGACTTTAGGAAATAACATAACATTTCATATGAATTCCCAATACCCAGATCATTATAATTTCTCCATTGATAATATTGAAATAAACTCAGGGATATATTATGATGGCCAAATCTTTCAATTTTCAATCGATGGATTTACCGTAGGAATTCATAATATTACTATCTGGGCAATAGGTCTGGATGAGATGGAGTGTATAGTATACAGCAGTTTTATGGTTTTTTCCAATTCTGAAATTATTATAACTATCTACTCAGTTAATAACTACATTTTTGAAACAATAGAGAACTACGTAAATTTTAGCATAAGTTCTTCTTATCCAGATACCTATAAAGTATTTATTGATGAAGAACTAATAGAAAAAGACAATTATATTAAAAATCTTACAGTAAATTGCTCAATTGATGGGTATGACGTCGGAATTCATACATTGTTAATCTGGGCAAACGGTTCAGAT
The DNA here is from genome assembly GCA_019058365.1 of Promethearchaeota archaeon. Taxonomy (GTDB): domain Archaea; phylum Asgardarchaeota; class Lokiarchaeia; order Sigyniarchaeales; family SOKP01; genus Loki-b32. The sequence continues at coordinate 53,042 of JAHPZE010000029.1, read as the reverse complement.
GGAAAAGAATCAACAAATTCCGTTCAGTTTAGTGTATTTAGTCACTCCTTTATAGAAATTAACATTCTCGATCTCCCAAATTATGAATTTCAAACTAATGGAAATAAGATCTTGTTTTGTATAAATGCTTCCTTTCCAGATATAGTTATGTTCTATCTTGATGATGTACTTAATTGGACAGGAAAATACAATCATAGTGGGCACTATTTCAATCTTTCGATAGATGGCTATAATGTAAGTGAACACATTATTAGAATCTGGGCTAATAGTACTGATGGTAGTGAGACATCAATTCAATCGAGTTTTACTGTTTACTCTCTTTCAAATACAATCGTTGTAATTAAAGAATTGCCTGATTATGAATTTCAAACATCAAGTCATTACATTAAATTTAATATTAGTTCATCTTACCCCGATTATTTTACTTTTTATATCGACGGTTTTCTCATTGATAATCGAGATTTTGTGAATGGTCAATACTTATATTATTCTATTGATGGATATGCCATTGGAAATCATACAGTCTTTATTTGGGCAATAGGTTTAGATGGAAAAATTGGAACAGCTTTTGCTGAATTTGATGTATACTCAAACTCAACAACTATTATTAATGTGAATAGCCTTCCAAATTATATATTTATGACAGTTGGTAATTATATTAATTTTAGTATTTCATCTCAGTATACAGGTACGTATAATATCTCAATTGATGGGATCTTGGTTGATAATGGCAGTTTTACTCCAGAACAAATCATTTTATATCAATTTGATGGATATAATATTGGAGATCATTCTGTTATTATTATTGCAAGGAGTATTGACACAAAAATTGCGATATTGAACACATCATTCAACATTTATTCAAATTCAACAACTATAATAATTATCAATGCTCTTCAAGGATGTGAATTTTTATCAACAAATAATTTACTTAACTTTTCTATTTTCTCTGAATATCCAGATTATTATAAATTATGGATTGATGGCAATCTGGTAATAATGGGTAATTATACAAATGGAGATTATATCTTATTTTCCTTAGACAGCTATTCTGCTATTTTAGGTAATCATACAGTCGAAATATGGGCCGTTGGAAGAGATTATAAAGAATATCTTATACATGCTGAGTTTAATGTATATTCTAGTTCTATTACACTAATCTCCATACACCATTTAGAGGGATTTGAATTCTTTACAACAGGAAATTATTTAAATTTCTCAATTTATTCAAATTATCCTGCCTTTTATGAACTATGGATTGATAATGTTTTAGTTCTCACAGATAATTATAGTAGTGGAGAATATATTTTATATTCACTTGATTATTTATCCTCAGTCTTAGGAAATTATTCAATATATATTTGGGCTATAGGGTTAGATAGTAAAATTGGAACTTTGATGGCGGAGTTTAGTGTATATTCCAGTTCATCGACCGTAATTAGAATTGACATTTTAAATGATGCCGAATTTCTTTCAAATAAATATAATATGACATTTTCTATTCATAGTGATTATCCTGATTACTATGAGTTATGGATTGATGGAACTATACTAAAAATCGATCATTACATTAATGGTGTTCCTATAACATTCTTGTTGGATAATTATACTGCCAGTATTGGAACTCATACAATTTTCATATGGGCAATTGGATTAGATGGAAAAATCGGAATAAACAACTCAGAGTTCAACATTTATTCATCATCTATTACAACAATTAATGTTAATTTTCTTGATGATTATGAATTCAACTCTAGCGGAAATATCATCAACTTTACAATTTTTTCTAAATATCCAGATCATTTTACTTTTTCTATTGATAACGCTATTACATATTCAAATAATTATGTTAGTGGGCAACTATTTAGTTTTTCAATTGATGGATATGGAATAGGAACTCATAATATTACAATTTGGGCACGAGGATTGGATGGAAAAGAAACTGAAATACTAACTAAATTTCTGGTATATGAAAAAGGAAAAGAAGTTGAAGATCCAACCTTAAGTAAAAATGACAATATAAATGTTATTTCAGGAGTACTTATCAGTATACTTATTGGTTTTCCCGGTATAGTAGTAATAATTAGTTCACAAAGAGATCTAAAAAACCTATGGGGAAAATTTAAAACTCATTTTAATAAACAATTAAAAAAACCTAAAAGAACAAAATGAAACAACATATTCTTTAATTATTTTAATATATTCATAACGCACTAAATAATTTCGCAATATAGCATGAAGATTTAATCTCCTGTGATGATAATTTAAATTCCTAATAAATTTTTATTAGCACACACTGAAATTTCTTAAAAGAGCTAAAAAAAGTGTTATGCAACACTTGCTTCGACATAAACTTCCATGTGAATTTGCCATTTTAAACCACTGTTAATTTTAAATTAGGAGTTATGAAAATAGTATTCCCAATTATATAAAGAAAAAGACAATACATGAACTCCAACTGTAATATAAAAAGAATATATAGTAAGGAGGGTGGTTTTGATTCTTTCTCCAAAAAGAAATAAATTTCGACAATATATCGATATATCGGGTTTCTGGGGTTTTCGATTTGATCTAAATGATAATAATTGAAAGAGAACTGAAATAAGGGTTTTAACAACGATGATAAAGCACTATTACTTCTCTCAAGGAATTAATTCTCATTATGGTATTGAGTATTAACTTTTTTTCCTTAATCTCAAAAATTTGAAATCCCATGATTTGGAAAAAAGTTTATAAAGAAGAAAGTCTCTTTATTTTTCAAAGACATTTATGTAAAAAAATTTATAGAGTAATTAAAAGTTTTGAATAATAAATACGTAAAATTAAAGCTTATTATAATATTAGTTTTAACGTTAGTCATAATCCCAAATTTATTAGCAAGTAATCAGAGAGATATTGAAGTTTCCTATGACGAAAATAATACCAATAAAATTATTACCCCCCAGCCCCCCAGAGAATCTTCTGTTTATTATGAAGCCACGACCGGAGCTGCATATGGCATTTATGTGAGTGGAGATTACGCTTATATAGCGGATGGGAATTCGGGCTTGGCGGTCATTAATATTTCTGATCCGACAAACCCGGGAACGCCCGTCTACGAATACACAACCGGACAGGCACTTGACGTTTACGTGAGTGGAGATTATGCCTATGTAGCTGTTGGACTCTCAGGCTTGGCGGTCATTAATATTTCCGACCCTATAAACCCAGGAACGCCCATCTACCAAGACACAACCGGCGAGGCATGGGGCATTGACGTGAGTGGAGATTATGCCTATGTGGCTGTTGGACTCTTGGGCTTGGCGGTCATTAATATTTCCGACCCGACAAACCCAGGAACACCCATCTACGAAGACACGACAGAATTTGCACGTGGTATTTATGTGAGCGGAGATTACGCTTATGTAGCGGATGGGTTTTCTGGCTTGGCGGTTATTAATATTTCCGACCCGACAAACCCGGGAACACCTATCTACGAAACCACGACCGAAGAGGCATGGGGTGTTTACGTGAGCGGAGATTATGCCTATGTAGCGGATGGGAACTCGGGCTTAGCAGTCATTAACATTTCCGACCCGACAAACCCGGGAATCCCTGTCTATGAAGCCACGACTGGATATGCACGTGGCATTTACGTGAGTGGAGATTATGCCTATGTAGCGGATGGGAACTCGGGCTTAGCGGTCATTAATATTTCCGACCCAACAAACCCGGGAACGCCCGTCTACGAAGACACGACTGGAGTTGCATATAACTTTTATGAGAGTGGAGATTACGCCTATGTAGCGGATTGGAACTCGGGTTTAGCAGTCATTCACATCTCCGACCCTATAAACCCAGGAATGCCCATCTATAAAGTCACGACAGGAAGCGCAAATGACGTTTACATAGATGGAGATTATGCCTATGTAGCAGATGGAAACTTGACAATCATAGATATTTCTGACCCGATGAATCCGGGGATGCTCATCTACGAAGAAATGACTGGAACTGCAGTTGGAGTTTACGTGAGTGGAGATTATGCCTATGTGGCTGATGAATACTCTGGTTTGGCGGTCATTGATATTTCCGACCCGACAAACCCGGGAACGCCCATCTACGAAGATACAACCGGACAGGCACTTAGAGTTTATGTGAGCGGAGATTATGCCTATATAGCGGATGGACCCTCGGGCTTAGCGATCATTGACATTTCCGATCCGACAAACCCGGGAACGCCTGTCTACGAAGCCACAACCGGATATGCGCATGGTATTTACGTGAGCGGAGATTACGCCTATGTAGCAGATAGAGAATCGGATTTGTGGGTCATTAATATTTCCGACCCGACAAACCCGGGAACACCCATCTATGAACACACGACTGGATCTCCAGTTGGAGTTTACGTGAGTGGAGATTATGCCTATGTAGCGGATGGGTTTTCTGGCTTAGCAGTTATTGACATTTCCGATCCGACAAACCCGGGGACGCCCGTCTACGAAGACACGACCGGATATGCACATGGAGTTTACGTGAGCGGAGATTACGCCTATGTGGCGGATAGGGAATCAGGCTTGGCGGTCATTGACATTTCCAACCCGACAAACCCGGGAACACCCATCTACGAAGCCACGACCGGACCTGCACATGTCGTTTACGTGAGCGGAGATTACGCCTATATGGCAGATGGACCCTCGGGTTTGGCAGTCATTCAAATCCGAAAGAGAGTTGATATGGTAGATCCGATAATAACAAATGCCCCAAACAATTTTACTGTTAAGTATGGCTACACAGGGGTAAGTTTTTCGTGGACGGCAACAGATTCAAATCCAAACATTTACACAATTGAACTACAGGGATCTGGAATAGTAGCAGGTCCGATTGCATGGCTAGACGCTACAATAATTACGTACAATGTTCCGAGCGGTCTATTAGTAGGCGAATATCTCTATACAGTCAATTTTACGGACGATTACGATAATTTTGCTACCGACACTGTAAAAATGACTATTACAGAAATAGAAGATCCGATAATAACAAATGCTCCGAGCAATTTTACCGTTGATTACGGCTATACAGGTGTGAATATTTCGTGGACGGCAACAGATTCAAATCCAAACATTTACACGATTGAGCTTCAGGGATCTGGAATAGTTACAGATCCGAGCGCATGGTTAAACAACACGACAATTACGTACAATGTTCCGAACGGTCTATTAGTAGGCGAATATCTCTATACAGTCAATTTTACGGACGATTACGATAATTTTGCTACCGACACTGTAAAAATGACTATTACAGAAATAGAAGATCCGATAATAACAAATGCTCCGAGCAATTTTACCGTTGATTACGGCTATACAGGTGTGAATATTTCGTGGACGGCAACAGATTCAAATCCAAACATTTACACGATTGAGCTTCAGGGATCTGGAATAGTTACAGATCCGAGCGCATGGTTAAACAACACGACAATTACGTACAATGTTCCGAACGGTCTATTAGTAGGCGAATATCTCTATACAGTCAATTTTACGGACGATTACGATAATTTTGCTACCGACACTATAAAAATGATTGTTAAAGAGATAAATCCAGTAATTTCTATTCTTTCTCCATCTTTGAACAGTTTATTTGGGCAAAATCCTCCTGACTTTAGTATTTCTATAATTGAGGATGGAATCATAAATTACACATGGTATTCATTATTTGATGGCACTCATTGGTCTCAAAATGTAACTTTTACGGGTTTAACAGGAAATATTGATCAAACTTTATGGGATTCACTACCCAAAGGAAATATAATTATTCGATTTTATGCTAAAGATCTCGCAGGAAATATAGGGTTTCAACAAGTTTCAATTACTAAAACTTCTGATATTCCTTCCGATGGAACCCCTTTACCTATCGGACTTATAATAATTATCATTATTAGCATAAGCCTTATTATGGCTATAAGTGGAGCGATAGTGTGGAAGAAAAAAGTATCTCTTCGAGAAAAACGAAGAATAGAAAAAAAGGAAATCGAGGAAGAAAAGATAATTTCCCCCCCTATGATTCCTAAAGTAGGAGCAAAAAGGAATGTATTCTTCAGTTATTCTTCATTAGACTTTGATTATTTTGAGATACCTAAAATCGCAGAATTATTAGAGGAATTCGATGAAGTAGAAAAAGTTTATTTTTATGAAAAATGGAGTGGACAAAATATAGTAGAATATATGGAAGAAACTTTAGATAAATGTAATATTTTTATTTTATTTTGTACAGAAAACTCAATGAAATCAAACTCAGTAAAAGGTGAATGGCATGCTGCTTATCAATTAGTTAAAAAAGGAAAGATGGAAATTATCCCTGTTTACAATAATGAAGATTACATTCCTAACTTATTAATGCCGATGCTAAATGTTAAATTTAATAAAATAGATTTAAATAATTTTGTAGAATCTCTCAATAAAAGATTAATAGACACTAAAATAACTCCAAAAGAAATTACAACAGAAACTATTGAATTAAAACGAGGTATGGATTTTGTAGGTGGTTTAATTAGATATAAAGTTGCAATTAATAATTCCACCGAAATGTCGATTAATGACTTAGCAATCGAACTTAAAATGGCTGCAGAACACATAAGAATTATTGATATTAAACCTAGAACATACAAAAAAGGTGATCGTGCGGAAATTCCTAATATATCTCCTAATCAATCAATTAGTATTGATTTTTATTTAGAGCCTATGATATGTGGCAAAATTCCGGTACATCCTATTGCTACTTATTTTGATGCTTATGGAAAGCCTAAAATGGTTTTAAAAGATCCGTTAGTGGTTGAGTCAAAATGTCCTCCCATTGCTAACGTTGGCGAAGAAAATGTAGCAATGGTAAAGAATATTTTTGAGGACAAAAGATTGATTCGTACATCCAGATCCTCTGAGTTGGAACTTGATCCAAACAGTACTTTCAATGTTTTAAGAGAAGCCGTTGGTGCATGGGCGGGTAAATCGGTCTCAGAACCAATTTACGAAAGTAATGAGCCCTTAATTGTAGAGATTTATTATCTAATTCAAGATCAACATATTGATCCAGAGTTGGGTCATAGAGAACAAATAATTATTAGAATTAAAGTAAATGAAAGAAAGAATACAGCAATTTTAAGTGTAGCTGCTGAGGAAAATTCTACTGTTACGGGAGTAATGACTCATATATGGCAATTAGCTGAAATTACATTTCAAAAAACCTATAACCTTAAACTAAGATCTTTACGCTGTCCTTATTGTGGCGATACTATTGAAAATCTGGAGGAAACACAAGAAAAAATTAAATGCAAGTATTGTAAAACAATATTTGAAAAGAATCTTTTAGACAAAAATTAATAATTTATTTTTAAAAGTATTATTAACTTTATTAACTAAATTAAATTTCCTATTTATTGGAAATAGAAAAGGATTTTATTTAATTATAAAGTATAATATTTATGTTAGAAAACTCAAAAATAGTCAGACGATTAGAGTTATATTCTGAAATTAATAAAGTTTTATTTTGGGAAGCTGATAACAGTGAAAATATATACATCGAGTATTTTCATTTACCGTATTTCCCGTAATAATGTTATTCTAAAGGTCCATAGTCATATTTTTTAGATATTGTGGTTATATAATAATACACTTGAAATAACAAATTATTCACTTTTTTAAAATTTAAGTTAAATAAAAGTTAGATTATAATATTAAAAATTTAAAGTAAATTTGGTTTAAAATCATAATAAAAATATATATATTTCCGGAATTGCTTTTTAATCTAAAAAACTCTAAAGTTTAAACAAGACAATGTCAGAATGGAAAAGTAAATTAGAAAATGAGCTTAGTAATTTTAATACCAATGAAACACGTTGTACTGGTTGAGGTATTATTGATGGCGTTATAGCATGCATAAATAGTATAAAAAAACGACGTCAAAAAAGAAAAAAAGTAAAAGTAAAAATAAATAATCTCAAGGAATGAATTGGTAAACATTAGAATCTATTCCTATGAATTCCGTGAAGAATTCGAGATTAAAACAAAAATTTTCAATTGTGTTTATTAATAATTAAACCTAATTTCAATTTTTTTATAAAAAATTCTCTCTCACGTAAGAGTCTTTATTTTTTATAATCACCATTTTTTTATCTTTTATCTCTCTTAGAAGAATTAGATAATTAAAGGTTGCTATACGATGGAAGAACAAGAAGATTATTTAGATTTTGAGTTTGATGATGATTGCTATAGTACAAGTTGAAATATGTTAACTATGTGGTACAGAAGAGCAGAAAAACTCCGAAAAATGCGTGAAAATCAAGAAAAAAACAAATGATTCAAAAATCTTAAAGAATTAAATCATAAAATGGTAGGATTTAATTTTGAGTTCCGCACGAACTCTGAGATTCGAACTAACTTTTTTTTAATCATCTATTTTTTGAGATTCTTGGAACCTTCTCCTACTTTACGATAGATAAATCCTTTGGCTTCAACCACTTTCTTGCTAAATATATTTCTACCATCAATAATAATTGGTGTTCTTACTTTCCTTCTTAAATCATCAAGATCAATATTATAATATTCTTTATGATTTGTAGCAAAAATAAGAACATCTGTATCAGAAACAGCTTTATCAATATCATCAGTTAATTCTGTTTCCTTATAATCTTTCTCTTTAACCCACGGATCATGAGCTATATATGTTATGTTATGAGAATGATATCTACTTTGTAATAATGCAACAATTCTTTCTGAGGGTGTATTTCTTGTATCGTCACAATCAGCTTTATAGGAAACACCCATAAGGGATATCTTTAAATTGTCATGCTTTCCAACTTCTTTAAGAGCATCCTCCATTAACTCAACCATATGTTCAGGCATAAATTCGTTTAAATTTCTTGCTGTTGGTAGAATTCTGGGATTATATTTCTTTTTTGTATATGTTTCTAATCCATACATTAATAACCACGGATCTTTTGTAAGACAGTGTCCTCCTACGCCAGAACCTGGGAAATGCATCATTCTGTCATGCCTGTAATTTATTAACTCAATAATTTCAAAGATATTTCTATCAAAATCTTCTGCAACTAATGCCATCTCATTAGCAAAAGCGATATTTACATCTCTATATGTGTTTTCTATTGTTTTAGTTAATTCTGCTGTAAGAGTATCAGTGACTTGTAGGTCTTTTTTAACCACTTTTCCATATAAGAATTTAGCATTTTCACTAGCTTTCTCACATCCTCCCCCAATAACTCTTGGAAAATCTGTAATGTATTCAATTAATTTGCCGGGCATTACTCGTTCAAAAGAAAAAACTAAATAGAAATCCACGCCTCTTTTCATACCACTGTGCTTCTCTAAGATAGGCTGGACAATATTATCTGTAGTTCCAGGAGCAACAGTCGATTCTATTATTACCGTAGCTCCTCTCTTTAGGTGAGGTGCAATCAGTTTCGAAACATCTTTTAAAGATGCATATCTAGGGATTTGTTTATCATCTACCGGGGTCTGTACATCAATTAACACAAAATCTGCTTTATCCACATCATCATACTTATCAGTCACTTTAAATTTTCCATTTTTTACTACTCTAGCAATTAACTCATCTAATCCAGGTTCCTCACCTTCAAAAGGATTTTTCCCTTGGTTAAGCCAATCAATTTTCCATCCCGATCGTTGAGACCTACGCTGAATTCCCGTAACGTAGAAATCATCCACATCTGCTAGTAATGCCGCCATAGGAATTCCAACATATCCCATTCCAACAATTACAATGTGAGTAGACATCTTTTTGTTCTATAGGCAATATATTTGGTATTTAAATTGTTAAGAGTCTAAATTAATCACTATTGAAAAGATTTTATAAAAAAAAAGGAATATATAGAAATTGAAGAGATTATTTTGATTTCTTTTTGTATGAGGTGCCTTTTACTCCTTTATATATTCCAGCTATTATTGCTCCAGCAATGAATCCCCCTACATGGGCAAAATGGGCTGTCTGACCCGCTCCAAATGGGTTCATCAACGAAACAATAGCATAAATTAATTCAGCTATGAAATAAGTTAATATAAAATAACCAGCACTTACTCTTCGCATTGACATGCCCGTTACTGATGGCATATAAAATTTATTGCTGGGGTAAAGAATTAGATAAACACCCATAAGGCCAAATATTGCTCCAGAGGCTCCTAAAGAAGGAATATTGTCAAATCCAGCTATAGGGATAATTAAAGAGCTCACAGCGTGAAGTAAACTGCCAAAAATTCCTGAAATGAAATATGTGAATAAATATAGAATATGTCCCATTGCATGTTCACAATTATCAGTTATTACAAGGAAAAACCACATGTTCATAAAAATGTGGACAATATCACCATGCATAAACATTGAGGTAATTAATGTCCACCAATTTCGACCTGCAAAGAAATCCGCGGGTACAAAAGCGTATTCTATGTGCATTTGTCCAGTAGGATCTAAAAGTTGCCATATAAATACTAATATATTAGCAACTAATATGATTACAGAAAAATATTGCTTAAAAAAAGGAATTTTATCACGTTCTGCTTCAAGTACCATTTTAATTAGCTCTTTAAATTTTTTATTTTAATTTTCTAATAGATGAAGATAATTTACTCAAGTAGTTTAAAAATTTTTAGATAAATAAGAATAGTTCTGAAATTTTAGTAAAAAATCATAAAACGATAATGAATCTAATTTTTTCCAGCTGTAAAAAGCTTTTTTTATATCTGTTTGGATAATACTTAATGAGATTATCATTTTGAAATAAAAAATAGATACAACTAATACTCTATTTATTTATATACAACTTTGATACCTAATTTAAAAGTTTAATTACGCTTTTCTAATATCTCTTTTATTCTGATTAAAAGTTCCTTCCCCGAAAATGGTTTGGTAATATAAGCATCAGCACCTAATTTTTTACCCTTTTGAACATCCTCGTTAAAACTTTTAACAGTAAATAAAACTACAAGGATATCCTTATATTTTTCATTGTTCTTGACCTCCTCCAAAACCGAATACCCACTTCGGCCAGGCATCATAATATCTAGTAATATTAGGGCTATTTTATCATAGCTTTCTTCAATAATGTTCATAGCCTCTTTCGCATTGCTGCTTGTAATTGTATCAAAATCCCCCAATTTTAAAAATTTTTCTGTAAGGTTGACAATATCAGGCTCATCGTCAACGATAAGAATTGTATTTTTTCCAGACATAAGCAAACCCTAAATCTTTTTATTGTCTTAATTAACCTAAAATTATTTTTTTATGATATATTGAGTTTAGTTATTTATATATTTAAATTATTTTTTCATTTGTGATCGATCATTGGTAAGAAAAAATCGACGCCCTAGATTTCCAGAAGATTATATTAAAAATAAAGCAGAAGAGTATAATAGTTCAAAATGGATGGAACGCAATCAGAAAAGATCTACTCTATCCAGTATTGAGTATCTTTTCGATGAAAACCTATATTATAGAGAGGACAGTAGGGATAAGAGGGGTGATTCACAAGTAATTTTAGATTTAGGATGTGGAACAGGTTTTTCATCAGAAATTTTGATCGAAAATGGCTTTAGAGTTATAGGGATTGATATTCTTAATGATATGTTATCAAAAGCGAGAGAAAAGAAAAAAAATTTTAAAACTTCTAAAGGTTTAGAACTTATTTTAGCTGATATTAATTATTTACCAATTAAAGTCGATTCTGTTAATCAGATAATCTCAATATCATCATACAATTTTATAATATATGGAAAGGAAAATGATGGAGAAAAAGTTAAGCTTCTCCATGACACAGCGAAATATTTGAATAAAATTTTAAAAATTAACGGAAGGATTATAATTGAATTTTACCCTAAAGATGATACTGAATTAAAAATGTTTAATAATTCATTTACTAATAATGGTTTTGAAGGATTTATGGTTAAGCATAATCCAATGCAAAAATCTGGCCAAACCTTTTTATTATTAAAGAAAAAAGTGTAAATATGGGAACTTGTAAGTTTTGCGGGAAAACTGAGAGGGTAATCTCTGAGGTTCTACAAGTATGTAGAAATTGTGTTTTAGAAAGAGATTGGAGTCAAGTTAAACCTCATATATTAAATGTTCATAAACAAGTACGCAAGCTTGTAGAACTCCCAGAAAAGCCTCCCAGAGCTGAACGACCAAATATAAAATTAAAATGCAATCTATGTATTAATGAATGCTCTTTATCTGAACGAGATGTAAGCTATTGTGGTTTAAGAAATATTCAATTAAGAAACTCGGGGCAATTACCATACCCAACAAAATCAAGAGGATACATTCATGGTTATATAGATCTAAATCCAACTAATTGTTGTAATAGCTGGTTTTGTCCTGCTGGAACTTCATCTGGCTACCCAGAGTTTTCAGATTATAAAGGACCTGAATTTGGCACATATAGTTATGCGGCGTTCTTTTACGGATGTTCGTACAATTGTCTGGGCTGTCAAAATAGCAGCCATAAGCTTTTTTCAAAAAGGAATTTATTCGATGTTGAGATATTAGCTAATCAGATAGTTAAAAATGAAAAGATCACTTGTCTATGCTATTTTGGGGGAACCCCTGAACCTCAATTACCATTCTCTATTAACTTAGCAGAACTAATTTTAGACAAAATAGAAAAGCAAGATAAAAAAAGAAAATTTAGAATATGTTGGGAGTGGAATGGTTCTGGAAATAAAGATTGGGTTGAAAAATGCATGCAAATAGCTATTAAAACTGGAGGCAATATCAAGTTTGATTTAAAAACCTATAATGAGAAATTAAATCTTGCTTTATGCGGAGTTAGCAATAAGAGAACGTTAGAAAATTTTAAATTTTTAGCTGAAAACTATTTTGGAACAAGGAAAGACTTACCTGAGATGAGTGCGTGTACATTAATGGTTCCAGGGTATACAAATCATGAAGAAGTCGAACAGATTGCGAAGTTTGTTAGCTCTATAAACAGGGAAATACCATATAGTTTATTAGTATTCCATGGAGATTATCAGATGCGAGATTTAGGAATTACTCCTCGAAAACAAGCAGAAAAGTGCCTTGAAACAGCGAAAAAATATTTAAAACATGTGCATTTAGGGAATAGCTTTTTGCTAGGATTTTAATGAATTAAATCATTTTCTTATTTTTTAATAATTAACTTCTTTTTACAGACTTAAATGATATTTACCCTTTCTAAAGACAAGAATGTTAGATTTTAACTAGTCATAGTCGTTCCTCGACCACGATCTTACCCTTACCTTTGAAGATTGCTACTTTCATTGATATTCCTCCTCTGTTACTGGACCGTGCCATTCAGCATTTCCTAAATTAGGATTCGTACTAATACCAACATGAACAAACCAACTCTCTTTTGATGCCCCATGCCAATGTTTCACATTTGGTGGTATTTTCACAACATCTCCTTCTTGAAGCGATTGTGCTGGCTTTCCTTCTTCTTGATAATATCCTTTACCTCCTGTAACAAGAAGAATTTGGCCCCCTGGATGTGAATGCCATTTAGTCCTTGCTTTTGGTTCAAAGGTTACATTGTATACTGGACAATTAAAAACTTCTTCAGTAACTAGCATTTGAACCCACACATTCCCCGTAAAGTAAGCGCTTGTAGCTTTATCTCCTTTGGGAAATATCACACTATTACTTAAGTTCTCCATTTTTTATTTTCTACCTTTCTTTTATTATTTTTTTTTTATTACAATAAATTATTAAGTATTAATTTATTACTTTGTTTTAATACAAAATTTAATAGGGTAAAATTACTTATAAAGAAATTGTAAGCTACAAGTTATTAGGTGATTTATTGGTTACTGAACAATTTAAATTTACAATGGAGGGGTATAATGAATTATCACGAAAATGGACGATAACCATATTAAAATCTATGTTCTTAGGATGTAATAGATTTAGTGATTTTTTAGAAACATATGAGGGTCTTAGCAATAGAGTATTGTCAGATCAACTAAAAAGATTAGAACACCATGGATTTATTAATAAGGACATCGTAAGTACAACTCCGGTAAAAATTGAATATTCTTTGACAGAAATTGGGCGAGATTTAAATAAAATGCTTTATGAAAAATGTATGTTTGCCATTAGACAGGGGTTAATTGACAGAAATGACCCATATTTTAGAGGAAAAAACCTTGAAGAAGCTTTTGGTATAGAAAAATAATTAAAAATTCAAACATTGACTCCAAAAGCGAAAGAAAACTGAATTGAGAATATGAAGGAAAAAGAATATGACCACATCTATTGTAATTGAGGGAAAAATCTCTGTAAATGCAGTTTTGCAATCAAAATATCGTAAGGTTTTGACTTTATTCTATGATGTTGCAAAACTCCAAAGAAAAAGGAAAAGTAAACCGGAAAAATCTGTCAAGCAAATACTTGAGTCAGTAAAATCCAAGGAAATCAAAATTGAAGCAGTGGATCAAAATTGGTTTGAAACACATGCAAATGGGAAGACTCACGGAGGAATTGCTGCTATAGTAAGTGAACGAATCTACCAGAAAATATTTGAATTCTTGAACTCGAAATCCGGCATATACTTTTTTTTAGACGGAATTGAAGATCCTTTTAATCTTGGGTATACCATACGGTCATTATATGCTGCAGGAATAGATGGTATCGTCATGAAACAGAGAAATTGGTGTGAGGTGGAGGCAATTATTATCAAATCTTCAGCGGGCACCTCAGAATTAATACCAATAGCGTTAGTCGAAGACCTGGAGTCAACAATAGATATCTTCAAATCTAATAATTATACCATTGCATGTACAGATAAAGATAAAGGTCTGTCAATTTATCAAAGCAAATTAAAAGCTCCATTATTTATTGTAATTGGAGGTGAAAAAAGAGGCACTAATCGAACTTTCTTAGATAAAGCAGATTTAATTTTGACAATTCCCTATAAGCGAGAATTTAACGGAGCACTCTCTCTTAACTCCGCTGCAACTATAATTGGATTTGAAATCCTTAGACAACAATATTATACAAAATTAAATAAGTAAAGAGATTAAAAAGGTAATTTCCAAAAAAAAATTAGTCATTTATGTCAAGGCGGAGTATAAAAACCAGATGTGTTGGTTTAACAAAAAAAGGAACTCGTTGTAAAAGAAAGAGTGGTCATATAACGGGTTACTGTGCTCTCCATATAAATCAAATACCCTCTAAGGGTGATAACTTGTGCCCTGTGTGTGGAAATGAGTATAAAACACTATATTACTGCGAAAAATGTAAGATTTCCTAATGTAACAAGTGTGTTTCATATTCCGATAGGGGTGATTTACACGTCTGTGTTATGAAGATGGGTGTTAACTGTCCATTTAAGCACGAATTGAAAACTTTCACAAATGAATGGTCAACATACTCAAAAATCTTTAATGAAAAAAATAAATAAAATTAACTGCTTTGCTTCTTCAGCATCAAATTGTTTGATCTTGTATATAAATAAAATCGCGTCTCTAATCGAGACGATTAATAAAAAACTTGTACTCAAGATTCATGTCAATAAATTTTTTCTTAAATTTTGCTCCATCTATTTTCTCTTTAAACTTTTCGTTCACTTCTAGTTTTTTAGGTTTAAAAACTTTCGTTACTGATGCTATGATTACATTATCATCCATGATGTCAACTTTGAATTCCCATTTGGACCCTATTTCATGTTCCTTAAATTCCATAGGAGCAATTCCTTCAACCAGAACATAATTCTTCCTAAAATTACGATCAAGGCTTATATTAGGCTCTTGTATAAATTTCGCCACTTTGTTTCCTCTTTTTCATTTTATTAAATTATTTTTTGATTTTAATTTTAATAATACTATATTTAAAAAATATATACGTCTATTGTATGATAAAAAATACTTAAAGATAAATTATATATCTATCCAAAATATTTCTCTTCTTCTGCATCGCTATCAATTGCATCCTTTTCTGGGAGCGTGATAGGGATAGTCTTAAATTATTAGATATCGTTTCTGAAATAGCTGATAATAGATCAGAATTCAGGAAAGGTGTTGATGAAGATATATAATTTTATAGAACCCTGAATAAGAATGGTTATAAAGTAGAAATTTAGGGATTACTCCTCGAAAGCAAGTAGAAAAGTGTTTGAGCGTAGCGAAAAAATATCTGGAAAATGTGCATTTAGGAAATAAATTCTTATTGGGATTTAATTAAAATTATTAGAATAGCCCTTTTTGAAAAAATTTATTTAATAGGAATAATTTCGATATAACAACCTACAAGGTTTTAAATAAATTTTCATGGTGAGTAAAACATACAAAAAGCGCGCATACGATTGTCAAGTACTCAATTAGAAGCACTACTATCCGTATGCGATCAAGTTATGTCTGTATGTCGCTCTCAAGGAATTCGAAAGAATGGGCCTATCCCGCTCCCCACAAAAAGACTACGTGTTCCTGTTTTAAAAGCTCCTTCTGGGCAAGGTACTGCGACATGGGCAAAATTTGAAATGAGAATTCATAAACGTCTTTTTGAGATTATTGCTAACGAAAGAAGTATGCACCTTATAATGAAAATTCAAATTCCTGAATCTGTGCTCGTAGAAATTGAATTAATGTAATTAAAGTTAATGTATATCTCTACTAATATTTTATCTGTTCATAATTCATCTAAACTAATCTGAATTGGCTCATTAGCTAATTTTGCTTTTTTATCAATATCAACGTTTTCAACATAATATACAGTTCCGAGAATTTCCGTTCCTCGACCAAGAGTAATATCCTTACCTTTAATATCTCCATCTACGTGCGTTCTGATAATATTTACATTGTTTTTAGCAAGGATACTTCCATGAACTCTATAATGCTGTTTCTTTATCTTATTTTGTGATCCAAAAAGAATATCTTCAGCTACAACATTTCCCTCGATATGAGTTGATCCATCAATACTAATATTCTTCTCTGAAGACAAGTTCCCGTTTATCTCTGAAGAACCAGAAAGTTTAATTTCTTGTTCTCCTCTCACAAAATGCCCTGCTTTAAAAGAACCGGCAGCAATCAAAGAACCTTGAATCTTAATAAGATTACCTATTTGTGTTGAACCTGAAAAATCAGCACTTTGATCTCCTGAAAGAAATCCTGCGATAATAAATGAGCCTGAGCTACTAACATCCCCATGAACAGTTAAATTACCAGATCCTTTTAAACTTCCTGACGATGTAAGTCCATCACATATTAAATCGCCGTTAATTGTTCCATCACCTGAAATCCGTATAGATTTGTTGGTTTTTCCCCCAGAAATTTTAGCAGATCCCATAGCACTTATATGTTCATCGTATTCTTGTAAATCACCGGTACTACTTATAATAACCCTCTTCTCCTCTTTCTTAATAGAATCACTCTCATTATTTTTCATCTTTAATCACAACGAAAAGAATTGATTTACAGTTATATAAAATAAAATTTTTTAAAACTTTTTCTCTTTTCCTAACGTTGTACGAAAAATTCATTTATTTATTTAATCAGATTTAAATCAATAAATTAATATAGTTTTAATAAATAAGTGGACTATAATTTAGAAAAATAATTTGATAGTGGATCGAGTTGGCAGATTTTCATACCAAAACATTTTATGGGCAAAAAACAAGTGTTAGGATTACAAGTCCATCAAAAGAAGTTCCTTATATATTCTTAAGTTGTATAAGTAGAAAACCTAATGGCTCTTGGGAGAAGCCCTCTGACGGAGAGGGAAAAACTGTAAGGCTATCGATTGAAGAAATTATATGTATCTTAGAGGTTTTAAATAGGAGGAGTGCCAACTGGAGAGGTTATCACGTTTTTAAAGAACGTAAAACAGAGATTTACGTAGGATGGGAAGATCAATCTCGTCAAGTTTTACGGATCATTATAGGAGAATATGCTAAAAAACTGCGATTTCCAAATTTAAATTTCATGACGCTAATGCTTGATCACATATTAAATGAGAAAATTGAATTTGCTACAAGTGGTACTTTTGAAGCTAAAACAAAAGAAAATGTCGAAATGGATGAAGAAACTGAATTTGGTCTTTTTTCAGAGCATATTGTTGCTAAAGATGGTTTACATATTGTTGAGACTACAGAGTTTAGTATGTCACGAGATACTACTGAAATTGAAGCGAAAATTAAAGTAGAAAGTCCAAAGGCTTTATTAATTATTTTAGATGCTGGAGAGGAGGTTTGGATACCAAAGAGTACAATACATAGTGAATATGATGTTAAAGAAAAAGAGAAATCTCAAAAATTCATTGTAGATAAATGGATAATTGAAAAATATAAAATTCCAAAATGATCGATTCTAGTAAAAATCTGAAGTATTATCAACGCCCTATATTTTTAAACTTTTTTTTGTTAACTATTACTGTTTCTTTATTCATTTTAAAATTAATCTTTTCAATAATAACTTATAGTTTAGCACTTCAAGCAGATGCTTTTGATAATCTTACTGATATAATAATGATTCTTGCTGCTTTAATAGGAATCATATATTCTAGGAAAAAACCGAATGCAAAATTTCCTTATGGTTATTATAAAATTGAAAATATTATCAGTTTGATTATTTCAATACTTATTTTTTATACCGCTTACAATATTATTTCACGATCTATTAAGGATATTTCAGATTTTATTTCAGGTTTTTCTAAAATTATCATTATATCTAGCTCAATTTTTATATTTTTGATTATATCTTTCATAACTTCGTTATTCCTATCATTTTATTTAAATATAATAGGAAAGAAAACGAAATCTCCGATCATCGAATCAGAAGCGAGAGAAAAATTGTATGATATTTTTATCTCTTTTTCAGTTTTAACAGGATTTATTGGTGCTATTTTCAATTTGTATCTTTTAGACTCAATAATCGGATTATTCATTGCTCTTTTTATAATTAAAGGAGGATATGATATTTTTTTAAACTCTACTAAAATTTTGCTCGATGCTGTAATAGATTTTGATAAAAGAATTAAACTTAAAAATTTAATAGAATCTTTCCCAAAAATTAAAAAAATTGAGAGTTTAGAGATAAGGGCTTATGGAAGGTATATATTTTTAGAGATACTTATTGCTTTAAATAAAGATCTTTCAGTAATGCAAGTTCAAATATTAAAAAATATTATTATTACTAAGATAAAGGAAAAATTTCCTCAAATTTTTAAGGTAAATATATTAACTCAAACACAAGAGAAACCTATAATAAAAGTAGGTGTTCCATTAATAGATAACAATGGATTAGACTCTAGTATTTCTAATCACTTTGGAGAAGCTCTTTTTTTTGCCTTATTTGAAGTTGAGGAAGATGACCAAAAAAATGAGCTATTGAATTATAATATAATCTCTAATAAATTTGTAAATGAAGAAAAGAGAAAAGGAATTTTAATTTCAGATTGGTTAAGCTTACAGAAAATCGATAAGATTTATTTAAAGAAAGAATTGAAAATGGGTCCAAAATTAATCTTCGAAAAAGCTCTTATTCTAATGGAATTAACAAAATTTGATAAATTAAAAGATATCATAGATCTTGAATTAGAAGGTAAAAAACGTCCATAAAAATTAATTACCTATATTAATTTTTTCATATAAGTAAATTTATTCTGATTTTAATGGACCTCGATATTAACTTCTTAAAACAGATTGCAATTAATGTATCTGATTTGGTGATTCCTCTTATAGGTACAAAAGAAGGTGCAAATAAATCTAAAAGAGGAGCTGGTGGAGATATATCGATGGAAATTGATTTGATTGCCGAAAAAGTAATTATTGATACTTTAGAAAAAGCAAATGTTAATTTATTATTGATAAGTGAAGAAGTGGGGGAAATATACATCGGAGAAGAGGAAAAAGCAAAGGATAATCAAAATGTTTTAATCGTTGATCCTATAGATGGTTCTAATAATGCTGCAAGGGGTGTGCCCTATTGTTCTGTTTCGATAGCCTATGCTATTGGAAATAAAGTAAGTGATATTAAAAAAGCAGTAGTGCTTAATCTAATCACAAAGGATATTTATTGGGCAGAAAAAGGAAATGGAGCTTATTATAAAAATACTCCCATTCACGTGTCTGATTTGGATATTTCTCAAAAATGCTTTTTTGAACTTAATCTTCCTATGAAAAACCTAATGGAGAACTTTTTGAAATTATCTCCTCTTATTAGAAGTTTTTATAGAATTAGAATATTGGGAAGTAGTGCTTTGACCTTATGTCAAATCGCAAGTGGTAATATGGAAGCCTTCATTAACTTGAGAGAAAGTAACCGCTTAGTAGATGTAGCAGCAGGAATACTAATTCTTAAAGAAGCTGGAGGAAAAATATTTTCTTTAAGTGGAGAAAATATAGATATTGGATTATCCATTAATACTAAGTTTCCATTTATAGCCTGTAATGCTGCATTAAAGCCATTTTTAAAAGAAGAATTGAAATTAAATAAGTATTAATTCGCAATATTTTCTTTATGAGTTTTTCCTAAAATTATTTATAAGAATTTATATACTTAATTACTAATGAATTCAAGAGAAAGAGTTAAAATTACTTTAAGTCATAAAGAACCAGATATGGTTCCAATTGATTTAGGTGGACATCAATCTGGAATTCATGTAAAAGCATATAGAAAACTGTTAGATTTTCTTGATATTCAAAACGAAAATATTCAATACTGTGATTTTATCCAACAAATAGCATTACCATGCGAAGAATTATTAGAGAGATTCAATATAGATATTAGATATGTCCGCCCTTTAGGTGGGATGGTACAAATAAATGAGTTCCAGCCTCAATATGAGGGAAAATATGTAGGAATATACGATCAATTTGGCTGTTTTTGGGGTAATGACGCTAATAAAGATTTAGATGATATTTTATATTATGATCCCGTAATCCATCCACTTTCAGATTTAAAATCAGTTCAAGAGATTGAAAATTATGATTGGCCTAATGGTAGAGATAAAACTCCATTTAAAGAATTAAAAGGGTATGCAAAAAAGTTGCGCGAGACTACTGATTATGCAATATCTACACCACCGACAGGATGCATCTATGAATATACTACTTTTCTTTTTGGCTTTACAAAAGCATTAAGATATTTACGAACAAAACCAGAATTAATTGTTGCTGCTATGGAAGGGCTTTTGGAATATTGGATCGACTATAATGTTACTTTTTTAAATGAAGTAGGTGAATTTTTAGATGTTATATGCATTAATGGAGATTTAGCAGAACAAGCGGGGCCAATTATGAATTTAAAAATTTATGAGCAGATTATAAAACCAGTTGAGAAAAAACTCTCAGAAAAAATACATGAATTGGCAGATGTTAAGATTAATTATCATTCTTGTGGATCTACTCCTCTATTCATCCCTCATTGGGCTGAAATTGGATATGATATCTATAATCCCGTACAAATTAGTGCATATGATATGGAACCTTGTAGTTTAAAACAACGCTTTGGAAAGTTGATTACATTTTGGGGTGGTATGTGCAACACGCAAGGAACACTTCCTTTTGGAACTCCTCAACAAATTCGAGAAGAAGTAAAACACAATCTTGAATGTTTTAAACCTGGTGGAGGATTTGTGGCAGCAAATATCCATAATATTACAGCAGAGGTTCCTCCTCAAAATATAGTAGCTATGTTTGATGCTGCAAATGAATTTAGGGAGTATTAATAAATAAATAGAATTATAAAATTAGTCAGGCACATTTATAGGATAATTTCCATATTTTCTTTTAATACTTTGCATTGCTTCAAAGCGATCTAATGTCACAGCGGGATTAATAGAATGCCCACTACCAAATATATACCCGCCTCCTGGTGCTAATTCTCGAAGTAAACGTTTAGCATAGCTCTCAATTTCAGAGATTTCTCCTAAAGCTAGCAATATAGGACTTAAATTTCCAGAAAACGTGATTCTCTCTCCATATTTTTTATTTAACTTAAAGATATCATATTCAGGATTTGCGGTTGTTGATTCAACGGGATTAATAACGTCGACTCCACAATTGATAATATCTTCAAAAATTTCTAATAAATCACCATCAGAATGTAAAAATATCTTACTATCATTTTTATGAGCATAATCACAAATTTGCTTTATCCAAGGAAATATATATTTCTGATATAAACTAGGTTTCATAAATAGACCATTTTTAAATCCATAATCATCCCATAGTAATATCATTTGGGCATCATTTTCAATTAAAATCTTTACCAATTCAAGAGTAAAAGAGCCACGGTCATCAAATACTTTTTTTATTTCTTTTTGTTTGCTTAATAATCTAGAAAAGGTTTCTAATCCAAACCCTTCCCAAGTGCACTCCATCAAAGACCCCGTTGCGGGAATAGAAAAAATTTCATCATTCATCTCCTTTTGAATTTTTCTTCCCTCTAGAAATTGTGCCAAACGCGCATTCAAGTTTGGATCTGGTTGTTCCCAACTCTCATAATCTTCAAAATTTTTAAAGTAACCTCCATGATAAGTAATTATTCGAGTATCATCTTTATATTGTTCAAACTTCATAATTCTTCCATATTCATCGATAAATCCCTTACCTCTTTCAAGAAATTTGCGTGGAAATAAACCAACATAACTTAAAACTAGATCAATTCCCACCAATCTTAAAAAATCATAAGATAATTTGTAACCTCCTGCTCCTTTAGGATCAATACCATAATGTTTCATGATAGTATTATTTGTAAAAGCGCTTTCAAATGCTGGAACTCTATCGGGTTCCTCATGATTTACAGCTTTTAATATTCTTTCGGGTGCCTTTATTTCTTATCCCCTGAAATGCTTAAAATTAATTTAAATTATAATTAATGAAAATATTATGTTCTTTAAATAAAGAATTCTTGAAAAATAAAGTTCTTGATTCATGAAAGAGTTTAAACAGCTTGGAAGAGACTTTTTTGTTAGAAATACTGTAACTGTTGCAAGAGAATTACTTGGAAATTATTTAGTAAGAAAAACATTAAGGGGGAGAATAGTTGGGAAAATTATTGAAGTTGAGGCTTATCTTGGACCACATGATAAAGCTACTCATTCATATAATTATAAGAAAACTAATAGAACTAAAGTAATGTATATGGTTCCCGGAACCTTATATATTTATTTGATATATGGACTATATCATTGTCTAAATGTAATTACAGAACCAGAAGATATGCCATGTGCTGTATTAATTCGACAATTATATCCTATTGATGGAATAGAACTGATGAGTAAAAACAGGAATGTTAAAATTGGAAAAAATTTTAGAAATTTAACTGATGGACCTGGAAAGCTATGTATGGCCTTAAATATAACGAAAGCTCAATTTAATGGGATAGATTCTTGTTCTCTTAGCTCAAAATTGTTTTTCATTGAAGGTCAGAAAGTTAAAGATAATTCTATTGTAACTAATAAAAGAATTGGAATAAATTATGCCGAAGAGGATAAAGATCAGCTTTTAAGATTTACTTTAAAGAATGAAAAATTTTAATTTTCTTGATTGATTTCTACTTTTTTCAATTAAAAATTGGACAATAATGGATAAATTTAAATATCAGTATTTCTTCGTTTTCTCTTGTAATTTAGGGTTAAAAGTAATTTGAGGTGATTTTATCGCAAAGGACGCTTTGAAATTTTTCCAAGCATAAATTAAAGAAATGATTGATATTGGGAGAAATAATTTACCCAAAGCTATTTCCACAAAATCTGGTTCAAAATTAGGTAAATTATATAAAGAAAGGGGGCTAGCTTTAGATCTTGGTTTCGCATTAAAACAAATTTACTCCGCATTGAATGAAAAACCAGTGATAAACCAATTAAATGATAATACATATGAAGTAATTGTTAGATACTCAAAAAAATTCTGTCCAATAGGAGGGGCTCATAATCCATCCCGAGCTCTGATTTTTCAAGAGAATATTTGTATTCCTTATACACAGGGTTTTTTAAATGAACTTTTTCCACAATTTTCGTTTGAATCAGAAATTTTAAATTGTATACCACTTAATAATCAAAAGGCTTGTCATTACATTTTAAAAATCAAAAATAGGAAGAATACAAATCATATAACTTGAATTAAATGTTTTTTTTAATTCAATTTTTGAAATTTTTTTCTTTAAAAATCTTAAAAGCTCTATTTTCCTTTTTTATTATCAAATAAATAATTTTGATAACAAGTCTTAAATAATTTAATATAGAGATTAATATAGATTCTTTTCATTACTTTTAAATGAATGTCTCAAAATTATGTCAAAAAATAAGGATGCTTTAAAGTTCTTTCAAGCATATATTAAAGAAATGATTGATATTGGAGGAATAAATTTACCAAAAGCCATCTCTAGTAAATTAGGGTCAAAACTAGGGAAAATGTATAAAGAACGGGGATTTACTTTAGAAATTGGAACAGCTTTAAAACAAATCTATATTGCATTGAATGGAAAACCAGTGATAAAACAATTAAATGAGAATAGATATGAAGTAATTGTTAGATACCCAAAAAAATTCTGTCCAGTAGGAGGGGCTTATAGTCCATCCCGAGCTCCGATTTTTCAAGAGAACATTTGTATTCCTTATACACGGGGTTTTTTAAATGAACTTTTTCCCCAATTCATTTTTGGAGAAGATTTCTTAAATTGTATTCCCCTTAATAACCAAAGAATTTGCCACTACATCCTAAAAATTGATAAAAAAAAAGTATAGATTAAATTAAGCAACTTTTTCCAATTATCAACTTATTAAATAATTCAAATTATTTTGAATGGGCAGCCCTTCCCTCCTCTTATTATTAAATAAATAATAACTATAACAATAATTAAATAGTTCAAAATCGAGATTTAATTAATCTTTTTTTTTTAATAATATGAAAAACACTGTGAAGATGTCGAAAAATCGAGATGCCTTAAAATTTTTCCAAAATTTTATTTATCAAATGATTGATATTGGCGGGGAAAATCTTCCTAAATCAATTTCTACTAGTTTGGGTGCAAAATTAGGTAAAATGTTAAAAGAGAGAGGCTTTGTCGGAGTTGAAAGCAGTTTGAAAAAAATATACAATGTTTTAAATGCTAAAACTAAGATAAAAACTCTAAATGACGATCCCAAAACATTGGATATAACACTTAAATATTCAAATAAATTTTGCCCCATTGGTGGTAAGGTTAATCCTGATAAAGCTGAACTTATACAAAATACAATATGTATACCTTATACAATTGCTATATTGAATTCTTTCGATCCTGAGTTTAAATATGAATCAGAAATATTAGAGTGTATACTGAATTCTAATAATACACATTGCAGATATAAATTGATTATCAAACCAAAATCATCAATTTAAAGCAATGAGTAATTAGGAATAGGTTTAAAAAAACCTGAATCTCGATATCAATCCTACTATTATGACCAAGTATCTCATGGCCCTCCACACCTGCACTACAAAGCGCGAACTACTATTCGTACGGATGCTCCCGCCAGGGCCTGTCCGGTTTTGAAATTACGAGTTTATGTATTTCCTACAAAATACATCACTCTGTAACCCGCCTATGTAGCCGATGCTTCGACGGAACATAAGATTGGATAATAGCACTCATGAATTCTTAATTCAGGCAATTTCCACTATGAGCATTTTATGGTCCTCCCAGCAAGGGGAATCAGGCATTGCCCAAATTGCCCATATTCTATAATACTTAATAAAATTTAAAATTTACATATTCAAGTGACTATTGGAGTCTTCCAAGTGATCAATAAAATAATAAGGTTTTAAATTACTTTCCCGTAATTAAGCTGTTTTTAATTTCTTTTCTTCTAATGATCGATAGAAACTCTTTTGTATCAGGGAACACATAGACAAAATCTTCGCCGTCATCCTCAATTATAATATCTTTAAAAAATTTATCCTTAACTTTAGTATTTAAATCATTTATAATCATGAATTTAAAATATGAATTAAGGATTCAAATAAACGTATAGCATGGTGATAATATGTAGAAGTCGATAAGACAAGAAGCGGAAAAATTAATAATACTAATTGATAAGGAGATTCTCTAAAAATGATCTTACTTCTTTATGAGCAGATTTTCCATGATTAAATAAACCATTTAGATATCCATTTAGGAAGAGTTTTATTTCAGCATTAAGATCTTTTATATCGACGTAATTATATTTTGTTTGTAATTTTTTACCTTCCACTAATGGTTTAATATGCTTTTCTATTAGATTCAATGTAAAATTCACAACCGCAGTATTGACTCTTTCTTTATCATTTGAAGATAACTCGTAATTTCCTTGAATAGTTTGTTTTCTTATATCATTTAACTCCAATAGTAATTTTTCCAGATCTGGTATTAATTTTAATAATGTTATTTTTGCTGGTAATTCATCATCCTTATTATTTGGAAGTTGAGCATCACAATATTTCTCTAAATTTGCATAAAATCTGACTAAAAGTTTAAAAGTGTCTTCAATTTCATACATACTTTCCCAGATATTTAGATCTATGCCTTTAAGAGAATTTACAATATCATATTTGACTTTTTCAGCAACTCCAGTCAAATATTGAGAGTAATCTTCAAATGGAAATCCAAAGTAATAGTTATTATATTTTTCTTTGATGTCTTTAGCGACAACATTCTGTGCTTGGATTTTTTCTTTTTTAACAATCTCTTTTACAAATTTCATGACGTAATTGCAATTTGGACAATACGTAATCCAAGAACCCAAAATTACTTCTGAAGGTTTAACTCCACTAGAACTTATGTACCCATTAAATCCTGACAATAATTTGCCATCTGAAGAAGAAAAAGTTGCTTCTTCTGGATAAAATGTTCTTGGAATAAATTTAACATTGCATAGCGGGCAGGTGAGTTTTTCTTTCTTTTTCATGACACTCTATAATTTGTTTTTAATTATCTATAGATGTGATATACATTATCACAATTGTTAGTAGAATTGGTTCTATAAA
The DNA here is from genome assembly GCA_019058365.1 of Promethearchaeota archaeon. Taxonomy (GTDB): domain Archaea; phylum Asgardarchaeota; class Lokiarchaeia; order Sigyniarchaeales; family SOKP01; genus Loki-b32. The sequence continues at coordinate 26,068 of JAHPZE010000029.1, read as the reverse complement.
TACGAGAATAATATGTGGAACATATTTCATTGACCTTGATTTCGATAAAATTTCAAAATAGAGAAAAATTTAAAATTACTCGCGTTATAAAAATTATATTTAGTAGTTAGAATTTACTTGAACAAGTAGTCCGAAATTGTATTTTAATTCAAAAACAAAACAATATGGAGAAATTCTAAGATGTCAGAAGATATTATATATATAGATAGCAATACTCTTGAAAATTTTATGAGAGACGTTTTTATTGGATTAGGTGTTCCAAAAGAAGATGCAAGTATCATTGCTGAAGTGTTAATTACCTCAGATTTAAGAGGGATTGATTCGCATGGCATTCAGCGATGCAAAATGTACTATGATCGCATCAAGGAAGGAATTTATGAGGTAAAAACAAAAATTGATGTAATAAAAGATGGCCCTACTACTGCGTTATTAGATGGAAATTGCGGTATGGGGCATGTTATTGCCTACAAGGCAATGCAAATGGCTATTGAGAAAGCAAAAAAATATGGACTAGGCGCAGTAGCAGTGAGAAATTCTACCCATTTTGGGATTGCGGGATATTACTCGCTTATGGCAATAAAAGAAGGTATGATCGGTATGGCAGTCACTAATGCCAGACCCTCTATTCCGCCCACATTTGGATGTGAACCGATGTTGGGTACAAATCCTTTAACTATTGGCGCTCCTACCGATGAAGAATTCCCTTTTCTTATTGATTGTGCCACCTCAATCATCCAAAGAGGAAAGGTTGAACTAAATGCTCGAGTTGATAAACCTCTTCCAGAGAATACTGTTATTGATGATGAAGGTAAAATTATGACTGATCCTAATAAAGTCCTAGAAAAAATGTTAGAAAGAAAAGCATCCTTATTACCATTAGGTGGAAAAGGTGAAGATACTGCCGGGTATAAAGGGTATGGCTATGCAACAGTTGTAGAACTTCTTTCCGCTGCCTTACAAGAAGGTATATACCTAAGAGATACTCTTGGAATTGTTGAAAACGGTCAAAAAAGGCTAAAAGTTGGACATTTTTTCCTAGCAATTAATACAGAGAGTTTCATTGGATTAAACTCATTTAAAAAGACTGCCACCAATATAATGAGAGCCTTAAGGGGCTCACGGAAGATTCCCGGTGAATCTAAAATTTATACAGCTGGTGAAAAAGAACATTTTGTCAAAATTGAGAGAAAAGAAAAAGGAATTCCCCTCAATAAAAGTTTACAAAATGATATTAAGATAATGCAGGATGAATTAGGATTAGATGAATATTCATTTCCTTTTTCATAATACTAATTCATTATCATATCCAAGGAAAGTGATTAAATAGTAAAAAATTTCATTTAATGTTACAAGGAAGATTGTTACAAGATTGAGTTATATTTGCCCAGGATGTGATGCTCCTTATTGTATTAAATGCTCCAATGCGTTGAGCGATCTGGAAAATACATGCTGGGTATGCGAAACACCTTTCGATTAAACAAAAGAGATTCATATTACAAGAGAGGAAGAAAGGTTATTAGAAGCTGGCGAGGAAATCTTTTCAGAGATTGTTGATACAGAAGGAAAAAGAGCGTCTAAAAAATCTAAAAAAGAATAAAAAAATTATCCTTATTAAATTATAATCTTTTTTGCATTACATAAAGTTTTCGGAGGGGTTTACAATGAGGAAAAATTGTATCAATTGCCTGTGAGTTATTAGACCAGATTGCTGTTCCTTCAAAGTAATAAATACCATGTAAATTACATGTAAGTTGTCCGATATTATTTAATGCCGAAAAAATACCTTTTCCGAAATATCCTCTCTTTACCATAGCCGTATCTACATTACAGCGTGTAATTGGTCTTCCTGCCCACGCTTCAAATAAGTCTGGTAATCCTAATAGAATTCCAATTAATTCACCAGTTCTTTTATCAAATGCCATTGGAGCAAACGGTTCTGTGTTTTCAAGATCACATGTTTGCCACGTTTCAATGAATTGAGGCACATCTGAATAAATCTTTGGATTAAAATCGTCTTTTATCTTATAAAACAATTTGGGAATCTTTTGAAATGCATCAAAAAACTCAAAAATACGATTCATTCCTGAAGCATCAGGGAGAATTTCATGGAAAGAATTATTCGCAAGATTTCGTATCTCATCCACATAGTCATAGAGTTCTTCCATTGATACATATTTAAACATAATCTTTTTATCGATTTTTTTTCCTTTACTCCATGTTCTTTGATCTACATAGACACAAGAATATTCTGATTCTCTTTGGTATCCAACGGAGTCTAAAAACTCTATCGTGTGTAACTTAGGATCATTATAGGCTACACCGTATAACATTTGTTCCTCAAAACCCATAAATTGAATCCCAATACCCCCTAAATTTTTAGGAAAATTGATATTCCCTCTGATCTTACGAATTCTATTTTCTTTAATAAATAGTTCACACTCTCTTATAAGCAGTTTACAAATTTTAAGAGAGTCTGCATTAAGCCACCCGAATGTGCCGCATTTTCTGCTATAACTTGTGTAATAAGGATCGATTTGACAGATTACAAAACCACAGATTTCTGATTCGCTATATGCGATGAATACTTTTAACTTATACTCAGAGTTCGCAAATTTCGAACCAAGATAAGAAAGTAGCTCATCAATAACTTTGGATCTTATTTGAGGATCAGGTACAAATAACTTATATTCTAAGACTTCTTTGATTTCGCTAAGATCCATCGACTCTACTACCTTTATTTTTCCGCCATCTAATTTTTCTAATACTTGAACCATTTTTATCCCAACTTCAAACTTAGAAATATTGAAACAGTATATGGATATTTATATTTAAAGAAAAAAAACGAAAATCTAGATTTTTTCTTTAAATAATCTGTTTTTAATTAAACTTAACAAATTTTTAAAAGAAGGGATAATATGATAGAACAACTAAATATTTGTCGAAAATGTATTCTACCTGATGGATTTTTAGGCGTTCAGTTAGATTTAGAGGGTACATGCGATTTTTGTAGTGATCCCGACCATAGAAATATCAATTGGTCTCGAAATGAAATTAGCAGTGAAAGAAGGAAAAGTGCTCTTACAAATTGGAATCAAGTAGTAGAAGAAATGCAAAAAAATCATGGAAACGTCCCATATGATTGTATTTTAGGATATTCAGGAGGAAAAGATTCGACAGCTCTATTAGATTTTTTAGTAAATAAATTACGACTAACTCCATTAGCGGTAACTTCTGTTACAGGATTTATGACAGATATTGCAAAAGATAATATGAAGCATACTTTAAAGCAAATTCATGTGGATCATGTAATAATCGAGGATTGTATACCTACGTTTACCAAGTTATATAAATACCATTTTTTTAACCATAACTCAAATGAGACACTTTTAGCTCGGGATATCTGTGATTATTGTTCAGATTTAATTCATAGCATTGTGGTAAAAGAAGCTATAAAGCGTGATATTCCTTATGTACTTTTTGGATATTCTCCTGATCAGATTTTTCGATATTTCTATGAAATACCTCAAGAAGACGTAGTTCATTATTGGAAGCCTAAATTATTACTCAATGATCCTCTCTTTGATATTTCTGATGCATTATGCTATTTGAATGATGAAGAAATAAACAGTAAAAACATACCAAGAGTTCTTTTGCCCTATCATGTGATACCATACCAAGAACAAAAGATTATTGATCTTGTGGAATCAAAAAATTATATCAAAAAAGGACATGCTGATCCACTTTTAACTAATTGTAATGTAGTTCATGCTGCTACATTTTATGATATTAATAGATATGGAGGAATTCTTTACGCATTTCAATATGCAGAACTAGTACGTCAAAATCCTCAATTAAGGAAAAAGTGGTTAAGAACTCTTAGAATTGTAACTCCACTTATCCTTGAAAATAAATTCAAAGAAGAAGAAGTAAATGATTTTTTAGAAAATATTGGCATTTCACAACATGAACTTATTGAACTAATTCAAACCCAAATTGAACTAGATCCAAAAAAGACTCAAATAGAATCCATTGTAAAGTTAATTAGAAAAAGAAATATATAAAAACTACTAATAAAAATTAATTAAGTTTATTTTTTTAAATTAGTTTAGATATCTTTTCTTTTATTATTTTTTTGGTTTAATTTAAAAGGAGTAGATTATATCAATAAATATGCAATTATCGAAAAAAGGACGCTATAAATTAGTATTAGTCATATTTTTTATTTTGGCGATTGTTGGGGTTGCTGTTTTATATTGTATTAATTGGCCACTTTTTATCCAAGCTTTTCAAGCCTATGAAGGTGCATTTGAAGTCCTACTGGTAATATCCATTAGAATTGTGATCTTATCTATAACTGCTTTTTATTTATTTCATAAATGGTTTAAGCAAGAAGCACAATATTTATCAGATATCCCGTTCTTATTAGGATTGTTTTTCCTTATTCTAATTTTTGGAAAAGCGATTGATTTACTTTGGGATCTTACCTTTTTTACCTTTAATGATGATATAGTTTTAATATTTTTAAAATTCAGATTTTTTATTATTATATTTGAAGTAGCGCCTTTAATATACCTTGGTATGGAGATAATTTTCTTTAGATTGGAGGATCGTTTTAAGAAATTAAAAGATAAGAAGTATATGAATAGATTAAGATCTCGATTAATTGTAGTGATTATTATAATTGAATCAATTGCAATCATTGCGGGGCAAAATCTTACGATAATGGGGTTGGTTTTACCAATTATTCTTATCCCTTCATTATTAGGAATAGTTTATATTTTTTATATGGCCTATAGTCTTAATAGATTAACATTAGTTAAACCTGGAATTCTGACAATTGGGTTCTTTTTATATATGTTGTCGAATATTTTTAGACCATTAATGCAAAATATTCTTGGTGAAACTGCAACTTATATAATAGTGGTTGAGTTAGTAGATATAATTATTTTTCTGATAATTTTCCTAGGTTTATATAAAAAATCAGATTAAATAAATTTGTAAAAAAATTATTTAAACGAAACTAAGCAAAACAGCGGGATTAAAGAAGTAAGGATTGTAAAAAGTAATATCCATTCCATTAATGGAGTAGGAAATATAAAATTTCCGATTAGGGCTATTAAAGGCACAATCCCATTAATTCCGATAATATTTTGTAGTTTCGATTTCGTTTTAGATAACATTATCCCATAAGTGAATAATGCTAATATAAACCCCCCAAAAGCAAATGTCGTAGATAAAATATGGAATAATCCAAAAGGTCCTGATCTATCAAGACTGAATATACCCACAAACATTATCCCAATACTCCCAGTTGTGCCAATAATTACCCCATATCGAGAAAATTTAATTGATAAGGTATTTTCCTCCATTATAATCCTCCTTGAGAGATAACAGTATAACAATATCGTCGTTAGACCACCGATAATGCACGCAATATCAAACATAAAGGGTGCAGGAGTGTTATGAATTGATCCTAGTTGACTTATCGTATGGGAAATTATATGATATCCAAAAGAATTTGCGATAATAATACTCATAATAACCATTGATAGATATACTATCAATCCAACCATTAAAGAGGATTTAATAGTTTTCGGATAATTCCAGACATTTGAAAGTTTTTCTTTAAAGCTATAAAAAGTTGGCAATTTCCCTAAAAATCTTCTCTCTTCAAAAAAATCTCTCATAAGTAGTGGATTATTCAGTTCTAAAATCTCCAATAGCTGTTTTCCCTCATCAATTAATTGAATACTTTCATTAACATTCCCTTTAAACCAATTAAATAAGATATAGTCTTCAAAAACGTCCTTTTTACTATTATATTTCCAACTTGGGACATACCCTCTCGGAGATAGTCCTACATTAGAAAATAATTTTTGATGAGCAAGATTATAAGCTGAAATAAATGCTTCACAATATCGTATTTCAAGCTCTTTTCCACATTTAATAAATTCTTTCAAAAAGATATATAGCTCCTCAAGGTTATTTACATGGTACACAGTTTTTTCAAAATTTTTTACTTGGGGGGTGTAGAGAAATTCAAAATATGAATCTGTATCAGAAAACGAAAATCGTATCTTTTCATATCCAAAATCATTTTTTTCAATATTCCTTTTAAGACTTTTTCTCAAGTGATAAATCTTTTTCTGATTTAAAGAAATTTGTGGTTCCTTGATTCGATACTTTCCTAAATTATATCGTTTATCAGCATATAAATAGCAATTTTCGACTTGAGGTAAAAGTTGGGGCACAGTTTTAATTCTACATATTGTTAAGGCTCTCTCATCATATAGAATCTGCATTAAGTCAGATTCTACTTTCCCTAAAAATATATCTTTATTTGGATAAAATCCAATTGGGGCAATTCCACAAACCCACATTGAGTACTGAGATTTAGTGTGAGCAGTTCTGTTCTCCACATACCATATATAGATCTCATTTTTATACTTATGGATCATCCCAAGCATAGAGCCAATCATAGCTTTCGTAATATCTATATATCCTTGATATTTCTTTTTAAGCATAAATCCGCGAATGTATCCCCGTTTATTGTCAAAATCCAAAACAAATGTGATGCATCCCGCTATGTTAAAAGAAGGATCTTGATAGATAATCCACTGGATTGAAGAATCTTGTATCATCTTTCGAACTTCACTCAGATCTTCCATCTCTTTATAAGGATAGGTACCATTATACAACTCCTTATAAATTCCAACAAGTTCTTCGGCATCCTCTGGTTTTGCTAATCTGAGAATAGGATTTAATTTTTTCTTTTGAACTCTGTCACATAGCTCAAAATCAAGACTGATTCCTTTATGAATGTCAAGATCAATTATTTGTTTAAAAGGCTTAATAAACTGACTTGTACAATTGGGAAACAACTCATTTAACGATATGGTTGTACTTGCAGATGTAAGAATTTTTTCGGATAACATTAGTCTACTTTTTTGTAAATTTTATGTTATTTTACAGGCTTTACAAAGATTTAACTAAAAATTTCCTAAGAATATTTAAATAAAAAAGTTGTAGAAAGAAGAGCGTTTTTTCCTTTATATATAAAACTAATTAAAAATCAGATCTCAAGTTTATACTTTAATTCTTTATGGATTTTATTTACTCGTGATCCTACATCTTTAAGAAATTCATTTTTCTCTTGTAATTCCTGGTTCAATTTTATATTAGTGTGAGGCTGGGCAAGTGCTTCTAAAGGTTTTTCAATAGTTACTTGCTTAAGATAAAATGGAAAAAATTTGAGTAGTTTTTCAATTATCTTTACACGAGATTCGATAATATATTTTCTTAATTCTTTAGGTGATATCTTTCCCATATTCATATTGTCTATAGCAATTTTTAAAATATTTAAGTCCTTCTCATTAAATAACATTTTTTCAAGCATTTCATTAAGATTATTAGTTTTCTCCAATCGTTGGTCACTCTCCATAAATAAAATGTTGAATTTTTATAAAAAAATCATAAATAAACTGATATATTTCTTGTACTAAAATTTCGATATTTTCTTTTTCTAAATCAATAGCTTTATACTTTTCAGCAATTTCCATTAGTTCTTGGGTTGAGAATGGAAAATCTTGGATATCTCCAAGCATGGCGAGAAATTGCTCTAATTCCTCAGTTGAGACCTCCTCCTCTATATTGTGATATTGCTGGTACACTCGTAATAAGAACTCTTTAATTAATCCATTTTGGATTTTTATGGCGGTTTGAAACTCTTTTTCATCGATAAAACTATATATCTTAAATAAATCATAATTAAAATCGGAAAATTCACGCATTAAGGCATCCTTTAACTGTTCTTTTTGAATTATATATTTTCGTGGTTTGGAGGGAAAAATATTTGGTAGCTCATCATAATTCGCAATTTCTTTTTCTAAAATTTCGACATTCATATCAGTATTTGCATTTCCTTTCGTTTTAAAATAATCATCTAACGCAATTTGATACTGTTCTCCTACTGAATACGATGTCCTTAAAGCTTCAGAACCACTTGCTCTTCTGGGATGGTTTTCAACTAAGTAGCCATGTTTTATTAAAATATTAAAAATATTATCTCTGATTACTTTCATCTGCTGTTTGTTATTTGTTCTTTTTGATATTTTAGGGTATAATATTTCCTTCAGATGACTTTTTAATTTTTGAGCGTATAGATTGCCGATTTGGTCAATCACCTTTAATTCATCTAAAAATTTAATAATCTCATTAATATATATCGCATAATTCCCCAAATCTTTTTCAAAAAACGTTTTCTTTGCCCTTTCTAGTATTTTTCTTTCTGCATATTGTAAATCATAGCCTTGAGTTTTCATAAAATGTAGGATCTCTTCATATGGAATTGTCGTTTTATCTTTTATCTTGTTCCATTCAATGGATGCCGGAAATGGTTGATATATATCATCTCTTCGAATTAATACTTCGTTATTTATCATGTTCATCAAATAGTCGATTTGATATGTATTATTTCTTGTCGAAGTATAATATCCTGTACCATATAATTCTTGTAAATTCATCTGGGATTTTAATGTGGAGATGTCACGTTTATCTGTTGCTTTAAATGAAATAATATTATGAAAATAATTAAAAATATGGGAATGCAGATATCGAATTTGGTTTGCTGAAAATACCAATCCAAATCCATGGTATATAAGAGGATCTAAGAAGGTATTAATCTTGCCATAATGCATTTGCCAATCTAAGAAACTAGAATTGAAAAATATATCTATATTTGGAACGAAAATAGTTTTTTCAAAATATTCACTTGAATGTTTGATATAATGTATTATTTTCGAGATGATAAGAAATACAAAAAACAATTGCTTATCAAGATCTCTTAGAGTCGAAAGATCTATGATAACTGTTTTACTACTTTTTACAAAATCATAAACCCGTATCTGATTTTTACTATCTCCCTGGTTACTTTGAAAATAAGTAAGATCTTGTTGTGTAAAGTCAGAAAATAGCGTTAAAAGTGAGTCATTAATTGGATTTTTTTCCCAATCTTTAGCCGTTTGTAAATCTAATTGAATTGAGGGAAGATCCATATCAGCCTTTTTTCTTATTGTGTTGCGAAACATCTCAATTATCCTCTGATCTTTTCTAAACGCTAATCCAAAGGCATCAAACATATATTCTAAATATTCAGTGTTTTCAGGGTCATAGGGAATATCAGATATGAGTGGGTCGATTATAAAAGCACTTCCTAATTTAAAGTATAAAAGCTCCTTTTTGAAATGAGTGTCATCAAAATAATGAATGAGCTTCGACCATGTGCCATTAAAATCAAATACTAACGAAGGGACTCCTGCTTTTATTAGTTCTATTACAATTTTCATAGAGGCTAATTCTCTATTCAAAGAAGTGCCATTTACAATAAGTAAGTTTTTGAACTGGTCAGATGTAAACCCAAAAGGTACTTCATTTTCTAACACTTCTGTATTAATTGTATGACCAATTGTTATAAAATTCTCTAAGTACAATGGAGTGTTAAATTCAGCTGCAATTTTTGTTGTTGTTCCTTTTTTAAGGATATCAACTACTGCAGTAAGTGGTGAAAGTGTTGTACCTTGTAGCATAATATAGTTTAGATGAGATCCGTTTAATCTAAAATTGTTATTTTTAAGTGTAGAGAATAAATATCCAGATAATAAAAATCGTGAACTCAAATCTTCAATCTCATAGTTTTGAAAATTAGAATTAAAGGCAATTCTTAACGTATCTAATTTTATTGTCAGTTCCTCTTCTAACTCATCAAAATCGTCTTCTACAATTGAACTCATGAATTTATATGAGTTAACCGAAAGAGTTAATATGCTATACCACATACCATACCGGTAACCTAACCATCGTTCTGCATCTGCTTCGTTTTTTACACCATTCACTTTGTCCCATAACAATTGGGTTTGTATTTTTTCATGAACTTGTTTTAATCCATGTTTATAGAACTCATAGTAATTTATTGGTTTATTTTTAAGAGTATAACTAAAGGAAATGTTATGGTTATTGAGAGCCTCGAGAAACTTTCCAATTAAGCAAAAAGGTTTCCTGAAAAGATATTTAAGATGAACCATTTTAACACCGATTAATAATTGGTTCTCAATATGAATAAATAAACTCGAAGGATATCTTCTTACTTTAAAGAACTCAATATTATTGAACGGATTTACAATATCAATAGTAGGTGTGCCAATCAATTTATTTTTCGTGAATCCAAAGAATACATTTCTCCACCAAATTAAAATAATACTTGTTATTAAGATAAGATTAATACTGATGATATATAGCATTGGAAAAAGAAGAGAAAAGAAGATATACTCAAAATATAGTAATAATGTTATACAAACTCCTGCTTTTACTAAGATATTGAATCTAACCCCGTTTAAAATTTTTCTTTTATTTACCCCTGTGGTTGTTTTTGAAGTTTCCTTTACAAAAAAAGTTCTTATCGCATTAATGAGAGCTGTATCTGATAATAATGTTGCTTGAAAATGATGAAAATTTCCAATAAAATTACTTTTTAAAGTATTAGAAAATTTTTTAACATGATATTTAAGTTTGTCTATTTTATTGTCAGTAAGAATTCCTTTAATATCATAAAATACAGAAAAATAAATAGAAGCGATAACAGAGGCCATGGATTGAGTAGTTAAATTTCGTGTAGCATCCTTTTTAAACAGATTTATAATAGGTTTCTGTACGACTTGATATGAAAACGGAAGTCTTACATTTTTAGAGCTGAGAGCTTTTACAAATTGATTAATTGAAGAATGAACATTTTCAGGAATCGTATCCACTTTATAAATTCGAATTGCGATATGGGTTAGGTCTTTTCGATTCGAGATAAATAAAGTTGTAGGATCATCTGAATCATACCAAAATATTAAATGTTTAAAGGGATCAATTGAAATTTTACTATGAAATATTGTAGAAAAAAGGTTTTCAAACATGAAGAACTCATCATGAAATCCTATAATAAAAACAATACTTAAAATCAATCCACTCCAAATAGAAGCAGTGAGATTCTTTAATAGAATATAGGATGAAATAATGACAAAGAAGAGTAAAATAATTAAAAAAACTGTTTTTCTAATAGATATATTATTATTTATATCTTTAAATGAGGGATTTACGTTCCAGATATCTAAGTATGATTTACTATCTTCTCTAAAATCATCTTCTATCTCATTTTTCTTTATACTTTTTTTTCGAGAGAAATTTTGGTGATCTTCATGAGTATAGCTTTTAACCATTTAATACACCCTCCCTTTTAAAAAACCGTATATATATTAGAATTAAAATAGCTGCGGGTCCTAAAAAAAAGAAAGACCATGAACTAAGACCACTTATTTCTGTGGGAAGATACATAACCTCAATCAATATGATTGAACCCAATAAAAAGAGCAGAATAATTAACCCTAATACTAAATATTTAAAAATATCTTCAATAGATTTTTGGTATGAGAGATCTTGTTTTAATGATCCCTGAACTATGATTTTATTTTTCCTCCTCTTAGTTAATGAATTTTTTACTGAATGCAGCTGGATTGCGTCTTCAAACAGTTGGCTATTAAAACTATGCTCTAACTCTCTTTTAATGAATAATTCTTTTTCTTTTATCTTTTGAATTATGAGAGGTTTTAATATATTTTGCTCATTTTGTTTTCGCTTTATATGTGGGGATAAGTAAGAAAAGAAGCCTAATTGTGAAGACTCTAGAAATACATCTTTAATTAGACTATTATGAAGATTTGGAACTTCTAATTTTCTCATTTCATAATAAACGTGATACATTGATTTAATACAATCATAAGGAATTACTCCTTTATTACGTAAAAATAATAATTCACACTTCTTTACAACCTCAATTAATTCTTTAGCAATAATCCGAATCTTTAAGTTTTGGTCAAAAATGTCATTTATCAGAGTCATATATTCGAAAATTTTTTCTCCCGATTTTTTATTACGTTTTCTTATTCCAAGCTTGATTCCTATCTCATCTAATTTGTTGCTAGTCAAAATAAAGCTTACAACCGATAGTTTCTTATTATTTCTCGTTTCTTTACACACTTGGATCAAGGACTTAATCTTTAAATCGAGAACAGTGTCGCTCATTTATACATTTCCCTCTATAAAAGTAGTTATAAAATTCTCGAGATTATCTTCTTGAGGCTTTTTTTTCTTAAATTTTTGCTTTAACTCTTCTTGAGCTATTAATTTATCAAGATCTATCGGTTCTTGAGCTTTTTCTATTATTTTCGTTATGATTGTTTCAGGTATTTTCTCCTTCTGCTGAAATGTGCTAATTGTTTTAAAATAAAATATAATATACGGAAAAATTAACGGAAATGCAATAGATTGTATTATGTAACCCTGACTACACGTTAGAATGTAAATAAATGTTGAATCAAAATCGACAATTTGTAAAAAAGGAAAATATAATCCTTGAGGTAGTAAATACATTACAGGAAAGATGACAATATAAAATAGATTCAATACGAGTAAAAGTCCAAGAATATATGAATAAGGAGTGAATTTATCTAAAGATTCTACCTTCTCAACATTTTTAAACAAAACTACATATCCAGAAAGAATAATGGAAACAAATAAAAGAACATTAATAACTAGCGGTATAACTAAATTCTTGGGGCGTAATGCCTCATTGAAAGGGGTACTAGGAAATAACGAGGTTGACCATTCAAAAAATATATTATACTTCCATGATACAACAAGTTCATTTTCTAATGTAAAAATTTGATAAGAATACCATTCCATAAATGGTGATAAAAATAACAGTATTAAGCCAATTAGAAAGCTGAGCTTAAAGCCGCTAATAATCCGTATTGACATCAATCCTCCAAAAATGAGCTATATTTTTCTATTAATGTGCTTGTTACTTTAGAATTTTCACTCCTACTCGGCCCTTTCCCTTCTTCTTCAAAAAAATCTGTTTTATCAACGAGATTTTTTATTTTTTTAGATTCAAGAAAATCCCGAGCGTTTGTTTGTTCTATTTCTGCTATTAAACGGGAGTTATTGTTATTTCCCATTACTTCATACACAAACTGTTCCATAAGTTTTGGAGTTAACTCTTCTCTTATGAGCGTTAACCCTATATCATCTAATTTAACTTTCTTCTGATAATAAGGAGTTACAAACTCTTGCTTAATCTTTCTTTTTTCTGTAAAAAACCTTAGGTATATATAACCAATTACTATAATATAGAGTCCTACAACTCCATATCCTATATTAATTAATATAGTTAATAATGAAAATCCTTGAAATAGAAATATTATCAATAACGTAAATCCATATAATATAAAAGGACTTGAATATTTCCGTACACCTTTCATGAATCTCTCTTCAGCTTCACAATTTATTGAGAGAGCACTTTTTTTTTCCTGATATGTTTCAATGAGGAAATATTTCTGATCAAGAAAATGTAAAACATCTCTAAATTGAGCTATTTCTACTATATGAATATTATGGGGTTTTTGATACGCAAACGGAATAAGCCTTTCAGTAAATCCAACACTACTAAGACTAATTATTAGTGGTTCAATTAATAATTTATATTGAATTGGTCCTGATCGAAAGAATAATGACTTATGAGTAATTGTTTTTTCAACAGAAATATCAAATTGAAAGTGTTTTACTATATATTGAAATAACACCCCCTTAGACGACATATCATTAAAAATTGTTGTTTCCGCTTTCTGCAAAGCTTTCACATATGACCATAGTATTTTACTGAGATTAAAATTCACTTCACTTTCTTTGTTTGGGGTGTAATCAATTTTACCTGCTGAAACAATAAATTTACCTTTAAGATTGCTCGCTTTGATAGGTAATATATATAATAAATCAAGGAATTCATTTACGCGAATTCTCTTTAATGCTAATAAATCAATTCCCGTAAAAATAGCGCGAAAATCTGAATTTCTATCAACAGTTAAGAATTCACATGATTTTAAGTGTTTTCTTATTTTTTCTCTTAACCTATTCATCTCTTGGTAAGTAAGAGTTTCCTTTTGTTCTTCATTATTCGCTGACTCATTAGGAGCAATTTCACTAATAAACTCACTCGGAGTTATAACATGTGGACTATAATTGCTATCTTCTTCATATTCTTCGTCTATCTCATCATAATCCTCTGATTTTATCTCATTCTGTTCAACTATCCGGGGTTCGTCATATTCATTTAAATCCTCATTTTTCATAATCTCTATTTTTGTCGTATTAAGATCATCTGTTAATCGTGAATAATTAAACTTATCTTCAAACCAAGGTTCTCCATTAGTCTTGACATTTAACTTTGCAGGTTCTGAGGCAAGATCCTCTGCAGACACTTCTTCGAAGGTTTTATTTCGTTTTTGCTCTTTATAATTCTCACTACTAACAATTTCATTATTTTTTTCGCCTTTAATATTAATTTGATTTTCACTATTAGATATCTCATTTAAGTGAGAAAAACCATCCAAAGTTTTTGTATGTAAATGGTCCAACGCTCTATCGATCATTTTTTGAGCTGTGGATAATCCTATCCCTGGAATTAAAGCTAATTTTGTAGCATTTGACCTTGCAAGCATATTTATAGAAATTATTCCCGCATTAGTTAATCTTTCTGCAACGGAAGGCCCAATACCTTTCACAACAGTCAGATCTTCTTTTACTATACTTGGGGTTAAAGAGGTATTTGATACTTTTTGAGGTAACTGGGAATTAAATGAATCGAATTTATCAACCCAATCTGGTCTCTTCTGAGACTGGGCTATTTTTAAACCATTTAGGGAAATCTTACGAGCTTCATCAACATTGTTTGCTTGAGCAGCCTCATGAGCCATTTCATAGTATAATTTCAAATCTGGTTTTTTCTGCAATAAATTCTGTTCTGTATCCGTCATACGTATCAAAAAAAAAATAATTCATTTACTTATAAAGAAAAAAATCAGAAAATTAGGGCTTTTATTATTTTTTATTTATAAAGAACAACTTTATATTTTAGTGGTAGATCTTACTAAATGACAAGAATTATAAAAATCATTAAAATTATGACTTACACCCTTCTGCGCCCTGGATTTTTGTCTTTTGGTAGTGTAATTTTTACACTCTGATTTCGCCCTCCTCCTAATTTATTTAGATGCTTATTTGCATCGGCAGAATGGGTGCAAGTCTCCTTTTTAATCTTAAAATAAGAAATCTAAAGCCAACTCTAAAATTAATTGATTAGAATGTTCTTTTTTGTAAATTTTTATAATAATACCAGTAACTCAGAATTTTTCTTTTAAATTAGTTAGTGTGATTTATTTAATACTAAAGAATAATTGTGATTTACAATCGTAGTTGTATTTGGCAAAATTAAAAATGTTAAAGATGTGAAGCACACATCAAAAATCTCAATCACTTGTCCTCAATGTAATGAGAAGATTTCTATTGGTGTAGAAGATGTTATTCTAAAAAGCAAAAATATAAATATTCATTTACCCCATATCCATTTACATGGGAATCCTCTTCATGCTTTACTCTGTTATATTAATTCAGAATTGGAGATACGAAATGTAGGTATTATAAGAAGCATTGAGATTTCAAGAGATTCTGAAACCTTTACACAAATTATGAAAAAGTGGACAAATCCATATTAACTATTAAGGTGATTTAAGGTATCATTAACAGACTTTACTGAAAGTCCTGAAAGTGAGGAGGTAAATACTAATTCCGACCGTGAAATTTTTAAGTTTATTACAGACAAACGAATTTTAAGAGTTCTTTTTGAAGGAAAAATATTTCAATTACGAGAAATTCAAAAGGAAGCCATTAAGAAGGGATTATTTTTTAGAAAATCCTTTTTAATATGTGCACCCTCAGGGAGTGGAAAAACCTTAATTGGAGAAGTTTGTGCTCTAAATAACATATTTCAAAAATTTGGAAAATCAATATATTTAGTACCTTATAAGGCTCTTGCTACTGAGAAATATATTCATTTCAAGAAAAGTTATGAACGTTTTGGAGTGAAAGTAGAGCTTTCAATAGGAGACTATGATGTAGACGATTCAAAGTTAGAAAAAGCAGATATCATTGTAACTACCTATGAAAAAATGGATTCCATTTTAAGAAATTTTTATGATAAAGAATGGATTTTCAATATTTCTACCATCATCATTGATGAGATTCACATCATTGGTGAAAATGATCGTGGTCCGCGATTGGAATCTCTTATTGTTCGGTTAAATGAATTCTTAAATAATCCTCAAATAATAGGTCTTTCGGCTACAATTGCAAATCCAGAATTGTTTAACTCGTGGCTCACATCTTTGGGAAATAAGACAACCTTAATAAAATCCAATAAACGCCCCGTACAGTTACATTATAAAATTGAAATTACACAGAATAAAGATTCCACTATAAAAAGAATTGTAAAAGCCACGTTGGAAAAAAATGGACAAGTCCTTATTTTTTTAAATAAACGAAAAAGTGCTCAACAATCAGCAGAAAACATAAAAAATCTAGTGAAAAAGTTTCTAGAGGAAAATGAACTTAATCTTTGTAGAGCTTTAGAAAAACGTTTAAGTTCAATTAGGGGAGGTCATAAAGATTTACAACAAGTGATTAAATCCGGAGTAGCTTTTCATCATGCAGGACTCCTTCCTAAAGAGAGAAAAATTATTGAAGACAATTTTAGAAAACGGATAATTAAAGTAATCTGTTCAACCACGACGCTATCCGCGGGAATCAACGTTCCCGCGCGCTTGGTTATTCTTAAAGACTTCAAAAAATATGTTACATCTGGGCATAATATCAAAAACTTTTCCGAATTTCATGAAAATGGTGATGGGTTTTCCTATTTCAAACCATTTTCTGCAAATGAGTGTCACCAAATTTTGGGTCGTGCAGGTCGTCCTGGACTTGATTCGGTCGGATATGGAATTATTTTAACCAAAAATGTCGATGAAAAGATGTGGGTTGAAGAGCATTTCTTTCAAAGTCAACCTATACAAAATTCTTTGATTCCACGATATAATGATTTGACCTCTGGATTGAATAAAATTAATACTCTCAAAGAACAAGTACTTCTACGAATATATGAGGAAAAAAAAATCACATTAGAACAATTAAAGAGCTTTTTTGAGAGAACCTACTTTTGGTATGGAATTAAGCAAAAAATGAAAGAACAAAAAATACCAATTGAACAGTTGTTGATGATTAAAGAGATTACTCCTATAAATATTTTAAAACTTCATTCCGATGCGAATAAAGTAAAAACTCTAAAGAATGCAACATTTCAAATCAAACTTTCGAAATTTAATAATGAGAATATTTCAGGTTATGTAAAGACCCAATTTGGAGTATACTTCTGTCAATTTGATATCACTTCCGGAATTCAATGCTCATGTGGATTTGAAAATGGAATCTCTGACAATTTTGCCAATAGTGAATTTTCGTTTGAATTCTGCGATCATATCACCACTTTTTTAACATATTTGATACAGTATCCTGATGTTAATTTCCAAAAATATGTGGATTCCATTATCCCAAAGTCAATAAAAAATCAGTATATCTTAAACTACTTATTTGAAAAGGGTTTAATCATTAAAAATGATGATGGCACAATAAAATGCTCTCAATTTGGCAAATTAATAATTCGACTGTATTTAAATCCTGTTTCTGGTGTAATAATTAGATACAAGCTAGAAAATATCGCAATGAATAGTATTCAAGAATTAATTAAGGAAGCCTATGATGTGCTAAAGGCTGAAATCCGTGTAAAAGACAATAAAATGCTCCAACCAATCTTAGAATGGGCAGACGAAGAACCTCTTGAGCAAATTTTAGAGAAATATAAAATTATGACTGGAGATCTCTTTTCAGTAAGGGATAACCTAGAAAGAGTAATTACATTTATCGGGATTATCGCCAGTAATTTAAGCACACATGGGTTAGATCTACAAGATAAACTCATACGGATAGCCGAGATGTCAGAAACACTTAGAATTCGATTACATTACGGGATTCAAGAAGAATTATTTGATTTAGTTTTAAGATTAAATGATGTGGCAAGAGTAAGAGCGAGGATTTTATATAATGCCGGTTATCATACTGCTTCGCAAGTAAAGAGAGAAAGTTCTTATGCTCTTAATAAGAAAACAGGTTTAGGAATAAATCTATGCAAGAAAATCATAAAATCTTAAGCGTTTTGACTCAATCTTTAGAATTTTTTCTTTATATTCTTTTTTACTTACTATAATATTAACATATCAGATTGAGAAAGCATGAATTCTAAAACTATAAAGAAAAATAATATTAAAATCCAAGGATCAGAATCAATACTAAAAGATTCTGTAAATAAAGAAACCCAATCTGAAAAAGTGGTGGAAGCAAACATCGAAAATATATGTGATGAGAATTTAACCACTCTACAAAAAATACATGCAATATTATTAAATTGTGTGAATCTTTCTAAGAAGCAAAAACTCGAATTTTGTGAAAGTGAACGTTATTTCATGAAACTTTATTTGAAGAAACTCAAAAATAACGATAAAGATTGAATTCAAGACTCCAAAAAAAGTAAATCTATATCCTTTCATTTAAGTTTTTTAAAGCATCTGCGGCAGTACTAACAACCATAATAAGTCTCATTGATGCAGAATGAGATCCTTGCTCCTCAAATAATCCTGCCAAATTAATTAAGTCTATAACTGCTTTACGCAACTCAGGTTTTTCAAAATATTCTTTAAGCATTTCTTGCAATTCTTCAATTGCATAATCATCGAAATTTACGGTATCACCCTCCTTATATACTATCTCCAGAGCTTTCTTAACGATAGGATGTACTTCTTTCTTTTTCTCTTCGCTCATAATTAATATAAATTAGATTATAATGTAGAAGATTTATAGTGCAAACATATATATTTTTTTTGCTAAAAATGAGAAATACTTCAATTTTATTCCAATAGACTTTATATTTGAATATTTAGTATTTAATTACAGATATAAGCATAATTTATGAAAAGGGGTTAATCATGAGTTCTCAAACAGTTGAAAAAAAGGAATATATTTTTCCTATTTACGATACATATAAAGAGGACTCCATTAATTTTAATGATATTATAATACCCTTTTCGAATTTTGGTAGTTCCAAAAATCCTTTATATATTTATAATGGTGATGAAGATATCAACTTCAATGAAAGACACCCTGTATATCAAAAGCTTTTATTGAATGAGTTTACTGAGGAAACTTGTGACTAAACTGAGAAAAAAAGTAAGAAAAAATCATAAATTCTCTTTAGCCTTATTATTTTTCTTTAAATATTTATGATTTTACCCTATATTATAAGGTGTTAATGTGATAATAGAATGAGTTCTAAGACATTAGAAAAAAAATCTGAAGATCCTATTGAAGCAGAGATTATTAGTGAACCCGTCAGTCTGAAAAAATTAATTATCCCCTTCTCTGAATTTGGAAAATCAAAACGTTATATATATCTAGGTTTTGAAAGGATTCCTTTTCGAGAAAGGCATCCTATCTATCAAACAATCCTAAAAAATGAGTTTGCAGATGTAATAAACCAATTTAAATAATAATATAATGAATTAAAGAACTAATTTACTCTAATTTTAATTTAGACTATCCATTATTCATTATTGATTTAATTTAAATAAAGAATCCTCTAACCGAATTAAAATTCCTCGATTTAGAAAATTTCTTGTTAAAAGCTTTACTTCTGAATCGGGAATCTCATATTTTTCAGCCATAATTTCGATTAAATAAAAAGGGAATTCTCTATACAGGGCGGATAATTCAATAAGCAGTTTTTTGAACTTGACATAATTTTTATCGTCACTCTTCTCATCAGTTATTTTTTGTTGTAGTTTAATCGTTTTATCAATCTTGAAATCTTTTAATGCTCTAAATTGAGGGTGAGTCCCTAACTCCTTTAAGGCGAACTCATCTTGTCTTCTTTTTACAGTTTGTACAGCAATTGAGATACCTTTCACAATTTCACCACTCTCCAAAATCTTAGTAACTGTATGTGAATGACCACAACGTACACATCTTTTTGTTTTTTGAGTGTTTTTTACATACGTATATTGTTTGCATTTAGCACAAGGAAACACTAAATATAATGTATCATCCTTTTTCCATGCAATTTCTTCTATTTTTAATCACCTTATCTTATTTAGGATTTTCTAAAACATTTTTTATGATAAAATATAGTTCTTCTTCATTATCAATGGTAATTGCTTGAAAATTATGTTGCTTAGAGACCTCTTGGATTTTTCTTTTTAATATTCTCTTTTCACCTTCCATATCTTCTTTAAACTCAATAAAATCAAATACAATAATTAAAAGTGAAGTTATCTGCCTGAAATCTTCTATGTCAGAAATTAGAGATTTTAAATCATATTCTTTTGGATCATATATCTGGATAAGAATCTTATTAAAAAGCACGATATCAAGGTCAGATTCCTCAATATCATATAATATTTTTTCATTTTGCAGTTTTTTTCGTAAACCGTACTTCATGGGGAGGGATTTACTCAATTTTACTGGACTGTTAGATTTAATTAATTGTTCACCCGCAATAAAAGACTGGAGCTTTGATTGATAGTTTCTTTTACTTATTTTCTTAGGAAAAAATTCTTGTGATATGGATTCTTTATGAGTTCTATAGTCTTCTTTCGGTAGAACTTCTTTTTCAATGGTAATGTTTTGAGGTGATTCAAATCTATAAGAATCTTTTAGCTGTTGAGGGTTTTTTAGGTTAATATTCATTCGGTTCAATTTACTCAATGCAATTCTTAGATATACGTCATCACGAGTTCCTTTAGTGTATAAAATGACGACTCTTCCTTCTCGATGTCTAGCTGTTCTTCCTTTACGTTGTATAAGTCTAATTTCTGAAGCTACCACATCGTAGAAAATAACCAAATCACATTCAGCGATATCTAATCCTTCTTCTGCGACATTAGTACTTACTAATGTATTATATATTCCTTGTTTGAATTCATTAAGAATTTCTATCTGCCGTTTTTGCGATAATCCTTTATCGTCTTGAGACTTAGTTGATTGTCCTACGAATCTTACTGGTTTTATTGATTTTATATCTTTTAGGTTATGCACAATATTTCTTATAGAATTTCTTAATTTTACGAAGACTAAGATCTTAGAAGTAGGATTATTGTACAATTCGTCTTGAATAATTTTGACTAAGATATGATATTTTGGATGGATTAAATTCTCAGGAGAGAATGCTACATTTTTTTTTAACTCTAAGTAAATTCTTTGTAAACGACCCTCTGAAGCTAAAATCTTTGTTGCTTTTGAGCAACTTTTCTTTTTCGCATCCCTATTCAACTTATTAAAATAGTCCAACAACACGTTTAATCCTTGTTGTTCAACGAGTTCTAGCATATGAAATAGAATTAAAGCTTGAGCATTGATTGATAAAGCACTATACACTCCTGTTTTATCTCCATTATTTTTTAAAGTAATTACTAACTCTGCATTTAACTTAAGTAAATCCTTTCGGATCACCTTAGTATGTAATTTTTTTCCGTTTGCTTCTAAAAAATTTATTTGAGAAAGGTAATGTAGTCGCTCATCTAATACTACAGTTAGTAAATGATATACATCTTCCATTAAACTTGTTAAATTAACACCAATTTTGTAAATATCCATGGGTTTAAGGTAAGTTTTTACATCATCATCTTTACGCGTTCGGATATGAATATTTTCGATTGGAATATGTAAATTTGTACATAATGTATTTATTTTATTTTTTGAAGAACCAGGTGAAGCTGTCAAACC
Source organism: Promethearchaeota archaeon (assembly GCA_019058365.1). Taxonomy (GTDB): domain Archaea; phylum Asgardarchaeota; class Lokiarchaeia; order Sigyniarchaeales; family SOKP01; genus Loki-b32. Next base: position 4,255 of record JAHPZE010000029.1, on the reverse strand, counting down.
GAGAATGACTCCATCTGGGTTATGATCTATAAACTCATCAGCAATCATCGAATATGCATAATCTCCCGAAGCATGATGAGCCTCATCAAATACTATCAATGCTGTATTATCCAATATATATTTTTTAAGAACTAAATCATTTCGCAATGTTTGGGGAGTATAGAACAAAATCTCATTATTATTAAAAAGATCAATTCTTTTCTCAGGAAGTATTTTTCCTGTTAAAATAACCAATTTTTCCTTTGGTATTTTTAAGAATCGTAAAAATGTCTCATAATGTTGATTAATCAATGGCCGTGTAGGTGCGAGCACTATTATTTTACTTTGAGGAGGAGAAAAATTCAATATTTTACTTGCCACCAACACCGCAATTATAGTTTTTCCAAGTCCAGTTGGTAATACTACTAATGAATTCTTATTCACACATTTATTCGCGATATTAATTTGATACTCTCTTATTTGGAGTTCATTAGAATTAAGATTTGATGTCTCATTTGTTACTTCTTTTATTTCACCCATCTTCCTCCACAATAAACGTATAATTTTCGATTTGAATATTTTTTATTTTTTTATTACTTTTGTTATATGAAATGATGAGTTCTCCAAACTTGAGCCCTAATTCTGATGGGTAAATAACTCCATTTTCGTACAGATCAAAGAGATAAGGATGTTTAATTTTTAACTCTTTTAGATTGGTCAATAATTCTGAATCGTTCTTAGAAGTATCAAATCCCTTACCTCTCTTTACAAATTTGAATGTATAGATTATATCATTAAAAAGATTTAAATGTGAAGTCAAAATTTTAATTATGATTGGTGTTTTCTCTTTCACTTTTTTTTCTACGGTTAGATAAACTTGGTTATTTTGTCTTTTTTTCTTTATTCGATACTCCTTAAAGACATGTTCGAATTTTTCTTGAAAATGTAATATTAAAGAAATAAATTCGTCAATCTCAGAAGTTGGGATTTTGAGTTGTTGCATTAATCTAGTAAAATTTAACTTTTTTTCATAATTATCACTATACTTACCCAAAATATCCAAAATTTGGCTGATTAAATGAATTGTGATCCGATGGGATATTTTATTGTCATAAGAATCCAAGTATGAGGTCATTAACAGAAGAATAAAATGACAAAATAAAAAGAAAAAATTTAGAATTGTTTTATCTTACTTTGAATTTTTATATTCTGGTCGTTTTTTGACCTTACCAAGTTGTTTAGAGGATATGGCGATAACACACCCCGGTACTCCTATAAAAGCAATCATGAGAGGAATTGCTGTTTTAACATTCTCTTCATAATTTTGGTTGGGATTGATAGGATCGTCGGGATCATCGGAAGTATCGACTTTTTTAATAAATATTGTGTTTCCGATTTCAACTTCGGATTCTTGAAATCCATCTTCAAGGTAAATCTCAAAATAATAAGTACCATTTTCTTTTGGTACATATTCAAGACTAAATATACTGGACTTATTGAGATTAGTATGTCCGAAATTTGGCGCAGCAAGTAATATGTCGTCTTTGTAGATCTCAGTATAAACACTTCCGTTAGTTAATGGATATTCCCTTTCATTGGCTAATATTGAACTATTTACTTCAAATTTTACTTTAGATAAAGATGTTGTTATATTAAGATTATAAGTTAATGTGTATATAGTATTAAAAACGATGTTATATTCTGCTTTTATCTGTGCTCCTTCATAGGCATATAATACACCTTCAATTGTAGGATAATTTTCAAAATTCATTGGAATTGGTACATCTGCTACATATGTGTTATTTTTTAGTTTATCAAAATTAGTAGTTCCTATTTGGTTACTTTCAAATTTAAAGGAAATATATGAACCAAAATCTCTCACTATAAGATTGGATAATGATACTTCCATGTGATTAACTCCTCCTAATGGAACCTCACTAGAATATTGAGTATTAATCCCAATTGGGCTATTCCTCGCCAACTCGGATATCCATAAGAATGCTTCTAGTTCTATTTTATTTTTTTCAGGTGTTAAGTAAAATTCTTCAATTTCATCAGAGTAAATGTTTTGTATTAAATCTTGAGTTAAATCAGAATTAAAACCTACATCCAGGTCTAATATTTCTGAGATCTTATAACTATAATAGATATTCTTAATATTGTTGTAGTTGAGGTTATTCTTCACATAAGTTTCGATTTTTTCAGTATTTTTGTCATATAAATTCAATATTTTTAAGATGTATATCATATAATAAGTATTTTGTAAGATAGTTGCAACATCTGAAGTATAATTTGGATTGAAGTAAAGAGTTTCAGTATTCTCAATAGTATTTCTATTAAGGTATGTGTATAAAGCTGTAATATCGAATCCCAAATCGGTAATATTAAGAGCCAGAAAATTCGAAAGGATCTCCAAACATTTTAAAGCATAATAGGTATATTCACAGTAAATTATCGTATTGAGATACTCTGATCGGTCAACATCATACTTTAAAATCGGTGAAAAACCCCCATAATTCTCGTAATATGAATCATTTAAAAATTGAGTCTCAACAATATTATTTACTAAATTCATTAAATCAAATTCTGTAGCAAAATCATCCAACTTAAATAGCTTTTGCAAAGATTCTAGGGCGAAGTATGTGGATTTATGAGAATTCAGCTGAGAAATATCATTAAGATAATTTTTATGGCCTGAAGTATAATATTCAATTGGATGAGATCGGAACCAAAATATCTCTGTTTCATCTAAGAGATAGCCATAAAAATATCTACTTATCCCAAAATCAGCAAAATCTATATAAGAATTTTTAATACGCGTATAAAGCTCTTGAATCTCTAAATCTGAAACACGATCAAATAATGAAAATGAAGAAATTATCGTGTGCAAATAATTCATAGAAGTGTAATCATCTGAAAGCAGAGAATATCCCTCATAAGAAGAGTACATTAAGGTTGAGTTTCCTATTTGATTTTTTTCCTCCAATGAGAAATGAGAGATTTCATTACTATTTCTTAGAGATCGGATAATTTGAAATGTGTCAGTGAATTCATGAAGCTCAACTAGCGTGGATTGATCCCAATTTCCAAAAGAATTACGATTTCCCATAATAAACGCAATTGCCTCATCTCTATCGATATTTCCATAGCTAGTGATATCTGAAAGTTCTAATCCAAGAGCGGTTGCAACTATATTCGTATAATTAACACCGTAATCCCATTCAGATATTCGAAAATAGTGAGAATTTGAATCATACAAATAATCAAGAAATTGGTGAAAATCAATAATATTTATAGATTCTTCCATACCGAATATCTCTAATGTTTTTATGCAGTAATAAGAAGAAATTAGATTGGGTTCAAAAAAGGGATTCAAAGTATCAACAAAAGTATTATCATCATTTCGAAATCCCCCTCCCATCCAGCCTACTCCTCCAGGATATTGTAAATTATTTATAAATTGAATTATATCTTGTATTTTAGAGGAATACCCCACCCAATTATCCATCAATAAATTGAGTGTAAATACAGCAAAAAATGTATTATCAGCTGTTGAAACTCTAAATCCCTCCTCTAATTCTGCAGTATAAGGCTGCCCAATAAAGCCACTTGTTTCTGGATTATAACAATCCCAAATGAAATCGATCATTCCTTGTACATTAAATAAATCCGTGCGATTTAATATTTTTAAAGAAATAATAGCATAACAATTAACTTCTAATATAGAATTTAAGGGAAAATACGTCTTGGAGAAATCTGTATCTAAATATCGATATGCTAGTGTATCCATAAATCTGACCGAACCTACATTATATCGAGACATAATATAATTGATTATTTCAGATTGATTTATGTGGTTAAGTTTTCCAATCGTGTCAAGAATGTATAGACCATAATAGGTTGCTTGTAGTGAAGGTTCATAGATCTGAGGGAAATATCCCAAATCAGAATAATCAGATACTCTAGCATCAAAAATAGAATTGATGATTTCATTATTGCTTAAAGAAGCTAATTCTGGATACTCTACTTCATCATGTCTAAAATTTTCGCCCTCAATAGTGAAATTACAAGAAAAATTGCATTGAAACATAATAGCGCTTAACATAAAAGCAATTATACTACTTACAAAAAGGACTGTTTTACTATTCATTTTCATCGAGTCTAAATATATTATTAGAGGTTACTGACAAAATAATAGCGAATGTATTTAAACAAAAAATCAAGATCAGATACAAAATTCAGTGATGGCGAAATGATCTGATCAGAATTTGTTTCA
>JAHPZE010000028.1 GCA_019058365.1 Promethearchaeota archaeon | reverse complement strand
GAATAAAAAAAATAAAAAATTAAAGATAAATAAATACTTCATTAGATACTGAATGGAAAAAAAGAAGGTATTGATATTTTATAGGACTCAATTTTTTGAATTTAGTTTATTTTTTTATCCTTTTCATATAATAGATATAAAGCCCGAGTCCTACGAAGAAAACTCCCAAATCCATTGATAAAGCTCCAATCCAAGTACGATATACTCCAAGTCCTATGTTTACGGCATCATCAAAAAGAAGTGGTACTCCAGTTGCATAGGGATTTATAGCACTCATTGGCCATCCAATGAAGTCTAAAACCCAGTGGCTAAAAACAAGAAGTCCAATAATCAATGTAGTATTTATGTCTATCATACTCCAACTTAATGATTTGATTGTTTTTTCCTGTTCTTTCTTAGAATTTAGGCGCATTGTAATGAAAGTTGTTATTATCATAGCAATAATAGTCCAAATTACTGACATAAAGAGCCCATGTGAAATCCATAATGCAGATAGAAAAATAAAAGACAAGAGATCAATGAACATGGCACTTATTAATAGAGCTCAGAGCGGTATTTGAGGAGCAAATCGCTTTATTGCCAAACCTATTCCAATATGAGCTAAAGCAGGCATAATATTTGAATAATTAAATTTGTTAATAAAAATTATTTAGTCCAATTTTTATAAGTAGTAACTTTGATTTTCTTAATATATAATATTATTATAAGAAAGAATAAAAATGGAGAAAAAGAAAGTTTTAATTGCATATGGTACTCGTTATGGAGCAACAACAAGTACCGCAGAAGAACTTGCTAAAGTTCTTCGAGATGAAGGATTTGAGGTAAAAGTTGTAAATCTCAAGAAAGAGAAGGTCAAAGATATCACAGAATATGAACTTATTATTATTGGAAGTGGAATAAAAATGAATATGTGGACGAGTAAAGCTAAAGCATTTTTGAACAAGTTTAGCCCTGAGCTTAAGAATAAGAAAGTGGCAATCTTTGTATCTTCAGGTGGCCGAGCACTCATGGAATATAAAGGAGAACATGATGAGATTAGTAGAATTACTAAAAAATATCTTGAAGATCAAGCTTCTAAATATGATTTGAATCCAATCTCGATGACCATGTTTGGTGGTATCTGGGATTTTAATCAGATGGGTAAAATTTATAGAAAAATCTTAGATTCTGAAAAAGAAAATTTCGCTCCGGCAGGATTTAAAGAAACAGAGCCAGGAGTTTACGATTCAAGAAATTGGGATGAGATTCGTAAATGGGCAAAAGAGCTAGTTAGTAAGATTTATAACAATCCTATTTAGAGTAAAACAACTTAAGAGCTTTTTAACTCTTTTTTATTTAAATTTCTTTTTAAATTCGTTTAAATAATATTTAATTCTAAAGTCTCATTAAATCATCCATAGTTTAAAATCATGTTTTAAATTTAATAATTAGAACTTAAATGAATGAAAACCTATGATTTTAGCACAAGAAAAATATGAAATTCACGAAGTTCAAAAGGGTTATGCTAATAGAACCTTATATATTGATCTTACTAAAAACGAGATTATTATAAAACCAGTTTCTGATGAAATGAAAAATAAATTCATTGGTGGTAAAGGTTTTGATTTATGGCTTATGTGGAATTCTATCCCAAAAGATCGAATAATTAGATGGAATGATCCTGAAAATGAAATATGTATATCTTCTGGTCCTTTAGGAGGGAGTATATTTTATCCCGGTTCGGGTAAATCAATAGTAACTTCTATTTCTCCATTGACAGGTATAATCGTGGATAGCAATGTAGGTGGTTATTTTGGACCTTATCTTAAATTTTCTGGATTTGATGCTATTGAGATTCAAGGAAAAGCTGAAAGTGAAGTGATAATCTTTATTGATGGGATAGAAGGTTTAATCCAAATTTCCCCAGTTAGCGATTCAGATGGACTTTCAGAATATTCGCATGAACTCACTCAACAATTAACAAAAAAATTTGCTCGAGATGATGCTGAAAAAAGACAAATTTCAGTTGTTAGCAGTGGTCCCGCTGCAAAACATACAAAATGGGGGATGCTTAATTTTTCTTGGTATACAACAACGCGTAAGTATGCATCTGTTAAGCAAGCTGGGAGAGGAGGAATAGGAACTGTATTTTCTGATAAACATATAAGAGCCTTAGTTTGCCGTTCTCCTAGAGTAACAATAAAATCAAATAATCCCGCAAATTTAGAGGTTGCTCGAGAATTAGGAAGAATTCATAGTAAAGAAATTGTAGATATTGATCCTTCACAGAATGAAATGCGGCGGGTTGGGACAGGCTATTTACCAGATATTATGAATGTCGTTGATCTTCTTCCAACGGAAAATTTCAGGTATGGTTCTCATAAAGAGATCAAAGATAAAAGCATACCTTATAATCGTGAGGAGATGCGTAAAGTTTATCATGTTAAGGAAGGAACAGATGGCTGTTGGATTGGCTGCACAATGAGTTGTTCACATTATACTCTAGGACATAAAGTCATGACTGGTCCATTTAAAGGTCAAGAGGTAATAGTTGATGGCCCTGAATATGAAACTATCGCAGGATGTGGTTCCAATTGGGGTGTTTGGGATGTAAATTGGGTACTTGAAGTAAATTTCTACTGTGATACATATGGATTAGACACAATTTCAGTAGGAACAGGAATTGGTTTTGTAATGGAATGTTATGAGAAAGGGATATTAAATAAAGAAATAATGGGAGGACTTGAGCTTAATTTTGGAAATGCTAAGGCTGCAGTGGAATTATTACACCAAATGGCTCTAGGAGAAGTATTTGGAGTTATTGTTGGTAAGGGAATAAGAGAAATGAAAAAATATTTTGCCGAAAACTATGGTGGTGATCCTCAATTTCTACACGATATTGGAATGGAACATAAAGGATTAGAATTTTCAGAATATATAACAAAGGAATCTCTCGCTCAACAAGGAGGATATGGTTTAGCACTCAAAGGACCACAACATGACGAAGCTTGGTTAATTTTTGAAGATATGGTAAGAAATACGATTCCAACTTTTGAAGATAAGGCTAAAGCTCTCCGCTGGTTCCCTTATTGGCGAACGTTCTTTAGTCTTTGTGGATTATGCAAGTTACCCTGGAACGATGCGATTGGTCCTCAAAATAAGGAGCTCCCCGTGAAAGATCTTAAGACAGGAGAACTTCTACAAGCAAGGATACCTTATCATGTTGAATGGTATGCTAAATACTTTTCAGCTGTTACTGGAAGAAATTCAACTCCAGATGATCTCATAGAAATGTCTGAAAGAGTATATAATTTCCAAAGAATTTTCAATATAAGGTTAGGACAGGGTTTGCGTGAAGGAGACTCAAACTTGCCATATAGAGCTATGGGGCCAGTGACACCATTAGAATATGAAAGTCGTCAAGAGAGATACGATAAACAGCTTATAGAATTAGGTTTTGACATCTCTAATAAAACTACAAAAGAAAAGATAAGTATTCTTCGAAAACATCGGGAAAAACAGTATTCAAAACTCCAAGATACGGTTTATAAAGAGCGTGGATGGAATCAAAAGGGTTGCCCGACAATCGATAAAGTTAAAGAGTTAGGCATTAACTATGAGGATGTCATAAAATTCATAAAACCTCATCAATGAATTATCTTATTCTTAATTATTTTAGATTAGGATACAAATGGAAAATATAATAAAACATCCTATTTTAGAGATTCCGGAAAGAAAAAAGATTACTTTTAGTTTTGATGGCAAAAAGTTAATTGGATTTGAAAATATGGTTATATCTTCTGCACTTTTTCTAAATAAGATAAAGATTTTTAGCCATCATGTCAAAGATAATAGCCCACAAGGTATATTTTGCGCAAATGGGCAATGTGCTCAATGTAATGTTATCGTAAATGGTATTCCGATAAAAGCATGTATGACCCCTCTTAAAGAGGGTATGATAATAGAAAGTTGTAATGGATTACCAGAATTACCTCCTGATGATGCCCCGGTAACTGTAGGAGATTCTGATATTGTTGATTGTGAAGTACTTGTGATTGGTGCGGGTCCAGCCGGACTATCCGCCACAAAAATCTTAGGAGAAAATAATATAAAAGTTATTTTAATTGATGATAAAGCTGAACTTGGAGGTAAATTAATCCTTCAAACGCATAAATTTTTTGGTTCTCAAGAGGATGTATATGCTGGTAAACGTGGTATAGATATTGCTAAAATTATAGGAAATTCTGTCGAAGTCATATCGAATGTTCAAATTTGGCTAAATACTGTCTGTTTAGCAGTATTTAGCGACGGATTAGTTGGTGTTTTGAAAAATAATGAAGAATATATACTCATAAAACCGAAAAATTTATTAATAGCTACTGGAGCTAGAGAAAAAATGCTTGTTTTTCCGGGAAATACATTACCAGGGGTTTATGGAGCAGGAGCTTTTCAAACTCTAGTGAATCGTGATTTAATAAAAGCTGCAGATAAAATATTCATAGTTGGGGGAGGTAATGTAGGACTTATTGCGGGATATCATGCTATCCAAGCAGGTATAGAAGTTATTGGTTTAATTGAAGCTTTATCTCAGTGTGGTGGATACAAAGTCCATGAAGATAAACTTAGAAGATTGGGTGTTCCTATTTATACAAGCCATACTACCATTTCAGCCAATGGTGAAAAAGATGTTGAATCTATAACTATTGGTCAAACTGATAAATATTTTAATATTATTTCTGGAACTGAAAGAACTTATAACTGTGATACCATTTTAATTGCGGTAGGTCTAAATCCTGTTGATGAATTTTATCAAAAAGCAAAAGAATTTGGATTTAGAGTTTGGATTGCAGGTGATGCTCAAGAAATCGCAGAAGCTTCAGCTGCTATATTTACTGGAAGAATTGAAGCTTTAAAGATTCTTAAGGAAATTGGAGTTGATATCTCAGAAAATATAAGCGAGTTAGAAGAATTTGCTGAAATTTTGAAAGCAAAACCATCACAACCTATTGAAACAGAAATTAAATTTAAAGAAGAAGGAGTTTATCCTGTTTTTTATTGTAACCAAGAAATTCCTTGTAATCCGTGTACTACTGTATGTGATCAAGAGCAGATTGTAACTTTTGATAATTTGATTACCCAATTGCCATATTTTAAGGGTGAAAAAGAATGTATCGGATGTGGAAAATGTGTTGCTGTCTGTCCTGGATTAGCAGTTGTATTAATAGATTATCGAAAAGATAAGAATAATCCATTAGTTACCTTCCCATTTGAACTTAGTAATGAGAAGTTAGTAAAAGGACAAAAAATTATCGTGGTAAGTAATGAGAAAGAATTGGGAATTTTTGAAATTAATAGATCTAGAATATTAAAAGAATTTCCTAAAACTCAACTCATAAGCGTTAAATTACCTTCAAATATTGCACAAAAAGCTGTAGGAATTAAACTTTATAAATCAAAATTCAATGAACCAATTGATTTATATCAAAAAGCATTAATAGATGATGAGGCTATAGTCTGTAGATGTGAACGTGTGTCAGTAGGTGAAATTAGAAAATGGATACATTCTGGTGTGAGAGATTTCAATGAATTAAAAGCATTAACTAAAGTAGGAATGGGAGCTTGTGGAGGTAAAACCTGTACTCCTCTAATTGAAAGAATATTCCGAGAGGAGGGTATATCATTTGATGAGATTATACCTTGTACAAAACGACCCTTATTTATAGAAGTTCCGATGGGAGTATTTGCTAATATCAAAAATGAAAAGGAGAAGCTTTAGATGGTCGAATATGATGTAGTTATTATTGGAGCGGGTAGTGTTGGAGTTCCTACAGCTTTAGCAACTGCTAATGATGGTTTAAAAACATTAATTATTGATTCATTGCCATCAGTAGCACAAGCAGATAATAAACATGCTATTGGTGGTATTAGGGCTACTCATTCTCATAAAGGAAAAATTTGGTTGTGCCAAAGATCAATAGAAATTTTCTCTTCTTGGGAAGAAAAATATGAAGATGATATTTGGTGGTCTCAGGGGGGTTATATCTTCTTAGCATATACAAAAGAACACGAAAATTTGTTAAAGGATACTGTAAATCTTCAGAAAAGCTACGGCTTAAATATCAATTATGTTGATGCTGAAAAAATTAAAGAATTAATACCAGGGATTAATGAAGATAATTTATTAGGCGGAACTTATAGTCCTGGAGATGGTAATGCTTCTCCATTATTGTCATTACATGCTTTTTTCCGACGATCAAAAGCTTTAGGTGCTTCTTATCAATTTAATGAAAAAGTTATAGATATTTTAACTCAAAATAATAAAGTTATTGGTATACAAACGACTAAAGGTCAATACAAAACCCAATCAATTATTAATGCAGCAGGTGCTCATGCTAAAGAAATTAGTAATATGGTTGGTATAAATACAACAGTAGAACCAGAATCACATGAAGCGGGAATAACTGAACCAGTAAAAAACTTCTTTAAGCCAATGATTGTAGACATTAGACCTTGTTTTGATCCTAAATTTGGAAACTCTAAAAACTATTATTTCTATCAAAATAAAGAAGGTAAAATTATTTTTTGTTTAACTCCTGAACCGAATATTCCCGGAACGGATCGTCGCGAAACAAGTTTATTTTTACCTCAGATTTCAAAAAGAATGATACACCTTCTACCTCGTTTAAGAAATATAAAGATAAGAAGAACATGGCGTGGTTTATATCCGATGACTCCTGATGGGAATCCAATTTTAGGTAAGATAAATGAAATTGAAGGATATATCAATGCTGTTGGGATGTGTGGTCAAGGATTTATGCTAGGACCTGGATTAGGAGAACTTCTCAGTCGTATTTTGATAGAAAAGCTAACCACTAAGGATAAAGAGATTTTAGAAACTCTTTCTTATACTCGTAATTTTGGTGTAGAAGAAGAATTGAAATAAAAATTTTTAAAAAATAACCTTATCTGATTTATATCTAAGATTTCTTTTTACTATTTAATTAACATCAAAAATGCTAAAGTAATTAAAATGATACGACATTTACTAAAAGTCTCTGATTTTTCAAAAGCAGAATGTGAGAAGGTCATTAATAAATCAATTGAGCTAAAGAAAAATCCTAAAAAATTTACTTCCACATTAGAAGGAGAGACATTATTAATGTTATTTGAGAAACCTTCTTTAAGAACTCGCATTTCCTTCGAAACTGGAATGCAACAATTAGGTGGACATGCTATTTTTTATTCGATAAAAGACTCTCCCTTAGGTAAAAAGGAAAACATTTCTGATACAGCAAAGGTTGCGTCTAGATTTGTAAATATTATTGCAGCTCGTGTTTTTAAACGCCAAGATATCTGGGATCTCGCTAAATATGCCGATGTTCCAGTGATAAATATGCTGGATGATTTTGCACACCCCTGCCAAATTCTAGGAGATTTTCAGACCATTAAAGAGAAAAAGAATAATTTAGAGAACATGAAACTCTCCTACTTTGGGGATGCTCATAATAATGTAACTTATGATTTAATGCGAATGTGCGCAATATTAGGGTGGAGAATGGATGTTACCTGCCCTAATGCTCCCGAATATTCACCTGAACAAATAGTATTAGAGGAGATTTCAGATTTGTCTAGAGGTACTGGTGCTGAAGTAAAAGTTGTTCATGATGCTAAAGAAGCTGCTCGAGATTCAGACATTGTGTATACTGATAGTTGGATGAGTTATGGAATACCCCAGGAACAGGAAGAAGAACGGAAAAAAGCTTTCATGCCTTATCAAGTTAATTCATCAACTATGAAAGCTGCAAAACCAGACGCTATTTTTATGAATTGCTTACCTGCGATGAGAGAATATGAACAAACAACAGAAGTAATTGATGGTCCTCAATCAATCGTTTTTGACCAAGCTGAAAATAGATTACATATTCAAAAAGCAATTATGTTATTTTTACGTGAAAAATTTTAGGATAAGATAACATTTATTATTTCATATTATTTTTAAATATGTGTATGTATATATGTATACATATGACTTCTAAAAATATTAGTATAACTGAAGAAGTGTATAAGAAACTAATGAAAATTAAGAGAGAAAATGAGAGTTTTTCTGAACTTTTCTTAAGATTGTTAAGAATTCAAAAGAATAACATGGAAAAAAGCTTTGGAGCATGGAATCTTTCAGAAAAAGAGAAAAGTGAGATTTGGGATGGTATCACAAATCGTCTTGGTCGTAGTTGGAAAAAGACTGAATTAGAGGATGTAAATGATAATTCTTGATACTTCTGCATGTATTGAATATTTAAATGGTAATAAAGAAATTAAAAATATTATTTCTAAACAAGAAGATCTAGTCCATATTACAGCAATTACAGTTTATGAAATTAATATTGGTTTAGAACATACAAAAAGAAAAATTTCCGAAAAAAGATATAGGGAACTTTATAAAATATGGTCGGAATTTATTAGTAGTATGGAAATCTTCCCTTTGGGATATAAAGAAGCTGAAAAAGCTGCACAAATATACGATATTCTCGAGTCTAAAGGTCAAATCGTCGACGACAATGATATCTTAATTACAGGTATTATGATTTCAAATGGCATAAATAAAATTATAACTAAAAATGTTAGACATTTCGGAAAAATCGAGGGTATTGAACTTATCCCATACTGATACCGAGAAATTTAAATAATAAGTTAAATAATATTATTTTTCTATTAGTGTTAATTATCGTAATTTCTGAAGTTTTTCTATGAAAACATTAATTATTGCTTTAGGCGGAAATGCACTTATCAGATTGGGTGAAGAAGGAACTGTTGGACAAATGTTAGATAATCTAAGAGCCCCAATCAGACAGATTGCTGAATTATCTAAAGATTATCAAGTTGTCATCACACATGGCAATGGTCCCATGGTAGGATCACTTCTCCTACAACAAGAAGCAGCTCTCCATGTTGTAAAGATGCCATTACAGATTTTAGTAGCAGAAACACAAGGTCAGATTGGGTTCATGATCGAAAGTACTTTAGATGAAGAACTAATGAAAATAGGTTTAGATGAGGAAAAACTTTTCTTAACAATTCTTACTTATGTTAAAGTAGACCCAGAAGATCCTGCGTTTAAGAATCCTACAAAACCAATTGGACCTGCTTATCCAGTCCGTACTCAATTAGGACAAGTTAAAACTACTAAGGGATGGCGCCGAGTTGTTCCATCTCCAAAACCAAAAAAAATTTATCAATGGCGTGAGATCAAGAAGTTAATGGAATTAGGAAGCTGGATTGTTATTGCCTGTGGTGGAGGAGGTATTCCAGTCATAAAAGAAGAAAAAAGATTATATGGTGTTGAAGCTGTAATAGATAAAGATCTCGCTAGCTCAAAGTTAGCTGAGCAAATTGGAGCAGATATTCTTCTTATAGCTACTGATGTTGAAAAAGTTGCACTCAATTACGGGAAACCTGCTCAAAACGATCTAGAAAGACTCTCTATTTCTGAAGCAAAGAAATATTTAGAAGAAGGACAATTTCCTGCGGGAAGTATGGGGCCTAAAATTCAAGCAGTTATAAATTTTTTGGAAACAGGAGGAAAAAAAGCAATAATTACTTCTATAGAAAAGATAAAGGAAGCATTAGAAGGAAAAGCTGGGACTCAAATAATTTTAGATAAATAATTTTATTGTTTTACAAACACTTTTTCTATAATATCAATAGCCCAATCAATTTCTTCTCTTGTTATTACCAACGGAGGAGCAAATCGAATGATAGTAGAGTGAGTATCTTTTACTAAAATTCCATTGTCCTTTAATTCCTCTACAATCTGTCTGGCATCTTCCTCAAATTCAACAGCGATTAATAATCCTTTACCTCTAACTTCTTTAATTGGAATTCTGGTTTTCTTCTCAGCAACTTCCTTTAATCTTTTTAAAAAATGAGCACCCATTTTCTTAGCACGTTCTGCTAAATTCTCTCGTAAGTGAATATCTATTGATTTCATACCAATTGCCGCTGCTAAAGGATTACCGCCGAAAGTACTTCCATGTGTACCAGGTTTTATCACATCAGGACCAATAATCTCTTGTGTACTTACACACGCAGAAACCGGATATACTCCACCTCCAAGAGCTTTACCAAGCAATAACATATCAGGTTTCACATCTTCATGATCGCAAGCAAAAAATTCTCCAGTTCTTCCGAATCCTGTTTGAATTTCATCTAAGACCAGTAAAACATTATATTTTGTACAAATTTTTCTTATTTTTTTTAAGTACCCTTCAGGGGGAACCTTAACTCCTGCTTCTCCCTGAATAGGTTCAACTAAGAACGCTGCTACTTTTTCAGGACCAATTTCTAATATCGTATTTTCTAATTGATCAGCATCTCCATAAGGAACAATTATAAATCCTGGTGTGTATGGACCAAAGTGTCCATAATACCGCGCTGCTGAAATATCAGAGCTAAATCCGACAATAGTGATAGTTCTTCCATGAAAATTATTTCTGCATACAATTATTTTGGCTTCATTTTTTGGGATCTTTTTCTTTATATATCCCCAAGCTCGAGCAACTTTTAATCCAGTTGATACTGCTTCTGTTCCAGTATTCATTGGGAGTGACATTATTCCAGAATTCTTAGGATCATTTATATGTGGTCCAACAACTTCAGCTAACATTTTTAAAAAAGGACCCATCATAGTATTATGAAAGGCGCGAGAAGTTAATGTAACAATGCTTGCTTGTTCTTTTAGAGTTGCAACAATTTCGGGATGACAGTGACCTATATTCTGACTTGAATAAGCAGATAAACAATCTAAATATTTTTTACCTTCTGGATCATACACCCAAACACCTTCAGCACGCGCTATAACGACTGGAATGGGGTGATAATTATGAGCGCAATATTTGCTATCCATCTCAATAAATTCTTTTGAAGTTGGCATGAAAAATCAAATACCTTTTTTTTACTAATTATTATTTAATTTTATGAAAGAATTCATAAAAGTTTTAGATTTTTCCTTAATAGATTTTGGGAATTGTATGGGATCTTTAATAAAATTAGATTGATTATCTTGAATAAAAGTTGAATAATTAATATAATCTTATATCGCTAACTAGAACCTTAAAAAAATAAAAATGACTAAATATTTAGTGATTTAAGGAGCATAAGTTATTAAAAGAAACATGAAGCGTAAACTTTGTTGGAACATTTATATTAAACTTATAATTCAAAAAATATCCAATTTTATTGATAAATCCTTTATTATTTGGATTTTATCCCTTTTTTCATCTTATAAGTACGTTTTTCTCCTGTTGAAGCTAATCCAGCATTCTGACCACCTCCTGCAATATTACTGCCACTTATTCCCGGTCTATTTCCACCCCCCATAGCAAACATTCCTGGTCTAGCTACACCCTCTGCGGCTATTGCCCTATGAATTAATTCTTCTTTTCTTCTTTTTTTAAAATCTTTCCATCTTTTACTTAATTTTTTCATCATTATAACTAAGAATTTTTGTATTTTAATGAAAAATTGATATTTTTAATTCTCATATATAAACTGATTATTTAAATCTTCTTTTCACTGATATTTCAGTATCCAAAAAAATATTGAATAATATAAAATTTGAATTATTTTTAAAAGATAGAACTAAGTAAAAGACTTTTGCGGTAACTCAAGCAGATACTAAGGGGGGATTCATAAATTTTTTAATTGAATATAATCATGCTCATGATCAGCGTGAACTATATGAAACTTACTCTTTACGGAAAAATATTTTAGAATCAAAATATTTATTATTCAAATCTATAAAGTCTTTTGAAGATGGCATCTATTTTCACATTCTATCGTTATTTAAAATACTATTTAATTATATGAACATATTCATTAAAAGTTTAGAGGTTCTCCTTAAAAGTTTGGGAGGAAAATGGGATTATTGAACAACAATATTCATATTTAAGAAAATTTTTTGATCTTTATTTATTGAATATATGTTTATTCTTAATTTCTATAAATATAATGAACTAATGCAAAATAAACTAATAATTAATATAATTCTAGCAAACTTGCTCTGGAGTTTTATTCCAGTAGTTGTAGAAGATTTGTTTTTAGAAGTATCCATTATTATGGTAATCTTTTTAAGATTTCTGATTTCTGGTTTTGCCTTATTAATATTAGCAGTGATTCTTGTATTTATCAATAATAAAAGATCTAAAAATGAAACCATATCACTCCGATTGCTATTTAAAAATCTATTGCATAAGAATAGGAGATTTTTCGATATAAAAAACATTTCATATTACTTCTATTTAGGTTTTTTTGGGATAATTCTAAATGTAATTTTCTTCTTTTTGACCTTAAAGACTACGTCAATTACGTTTACAATGATTGGTTTTCTTTTAAGCGTAATTTTTATTGCCTTTTATGAAAAAGGTGTGAATTTTGAGAAATTTGACATTTTTAAAGTACTCTATATTATTATATTATTTTTTACAATCATACTTTTGATATTCGTTGGAGGTACAGGAGCTGCTTTAAGAGGGAGACCTTTGACGCTAAATGGAATAATTTATTTATTAATTTTTAGTATTTCAATTTCTTTTCTCTATATCGCTATTAATAGGGATGCGTATTCTATGGAAGAAACCAAAATAATTAATAAAAACAAGAATTATAAAATACCTCGATTTCTAATTAAAATGTCAATTTCTTTTTTAATGGGAGTAATTTGCATGATTCCATTAGCTCTAATCATATATATTTTACCTATAGAAACTGATTTAACTTATGAAATATCAACATTTTTTAATCAATTTAGTAATTTTTTTGTGATTTTAAGTAAGTGGGAACTAATCTTTTTAATAATCTTTTCAACAATTATCCCGTATTTATTAATTTTTTTAGCTAATGTGAATTGGAAATCTGAGAATTTGACCTATAGTCAATGGAGTAGTATTTTAAACGTAATTGATCCTATGGGTTCTATTATCTTTTCAATAATTTTTGTTAACGAGTATTTTCCTCATGAAATATTGATTATTTTCATATTTTTACTCGGGGTCACATTCGTACTTAGGTATTCTCATGAAGTAAAGAATTTGGTTCAGGCAGTTTTGCTATTAAAAATAAAAAAAGGCGCAATAAATCGAATTACCTTACACGTTTTTAAATATTACGGGATAACATCTATTATTGCTTTAGTTGGAATTCATGATTTGTTATTAAATATTAAAACAAGTTCTATTAGAGATTTTTATAATCTAATTAATACAAGATTAAAACCTTTAACTGATATTAAAAATATTGAGATTTTATTTATTAATAAAATTGTTAAATCACCAAACTAATAAAGGAGGGATGTATTTTGGTATGACAATAAAAGCAATTATTTTATGTAAATTAGGGATTAGTGTAATAAAGTCTGTGATTGAAGATTTAAAAATAATTCCCCAAATCACTAAAGTGATGTCCTTAACAGGGGATTATGATTTACTAGCTGAAGTTGTTGTAGAAACACCTGAAGAGTTATACGAGATATTTGCAAATAAAATAGATATGATTGATGGAATTACAGTTTCTAATACGCATATGGTAATGAAAGAATTTACTAAATAATTATGTAAGCTTTTTATTCACAATTTCTCGTATAAAGAAGGAGGCTACAATTTCTGCATGGGTACCGGGACCAAATCCTGCATCATATCCTAATTCTTTAGCTAATTCATTACTTATTCTTGCACCACCACAAATTAAAATGACACGATCTCTAATTCCTTCAGCTTCTAAGAGATCCACTAATAGAGTTAAGTTCTTAACATGTATATCTTTTTGTGTAACTGTTTGTGACACGAGTAAAACGTCAGCTTTAAGTTCTATTGCTTTTTTAACAAATTCTTCATTTGTTACTTGACTCCCTAAGTTAAAAGCTTCAATCATTTCATAGTGTTCAAGACCATAATGACCTGCGAAACCTTTCATATTTAGAATTGCATCGATTCCAACGGTATGGGCATCAGTTCCAGTAGATGCTCCAAGAATAACCAACTTACGCCCTATCTTATCTCTTATATATGTATTTATATCATCTTTAAACATAACCTCTACTTCTACAGTTTCTACTTGAATTTTAGTATAGTCGAGAGTATGAATTATTTTTCCAAAAATTACGAAAAAAGTGAATCCTTTGTCTAATGATGAATGATAGACAACCTCTGGATCTTTTAATCCCATTTTTTCTGCGAGCTCTTTAGCTGCTTCAATTGCCTTATCACCATCTTCAACTGGAAGTGTAAAACTTACCTGCATCTTTCCATCGTTCATTGTATCTCCATAAGGTTTGATTTTTGTTAAATCAAGGTTTTTATCAAAAGCTTCTTTTTCAGTCGAATATTGTCCTCCTCCCATTCTAGTTCCCTCCTTTTGTTAATTCTCTAATCATAAGTTCAATAAAGGGATTAAAATACTCTTTCTCTTTCTTAACTACACCATCCAAACCTTTACCTCCATCTATTGGTCTTTTAATGTTAGCGAAAATTCCCTTTTCAATTGTTTTAAACAACCCTTCTTTTTCGATTTCCTTCAACAAATCAAATGCTTTATGAAGGACCTCGTCAACTCTTCTTTCCATTAATCCCCCTTTCTTGAATACTATCTCCTCATTAATAGATTTCATATTATTGAATATATAGCACGCATTTTCAATAGATAAAGCTCTATCTGACATAAAAGGTGTATGTATTGCTTCTGTTAACATACCTAGAAGATGAATTCTTTGATTTGTCATAATAGTTATTATATTAAATAATGCATCTTGAATATGCCCTTTGAATATGTTTCCTGTCATAAATTTTGTTGGAGGCATATACTTTAAAGGAGCCTTCGGAAATATTTCTCGTGTCATTTGAGCTTGAGCAAGTTCATATAAAAAACCATTCTCTAAATCAGGATTCATTTCAAATGCATGACCTAATCCCATTTGTTCTTCCCTTAATCCAGCAAGTAAGGCAAATTGTTCATTTATAAATTCAGAAGCAAGAACCGTGTGAGCTGCTTCATAAGCATCCGCTGTAGTTAAGTAATTGTCTTCTCCAGTATTTATAATTACACCTGCATATGCATTTATCATTCTTGAAAAGTATTGGTCAATAATAGTTCTTTTCATATTAATATCACGGAATAAAATTCCATAAAGGGCGTCGTTTAGCATCATATCAAGCCTCTCAAATGCCCCCATAGCTGCAATTTCTGGCATACATAAACCAGAACAATAATTAGTTAGCCTTACGTATCTACCTAATTCCTCACTGACATCATCTAATGCCTTTCTCATGAGTCGGAAATTTTCTTGAGTAGCATAAGTTCCACCAAATCCTTCAGTGGTTGCACCATAAGGTACGTAATCAAGTAAACTTTGTACTGTAGATCGAATGACAGCGATTACATCAGCGCCCTGTCTTGCGACTGCTTTTGCTTGAATTATATCTTCATAAATATTTCCTGTAGCTACAATAACGTATATCAATGGTCCCTCTTTATCACCATATCCATGAAGAAATTTTTCTCTTTTTTTCTTATTCTGAGATATCTTCACTAAGGTTTCTTGGGCAATGACATTAATCGTAGCTTTAATATCAGAAATATCTTTTAAGGATAATTCTGTTAAATCTAACTCATTCCTTGCAACTTTTTTTGCAATTTCTTGAGGTGTAAGATTTGTATGTAATATAGCATTTCCAATTAGATTTGCAACACCGCTTCCTAGACGATTCTTCTTATTGATATGGTCTACAACAATATTAGGAAGAGGTACATTAAATTCATCAATGTCATCTATCCCAAGTAATCTACAAACTGTTCTTTCTATTGTTGTGGTAGTATGAACATCAATAAATTTTTGAGTCTCAAAAGCAATTTTTTTAGCGGTTTGTCTCGCTTTATTTACTAATATAAAATCTAAATTCAATTTACTCTTAATTTGCTTTCCTTTTTCATTCAATCTATTCACAATTTTAACTTTTAATATTAATTTGTATTATTCTAATTACCTGCTCCCAAATCATAAACAGGAACATCGAGTTTTTTTTTCATTAAATTTAAAAAGTTATCTTTTTCAAATTGATATCCCAATGGAGAAGTTGGGTTTATAGTAACTGCTATAACCTTAATGGAATGTAAGACTTTTATTATTCCACCTTTTTTTTGGAACTTATTCTTTAAATTTTTACTTAAGAAAAGTTTAGTTGCATCTTCTACTAGGAACGTTACTCCCTTATATTTATGTGTAAATTTCATTAAATCTTCTAATAATTTATCAGTAATTGCGCCATTTATTATAACATATCTAGATTTTTCATCTAAATTTGCAGAAATATCTTTTGCAGCATCTAAAGGAGTGGGTACATCTAATAATTTTATATTAGTTTGATTATCCACTATACCTACTTTTGCTTTTTTAAATATATCCTTAGCTATATCTGAAATTTCCTTTTCTTTCTCGCATTCTAAATTTAATAAATCAATTGTATGAGCTGTTAAATCAATAACATTTTGGATATCTTCTGATACAGAAGCTCCCGTAGAAAGGATTATAGCGTCAGATATGATGGGTGTTGCATAAGATCTCCTATCAAATGCCCCATCAATGAGAATCAGATCACATCCTAAATCTTTTAATTCTACGCATAGTTTTTTCAAATTTTTATTGGTTGATGGTCCAGCTAATTCAACCAACCCATCGCTTAATGCTTTTAATATTAATACTTCCCCTAATGGAGTATTAAAGTCAGTAGTTTTTAATATCTCCATTTGTACTTCACTTGCTTCATAACTTTGTCTTGCTGTCGCAATTATTGTATTTCTTTTAATATATATTCGAGGTTTTGGTAAAAGTGTAATCACATCATATTTTTCCCCATCTCTTCCAATAGAAGTTAGACCTAGCTTATAACCTTTCAAGTTTTTTATAATATAATTTAATGTTGTAGTTTTACTAACATTTTTTGCGAGACCAATTATTGAAACAACTGAAAATGTAGTGATGTTATTAAGAAAGTTAGTCATAAAATCCATTTTCTTGACAAAAACAATTAGTGTTTTTGATAATTACAGAAATAAAACTAACTTATTTAAACTTTAGAATTATTTAGTAAGTTTTTTTCTTCTTAGTTTCCTTTTCAGATCTGCGGGTTCAATAGTAACTTTTTCACCACTCAGTAATGCACTAACTCCGATTTGTTTTTCACAATCTTCACAATGACAGTCTGGTACATAATCATTTGGTTCTTCATAAGTCGTTATGACTCCTTCAAAATTCCTTAATACAACTCGAGTATTTCCTTGAGATATTGTATACCCTGGCATAACTGGTATTTTTCCACCGCCTCCTGGAGCATCAACAACAAAAGTAGGTACACATAATCCTGAAGTATGACCTCTTAATCCTTCAATTATTTCAATACCTTGAGCTACACTTGTTCTAAAATGTCCAAGACCTAAAGAAAGGTCGCATTGGTAAATATAATATGGTCTCACTCGAATTTTAACTAATTCATGCACTAATTTTTTCATTATATGAATACAATCATTTACACCCTTTAATAAAACGGATTGATTTCCAAGAGGCATCCCTGCATTAGCTAACATCTCGCAGGCTCTTTTAGAATCTTCTGTTATTTCATTTGGGTGGTTAAAATGTGTATTAAACCAAATTGGATGATATTTTTGCAGCATTTCACATAATTCCGGAGTAATACGGAAAGGATTAGTTACTGGAGCTCTAGAACCTATACGTATAATTTCTACATGAGTTATTGGTTTCAATTTCTTGAGAATTTCTTCTAATTTTTCATCAGACATTAATAACGCATCTCCTCCAGATAAGAGCACATCTCTAATTGAAGGAGTATTTTTTATATATTCAATACAAGCATCTATCTGTGATGGTTGCGGTCCCATATCAAGATGTCCCGCAAATCTTCTCCGTGTACAATGTCTACAATACATTGAACATTTCTCTGTTACCAAAAATAAGACTCTGTCAGGGTATCGATGAGTTAAACCAGGAACTGGAGAATCAATATCTTCACTTAGTGGATCTTCCAAGTCACTTTGACATCTATTTAATTCATGAGTAGTTGGAATTGCTTGTTTTCTAATAGGATCATATGGATCATCAGGATCAATTAAGGATAAATAATAGGGGGTAATTGCCATTCTATATTCCTCTAAAATTCGAGAATCATCTTCTTCCTTGGTTAAGGTAATATATTTTTTGAGTTCTTCCAAAGTTGTTATCCTATTTCTAACCTGCCAATGCCAATCATTCCAATCCTTATCGTTAACATTACTAAATAACTCTTTACGTCTATTAACTTTCATAATTTAATTCACTAATATCTGTGATATTTAACTTAACTGACATTTAATTAAAAACGTTTATCCTCAAATAATTTATCTAATTTTTCATTTTTTAATAAAATCCATTTCAATAATTTTTCATTAAAATTTAACTAAAATTTAAAGTTGTTTTGAAAATAAGGTAAAGAAAAGAATTTCAAATAAATTTTTTTTTACGAGAAAACCATAAAACATAGCAAAATTAGGGGAAAATATTAGCTTCGAATATAGATTTTCTAACAACAAGAAGTTATGATATATATTTTTCTTTAAAGATTTTTCTTAGCATTTCTGATTCTTGTATTAAATCCAACGTAATTTGCGCATGATTTTTTGTATATCCATTACCGATAATCATTGTAACATCTTTTCCTACTCCTTCAGCACCTAAAGCTGCCTTAGTAAAGCTTGTTGCCATAGAAAAGAAATAAACTATTCCCCCGTCTCTTACTGGTAAAATACTAGCCATTTCTGTATTAGGTATGCTTAAACAATTGATTGAAATGTCTACTTCTTTTCCATCATTCACAGTTAAGGTCTCTTCTAATATATTTATAGGATTTAGAACATCACCTATAATAATCTTATGACAAAAATTTGTGTTTCTAAGAAATGCTGCGCGCGATTCATTTCTTGCTTGTCCAATGACTATTCCTTTTTTACCAACCATTTTTTTTGCCATGTAGGAACACAATAAACCTGATTTTCCTGTAGCCCCCAGAATTAATACTACATTACCTTCTTTAACAAGTTTTTTTACTTGTGCTGGAGCTCCTGCAACATCAAGAGCAGCTAGTGCCAATGTATATTCAATATCTTTAGGAATTTTCGCATATATTCCACTCTCAAAAAGAATAGCTTTTCCATTGATTTCTATTCTATCAATTTCAGGGTGAATATTTAAAATTTTATCTATTCTAAGCGGTGTTAATGAAAGTG
The DNA here is from genome assembly GCA_019058365.1 of Promethearchaeota archaeon. Classification (GTDB taxonomy): domain Archaea; phylum Asgardarchaeota; class Lokiarchaeia; order Sigyniarchaeales; family SOKP01; genus Loki-b32. The sequence goes on along the minus strand of JAHPZE010000028.1, from coordinate 37,606 downwards.
ATACCAAGGTAGCAATTTTGTCTCCAATTTTCAAATCAATTTTATCTTTTAAAGAATCACCGATATTTACTACACGCCCCATGAGCATTCCACCAGACCCAGTCACTGGATTTTGCATTTTACCTTTTTCTCTAACAATTTCTATGATTTTATTTTTGATTTTATCAATATTTCCTTTTGCTTCTTCTGCTAATTGTTTAAAACTAGCTGAATCAATGTTCAAATAATCAACATCTATTAAAATTTCATTATCAAATATTTCCATATCATTAGAAATTTTAATTGCGGATTGGGGTAAAGAACCCTTAGGTTCAAGAACTCTATGTGTCCCATATTTGGATCCTTTCTTCATATTATCACTCAAATTTATAAATGTGTAAAAATTTTTATGATTTTGTTCCTATATAGAGACCTCTATCTTTCATTAAGCCATCTTTCAAAAATTCTGCTTTTAATCCAGCTTCAATCATAATCTCTAAAAACTTTTCAATTTCAAAGAGTCCTAATTCGTGATGATCAACAAAATACTTAACATCTTCATTTCTTTCAACAATTAAATGATGCATTTCCATAACTGAAAGACCATCTTTTAATTTTGCTGTATTTAATCTCGCAATCTTAATATCTTCACCATCGTAAGTGGTCATACCGGGGTGTCCTACCCAATAGGCATCTTTTGTAAACCATGGTTCGATAATTATTATTCCTCCTTTTTCTAAATGATTGGCAAAGTTAATTATTGTCTTTTTTAAATTTGGATATGTTTTTACATACCCAATTGAACTAAACAAACATAAAATTATGTCGAATTTATCTTTGAGCTTTAAAGTTATCATGTCTGATAGGGCGAAAATTACATCGCTAACCTTTTCTTTTGCAATATCCAACATTTTTGCATTAATATCCGTACCAATACAAGAATATTCATCTTTAAGATATTCCAAATGTTTTCCTGTTCCACAACCAACATCTAATAATTTATTACCATCAGATTTTTTATATTTCTTAATCAATTCCTTAATTTTACTGACTTCTCCCTTATAATCTTTCCACGAATAGATTAAATCATAGTATTTTGCTAATTCCTTATACATATTTTCATCCTACAAAACTCAAATAAATTATATTATATTAAACTTAGGATTTTGCGTGCTTCATCGGGTTTTGCAATTTCTCTCCCTAGTTCATGTGCTATTCTAACAACTTTTTCTACCAGTTCCCCATTAGAATTTGCTAATATCCCTTTAGATAAATAAAGATTATCTTCAAAACCAACTCGAACATGCCCTCCCATTATTATAGATAACGTAATCATCGGAAATTCATACCTACCAATAGCTCCAATACTAAATGTAGAATTTTTAGGAATACTATTAACTAAGAATAAAAAATCTCTTACTGAAGCATTAATTCCTCCTTTTACACCTAACATGAAATTAAAGTGCATAGGACCTTTAATATATCCTTTATTATGCAATCTTAAAACGGTATCAATCATTCCTTTATCAAAACATTCTAATTCATATTTAATTCCCCGATTATTCATCTCTTGGACAAAATAGATTATTGTATTCTCAGTGTTGAGAAAGATTTCATCTCCGCCAATCCAATTCATTGTTCCGCAATCTAATGTAGCCATTTCAGGAGAAGGCTCTAAATAAATAGGTTGAAGTCTTTCCTCGTTTGTCATCCCTACAGCACCACCAGTGGAAGGTAAAATGATTACATCAGGAACTCTTCTTCTAATTTCTTCAATACATTCTCTAAATCTTTCCTTTTTTTGAGTAGGAGTTCCATCATCTTCCCTAACATGTAAATGGATGATACTAGCTCCAACCTTATAAGCAAATTCAGCTTCCTTTCCTATTTCTTCTGCAGTATATGGAATATTGGGGTTATTTTCCTTTGTGACCTCTGCTCCACTTATAGCGGCAGTTATAATCAATTTTTCCATAAATTTTTCACTCTAATTTTAATTATTCATAACAATTTCTTAATTTCCTTCAAAGAATCATCAATCATATTTGCTGCATAATTCATATCTTCTTCTGAATGTCGTGAGCATATATAACCATGATGGAAAGGTTGAAGGAATACTTTCCGTCTAATGAGTTGTCTATAGAATTCTTCTCTTAGTTTTCTATAGAGTAAATCTTTATCCGGAATAAAAGTAATATATGGCATCCAAGGCTCTCCCGAATAGATGCAAGGAACACCACTGTCTTCAATACTCTCTTTAACTTGACTTGCAAATTGAATTCCCTTTTGACGAATATTGCTTAATATTTTTTCACGTTCAAGTATTTCAATTGTCTTAAGAGATGCTATTTGAGCGAGACTATTAGGGAAAAAGGTTGAACTTAAAAATACTTTCTCTACTAATACATCCATGAATTCTGCTTTTCCTACAAGAGTGCTTATAGGGTATCCATTTCCCATGGCTTTACCAAATGCAGCAAGATCAGGAATAACTCCAAACATTTTTTGTGCTCCTCCCATGTCTACTCGAAAACCAGTTCTAATCTCATCATATATTAATAAAGCATTATTTTCAGTTGCTAATTCACGTATACCTTTCAAGAATCCTGGTTTAGGCATCTCAACTTCTCGACCACCTGGTGTATGGATTGGATTTATAATAATAGCCGCAATTTCATTCGTATGTTTTTTAAATATATTTTCAACTTCTTCTAGATTATTAAACTTAAATTCAAAAAAGTCTTCATATAATTTCTTAGGTATGCCTGCTTCAATTCCATGGACTTCACTGAAGGCATCATACCAACCATGATAACCGCAGCTAAGGATCTTAACTTTTTTCGTATAGGCTCTTGCTACCCTTATTGCTGCTGTTGTTGCATCAGTTCCCATCTTCATTAATACTAATTTCTCGCAACATGGTATCAATTCTCGTAATTTTTTTGCCAATTTATTTTGAACTTGTTGAGTTAAAGACATACAGAATCCTTTATTGCGTATTTGTTCAATAACAGCATTATCGATTTCTTCTTCCCTGTGACCTATGATTATTGGGCCATAAGCGCATAACATATCAATATACTCGTTCCCATCCACATCAATTACTTTTCCACCTTTTGCAGATTCAAAGAATATAGGGTACTCCCCTTCAATAAAGTTATATGGACGTCGTATCCCTAAAATTGCACCGGGAATTAAATTTAATGCTTCATCATATAATTTGAATGAATTATTAAGATTTAGTGTATTAACCAATTTTTTCTCCACCATTTCTAATTTTATAGCTTTTATTATTTAACATAATTATTGAAGATTTCTAAAGGTACTTCACTTAAGTATTAGTAAAAAAACAATTAGGATGATTTTTTATTATTTAGCAAAAATTTTAAGTATGAAATATTAAGAGAAAAAAGCAGTTCTTTAGATAAAATAAAAAAGTAATATTTTAGTCACATTCTTCTGGCATTTCTAAGGGTTTAGTTCCAGTTGTGTCTCCGATAAGTTTTAATATCTCAGAACCGAAAACATTTGATAAGATATCATTCATCTCTTTTCCACCCAAATAGCTTTGACAGCTCAAATGAAGTTTATGGAACGTATCACTAAATTTATCTTCAACATCCTTAATGAATTTAATAATTTTATCTTCTAAAGTCGGTGATGGAATCTCATTCAGTAAAAACACCACTTTAAATTCTCTATTTGTAAAAAATCCACCCGATAGATGCCCAAGGCTAAATTTTATTGATAATATTTCTCCTACTTTTAATGCATGACTTGCAATATGATCCAATGCAGTGAGAAAACCAGAAAAAATGGTGTTATCAACATCTTCAGTGGTAAAATTTAACTCATATTGATTAGCACCACTTTCTCGATGCTGAACCAATAATTTCTGGATATTTTCAATATCTGGATCCACAATGAATGGTTTTGTTAAAAAATTATAGATATCTTCAGGAGAATTCTTAAGCACTTTAAACAATTTTTTAGGTCTATAGCCATATTCCGGTCCAGAGGGATCTTCCCAACTTGGATCATTAATCAATTCAGTTGCAGCTCTTCCACTATTTCTCATTATACCTACTTGTGCCCCAAAAACGATAGCTAAATGAAACTCAAATGAAGCTATGTTTCCACCATTAATTCCAATAAGTTTTACCTTATTTGGGACTATACCAGATTTCATAATATCATACCAATATTGAATAGGTTCTCTAATACTGAAATCTTTTCCTTCTGTAAAATGAATTGAAGAATACCTTTTATCTAGTTCAACATGAGCTGGCATATGACTTGGTAAGTAACCAATAGTTCTTATATTATTAGGATATTTTTCTTGAATATCTCCTGCAGTATTGCTAATTCCTGATGTAGTACCACCTGAAATTATGATACCTTTAAAATTATTGAAAGCATCAATTAAATTATTATTAAATACTTCCAAATTTCTTTCTATACGCTTATCTGTCCCACCAGCAATAATTACAATAGATTCATCAAATTTTGTTTCCATTTGTTTCATTTCAGAATCTAATACCAACGTAGATTCATTAATCATTTTATCTGTTTTTTCGATTACATTTGGATGAAAAATCATCCCCAATCGTAGAACTTGTCTCACCAAACTAATACTTTTTATTTTATCTTCTATTATTTTAAGATTATTTAATGTATCTAGAGTAGTTTCAATCATCCAAATATCGGAACTATATCTTATTCCTTTTAAATAATAATCTAAAGCTTCATTAATATTTCCAAGAAATAAATTAAATAAACCTACATCAAAAAAAGCCCATGGAGCATCAACCATTACTTCTATTTGTCTTATTCGTTTTTTTATGGCTTTTTGGATCATATCATAATTTCTTTCAATATGGATTAAATCTCCCGTTTGTTGAATTATTAAGATTAAATAATTACCTAATGGATAGGGATCTCCGGGTTTCACTTTCAATGCTTGCTTATAACATTCTAAAGCTTTGGGATAATTTTTTTGACTTTTATAAGTGCCTCCTAATGATGACCATCCATTAGAATCAAAAGGATTTCTTTGAGCTGCTTCTTTTAAATAATTCTGCCCTCGTAAGAATTCATTACTCATAGGGTTTTTTTTATATTTTTTATGATGAGATATCCCAAGATCTGTTAAAATCTCTGCTACTTCTAATTCTGATGCTTGTTTAAAGGATTCAGTTTTCATTAATTCGTTCAATATTTCAATACTCTTATCCATATCGTTAATTGCCATTGCTAATTTTGCTATTCTATAACCATTCTTAAAGTTTTCTTTGTCTGCTTTATATACCATTTCTAATCTTTCAATTTCAGATTTGATTTTATCATTTGACATATACGTAATTATTGTAGATTTATAATCTCGCATTTTCTTCATAATTTTATTCAATGATTCATCTTCAATAGTCAATAAAGATTTTACTCGATTGAGTTCTTGGTCATACGGCTTAGGTACTTTAAATTCATATTGATTAAAGACTTTATAATGATTTGCAGCCCATCCATAACTCAAGTATGTACATATTTGAATTTCTGCTTTTAAATTAAAAATTTCGTCTGGTATTTTTAATTCAAGTCTTTCATATAGCTTTAATTCAGGCATCAATTGAACAACATAGGTTTGGAAATGTCCTAAAGAAGCACTAATTTCATTTAATTCGGACATTTCATGACCGTTTACTGTATCAAATAAAAAATTATCTCGAATTGCTTCACTAACTGTATTTAGTTCATTAATATTGGGTAAAATTATCCGAAATCCACATATATCATTAATTTCTAAAAAAGGAATAGTAATATTTGTTTCTGATTTAAATAATTTATTTGCAAAGCTAGAGATTTTCTTTACTCTTCCTTGTATGATAAATTCAGATGAATAGCCTCTCACGACATTTTTAAGGACTTTTTTCATGTATTTATGAAATTCTTTATAAAGAGGTCGTAATTTTTTATATTCGTTAATTTGTTCCTCAAAAATTTCGCGTTTTTCTAATTCCATAATATCATTATCACTCCAAATTTTTATTTGATTTTATTTTACTTGAATTTCTTCACTTAACATTATTGTTATAAATTAAGAGAAGAAATTATTATTTAAAACTTTCCCAAAGATGTAATTTAAGAGAAAAAATAATTTGTTGGCTGAATATATTCTGAACCAAATTTGAAATTACTAATTTGAAAATAAATTTAAATATTTTCTTAATTTGAGAAACTGATAATTTAGTTATTGTTATAATATATTAGAGAAGCGTTTTTGTTTCTTGTTTTTCTTATTAAAAATGAAATTTTAAACTATAGGAGATGATTAAAATACCAGAATTAGTTTGTAATGTATGTGGAGCGAGGAAAGAAGTCCCAATATGTTGTAATAAATCAATGATGGTTAAGGATGATTACTTATTATGCTGTTGCTCCGATGAGTGTGCTTATCAACCTATTCCAGAATGCTGTGGGCAATCAATGGAATATTATGAATAAGAATTATTCAGTTTAAGGACAGAAAAATAAAACAAGAAAGAAATTTAATATTATGCTTTAGGAGAAACTTGCTTTTCCAAACCTCTTAGGATTTCTTCATATAATTTTTGTATAAAGCTGCTAAAATCCTCTTTTGTATATTTAACGTTTAACATCTGCCATAATAAGACAGGAATATCGTCTTCATCTTCATATACAGGAATAATCTTTACCATTCCTTTTTTTCTCATTTGGAAGGCGGCTTGCCACTCGTCTTTAACTGCGTTGGATTTTACCGAGTTTTTAGAGCAGAAAAGTACGAAAATATCAGTATTTTTAAGGGTATCTTCCATGAATTCTACAATATTTTGTTTACTATCTGCTTGCCAATACGATACTTTCCTAATTTCAGGATACACTTCTAATTCTTTAACAATATCTGAAATTTGAAAAAGCTCAGCATCCAAAGTAGAATAACTTAGAAAGACTCTCTGTTTATTTAGTTCTTCAACTTTCGCGACAGGGACTGCTTCTTTTCCCTTTTGATAAAAGGCAATTGATTTTGAACTTGAAAAATATTCGGCATTAATTTCTCGATTATTAATCATTTCAAGAATTACTTTTTCAATTAGATTTTCATCTTGAATCTCGCTTTTTTCGGATATATCGGATATATCCAGTCTTGCTAATTTTGATCTATAATTCAAAATTGTATTCTTAATTTTATTCTTGGTATTAAACTGAAAATTTTTGCAATATTCTATTTTTTCTTCAATTTTCTCTAATAAATCAGAAAGTTCATATTGTCTTGCTACTTCCTTAATGTCCACCAAATTTAAAATTGCATCATAAAATTGATTGGATTCAACTAAATTTTCAATTTTATACAATTTTTTATTTAATTTCTTTTCAATTTTAACTTGATCCTTGTCTTTTCTAATTTCCTGTTCAAGTACTTGACATTCCTTTACTTTTTCATCCGCTTCTTTTAAAAACGCTGAGAATTCGTATTCTTGGGCGATTTCTTTAACTGAATCTAATTGTTTAAGTGCATTTTTGATTTTACTCTCTTTGATTAAAATACTGATTTCAGACATTTTTGTTTTAAGATCATCCTTTGCCCTCTGTTTTTGGTCTCTCCTCCATTCAATTTCAAGCTCTTTGCATATTTTTATCTTTTCTTCTGCCTCTTTCACAAATTCTTTTAATTCAAATGTTTTAGCATCCTCAATGACTTGTTCTAAATTACTAATTGCTATCTCAAACTTTTTCTGATCAATTAGCTTGGTAACTGTTTGCATTTTTTGTTGAATCTCACTCTTAGCTTTTGATTCTTCCGCATCTCTTCTAATTTCTGACTCTAGTGCATTACACTGATTTTTTAGTTCTTCAACTTCATTCAAAAACTCTGATAAATTGTATTCTTGGGCAATTTCTTTAACTTTATCTAAATTTCTATGTGCTATTTTAAACCTGTTATCTTCAATTAAATCTTCAATTTCTGATAGCTGGGTTCGAAGCTCATCCTTAACTCTCTCTTCTTCTAATTCCTCTCTTTTTTCTATTTTAAGTGTATTACACTGTTTTATCTTTTCATTAGCTTTATTTACAAAATCTTTTAATTGAAAACTCTCTGCGGAGTCTATTACATGCTTTAGATTTGCTATCGCTTCATCAAATCTATTTCCGTTGATTAACTCATCGATTTCTGTCATTTTTTGCTGAAGACTGTTTTTGATTTTTTTTAATCCCTCTTCCCTCTTCTCTTTTGAAATTTCTTTGAAAATGATTACAAAATCTCTAACGCGAGCTTCAATTTCATTGTTGGAAATCATATCATCTACAATTGTTTCAAGAGCTTCTCTTTTTATGCCCATTTTTGAAATAATTTCGAAAAAAGGCAATTCTTTTGTTTTAAATTGCATCGTTTTGATATATTCCATTGTTTTGTCTGCAATGAATTCTTTTTTTTCCCAATCAGTTCCAATTACTGCTTCTTGCATGATCTCAATGGGTTCAATCTCTAATGTTTTACGTTTCGTTGGTTTAACTTTTGTTTGTTTTTCTTTCACTGGTTTCACCTTTGCTTCTTTTATTTTTCCAGATTTAACTCGTTGGAATCTTAATTCTCCTTCCTTACTTACAAAAGCAAATATATTCGTTCCAACTGAACTAATCCCAAATATCAAACATAAATAGAAACCAGATGCAAATGATATCGGATTTGGCGAAACCTGATTTGATGATATTATAGAGGGGTAGATCATTAAGCTAATTAGTATTAAAAGAAAACCTGTCCCACCGAATAAGAGTGCTTTTCTTTTTCTCTCTGGACTCATTAGAATAATTGAGATAATACCAAGTGCAAATCCTACCCACCCTCCAAAAATTAACGCCAAATACCCCATATAATATGTAAAATAGCCGTCATATATAGCTGTTTGGGGAGGTGGTGGATATGGAGGGTGAAATTCAGAATAATATGGAAGAAATGCTGAGATTAAAATAATTATAATTATAATTCCATAAATTAATCTTATAAAAGTTAATTTTTGTATTCTAATTTCTGTCATTAAAATCCACCATTCAATTATTTATTTTTATTTAATTGATCTTTTAATATTTATCCTTAAATTTTTTTAATAATAGAATTTACTTTATTCTTTTCTTAATTTCCCATGAAATTGATATTAAACTGAATATCATTACTAGAGAAAGTATAATTATATTATAACTATATATAGCAGGGGATTCTATTTTCCTAATCATTACTTCCGCAAAGCTTTCATGGCCCAATGTATCAGTAGCATAAAATCTTAGAGTGTATTCTCCAGGTGGCAATGCATTCCAATACTCTTGAATAATTTGTCCAGAAAGTGCACAAGTTCTATTTATTAATCCATTATCTAAAGTATACCATATCTGATCCAAATTTCCTTCGTTTATAGTTAAATCAAAATTTGGCGCTCTCTCTGTAAATACTCGATCCTCTATCGGGTTAGTAATCGTTATAAAGGGAGGGAGTATATCCTTTCTAACTGTTACCTCTTCCCATCCAGAATTTCCAACCGAATCATTTGCATAGAATCTAATAGTAACAGTCCCATTGCCAAACTTATACCATTCTGCTTGTTCTATAGATCCTGTAGGTCCTGAAATTGGAATAATTGTTACTCCACCGTCTAATGTATACCATCTACTATCTAAATTTGGTTCAATAATGTTAAAACTAAATGATGGTGCAGTACTTCCAAAGAGATCATTAAAACTCGGGGAAACAATTGTAATATCTGGGGATATTATGTCCTTTCTAATTGTTATCTCTTCGAACCCTGTATTCCCAATTGTATCATTTGCATAAAACCTGATGGTTGCAGTACCATTTCCAATTTTATCCCATTCAGTTTGATCGAGATATCCAAAATTCCAAGTAATTGTGAGATTTATTAAACCCCCATCAAAGGTATACCATATTGTATTTACATCTGGATCTAAGATAGTCAAATTAAAAAACGGTGCAGCATTGCCGAAAAGTGCATTCAAAAGTGGCGAATTGATTGTTATAGTAGGAGGAAAGATATCAGATACATATGTAAAATATCGAAGTTGTGAATATCGCATAGTACTTGATGAATCATTCCCAATCACTTGAATAGTATGTAATCCTTCAGATGGCATTGGAATGGTGGTATTTCCTAGAATTGTTTTAATAGGTTGAAAGTCTAAAGAATATCCTTGCCAATTGAGATCAATACTACTTTCAAAACTAATTAATAAACCTTCATAAAGATTATCTCCAACGTTATAGTTTGGGTCCCATGAAAATCCTAAAGCATCAACATAATATAAAACTGCGTTTCCAGCATTGTAACTATCAAATCGTATTTGATTAACACCAGTTTCGTTCTTTGAATTAACGAAATCAATATTATCAAGATACTGTACTTGATCTATCCAAAGACTATAGGTATCCGATGAGCAATTAAAATCTATACGAAAATGCATCCACTTATTATCAGCATAATAAGGATATCCCGTATCTTGATAACCAGAAGCACTTTGATATTCAATTTTATCATTATTAGCACTTGGCCAGTGATCTGCTCTAATCGATATGCAAACATCCGGAGTTTCTCCCCAAATATCTATAATTGCTGCTGATGTATAATTTGAAGATTTATACCACCAAAATTCAAATGAGCCATACTCTTGCGGATCAAAGAAGTTACTCGAAGCAATCCGAGAACCATCTTCTGTACCACTGTAACATTCCAAAACCTTATTATGTCCACCAATTCCATCAATAACTTTAGCATAACCATATTGCCCAGAGTTGTTGGTCCATCCTTTTGGAAAATTGTTGTTCTCATCATTTTCAAAACCATAAGTAGCAGGATAATAACCACTCATCGGTTCAGTATAGGTCTTATTTTGAGGAGTGATTATCTCGATTGGGAAATATTGTACTGTAAAATATCTAAACTGAGAATATCGCATAAAACCTAATGAATCATTGCCTAAAACTTGAATATTATGTAATCCGTTCTCGGGCATAATTAGTGTTGTATTTCCTAAAATATTTTTGATAGATTGACCATCCAGAGAATATCCTTGCCAATCTAAAACTGTTTGATTTTCATAGCTAAGCAATAATCCCTCATATAAATTAGCTCCAATTTTATAATAAGGATCCCATGAATAGCTCAACGCATCTAAATAGATATGATAATTATCATTAGATGTGCTTGTCCAATATAGAATTGTATCTAGTTGTGAACAATTAGTTAAAAATGGTAAAATTGCTGATAATGTATTGTCTACCGTATATCTTAATGTATATTGAGATAAACCTGTATAATTTCCAACTGTACATTCAAAATCTATTCTTATATGATGCCAATTATTGACCAATGGAGTCCCTAATCCCGGTATTATTGTCCATGACGGATTTAACCCTTTCCAAGTCGAATCCATAAGTTGAAGACCTGCTAAAACATTTAAGGAGCTATCTTGAAATTCAAGTTGAAAAGGTTTGTTAATATTAGTACTTCTAACCCAAAATTCCATTGCACCATATGCTTGGGGTATTGTTAGGTTATTCCTCATAGACACGTGACCATCAGCAACGGGATCATCTAAATCTAAGATTTTTTTATGTCCATCCAACTCAGAAATAACTTTTAGATTACATCCAGACATACTTAGATTAATAAAATCTCTTGGAAGCGCCCCATCTTTATCACTCTCAAAACCATAAGTAGCAGGATAATAACCACTCATCGGTTCAATATATGTCTTGTTTTCAGGAGTGATTATATTTATACTACAAACTTCAAAATGACGCAATTTGGATTGATAGAACTCTCCTAATGAATCGTTACCTAATACATGAATTATATGTTCACCATCCAGAGGCATTGGTATAGTAGTATTTCCTAAAATTGTCTTAATAGGTTGAAAATCTAAAGTATACCCTTGCCAATAAAGAGCTGTAGAATTCTCAAAACTGAGTAATAATCCTTCATTTAAATTATCTCCAATGTTATAGTCTGGGTCCCAAGAATACCCTACAGCATCGAAATATGCATAATAATTTGGATCAGCTAATGACCATCCTGTTGTAAATCCCAATCTATTTACTTGAGCTGATGGAATATTTACTAGTAAATCTGAATTAGACTGTGTATCATTTAAATAAATCCTGTAAGAATCACCTGCTAATCCCATATAAGCTCCTGCCAAAGCTGAACGAAAATCGACCCTAATATGATACCATTGATCCTCCTTTATAATCCCATATTCTGTCATATTAGCTTGTACTGAATTATTCAAGGCTATAAGATATGCTCCAGCTTTAAGGATTAGCCTTATTACAGGACTTCCACCTTGGTTAATATCAATATAAATAACATAATCCGAAAGAGTTACAAGAACCCATGCCTCTACTGTTCCAGAAAGTTGATCATTATAATTTGTATAAGTATCAGGATTTCCTCCGGCATTATCATATAACTCATATACTCTCTTATGTCCTTTGTATGAATCGACAACATATGAGTGAGTACTTCCTACTATTGCGTGTGTCCAATCTTTTGCGTCTGCTCCCGGAAGATCGCTTTCAAAGCCATATGTCGCAGGATAATATCCACTCATAGGTTCTGTGTAAATCTTATCTTCGGGGGTTATAATATTTATCCCATAACCAACTGAGAAGTATCTAATTTCAGATTCATATAAAATTCCTCTAAAATCCTCACCAAATAATTGAATATTATTAATTCCTTCATTTAAATTCGAAAAGGGAATAGTTATATTTCCAAAAATCGTTCTGTTACTTAGTCCATTTAATGAATAGTCAATCCAGTTTAATTCAGAGTTTTGTGTAAAACTAAGATATAAACCTTCATATATGTTATCTCCAATGTTATAATAAGGATCCCATGAGTATCCAAGCGCATCAAAGTAGGAATAATAATTACTAAGACCGAGATGAGTTCGAAGAACTATGCTATTAATTCCATTAAGATGATTACCATTAAAGAAATCTAGTTCAGCACTCTTTATTCCATCAATATATACTCTCCAATGATCTTCCCTTAATTCTGTATAATTACCATCACCACATTCAAAATCAATTCTAATATGATACCAGATATTGTCTAACGGTGTATCCATATTACCACCACTAGCTTTTTGTAGCGATACTATACCCGAAGATCCCCAATACATCCAATCATCATCTCTTATGATCAAATAAATGCCTAATGAAGACCCATATCTTAATTCTATAAACGTACGTTGTGTTACATCATCAGATCGTATCCAACACTCTACAGTTCCATATTCTATTAAGTTAAAATCATGTGTAATGTTAACCAGATCTGCATTCACATCATGTAGTTCCAATACTCCCTTATGACCGTCTAACTCATTTAAAATATTGGCAGTTCCGCCAGTTTCATCTACAATCAATCCAGTGGGATCATTTCCCTCTTTATCATTATCAAAACTAAAAGTTGCAGGGTAATATCCCTTCATTGGTGCATAATAAGTTCTGTTTTCTGGAGTCCTTATATTAAAAAAAGAACCTGTATCTATCGTAAAATGTCTTGTGTTAGACCAATATGGTTCACCTAAGGTATCATTCCCGAAAACTTGAATATAATGACTTCCATCACTAAGCATAGGAATTGTAGTATTTCCTAAAATTGTTTTAGTGGATTGTCCATCTAAAGAATATCCTTGCCAATCAAGAGATGTAAAATTTACATAACTTAAGAGTAAACCCTCATTCAAATTATCTCCAATATTATAATTTGGATCCCCAGAATACCCCACAGCATCTATTAACCATTTAGATGCCCCATCATATTCTTTAAAAAATGTTCCATTTATTCCTGTGGTTAAGTCATTTGAAGTTTGATTCTTAGAAAGCAACTTTACGTCATTAAGATATAAATCTAAAGTATTATCAGAAAAAACATCAACTCTTAAATGGTACCATGTATCTGAAGCAAAAGAAGTAATAACCCTTACATTAGCTGTAGCGTCATCAACCAAATAGAAACTATTATTTTCCACCATTAGATGAACTATTGCATTACCATCATCATTTCCGGTATCAAGTTCACTGAGAGAAAATCGATGTTTTTCATTAGCATCATCCACTCTCATCCACATTTCATAAGTGACATTGAAAAGAGCTGTATCCCAATAATTTCTTATAGTGTCCCAACCTCCAGCAGTATATATTTGATAAACTTTCTTATGACCGTCTAATTCATCTAAGATTGTAGATGTTTCATGATTATCCCAATCCACAAATTTTATATTAGACCCTAAAGTACCTGTAATCTCATCTTCAAACCCGTAGGTGGCAGGATAATATCCACTCATTGGAGTAGTATAGATAATATCTTCAGGAGTTCGAATATTGATGTGATGAACCGAAAAATGACATATATTGGATTGATATGTTGTTCCTATTGAGTCATTACTATATATCTTTATTGAATGTGGACCATCCTTAGGCAAGGGAATTGTAGTATTCCCTAAAATTGTCTTATTAATACACCCGTCTATAGTATATCCTGTCCAATCAAAATTCGTATTATTTTCAAAACTGAGTAATAAACCTTCATTAAGATTAACTCCGATTTCATAATTATCTTGCAAACTAGTGATTCCAAAACCGTCAAGATAGTGAGAAACATCAGATTGAGATTCAGTCGATAACACATGATATCTGTATGGACCACCTGTTGGATGTGTAGTAAGTAAATCCAAATCAGCAGAAGTGTAAATCGGATTACCAATCTCATCATAAATTCGAAATCGAAATTGATTTGCTCCTAATCCCAAATAACCACCATCACAAGAAATATCAATAGAATATCGATACCATCTATTCCATTCATGATATACACCCGTACCGAACTCTCCAGTCCCAGGAGTAATTCTTATTTCGGGATCATTTGATGTACCACCTGAATCCCATTCAAATTGCACCATACTTCCTAAATTTCCGATTATTTCAAAATACGTGTGGTAGAAGTTACCTGTATTCGTATTGCAGGCCCAAAATTCAATTGTGCAATTTCGACATATTTCAGAACCTTCATTTGTAAAATAAAGTGAAGAATGTGCCGTACTACTACTAGTCCGATCATATGTTTTAAATACCTTTTTATGTAAATTTCCTGCACCATCGGTCCAATTATCAATAACTCTCGCATAGGAACCAGGACCATCTGGGCTAGTTCCACCAGTAGCAAAATCACAGTAAGATGGTAAAGTATCTGTAATTGTTTCTTCGAATCCATATGTCGCAGGATAATACCCATTCATCGGTCCAGTATAGATTTTTGCTTCAGGAGTGATTATATCTATTGGAAAATCTACAGTAAAATATCTGATATCCGATTGATAATGTGTACCAAATATATCTACGCCAAATATTTGGATTGAATGAAGCCCATCTTCGGGCATCTGGATGGTAATATTTCCTAAAATAGCTCTTTTTGGTTGATTATCTAGTGAATAACTCATCGATTCAAGAGGTATTTCTGTATCAACACTGATTAATAAGCCTTCATGTAAATTATCTCCTATATTATAATAAGGATCCCATGAAAAACTAAGTGCATCTATATAATAAGTACCACTTCGACCGTTTGAGCTAGCAAACCGTATATGGTCGATATAATTCTCGGTATAGTAAAAATTAGCTTGATCTATCACCTTTAATCCATCTAAATAGAGATCATACTTATTAGATCTACAATTAAAATCTATCCGTATATGAAACCATTGATCATCAGAGTATTTATCCACAGCAAAATATCCGTAACCCGCTGAATAAAAAGTATTACCCCAATTACTATCATCAATTAATAAGCGGACTGCGTCAGAGTAACCGGCACTTTTATTGTCGCCTCTAAGATTAAAATCACACGGTGAACCATCGCCCCCCGACTCTTTTAAGACCCAGAATTCTATTATTCCACTTATTTGTGGAGAAAAGGTAATATTTGTATCAGTCCATGATCCAGAGCCAGGATCATAGGCTTTTAGCACTTTTTTATGGTTAAATATTTCACCCTCAACTGTTGAGGTTGCTGTTCCTGCAGAAATATCAGTCCATTCTGAAGGAAGAAATCCATCTAAGTCATTTTCAAATCCATACGTAGCAGGATAATACCCACTCATAGCATTTGTATAGGTTTGATTTAAAGGGCTAAGAATGTTTATAATATTATAATAGGCAGAAATATCATCTACGCGGAAATAGCCATCACCACCACCAGATACGAAAGAGGTCATCCAAATATGTTCTGCATTTGCAGTAAAAGCTCCAAAAAAAGGAAAACTATACCCAGCGCCGTATCTGACCCCATTAAGATCAAACATCCAACCTACGTTAAGGTCAAAATAAATAATAACATCTATCCATTGGTTCAATGCATAATTAGCAAGAAAAGTACCACCTACATTATCTCTTATTTCTCCATTCCACCATACCATAGCTAAGATATATTCACCATTTGCTGAATTCAAATTTATACCAAATCCAGAATTATCATGATATACTTTTAAATGGTATTCACCAGAGACATAAGTTTCACCCTCGAGTGAAAAATTATCTTTAACCCATACTCTGCCTGTTGTACCTATTTTATGTAATGCCATAGATTTATGCTGTGCATCGCCTAAATCGTCAATATACACATCACCAGAAGATTCATCAATAGTAAAAGTTTCATAGGTAGGATCTTGGCCTAAAGTCTGATCTTCAAAATCATATGTATGCAGAAGTATTTGATCTCCGCTATTAAGAATAGGAGTTGGTCCATCTTGAAAATTAGAATTGGTTTCAGAATTATCAGGTAAGTTTTTCGGTATAAAACCAACCAAATTAATTACTAGTAAAATCATTAACACAATTAGCATTTTTTTAGTTTTTTTCAAATAGTTTCACCCTAATTAATCTAAATTTTTAATTGAGATATCTGTGAATTACAAATATGATGAATTTATATTTAAAAGTTTTGTTGGGGGCAGTTTGGTATTTCAAATAAAAACGAGAGTTTTCAAAATCTTAAATATAAAAAGATTTGAAAAAGAAGATAATTAAATAATTTAGTACTACCAAACGAGATTTGCAATAATACTTTTAGCAGTGTCTGCTTGCTTCTTATTTAAGATTTTCCTTATCCGTAAATCATTGATTGCATCTTCTAAGCGTGTATCTAAGTTTTTCATTTCCATTAGATTGTTTTTATCTCCTTGAGTTTCAACTAACTCGATCATTGAATTTTCTTTATTCATTAAATCCCTGAGCTTTTGTCTAAAGCTTGCTTTAACTTTAGTACTTACAATTTTCCCTCCATCAATTAATATTGGGAGTACAGGAGCCCTTTCAGTGGTTCTATTTGTATTAGGATCTATAAAGAAGAATATATAAATAGGGATGCCTACTATGACATTTTGAGTTTTTATTTCAAGAGTGTAATTATTGAAGAAGTTTTGGACATTGCTCATTTCTTTATCTTTCATTGATTCGATATTATCTAAACAAGATTGTTTTTCTGTCTTGATTTGTGCTACTACATCCTCGGCAGAAGTTAAATCTTTACTAAGACCACTATGTTTTGCTTCTATTTGTTTTTCAACTTCAGATTTTTTACGCTCTAATTCTCGGAGTTTTTGTTGCTTTGTTTTTTCAAGATCGGAGATTTCACGCTGCACATTTTTTCGTAATTGAGCAATTTCATTCTTATTTCTGGTTATTGAATCTCCTAACTCTCGATATTTTACATCGATATCTTTTAAACTTTCTTCAACCAAAAAGAGGTCACGTTGATTAATTGCGTTTTTCAAACTATCAACACTATTTTTGAGCGTGCTAAGATGATTATTTAGTTCTCCAGTTTTATCATTGATTTTGTATTTTCCGAGTTTTACTAATTCTTCTGGAGTTTTTTCTATTTCCCGTTCTTTTTCAGCTTGTATTTCTTTATTAAGTATCGCGAGTTGCTTCTCTTCTTCCCCTGTATCAACTTTTGTATCTCTAATTTTCTCAACTTCTTTACCACCTTTTGTAATCCATTGCTCACATAATTTTGTAATCGCATCTCCAAAGGTATCTAGCATTTTAACATCATTTTGAGATACAAATTCAGTAATATCTGGCACTATTTTTATTTGATCAACACTTTTAGTAATAGATGCGCCTTCTAATAGAAAATAAGGAGTTGACTGAGAACTTAAACTATATTGATTAAGGAAAAAATTTTGAAAATATCCGACTTCACTTGTACTAAATAAAGCTTCCTGAATAACAACACCCCGTTTGAAGTTTTTTGCTCTTTTTAGATAAGTGTTATTATAATTTTGTAATGAACTTAAAAATGATGCTGGATCTGCTCCCTTAATAATATTTTCAGGTCTTGGGGGCGTCTGAGCAAATTTCCCTACGCTTAATTTTTCTTGTTTATTTAAAAGATAACTGCAAACACAAGCTCTTGTATCACTTAAAGGAATTAAACGAACTGGCCAAAAAGCTGTTGAAATTTTTGATAGTTTTCCTAATTTTTTCAAACTCTTACCGTAAATTCCTACACATTCAATTAAGCCCATTGCTAATTCGTTAAGTAAACTTGCTTGACTTCGTGCTGGAATTACTTCACCCATGTTAATTAAAAAAGGTGTTACTTTATCAACCATATTTGATTCACTTGATATTTCTATATTTACTTTTAATACCCATATAATAATTAAAGTTTTGGTATTCAAGTTTTCTTATATATTTGAGATAAAAATTAGTTAAAATAATTTCATCATAAGATTTCTTCACTCAATGTAATACTTCATTCCAAGTTTATAGTTTTATATACTTGAAAAAAATAATAATTATTAGCAGCATCTAAAGATATAAAGTAGAAAAGTGAAAAAAAAAGATGGTTGATAAATTTTTAGAAGGAAAAGGAGCTCTTATAACTGGTGGTGCTTCAGGGTTTGGAAGAGGTTTTGCATTTGCTTATGCACAGAGAGGGGCGGATTTAATATTAGTTGATATTAATAAGGAATTATTAGAAGAAACTTCTAAAAAAGTAGAAAAAGAAACCGGTCAAAAAGTGATTCCAATTATATGTGATGTAGCAAAATCAGATCAAGTTCAAAATATGGCTAAACAAGCTTTTGAAGAATTAGATAATATTTTTATTTTGAATAATAATGCTGGTGGAGGATTTGGATTTTATAAAGATCCATTTAGAGTAAAAGAGGAGCTTTTTGATAAAACAATCGCACTTAATTTAAAAGGACAATGGTTAGTTGCAAAGGAAATTGCTAAAAAGATGAAAAAGCAAACCTTTGAACCATTAGCGGGAAAGATTATTCATACAGCATCTATTTCTGGGGTGAGAGTAGATCCAGGAATCCCTGATTATTCAATAAGTAAAGCGGGGGTTATCGCTATGATGCAAATCCTAGCTCAGAGTCTTGCTCCAAGAATAACTGTGAATGCAATTTCACCTGGATATCATTTAACAGGCGCATATAGGAATAATTTGGAGGCAATGAAAATGACAATGGATGAAGGCCATGTAAAAACGCCCTTGAATAGATATGGTACAGTAGAGGATGTTGTTGAGGTTTCCATTTTCTTAGCTTCACCAGCATCAAATTTCATTACAGGTCATAATTTTATCGTAGATGGAGGAATTGCAGAAGTTGGAGTTCCAGCACATTATTTTAAATCAGATATATAATTTAATATAACATAATTAATAGAAAAAGTGAGGTAAGAAAATTGATAAATATAATAATTGCCATATTTCAGATTATTTGGATATTTTTATTTGTTGGATTTTGGTTAGCCTTTTATATTACAGAATATCGAAATCCTAAAATGTCAGAAGTGGAACGTAAGCATGAATTATCATTTCCATTTCCAGATTTAGGATGGATTGTACCTAATCTTCTCATAGCTGCAATTGGTCTACTTTTAGAGCAAACATATGGATATTTCTTTTCCGCATTAGCTGGAAGCGGAATGATGTTTTTAGGAATCATTGATTTAGCTTTTAATATCCAAAATAAGAAATTTGATAGAAAGAAGTATGGATTTGATGCGATAGTAAATATTGGTGTTGTTGTTCTTACGTTATTATTTGGCCCCATTTTTATCATTTTTGGTGCATTTGGACTTAGGATTTTTTAAACTAAGAGAGGTTATAAAGAATGGTTAAAGAAAAGCTAATCAAAAAAAAACCTTTTAAAGGGAAACTCGCATTTTTAATTGGAGGTTCAACAGGAATGGGAAGGGAACTAGCAAAACAGTTTGTACAATTAGGCGGAAGTGCACTGATAGTTGCTAGACGACAATCTGTTTTAGAGGAAGCTGCAGAGGAGGTTAAGAAACTTATTTCAGAAGAGTCTCAATTTATAGAGATAATTTCTTGTGATGCTACAGATATGGAAAAACTAAAACCTTTACTTGAAAATTTCATCAAAAAGTACAAATTTCCAGACTATCTCTTCAATATAGTAGGATTTGCCATCCCGAAATATTTTGAGGATTACATCCTAGATGATTTTAAAAAAAATATGAAAACTAATTATTACGGTCAGTTAATACCCACTATTATTGTGCTTCCATATTTTATGAAAGAAAAAAGAGGACACCTCATCTATTTCTCATCAATGATGGGATATATGGGTATAATGGGATATGGAGCATATGCCCCTACTAAATTTGCTATTGTAGGATTGGCTGAAGTCTTACGCAACGAGTTAAAACCTTATAATATTAAATGTTCTATAGTTTATCCCCCTGATACAAATACTCCTGGTCTCACAACTGAAAATGAGGGTAAACCACAGGAATGTATGATGATGTCTGAATCTGGAGGGCTTTTAGAACCCAAAGAGGTTGCAGAATACGTGATTGAAAAAGTTATGAAAAATAAGTTCCATATAAGTCCAGGTATGGCAAAATCGATTCGTTATATAAACAGACTTTTTCCTAAACTTGTTCGTTGGTTCTTAGATCGTGATTATAAGAAAGCACGTAAAAAATTAGGTAAAAAATAACTTAATCTCAATAGAATATTAATAAATAATCCTTAAACGAATCTATTATCATTGTTAAAAATTATTAAACTATTAAAGAAAATGATAGAAGAAAAAATTGCTGAAGATTTTATTAATGCCACAGTGAATATGGACATGAAAAGTGCTAAAGACGCATGTAAAAACGCAATATCTCAAGGGATAGACCCTTATAAATTTATTGAGATGGCAATCACAAAAGCTTTGACAATAATTGGGGATAAATTCGAAAATGAAGAATTTTTTTTACCTGAACTTTTCATGGCAGCTGAAATAGTAAAAAAAGCAATGAAAATTTTAGAACCTCACATTAAAGGTACTGAGAAGAGAAAAAATCTTGGTAAAATTGTTATTGGTACAGCAAAAAGCGATATGCATGATATCGGTAAAAATATTGTTAGTTTTTTCCTTCAAGCTGAGGGATTTGAAGTCATTGATTTAGGGGTTGATGTATCACCAGATAAATTTGTAGAGAGCGTGAGAAATGAAAAGCCCGATATTCTCGCGATTTCAACATTGATTACTCTAACGATGCCAGAAGTGAGTAACACATTGAAGGCGCTTGAAAATGCTAACCTCCGAAATGGAATTAAGATAATTATTGGTGGTGCTCCCATAACTCAAGAATTTGTTGATGATATCGGTGCTGACGCCTTAGCTAAGAATGTTATTGATGGGGTTAAGAAATGTAAGGGGTGGGTTGGGTTATGAATGCTAAAGAAAGAATTTTAGCAGTTCTTCATCGTGAAGAACCAGACATAATACCATATTCAGTTTATTTAGAGACTCTACAATTAGCAGGGCTTGCAGTTTATGAACCATGGCGAAAACTATTAGATAAAGGATTATGTATTCATGCATCAATGGTTACTCAATCACATAAAGTTTCTTGCCCGAATGCTAGGATGGATATCGTTCATCACTATGGAAGCCATACTTCATGGTCTCCTGTAGATATTCTCATGGCATTAGATAGTCCTCATGATATAACGGGAAGAATTAGTACTCCCAAAGGAGATGCTACTCTAAAAGCGAGTGTGAAAGGATTGGATATGTCAATTCAGCTTCCATGGTTTCCTGAAGATGGATTTATAATTAAAACCCTTGAGGATTATGAAGTTATTAAATATCTTATAGACGATGCTGAATATATTCCATATTATGATGATCTAAAAGAGTTCCAAATGATATTAGGAAACTATGGGGTTGTTGACACATTTGTACCCAAGTCGCCTATTCAATCTCTTATCATGTTGATGGGACCTAAAACGCTTGCTTTAGATTATTACATGCATCAAAAAGAATTCGATGAACTTTATGGAGTAATATACAAAAAGGAATTAGAAATTTATAAAATTGCAGCAGAATCTCCAGCTGATGCTATTTGGGGTCCAGATAATGTTACTAGCCTTATAACCAGTCCTAAACTATTCGAAAAATATAGTCTCCCTTTTTATAATGAAGTCGCAGATATAATTCATAAACAAGATAAAATATATATAGTACATATGGATGGTACTTTAAAAAACATCGCTAATCTTATTGCTAAAACACGTATTGATGTGATTGAAAGTTTCACACCGCCTCCTGTAGGAGATTTCTTAATTGAGGATGCTAGGAAACTATGGAAAGACAAAGTAATTTGGGCGAATTTTCCTGAACCAGTAAGCCTTCAAGGCCAAAAAGCTGTTAGATTGAAAGTTCGAGAAATGCTTAATAGTGCTGCTCCCGGAAATAATTTTCTTATGGGTACTTCAGAAGGATTTCCGTCATTTCTACATATGTTAACTACCGTGCCAACAATTTTAAAAACAGTGAATAAATTCGGGAAATATCCTATAAATAAGATATAGTAAAACTTTATAATTTCCTATTCTTTTTTTACAAAAATATATCTTAATCTGTGAGTATGTGGTCCAAGCTCACCATGATTTTCTTTTTCTTCAATAATACCTGTTTCAATCACAGAGAAAGCATAGAAGTGCTGTAATAAATCTTCTTCTGTAAAGTAATGTGTAGGTCTATAGGGCTTACTTTCGAAAGTATTCTCCTCAATTTTAGTTCCTCTGCCAAAACTCTCTTCTTGTTCAGAAAATACTGAAAAAAAGATAAATCCAGCATTTCTAAGTTGATTATAGCATTTTTCTATAAATGAGATTCGTTGTTTTTCAAGTAATAAGTGAAATAAGTTATAACAAAATATAGCATCATAGATCTCATCATCAAATGGCATATCTAGCACAGATCCTAATATTAGATTCGACTTTGAATCAAGTTTTTTAGCCAGGGATATACCTTTTTCAGAAATTTCAATTCCAGTTACATCATAATTATGTATTGAAAAGAATTTTGTATGTCGACCATAACCAGCACCAGGAATTAAAATTTTTTTTATATCATATTCTATAAATAATTTAAAAGCGTATAATGCGGTTTTGCTAGGTTCAGTGCCCCAAATTTTTCCTTTTTCCGAGAATCTATTATTCCAATATTCCATAGATGCATATTAATAGTTAAATTAAAAGATTTAATTATTCAAATTTAAAATATTTTAATAAATATTAAAATTTCTATTTAATTGGGTTTAAAGTTAGAATCTAATGAATAAAACCAAAAATCGAAAAATAATTTAACAAAATGAAAAAAATTGGTTTAATTATAAATCCAATTGCTGGAATGGGCGGAAGCGTAGGTCTTAAAGGAACTGATGGAGAGATATACAAAGAAGCAATAAAGATGGGTGCTACACCAGTAACTCCAATACGAGCAAATGAATTGTTGTCGAATGTAAAAAATAAAGACAATATTACCCTTTTGGTTGCACCAGGTAAGATGGGAGCCAATGTTGTAAAAGATATTGGTATGGACTATAGAATCATAGGAGAAACTGGTAAAGACACGACAAAAGAAGACACAAAAAGAATTGCAAAACAATTGGTTAGGGAAAGTATTGATCTATTAATCTTTTGTGGGGGAGATGGAACTGCACGAGATATTTTTGATTCAATTGGGTTAGAAAAACCAGTGCTTGCATTACCAGCTGGTGTAAAAATGTTTAGCTCTGTTTTTGCTATTAATCCTAGAGCCGCAGCACAAATTATTGATAAATTTATCGAAGAAACGATTGAAACTCAGGAAAAAGAAGTTCTTGATATTGATGAGGAACTTTTTCGCAAGGATATATTACAAGCAAAATTATACGGATATTTGAAAGTACCAAAAATATTAAGTTTAATACAATCAGGCAAAACAGGTTCTGGATCTGGGAGAACTATAGAAGAAAATAAACAAGAAATTGCTCAATTTATTATTGAAAATATGAAAAATGATATTTTATATTTATTGGGGCCTGGTACTACAATAAAAGCCATTACAGATAATTTAAGTTTGCCTAAAACTCTTTTAGGGATAGATGCAGTTTATAATAAACAAATTCTTGGAAAAGATTTAAATGAAATGGGAATTTTGGAATTAATTAGCTTATATCCAAATGCTGAGATTATTGTATCTCCTATAGGTGGACAAGGTTTTATTTTTGGAAGAGGAAATAAACAATTTACTCCTAATATTCTAAAAGTAGTTGGGAAAAAAAATATAAGAATTATTGCTACCAGTAATAAGATGAGAGAATTAAAGTGTTTAAGAGTGGATAGTGGTGATTTTAAGGTTGATGAACAGTTTAAAGGATTTACTAAAGTTATAATTGGATATAAGGAAGAATTAATTATTCAAATTGAATGTTAAATCGGGTCAAACGCATTTATCTTTTCAAGAAGTTCTAATATTTGGAGACATAATCTATCTCTTTTTTCGAGAATTTCTTGTTCGCTCCGTCCTTTATAATCATAAAATCCCTTCCCTGATTTTACACCTAGATGTCCTTGTTCTATTTTATCATTAATAAAATTTACATTAATGCCTCTTGTCTTTAAAATATCATTTATTAAATCTAATCCCATAAAGTCTTGAGACTGAATTTGACCTACAACTGGAAGTTTAATTCCTAGCGACGTTTTTAGTGCCAAATCAATTTGTTTTGGTGTTGCTAAACCCCTCGTTATAAGTTCGTACATGGCTCCAGTGATAGCATTTTGGATTTTATTTACGATGTATAAAGGGGCAAACTTTTTCATTAAAATTGGTTTTTTGCCAACTTTTTCCATTATCCTTATCGAAACATCTATAACTTCCTTTGATGTTTTTCGACTAGGGGCTATTTCAACGAGTGGTATAATATGGGGTGGTGCATAATAATGATGGGTAATCACACGTTCGATTTTATTAATATTTTTAATTATCTTAAAGATATCTAAGGTTGAAGTGTTACTTGCTAAAATAGCCTCTTCAGAACAATATTTATCTAATTGGAAAAACACACTTTTTTTCACTTCAGGGACTTCACTAACAACTTCTGTTATTAAGTCTGCATTTTCAGCAGCTTTCTTTAAATTTGTGGTAGGATTAATTCTATTAAGAATCTTAGGAATTTCTTCATTATATACTCTTTTAAATTCAGCAAGGATATTTAGGTTTGATTCTATTAATCTTATAGCATGAATTAATTTTTCATCATTATTATCTACTAAATCAACATCATATCCTGCTTGAGCATATATCTGAGCAATTGAGTGTCCCATCGTTCCTGCTCCCACAATCAAAATACGTTTAATACTATTTACATTCATATTAATCAATAAAATTCAAATAATAATAGTAGTAAATTAAAATTTATTTTAAATTATGTTAAGTTCTTTTAATTTTTCTTCAGAGGGTCTGCCTGTATCCCAATCCCACCCTCTCTTATTATAATAAACTTTTAGATTCTCTTCTAAATCTAATTTCACGTGAACCGTTTTTCCTGTTTTTAACTCCTCAGTCAAGATTCCTGGTAACCTATCATCTTGTCTTGTAATTCCTAAATTACAGTTGATCAATCTTTTAAGATTGTTAATTCGTTCTCCAACCCTTAATATTGATTTTTTATTATAATCAAACCCAGTTGAAGCATTAATATGACCTGTAGTATGTTCCAAGCTAAGATTAGCAAAACTACAATTAACAGCTGAATCATCTATGGCTCTAATATCTTGTAAAGCCATAACTCCTTTTTCTCTTCCTTTTATTAATGATCTACTTTTGCCAATTTTCACACGTAAATCTGGATAAGAGGCAGTTGTTATTTCAACACTGTACCAATCACATTTTTGATGGCTTCCTCCTACACAAGATGTAATATAGCTTAAAGCTTGTCCAGCAAAGGCTCTAGGATCGTGCATTGGCATTTCTAAACCCTTTACATGAGCAGCCAATTCTGGATCAACATTAAGTCTTTTCGCCATTGCTCTTACTCCTTCAGCAAGTAAGTCTCCTATTCCATCCCTCTTTGAAATTTTCTCGATTAATTTTAATAATATAGCTCCTTTACTCCATTTTAATTCTTCAAGATTCACATCCACTAATAATTGCTTTATACTATCAATCTGTATATTATTTTCAACAAGATATATCAAAAAAGCAATACTCACACCACAAGAAATTGTATCTATTCCGTATCTATTGCATAAATGATTTGCTAAAATTACATCTTTAGATTCAAAAATGCCTAGTAAGGGCCCGAATGCAGCAACAGTTTCATACTCAGGGCCATCAACTTTTATTTCTTCGCCATTGTCTTGAATAATTGTTTGTTTACCACACTGTATAGTGCACCCCGCACAACCATAATCTAAAACAGGATATTCTTCTCTTAATGTTTTACCTGTTAACTTTTCTGCTGGAAATTCTGTCTCAGTAAAATAATAAGCAGGAGTATCACCAAGAGCCATGCCAATATCTAAGTAACAATTTGTTCCGTATAATGTATATAAAAGTGGCGTTGTTGTTTTAAGGAGATTTCCTTTTTTTGCTTCTTCGTCTTCCTTTATTAATTTCTTACCTATCGTAGGATCTGCAATTGAAATTTTTTCTGTTCCATGAATAGCAATAGCTTTCAATTTCTTTGAACCCATTATTGTTCCTAACCCACATCGACCAATAGCTCTCCCCTCATCATTTATAATCCCAGCATATTTTACTAGATTCTCACCACCGATTCCAATTGTGGCAACCTTAATTCTATCATTATTTAACTCATTCTTAATAAGTGACTGTGTTTCATAAGTATCTTTACCCCATAGTTTACTAGCATCTTTAAATTCAATTACTTGGTTATGAATATATAGATATATAGGATCTTTAGATTTCCCGACAATAACTATTGCATCAAACCCACAATTCCTAAGAGAAATGCAAAAAAATCCCCCTGATGTTCCTTCTCCCCAAATTCCAGTAAGTGGTGATATACCAGTTACAGAATATCTACCTGAAGATGGCCTAATTGTACCTGTTATAGGTCCAGTAGCAAAAATTAACGGATTTTTTTCTGATAAGGGATCATCTTTTATCTCTTCATAATCCTTATCTGATAGCAAATCATATGTTAATTTAGCGCTTAGCCCAGTACCACCAAGATACTCTTTTGCGATCCGAGCATCTAAATTTTTCACTTCAATGGTTTGATTATTTAAATTAACATATGCAATTTTTCCATTAAAACCGTAATTTATTTTTTCCATATTTTTATCCTCAAATTTTTGATTAAAAATCTATAAAGCCACCATCCCAAGCATATTCAAATATTTTTCTATATAATTCTTCATTAATTGGACGATATGCAGTTAACGTCACAGCATCATTCATAGCATAATCTGCTAATTTATCTAACTTTTCGAAATAGTCTTGTTTACTTATTTTTGGTTCTTTTATTTCCTTAATACAAGTAGGACCATCAACTGAACGGATGAAATCTTTGAGTGATTGAACAAATTCTTTTAATAAATTATTTTTACTTTTATTTTCTGTAGTTACACCCAAAATAGGACATAATTGTGTCCATCTATCAGTAACTTTCGCTTTAAAAGCAATCCCATAGGGCAAGAATAAACTAACAGCAATCCCATGATGGACACTGAAAATTTTTCCGAAACTATGGCCTAACGCATGATTTATTCCAGGAGCCATATTACCGTATGAACCAAATGCCGCTAATGTAGAAGCCACTTGCATATGACTTCGAGCTTCAATATCTTTTCCACCATATTTATAAGATCGAGGTAAATATTTTATTATTTCTTCAATAGTGGTTTTATTGGTCGCATCAAAATAAGGATTACCCCAATTCGTAGTAAAAGAGCCCATTGCGTGTGCTAAAGCATCTAAACCAGTTGCCATTGTTAAAAATGGTGGTAGATCTTTTACAAATTCTGAGTCCAATATAGTGATATCTGCTAATAATTCCTCGTGTACAACTTCTATTTTTTTTGGAGGATCTCTCGAAGTATCAGTTATTAAAGCTGCAGTAGCAATTTCAGAGCCAGTTCCTGCGGTAGTGGGTATTGCAATCAGATATTTAATCTTTTTGCGTAATCCTAAAGCCGCACCAATACTCGGTAAAATCATAAATAGATTTTGTTCTGGCTTTTCATACTTTACTAAAACCATCTTAGCCGTATCCATTACGCTTCCTCCTCCAATAGCAATTATTACTTTTGGGTTATATTCTTTACAAGCTTTTGCTCCTTCATCTATAGTTGAAACTGGAACTTCTGGTAAAACTCCTGACCAAACTTTATATTCCATATCTATTAATTTAAGCATATCATCTAAATTTTTAACAAATTTCTTAGTAAATGCGTCAGTTATAATTAAAGACCTTCTATCCTCCTTATTAATCGTTGCTTCTAAATATCTTGCAACTTTGAGCAGCGATGATTTACCAGTATATATTCTTGATAAAAAAAAATTAGTTTCTAGACCTCTTACAGCCCTCGCACCCAAAATTGGCATCAGATCTTTAATTACTTGTGACTCATACCATGTAGGCATTTTAATATTTCCCCTTTATAATCTTATTTAATTACTTGTTATATTAATAAATATTAAAGGCTGATTCAATAAAAAAACCTTTTTAATATCATTTTTCGATATTATCTTAAGTTAGAAAATGATTAATAGAAAACCATATCTTTATAACTTAATCTACAATCCTTAGGTTTTAAAATTATGAATATAAGATTGAATATGAATGAAATGTATAAAGCACCTCCAAAAGATTTAATTAATTCAGTAAAAGAGAGTATTGATCAGATTAATCGGTATACTCCTCAAAAAGAGGTAGATCTATTAGTGGAACATTTATCACATTATGCAAAAGTTCCTCATGAATCAATAATTTTAAGTTCAGGTTCAGATCTCTTAATTAAGGAATTTATCTTTCTTTTTTCAAATAATAGACAAATAATAATTGCAGATCCAACTTTTATTGTGATAAATAATGCAGCTCAAAATACTGACTCTGCGGTATTGAAAATTAAATTAAATGAGCCAAATTACCAGATCCTTATAGAATCTTTAGTTGATGAATTGCAAACTCCTTCTTTAATTGTATTTGATAATCCAAATAACCCAACGGGAAGTTTAATTTTAACTCAAAAAGACATTGAAACCATTTTAGAACATGAAAATATAATCTTATTACTTGATGAGGCTTATTATGAATTCTCTAATGTTAGTTATGTTGGATTAATAAATAATTATCCGAATCTAGCTGTTTTAAGAACGTTAAGTAAATCTTTTGGATTAGCTGGATCTGGGATTGGATATCTTATTGCTGGAGATTTAATCCGTAAAAAATTCCAAGGATTAGAGATTATGTTGCCATATCCAAGTGTGATCGCTGGAATAAAAGCTTTAGAGCATAAGGATTATATGGATGATTATATTAATGAAGTTGAGACTGAAAAAAGAAGAATAACGAAATTTGCATTAGATTTGGGAATAATTGTTTATCCTAGTCATACTAATTTTTTATTAATGAAAACAGAATTACATAACATATCAGAAAGGTTAGCAGAACGAGGAGTATTAGTACATGATGCATCAAATCAATTAGGATCAAAATATTTCAGAACTACTATAGGCAGTAAAAAAGAAAATGATTTGCTTTTAGATTCACTCAAAAATATTATCATTAATAGCAGAGTTTGATTAAAAAAATTATTAAATTTAAGAACAAAATTATTACTAACATAATTTTAAAATTATGAATAATTAAAAGTTGAATTTAAGGTGAGTGTATGGGTGATAAAATTACTACTATTTCCGTAATTGGAGCAGGTTTTATGGGTCGACAGATCATTGAAAAATCTGCTTTATATGGATATAATATAAATATTTTTGAAATAAAACCTGAAGATTTAGATGATTTTATTAATAAAGTAAAAAAGAAAACTGATGATAAAAAAATCGAAATTGATATTAAATCTTTTTTTAGTATTTCTGAAGCAGTAAAAAATACAGATCTAATTATTGAAGCAATACCAGAGAAACTTGAATTAAAAAGAAAAATATTTTCAGAAATAGATAAATCAGCTCCTCCAAATGCTATTATTACTACTAATAGTTCTTCCATTCCAATTTCGAAACTTGAAGATGTTGTTGAACGGAAAGATAAAGTAATGAATCTTCACTTTTACAATCTATTCACAATGCCAATGGCAGATATTATGCGAGGGACTCAAACTAGCGAAGAAACATTTCAAAAAGTAAAGAATTGGGCGGAGAGCATTGATATTACTGCTCTTGAAGTTAAAAAAGAGTGTTATGGTTTTGTATTTAATAGAATATGGAGAGCAATTAAAAAGGATTGTCTAAAGATTTGGGCGGGAGGGTATGCTGATATTGAAACAGTGGATAAGGCTTGGAATATCTTTTGTCAATATTTTATCAAAAATCAATATGGCCCTTTCCAGTTTATGGACCGAATTGGATTGGATGTAATTTACGATATAGAAATGTCTTATTTCAAGAATAGTGGTCTAGTCGATGATAAACCTCCAGACGCTCTTAAAGAAATGGTCGATAAAGGGGATTTAGGGGTTAAAACTGGAAATGGATTTTACAATTATTAAACCAAATATTTTTTTTTTGATTTTTAATTTAAAGAAGTAATATAATCCTAATTTTTATTTAATATTATAGATGTCAGAAAAAAGAAAGCAAGAGATTCAGCGGATTAAAGAACTAGAAAGTATCAATTTAGCAAGGGAAGATATAAGAGATTTTGTAATAGAAACAAAGAAAGAAGTTGAAAAGGATAATGATCTTTTAGCAGAACAGATAAATGTTGAGCTTAATAAAAAAGGCATTAAATCTATAGATATTGTTGGAGCAATAGGATCAGGAAAGACTGCACTTTTAGAAAAAATTGCTGAAAAATTATCAAAAAAATATCGGATCTTAGTGATATGTGGTGATATTACTACTAGAGTTGATGCGGACAGAATTGAGAAGCATAATGTAGAGACAATTCAAATAAATACAGGGCGAGAATGTGCTCTAAACGCTTATCACATTTACCAGGTTATTAAAAATAAAGATTTAAATGATTATGACTTAATTTTTGTTGAAAATGTTGGCAATCTAATATGTCCTTCCGATTTTAGACTAGGGACTGATAAAAGAATTACTGTCGTATCGATTACAGAAGGTGAATGGGTAATAGAAAAACATCCAATGCTCTTTAAAATGTCTGAAGTTGCCGTTATTAATAAAATTGATCTTTTAGAACGATTAGGGACAGATATTGAAAAAATGATAAAAGATGCAAAAAATTTTAACCCTAATATAAACGTGATTTTGACAAGTGCTAAAGAAGGAAAAAATATTGATAAGTTAATAGAAGCTTTAGAGCTATAGCTTTTTTAGGTGGAAAAAAATGAAAGGAAAATTGAAAGAAATTGAGAAACTCATTAATAATTTGGAATTACACTCTCAATCTCAAATTAAAGAATTGTTGAATGGTTTCTTCAAAAATTATTTAAAACGGAGTAAAATTGATAACTTTTTAGGGGATTATCCTACATTTATAGAACCCGTTTATCTTGAAGAGAATGTTAAAATTGGCGATGATGCACTTTTAGGACCAAAAGTCTATATTGGTAAAAATTGTGAGATAAAAGACTACGTAGAAATTTCAAATACTATTATTTTTGATAATGCTAAAATTGGAGAAAATATTAAGTTAGATAACTGTATTATTGGAAAAAATACCACGTTAAATTGTACAAATATTACTATAGACAATTGTGTTGTAATCGGAGATGTGAAGAATAAGGAAGAACTTTATAAAATCATGTTTAAATTCAAGTAATCTCAGTTTCTTTTAAATGAACTTATTACATTAAGAATTAAATTTTTAGGTTATTATTTTGAATAATGATAAATTTTTTGATATAAATTTAAAAAGATGGAATGAGCTTGTAGATATAAATGCTAAATCACAAATGTATGATTTAGAAGGCTTTATTTCTGGTCAAACATCCCTATTACCAATAGAACTTGAGGAATTAGGAGATGTAAAGGGTAAATCTTTATTGCATCTACAATGTCATTTCGGAATGGATACCCTTTCATGGGCAAGATTAGGAGCTAGAGTTACTGGTGTAGACTTTTCAGATAAAGCAATTTCTTTTGCAAGAGAATTAAGTTATAAGCTAAAAATTCCCGGAAATTTCATCGAATCGAATATTTACGATATTCAGAATGTTTTAGATGAAAAATTTGATATTGTATTTACTTCATATGGTACTATTTGTTGGTTGCCTGATATAGTTGAATGGGCTAAACTTATTAGTTATCATTTAAAACCTGGTGGAATTTTCTACATTATCGATGGTCATCCTTTTGGTTTTATAATTGATGAAAAACAAGAGCCTTTTAAAGTAGGTTTTAATTATTTTTTTGAGGGAGAACCAGTGTATTTCGACGAAGGTGGTGCTTATGCTGATCCCATGGCAGATCTAAAAAATCAAGCTTCCTATCAATGGGACCATCCAATGAGTGACATAATAAATTCTTTAATAAACGCAGATTTAGAGATTGAATTTCTTCACGAGTTTCCATATACATTTTTCAGTATACACCCAGATATGAAAGAAAGAAAGGATGGATATTGGGAGTTCACAAATTTCAAATTCACTGTTCCAATGATGTTTTCAATAAGAGC
This sequence comes from Promethearchaeota archaeon, assembly GCA_019058365.1. Classification (GTDB taxonomy): domain Archaea; phylum Asgardarchaeota; class Lokiarchaeia; order Sigyniarchaeales; family SOKP01; genus Loki-b32. The sequence goes on along the minus strand of JAHPZE010000028.1, from coordinate 4,434 downwards.
TCAAAAGAAAATTTAAAATTTCCTTTATGAATTTATAAGTTTTTTTGCTTTAAACAAACCAACTATCCCTGTAATTTCGAATTTATAATTTTTCTCAAGTATATTTGTGATTGCATTCTCGAGTTGAGGTTTTACTTCTTGAAAGTTAGGATATTTCTTTTTAGGATACATGCTCTCAATGTATTTTATCAATGGAGCAAGAGTAGTAATATTCACGTGATTTATGTATTCTTCGAAGCTAATTTCTGTGAAATAAGGTTTTAGGACGTCTCTCCCCGTTTCATTTCTGAATTCACTAAATAAGTTTAACTTCTCTTCTGAATATAATCCAAACTCAGAAAGAAAATCTTTTAATTCTCTGATATGATGTTGACTAATTGTTGAGGAAATAAATCTGCCACTTGGTTTCAACACACGACTTATTTCTATAAGAGCCTTCTCGATGTTTGGAATGTGATATAACATATGACATCCTATAACAACATCAAATTTCTGATTTCCATAAGGAATTTTCTCTGCATCTATAATTTTAAAACTTATTGGGAGATTGAGTGAACTTAAATTTTCCTCAGCTTTAGTCAACATTTTTTGAGAAAAATCTGATAAAACAATTGAACAAGTCGAAGGAACATTTCTATAATTTTCAAGCCATAAATGACCTGTTCCGCATCCTAATTCCAATATTCTTTCATTTTCTTGAAGTTGAATTTTTGAGAAAATCCACTTCGGTAAGGATTCGGGATTTGATCCATATGACCATAAGTTCATCCGGTTAGTCAAGTTTTCGTGAGAGTTATATTGTAATTTTGCATATTCTTTAATAGATCTATCATTTTTCATATGAGATTAAAGAATATGTTTACTTATTAGAAATTTAGTATAAAAAAATAGTTCTGTTACAATCATAAATAATTATGGATAAATAAAAGGAAAAATGAAAAAAAAAATTGATGAAAGAAAAGTTTGAATATAAATAACAAGTTTAAGGAGGATGTGTCCACGGTACTGGAAGTGAGATTGTTAAATTAACAAAAATTAGAGCATACAATGTAGAAAAGCTGATTTTAAACAATAAATCACCATTGGTAGTTAATAATCCTTCTATATAAGCAGTATCAATACTTATGGTTATATTTTGATCAAAAGTTTGTGTGAATGAATGAAAGGTGTTTTGATAAGGAATCGGGGAACTGCCTATTTTCGTATACCAAGGAAGATCAACAGCGTTATCAGTTGTTACAGTATGAATTTCAGCATTCAAAAATACATTATTAATTGCATATAATCCCATATTCCCTACATCAAAACCAATTGTAATATTTAAGGAATCATCAGTAAAATTTAATGGAGTTCCTCCGTCATCATAAGCAGGAGGGGGGAATGTATCATGAAGATTTACTCTGAGATTTAATCCACTAAATATAATGCTTCCAAAATACCCTGCAATTGTGAGACTTGCGAGTATCCCTAGTACTTTGAAAAATTTGCTCAATTTGAATTCCTTTTTAACCTTAACTCGATATTCCTTCTTTTTACGTAATTCAATTGCCTCTATAAGGTACTGTAAACCTTTAATTATAAGAGACCCTAAAAATAGCCAAGCTATAATTTTTAAGCCTAAAAAAACTTGAATTAAAGGTGTATTAATATAGTATGTTCCTAAACTCCTTCCAGGATCAAAACCTCCAAATATATAGAAAAGAAAGATTCCAGAATAAACAGTTGCTCCAAATCTAACAAGCCGATTCGCTGAGGTATCTTCTGGAAAAGCATGTCTTAAAATAGAAATAACGATACCGATAATTCCAAAAATAATAATTGATATACGAAAACTTTCGGAGAAAGTCATTATGCCATAAAGTTCAAGAAAATAAAACAAAACAAAAGGAACAACCAAGTAAAATACAGCAGCAAGAATCCCATGCAAAACCATTTTGCCATATTGAATTTCCATAACTCTTTAACCCGTTTTAATTTTATTTTTTAAATTAAGTGTGATATTAACCATAATATCCTTAAATCTAATATAAATTTTCACTCTTTATAGTTGTTGATTAATGTTTTCTATATTTATCAAAAATGTAAAAGTATATATTCAATATTCTCCCATCCATATGCAACTTCAATATGTCTCATTCCTCCAATTTCAATTGATTGCTCTCCAAGAAATTTTCCTCCTAATTTTTCATAGAATCTACGTGAAGGATTCTCTTTTAATACCCATGTAATCATGCTATTAACCTTATTCACTTTAAAGTAATTGATAACTAATCTTACTAATTCAGTTCCAATTTTCTTGTGCTGGAAATCCTCCAGAACATAAATTGCACATAATTCCCCTTTATATTTCTCCGCTTGGAGTAATGCTACTATAGGGTTACATTTTTCTAGAGTTACTAAAGCAAATCCTACTATCTCTCTTTGAACTGTCTCGGCAACGTAAATGATTGTTCCATGGGCTGGATTTTCTAATTTTTGCCTCCAATTTTCCTCTTTATTTTCATAAGACAAACTTTGAAGGTATTCTTCAGAAATGATGCCTCGATATGTAGTTTTCCATGTATCAATCTTAACTTTTACAATTCCCTTTAAATCTAATATGTTAGCTATCCTAAAGTTTATAGACATTGACAATATTAATATGATAAGTAGAAATTTAAAAATTGATACAATATATATTCTAAAGAATTTTAAGTCAAACATTATATTTATATTATTCTTAGAATCCTTAAGGTGAAATATTATTTTTGTTAAAATAGTCAAATTACCTCATATGAAAGTAATTTCTTTCCATTCATGGGGAGAGTTTATTGGGGATCCAGAAATTAAAACCTTACAAAAAGTAGAAGAATGGTTAACAAAAAGTAATATCTCTATTGATCCAACTGCGCATCAGGTATTTGGATTTGATAATCCCGTTCCACAAGTTGACAAGAGAGGAGAACAATATGCAACCAAAGAAAAACCTTATGGTTATGAAGTATGGATAACCATCCCGGAAGAATATAAAATCCAGGGAAACCAAAGAATCAAGAAGGTTGAGACAGGATTATATGCAGTGGTTTCTATAAAAAGTGTTATGAATATTGGCTATGGCTGGAAAATCTTGTTTGATTGGATAAGCACTAATGATAAATATGATTTCCATCCAAAGTGGAAAGGATTGATTAACTATTATAATGAAGAAATAATTGAACATGGTATAATAGGACTAGAACACCTCCTTAATTATCCTGAAAATGAGATAGATAAAATGTTAGTAGATATATATGCTCCTGTTATTGAAAAAAAATAATAAGTATATCTCTCTCTTAAAATTTCTTGCAATTTTCTAATAAGAAATACACCTTTTTTGGGATAAAGAATTTCTTGGAATTATCAAGAGGAAAAGATAAAAATTAAATATCTGAATTGTATTTATTTTATTGTATTTAATATAATAATTTTAACACGGCGAATTTAAATGGGAAAGACTTTAACTTCTCGATTGCCGGATGATATGGCTAAAAAGATAGAAGAAATCGCAGAGATTGAGAAACTAGATAAATCTAGCGTAATAAGAAGATTATTGGATAAAGGGATTATTCAATGGAAAGAAGAGTTCGCTTTAAAGCTATATCAAGATGGAGAGGTGTCAATAGGAAGAGCCGCTGAAATAAGTTCATTAAACATTTGGGAATTTTTAGATAAATTAGCAGAAAAGAAAATACCTCTAAATTACGATACTGATGATTTCATTAATGATGTAAAAACGGTTGATAAATTATTAGATGAATAATGAAAGACTCAAGTTTTATTTCTAATAGCTCTCCATTGATCGCATTTATTAAAAAGAAAGAGTTAAGTCTACTTGAAATACTCTTTAAAAAAATAATTATTCCAGAAGCTGTATACAATGAGTTAGTAGAATCTAATAAACAGGAAGATCAAATAAATGTTTTAAAAGAATCTATAAAGGATGGTTGGATTATAGTACAAAAACTAAAAAAATTTAAAATAACTGATTTAAATCTCGGGAAAGGAGAAAAAGAAGCGGTTAACTTATGCTTAGAAATTGAGAATCCTTTTTTATTAATAGATGAAAAAAAAGGTAGTTTAATCGCTAAAGCTTTCAAAATTCAAACTTTAGGAACTTTGGGAATTTTACTGTTATCCAAAAAAAGAGGTCTTAAATCTAAAGGAGAATTGTTAGATAACCTTGATATTTTGATTAAAAACAAATTTTATCTTTCAAGTGAAGTAATTACAATGTTTCTTAAAAAAATTGAATCCTGAATCAAGTCTTAACTAAAATTCAAATCTACTATATGTAATGAAACTTTTATGTTAGTTTTTATTTAAATTACTGTTTTAAACCAAGGTATTTAAACAAAAATAAATGATTAGCTACAAAATTCAGTGATTTGAAGACCACTTGGTATTAAATTGTATCCA
>JAHPZE010000027.1 GCA_019058365.1 Promethearchaeota archaeon | reverse complement strand
CAAAACCCACAAGCTATAAATATTTTTGTCGATGAAGGGAAATTAAAAATTATCAAAAAAAGAAATTTAAAAAAAAAATTACGTACGTTTATATATAAATCTTTCCCAGCTCTTTCTGGAAGGCAGCTCTTCGGGCATACCTTTACGTCTACGAATTTCCATAATGAGATCCTCTTCTAAATTAGGAGGAACTTTCTCAAAACCTTTGAACTCATAGCCAAAGAAGGCTCTTCCCTGAGTTGAACCTCTAATATCGTCTGCTATTCCAATTGTTTCAGCAGCAGGAATTTGACCTTGAATTCTTACATATTCACCTTCAGGAATAACATTAGTAATTCGCCCTCGGCGTTTGGTTATAATAGCAGTTACTCCTCCTTCGCTTCCTTGAGGCGTTTTAATATCAATTTTTTGAATTGGTTCAAAAAGATGAGGTTTTGAATCTAACATAGCTAATGACATAGCTGAAAATGCCATTCCTGCAATCTGTCCATAAGACGTATGTCTCGGATCTTCATGGATTGTCATATCTGTAAATACTACTTTAATTCCAGTAGCTGGTTCTTTCGCAATAATACAGTTACCAAGCCAATCTCTAAAAGCAGCACTCAAATAGGATTTAACACGGTCAAATCTCTGTAATCCCGTAGTACCATTTACAAGGGCACTTCCTTGATATACGTCAACGATACGTCTTGCTTCTTTTGCATCCCATCCAGCCTCTTCCCTAAGGATTGTTGCTCTATCTTTATCATTTTGCAAATCATTGACTTTACCAGTTTCAATCAATCTTTCAGTTGTTTCATCTAGTGGTTCAATATACAATAATATCCGATTGTGAGTGTTTGCAGATTTAGTATAATAATCTGGACTCTTTTGTGTTATTTTTTCTCGATAAACGATGATAGGTTCTCCAATATTAATTTGAACTTGATTATTAATTCTTTTGACTAAGATCTCGATTTGGAGGGGATCTATCCCTGAAAGGATAAATTCACCCGACTCTTGATCCCTTCTATATTCTGCGGTAGGATCAGCTTTTAACCATTTGCTTACAACTTCATCTAATTTATCAATTTCATGTGGATCTTTTGGTTTTATACTTCTTGAAACAACAGCTTCACAAGCATAATGGATTTTTTCGAAAGAAGGTAATCTCTTCTTTTCTTCTTTATCTTTAGGGACATCATTGGATAACATAAAAGTCTCACCAGAAGGACATATAAACCCAAATAAAGCGAATAGATTTCCTGCTGGAATTTTAGGAATATCTAAAATATCAGTAATTTCCATAACGCCCAATCTTTTCACTCGATTGCTTGACTCACTATTAATAAGATAAATTGAATCAGTTTGATCAAATGTACCCGAAAAAACGCGGCCTATTAGTGTAGCTTGATAATTTCTTTTTGGATCAAGGAATATTTTAGTAATCATCCCATATAGTGGACCATTTGGGTCGCTTTTTTGAAGTGCTTGTCCAAGCTCAGAGTTTAAATCATGGTCCCAAATATGAGGAATTCTATACTTAGAAGCCGTAACGGGATCCGGAAGATGATCAACAATCATTCTTAGCATAGGTTCATCCAATGGTAAATTATCCCTTAACCATTGAATATTTCCTTCATTATACTTTGTAAAAACATCTTGAGGCTTCAAACCCTTTTCAAGTAAAATTTCATACGTAAAACCCCATCCATGTTTAGCTGAACCAACAGCAACTGAATTTTTTGCAAAATCTATCCCCCAGTCCGAGCCTTCAGGTCTAACCTTTCTAATTAATTCATTAATTTCTCTTGTAATTTTATCAATTTTCGCAAAGGTATCTTCAGGGCTAAGTTTTAATTCACTTATTAATCTGTCAACTTTATTGATAAAGAGAACAGGTTTGCAGAATTCTTCACCAACTGATAACCTAATATTAGTTTCCGTTTGAGTCATAACTCCTTCAAGAGCATCTACTAATATTATTGCACCATCACTTCCTCTTAGTGCTCTTGAAACCTCCCCTGTAAAAGAGATATGCCCCGGAGTATCATTAAGCTGAATAATATATGGTTCTTCATCATCTGGTTTTCTCGGATCTTGAAAAGCAAGTAATACTACAGATGTAAAAATAGTTATTCCTCTTTCTTGTTCTTCATCATCTGAATCGGTCATCTGAAGTTGACCTGCATCTTCAGGTCTCATAAGTCCAGCTCTACGAAGTAAGTAATCTGTAGCAGTTGTTTTTCCATGATCTATATGGGCTGTAATGCTAAAAATTCTTTTCTTTTCATATGAACCAGAAGTAACCAATTTAGCGATTTCGTCTGGGTTTTTCACTTTAACCATTATATGATCACATCGTACAAATTATAGTTAATTCTAATGTTATAATTAAAGAAAAGAATACAAGAAATCATAAAAGTTTTGTGATTCTCTTAGATAAATTAATAATTTTGGTTAAAACAGATTATTGGGAGTATATAAAAATTCAAATTTATTTAAGAAAAACCGTTTGCATTAAAATTTCAATAATATAAAAATAAGTTATTATCTAAGGACAATTCTCTTTAGAAATTATTAGCCAAAATTTATTTGATTTTGAAAATAAAGAAAATCTAAAAAAATTGATTATGATTGCAAAGGAACAGGTAAATAGAGGGGCAGAATTAGGCTTAAATGTAAAGAAGTTCTCAGATTTAGAGAGGGGAGCCGTTCTTTAAATTATACAAAAGGGAGTAATATTATATTTTTAATTCCCGAAGTCTATGATATACTAAATATAGAAAGGTAAAATTATATTTTTTAGGATACTTAAGGCTTTTTTTCCTGATGACGTAATAGTCTCAAACGCGGGAGAAATATTTCTTATACTAAAATTATCCGGAATTTTATCTTTAACAAAATTTTTTAAAAAATTATAGAACTCTTTATATTCTCTTGAAGTTTCCACCCATAAATAACCTTCTTTTTCAAAATAATCTGGATTTTTTCTTGTAAATTTGACAACATGCTTTTTTTCTCCAATCGGGGGTCCTCTACGAATGTAGCTTCTGGAGATATGAGGTTTTTCGCAGTAAATAGCCAAATTATATTGATCATTCTCATCCTCGAAATAAACTTCGAAAATTATATTCTCAAAGCGTTCAGCGTGAGAAAATTCTTTTTCTCCATTCGCTTTAAGACTTTCGCTCAAAGAGTATAATTTATCTCGGTTAATTGTATAATGAATTTCTTTGTTAGCATTTTGTAATTCAACAATATAAGTATGTAAGAGAAAAGAATCATGTTTATTTGATAGATTAGCTTCGGGAATTGGTTTAATTTTAAAAAATTCTCCACTTGGTTTTTTTAGAAATTCACTAATTTTATAATTACAATATTTATATGCTCTTTCAGATATCGCCGAAGCAACATTTCTATTTTTATCGATGGGATCTATGATAATAAGATAATCATTCTGAAAGTGGGGAACTTTACTTAATTCTTCCGCAGTTCTTTTAAAATAATCCAGTGGGTTTGAATTTAATGTATTAAAATTTTCAAACAGATTGTTTATGTTTTTAAAATAATAAACTAATAGTTCTGCACTATAACCTATGAAACCTACTTTTCCTACTGGGCTCTTATCACCATAACTATAACAAGATTTAAAGAACTGCTTTAAAAGTCTTACCTCATTTTTCTGGGCAGGATTTAACTCATCTCTAACAAAACAGCCATGCCAAGGAGATCTATCAACTGCAGTAATAGGGCCATTCTTATTAATGTATTCCAAATCTAAATCAAAATACATAACAATATCTATCTTGATTTTTATATTGTCTAAAAGATAATTTACAGTAATATATGGATGTTCAGCATATAAAAAGCGTGGGTTATATAATTCGTGTAAAGTTAAACTTGGAAGAATCCAATTATTACACAATACTAAAAAATCTTTTTTAGAATCTCTTTTTAATTTATTTTTACTTAAACCTTCATACTTATGTTTAAACTGGTTATAATCCAATCCAATAAAAAGATCGATATCAAAATCATTTTTTAATTGTGTTTGTTTAATTCCTGTTGATCCTTGAGGTTCTATTTTTGTATAATTAATATTTAATTCATTAGCTTTTTTACTCAACAGATTTTTTAATTTCTCGGTTATTCTGTTAATTAAATCTATCTCTTTTTGAGTTGGAGTAATTTCTTTTAACACTTCTATAAAGATTTCATTAAGTTGTGTCATAGAATAGATTCACATCCCCCACCAGGGATGATTTATGTTTCGCATTAACATAATAAATTCTTTTAGAGCTTGTTTTTGATCTATAGTCAACTCATCTATAAACCTTCCCATTAATTGCCTAACGTGAGATTCTGGGACATTAACAAATAGAGTTTCATCTTTTTCTATATCTCGACCAATTTCAATACCGCGAATAGAAATAGCTACTTCTGAATCTTTATAAGCTTTCTCAAGTGTTTGACCTTTGTCCTGAATTTGATGAACTCTCCTTACTCTCTTACCTTTATCAGTTATTAATTGAACCTTTGGATAAAGTGTTCCAGCTTCAACATATACACCAAAAACAGCAGGATCTGAATTTCGGAATATAAATTCTGGGAGCATTTTAATTTTAGCGGGTAAGATAAGTTCACTTAACCCTTTAGCTGTATCTTCTGCTTTTCTTGTTTCTGCATACTCAATATAGTCTTCCAATAATCGATAAATAACATTATTCGTGAAGATTCTTATATTATCTTTAATCGCTTGTTCATTAGCTTCAGGTAATATTGGAACATTGAACCCTAAAACCGTTGCAGAATAGGGGTCTAAATTTTTGACAATTTTTGCATTAATTATGTCTTCTTTTTTAATTGGTCCAACATCAGCAATACTGATTTTTACACCATTTTTTGTAAAGTGATTCTCTAGTGCTTCTAGTGAACCCAAAGTATCTGCTTTTAAGACTACTCCTGCTTTATCAGTTTTTATCCGAATACTCTCTACTTCAGATTCAATTTCACTATAAACTTTTTCTTCTTCGGAATAATCTGCAATGCCTCTGAATGGAGAACCTGCTACGACATCCTCAATATTTGGAGCAAGTATTTTAATACCAGCTGCAGCACTAATAAAATCAACAGAATCAAATTTTTGTCTTGGATCTCGTATTTCATCTAAGGGTTTTGGAATTAACAATGCTCTTACCTTCGATTTAATAGGTTTTTCTAATCCCCCAACAATAAATTCATCACCTTTATGAATTATGCCATCATATATAAGGACATCCATGGTTTTTCCTTGTCCTTTTTCCTTTTTAACTTCTAACACAACACCTTTAGCAGCTCCCTCAGAGAATCGAAGATTTGTAGTTAAATATTGTTGAACTAATCCCATCAAAATCATTAATAGTGTTGATATACCCTCTCCTGTTTTGCCACTTGTTGGCACAATTGCAATTTTTTGAGTAAAATCTTTTATTTTGTCATAGCGATCGATTCCTTTGAACCCTTCTTCTAAGAAATTCCCTATTATCTGTAAAATTTTCTCATCCAAGTAATCTTTGACATGAGGCTTTTGGGAATTATAGGAATCTAAAAAATCTGCATCTTTAATTGATTTCCATCCTGAAATTCTATCTATTTTATTGGCTGCAATTATAAAAGGTGTTTTTCTCTCCCTTAAGATTCGAACGGATTCCCACGTTATTGGCATTGTTCCTGCAGTGACATCTATTACTAAAATTGCGATATCAGCAACAGCACCACCCCTCCTTCGCAAATTCAGGAATGCTGCATGCCCTGGTGTATCAATAACTAATATACCTGGAAGTTTTATTTCTTTTTCAGCGAATTCTTGTTTAGATTTTCCTAGAAATTCTTTAATGTCTTTAGTCGGAAAATATGAAGCACCTATATGTTGAGTGATTCCAGCAGCTTCTCTTTGTTGGACAACAGTTCCTCTAATATAATCTAAGATAGTAGTTTTTCCGTGGTCAATATGGCCAAGAATACATACAATTGGGGCTCTGATCATCTTACTTTCAACTTCAGTCATAATTTATCACGAATCTCAAATTGCATTTTTAAAATAGATAATCTGTTGCTTATAGTATAATTTTATTTACCATTGGATTAGAATTTTATTTTAAAATTTAAGAGAAAATTGAGGTAAAATTGAGAGTTAATTGTTTGTAAGGTATCCTTTTAAATATTGCGCTGTAAATGAATGAGGATTTTTAATGATTTCTTCAGGAGTTCCTTTTACTACAATATTACCTCCTTTTTCACCACCTTCCGGACCAAGATCAATAATAAAATCAACCGATTTTATAATATCCATATTATGTTCAATTATAATTACTGTATTACCTTTATCAACTAACTTTTGAAGGACTTTTAATAAATAATTAATATCGAAAGAACTAAGTCCAGTTGTAGGTTCATCTAAAATATAAAGTGTGTTTCCCGTACTTGCTTTTCTTAGTTCTCTAGCTATTTTTAATCGTTGTGATTCTCCTCCACTTAAAGTAGTTGAGGATTGACCTAATTCTAAATAACCTAACCCAACATCTACTATTGTTTTTATAGTCCTTTTTAAATTTGGAAAATTATCAAAAAATTCTAAAGCTTGATGGAAAGTCATTCTCAATATCTCATAAATTGATTTTCCCCGATACTTAATGTCTAATGTCTCAGCATTATATCTTTTTCCTTTACATAAATCACACTTTATATACACATCGGGTAAGAAATACATTTCTTTAAGTATATATCCCGTTCCTTTACATTTTTTGCAATGTCCATCGTTAGTATTAAAACTAAATCGACCCTTTTTATAACCTCTTTCTCTTGCTTCTGGTAATCCAGCAAAGATTTCTCTAATATAATCTAAAGCTTTTGTATATGTTGCAGGGACAGATCTGGGAGTTCTTCCTATTGGGGATTGGTCTATATTAATAATTTTATCAATTTTTTCATATCCTATAATCTTATCATGCTTTCCTTCGCTGATTTTTGAACTCCTTGTATTTATTAGATTATAGAGTCCTTTATATAAACAATCAATAATTAGACTAGTTTTTCCTGCTCCAGAAACACCTGTTATACAAGTAAATACTCCTAAAGGAATTTTTACATCGATATGTTTTAAATTATTCTCGTCTGCTCCTTTTATTTCAACAAAATCTTTGTTTATTTTTCGTCTATTTTTAGGAATTATTATTTTCTTTTTTCCTGATAGATAATCCCCAGTTAAAGTCCTGGATTTGATTATAGCTTCAATAGGTCCTTCAGCAACTATTTCACCCCCCTTCTCACCTGCTAATGGTCCTAAATCAATAATGTGATCTGCACTACGCATTATTGCCTCATCATGTTCAACCACAATAACAGTATTCCCTAGATCTCTTAATTTTTTTAACATTTTGATAAGACGATTGATATCTCTTTGATGAAGTCCTATACTAGGTTCATCTAAAACATATAAAACTCCTACTAAGCTAGACCCTAATTGAGTAGCTAATCGAATTCTTTCTGCTTCTCCGACGGATAATGTATCTGATCGACGGTTTAATGAAATATAATCTAATCCTACATTTTCAAGGAAAGACAATCTATCTAATATTTCTTTTAACACTTCTTTAACTATTATTTTTTCAATTTCAGTTAAATTTAATTCTTTATAAAATTTTAAAGAATCCTTTACAGATAAAGCAGACAATTCAGCAATATTGAGATTGTTAATTGTTACTGCTAAACTTTCTGGTTTTAATCTTTGTCCATCACACTGAGGGCAATTTATCCTATTCATAAAACTTTCATAAACATCGCGAGCCCACTCTGAACGAGTTTCCATGTATCGTCTTTGCAATAGTGGAATTATTCCCTCGAAAGGTCTAACAACTTGCCAAGAAGATTTGAAATCTCCATTATGGTTTTTATAGTCATTATTTTCACTCTCAAAATGAAAATCAATTGATTCATTTTCAGAACCATATAATATTTTATGAAGTTTTGTTGAGTCAATATTTTTAATTGGTGTTTTATCCGTGTCAAATCCATAGTGTTTAGCAACTTGCACTATTGTTTGCCAAGAATAACCGTTTAGAGATCCAAATCCAGGAATATCTCTTAGAGGAGTCTCCTCTAGCGAAACATCTAAATCATTTCCTAAAAGTAATCCATAATCAAATTCCATAACATTACCTAAACCGCTACAATATTTACAGCTTCCATGAGGAATGTTAAATGAAAACATTTTATGATCTAAAGGAGGAAAAGATATTCCACAATCAATACAAGCGAGATGTTCAGAGTAAATTTGCTCCCCATTTTCTATGATCTCAACAATAACTAAACCATCTGTTAGTTCTAATGCAATTTCAATAGAATCAGCTAGTCTTGTCTTAATATCCTTACGCATTACTAACCTGTCAATTATAACATTGATATTGTGTTTCACATTTTTTTCCATCGAGATATCTTCATCTAAAGTATATTGAATCCCATCAACTTCAACTCTCATATATCCTTGCTTCTTTAAATCTTGTAAAAGCTCTTTGTATTCTCCTTTTCTATCTCGTATAACGGGAGCTTTAACCATAAATTTTTTATTCTCTTCAATTGAATCTAATACTTGCTGAATAATTTGTTGTGGTGTCTGTGGTTTTATCTCTTTACCGCAATTAGGACAATGAGGGATACCAATATTAGCAAATAACAATCGATAGTAATCATATATTTCAGTAACAGTACCAACCGTACTTCTTGGATTTTTTGAAAGTGGTTTTTGCTCAATTGCTATTGCAGGAGATAATCCTTCTATTGAATCTACATCAGGTTTATCCATCTCTCCTAAGAATTGTCTAGCATAACTAGATAATGATTCTAAGAATCTTCGCTGTCCTTCGGCATATAATGTATTAATTACTAGGGAACTTTTTCCGCTCCCACTAATACCAGTTACAACCACAAGCTTATTTCGTGGTATTTTTACATTAATATCTTTTAAATTGTTCTCTCTGGCACCTTTAATGACAATAAATTCATTCATGTTCTACTATTTCTTTTTAATTCTGGAAATCAAAAAAGTTTTTCTAAGATACAATAAAACCTTATATTGGTATTAACAAATAAAAAAAATATACAGAATCGGGGTATGCAATTTATGAATTATTACTAGCCATATTATTATTTTTCTTAGATAACAAAAGAATAATATGTATAATCTGAAATTATTATAATTACTCAATAATAATATCGAAATCAAGAAAAAATCTTTTCTCAACTTTAAAAACTACCAATCATATAATTAAATACTATTAAACTGATTTTGGCATAAATATGAATCATTTTCTTAAAAAAATGAAACGGATTGTTGTGTCCAAATTAGCTTTGGGTAAAAATTTTTATCAGTATTTCTTTATAGCAATCTTTTTTGGAGTAGTATGTGGTTTAATAATAATTTTGTTCAAATATCTTTTAGAACTTTTCAAATTTGGTTTTTCATATGTACCTTATTTTGTAGCACCAATTATAGCGGGGCTTTCAACAAGTTTATTAGTAAAATATGGGAAATATAATAGAATAATGGGTACTGGGTCAGATCAATTTATAAAAGAAGTTACTTTATCAAATCCAGAATATAAGAAAATAGCAAATTTAATTGCTAAAGCTTTTGCAACATCTTGGACATTTGGGTCAGGGATGATTTGTGGAAGAGAAGGTCCAGGTCTTTTAATCGGAGCAACTTTAGGTTCACAGTTATCAAAAAAAAAAAAGATAGATAAAAATATATATTCTTTTATTGGTGCAAGTGCTTGTACGGCAGCGTTATTAAAAGCCCCTATAAGTGGTGCGCTATTTTGCGCTGAACTTCCATATTGTAACCATATTCATTATAAGTCGTTGATACCTTCAATTATTTCATCAACTATCGCCTATATTATTTTTTGTTTAGTTTTTGGATTTACTCCTTTAATAACGACACAACTTTCTTCTGCAACTCCTAAGAGTATCAATTATATTCTTTTATTTCCAATATTTATTGTTTTCGGACTTTACATTGGAATTTTCGTCATATTTTACATAGGTATATTAAAAATCATTACTAATCAATTAAATAAACAATTTAAAAAAAAAATAGGTTTATGGATTCTCCCTTTTCTGGGAGGAATTGGATATGGGATTTTTTTATTTATAATAATTCCTTTCATAAATTTTAATTATAGCAATGAGTTGATTCATCCAGATATAACCTTTTTGAGTGTACTCACGAATTTTATCCAGAATATTCCTTGGAATCATTTGCTTATCTTTTTAATTGTAATAATAATTGCTATTATTCTTTCAATTGGAACAATGAATAGTGCTGGGATTATTATGCCTTTAATGATTGTTGGTGCAATTAATGGAGGTTTATTCGGCGTATTAGTTTATCCTGAAAATGCTGAACTATTCGTAATGTTAGGGGTTTCTGCTACTTTAGGGGCAGCAACAAATAATCCTATCGCAGCTATCTTCATAATTGTAGAAATGACTTGGGTTCCAATATTATTTATTCCTGCTGGAATAACAACAGTAATAGCTTATATTATTAGCGGAACAACCTCAATCATTTCAGGACAATTGGATGTTGAAAAGGAGTAGGTTTTTCAGATTCCTTTATATAATTAACATTTTTAACTATTTTTAAAGCAAAAATTTCATGATTCTATTTCATAAACCTTTTTAATGTCCTTGATTTTGTCTCTTAGATAAGCAGCATCTTCAAATCTTAATTCTTTTGCTGCCAAAAACATTTTACTCTCCAGATACTGAATAACAATGTCAATATCTCCTTCTTCTTCCAATTTTTTAATTTTATCTTTTACTTTTTGTTTAAGTTTTTTAACTTCTCTATCTTTAAACTCCTGTTCCTCTGATAGAGATTTTAATATGTTTTTTTTAATGGTTTGAGGAGTGATACCATTTTCTTCATTATATATAATTTGCTTATTTCTTCTTCTATTGGTTTCATCAATCGCTGCTTTCATGGCTGGAGACATCCTATCTCCATATAAAATTGCTTTCCCTTCAACATTTCTCGAAGCCCTACCAATAGTTTGAATTAAAGAGCGAGTATCTCTTAAAAATCCTAATTTATCAGCATCCAAAATTGCTACTAATTGTACTTCTGGCAAATCTAACCCTTCTCTTAAAAGATTAATACCTACTAAAATATCAAAAGTTCCATCTCTTAATTGACGTAAAATTTCAAATCTTTCCACAGTATCTACTTCTGAATGCAAATAAGTAATTTTCAATCCTAATTCATTATAATATTCTGCTATATCTTCAGCCATTCTTTTAGTAAGAGTTGTTATAAGAATTCTACCGTTATTTTCAATTACTTTTCTGATTTCTCCTAATAAATCATCAATTTGATTTTTTGCGGGCCTTACCTCTACTATCGGATCAACGAGACCAGTAGGTCGAATTATCTGCTCTGCAGAAACCCCTCCAGATTTCTTTAATTCCCAATCACCAGGGGTGGCGCTCATTAGAATTACATATTTTATCTTAGATTCCCATTCATCAAATGTAAGAGGTCTATTATCATAAGCGCTTGGCAAACGCCATCCATAATCTACAAGATTTTTTTTACGAGATCGATCTCCGCCAATCATTCCATGGATTTGTGGTATTGTTACATGAGATTCATCAACAACTATTAAAAAATCATTTGGAAAGTAATCTACTAACGTCATAGGAGGTGTTCCTTCCGGTCTGCCATCTAAAGGTCTAGAGTAATTCTCTATACCTTTGCACCAACCCATTTCCTTCATCATTTCTATATCATATTTAACTATCCTCTCAATATTTTGTGCTTCCGCATACCTTTTCTGATTTTTAAAATATTTAATACGTTCTTCCAGTTCCTCACTTATATATTCTAAAGCTTTCGCCTTATTTTCATCTGGAATTATAAAATGTGTAGCAGGGAATACTCTATAGTTTGGTACTTCTTGTATTGGATTATTAGTTAGAGGATGAATCTCTGTGATTGACTCAATTTCATCCCCAAACAAAGAAATTCTTACACCATTATTTAGATATGCTGGATATATATCGATTATATCTCCTTTTACTCTTACAATTCCAGGTTTAAATTCAATATCATTACGTTCATAATTGATTTTTATTAATTTCTTTATAATATCAGATCGTTTTATTTGCTGTCCTTTCTCTACATAGAGAGCAATCTTTGTCCAAAGATCAGGGTTTCCCAATCCATAAATACATGAGACTGTAGCAACAACAATAACATCTATCCGAGTTCTTACAGCATGAGCTGCTGCGAGTCTTAATCTTTCAATTTCTTCATTAACACTAAAATCTTTTTCAATATACAAACTTGAAATTGGCATATATGCCTCAGGTTGGTAATAATCGTAATATGAGACAAAATAATGAACCGAGTTATGAGGAAAAAGCTCTTTTAATTCATTATATAATTGAGCTGCTAAAGTTTTATTAGGAGCCATCACTAAAGTTGGTTTCTGAATTTCTTGAATTATATTGGCGATAGAAAAAGTTTTTCCCGTTCCAGTCGCTCCTAATAATGTTTGAAAGCGTTTACCTTTAGATATATTATTAGATAGAGTTTTTATAGCTTCTGGTTGATCCCCCGCTGGAAGAAATTTGGATTCTAATTTAAATTCAACAATCATGACTTTAAATGATTTATTTTACATTTATTCAACAAAAAAATACAGTTAATTTATTGGAGATAAGACTTATGATATTCTAATGTTCCATACCTTATGATTTTTATTAATCGATAAATAAAAAATCAGAAAGTTAGTTCTTTACAAGTTCTTCTTGAATGTCTTCAGCACCTTCTATTGTACGAACTAAAATTATTAGGTTATCATCCACATTAAGAGGATCAACACCAATTAATAGTTTTAGATCATTGACCGTCATTGTAATTGTAATGGAACCTCCTAGGCGAGCAATTTCATAAGATATTCCATCTTCAAAACTGAAATAGATATTAAGAGGAATGTACGTCTCATTTATATAAATTGAATCAACCGTCACATTCAACTTTCCATTATTTATTATTTTTATTGTGACTTCATTGTCGCTAAGGTCAATTTTAGTTATATCAGGATTAATTGTGATATTGAAATATTCATTATCAACTATTGCACTAAATGTTGTTTCATACTCTGCCGTGGAAGTAGTTGTTATTTTAACTACAACATCATCTGATTTATTTATTTGCAAAGTTGGAATATTAAAAGTAATCAAGGCACATTCTTGTATATCTAGTGAGGTATCCCCATATAAAAATTCAATTTCATTAAGATTTGAGCAATCAAGTGTAACAGTACTATTAATAATGACATTTTCTAAAGTTACAGGTGTATCTCCTGTGTTTTTGATTAGTAGTGTGCCTGTTTCATTTGCGTTAATGTATGAAACTGCCGTTCCATCAATACTTTCAATAATTTGAATATCCTCCTGATCTCTTATGGTATGAATATATCCAATGTCGGAAGCAACTGTTGTTCCGAAACTTCCAGTAACACATATTAGTATTTCTTCATTAACTTCTCCAGATACATAATCAGTGGCATCTATAATAATTACATCTTCTTTATTGCTTTCTATATTTAGTTTTCCACTTTGAGTATGAAAATCATTTATATTAACATTAGTTAAAGATTCTGTTAAATATATTGAATCCAAACCAAAAATAATGTCCCCAGTATTTTTTATTCTTACAGTTAAAATTGTACTTCCATTATCATACGTATAAGCATATGAGTTATTGAAATCAATTGGAATATTTTTCCTATAATTACTATTAAGAGCCGCTAACTCTTCAGGTGATATAATCCTTTCCTCACTTAATATTGATAGAGAAAAGCTTTCTTTATTTGAAGTGAATAAGACTTCGTCAGATATATTATTTTGAGTAGCCACACCTATCTTATTATATTTTTTAATTGGGAAAAAATCTACATCTGCATTTTCTATCTTAACATAAGCTTTCTCCGTTGGTCCAAGAACGGAGGAACCTTCTAAATATGTGATTATCTCTTGATTAAATCTATTATCTATGGTATCTTCGGTTGCGTAGAATCTATCTAGTACTTCAACTGAATCACCAACATTTTCCACTTCAAGGTATATATCGACGCTAGATGAATCTTTTTGAATAACAATACTATTTTCCTTATTTATATTAATAGCACCTTCCACTGCTTCTTTAACAAAAAAGTTACTAGTCGAATTTGTAAATTCAAAAGTTCTTGAATATAAAGCTTCTGATTGAGCGGTTACAGTTATGTTAGCAACATCATCTTTTTCTAAATTTGCGTCTGTCATATCTACCCAGACTAATTCTTCACTCCCCTGCTCAACTGTATTATTTTCAGGACCCATAACAAATGGATAATCCACTCCATTGACATCTACTTTATTGATAAGCAAATCCTTTGTTCCCGTGTTTACTAATTCAAATGTAGCATATCCATTCTCAAAAACCTCTGAATTTTTAATTACAAAACTAGAGTCTAGAGCAGTATAATCTATTTTATATAGCTTGACTAAATGGTATAAAGAGAAGTATTGTGGAATAAATACGATAGATTCATACTCACCGTTTTCAGGAATATGAGTTGCCCATAAGTCTCCATCATCATCAGTTCTACTATTTATCTGCGTGGCATAATTATCTTCAAAATAGTTTAAATCTTCTGAAGATGTGGTAGTTTCGCCCCAAAACATTAACTTAACCAATTGACTGTCAAACCATTTGTCTCCCATATATCCAGTGGTTGTATTATGATATTCATTAATATCAAAAACAGCATTTTCTGCCCAATTATCTTCTTCCATTCCCCTATTAAGATAAGTAGCATAATGATCGTTGCAAATATCTACCATCCAAGTCCACTTTCCTTCATCACCACCTAATCCTGTATAAAGAAATCCAAAATAGACTAATACATAATCGGCCTTTAAGGCGCGAAATACTTTAGCACTATAAATCTCATTGGACTGCATCATCGCCATTCCTGTCAACCCTATCCTTGTTGAATTCTTAGTATTATTATCATTTACCGTTGTGACATTCCCCACTGGAGTAAGCCAATAACCGTAATCCCACCATGAAACCACTACATCTGTTCCTTTTAAATTATATTTCATATACGTTAAAGCTTCCTCCCAATCATGAATAATCCCTTGAGGTGCCATTTGTGCATATGACATCTGTGTAATAGCAATCTCACTAGTATGAGTGACTTGGGCAATACATATAATCCCAACAATAAGATACACAGCAAAAGATTCTGAACTGCCTAATGTTCCTTTTAACTGTCTTTGTCTTTTTCTACTTACTCCAGCTTTTTTTTCCCCTATGAAACTACCGAAAATTTTTAACACACTAACTAATCCATAAGCTCCCGCTAATGCTGCTGCTGGAGCAAAAATTAAAATGATACGAATCATACTTCCTGTAAAATAGTACATTAGAATAATAAACAAAATTACAAAAATATCTGCAACATTTAATCTCTTAAAACAGAAATATATGCCTAAGGGTACAAGGACTAACGGGATTAATGTATTATAATAAAAGACACTCCATGCACTGGGCATCTGTTCGGCTACTGAAGCAACAAGAGATACTTGTTCACGAAGTAAAGGATTTAGAATTGTCCAAAATCGTAAACCAAAACCAAAGGGTATAATTTCAGGAGCGACCCATATTATTACAGCAACTATTAAAACAATTGGAATAAAACCCCACTTTATAAAATTTATCAAATTATTATAAAGGTTGGTATGCTCACCCCTTTTTGTGTGAATTATATGGAAAACTATTAAAATAATTGTAAAAAGAAAAATCCCCCCTAAATCTAATTCGGAGAAGAAATCTTGATAGTTAAATTTCAAATATAAAGAAAATATCAATAAACCAGTTCCTTCAACCCCTGCATAAGATATTAATATATTTTCATTATATTTTTTAGTTAAAATTAAAATAACGCTAATAAGAGGGATCACGAAGAAAACAAATTGATATCCCCCCCAGCTGAGAGACAAATAACCAAGGAAAATTCCACCAATTACAGAATATGAAAATTTTCCCGTCCTTATTGCTTTTAAAAAGAATAAGAATGTCATTAAAGTAGCAAAAACACCAATAGTTTCATTATCGAAAAATCCTGCGGTGGTTCGTTGTAAAAAACCAGGATTGAATGCTAAAAAAAAGGCTGCAAATAAGCCAGTTGAGCGACTATCGATTTCTTTTCCCAGAAAATATATAACTAATACCGTTATCCCTCCCATAAATGCAGGGAAAAAAAAGCATATATTATATAATGAGATAGGTATCCCAAAAAAGCGAAAAATATTATAGAGTATTACAACAGTAAAAGTTAATCCCGGTCGTAAATTTCCACGATAAATTCCTTGAGGATACCAACTTTTATAATCGATCCAATTAAAATATTGATAAATAGAATGAGTATTTAAATATTCTGCATTATAATATTGAATCCATGGATCAAAAGCTTTTATCAGAGTTACCCCTCTGATGAGAGGGCTACATCTAATAATTATGGTTAGAGTTACAAGTAAAAAAATCGCCAGAAAAAATAAAATGTTACTTACTTTCACAGATATTGATGTTCTGAGACGATCACGGAAATTTCTTATTGAGGTGAGGATCTTTACCATAATTTTTCAATCAAAACTTAATTATGAACTAATTTAATAACCATAATTTAATTTTGTTAATAAAAAAAATCCTTAAGATTAAAATTTAATTATAATTTAATCTAACATTTTGTAAAATTCAAAATAATATGAAAAAAGATAGTAAAAATTGGATATGAACAAAAAAACAGAGCTGTGCATGTATGACAAAATCAAAATTTCTCTTTAAATTCTATTATATTGGAACCCATAAGTACTATGGATCTCAACGGCAAGGGAATATTTTAACAATTGAGAATACTATTTTAAAAGCGTTAGAAAATAGGAATTACATTCATAAACTTAAAGATGGTGATTTCGAATTTGCCAGTCGAACAGATCGATTTGTTTCAGCAAGAGGAGCTTGTTTTACTTGTATAACTCAAAAAGAACCAATATTAATGGAGATAAATAGTAGTTTACCGAGAGAAATAGGTATTTGGGCATATACTGAAGTGCCATTAGAGTTTTCTTCAAGGTATAATGCTATTTTTAGACATTATATATATATAGTTTCTACTCCAATGTCCTATCTTCAAAAAACATCTAATATAAACGTAGACATAATGAAGAAAGCTTGTAAACAGATAGAAGGGCGCCATGATTTTGTAAATTTCTTTAAAAGTGAAGGGAATTTGATAAAATCGATAAGAGATATGGATTCTGCAACACTATCAATACAAGACGATTATTTAATTTTCCAATTTAAAAGTAGATCATTTCTTAGGCAACAGGTCAGACGAATGGTTAAAAAGATTTTAGAGTTAGGAAAAAACGAAATTAGTTATGACGATTTTTTAGATCTATTTGATAAATCAAAAGAAATCTCTTATCAACCTGCCGATTCTAAAGGATTAATTTTATGGGATGTAAGATTTGATGATAGAATTAAGTTTATAGAAGATCAAAAATCTATAGAAAGAAGAAATAATTTTTTTCTAACAAAAGAGATTGATTTTGGACTCAGACATCAGTTATTCAGAGCTTTGCAACAAGATAATTTTTGCTAGTAAAGCTTGAAGCTGAATTTATAATCTTTTCTTTTAAGATGTCTTAATTCTGGAAATCAAAAAAGCTTTTCTAAGATATTATAAACCCTTACACTTGTATTAACAATTTAAAAATAATGTGTAGAAAGTGGGAATATCATTTACAAATTATAACATCTAAATCATTGTTTTCGTTTTCGATAATAAATTTTTAAAAGAATAAGCCTCTCAATACTTCGTAATTTTCCTCAAAGAATTCAGTTTATTTTATAAAATAGACTATTTATTCTCATCCTGGTTTAGTAATTGTTTTATCAAATCTAGATGTGAATCTCCTTGGGTCTTTTCTGCCTTATCATTCATTTGGATTTGAAATTTCATAATCTTTTTCTTAGAAGGATCTGTTTTTAGTGTACTCTTGATATCAATCTTATTATGTATGTCTTTCAACGCCTCCTTACCCTTTATAAAATCATATTCTGTCAATTTATAAGCACGAAGGATATAATAACGATCTTCGGATTTCTCATAAGTGCAGAATATAACCCTTTGGTCTTTTAACTTCTTGGGTATATGTTTATATGAAATTTTTCCGCTTGTTATTTTATTATTACTAGCCCTTTCTCTTTGATGAATTATTTTATAAGCCCATTGTGGAATATTTTTATGAGATTCATATCCCCATTGCTTATAGATTTGTAATTCTTCTTCATCTTTTGGTAACATTCTTCTTTTACCAAGTTGATGTACAATACGGAAATTAGCTTTGTGTTTTTTTACATTTTGAATATAAAAAGCACTAGTCAATACTACCACTATTAGTGTAATAACTACAATGATAGCCAAAGGAGAAACACTCGTTGAAACCCCTGACTCTTCACTATCCCCCCCTCCGTCTCTAAACCATGGAGGAGGTTCATCACTGAATGGAGTACCATTCTCTCCCCAAGGAGGAGGGTCATCTCCCCATGGAGGGTCTCCACCACCCCATGGAGGGTCACCATCACCCCATGGAGGATCACCATCACCCCATGGAGGGGGGTCTATTTGTGCTACAATGATGTTCTGCGAACTTTTCGGGATGTAACTTGTATATAAATCAATAACCATATATTTCTTATTATTATTCCCTTGAAGACTAAAATTCTGAAAAGAATTTAATGAGATAATAAAAATCCCAAAAATAATTATATGGACTGTTAATAAAGTGATAATAACTTTTTTACGATAATTTCTTGGAATAAGATAATTCCTTTTAATTTCAAATCCTCCTCTTAAACATTTTTATTTTAAAATCGCACTCCATTATAAATTATTTATATGCAAAAATATGGATTAAAATAATCACTATCCTTCTCCTTCTTCCCTTAATAACATTCTCACACGGTTTTTTTCTTTATTTCTTTTTCGTAGAACTATAATTATGATAATAATCATAACTAAAATTATAGGTGAAAGTTCTAATAATATCTGTTGAGCTTGATTAGTGAAAAAATCCTGTAAAATCAATTTATAATTCATCTCTGTTTTTAAATTATTTATTAATTTTCATTATTTAAATGCTACTAGAACATTGTTCTGGCATTATTTAAATAAGATTTTTAATATATCTCATTAAAATTGAATTCTTATCTGATGGTAAATGACAGAATTAATAAAACTAAATAAAGTATCAAAAATTTTCGGTCCATTCAACGCAGTTAATAAAGTCAGTTTTGAAATTAATAAAGGAGATGCTATTGCGTTGTTAGGGCCTAATGGTTCAGGAAAAACTACCATTGTTAAGATGATTGCAGGACTAATAAAACCCACTTATGGTGAAGTTTTAATTTCAAACAAAAAAGGAAAATTACAAGATATAGGCAAAAAGTCAACTAATTTAATCAAAGTAGGTTTTTTAATTGACATCCCATCTTTCTATAAATCAGTTTCGGCATACCAGATTTTAAGATTTTTAGGTAGGGCACAACTTGTTCCCAAAAAAGAACTGGATTCCAGAATTGAGGATCTTCTTAGGTTATTTAGATTATATAAATGGAGAGATGAGAAAGTTCAATATTTTTCAAAAGGCATGAAACAAAAGTTAGGAATAATTTCAGCAATGTTAATTGATCCAGATATCTTAATTTTGGATGAACCTCAGACAGGTATTGATCCAAAAGCTCGTGTTGAAGTTAGAAAAATTATCGCAAATTTCAATAAAGAGAAAGGTAAAACAATATTGATTTGTTCTCATATGATTCATGAACTATCGCAAATATGTGAAAAAATTGCCTTTATAAACAGAGGAGAATTGATTGCTTATGATACAATCGAAAATTTACAAAGGAAATTAAAAATTAATGAACTTACATGTCAAATATTAGACCCTATTAGTTCTGGAGTAGACGATTTGTTAAAGAAAATTACCAAGGAACTTGAACCCTATTTGGATTACAATATCGATCCTCCGATTCAATATTTCTATGATACTCAACAACTTAGAATTTATTTTGATGGAAAGAGGAAAGCCAAGGCAGAGATGTTAGACATACTAACAACAAAATTTAAATCCAATTTCAGATTAATATCTTACTCTCAAGAAAGGAGTAATTTATTGGAACAATTATATACAGAAACAATTGTATAGACGAGGAAATAATGAGAATTATTGATATTAATAAAATAAACGAAGAATTTACGTCAGTATTCGCAATTTTAAGATTTGAATATGAGAAGAGAAAATTCATGTTCTCATTATTTATTCTTATTTCAGCATTGATGGTAATTTCTCTTAGTGTTTTGCCATATTTTATCTTTTCTGATTATGTTTTTCCTAGCACTTTAATATATTATCTCCAAGAAGGGTTTACGTATTTTTATTATTTAATAATTTTTGCGGTATGTTTTTTCTTTAGTGCAATTATTTGTGAGGAATATGATTATAAAACAGGTTATCTTACATTTCCCGTTATAAACCGCTATAAATTTATATTTGCCAAATTTTTATGCAATTTTTTCATGGTTATCTGCGTGATAAGTGTTTTTTATTTAACACTGGGTATAGCAGGTTCAATATTTTATGCTGAAACCATACCCATTGAATATTCTCTTAGCTTTATGTTTGCTATACTTTTTGTTTTCTCAATTGGTGGCTTTGTAACATTGATAAGTTCGATGATGAAAAATGTTGGAATAACGCTTATAGTTAGTTTATTATTTTTACTTATTGGGGAGAGTCTTATTAAACTTCTTATAGGTAGTGAAATAGAACCTATATATTCGCTCAATTATATCAGTAGTCTCATCTTCTATATTCTTGATTATCCAAATCCACGATATGAAGAATACACGAGAGGTCCTTTTAATAGAATTGAGTGGAAAACACCTGCAATAGGAATGGGGTTATTTGTTATATTTATTTATTTAATTGTTTCTTTTTATCTGGCAATAAAGATTTTCAAAAAAAGGCAATTAAAATAGATTTTTGATATGTATAAATAGATCAAATATTTCGACAAATCACAACAAATATTTTTTTTTTTTAATAATTTTATAAAAAATTTTAAATTTTTAGTTAGTGTGAAGGATCAAATATATCGAAATTTCGCTAATATTATAGAAAATATTTTAGAAGGTATTTTAAGGGAAAAAAGAAATAATCTACTTGAGAATAAAAATACAGGTATATTGAAAACACATTTAATAAAATATTGTAAACTAAAAGCTGAAACGGCAGAAAAATATATCACCAGTTTAGAAAAAGCAAATTATATAACTCTACATGAAAAAGAGTGGGGTGATAGAACAATTACTTATATTGACATCACTATATTAGGAAAAAAGAGATATGATTGGTTTGTAAAAATAAATACAGAATTAAGTTAGTATATAAAGTAGGTGATAATGGTAAAAAATTTTGATGAGAAGAATGTTTTAGAACGATATAATGATTTAGGATTAAACTATATCAATAAACAAAATTATTATCTTAAATTTAG
This sequence comes from Promethearchaeota archaeon, assembly GCA_019058365.1. GTDB lineage: Archaea > Asgardarchaeota > Lokiarchaeia > Sigyniarchaeales > SOKP01 > Loki-b32. The sequence goes on along the minus strand of JAHPZE010000027.1, from coordinate 40,296 downwards.
TATATTTTTCCCTTTTTTTTCATTAATCGTTAATATAATAACATTAATAGTATTTGTTAGTACCTTTTTTAGTAGAGATCACGTATTTATTCCAAGTATATTTTTCTTTTTTAGTAGTTTTAGTCTTTTTGTAATTTTCACTATAATTTCCTCTAAACAAGCTTTATTCTTACGAAAGTGGAAAGTTTTAAGTAATTATTATAAAGAAATGATAGGAAATACACAAAATATCAAAAATTATACTACTTTAACGGATATCTTTTATAAGATTATTGATCACATGAGGAAAATTAAAATTTATTTTATATTATTAAATCTTATAGTAATCTTTTATTTTTTCTTCTCACCTGAGTTTATATTCGGAGAGCATTTTCTACCACCACCTCCAGTTGATAGGAATAATTGGACTCAAATAAATATCTTTTACAAAATAATACAATATCTTAATTTTATCAGTATAATTGCTATTATACTTTATTTAATATATACATGGTATCATTTTTTTCACTGGAATAAAAAATTATCAAAAATTAAGAAATATGAAAGGGAAATATATAAAGAAGTTAAGGAGAATCTATAGATTTATTTCGGCTCTTTATTTTATTTCTGCATTTATAAATTAGACTAAATCTTTTTCATACACAATGTATACACTAATTTTTCCCATTAAAGCAATGAATTTTTCAAAATGGCCTTTCAAATCGTTTAATATTTTAGCATCACGAATAGTAAATCGGACTTGCATTCCTCCTTTCTTAAAATAACTCGCTAATAATGATTAAAGTCTAACTCTATTTTATTACATGTTTTTTCATCTTATTATAGAAATTCGAAAGGATGGCTCCTATAAACAAAGCTACAATAGTTCTGAAGTAATAGAAAGGTAGGTAAAAAATTCAGAACTCAAAATTAAATTTTTCTGTATTAAGCAGAAGAGAATATTCTTTAAATTAAGATCAATTCCAACAATTTTATAATATAATTGACTTTACTGGAAAGAATAGTGACTGGCTGATGTAAATAGATTATTAAATTTTTTTAAAAACCGATTATATTTCTAGGTAACTTTGAAAAATATTTATTTTCACAGTGGGGCTATTTTATATAGAAATTAAATGGAGTATATAAAGAAGTAAAAAAGTAATTTGCATATTTTGAGAAGAATTTGAAAAATCACATAGATATTCGAATTCTTAGAAATAAATTTTTGTCCTATAGCAAAAAGTCTTTTTTATCCCTTTAAATTATGTACATAAGAAAAAGGGTCAATTATTAAATCAGATATTTTGATAATTTTTTCTTTTACTAATTTTCCATACTATAACCTTCTTTATATACTATCTTATTAATGCCAGTATTTATCATTAGTTTTAGACCACTCTTGCATAGAAAAGTAGTGCAATAAAGCATTCAGACGAATTATTAAAAAGATTTTAGAATTAGGAACGATTATAGTTCAATATGATGATTTCTTAAATCTGTTTGATAAATCATAAGTAATTTCCTATCAAACGGCAGATCATAGTGGATTAATTTTATGGGATGTAAGATTTGATGATAAAATTAAGTTTATAGAAGATCCAAAAGCTAAAGAAAGAATAAATAATTCTTTTCTATCAAAAAAGATTAATTTTGGACTCAGACATCAGTTATTCAGAGCTTTGCAACAAAACTATTTTAGCTAGCAAAGCTTGAAGCTGAATTATCTCTGTTCCCCCTTGGCTTAATCTATATTCAAATTCAGCTAATAATTTCGATAATTCAATTTTAAATTCTTCAGGAACTTTAAGATCATAGATCTCTCGATGCAAATTCTTAATAATGTTTTGCCCAGAAAGGCCATATTCTATAATTAAGTTATCTAAAAGCTTGATAGATAATTGCAATTGACCTTTAATTGCCGTATTTAAAACATCTTTTATCTTGTCAGGAGGAACTTCTCCAGCAACGCGAAAAACAATCTCTTGATCAATTTTTTTTGATATTGTGCCACATGATTGTAAATAATTGATCGCTCTTCTACAATCCCCACGAGAAACATCTACTATTGCGTTTAATCCTCCAGGAGTTAAACCAATATCCTCTTGCTGTGCTACATATTTTACTCTACTTTTTATATCATCACTATTTAAAAAAGCAAATCTAAATACTACACACCTTGATTGAATTGGAGGGATTATCTTATTAGAATAATTGCAAATTAAAATCATTCTACAGTTTTTAGTATATTTTTCCATAGTTCTCCTTAAAGCTTGTTGAGCAGGTGCCGTCATATTATCAGCTTCATCTAAAATCAATACCTTGAAGTGAACATCTATGGGAGGGCGTGCTTTTGCAAAATCTTTTATATATGTTCGAATAACATCAATACCCCTAGCATCACTAGCATTTAATTCTAAATATGTTCTATTAACCACCATATTTCGCCCGTATAATTCTCTAACCATTGCTAACGCTGAAGTTGTTTTTCCTGTTCCTGCGGGACCCGCGAAGATGAGATGAGGCATAGATTTATCGTTTACAAATTGTTTTAAACGTCCTATAATTCCATTCTGATTCACAACTTCAGCTAATACCCTTGGTCGATATTTCTCCACCCAAGGTCTATTCTCAAAAGGCATATTTTTTAGATGTGATTTGAATTTTAAATAATTATATTAAGAATTAAATTTTCTTAATTCTTTATTAATATTCATATCTAATAAAAAAGATTAAGATTTATATGACTGATTATAAAATTACTAAAATAAAATCTAGATGGATTTTAGATTCAAGAGGAAACCCTACTGTTGAATCTGATGTATTTGCGGGAAAAAGCTATTCCAGAGCAGCTGTTCCTTCTGGCGCATCAACAGGTGTTTTAGAGGCACTTGAACTACGAGATGGTGGAAAAGCATTCATGGGAAAACATGTATTAAAAGCTGTAGCTAATGTAAACGAAATATTGGGAAAAAAATTATTAGGATTTGATGTGAGAGAACAGACAAAAATAGATGAAGAAATGATTTCTATTGATGGTACAGAAAATAAAAGTAATTTAGGCGCTAATGCAATTTTATCTGTTTCATTAGCAGTAGCAAAATTAGCTTCTCAATTATCTGAAGTCCCCTTGTTTGAACATCTCTATAATTTAGCATATAATAAAACTAGAGAAGATTATTTACTTCCTCTTCCTTGCTGTAACATCATAAATGGAGGGGAGCATGCAGGGAACAATTTATCAATCCAAGAATTTATGGTCTTACCCGTAGGTGCTAATTCTTTTTCTCAAGCAATACAAAATGTTGCTGAAGTATATCAAACATTAAAGACATTGCTAAGAAAGAAATATGGTCCTTCTGCAATAAATGTGGGTGATGAGGGAGGATTTGCTCCAAATTTATCTTTAACCTCTGAAGCGGTGGAAATAATAATTGAAGCAATTGAAACCGCAGGATTTCTTGTAGGTACAGACTTTGTATTGGGGATGGATGCTGCTGCGAGTGAATTTTTTGAAGATGGGTCTTATAACATTGATGGCAAAAAGCTATCTGAAGAAGAGTTATTAGAATATTATATGGATCTAATCCATGAATATCCTTTCAAATCCATTGAGGACCCATTTGATGAAAAAGATTTTCGGAACTTTTCGAATTTATCTGCTAAAGTTGATAAATCTATTCAAATTGTTGATGATGATCTGACAGTAACAAATATTAAAATTCTTCAAAAAGCTATAAATGAAAAAGCAGGAAATGCTTTATTGTTAAAGGTGAATCAAATCGGTTCTTTGACTGAAGCTATTAAAGCTGCTAAAATGGCATTTAATAATGGTTTTAATGTTATGGTTTCGCATCGTTCTGGTGAGACAGAAGATACTTTTATCGCAGACTTAGCTGTTGGGTTATGTACAGGTCAACTTAAGACTGGTGCTACATGTAGATCAGATCGAGTTTGTAAGTTCAATCAGCTACTCAGAATTGAAGAGATTTTAGGAGATAATGCCAAATATCCTATAAATTTAGATTCGTGGAAAAACTTTATCTAATTCTAATTTTTCAATTTCTTTTATTATTTTTTAATAAATCTATACACATGAACATTGATCTTTTTAGTCTTTTGACTGTGAAAAGGAAAGCTTCTTTCTAGAACCATGCTGAAGGGAATTATATTATCTATTTTCCAATGATATTTCTTGATGTAATCTGAAATAAAATTTTGAATTTTCTCATTTGCTAGATGAATGGAATATACAATATCTGAAAAATTAAAGGCTCTATCCAAAAAAGGTCTATCTGCAAATTTAGTTTGTACTCCAAATGGAGGATTCATTATTGTTGTTACTTTCATTCTCTTGGGTAGGTTTTTGGGTGAAATTTCGAAGTATTCAATATCAGCACATATAGGAAAAACAATCTGATTCAAATTAAGAGTAAGGACATTTTTTTTTAAAATTTTTAACGCTTTTATATCAATATCAACACTTAAAACATAACTAGCATTGAAAAAGGCACTTGCAATGGATAATCTTCCTGTTCCGGCACCTAAATCAATAATAAATGCATTACTGATATCATTATATTCAAATCCTGCATAATAAATAATGTCCACTGCACTAGATGCATCGATACAATATTGTTCTAATTCGATTTTAGGATTATTATATGATTCGGTGCCTTGAATTACAGAAATCAAATTTTTTTTGTTAAATTTCATCCGAAAAAATGTTTACTCTTTTAAAATTAATACATTAAATTTATTTATCTTTTTTAATAATATATATTTAAGTTAGAAAGAGTTTGAGAAATTAAAAAACTATTGTTGATATTATTGAGTAAAAAATCTTTTGATGATGAAGATATTGTCTTAACTGGTCAATATCTCGGAGTGGTGGAGGAATTCCTCCCTGATAAACAATCTACATTTATTAAAGATGGAAAAATTTTTGCAACCAAAACTGGTTTGATTACTGTTAATAACAAAGAAAAGAAAATTGAAATAAGCACTCATCAAGAAAAAGATCGTAAAGTTGTTAAAATTGGAGATACTGTTATTGGAGTTATTCTTTTTTTACGTCTCTATTCCGTCGGGATTAGTTTTTATACAATAAATAAAAAAATTCATTTTAATTCAAATTATTTTGGAAACATCCATGTATCACAGATTTCAGACAAGTATGTTGAAAAGATACATGATGCTTTTCAAATAACAGACATCGTTCGCGCTCGTGTTGTAGAACAAGAGTATAATGAATATAAATTAAGCACTACTGGAAAAACTCTTGGTGTGATTTATGCAGATTGTGTAATCTGTGGAAATTCCCTCACAAAAATAGGATATAATAAATTAAAATGTGAACGGTGTGGAAACGTGGAGAGTAGAAAACTCGCCAATGATTATGGAAATGTAACTAATAATCTAAGATTTTAAAAGTGTTTTTTATTTAGACAAATTTAAGTGTTTATTAGTGAAAAAAATCGCGAAAAAAATAATTCATTTCTATAATAATAGTGGTTCACTGGAAAATATAGTTAAATTTCTTGAAAGTATTCAGAAAAAAGTGAATTATCTTGATTTAAATGTCTCTGTTGAAGGAAAAAGCATAAAAGTCACACTTTTCGGCTCAAAAGACCTTCAGCAATTAGCATCTGAAAGATTAAAAGATTTAGCAAATCAGTATTTGTAAAAAATCAGTTTTTTTATAAAACCATAAAAAATTTATTATATTTTGTATATTCTTTATTAAAGTTATCAAATCCTTTGCAGTAAGAGTAATAATAATGGCAAAAAAAAAAGCGGTCAAAACAGAAGAAAAAGATGAAGATGAAATCGATGATTTTGTGGATGATTTTTTAGAAGATGATGAAATTGAGAGCATCTATCCTAAATTAAAAGAAAAAAGTGAAACAGAAACAAAACCCATATCGCTTGAAGAACCTATAGAAGAGGAAGAATTTGAGTTTGAACTTGAAGAAGAAGCTCGATTTCCCAACTATAAATATCTCAACGTCGAAATAAAAAAAGGACGGGGTATAAATGATTATGAATTATTTATTGAAGGTCAATCACATGGATTATGCAATATACTTGTAAAGCATTTATTAACTATTGAGGGTGTTAATATAGCGGCATACAAATATACTAAATTAGAACCCGCAACTATATACATCCGTCTTGAAAAAGATTACAAAATTAAAGATATTTTGCATAAAGGAATTGAATTATTAAGAGAAGAAGTAGTAAAAGTTCAAAAATTATTCAAAAACCTAACCTAAGATTATTCTCTTTTTTATAAAACTTTATAAGAAGCCTTAATTCAACTTATCTTAATGGATTACGAGTTTTTAATTTCAGATTTAAATCTTAATAAATCACAAAAAATTATCGGAACCGATAAAGGTTTAGCTAAAATTGGAGATGGTATCGTAAACTTAGCTTATTCCGTTGCAAAATCTATTTTTTTAACGAAAAATAATCTTAATGAAAAAATTATTAGAACAGGTAAAAAAGTAAGTAAAACTATCTTAGAAACAGCTTTAAAAAATGCAAATATGAAAATTTTCGCAAAAACTAGAGCTGATGCTCATGATCTTGCGGATACTGTTGAAGCACTAGTAGCTTATGTATGGTTTAGTAATAAAATGACTTTAAAAGAGTTGGTTGATTTTTTAGCAGATAATCTTTCTGGAGATTTATACAATAGAAACGAAGAAATTAAAAATGCAACTATTGCATTTACTAATCTTCTAAATTATATTAAAAAATTTTTACCAGAAAAATAAAAAAATGAAAGATAACCCTATAACAATTGGATTTGATGATGCTGTTTTTGAATTACACTCAGAGATAAAGCATACCCAATTAATTGGGGTCATTTGTCAAGGAACAAGAATGGTAGGTGTTATTCGAGATAAAATCATGATAGATGGTGAGGATGCTACTGAAAAATTGATAAAATTAGTTAAAGAAAACGAACAGCAAGTACAATATGTTATCACTCATTCAATAACTTTTGGTGGATTTAATTTAGTAAATTTAGATAAAATCTATTCAGAAATCTATAAACCTATTATTGCTATAACTGAGAGAGAAGTAGATTTTGACTCTGTAAAGAAAGCTCTTATCAATAAATTCCCAAATACCTATAAAAACAAATTGAAATATATTATTGGTGCGGGAAATTTATATGAAACGGAGATTGATACTGCAGGGGGAATGTCAAAATTATATTTTCATTGTAAAGGTATTGAAGTTAAGGAAGTGGAATCTCTCTTAAAAAAAATCTGTATAGATTCCAAATTGCCGGAATCTGTAAGATTAGCACATTTAATTGGAAAATTATTTTAAGATTTTAAATTTCTTTTTACTCTGTTTCAATTTCATATTCTAAAATTTCACGAATTCTATCTCGTAAATCTGCCCTTATTGCAGACATTCCATATGTTTGAATACCTAACTTCTTTTGAACTTTCTTTGCACTTAAGGCACTAGGAAGATCTTGTTTATTTGCTATGGCAATAATTTTTGTATTCATATAACGTGAAAATTTATTGTAAATTTCTTTTGTTTTTGTTATGTTATCTTCTGTAGAATCACATACAAAAACAGTTAAGCCTGCTCCTCTCAGAAAATCCTCCCACATGAATCTAAACCGTTCTTGTCCTCCAAAATCCCATATATTAACCTTTTTCCCATTAAGAATTGAATCTTCGATTTCTAATCCTACCGTTGGATTTGTTTCTTTCGTTATTTCACGACCTTGGAGTAAACTTAAGAGTGATGATTTTCCAACACTGCTCAACCCTAATACACAAATTTTTGTTTTAGTCGAAAGAACTTTAAATCAACCTTTTCTAAATAGAACCTTCTTAAGTAGAAAAGGCAAATTAAACTTCAAAAAAGAAAATATTATTCGTGTATCATGGGAATATCCTAATAGAATATAAAGGAAATTTTAGTTTTGAATTAAATTGATTCTAAATAAAAATAGAGTATTTAAAAAAATAAATAAGGATATAAATTATAATGAAAAAAAATCAAAAACTATAGACGAATTATGCGCCTGTAACTATGTCCTTCACAATCCCTACACATACGGTACGACCCATATCGCGTACTGCGAATCGGCCCATTTCTGGAATTACTTCATACTTTTCAAGACACATTTTCTTAATCGGAGATAGCTCTACGATGGCAGCTTCATTCTTTTTAAGAAACTTAGGTGAGTCTTCAATTACAGCCCCAGTTTTCTGATCTAATTTTTTAACTAAACTCGTAAACTTTGCAGCTACTTGTGCTGTATGTGCATGAATTACCGGAGTGTAACCTTGGGCTATTGCTGTAGGATGCCAAATAACAATAATCTGTCCCGTCCATTTTCCTTTTGGAGTAACTACAGTTGGTGGATCACTAGGATGTCCTAAACAATCTCCTCTACTTGCATCTGCCAATGTAATGCCCCTAATACTAAATCCTACGTTATCTCCAGGGATAGCTTGTGGAATTTCTTCATGATGCATTTCGATACTTCGGATTTCACCTTGAAATCCAGTGGGCATAATAATAATTTTATCTCCTTTCTTTAATATTCCAGTCTCTACTCTACCAACGGGGACTACACCAGTTCCCTTAATTTTATAGCAATCTTGGATGGGTAGTCTCAAAGGTTTACCAGTTGGTTTTTCAGGAAGGACAAATTGATCAATAGCTTCAATCAAGGTTGGACCATTATACCATGGCATTTTATCGCTTTTCTTTGAAAGATTTTCCATTTGCATGCCAGAAGTAGGGACAAAGGGTACATCCTTGAGCTTAAATCCTATGTTTTTTAGAAGATCTCCAACTGCTTCCTTACATTCATTAAATCTTGCCTCAGAATACTCATAAACATCTGCTTTATTGATAGCAACGACTAGTTGTTTTACACCTAATGTTTGAGCTAAATAAGCATGTTCACGAGTTTGTCCATTAGCTGCGATCCCAACTTCCATTTCACCTTTCTTCCCAGATACTACTAAGATAGCAGCATCAGCTTGGCTTGCACCAGTAATCATATTTTTTACGAAGTCAGCATGGCCAGGTGCATCAATGATAGTGAAATACTTTGTTTTAGTCTCAAATTTTCTAAATGCTAAGTCAATTGTGATGCCACGCTGTCTCTCCTCTTTTAATCTGTCAAAAACAAAGGCATAAGACCAAGAATCTCTATCGTATTCTTTTGCGAGTTTGTCTAATTCACGAGCTTCTCTATCTGTAACTGCGCCTGTTTCAATAAGCATAGCGCCCATCATGGTTGATTCTATGGGATTGAGTTTTATTTAAACTAAATCTTTCCATGATCGATGTGCCCTATTATCACTAAATTCAAATGTTCTTTTAGTTTCGAACTCATTATAAATCATTCATAAATTGTAATTTTTATCTAAAATAATTTTAAATAATTTTTAATAGATGTTATTTGTAAATGTCTATGAATTTATAATTTTTACTATAATCTTTTGGAAATTTCATACTTCTTTTAATTCAAGGTAAGTTAGGAAAATCTAAAATGTAGAAATTAGGAGAATTTTCCATAAAAAATCTAGAAAAATAAATCGAAATAAAAAAAATTATTTGAATAATTTGTCGAATTTCTCACGAGCTTCTTCTAATTTATCAAATGTCCAAAAACCATTTTTTTGTAGTTCAATGTCCCATTCAGTGCAAAGTTTATTTAAGGTTCTAACATCACAATTAAAGTGTCGAGCTAACCAACTCCTAGGGAAATTATTAACCATGTTTTGTAAATGGTCTTTACTACCAATTAAATCTTTTAAATTATCATACTTATCTCGATATTCATCTAATATGATTCTTTTTCTATTCATACTATTCCTGTAATTATTAAGAAGGCTGTTAAATAAGGTCGCTCCAAGGGATAAACTGTAAAGATTCTTAGTGGGTCTTATAGGATTGTTATTAATATAATCAGCATCGATATCAATTTTCTTTCTCACTTCATATTTGATATCATAATATTCTTTTAATTGGTGTAAAAATTGTACATTTGTGGTAGATATTTTACTTGTTCCTTGAATACCATCACCATCAAAAACACCTAACACAATAGCTCTTTGAATGTCAGAAGTAAAACCTTCAAAGGAAGGGAGCTTGCCACCCTCTTTAAATTCAAAATATCCAAGGGCTCTCAAATCTTGAGTCATTTCTTTACAAGTAAATTCTATATAAGCCACTTCATATTCCGTCCCATCTATTTCTCGTGTTCTCTTACCAATTTTCGTGGGGTCTATTCCTACAGTTTGACAAAATCTCACTAACTGATCCTTATCTTTAATAGACAATTCGATTGCTATCTGGTAGCGAACTATATCATCATTTCCAAGAGTGATTGATCCATCAGATAGCATAAACCCAAACCAATAACCTTTATCTTCTGTGTCTAATCTACTAAAAAATCGACTATCAAGATTTGGATTATGGTAATGATATTGCTGCTTCGAATATACCTTTAACTCATTAGAAGCTCTATATTTTTCAATTATATTGAGACAAGTCTTTGCTCTTTCGCCATATTTCTCTTCCAATCTATCTCCAAACAAATCTAGAAGCTCCTCTGAAAATGTATATTTCGGATTATAAGTCTTGATATCATTTGAATTCTTAAGTCGAGCTACAACATGCTTTAAGAAATAACTAGAATCTTTTATAATTTTACTAACCTCAATTCTTAGTTGAGTTAATGAAAGCTCCCTAAAATCTGGTTCAAATTTCTTTATTTCTTCCAGAAGATAATCGATAAATTGTTCGGTTGTCAATACATCTTCCTTCTCAGCGACAGAGACCTTATCTTTTCCACCCATGTAGAACACCGCAACATCGTTAATTACTCTTTCTAGCTGACTCATCTTTTCACCGCTTTCCCACTTCTCCTTAAGTAAAGCTAGTACTTCCCAGTTAACCCAATCATCGACAGTTATATCGAACCCTTTATATTTCTTCCCTCGTAAAAAGTCTCTTGCCGTTGAGTGTAATTCTTCATCATAATGTAATCGATCTAAGCTCTCCTTAGGGTTATCAAGCTCACTATTCGGCTCAAAAAACATAGTGTCGAAGTAGTTAATCGGAAGTTTTCTAAAAAGAATGAAACTCAAAACCCTGATTAATTGTAAATGTTGTTGAGTTTATATTTTTTACTATATTTCAGCCAAATTATCGAGTTTTAATAAGTATTACCATGAATAAATATAGATCTTTAGATTGATCATTCTTAGTTAAGTATTCTAATACGTTCGCTGAATAATTAATTGAATATAATCATTAGAGTGTAATATTTAATTGAGAAAAAAAAAAGATACATAAAATCTACATTAAATCAATATAAATTCCAACTTGCTGTGAAGCTCAATATTTTATACTATATCTCAGCAAATATTTAATATACGATAATTAAGGAAAAAGATAAAAAATGTAAGGGAAAATGTTAGAAAATAATACTGGTATGAAACATATTATATCGGGTATAGTTTTATTCTCAAAATTATAAATATTATAAATACCGAATATTATCATAGTTAGAATTGGAATATCTATAAAGACTAAATACAATAGAACGTTCCTAACGGAGTCGAAGTTGATTGAGGTTTGTATTAAAAAAAAAATGGTAAATAGAAAGTAACCAAAAATTATTAAAAAATATCCTTTAGATTTAGGTCTAATTGAAAAAAATATTAATCTTAATCCAATGATATTAACTAGAATAGCAAAGATAAATGTTATAAATCCTCCAGGAAAAAAAAGAAAGGACCATGGTGTAATATACATAAGAAAATAGAGTATATTAAAGTTCCATATACTAGTGAGCCCTATAAGGAAAGGTAAGGTAAACCCCGAAATTAAATAACCTGATCTCATAATTTTTTTTTTTAACTCTTCTGTGGATAGTTTTCTTGCACTTTTAATATTATATAGGTGTAGCTCCTTGATGCCCTCATATGATAATTTAAAACCACAATTTGAACAAACCGATCCTATTGACACTAATCCTTTTCTGCACCTTGGGCAATACACAGGTTCAATTTCGTGATCCTTCATTTCTATTATTTCCAAATAACTTTTTTTTATTTTTTATGTTATAATTTCTCTTTATTATCAATAAAGTAATACCTACTATGCTGACGACTAAAATAAGAGTGAATTTAATAGAATTGTACAAATACTCATATTCATTCGATAAATCCACATAATAATGAAGTCCAACATAATTAACTTCAATTCGCTCTTTATACCATTCCCATCGAAAACATATTTCATTCGAAATATTAGTAGTATTGCATAAATCTTCATTAAAAATAGAAGTAGGAAAATTTCTGTGCACTTTTATTTCAACCACCTCTGTTATATTTCCATTCCATAGACGTGCCGTACCAACATCATAAATAATATAAAAGTATTTTACCAGCTCTGTGGATTTAGGTCTAGGGGTATTAAACTTATATTCTAACCTTATTGACGAATTTTTAGGAATTGATACATTACATAAAACCCAGAATATCCTAAAATATGGTAATTCATTTCTATTTACCATATATTGTTGTAAAATTTCACAATTGTCTTCATCGAAAAGTTCGTCATCATTCTTTAGGGTAAATGGAATATTTGTACCATTTAATAAAACAGTACAATTATCTATAGGATAAAAATTGAATGGAGCGCCTATTGTTATATTAATATCATTTTCTGGGTTAAAAATAGTGTAATTCCCATTAAAGTGTATTTCACCAAGAAATTTCAAATCTGAGGTATCTGCAACGATTTCTACATTCGCAGATATTAAACTAAGAGAATAATTTTCTTTAGGTAACAATCCGCCAGAAAATGTCACATCAGGAATATAAATTGGATTTGCAATAGAGTTTTGAGGCATAATTAAATTTAGACTGGGAAAAATTAAGATGAGAAATAATGTAATTGATTTTATGAGTTTTTTCATCTTGATTTCAAAAAAAGTATTGATAAAACAACTTTTAAACTTTCGCTTAGTTTGCATTTATAGTATTAATATCCAAAAGATTGAATTTAGATATTAAATCAAAACTAAATATCCAATAAAAAATTCAATTTGTATTTGTTCGATTTAAATTTGGACTTCGAGTGAAGTTCAAAAGTTCAAACTATAAATTAGCAAAATTCATTATGATATTTTAAAAGAGAATGTAAACCTAATTAATTAATTTGATAATTTATTTGCAGATTTAGACCAAAATTAATTATAAAGCTTATTGAGTTTATATTTTTTTTCTCTATAGCTGTAAAATTACCCACTATCATTTTAAACATTATATAGAAAACAGAGATTTGATTCAGATAAGAAATATAAATAACATGAAATTTAACTAAATAACAATAAAAATTAATTAAAAAATAGGGGATTTATATGGTAAATGGATATACTGGAAATATTCTTAGAGTAGATTTAACAAATGGGAAAATCTTAATAGAAAATCCTGAAGAAATTTTCTACCGTCGATACATTGGAGGTGAGGGGTTTGTAGCCTATTACCTCTTAAAGGAATTAAAAGCAAGGATTGACCCATTAGGTCCAGAAAACAAGTTAATATTTGCCGCAGGTTCATTAACTGGGTTTGCGATACCAGGAACGGGGAGAAACAGTGTTGGTGCTAAATCACCTTTAACGGGGGGTTTTGGTGAAGCTGAAGTTGGAGGGTATTGGGGTGCTGAGTTAAAGCATGCAGGATTTGATGCAATAATAATAGAGGGAAAGGCTAAAAATCCTGTTTACCTGTGGATAAATGATGGTAAGGTAGAAATAAAGGATGCGAGTCATCTTTGGGGCAAAATTACAGGCGAAACGGAGGCAGTTATTAAAAAAGAGCTGGGAGATAAATTAATCCGTGTAGCTCAGATTGGACCTGGAGGAGAACACTTAGTACGTTATGCTTGTATTATAAATGATTTAAGAAATGCTGCTGGTCGTACTGGGATGGGTGCTGTAATGGGTTCTAAGAATTTAAAAGCTATTGCTGTTAGAGGGCATAAAAAATTTGCTGTTAAGAATAAAGAGAAATTAAGAGCGAAAATAAAAGAATTTAATGAAGTTGCTTATAAATCTTTTTCGGGTTATTTTAAGTATGGTACAGGATATGGTATAATGGAACAATTTGCTTCATCTGGAAATCTTCCAACACGAAATTTTAGAGATGGAGATTTTAAGGGTGCAAAGGTTTTAGATCCCGGTATTATGAAAGAAGAAATTGGACTTAAAATGGAAGCTTGTTATGCTTGTTCAATTCGGTGTAAAAAGATTGTGGAAATTGGAGAACCTTGGAATGTCGATCCAATATATGGGGGTCCGGAATATGAGTCAATTGGTGCGTTTGGTTCAAATTGTGGTGTAGATGATTTAAGAGCTGTGTGTAAAGCAAATGAACTTTGTAATAAATATTCAATAGATGTCATATCTACTGGTGTTTCAATTGGGTTTGCGATGGAATGTTATGAAAATGAAATCTTAACAGATGAGGATACAGATGGAATAGCATTAAATTTTGGAAACGCTGAAGCCGTAGTTAAGATGGTTGAGATGATTGCGAAACGTGAAGGTTTAGGGGATATTTTAGCAGAAGGTGTTAAAAGAGCTGCGGAAAAGATAAAAAATGGAGCAGATAAGTATGCTATGCATGTTAAAGGCCAAGAGATTCCAATGCATGAACCTCGCTTAAAGCAGGGATTAGGGGTTGGTTATACAATCTCACCTACAGGAGCAGAACATATGGCAAATTTGCATGATACATCAATTGCTAGTGAAAGAGCGATGGCTTCTCATAGTGCTATTGGGATTTTAGAGCCTCTCAAGATCGATGATTTAGGAATAAAGAAGGTTCGAGCATTGGTTTATTATACTAATTGGCAGAACTCGTTGAATGCTTTATTAATGTGCTATTTCGTACCGTGGGATTATGTGGATATACCCGAAATTGTAAGAGCTGTGACTGGATGGCATACTTCAACTTGGGAATTAATGAAAGTAGGAGAGAGGATTACAACGATGGCAAGAGCTTTCAATATGAGAGAAGCGCTTACAAAAAAGGATGATTGGTTACCTGAAAGATTTTTCAAACCTCATACTTCAGGAGCCCTCGTAGAAACAGCAATTAAACCAGATGAACTTAAAAATGCGATAATTAATTATTATAAAATGATGGGTTGGGATGATGATGGAATCCCAACAAAATCAAAATTAGAAGAATTGGATATAGATTGGGTTTCACAATATCTTTAGAATCTATTATTTTATGATTTTAACATTTTATAAATCAACCAAATATTCTCCTTTTAAATCCTCATACAATTCTTTTTTATTATCTTTTAAGAGTTTGAATATCTCTTGCAGATCTTCTTGGAAGTTTATTTTCTTACCTTCAGCATCAGAAATTTCAAGTATAATTTTATTTTGTAGAAATTTTTCAAAAACTAAATTGAGATCATAAATATTAACATGTGTTTCCTTAAAGAAATCTAAAAGATGATGTAGATAAAGCGCTTTAATATAGCCTTTTTTATTTTTATCTTTCTCATAAAAATACTTTAGTTGACGAAAAATTATATTATCATTGTTAACTTCAAAAGCTATTTCGTCTTGTTTATAATAGACCCAATTAAATCCATAATCAACGGCTCTATTCACTAAATCTGAAATATTTTTTTTAATTCCCGCTTTTTTAGCCCACTTATTATGAATAAACCAATTAGGAATTTGTTAATCACTTTTTATATACTTTTTTTCTTGAAAGATAATAAAAATAAAAAATTATAGTTCGTTAAATAAAATTAAGAATTCATAAAAATTAAATAATTAACTAGAGTTTTGTCAAAATAATGGTAAAAAGTAAAACAAAGTTCCCAAAGGAAGGTAAATTTGTAATTGCTAAAGTAACTGAGGTAGAAAACCAATACGTTTACGTTGATTTAATTGACTTCGAGGGTTTGGATTCTGAGGAGTGTGCTAGAGGTATGATCCATATTTCTGAAATAAGCTCTCGGTGGATTAAAAATATACGTAATTTTGTTCGCATTGGTCAAAGAGTGGTTCTGCGAGTATTAAGAGTAGATGCAGATAAAGGGCATGTGGACTTATCTTTGCGAAGAGTCAATTCAGCTCAAAAAGAGATTCGAATGAAGGAATGGAAATACGCCTTAAAGTTTGAAAATTTACTACAATTCCTAACAGAAACAGAAGGTATTAATATGACTCTGGAGGAAGCATATGAATTAATTGGTTTTCCAGTTTTAGATCGTTTCGAGACATATCAAGAAGCTATTGAAAACCTTAAAGAAAATGGAAAGGAACTTTTGTCTGACTTAAATGGAATTACAGAGGATACAAAGAAAGCTTTATTAAGAATCATTAGTGAAAATGTAAGTATTTCTACTGTAAACATATCCGGTAAGATAAAACTTTCATTTACTTCGGAAAACGGGATAGAACATATTAAAGATTCTTTAATAGAAGCATTAAAAATAATAGAACCAAAGGAAACAAGAAATATTACAATCAATTATATTGCAGCACCATTTTATCGATTAGAAATAGTTTCAAAAGATTATCTTGATGCAGAAAATATTTTATCTGATGCATTAGAAATTATTGAACACAATGCAGAAAAAAATGATGGGACGTTTGAGTTTATTCGAGATTAAAAATTTATAATATGAAAGTAGTATTCACAATGACAAAATACCTCCAAAAATGTAAAAATTGTAATAAATATGGATTACAGAATCCTGGATCAAAGTGTCGTTATTGTGGAGGGATGTTAATGAATCCAAGACCTCCAAAGTTTTCTTTAATAGATAAATATGGGAAGTATCGATTAGAATATTTTAAAGAAGATTTTGATAAGAAGTTTAAATAAAGTCAAGGAAGTTCTATTTTTTCAGCAAATTTTTCAATTATTAGAATTTTAGCGTTTTCTTGGGGAAGATTTGCAATATCTTCTTCTCCGAAAGGTCCATAATTTATAAGATCAACACCTACTAAAGGCGGGGTGGCTCTTAAAAACCTTATAAGTGTATAATTAACTTTTTCTTGATCATCTTTATTTTTATAATCAAGAATAATAGAAGGTCTTTCCTCTTTCAATATTGGTTCATCTTCAACAACAGATTTTGCTTGTGCTTTTGGTTCAATCAAGATATCTGATGGAACATGATCTTCTTTAAAAAGTGATATAGCTAATACTTTTTGATATCCTTTAATAGAACTTACCAAATTTTCATAAAGCAATTTCTCAGATTCAATAACCTTATCGATATAAATTTCATGTAGAGCTAATGCTGAGTTTATTATCTTGATTTCTCTAATCTTCAATAGATCATTAAATAAATAATTTATATTATCTTTGTAGGAATCAAATATACGCTGCTTTATGGCATCCGTTTCTTTTTCTTGATGCTCATTAATAAAATTTAAAATCTTTATGTAGTTATTGAAAGTATCTTGACTTAATTCAGTTAGATCTGTATTTTGGAACTCTTTAAGCCAATGTTGATAGAGTTTTTCATATTCTTTTTGCAAATCCATAAATATCGAATTTTTAAGAGTTATATAATAAAAAAGTGTTGTGAGTTTAAATTTTTTAACTTAAATGGTTTTAGCTACTCCTTTACATAGTAAAAAAACAGCAATATGATGAGGAACTTCAATTTTCTCTCCTTGGGTGTAAGGTCCAAATGTTTCCCCCTTAATTTTTGTTGCTGGTATTTTAGCTTCAATAATTTCTATCTTTTGGGTGATTTTTTTTTTGCTTTCAAATACAACGGGATCTAACTTTTCATTCCACTCATTTAAGGGATTAAAATTATCGAGATCATCGGGGTAAAGTTCTTGGACTTTAAAACCTGTTTTTCCATGCAATGAACCCGGATAACGAATAAGTCTATGAATATCAATAGATACGGGTTCATCAATTTCTGTCCCAATCATACCAATAATCCCCTCTAAGAATGTAGACCAAGTTTTAAGTCCAAAACCTTCGATATTCCATATATTATTATCATTTTGTGAGATAGATTGTAAAAAATCATCCTTGGAATTTAAAAAACTTCTAATTGCATCGGCTTTCAATCCAAAATCAATTAATAATCTTCGGATTTTATCATCAGTGTAATTATGCAATATCTTTTCAATTTTATTTATAATTTTTTGAGACCAACCAATATTTTCTCTTAATAAACCATAAATAACGTTGTTAATTTTTCTTAAACCTAAAATCTCAAGAGAGATATTGTTTCCTGATACATACGCAGCAATTTCTCTTCTTTCTTCACCCGATAAAGTTCTCACTTCTGCATTTTCTATTTTTAAATGATATCCACGATGTCCTGAAAAAGCAAGTTTCATTTGATTTAGTGGAATTCCAAAATCAGGAATCAGAAAATTGTAAATCAACTTCATTAACTCTTTTTTAGCAACTTTTAAACATTTATCACAAATCCAAGTTAGTTGTTTTAATTTTAGTTTTTTGCATTTAGGGCATTTCTTTACCATACCTGTCCCAGTATTACCACATTCAATACAATACCAAATATCATGATCATCTTTACAGGGAGTATAAAAATGGTCTACATCAATATCAAAGATTAAATCACAGCCTTGATAATCTTTATTATTCATATCCGTATTATCTGGCTGTAAATATATTGTTCCACTTGAATAAATATGTCTGGGTCCTTCATTTATAATATATTTTGCTAGACTATCAAAATTACTAAAACTCATATGTCTCTTCATAAAAAATTGCTCACCCCATGGAATAAAGCCGAATTCTCGTTTATCAAATAAACTGACTATAGGGATTTCGGTTCGTTTTTCCTTATAATATGCTTGAAATAACCGTTTTAAATATGCTATATTACTCATTTTCTTTTTCCGATTCCTTTTTCATATAGTTCTTCCATTTGGAGGCGCGATATTGCTTTATTTGTGTATATGCTAAGGGATGAGCTAATTTTTTCCTTTCACTTAGTTCTTCTGCTCCATAACCGGTCAGACACAGTTCATCTTTATAACTCACTGCCATACATAAATTTAAAGATTTTAAAGTTAAACATTTATATGGAGTATAATGCTTATTCTTCGCGAAATTGACTTGATAAAATGTTTTTTCTCTATCAAAATCAGGTAAAGTTGAAAATACATGTACAATTTTCTCTACAGGATAATCAAGAGCAAGTAAAAACCAAACAATAAAAAGTCTTTCATTATGGATTAAGTTTTGACCTTCTTGTGCTTTCCTAAGAATTTCTTTTACACATGGAGGATAAAGTGTAATTATATCTTCATTATTTTCGAAATCTATTTTAAATATATATTCGAATTCTTCTTTACGTTCAGTCCAAACAGCTAAAATTTTATCATATATCTCTTTGAATTCTTTTATCTTTAATATATCTTCTAAAAATACATTTAATGAAGCCTTATCCTCTGTTTCTTTAATAAGAAGTTTAGATCTTACATATTCTTGTAGTAAACGAATTAATCTTTTGTTTTGAATGAATAAATACCCATCGGAAAGAGAATTATGGACTAATTTTCTATATTCATCTCTTAAATTTGAGGCTAGTTTCAAATAATCAATAAAATGAACCATAAAATTGGTTTCCAGATTTTGATGTTGATCTTTTATAATAATCTTACCATACTTAATAGGGGGATCATAGTATCTTATTCTTAATCCTAAATTTTGACAAATATCATAAACTGTTGAATGATTTTTTTCTTTAATTAGCTTATTATATGTTATTTTTGAATAAAGATTAGCAAGTCTATTGGTAATCATTTGATTATCTAAAGCATAAAGTAAGAATTTTAATAACAAATAAGTGTAAATGTTTAAATTATCAGTCTTGTATTCAGAAATTTCTTCCAAATTATCAAATGCAGCATTAAATAGTTCTAATATTCGTTGTTTAAGTTCATTTCCAAATTGTTCTGAAAATACTTCAGAAATAAATTCAGCTGGATCCTTTAAAGCAATTTCCGAATAATACTCTTTTAAAGAAGGGAGCCATGGATACCGTTTTATTATGTCATAGATGTCGTTCATTGCCCAGAAATTCTCTTCTTTTAAATCTAAATAATTAAAGTTTAAAAAAAATGATGGGACTAAACTTTAATAGATTAAGAGTAAATTAATTTACTGATAATTTTAATAAATCTATTAATAAACTAATAAATAATAAGAAAAAATGTAGTTGTAACTATAGTATGAATTCAATTACAAATTTTTTTGTATTGCAAAGCTCATATCGAACCCCTTAGCGTTTACTAAAGTTCTTATCGGAGAATGGATTTCTGGTCTCATGCACCGAGATAGGAATGATTCTTAATGAAAAATAAGATATTATATAATAGATCGAAAGACACTAAATGATTTCTGCGGACATCGTCATTCTGATTAACAGTCCCTTTCAACAGGACTTTTTTCTACTTTTTTTCTGTTTTTGGTTCATCATTAAAATTTGGATTCTGAATTTTAAACTTATATTTGCAAAATGGACATGTGGTTTTTACTATAGGTTTATTTTCGGTTGTAAACGCAGAAAATGTTCCTTTACACTTTGGACATACAATTCCCATTTTTATTCCTCTAATATTTTTAATTAATCTAATTATTTGTAATTATAGTAGTTGATAATGATTTTTTTAAATAAAAAGATTGTGGTTGGTTATCTAATTTACTTATTAGTTAATTTTTCTGTTTAAAATACAAAATTGGGTGATTTTTTTAGAGATTGAATCAATATCTTGTTGGAGATTCAATTATTTTTTACACATTTTTTCTATTATTTAATCGTATTTCTTATTATTATGTCGTAGTTACATTAATTGATTAAAATTCGTCCATATCTTCATCTTCTTCAAATTCAGCTTCTTCGACTCTGGGTGCTAAGAAGTAACTTAATTCGCCACCTTCAAGAAGATTAAATATCATTTTTAATGGATGATCAGTCTTTAAAGATATTTCTAGCTTTTCTGTGATTGAAGCTATTTTTAAAATTGCTTTTAAAAATGATAAGGAATATGCACCACTACTTGTTCCATTAAGACTTGTTTCTATTAAATCATCTTCACTAAGATTATATTCCATTTCACCAATTTGCCCTGTTGAACTAAAAATTAATCCTTGTCCTTCTGTTGAAGTTATGTTAAGGATTTCGGAATAAATTTCAGCATCCTTTATTGCTTCAACTAAAAAGTCTGGCTCAATAACCCACTTTGAAGGATATTCAATCTTTAATAAATTATCCATAGGAATTTCTTCAATATCAATATCTAATAATGCTAAGCTAAATGTTCTGGTGCGTGTCATACCCTCACGTTGCATTTTGATTTTTATTTTCTGATCAGCTTCATTAAAATCAATTTCAACAGAATCATTCGCCGCGCTTCTTTTTAAAATTTTATCTAAATCATCTAAATTTAATCCAACTTTTGATTCTTTAGAACATTGATATTCATCAAAATTTTCCTTTTTCACAGATAGTTTTAACAGACAAATTCTACTAGGATCCATCGCTGAAATTGTAAACTCTTTAGGAGTGACTCGAAACTCTGTTTCATCAATAATACTTGAAAGAGTTTCAACAATTCCTTTCAATATCCGACTATTTTCTAATTTTAATTTAAAGGTCATATTCTTTCAGCAAAATTATTCAATTTTAAATAAGATAATATTGTGTAATTCGCATTATTAATAATGATTGATATTAGTGTTTTAATAATATCAATTTTAGGTTTTAAATTAATTATTTATACTTATCTTAAATTTTCAAATTTGTACTAGATAATTAAATGATTCATATTTAAAAAAAAAATGTCATTTCAGCATGCAAAACAAAGAATGATTAAAGATATCACTATTGATGATGAACGAATTCAAGTTACAGGATATATAAAAAGTAGAATCAATGATGAATTTTTTATTTTAGATGATCAAACGGGCCAAATTAATATTAAAATCATTAGAATTGATGATTTTAATTTTGAAGAGAATGATTTAGTTAATGTAATTGGAGACCTAGAATTTCAATCTACAGGAGAAAAACGGATTAATGCAGATATTATCCAAGATATGAAGAAATTGAATTTTAAATATTATCAAAAAATATATCAGTTAAAAAAAGAATTGGATTAGATTTAACAACCTATTTTTTTGAACTCTTCTATTATTCTAAAAATTTTTGTATCTCAATTGTATAGCCATTAGGATCTTTAAAGAAAAAGTGATAAATGTTAAATTTTTCATTAATTTTAGGTAGTTCTATGGTATCTAATCCAAATTTAATAATTTATGATAGGTTTCATCAACTTTTTCTGTTATAAGAGTGAGGATTGGACTTTTGGCTTGATGAACAACGGTCATATGTTTGCAAAAGCCAATTTTACTTTGATTATTAATATTAAAAATTAAGCAAGCATCTTGGTCTTTATATAGAGATAAACCTAGAACATTTAAATAAAAATTTGAAGTTTTTTCGAGATCTTCTGTTCCCAAAAAAGTAACAAATTCCTTAAACCTCATAAAACTCATTTTTATGTAATTGTTTATTTCAAATAATTCACTTTTATGTGTACATTAATGGATAAGATAAGATTTTTTAAATATTATTATTTTTAATCTATATATTTAATATTTAATCTCAGAGTAATCAATATGGTAGAATTTTGTCCCGAATGTTCAAACCTCTTACGAAAAAAAAAAGTAAATGAGAAGTCATTTTTAGCATGTAAGTGTGGTTATGAAAGGGAATTGAAGCTTGATAATAATAAAATTGAAGAAAATATCCAAAAAAAGAAAAAAGCTTTAAAAAAGAATTTTATTGTACTTTCTGAAGAAGATAAGATCTCAGCAAATCCTAAGACAAGAAAAGAATGTCCTAAATGTGGGAATCTTGAAGCAGAGACTTGGCAAGTGCAAATAAGGAGTTCTGATGAGCCAAGTACTCACTTTTTTAAATGCACTAAATGTAAATATACATGGCGCGAACAATAATATAACTTAGTTACAAATTTTATAACATTTTGATATAGAAGAAATATCGTGAAAGAACAGTTTCACGAAGATACAAAAAATAAAAAATGAAAAGATTTAATAAATTATATTTTCAGTCTAGCATTTCCATTCATTATTTTACGATTAAGGATCATATCATTAACTTGTATACCCGCAAGTAAAGAGCCAAATACTCCATGAACAAATTTTGGTTGAAATAAACCTTTAATCGGTGTTCTCATTTTTAAACGCGTTCTCCCAAAATTATTTGTATATGGTGCCATATCAAAAATTGAACCTGTAGGAGAGCTTGAATATCGCGCATAAGTTGCGGGTGTTGATATATCTGATATTAAAATATGTCTTCTTAAATCTGGTATAAGATATTTTTCTACAATATTAATAAAAAAATCTCCCCATTTTTGTTTCTCCTCTTGATATTTTGGTCTATCATTTTCTCTCAATTTTGCCCAATCTCCCAACCCCATCGGGGATACTCGAATGGTTATGTTAGGTTGCCCACCAGTTGTAAGGGATGGACAAATAACTCCAACCTGAAATCTTTTATCTGAAAATCCAATTTTTCCTTTTTCATAATCATCAAAAAGTCGATCATAAGTATCTCCTCCAGTAGTAATGACGTTATAGCCACAATCCATACCTAATCCTGCAAGATCCAACTTATCATCTAACCCTAAGCTAACATTAATGGAAGAAGTAGACATTTTTATAGACTCAATTTTATTAGCATATTTTTTATCAATACTTCGAATTTTTTCTAATCCTACTAACTGTTTCATTGCTAACATCGTATCAACAGTGGTCACAACATAATCCGAGTAAATTTTTTCACCACTTTTAAGTTGGACGCCTTTTACTTGATTATCTTCTACTAAAATTTTTGTAACTTCTGTTTTTAGTAATAATTCTCCTCCCAAGTTTTCATAACGTTCCTGCAATTTATTTGTAAAATCGATAAATCCTTTTTTCGTCCTATATGCTCCATCTAATAGAGAATTCATAGCTGAAATTGGAACAAGTGCAGTTACTTGCTCAGAAGGCAGAGCACTAAAATCTGCAAATATGTTAAAAATTTCAATGACATCTGGTTCTGTGATTCCAAATTGTTCAAAGTAATTTTTAAATGTTTTTGATGAGTTTTTTATTATTTTTGGGCATGTAAATAATAACTTTAGAATATCAATGAATTTAGGCTCAACTTTGAGATTAAATAATTCCAAATACATCTCTCGTGAGTAATCTAAGAATTCTTCTATTTGTGATCCATTATCAGGATATTGGTCCATTAGTTTTTTTTTAAAATTATCTAATCCAGAGGGTAATTCAAGAACTTTAACATCATCAGTTTCGGGATTAACAACAAGAATTCTCATATAATATCCTTTAAACTTCTTAAGCTCTATTTCGATTCCTAAATAATCAAGTATTTCAGAGATATTTGGAATCACCTGACATGTATCAAACACAAATCCTTCTCTTTCATACGAAGTGACAAAACCTCCAGTTTTTGGTTGTTTTTCGATAAGAAGCACTGGATCTTTATTTAATTCATTGTTTATAGCCCATGTTATACCAGTGCTTAATCCCGCCATTCCTGCGCCAATTACAATTAATTTATATTTCTTTGAACCTTTTTCTTGATTCATAATTAACACCTAAAAATAATTAATATTATGATGTAAGAATAAATAAAGATATAGATTTCTAAACAATAGCTAAGTCGAGATTTTACTCTATAAAGATGTAAAGTGTTAAAAATTACTTTAAGAAAGAACTTCTATAATCTTTGTAAGAATTCTTGCTTTACCGCCAGTAGATTGAAGTAAGGTTTTTCCGCACACTAAACATTCCACATCTGTGGCAGAACAACCAAATATAATTTGTTGATTTCCGCAATTCAAACATTTTACGCGTAAAAACCTGCTTTTTGGCTGTGGAATAAGTTCTTTTTCTTTTTTATTAGTCATAAGTATTCACACTTTTACACTTCTTGAAATTCTAATCTTTTAACGCGATAAGATTTGGCATATTGCTTTTTCCCACATTCAGTACATTCTAATATAGGGGTTGATTTCTTATTTAATTTTGCGTTTTTATGGAAAATCTCCTTGGGGAATGAGCCATAACCTCTTTTCTTTCTTTCTACTCTTCTTCTTCCTTGATTAAGCATCCTTTCCTTCCCTTTTTTATAAAGAGAGACTGTATGCTTCTGATGTGATCCACAAGTTGGACAATAGCGGTTAATAGTTTTAGGGTACTTCATTTATCAGAGACTGTTAGTATTAAGAATAAATATAGTAATTATTTATAAATTTTAAATTTTATTAGTTCTGATGGTTCTTTTTGAAAAATCATGGTGTAATAAAAAATAATTTAAATCTTATTTACATAATGTTAATAAAAACATATTGAATGAGATTTTAAATGTTCAAAGAGAAATTTAGTGGAGGAATAATTAGTGCTAAGCAATTTGATAGAGAAGATATTGAATATATTATAAAGAAAGCTAAAGAAATGATTGAACTCAAGAACTCAAATATTCTTCAAGGTAAAATCTTAGCTACATTATTTTTTGAGCCTTCTACTCGAACCCGTCTTAGTTTTGAATCAGCTATGTATAGATTAGGGGGGAGTGTTATCGGGTTCCAATCTGGAGATGTGTCATCCATCAAAAAAGGAGAGAGCATTGCAGATACAATAAGAACCGTTGAAAATTATAGTGATTGTATAGTAATAAGACATTCGCTTGAAGGAGCTGCTATATTAGCAGCAAAATTTGCTAAAATTCCAATTATTAATGCTGGTTCTGGAAGTGGAGAACATCCCACTCAAGCATTATTAGATTTATTAACAATAAACGAAGAGGTAGGTCCTTTAGATGGGTTGAATATAGGTTTAATGGGTGATCTCAAATATGGAAGAACCGTACATTCACTCTCAATTTTGCTTTCGAATTTTAATGTAAATGTTTATTTCATAAGCCCTTTAGAATTAAAAATGAGAAACCGTGATAAAGATTTTCTTCAGCAACGCCAAGTTAAATATAAAGAACTTACAGATTACCGAAAAATTTTAAACATTTTAGATGTTCTTTATATGACTCGGGTCCAAAAAGAAAGGTTTGTTGATTCGGAAGAATACGAAAGAATTAAAGGATTTTACATATTCCAACAAGAAGATCTTATACAAACAAAAAACAATTTTAGATTATTGCACCCACTTCCTAGAATTACAGAAATTTCTCCAGATGTTGATAATTCAGAAAAAGCAATTTACTTTAAACAAACTTATTATGGGATCCCTATGAGAAAAGCACTCTTAGCAGAATTAATGACTGATTAATTTTTAAAATACTTATTCTTCTTCTATTTTTTATTTCTTAGAATGTGCAATCTCTTAAAGATATTGTACCAATTTCGGATTGAAACAACATCTTTAAAAATTTTTGAAATGACATATCATTTGGTTTTTTTTCCATAAATAAACACCCTCCACCAATGATTTTTTGAAATTTTTTGAATAATATGATTTTCTTACTCAAAGAGAGGTTTGATGTTCCTCTAATTAGTTTTGCAGAATATTCATTTATGTCTTGTGTGTGTTGTACAATGCCATTATACCAAGAATTTCTTAAGTATGAATCTCTATGAGGTGCGCTTAGAATAAAAGTGTCATTTTTTGCTTCATTTTTTTCGTTAATAATTTTTTTCATTAATATCAAGATTTTTAGAGCAAATTCTTCGCTATTTTCGGTTCTATCAAGTTCTATCCCGCAATGGTTTAAAATGGCTTGATTTAACCCGAAAAAACTAATAGATTTTACAGAGTTTTTAAATATTTTACTCTTATTTTTGTCAAAAACCCGTGTGACTATAGAATCCCATTGCTTAAGAGGATTTAACTTTTTTTGTACTAATTTCTCCTTAAAATTAAACAATTCAAAAACAGAAATTAATTTATCTTGTAATAAATCGAAAAATAAATCGTCATTTTGGTTCGCTTCTGCAGAAATCATATGTAAGTTTACTAAAATCTTATCTAAAATAATTATGTCCTCCTTAGGATCTGGTATTTGAATAAGAGATGAATTCAATAAATTTGAATAATTTTGATTATAAAAAATTAGATTATTTTTATTAGATCCTTTAATAAGATTCTTTATAACCCCATTTCCTTGATCTGATCGAAAAATCTTAGAGCCTTCAAAAATAAGGAATGGTTTTACGCAATCTTTACACTGTATGTCCAGTGAATTTAGAAAAGGAATATCATTTTGGATCTGGTTTGAAAATTGGTCCTTTGTTTTTCCATTGTAATTAAATTCTAAAGATAAATGAGATTTACATTTATTAATAAGTGTATTAAATTGGAAAATTTGAGAAATAAAGAAATTAAAATTGGACGACTTTATTTTTGGTAATTCTAAATAAGAAATTAATTCATTATTAAAATTGCCAAGAATTAAATCTTCAGAATAAAATTGTTTTAGCCTCTGTAGAAGATCTATAAAATTAATAATAACCCTCGTATATCCTGTAGTATTTTTATCTCTCGCTGAAATATTTGAATCAATATTAAAGAGATAATTGATAATTGTTTTTGTATTTATATACAAACTTAATGGTCTTAACCCCCAGTAATTTAAATGAAGTAAGGCAATTTCTCCCGATAAATATAAGTCAGCTAAATTTTTTGGTAGGAGGTTTAAAAGTAAAAATTGCTCTGAAGCGTCAGAACCTAACTTTTTAATAAATTTTTCTGGTGTTATTTCAACATTATTTGAATTGAATAGTTTAAATACCTCAAATGGAGGAGTTCCTAGTCGAGTTAACTTGTGCCTTACTTCTTCTAAACCATTCTCTAATAATATTGCATTAATATACTCTCGCATTAATGGAGCAGTCATGTATTCTATATTAGTTTTTGATAAACGCTCCTCTACCTCATGGGCAACTTGTCTTGCTAAATATATTTCCAATTCACCTTCCTTCACTAAATATTTCTCAATTTTATTTATATCAAATACTTCTTTAGAGTATTTCGAAGTTCGGATCATTAAGGTTTTATTTTGTTTATTTAAAATTTGTTCAATAGATAAAATCTTTTCTATTATTTGCTCCCCTAAAAGCGTAATTGAATATCCATTATCCGACGACAAAATTAAATCACTCTTCTTTAATGTATTTAGATGAAATGATAAATTTACAGAAGGAGGATCATTTCCAAATATCTCTTTTTGAAGCTTTGAAAATGATAATGGAGTATGAGCATGTTTTAATTTTTTTAAAATATCAATCCTAACCTTTTGACCCAATGTTTTTAGTTGCTTTTCTAACACATTTTGATTTTTGTCGGCATCCACTTTACTTATTGACCCTGTTCTGTTTCTTCAATTCTGTTTAACTAAATAATATGATTTACAGTTATATAAAAATTTAGGAATTTTCCAATCCATCAATGAATAGGGATAATATGTGGGTGATATTAAACTTGAATTTAAAAGATTTATTTTAATATCCATGCTTTTTTAATCTAAAAATAATTTTATTATTAAATCTTGTCTTAACGCTGTATTTCAATTGTAAAAATTGGACTCCCACTTCGTTATATTTTTCAAAAAGTTCACAAAGGCTATAACTAAATCTTAAAACTTTAAAAAAATAAACAGATAATAATGACATCTAAAAAACAAGTTAGTGAAGTAGTATTAGAAGAAGCTGAAAAAGAGACTTTGGTTGAATTAGGGGAGCATTATTTCCAAGTGGATTTTTTAAAAGCAGCAATGATCTTTTTAGTTATATTCGATCATATAGTTTCTTGGAGTGTAAAATCTTACATTGCTGTCACTCTTTGGGAGAGAATCTCAATACCAGTGTTTTTAGTGATATTGGGCTTTAATATGGGTTGCTCAATACAAAAAAGTGAAGCAAAGACATTAAGGGAAATGTATTCTTGGAGTTATTTCAAAAGTAAAATTTTGCGGTATATTGTACCATTCCTAGTTTTGTATGCGGCATCAACATTTATAGGATTGTTTATGTATGGATTTGATATTACTGCTATGTGGAATGGGCAATATTATCCAGATCATGGTTTCATCCTCTTGTTCATAGGATTCTTACCATTTTGGGGCCCAGGAAATTGGTTTCTTCCATTACTATTCCAATCCATTTTAATCTTTCCTTTACTTTATTGGGCATTTACAAAAAAACCAGTTATAACATTAATTCTATGTTTCGTGGTAGAAATAGCATTGCAGTTAACACTGTTTTTCTTGATTGGAAATATTACCTCATATGAAGAAAGCTATATCGTGACGATTTTTATGACCTCTGTTTTATTTTATCTTCCTGCTATTGGCTTAGGAATGTGGTTTTCCTTTGGATATAAACTTAATGATAATCGAAACTTCTTTATGTGGATTATTTATCCAATAAGTTTAGCTTTTATTACAGCACATCAGTTCTTCTCCTATAGAATCAGAATTGATGGTGTACCACTTCTAAGAGGGGATTATCATTTGTTAATTGTTCCATACTCAGCATTTTTATTTTTGCTAGCAATGAAATTTTTACCTCAGAACCCAGACGGACGACTTTCGCGAGGAATTTCTTTGATTAGCAGATCCACATATCATATCTTACTTACCCAAATACTAGGATATGGAATGATTTACGCCTTTTGGGGAGATCATTATGCTATAAACACTCTTGTTACATTCCCTTTCTCGCAAAATGATATAGCAGAAATACTTAATGCGGTCGTAAACCTAGTTGCGGTATGGATAATATTTATTTCATTCGGAATTCTGTGGTATAAAATAGATCAAAATAAAAACATACTTAGACGGGCGCTTTATTACATCAACTTCTTCATAGTTTTCTCTTCAATATTGCTTTTTTCTTTTTGGATGCAAGAGTTTTGGGTACCAATACCTCTTTTTATCATCCTTGCGTATGCGATTGGAGCTTTAATTACTCGGTATATAATAAAGAGACCTTTTAATACAAGACTTTTAGGTTTCTGGAGCTTAGTTTTAGTAACAACATTTACAATGATGATTCTTCAAGTAGTCATTTTCCAAACTCATGAGTATTTGATAACAATGTTTTCTATTGGGGGGACACTAACAATTGCGATAATTGGTACCATTTTAGATTCTATTCAAAATAGATAGTATCAATAACTTCTATTTTTTTTTATATTCATACTAGTTATTTATTATGATATTCATTATAATTTAACTTGCTGAACAAAATTCCCTCTATTTCATTATTCCGCTTTATAGATTGTCCAGACAATGAGAATCCTTCTTCTTGGCATTACTTTCAATCTCACGTACAATTTTTTTAAATCTCTCTTTATAATAATGTTTTGGACTCATTTCTTGCATTTTTTCATTTTTAATTAACCATTCACATTTTTTATAAGTCCTTATTTTGCATAACCTCCTTAAACTAGATTAAGTTTAGCTTCAAATTGTACAGAAATAGAACTGTCATGACACTATAATCCTATAGTTCTTGAATATTATTTAAAAGGAAATGGTAAATTTTTGATGTATTAAATCTTTCAAATATAATTTATATAAAAATTAGAAATGTTAAACTCTAATAAAATGGAGAATTTGGTTATAATCAATGATAAAAGGATTATTTTTGGATAAAAAGTGATTTTTTAAAAATTTTAAAAATATTTATCTTGCTGAGACCGCAATTCTTTCGATTTCATCCTTGCGTTTTACAGCTCTAGATTCTTGATTGTTACTTGCTGCGAGTATTAGTTCTTGAGCTACATTTTCTTCAAACATCTTTTCATTTGCATGTGACCGGGCACCAATTGCTTGAACGAGATACTTAATAGCCAAGTCGACTCGACGTTGTGGTGCTATATCTACTGCTGACGCGTATGAAATACCTCCCATCGCAATCTTTGTAGTTTCTTCACGAGGTGCAGAATTACAAACCGCATCTACTAAAACTTGGATTGGATTTTGCTCGGTGGTCAATTCTATTAAAACAAAAGCATTTTTTATACTCTTCAGAAGTTTAGCTTTCTTGCCAGAATGATAGGAACTCTTATGACCTCTGATCTTACTGCCGATGAAACCAGGAGAGAGTAATCTATTGGAAAAACGTTCAATAATTGAGACTTTTGAGGTTTTCCAGAATCTTTTATGCTCATGTCTGCCAGCAGAATGAGGTACGATAATTGGTTTCAAATTAATATAGTTTTCAAGAGTTCTATCCCCTATATGTATGTCTGAATAAGACCAATTATTAAATAGTTTTACTTCTCTCTTTACCTTACTCATAACTTTTAACCTCTTTACCGCAACGGCTTTTCTTTCTTTCCTGATAAAAGAGCTTCTAAACTTACACCATTAACTTTAACGACCCTATAACGTACTCCAGGGAGATCTCCGATAGATCGTCCTTTAGCGCCTCCAATTCCTTCAACTATTACTCTATCATGCTCTTCTATGAAGTTAAGCGCCCCATCCCCCGGAAGGAAGGCAGTCACACCTTTTCCATTCTTTTTCAATTGGATACGTACGCACTTTCTTATTGCTGAGTTTGGTTGTTTACTTTCTCGACCTACTTTTTGAAGAACGATACCAAGAGCTTGACAACTTCCTTCTAATGGGTCAACTTTTTGTTTTAATT
Organism: Promethearchaeota archaeon; assembly: GCA_019058365.1. Lineage (GTDB taxonomy): Archaea > Asgardarchaeota > Lokiarchaeia > Sigyniarchaeales > SOKP01 > Loki-b32. The sequence goes on along the minus strand of JAHPZE010000027.1, from coordinate 8,558 downwards.
TGAGTATTCTTCTTTTATATTTTGTTTTGGACCATTTAAACTTTTTTCGATTAGTTTTAAGTTTTCTCGCGGCATATAACCCTTTGGGAGCTATTGATAACACCTAATAATTATTAATTAATAGAACTTTAGTAATAGAAAAAATGTTTCTTTAAACTTAAAATTTATGTATATAATGAAAAAATGCTTCTTTTGAATATCCTATTCTACTCTCAGATCAAGGCTTTTTATAGCATTATAACAAATATCTATGCATCCATTTAGATTTTCAGCAGAGCACAATTCAGGAATATCCTTGTTAGAATGTATATATTTTGCGTCTTTTTTTGATAAAAAGCAAGTTACTTGGAAACCGTTTTTCTCTGTTTTTTTTGTAAATGCACGAAAAACTAAATGATCACTTCCAGAACCTAATGATAATTTTGATTTCTCAGAGGGGATTTTATGTTGTATATCTGATGCCTTTAAGATATCATTAAGATTATTATTTATTTTTTTTTTTCTAAATAATCCAGTTTCATCAATTAAACCTATGTAAGTACCCACCATGTCTATATTAATGTTATATGATTTATTCAAGTCATAATCAGTATCTAATTCTTCGAAATGTTTAGAACAGTATTGTTTAGACCCCCATAGGCCCATTTCCTCCGCTCCACACCATAAAAAAAGTACATCAGTCTTTTCAAGTGGTTTTTTTTGGATTAACTTCGCTAATTCTAATAGAATTGCAACTCCTGACGCATTGTCAACTGAACCAATAGATTCATTGGTTGTTTTCATGAAAAAGGTAACAAATATTTCTAAAAGTAGAATGCTCCCGATAATTAGGGAAATATTTCTTATCCATAAATAAATAATTTCAATTTGAATTGCTGTAAATAATGCTATTGTTGACCAAATTGCGAGGATTAAGTTAATTAATAGATATGAGAGGAGTAAAAATACTGCTGAAAGAAGTAATAATTTTGTTATTTTGTGTGTAAAATTAGACGAAACTGAATCATGATGAGCTGAAAAAACTATAACAGGTCTTTTCGGATATAAATCTTTCGCATGAATGGTTGCTATAACATTTTTTGATTCTCTTTTCTTACCTATGAATATTAGCTTTGAATGATCAAAAGCATATTTGACTACTACTAGTAATCCTAATAAAAAGAGACCATCAAGAGGAAGAATTAGCCATGTATTACTTGGATACAATAATAATATCTCACTACTTAAAATGAAAATGAATATCCATAAAAACAACAATTTCCTTATTTTATATAATGAAGTAGTCCACTCAAAAGACTCAACTTTAGCATCAAGATTCACTTTTTCTAGTTCTTTTTGGATATAGGTTATAGTTTTTGTTTCACCATCAGTTGCTGCGTGCCGTGTAAAATCTAGCGATTTAACATGATTATTAGCAGCTTGTTCATCATAAAGGGTTAATTTTGACAGATGAATCACTATAAATAGTAATTTTTGTGATTAAATTAATAATAATTATTAAGGATAATTTTTAGGTAATAACAATCAGATATTTTTCGTATTAATAATTACATTATCGACTTCAAAGTACCTTAGCACCAGTTCTTTTATCTTTCTTATCATTGAGCCTTCTTTGCCAATTGCTTTTCCGCGATCTTGAGGTCTTACAGTAATAATAACGGTCTTTTTTAGATTTCTACTTTCTTTAATTTCGATATTTTGAACCATTATAGAATTCTTTGTAGTTTGTAATATGTTTTGGATGAATTGGTTAAGATTTTCAGAGAAGGCAATAACATCTATTTTTTTTTGGAGTTTTGATTTTAAATCCTTAACATGCTCACCCGCTTTTCCAATAGCTTTTCCTACATCCTCTTCTTTTACTAAAAAAATAATAATTTCGGATCTATTCTCAGGCGATTTAAAAATCAGACAATCTTTTATAATTGCTCCAGATATGTTATTAAATAGCGAAATAAGCTCCATTGCTTCCCGATCAATTTTAATATTCTTTTTTAACATAGAAAAAACTTGTTTTGCGTTATTAAGATCATTTAGTTTTTAAAGAGATCAAAGCGGAATCTCCAAAATCGATTATACCTATAATAGAAATCATGTATGGCTTAGCACAAGCTAGACCTAAGTCCCAACTTGAGCCCTTATATTTATAGATAAAGATTTGATCTTTTAAAAGAGAATTATAATAATTCAATTGTTTAATCAATTCTGCAGGGCAATTATTACTCACGATAAGCATTTTAAAAGAATTTGCCCTTTTTATGTTCTTCAGAACTTGATTTTTACCATAGACTATTTTACCTGTTTTATAAGCAACTTTGATATTAGTATCAACATCAAACTCCTTAGTTTTTTTCCTACTTAGATCGACTTTTTCAGTGACGGTTTTACTCTTTCCCTTTGCCATGATAATTTCAATAAGTATCTATATAATAAGTAATAAGAATAATGCTTTTTTAATTTTTAATTTTTTTTTTTAGGAATATTTATGTTATTATACCCTAATTAAAAGTTTTCACTTGATGATATTATTTTTCCTTCTTTTTTAATATTTCTAAATTAGCGTCAAGATCGAACATTACAGCTACACGCCCTGAGCCTATCGGGCTAATTTGGCCTACAATTACATTTTCAGGTATTCCAAGTAAACGCTCTTCCTCTCCGTAAAGCCCAGCATCGAGTAATTGATTGACTGTGACTTCAAATGCTGCACGAGCAAATACACTCGATTTTGAACCTGATATTCCATGTCTTCCAATAGATTGAATTGATCCAGAATAACACATTAGATCTGATAAAATCAAGAGATGCCTTAAATCTACATCTAATCCTTGTTGTTCCAAGACTTTTTGAGCTTCCAATATTATCATTTGACGTGCTGCTTCTACGCCATATAATTTTTCTACTTCGTGAATATGGTTTGAAACTGTTCTGGTTACATCTACTCCTTCAATTTGTATTACACTTTGCATGTTAGTACCTTCAGTTTTAATTATCCATTCTTTACCATCATCTGAAAGAGTCAATAGTCCTCTCTTAACTCCTCTAATCCCTTTTACAACCTTTTTAAGTATCTTTTCTCTTAATTTTTGTAAACTCTGTAAATCTTCTATTCCCGGATCTATAATTATAGAAGTTCCTTCACGTTTTATTGTTCCTTTCTTTTTATAACGCTTTAAAATTTCAGGAATATCGTTTATTTCAATTCCTTTTTTCTCACAAATTTCTGGTATTAAATTAATAACAATATTCCAATTCACAAAATCTAGATCGACATCATGAGTTATTTGTTCTATACGTATTTGTTCAATACGATTATGAACATTAATTGCTTTATCCTCGCTTTCATTATAGGGTTTTTCAAGATAGATGGTCATTTGTGGGGTACTAGGGAAACGTCTAGCATCAACTATTTCAATGAGCCTGGGTAATCCTTGGGTTACAGAGAATTCCTCTACTCCTGCATAATGGAATGTTCTCAATGTCATTTGGGTTCCAGGTTCACCAATAGACTGAGCTGCTACGGTACCTACTGGTTCTGAAGTTTCTACAAGAGCATTAGTAAAATTAATATAAATTTTATTTAATAAATATTCAAGTTGTTCCTTTTCTAATTCCTCTTCGTTAAGTTTTTTTCTAATTTTATTTATTAAATCTTCGGGAATACCATCCCCTTCTAGTTCTTTTAACTTTTCTTCTAAATATTCTGAATCTATTTTTGCCATTATTAATTCCCTTCTTTATACAACAATTTTTTTATCCTAATTTTTCTTCTTTCCAATCTAAATAAGCTTTGGTTTCTTTCCCTCGCCAAATTGCTTTTTTACCAGTCTCTTCTTCGAATTGTTGTATCATTGAGTCATTATCATCTGGTTTTTTCTTTGGTTGCGGTTTATTTGTAGGTGTTTTAGTAGGTTTTTTTTTAGATACTCCTTTTTCCTTCGATACGGATAATTTTTTTGGTAAGTTTTTTTTAATTTCTTCACGTACTTCTTTAGAATCCAAGGCTTTGGCTTTTAATAATAAAACATCTAAATTTACAGCAGCACCATGATCTGTATGCATAGGATCTATACCATCATCACCAAAGCGGAATTGGATAATATTTTTATCCGAATTTCTGACGGTGCCATCATTTTCAACAACCATATCTTGTAATGCATTTACTAACCTACGTTGCATATATCCCGAGGTAGAAGTTCTAACTGCTGTGTCTACTAATCCCTCTCTTCCTCCCATTGCGTGGAAGAAAAATTCCACTGGTTTTAATCCATTTCTATAAGAAGAGGATACAAATCCTCTGGATTTAGGTGAAAGATCATTAATTTTAAAATGAGGCAATGTTCTCATACTATATCCTCGATTTATCCTTTCTCCTCTAATTGCTTGTTGCCCAACAACCGCAGACATTTGTCCTAAATTTAATATATTACCCCGAGCTCCAGATTTAGTCATAATAACAGAATGAGCTTCATCTCCAATGAAATTTGCAGCAGTTTCTTCTGCTTGTTTTCTAGCTTCTGCTAATACTTGTCTGATTCTTAATTCCAATGTTTCTCTCATTGAACGTCCGGGTGCTCTTCTAAGAATTGTTGTATCATTTTCATAGAAAGCATTAATTAATTTCTCAGACTCGATGTTTGCATCTTTTAATATTTTTTCGATTTCTTCATATGCATGTCCATGCACATACACTTCATCCAATCCCATTGTCATTCCATTCTGTCGAATAACGTATAAGAGCATTTTGGTAGCACTATCTAAAAATTGCCTTCCAAGTGCATTACCATGATCTTTAATTATGCGCTGCAAGATACTATTTGATTGCATAGCTCCAAAAGAATTCTCATCAACAGTTCCAGTTATTAATTTACCATTTTTAATCACGACATACGCATCATAAGGACAATTTTCCTCTTCACAGATTTCGCATTTTTTACAAAATTTAGATTTTACTTTAATATTTAGATCATCTGGAAATAATGTACTAAAAATTTCTTTTCCCGAGTATTTTGGCTCTGGATCAGTAATTATAGGAGTAAGTTGATCTAAACTAAAATCAGGATTATTTTTATATACATCTCCAAAATATAATAATTTTAATGTGTCCTTCTTATCGTATAAAGATTCTTTACTGGTAAATTGAAAGACACTTGATATAAAATCTTGAATTCCGCCTAATATTGGTCCACCAAATCTTGGAGAAAGTATATGGTTTTGAACTTTAAGAAGTAATTCTGCTTCCGTGCGTGCTTCTTCACTTTGGGGTACATGTAAATTCATTTCATCTCCATCGAAGTCCGCATTATAAGGTGGGCATACAGTTAAATTTAGGCGAAAAGTTCTTCCTGTCATTATTTTTACTTCATGAGCCATTATACTCATTCTATGAAGCGAAGGTTGTCGATTGAACAATACTAAATCTCCATCATTTAAATGTCGTTCAATTGTAAAACCCGGTGCGAGCATATCAGCGATAATTTTTCGGTTTTTTACGTATCGTAAGTCAATCCTTCTTCGATCATTACGTATGATGTAATTCGCACCCGGATGTCTAAAAGGTCCATTTAGGACCATTTGTTTCATCTCTTCAATATTCCAATCATTAACATTCGTAGGGATTGTCAAAATTTTTGCAATTTCTATTGGAACACCTACATCATTAATGCTAATATATGGATTAGGTGATATAACACTGCGGGCAGAAAAATCAACTCTTTTACCACTTAGATTACTTCTAAATCTACCCTCCTTACCCTTTAACCTCTGAGTTAATGTTCTAAGTGCTCTACCAGAACGATGCCTAGCAGGAGGTATACCAGAAACTTGATTATCAAAATAAGTTGTAATATGGTATTGTAATAATTCCCATAGATCTTCAACTATTAAATGAGGCGCTCCTGCATCAATATTCTCTCGCAATCTTTGGTTAATTCGGATGACATCAACCAGCTTATGTGTTAAATCATCTTCAGATCGAATACCACTATCTAGAGTAATTGATGGCCTTGCACATACAGGAGGGATTGGTAATACTGTAAATACTACCCATTCAAGTCTTGCATTTTCAGGAGAAATACCAAGGATCCTTAGATCCACATCACCAATTTTCTTTAGACGTTCTAAAATCTCAATAGGCGTTATTCTCCGTGAGCCTTTGCCTTCTTCTTCTTCATAAAAGGTAGTTGGTTTTTCAATAATAATTTTTTTTTTAATAGCTCCACAATGAGGGCAAACTTTTGCCTTCCTTGCTCTTTTAAAAACAATTTTAGCAGCATCCTCATCGCCCTCAAAAAAGATCTTTCTATGTGTTAATTGCTCTTGTCTGAATTTCTCTTTTTCATCTTCAGTGAGCATTAACTTGCTACATTCTGGACAAATACTTCTTAATACTTTTAAGACTTTTTTTGCGTAACCGACGTGAATTACCGGACGGGCCAGTTCAATTTAGACGTAAGACTCTAAATGCTTCTTACAATGTCCGAAATGCCCCATACAATTGCTCACGAGATTACCACAAGTCTGACATCGTTGTCCAGGTTCGATAGTTCCTAATCTTTGGTCCATAAGACCACTTGGTATCGGAAGTCCATCCTCGTCATAAGTGTCAGCAGTAATTATTCTTGCTGCACTCATTTTCCGAATCTCATTTGGGCTCAAAAGTCCAAATTTTATTTTTTCAATCATTTTAGTCCTTGAAAATGTATAACTCATAACCTAAATACCTCCATATAATCAAAATACCTTAAAAATAATTTTAAAAAATGATAAAAATGCATAAATCATAGGAGAAAACATCCTCTATAACAATTATATAATATTAATCTTAAAAAATAAGAATACGAGTCTTCCACTGTAAGTAAATAAAGATACCAAATATTAAAAATTTTACTGTTTTGGGCTTTTTAAATTTTCGAATAGATTTAAATAAATAAATTTACTTTTAATCTTTTAAATATACTTAACCTTAAAATAATAGAGGGGTAAAATTGAAAAATTTCCATAAAAGTAGAATATTTACATTAATTTTTGGAATTATTCTTGTATTTGGATTCTTCACATTCAATACTAAAGCAGATAACGGCCCTCCAACTCCTGAAGAAGCGTTTGGTCCGGGTAATACATTTGAAGAAGGTTATTGGGATACTAATGTATTTAATAATTCACGATGGGATCACCCAGAAGTTAATAACATGACTTCATGGCTAAATAATACTTGGAATATCAAATGGATTAAAGAAGGTAATTTTGAAATGGGTATGCTAGCATTCATTAACAAAACTCATTTTGAAATGGGAGAACATTCAACATATACCACACCAGCACAATTTTGGTGGCAACATGCCTACTTGAATGGTTCAGAAATCTTTATTGCATCAATGCATTGTGCATGGTTTGGATTTGATGATACTATTGTGCCTGATGATAATTATACAGATGGTGAGTCTATAAATCCATTTTTTTATATGGGTGTAGCTAATAAAGAAATGCGAGAAGTAGTGGGTATATATTCAAACCCACAGACCGAGGCAACTAATTTAGAAAGATCGGAAAGTGGCTCCGTTGTTACCTATACTTGGAGTTATACTTATAATGATATCATTTTTTATGTTCCCCATACAGATGAGATCGGAGGTAAACGTGTTTTTGATTGGGGTTTTGACTATGATGATCCTGGGACTTATGTCAGTGGTTCATCTGTCATTGGCAATCAGACTTATATCTCATATACATATACTTTAGACATTGATACAGCTGCTGGAGAGGCTTCTTTGCATCAAGACTATGAAATAGGAGAGTTTGGAGTATTAATGTCGAGATCTTCAAATATAAGTTCTTGGGTAGAGGTCCATGTTGGAGATCCAGGATATATGCCAGAAACATGGGCAATGGCGCTTGGTACTTGGAGCTTTATCATGGCCGATCAAGATTGGGCAATGATTGATCATGAAGTAGGAGAGATTAATGCTACTGTTCATAAAACAGGTTTAACCACAGTTGAGACAACTTTAGGAGGGTCTCATGCTTTTGATTTTGGATTTAGTCAAAAACCCACATATGAACTTACAGATATTAATGGAACGACTCCTAATACTTATCCAGTTCTTTATGAATGTTTGGATGTTAATGATGATTCAGAGTTTATTGAATTTGTCTCAGGAATGCTTCCATTAATGGGAGACTTCGCTAGATTAGTTATAAGTTATGCTGTTAATCAAACAAATCAATTCACATATGGAATTCCATTTGATGACGCCTGGGAGGCATTTCATCCTAATGAAACCGCTGCTTTCTTTATTACATGTTATCCTAAATATGGTGAGAGTGGGGGAGGTACACTCGTTCACGATCCGGTATTTACAGCATATTTTGATATAATTGAAGAAAAACCCGCTATCCCAGGATATTATATTGAAATTTTAGTTGTAACTTTAATGGTTGGAATAATCGTTGTAATAATATCAAGGAATAAATTAAACAAAGTAACTTATAAATAAATTTTAAAAAATTGAGTAAATTTTGCTCTTAATTTTTTTAATTCTTTTTTGTTATTTTTCTAT
>JAHPZE010000026.1 GCA_019058365.1 Promethearchaeota archaeon | reverse complement strand
AAAAAAATAAAAAATTAAAGATAAATAAATACTTCATTAGATACTGATATAAAAATAAACGAAGATGATTTTGTATTTGTTACTGGTTATTTAGGATCTGGTTATGGTATTAAGACATTAAGAGGACAATATGCTGTTGATAAAGTATTTGAATTAGAAGGAGATAAGAAGGATTTTAGACTTGAAACTACTTATACGGGAAAAACTATGGCCGCAATGTTAGATTATTTAAAACAAGAAGAAAATAAAAATAAGACAATACTATTTTGGAATACTTATAATTCTAATGATTTGGATAGATATCTAAAAGAAACTGATTTTCAATATAAAAAGTTACCAAAAAAATTTCATAAATATTATGAAGACAGTAAATTTCAATGCTGGCAAATTACTAATTGCCCAGAACATATAAAAAAAAGTTGTCCAGCTTATTTGAACCATGAATATAGGTTCTGGAAAATTACAGATTGTTTGCTTGATAAACAAACACAAGAGAAAGCAATTGAACAATTAAGAAATGTAATAAAATTAGAAGATATTTAAGATAAATTAAATAATTTTCAACCGTTGAAATAACCCTGTAATTAAAATTGGTAAAGCAATTGTAGCATCACACCATACACTAACGTGTTTTGAATCTAAAGAATATTTACCCCAAGATTTTGCCTCTGAGAATGTACTACCCGACAAACCTCCATCATATTCCATAGCAGTATGAATTCGAACTGAATAATTGTAACCCATATTCACTATCCTATCAAATTGATCTAACATAGGGAAGATTTGTTGAGCCCAATTACGTGGAACGCCACCACCTACGATGATGGTTCCATATTCTTTAAAACTTTTTACAATATTTCCAAATTTTCTTATATCTGCTAAAATATCAAATTGGAAGTCATAATTTTCATAGATCTCATATTTTATGAGTTTTAAAGCCAACTCTGAATCTGAAAAGGCTGGAATGAATATGGGGATGTTATTTTTTGCGGCTGTTGAAAGAATACATTTTGATGAAATTTTACTCCCTATTTTCTGTAGTAATTCTGAAGGTGTGATATGTATTTTTTTCTGGTCAAATAAAGACTGAATAATTCTTAATAATTCTTGATCAGCTTTTTCATAATTATCCTCGGGTAGAAAAATATCATAAATTCTATTTATCCTATGTTTAAATAAATCATCGTCATCTACATTAGGGCTTCCTAAGTAATGTCCAATATCACTAGCTGCATCTACTAAATCATGTGTAATATTTGCTCCAGTACTGATTAAAACATCAATAAATTTATATTCCATCAATATTGAAACTAAATCACCCATACCTGCAGGAACCATTGCACCGCTTAATGTTAATACCGTTAAACATTTTTCTTTAGTAACCATTTTTTCTAAAATATCAAGTGCCAAACCTAAATTTCTTCCTTGAAAGCCGCAATCCTTAAGAGAGATTAAAATGTCATTAATATTTTTTACTTGTTTGACATTAAAAGGTTGGACTTTTTTTATTAAATAATCTTCTTTTTGATGAGAATTCATAAATAAAATTAAATGCTTTAAGTATTTTAAATTAATTCTTTTCAGTTTTTTTAAAGAATCTTGAAAATCTTGTATTCAATTGAAATAATTGTTTTAAATAGAATATATTTTTTAATATATCTTCAAACTTTCCTTTAGATCATTAATTTAATTCCAAAAGATATTATTTTTTAATAATTAAAAAGAGATAAATAACTTTTTGATGGATCAAGCAGAATTATAACGACTTAGTCATCAAATTTATTATTATATTATTAACATTTCGAATAAATTTAAATAAAAGCGTTAATATTAAATTCTTAATTATATAACATAAACAAATAACGATTAAGTAATGTCATTAGTCCCAAAAAAGGTTTTCTTTGTTAATGGTAAGGGTTTTCATAGATCTAAGCTAGCTGCTTTCGAAGAAGCCCTAAGAGATGCTGGAATTGAAAAGTATAATATAGTGAATGTTTCTTCCATTTTACCTCCGTATTGTATTGAAGTCAGTACCGAAGATGGTTTAAAACAACTCCGTCCGGGTCAAGTTGTTTTTGCTGTTATAGCAAGGATTGAATCTAATGAGTATAATCGGCTAATTTGTGCTTCAATAGGGGTCGCTAAACCCGCTGATAAGGGCTTTTATGGGTATTTAAGCGAACATCATTCTTTCGGAATAAAGCCAGAGAATGTAGGAGATATAGCAGAAGATCTAGCTGCTGAAATGCTAGCATCAACTCTAGGAATTCCTTTTGATCCCAATTTAAATTATGATGAAAAAAAAGACATATTTAAAATGGGAGGAAAAATTGTAGAAACCAAAAATATCACAGCAAGTGCAACAGTAAAAGAAGAAAACGAATGGGCAGCTGTTATTGCTGCCGCAATCTTTATCCTTTAATTTTTCTAAAATAATTTATATTTATCTCTTTAAAACAAGAATCTATTGATTCAATTTCTTCTAATTCTCTTAAAGAAATACGATTTTTATCATGTGAATCCTTTCCAGCCCATATTAATTTATTAAATCGCTGGTGATGATGGTGAAACCTTTGATTGGCATATTCTTTTGCTTGTTTAGTGTAAAGAAGAAAGGGCCAATCACTCCCTTCCATTAATAAAAGTTCTCTTGCTGCTTGTTGTAAGATTCTTTTCCCCCATTCATTGGGATTCAAATTATCTTCCAGAACATTTTCAAACTCTTTGATTGAGCCATTGATATATGGCCAAATCCAACTATGTTCCGGATTCTTCCAGACTTGAAAGTGACCCCCTTCTCCCCAACTGCTCTCCTCCATTTTAATTATCGAAAAATTTTCTTTAAATTTAGATAAATAATCACTAATAGTGATCATTTCTAATTCTTCATGGTTATAAATCAATCCAAATATTTTTTTTAGCCAAGATATACCTTCCATCCACCAATGGCCATAGAGCTCAAAATCATATGGAGAAATAATAATTCCTCGTTGGTTAAATTTATCTGAAAATTGCTTTAGTTCCTCAGAGACTAATGAGACAAAATGATTAGCATGGGATTTGACTATTTCCTCTGCCTTTTCAATATTATAAAGTTGTTTTTCCGCTTTTCCTAATTCTTTGCTAGTAATTCTCCAATAATGTAAACCTGATTCATTATCTTTTTTATGAAATTCCCTATAATATTCATTTCCAGGATATCCTATTTCTGCGTCCCATACCTGTCTACTAGTTCTTCTATTTCTGCCAAATACTGAAAGTCCTGATCTTAAAGCATAACCAAAATTTGTATTTAATCCAATTTCATTTTTATGCTCTAAAATTTCAGCATTTAAAATTCCATGAGAGTCTACAAAAAAATATTCTATCCCAGAATTGTTTAGCCAATAGTCAATACTCTCCCTAACTTTTCCCTTTTGATAATCTTTTGGTCGATAAGCACATTCGGGAAGCCAGATACCTTTAGGTTCCTTATTAAAATACTTCTTATAATTATCAATAGCTAACTGAATTTGAGAAAAAATTCCTGAATCACTCTCAAAAAGTGGCAAAAATCCATGTGTTACTCCAGATGTTATCAATTCAATCATTCCTTCCTCTTGAAGCCATTTAAATGAACCTAATAGATTTCTATAATAATTATGATAAAATGTGTCTAATACTTTCTCGAAGTTCCTTAAATTGTATTCAGCAATAAGCTTTCTTTCTTGGTGATTTTTAAATCGTTTAATATCATTTTTAGCTCTTGATATTAAATTCTCCATATATTCTGTAAATCGTTGTTTCATATATTCATCTGCTAATTGTTCAGCCAATATTGGTGTAATATTAATTGTAATAGCTGTCTTTATTCCATTCTCTTTTAATTCCCTTAAAATATTTAACATAGGTATATATGTCTCATTCATAGCTTCCATGAGCCATTCCTCTCCTGCAGGCCATGTACCAGACTTTTTACACCATGGAATATGTCCATGTAAAACTAAACCAAAATATCCAAATGTCATTTTCAAGAAGAAGAATGTTTTATTTCTAATTTAATCTTATAATATTATTATCATAAATTATTGACATGAATTATGAGTATCAAAATAAAATCCATTACTGGTCCTCCAAGTCCAGAAGAATTGTCGAATCGTTTGGAGAAAGTTAGAAAATTAATGAAGCAACAGGAGTTGGATTATTATATTTCATTTAATCCAGTAAATATCTATTATTTAACCAATTTTGCATTTTATGTCCATGAACGCCCATTTATACTTATAATAGAAAAAGATCAATTACCAAAAATGTTAATTCCACGACTAGAGAAAGGGCATTTTGAATCTAGAGCGCGATGCGAACTCGATTTTGTTGTTTACTATGAATTTCCTGCTCGACCCGGCGATAACTGGTATGATTATTATCAAAAGCAAATTAGATCAAATGGTAAAGTAGGCATTGAATCTGAATTACCTATAGGAATTGTCAATAAAACTCCCGGAGAAATAATTGTTTCAGATATAATTGATGAAGCTCGTATTATTAAGACTGATTATGAAATAGGACGGATTTATCATGCGTGTCGAGTAGTAAATAAAGGGCATAAAGTATTATTAAAAAGGTGTCGTCCGAAAGTCCTTGAATTTGCTTTATATAAAGAGGTTACTGATGCTATGACGTCTAAAATAGTCCAAGATATACCTAATGCTAACTTTAGAGCCACAGAGACCACAGGAGCTGTTTGGCCTCCATCAATTTCTCATGATCCTCATCTAATACCTCATATATTTGCCCCTATGGAAGAGGGTGGGCCGCATGTTTCAATAGTCTCTGCTCGCGTAGATGGATATGGAGTTGAGATTGAACGGTCTTTCTTTTTAGGACACGTGCCTGAGAAGACTGTAAGACCCTTTGAAGTAATGTTTGAAGCAAGAGCTCTAGCATATAGTATGCTAAAACCAGGAATAATCATGAGTAATGTAGATAAAGCAGTTAGGAATTTTATAACAGAAAAGGGATATGGTGATTATATAATCCACCGTACTGGACATGGTCTTGGAATTACTGGACATGAAGCTCCTTTCTTAGCAGAAGGATATGATAGAATATTAGAAAAAAATATGGTAATTAGTGTTGAACCTGGTGTCTATATACCAGGATTAGGAGGGTTTCGTCATTCTGATACTGTCTTGATTACTGAAACTGGATATCAAAAATTTACTAAAGCTCCAGAAGCTCTTGAAGATCTTACAATTCCAGTTTGATACATCTTTATCGACCTATACATATTTTACTATTTTATTTAACGGTTTCCTAGAAGTAGGTTCAGGAATCTCTCCTTTAATATATCCAAAAGGTAATACAGTTAAAAGATGGTCCTTATCTCCTAGACCCAGTATTTCTTTTGCTTTTTCTCTATTCATAGCTCCTATCCAACATGTGCCAATCCCTAAAGACCAAGCCATTAGTATCATATTCATTGAAACTAATGATGTATCAATCAAATACCATTTAGGACTTGTTTTAATTTTAGCTACAATTGCTATTGCTATTGGAATTCCTTTCATAAATTTGCCATAAAATGCCGTTTTTGAGATTTTTTCCAGAATTTCCTTATTTTGTATGACGATAAACTCCCACGGTTGACGATTTGAGGCACTTGGAGTCCATCTTCCAGCTTCTAAAATCATTTCAATTTCTTTTTCTGATATAACCTTATCTTGAAATGATCTTATACTTCTTCTATCTTTAAGAAATTTTAGTAAAGCTTCTGATTCTATCATTTTTATATTATATAAGTTATTTTGTAAACACTATTTAATTAATTATCAATGAAATCATAGATTAAAAAATTTATAGTTATATTTTATTTACTTCCAAAATTAATTTTAATATAAATTTATTTAAGCATTTTATTGGGAAAATATCATAATTTAATGCCTTTAACAGATTTAAAAGCTCAATATTCAAAAAAAGAGCTAAAGTATGGTCCAACAAGTAAAGGATATTACTTAATGATAAAATATTATGAATCTCATAACCATGACCCTCACCATACTTTTTTATATGGTTTTTTATGTTTGATATATGATGGAGTTAATATAATTGATGATTTAAAGTCCAAGATGCGTCTTTTTTTTATTTCCTCTACACGAAATGTTGTTATAGGAGACGAGGATGTGGAGGAATTTTTGCAGAACGCAAAACGAAAAAAATTGATTCACATTAATCAAGATAATATTATAACGCTTACTGATGAGGGAATAAATCTTGTTGAATTTAGCTACTTTTGGAACTTACACACTTCTTATTGGATGAGGATATTTTTCTCTAAGACTATGGTGATGCTTTCCACAGCAGTTTTTTTAATCGTTATTTCTTTATTAAAAATTTTAACGGGTTTGAATTTAGGATCCCAAGGAATGGTTGCAGACGGATTTGAAAATCTAACAGATTTAGGCAAAATTGGAATTATTGTTATTTTAGGACTAAAGTTTAAAAAAGACAAAATTGCAAGTGTAATAATTATTTTATTAATGCTATTCACTGGGGGTACCTTAATTTGGTCTAATATTGAAGCTTTATTGAATCCCATTAATATTACACCAACTATTCAAGCTTACATTATAGGAATTGCATCAATATTAGGAAATACTGGATTAATGTTTTTGAAAGGGATGGTAGGAAGAACATCTGGAAATTTATCTCTTTTAAGTGATTCTAAGGATTCAGAATTAAATGTAAAACTATCTGCAGGAGTATTAATTGGTTTAACTTTTGCTATATTTAATTATTCATTTGTTGATTCTATTGTAGGAATTATTATATCTATCTTAGTCTTCAAAGAGGGATTTGAAATATTATACGAATTAACAAAAAAAGAAGAGGATTTTGACATTACCGCAATAAAAGTAATAGCAGATAATGTCTATGATAATCGCTTAACGGGTTATCTGTTAGGAAGCATTAGACGAGAAAGTCTAACTCGTTCAGAACTCATAAACAATTTTAATGAAGGCCTAACTCTCGGACGACAATATTATGAAGGATTTGCTGACTTCTTTTATAATGAATTAGGACCAGCGATTGCTGAAAAACATTTGAATAAACTATTAGAGGGGAGATTAATAGAAAACCTAGATGGAAGATTAGTGCTAACTTCTAAAGGCTTAAAAACTTTCTATAAGGCGAAAGTTAGGGAGTTTAGGGACCGAGCATATAAAATAAATGTTGGAGGCCACTTTAAATGGCATAATTTATTATGTATTTTATTCATAGTGTTGTTTATATTAGTGTGTATATTTGCCCCCCAAATTAACTCATGGTTTGCTAGTCTTTAAGCATTATCATTATTCCTGATTAAAATAATCAGATTCGAAATTGGGATATATTTTCTTTTTCCTACCTTCCTTTTCTAGTTTAATCAGACCGAGATCAATTAGTTTGTTTAAATGGTATTGAATAGTCTTATGATCTACTTTAAATTTTTTAGTAATTAAGTTATTCCATATTCCAGGTCTTTTTTCAATCATTTCCAAAATCTCTAGAGTTAATTTACTCTTTTGTAACTTTAAATTTACATTTGAAATTGGATTTTTTTGATAATATGGAAAATAGGCGATAAAATTACCTATTCTTTTTTTTCCAATAATTTTATATGTTTGAAGAATATCAAGATGCCAGACTAAATTTCCTGCAGCTAACCCCGTTCTACGTAATAATTCATTGAAATGTATCCCAGGTTCAGTTAGAATTAATTCAATTATTTTATTTCGATTTTCATTTTCTAAAACATCATCTAATGATAATCGATGTGCGCCCTTCTCAATTGGAACTGTCCTTGTTCTTAGATACTGGAAATAATCCTTTTTTGAAATTAAAACTACTAAAGATGCAATTCCAACAGCAATTATTACAATTGTGATTACTAACCAAGTCCAATCAGTCTGAATAATCCCAACTTCTAAAAGTGTGATAAAGTAATCAGTATCCTGCTGAAGGTTTGAAAGAGAACTTTCTAAGGTTTTTTCAGAGGTAGTGACATTGGTTCTCTCAATAGTGTTAATTAGTTTCCACGAGTCTTGATTAGATTCGAATATAGCTAATGAATATGTTGTCCCCGGATTTATATTATAAAGTTGATTTTTTTTGTATCTAATGGTTAAGTTAGAAAGTGATGTATTCATTCTTATCCTAAAAATACAATTATAACCAAATTGAAATTGATAATTGGCTCTTTGGGGCTTTTGTGGAGATTGAATTACTCCAAAATTCTGTAAATTTGACTTTGTCGATATGTTTAATGAAACTGGTAGACTATTATTTATTATAAAATAGGTTTGACGGTAGCTAATACTGTTTTCATACTCAATATAAAGATCAATATATGTATCTGTTGAAATTTCGAATGTATTATTATTCATAAACTCATAAAGTACTCTTTCTTTTGGTTTAATAGAATCTAGAGTTGAAAAACCATTAACTTTTTCTTTTCGTGCATTTACATTAGAGAGTGATAAACTAGATTCAATGAAAAATATTAAAAGAAGTAGAATAACGACATAAAAATGCCTATTTTTTTTTCCTAATCTAATAATATCCGACAAATTCATTCAATTTATTTTTGGTATTATATAAAAATTTTAAAAAAAAAATTTTATGATTATTTTTACTTTCTTTTCCGATATACCACTAAAACAACAGCTAAGACTACTACTCCTATAAAAACAACTTCAATACCTACAAAACCCCAAATTGCATCATCAGTTTCAGGTAAAAGAATCGTCCAGGTAGAAAAGTGGTTAGTTTCGGCAACTAAATATCCTCCTTGTTCTGTTGTTGGAACAGCTACCCATTCTTCTTCGGTTTCATCATAGTAAGCCCATGTTCCCTCATGATTTCTATTATTTGCTTGAATTTTAAGTTGTGCCTTAATTTGTTCTGCTCCTGATTTATTTGTCTGAATCCTTATGCAAAACCCTTCTTGATATAATAAGTTACGATTTTGATTTCTTACTTGATATCTGTTTCCTAGTAATAATCCTAATTCTTTCTGTTCTTCTGTACATGTCATATTCATTTCAAGGTCATTCTCTGCTTCAAGTTCAATTTCAAAATGTTTATCTCCGATTTTCGGAGCTTCACTACAATTGATATATCCTTGAACTGATATATTTGCTTGAACTGTCAGTCTCGTTTGCAATTGAAATTGCCATGTTAAACTATGATTTGCCTGCACCTGATATTGATATAAACCGGGATTGCTGACGGGAATTTGAGTATCTGGAGTAGCTAATACAGTACTAACGTTGAATAATGATAAGAAAATTGCGAAAGTAAAAATTCCGATAAATATTTTATTTAACTTTTTCATTTTATTTTGAACACCTAAATTGGTTTAAGTAAATTAACAGGTATCATATAAAAAAGATTGAGGAATAATTGTACCCCATAAAATTAATTTGATTTACTGAATTATCATTCGATATATAGACACTTATGTACTATAAAGCTATTCTTACACTAGAATTCGATTATCCTTAATAGAAAAAAATCCCTTAAACCTTAAATTTAAATTCTGAAATTTTGAAAATATTATTAAACATTTTCAGATTAAAATAATAATAAGGAATTCATCTTAAATCTAGTTTAATTTGAATTCAAATTCAATTTAATGGAGAAAAAGATATGTCGTTAAAAGATTTCACTAAAGAGGTATTCACACGATACGGATTTGCCGAAGACCATATTAATATTTATTTAGTCTATTTGCGAGTACCTCGTGCAACTCCTTCTGAAGTCTACATGACTTTAGTGGATGAACATGACGGGTTACAATATGAAACTGTATTAGAAATCACCAATTGGTTAGTTGAGAAAGGGTTCCTCAAACGAGTTGAAGGAATTATTGATAGATATATTCCACTTGAACCATATTTCGAATTATTTACAAATGAATCAGAGAATTTTAGAAGTGAAATTGCTAGAATTAAAGATACTATACTAGCTGATCAGTCTGATCGGTTTGAGAAACTTGAAGCGATTCAAAATAAAAGTATTGGAGAGGTAGAACATGCCGTTAATACTCAAATTAAAACCTTTTTTGAAGATTCTGATTCTAAGAATAATGCTAAAAAGAGTCGAATAGATGGTGCCACTACGCGTTTTACTGAGACTAACAAGGCATTAGAAAGTAATATTCATACTATAATGGATACTTTAAATTCAAATTTAAAAAATATCTCAGAGACAATTGTTAATAAAAATGAAACTGAAATTACCAAGACAAGAGACGATCTAACATCATTGATTTCGAAATTATTACTTGATTTTTCAAGTAGAGTTGAAAATTTAGAAAAACAATTGAAGATGGAGTTGGATGAACATGTTGAAAGACATAAAAATATCGCAAACCAACTTAAACCGAAAATGGAACAAATTCTTGAGAAATATTTAGAACGTATGGATAAAGTAATCACTGATTTAAAAGCTAAAATTTCGAATTTGTTAAAAGAGCACACAAATCATGTAAAGAACACTACAGACACTCTCCAAACAAGTTTAAAAGCTACAATAGATGATAGGCATAGAACCTTAACCGACCAAACAAATGATTTTAAAAGTATGACTTTAACCTTAATTGATAATTTACTTGAACATGCAAATAGGTTTACTGACTTTTCTGAAGATATGGCAAAAAAAGGATTTTTATGGCTGGGAAAGAAGAAAAAATATAAAGCTCGACATAAGACAACTATTGAGAATATTTTAAAATATACAGAACCTATGAAACCAGATTTTATTAAAACAAGTGAAGATTACATCTCAAATACACGCATAACCACAGAACAGATAAAATCTGATGTAACAGATATTATGATAAAAGAAAATGATGGATTGACTTTAGAAACTAATGATCTTGATTATAGGACTCAGGAAACCATAAATGCTCAATTAGAAAACTTAGCAACCGATCTAGCTGGTGAAGTTGATGATACCCTTCAAAGTGGTGTAAAAGACTGTTCCGATACAAGAATAAAGTTAAAGGATTCTCTAGAAAGTTCACTCAAACAACATCATAGACAATATGATGATGCAATAAATAATCATAAAGACAATTCTCTAAAAAATTATACTGACTTTGATGTTGAATTTAAAAAGATAAGCGCAGATTGGACTAGAGATGTCGATATGAATTTCGATAGTGGCAAAAGAGATTCTTCAGATAAAATAAATAGTGAAATTAGATTATGGGATGCTGAAGCAAAAGATATGAATACAAACTTAACTGATATGCTCGCAGATCATAAATCTAAATATGAACAAAATGCAAAGACCCTCCAAAATAGCTTATCAAATACGACAAAAGATACTATTCAAAATATAAAAGATGCAATCGCAGACTTCACATTACAGTTCATGAATTCTATTGATGATTCCACTGAATCAGCAGAAAATAACGAAGGAAAGTTAAATGATATTTATAATGCCTCAAGTTCAATTCCTGAAATAGCTAAGGTTACAACTTGGCCAGTAGTGGGAAAAGATGCTATGGTTGCTGCTATAAAAGATGCAGTTTATCGCGTAAAATCTTCGATCATCATTGTTACTCCATACGTCGTCCCTGATATATTACAAGTTGTCTCTGAATATGCTTTTCAGAAAAAGGCGGCTCGCTTCATGCTGACCAGTCACTGGGATCTACAGCAGTATAGCGGAATTATAGGGAAGATGAAGCAACTTGGGAACATACAATTCAGACAATTACAAACTGCAGGAGAATTTTTCGCAGTTACTCGAGATGCAGAGGAGGTAATTCTTGCTCCAGCCACTGAAAACGAAGCTGACATGATAACAGTTGTTTCCAATCAAGAAGGTTATAGTCGTTTGTATTCCCAGTTTATCGGACCGATATTTCAAGCTAATAGTCGCCCGATAAAATAAAGCATTAATATAGTCTTTAAATTATTTTATTTCTCTCTTTTTAAATACTTCAGGCTTTAATTTTTCCTCATTAATAAGTTAGTACTAAATATTTAGCTTATGTGATACTATTTACAAATAGTCAAGCTGGAATTAAATTATTATTGGTATAAAAACAATGAAAGATGACTCTAGAAAAGTTGAATTAATGGCTCCGTTAAAAAATTATAAATCTTTGAATGCTGTGTTAGGTAAAACTGATGCAGTGTATTTCGGTGTTGAGTCACTTAATATGAGAATGTATAGCGATAATTTTAAACTTGGAGAGTTGAAAAGTATTGTTAGAACTTGCCATGATAATAATACACACGCTTATCTCACAACAAATATAATTATTTATGAAAATGAATTCCCTTTTTTAGACAAAGTATTGGATAAAGCTGTAGAGGCAGAAATTGATGCTGTAATAATCCATGATATTGGTGCTATTCAATTAGTAAAAGAAAAGGGTTTAAATTTTCACATATCTACTCAAGCGAATATTTCTAATTCTCGAACTGCAATATTCTATGAATCCTTAGGAGCAAAAAGATTAATTCTTGCAAGAGAATTATCACTCCACCAAATTGAAGATATTAAAAAGGAACTTAGTAAAACTGAAATTGAAACCTTTGTTCACGGTGCTCAGTGTACTTCGATTTCAGGTCGATGTTATTTCTCTGCGGAAATTTGTCAATCCCAAGATTATTCAGCAAATAGAGGGAAATGCATTCAACCATGTAGAAGAAAATGGCGGGTGTATGATGACCAAAATAATGAATTATTATATGATGGCGTTTTCTTTATTAACTCGAAAGATCTCTGTATGATTGAACATATTCCAAAATTAATCGAAGCTAAAATAGACGCTTTTAAAATAGAAGGTCGAATGAGAGATCCAATCTATATTGAAGAGACAACTTCATGTTATAGAGAAGCTATTGATGCGTATTATGAAAATACTTTTACTCAAGATAAAATTAAAGATTGGTTAAAACGCTTAAATAAAGTATATAATCGAGGTTTCTCAACGGGTTTTTATTTTGGATTGCCAAAAGGGAGTGAAATTCAAAGAGAATTTGATGGGAATATCTCTAATTATAAAAAAATTGAGATTGGAAAAGTCCTAAATTACTTTTCAGAAAAAATGGCAGCCAAAATACTTTTAACTTCGGGTCAAATAAAGTTAAAAGACGAAATTTATATTATTGGTACTCATACAGACACATATTTAAAGCAACAAGTAAATTCAATTCAAATCAAACAAAAGAAAAATTTAACTGAAACCCCATTTATTTCATCTAAAAAAGATAGAATAGCCATTGGAATCATTGTTGATAAACCAGTTAAAAAAAATGATAAAATTTTCAAATTAGAATCTCTAGAGAATTAGAAATTTAAGAAGAAGTTAAAAAAAATTAAGTAGATTTTCTAAATAAGGAAATTTCAATCCCAAGTAGCCTTCTTTACTTCATTATCATCGTCTTCTGTATGAATTCGTTTTAGATCTATGTCTTGATAGCCTGGGAGAACACTAAGCATCCTTCTCATTGCAAACTTAACATCTTTGGCAGATGCGATAAATCTTCCAACTATTAAAATATCTGCTCCTTGTTCTATCGCATATGTGGCAGTATTTGGTTCAATACCTCCTGCTACTGCAACTAAAACCCTGTCCTTTCCCGAAGTTTTTTTCTTACTTGCGTACAATTCTTTAATTTTCGGAACTAATGACCATCTCTGTCGTTGTTGAGCATCAGGGGATTTATCTCCTGCAGATTGCTCGACATCGATACCCCTATGAATTATGACGACATCTGGTATTTGTTTTAAGGAACTTAACTTTTCAATTGGATTTTGAACTTCCATTGTATCAACAAATGCATGAATTCCGAGTCTTTGTGCTTCCATAATAAATTTATCAAGTGAGGCCGTAGCAGCTAAACCACTTGCTACAACTCCATCGGCTGTTGCGTCAAATGCAAAATCCACTTCTAATTTTCCAACATCCAAAGTCTTTAAATCAGCAACAATAAATTTTTCTCTTGCAACTTCACGAATTTGCTTAATTGACTCAACACCATATTTCTTGAGAAATGGCGTTCCAACTTCCAGTATGATACGATCACTCTTTGGTAAATCCTTAACAACTTTAATTTGCTTTTCCAAGGCGGGATGATCTAATGCTACTTGTATATATGGTGGACGCCAGAGTCTAGGAACCCGAATTCCCGCAACTGGGTGTTTAGCACGGTCTTTATCATAAAATATCTTTTCTATTGGAGGATAATTCTTAAGAGCTCTCTGAATTGCCAGTTTTGTAGCACCATAATTAAATTGATAGATCTTTCGGTAATCTGTAGCGTCAGGATGAATAAATACACTCACAATTATTACCCACTCATCCAATTTATTCATAGGGATTAACCCTTCTTCTACGGCATCAGCAATACCTTTAGCTACTGCTGCCTGAGCGGGACCAAATATTTTGTTAGCATCTTCCATATCTGCTATAGTAACCTTAGGAACGATTAATGAGACTGGTTTGGATAAGAGGTTAGGCCTTATAGCAGCGAGCAACCCACCATGACCCTTTGAGGGGGTACTTAAGGCATTTGCGAAAGAAATTCCTACAGGTCCATCTTTTGAACCCACTATCAGATCGACGTGAGCTAAATTAGGCGCTTCACCGATTAAGGCCTCTCCAATAAAGTATTCATTTTTAGCCATTCGCTTTTCCTTTTTTAATTATATAATTGTTCTTTTTATAATCTTGTAGAGTTTTTTTATTTATAATAGTGTGTTTTATAGATAACATAAAAAAATTGCGCATCTACATTATTCTAGAGTTAATACTCTATTAATAAAATTATCCTTGCTTGATATGTAAAATAGAAAGAAATATTATATTTGAGGAACATCGATAATCATCATCTAATTGTGTGTCTTTTTAGGAAGTCACAACTTTTTTATATCAAAATTGACATTTATATCAAAATAAATAAATTGGATCTTTAGCATTAAAGTGTGATAGATAAATGACATATACGATTGCAAAGGAAAAGTTTCCTAAGAAGCCCCTTGATGGTAATATTTTAGAGGTTTGTAGAAAGGATTTTAAAAACTTTAAAAAGTATAATGAAAAGCGAGCATTCGAATATCTTCAATTACAGATTATGGATTTTGCTCAATTGGGCTCTCCTAATAGAGTTTTAGTTGAACAGAATGAGAATTTAAAAAGAGTTAGAAATTTAATTCATGAAGGCAGAGAAGATGTAGCATTTTCAATATTTTTTCGAACATTTCCGAGCTGTTTGCCACACAGAACTAGAAATCTTTGATTTAAAAACTGATTCTAGATTTCTTCAATAGAGTTAATTTTCCATAAATATTCCTTGAGATCTACATTAAATCCATCTGAAAATTTAATTCCTTCTAGTTCTAATAGTTTTTTTTGATATTCACAATCCTTAACCGTGTTTAACGTTATTTTTCCTTTTGAACTGATAACTCGATGCCAAGGAAGATTATATTTTTTTGAAGATGAATGTAAAATCCATGACACTTGTCTGGCAGCTCTTGGATTTCCTGCTAGTTTAGCAATAAATCCATAAGTGAGAACTTTACCCTCTGGAATTTTTTTAATTAAATTAATAATTTTTTGCGTAAAATCACTAGGAATTTAAATTCACCATTTTAAAGTATTATTTATTAAGTTATCTTCTTTTTTTTCAATTTGTTTTGCGGAAATATATAATTTTTCTAATTTATCTTTCTTTAACTCTTTTGTTTCGAAAATAAGGTGTTCACAATCATATTTGATAAAGTTGTTCTCGAATATTTTAATTTCAAATCGTTCTTTTTCATCCCATAAGCGAGAGCCGGGATAAGGAGTTGCTATAAAGTAGTTCAATTCATCGTTCTTATCTAATGGTAAAGATTTTATGTATTCAACAGTTTGATAAAAGCTTTGTTCTGTTTCACTCGGTAAGCCTAACACAAAATATGCTTGAATAGCAATCCCATATTTCTTTAGATTTGTAATTCCAGTTCTCACTCGCTCGGGATCTTGAAATTTGAAATTTCTTTTAAGAACGGTTTTATTCGCAGATTCAATACCAGTTGCCACTAATTGACATCCTGCTTTTTTTAACAAATCTGCTTCTTCAGAACTTATTGTATCTACGCGGAGTTCACATCCCCAAGGGATTGTAATCTTATTTTTAATGAACATTCTACAAAAATCTTTGAAAAAATTACGATTAATATTGATATTATCATAAAAATTGATTTGATTATAAGTTTGGAAGGATTGGATATCTCTAATTTCTCTTAAGATGGATTCAATACTTCTGATTCGAGTCTTTTTAAATAAATTTTGTCTCGAGCAAAATGAACATTGATTTGGACAACCTCTATTAACAATTACATTTGCTACAGAGTAGTAATAATTTTCCTGAGATAATTTGTAGCGAGCTGGTAGAGGTAATTTGTTCAAATCTAGTGTTGTAACTGATTGAGTAACAATAAGTTTTTCTTTTGAATTAATAAAAGCAAGCCCTTTAACTGAGCGTAATTGAGTTTCAAAGTTGCTTAAGTGTTTATTATCTGAAATCTGAGCTGTTAGTATTTTAACCAATTCCAGAAAAGAAATCTCCGCTTCTCCTATACAAATAAAATCGATTAAATTTTCTGTTTTCTTGTCATGCTCCAGGATATCTTTATACATAAAGGAGACATGGGGACCACCTAATATAACAAAATTCTCTTTATAGTTTTTTATTATTCTTGCAATGTTAAGAGCAAGGTGGAAAGTATTGGTAAGGGCCGTAATTCCAAAAATTCTATATCCAATAATTCTTTCTTTAATTAGGTTTTCTAACTCAGATTCGTTTAAATCTATAAATTGTTCAAGATCTAAGATATCTACGGGAATATCGTGTAATTCTAAGATTGCTGCTAAATATAATAATCCTAAATTCGGTTCTCTAAAATATTGTGTCCTAAACTCAGAAGGTTTAGAAGTTCTTGGATTAATTAAAAGAATCATTTTGACTGTTAGTTTGGTTTTCTTCAACTAATTTCTTTGGAATTTGAAATGCGTTAATTAATGAGTTTATAGACCCGGGTTTAGTAAATTTATCCTCATGAATAATAGGTATTTCAATTTTTAGACTAGAAGATTCATCTTCTTCATTAATAAATAACTCAATTCCTTGAATATTTCGCTCTTTTATGATTATTCGAGTTGAGTAATTATGATCTTGAAAGAAAGTAAAACCATTGTTTAATCTACCTAATTTGACCTGATTGATTGTTGTTTTTTGTTCTTTTAGGAAGGACTCTGTAATCTCTTCATCAGTAAATATCGTTCCTCCTATTATTATAAATCTTCGAACGAGGTGTTCAGGTTGAGGAAACTGATTTATATATTCAAGTGCGGCATTTATTTTTGGATTTGAGATTGAAACATCTGCAATATACTTATCTTGAGTTGGCTCTGGAAAGTCTTGTTTTTCAATAGGGGTAGCTCTACCTCCACCAATTGGTTTTTCTAATAATTCTTGAAATTCTCTGTCTTCTTTTGAATACAAATTCAATGGATATACCCTATAAAATAATCTTAATTGTTTCCTTAGCATTCCAGCTAAAATTCCCCCATAGAGTTGGACTTTAAAGGGACTATGAGGTCCGTTATAAGTCCAAATTCTCTTCATGTCATGATCAACTAGTAAATATACTCGTTCTCTATTAGTTTCATTTAATATATCTCCTACATTCTGACCTTGAACTACTTCTCTTATTTCCATATAAGGAAATTCATTTAGCTCAATTACTTCAAATATTTGCATTTAGGAATATCCATTAATTTCTTATATAAGTTTAATAGGTAATTCATTAAAATAAATTTCATTATCTATATTAATTAAGAAAATAAATCCAATCAATAAATATCATAAAATTTTTATGAAAATATACATTTTAGAAGTTAATTTTGCTTTTTTAAGTTCGATATTGATGCATCGTGTCTTCTGAAAAAATAGTATATAAGTTGAATATTAGCGGTGGAAATGTGGGGATCGGTAAAGGATTATCCAAGCAAATCGAGATTGACGAAAAAAAATTCCATTTTGAAGGAATGAAAATTGGGGATATTATCAAGGGTGGTCTCATAGGATTTCCAAACTATGAATTCCAAATTACAGGTGGAAGCGATTCGAGTGGTTTTCCAATGCGAAAGGATGTCCATGGCCCCGTAAAAAAAAGAATTCTTGTTTCTAAAAGGGGAATTGGATACAAACCCATAAGAAAAGGAGAAAAAAAAAAAAGAACGATTCGAGGTAATGAAATTACACATAACATGACTTTAATTAATATGAAGATTGTAAAATACGGAGAAGCTGAACTTTTTAAGAAGGAGTAAAATTGAATATTTATAAAGAGATGATTAAGCATAGTTAAAGTCAAAAAATGCTCATTTTGTGGGTATGATATTGCTATTGGAAGAGGAATTATGTTCGTAAAAAGAGATGGCACAGTTTTGAACTTTTGCACTAATAAATGCAGAAAAGCCATGAACATTTATGGAAAAAAAGCGAGAAAAACAAGATGGACAGCCCATTATGGGAAACAATAATTAGATTTATAAAAATTTATTATTTATAAGATTTAAAAAAATAGCTTAATTATTGTAAGCGTGGAAATTTAAGTAATTCATCTATCAAGTCAACGTGCGAAACTATCATTCTTTTACAGCAGAAACGTTCTATTCCTAACTCTTTAAAAGCTTTTTCAGAAGGTTCCCCTTTTTCTATGAGCTCTAAATACGGCTTATATACATGAGCGATAAGTTTGCCACATGAAAAACAACGAATAGGTATAATCATAACTTTTTAAAAGAAGCATTATAAAAAAATTTTTAGGTTTTTTACCTAAATAAAAAATTTTATTTGTTATCCTTGACTTTGATTCTCATACTATATCGATGATTTATGAAAATATATCTAAAATTAAATATATTTGAATGAGTGTGATGAAAAATTTCTTATATAAAATTTAATATTCCTGATAAACTTAAAACTCAAATTAAGAATGGTTTAGGTACTATTGCAGAAACCCGAGATTCTAAGATTAGAAAAGGAATGAATGAAGTAACTAAAAGTATAGAAAGGGTTCAAGCCAAATTAGTTATTATGGCAGAAGATGTAAGTCCTCCAGAGATTCTCTTCCACATCCCCTTGTTATGTGAAGAAAAAGGTATTCCATATGGATATCTATCAACTAAAAAAGAACTAGGAACCACAGTGCGAATCAATATATCTTCAAGTGCTATTGCTGTTGAAAATGCTGGCACAGGAAATGATAGCGTATTGAATGATATAATTAAAAATTTAGAGCAAATAAAGAAATAATCAATTTAGTGAATTAATATGGTTAAATTAGATAAATCCAAAGGGATTACAGTTCAAGATTTTTCTATTCCTGCCCAAGTAATTCAAGTAATTGGTCGAACGGGCCTTACTGGAGAAATAACTCAGATCAAAGTAAGGATTCTTGAAGGGCCTGATAGAAATCGAATTTTAACTCGTAACGTTAAAGGTCCTATCAAAATGAATGATATTGTGATATTAAGGGAAGTTGAAAGGGAAGCTCGAAAAATTAGAGGTCGTCGTTAAATTAAATATTTATAATTATTCTTTCTTTTGTTGTTCAATTAAAATATTTATCAAGAGAAATTTTAAAAAATTCTAATTTAGGGAAAGACTAATTTCAAAAACTGATGCAATTATTTATCAAAATAATAGAGAGATTTGGGTTTTTTCTGATAAATAGAATTAAATTGATTTAAATCATTGAATATTACATGAACCAAAAAAAATATATTTGGAAGCAATTAGAAGAAAGAGTAATATTTCGAAATCGTTTTATTGGTTTAAGAAATGATTTAGTATTAAGACCAGATGGTCAACAAATAGAATATGTTGTTATTGAAGGGAGAGATTTTGTTACAGTTATTTGCCAGACAATTGATGGTAAAATTATTCTAGTGGATGCATACCCCTATCCATGGCAAGTAAAAACCAAAACCACAGTTGGTGGTATGATTGACAAAGGCGAGAAACCTGAGGAAGCTGCAATAAGAGAAACCGAAGAGGAAACCGGTTATAAGGTGGAAAATATTACTTTTTTAGGAAAAACAAAAATATCATTTCTTAATATTGCCTGGAATTACCTTTATTTTGCTATTGTGAAAAAAAAAAATTCGAAACCGATAGATTCAAATGAAATAATTTCAGTATATGAATTCTCCATTGAGGAAATGCATAAAATAATCAATAATGGTGATATTATACATAGCTCAACTATAAATGCTTTTTTCCTTGCTAAATTCTATAATTTGATTAAATAGACGAACTTATTATAACATTAAAATTAAAATTAAAATTTTTTTTTCAAATGCTTATAGTTACGGATTTTTAGTACTTTATATATTTGTTCTAAGATATTTAGTTAATGTTTTACACATTGCTCGACGATTTAATTCTATATCAACAACTGACAATCAAACCTCCAAAATATTCAAATTATGAGCTAAACCTTCATAATTACTTTTATGAAAAGACACATGTATATCCATTATGTATCATACTCATCAAAATTGAAAATAATGATTTTATCTTTTTTTTTGTGAAACATAATGATTACTTTCAAGCAAAAGCCAATTTAAACTCAATAAGAAATAACATTTATAGTAGAAAGGTTATGATTATAAGGATTGATAAAATCTTGATAAATCTACTTTTCAATCTTTTTCCTGATTTATGTATACATGATATTATAATAGAGAGAAATTATGTAAAGGGAAAATATGAAATTTCAATCTGTTTTTTAAAAGATTTAAACATTTATCATATTGCAGTTGGTGAGCATGGTTGTTACATTAAAGCTGTAAATGAATTGATGAATAAATATATTAATGTTAACGATAGCAAGACTCTATTAACAATTAAATGTAGAGCATCTGTATAAGTTTAGGGTTTTTTTACTAGTAGTTTACTTAATTCAGCAATTAACCAGCAAAGCTCATCATATGTTGAGGAAGATTTATAAATTTCTTCAGTTTTAGTTTTAATTTCGCTTTCTGAAGCTTCCCCCTTTAAAAATGACATTTTGAGTATGGCTAATGTTCGACATAAATCCTCATAGCTGTGGTTTTTTTGAGCAAGTTTGTGAGCGCTAATGGTGATTTCAGCTTCAAAATCAGGGTCAATTCCGGCTTCAATAAGTTCAATTGCGTCATCAAATTTTATTTTTAATTCAGGTCGTCTCCCATTAGAGGTATCTTGTATTAATCCTTTTTTCAAAATATCTTTTATTGCTAAAAATGAGCCATATTCTTGATTTTGATTGACAATTTGAATTTTAGTTGATTTTTCTCGTCCATCCTTTAACTTTTCAGCTCTTTTTACACTCAAATTTTTCTTTTTTTTTGAAGAATTTTTTCCGAACCATAAATAAACTATTTTAAAATCGTCTATTAGAAAGACTTTGTTTTCATTAAAATCCAGTTTATTTATCTTTCTTAGAGCTCCATTCTCAGTTACACTATATATTAACATTGTTCTTCATTAAGGAGTTAGGATAATATAGTAAAAGTAAGTAAATTATTATATTAAATTTTGACTTGGAATTATAATTTTTAGGACCCTTCTCCAAAAAAACCTAGTAATTTAAGGTTATCATATTCATTGTGAAGAAAATCTCTTAGAGCTGTGCGAATTGCTTCAGAACGACTGGCCACAATCTTCATACCGATTAATTTCTTAATATTTTCATCATAAATTTCGGGCAAATTAATGGTTATGTTTACCATTTTTTTCTTTTTTTTCTCTTTATCGGTATCTGTCATAGTACTAACTTAACAAATTTCTGTTTCTAAAATTCTCTTATTTCAGATGATTAAAGTGAACTAGAAAGCAGTTATATTCTTTGCCCTTAAATTATATTCACTCTTTTCTAATATAATATTATAAGTTAAGTATATATATAAAGTTGTGTGGTATTTAAAGCGATATACAAAATTTTGATTGTTTAATTATTTAGATGAAACAAATTAATACATATTAATAGTCTAGCTGAAAATATTTTATTATATTCACAAAATTTCCTTTGAAGCTATTAGGATGTTAGATCACATATTCTTATAATCTTTGATCTGAATTTATATATCTACCTCTGGTTTCGATTACATCAATGTTCTTAATGATTTGATCACATTCAGATGAACCCACCTTCTTATATTCTGATTTATACCCATTAAGAAACGCAGTAAAACAACATTCATAATCTTTCCCATGAGAAGAGATCAAAACCCTTTTAAGAAGATGGAGATCAACACTTTTATCTTCTATCGTATCAGAATATGCATGTAGGCCAAAATCAATGAGAAAAATATTTTTATTTGAAGTTAATATAATATTACTTGTAGTAATATCTCCATGAATATGCCCATTTTTATGTAAAGTTGCTATAACTCTACCAATTTCATTGAAATACTTTATTTTTTGATCATTATCTAAATCAGATAAGATATCTTTTAGCTTATCTCCTTGTATATATTTCATAATGATTGTGGAATTAGTTGAGTCAATTTCAAATACTTGTGGAACATTTATTCCGTAATTTTTTACTTTTGTCAACGCTCGAGCTTCATTTAAGGTTCTTTCAGTTCTAATTCTCCTATCCAGTTCTTCTATACGATATTTCTTTGGAAGTCTATATTTAAATATCACTTCTTTGCCAAACCAATGCCCATAATAAAGACTCGCCTCAGCACCTTTTCTAATTATTTTTTCTTTTTTCACATCCGAACTCAATTTCTCTTAAGACCTCCAAGGAATTGTTATTTCATCCATTCTCTTTTTAGGTTGAATAATCGTTTCAGAAATATTAAAGCCTCCTTCTGCTTTATATCTTAATATTCCTGCCCATCCAATCATTGCTCCATTATCACCTGCATATTTTATGGGTACAACTTCAAACCTTGCATTATGCTCTTTACTGATATCCTCTATCATAGCTTGTAATCTTTTATTTGCGGCTACACCTCCAGTAAGAAGAACTTCTCTTTTTTCTGTATGAGCTAAAGCTCTTTCAGTAACTTCACTTAGCATTCCAAAGGCAGTTTCTTGTAAGGAATAAGCTATATCATTTAAACTAAACTTCTTACCGTACTCATCAGAATGAAGTAGATTTTTTGCTGCTGTATATAACCCAGAGAAAGATAAATCCATTCCTTTTACAACATATGGTAATGGAATAAAATTTTTTGATCGTAAAGCTAGAGTTTCAATTTTTGGACCCCCCGGATGTTTTAATCCAGCATCTCGCGCGAAAGAATCAATCATATTTCCTAAAGCTAAATCTAGAGTTTCACCAAATATTTGATATCTTTCTGATTCAAAAGCACTAACTATTGTATTTCCCCCTGAAACATATAGAGTCAATGGATCTTCAATATTACATTTTAAACGCCCGATTTCTATATGTCCAATACAATGATTTACTCCGATTATTGGTATTTCTAAAACTTGGCTTAGTATGCGTGCAACCCAAGCCCCAATTTTTAAAACAGGTCCTAACCCAGGACTTTGGCTAAAAGCAATTAAATTTAAGTTTTTCGCAGAGATTTTAGATTCAGTAAGAGCTCTATTTATAATCCTCATAAAGTTATTTAAATGTTGTTCTCTAACTAGCGCAGGATGAAGCCCTCCCTCTTCAGGTATAAAGATGTCATTTATTAAACTGTAAACATTTCCATCAAAATCGAGAATCCCTGCTGAAAATGTATGTGCCGTAGATTCAATGCCTAAACACATCTTTTTCATAAATTTCACCAAATTTTTAATTCAATTGAGTAATTTTCAAAGTGAAAAAGAGACTCGAATATTATGAAATAATAAGGAATTATTTTTTCAATGAAATAAAGAATCTAAAGTCTATTTAGTATTACTATTATGCTTTTTGACGTTTTCTGGGAGTTCTTCCAGTAGTTTTACTTTTAGATTGTCCTTTTCTTTTGAAGACAGCATATCCACATTTCCCACATGAGGATCTATCATAGTGGTCCGCCAGAAAAATTGATGGCCCGCATTTAGGACACGAGCGATGAGTTCTCACTAACTTATTTCCTTCGAGTTTATAATAATTTGAGGAATTCATTTCAATCTTAAATTTGTATTATAATTAATATTCAAATAGATGTTTATAACTTTCCCTTCTTTTTTTCAGCTGATATATTTCAACTCTTTTATCTTTTTCAAGATTTCGTACTTGGATATGGAAGGGTTCGAAAAATTGTAATTCTGTTACATTTTTATATATATATGCTTTCCCCCTTGTATAAGATGCTCCAAAACGGGTTTTAAGATTTACTATTATTGTTAGTTTTTCGTCGGCTCCTTGTAGTGCAGCTATTTTCTTCTTTACTTCTAATCTATTTGGAGTACTTATTCCAAAATGATCAATTCTAAATGTTAATTCTGTTCGCTCAATTAGAGGGTTCTTCTTCTCTTCCGTGATTTCTATGTTTATCGACATTTTTCTAGTAGTAGTATTTATTCATTAAAGATTTTTACTAAAATATAACATTCAAAAGAATAGATAAAAAATAAAATTTTGCTTTTTCATATTAGTGAAAGTTAAATCTTTAGAACTCTTCCATCATTGATATTACTTTTTTAACCTTTTCTTGAATATTTATATCAACATCAACGATTACAATTCCCTCGGGAATGTCAAAGTTAGAATCTGTAATTGGAGGTTGACCATAGAACGCAAATTGCCCTACTTGTTTTTTTATAGGGATTTCTAGAATAAGAGGAAGAACCAATAAATCCTCTTCACCCTGAGTTATCTTAAGTAATGTTTTCTTACCGGATTTGATAATTGTTTTGAATAGATCCCAACAATCTTTATTGATTGTACCAATTGGGTTTTGAAATTTAATAACCTCTTCAAAAAATCCTTCGAAATCTATATTAATCTGATTCCTTTGGGTTTTTTCATCTATTATACAGAGTTTTATAAAAGATTTCAAAAAAGGATTAGAGAAAAAATCTTTAGCAACAATATCTCCTACAATATAAAAATTTAAAGTTAAACCCGATTTCAAATATTCTCTGAAGATATTTTCAACTTGAGTTATTGTTTCTTCTCGTTTACCAGCAATTAAAATGTCGAGAGGCTCTGAAAATAAATGTCTCTTATCTTTGGGAATTCTTAAATTCATTAAGATCAAGATATTTAAGAATGTTACATTTAAAAAATGTTATAAAAATAGGTGAAAACTCTGAAAAAAATTAATTATCTTACTCGCAATGCATATTTTCCCGGAAAATGGATTTTTAAATATTCTGCAAACTTAGACTCTTTAGGATTAATAATAACAACCTCTCCAGTAAAATCTTCGCTTAGAGTATGTGTCTTACATTTAGGACAGATTGTCTCATTTTTAGTTATCAAATGACAATTTTTACAGGCTTTCTCTTTCATAATGACTCAATCTCCTTTTCAAATTATTATTAAGTATGATCTTCTTTATCATTTGGTTCTTTTTGTTTTGTTTCCTTTTCAGCATAAACTTCTTCAATATCAGCTTTAATCCACTCATCTTTTCCCAGAAATTTTTGTCTCATTGTTAGTCCAAGTTTCCCACTCCTTCCCGTGCCTAAAGAAACCGCAATTATCTTTGCTCTTACTTGATCATTAACTTCAAGGATTTTTCCGGTTTCTTTGCCAATAAATCGATTTCCAACTTGTTCGTAAGAGATATAATCATCGCAGATCTGAGACACATGGACTAAACCATCCAGTGGACCTAGACGGACAAATGAACCGAAATCAACAATCTCAACTACTGTACCTTCTACGACTTCTGAAACTGTTGGTTTGAATGAAAGTATTGTGAATTCTACTTCATGGAAGGTATTTGCATTACCAGGTATAATTATCCCCATTCCTACATTAAGGACATCTACAACTGCTATAACAAATCCATAGTCTCGTGTGATAATACCTTCATAATCCTCTGAAAGGATGATTCTTGCACTGACTTCTTTTTTTTGACCAAACAGAAATGGAGGTATCTCTATCTTTCCTTCAATTGTGTAAAGCTTAAACATCTGAACATACCCATAAAAATAATGAAATTTAACGAAGTTAAGTAATTGATATTATGAACTAAAAAATTAATAGTTTGTGATTTTATAAACATAAAACTAATGAGAATAAGATTTCTCTTATTTAGTCTTAAACTTTCCATTATCTTGTTAAAGAGAGTCGAATAGGTCTAAAATCTGCTATTTGTTGGATGCCAGCTTTAACTGAAGGATCATTTTCAAGTAAATTTCTTGCATCTTCCTCTGTTTCTGCCTCAAGAATTATAAGCCCAAATGGATCTTCAGGAATCAACGTTGGACCAGCAAGATATAATTTTTGCTGTTCTAATAGCGATTTTAGGTAAAGAAAATGATCAGACATGATTTGTTCTTCTTCTTCTTTTGGATTTATAATGAAATCCTGACGATATGGCTTTATTACGACATAAAAATACTGTTCTTCTGTCATAATTATTTGAAATTTTAATTTCTTATAAATTTTAGATTAACCTTATTTAAATTATATGTTGTTATATAGTTTAATTGAAATAAAACACATTTTATTCTGAATTTCAATTTTTCAAACAAAATTATTATTGAATAAACATAAATGATTGAGAATTAATTTAGAGGTGTAAAAATGTCAATTATCATACGAGATATGACCAAAGATGATGAATATTATGTTGGTACATGTACTCATGTAAATGAAAATAACAATGAATATGAAATGTCTTGTCCACGCCGCATATCTTGGCTTAGGAGTATGGAAAAAAATGGTTTGAGAGTTAAAGTTGCTCTTTTAGATGGTGTTCATGCAGGATTTCTATATATTATACCAATTGAAATAAATCCTTGGAATATTCAAGGTAGAGATTTGATGGTATTCCCTTGTTTAGTTTCACAATCTAAATTTTCGAAAAAAGGAGTAGGGAGAAAATTAGTAAAAGCTGCTGAAGAAGAAGCTAAATGCCAAAATCGAAATGGAATTGCGACTATTGGATATTTTTGGGATTTCTGGTTTATGCCAGCAGACTATTTTTTAAATATTGGATTTAAAGTTGCTGAAAAACATGGTGAAGAAGCAATTCTTTGGAAACAATTTGATCTAAATGCTGAACCTCCTAAATTCCGAGAAGAAAATTATAACTTTAAACCTATTAAGGGAAAAATTGTCATTGATTTGTTTTGGAATAGATTTTGTTTAACTAGTGATGTTGAAGCACAAAGAGTGCGAGAAGTCGTCTCAGAATACGGAAATGATGTTATTCTTAACGAATTTTCAGCAGTTGATCAAAAAATCTTACAGCAATATGGTATTGAGCGAAGAATCTATGTTAATGGTGAAATGATAGAGGTAGGCCCAGAAATTGAAAAAAGTAAACTTAGAGACGCAATTAAAAAGGCTAAAATTAATGAGAATTAATTCTCTTATTGATTTGGTGAATCTATCATTTATTCGTTAGCTTTCTTATAAAATCCTTTCTTGTAGGAAAAAAAATATCAAGCATAATAAACGGTTCATTACCTATACAAGTATCTCCATGATGCGTACCTGATGGAATACAATAAAAATCTCCTTTTTTCATAATCCGCTCCTCATCTCCAATTCGAAGCTTTGCTTCTCCACTATAAACCATCCCTATTTGCTCATGCTTATGAGAATGCATAGGAACAGTGTGACCTGGTAATGTGGCATTGAGCGCCATTGTCATTTTCTCACCGTGTAAACCTGTAAGAATTGTTGTTTCTAATCCTTTCATCTGCATAAATTTGGGAGCATCTTCAATGTCAATAAAATATGAACTTTTTTTATCTTGAATTATAATCTCCTCCTAATTGAATACTATTTTTTAAATTATTGCGAATCTACGAATTTTAGATATTCCAAACAAAACTCAACGAATTGACCTAATGCTCCTTTTTCAACATTTTCAGGAGAGTCTCGTCTTGTATGATAATAGGGAGGAAGCTCATCTTTTAGATTAAGACCACTCATCGATGTTGCAGATATCCCTTTTTTATTAAATGCTGCTCCATCAGTAACTAACATATGGTTATTTAAGTTAACATTAGACATTTAAATCAAGTAAGTTTTTTCTTTATAGTTTTTAATTCTTAGAAAGAAATTACAATTATAAATTTAGTTAATTGTTCTTATAAAGGTTTAATTCAAAAAGGGAATTGGCAAATACTAATCAATATTTATAAAAAATCTTGAATAATATGAAGAAGTTATAACAAAATTAGATTAATTTCGCGATTTTTTCACAAGTTCGCTTACAATCTAAAAATATTAAGCCCAACCTTACATCCTTAGTAGTAGACACAGTTAGTACAGCATTAGGACCCGCTTGCATAACTAATAGATACCCATCATTCCCTTTTATATATAACTGGTCAAACTCACCTTTCTCCATCTCGATAACCGCCCTTTCGGCAAGTGAGAGAAGCGCAGCAGTCATAGCAGCAATTCTTGTCTCATCGACACCTTGGGGAAGTGCGGAAGCAATTGGTAGACCTTCAGCGGAAACAATAGCAGCAGATTTTACCTCTGGGATAGCTGCAAGGAGTTTTTTCAATATATCGTCAAGATTTTCAGTAGTGGATTCCATAGAAGTCATTTTTTTGGTAATTTAGATATAAGATATTTTTTGCGAATAAGATTTGTTATATAATCTTACTATAATAGATATAATTAACTTATTTTTATTTTATTTATTTTTTTTTATTTCGAACTTTCTAATAAATTATATTATTACTTCTTTATTAATTAACTGTCTAAATTTTTGTAATGTACTCTTAAGCACTGTTATTATTTTTAAAAACTATGTACTTGTAGTAATTATCAAAATTATTATTTAAATATTTTAGCCGTTTTTATCATTGTATTAATATTTTCTACCTTACATTTTGAAGTAATTTGATGTGAAGGTGATACTACTAATGAGCAATTGTTTTTTTTTGCATTTTTAATTAGTTTAATAACATAACCTTTTACTTGTTCTGGTGTACCAAATGCTAGCAGAGACATATCTAAATTACCTATAAAACAGATTTTATTTTTGAATTTTTCAAAGAGGGAAAATATATCGACTCTCGCATTAGGCTCTAAACTTTGAACACCATCAAATCCTAAATCAATGAAATTTTCAATCATATCTGAGATATATCCATCAGAATGAATAATTATTTTGTGATTTTTATTATGGATTAGATTTATAATCTCTCTATATTCTTTAAAGAATAATTCCTTCCATATATTTTTAGGAATAAATGTTCTATTTCTGTATCCATAGTCATCTGCCACAAGAAATAATTGAGTTCCAGCGTTTTGAAGAATATTAATTAATTTCATAATATAGTTTGAGAAATATGAGATTACAGTTTTCACAAATTCAATATTCTTTCTTAAGCATTTAGCAAAATAATAAAAACCCATAGATTGCCAAGTCTTTTCAAATAAACCAGGTAAAGAGATTACATAATCCAAATCTTTGCTTGCCCTCCTTAAGAAATCTTTTAAAATCATTATTTTTTTTTTAGAGGGAAGTGTTAAATGTTCCCATTCATGTAGTATTTTTTCATTCCTAAAAACACCATCCCATAAATACCATTCTCCTCTATAGATTCGTCCCCATCCATCTACCCTTCTTTGATCATCCAGAGTATAACCTCCTTCACCTCGGCGAAAATCCCATAATGATATACTATCAAATCCCATCTGTTCTATAATATGATAATTTTTTTGATTTAATCCTTTATCGTTTCTGTTAATATTTAATCTGTATTTATTGACATAATTATCTATAAACTCTAATTCAGGATATCCAGTACAATATAGTGGAACATGGGTTGTTGGCTCTTTTGATAATGCTTTAAAAAAATCACTTTTATGTGTATACATTATTAAAGCTAGACTAATTATTAGATTATAAATTATTTCAATAATTAATACAATTCTTTACGCGATGGACTATGGACTATTGGACAGTTGTTGATAATGTTTATAATGTAACGTTGTCCCTTTCCTTTTTTACTCTTACCCTTTTAATGTTTTATATTGGTCGAAAGGGAATTAAAGCAAATAACAAGTATGGTGGAACTACAACCATAGTATGTGGTTTTTGTTTCT
Organism: Promethearchaeota archaeon; assembly: GCA_019058365.1. Taxonomy (GTDB): domain Archaea; phylum Asgardarchaeota; class Lokiarchaeia; order Sigyniarchaeales; family SOKP01; genus Loki-b32. The sequence continues at coordinate 34,290 of JAHPZE010000026.1, read as the reverse complement.
TAATTTTTGGATATTATAATTCTATTATGAGATTTTTCCCTTATCCATATAATGGATTTATGGTATGGTGGATAGGGATAATGTTAGTAGTCAGTTTTACGTTTTTCGCATTGGTAAAAAGAGAAGTAAGCAGAATTGAATCAGAAATTGAAGAAAGAGTCTTAAAGAGTGGAAAAAAACCAGTTTTAAGAAGATATATTGAGAGAATGACAAAAGAAAATCCTTACCAGACGGACATCACGTTTAAAATGGAGTTAGTTAGAAAAAGTTTTCATTTGACGGGATTTTTACTTGTTATAGCATATTTTGGGTTTTTAACACTCTACCCAGTTACTCGTATAATAAGTGATAGTGTAATTGTGTTAATCAACGATATTCAACCCGCGTATGAATTAATTTGGGGTCCAATTTCTTTGTTTCCATATACTCATGGACAATTTCAAGCGGTAATTGATCTTACAATGATGGCTTTGATTGGAGCGTTAATGTTTGCTATAATTTCTGATATAATTAGGATAATATGGAGCCCAGAATACTCAATTTTTAATTTTTTGACAAAATCGATGTTAAGAAATAAAGAGATAAATGCTACAGGTCCACAAATTTATATTATTACAGGATTTATCTTTTCATATATGCTTTATATGGTAGGATTTCTCAATCATAGAGCTTTTTTTGCAGGAGTCCTTATTGCATGTCTTTCAGATGCTGCAGCAGCATTAATCGGTAGAAGATATGGAAAACATAAGGTTAAAGTAAGAAGTAGAGACACCAAATCAGTAGAAGGTTTTCTTGCGGGAACGATTCTCGCATACATAATTGGATTGATACTTGTAGGACCAATATATGCGATAATTGGAGCGGTAATTTTCTTTCTAACTGATTATTTTCCAGTATACACAGCTGATAATATTTTGAATCCAATCTTTATTCCTATTGGAATTCAAATATTTATCCTTCTATTAAAATTACCAGTTGGTTGGTAATACTACTATGCATGAGTTAATCGATGATTTAAAAGATATTGAATTAGCGATATTTGATCTAGATGGAGTAATTTATCTGGGAGATACATTAATCCCTAATGCCGATAATATTATAAAAGAGTTTAAGGACCATTCTATTAAAGTAGTATATAATTCTAATAATTCAACTGCAACAAGACAAACTTATGTTGAGAAATTGAGAAATTTTAATATAAAAAGTGAAATCTCTGATTTTTATACTAGTGCTTCAATCACTTCGGTTGAAATTACAAAAATAAAGAAAAATGCTAAAATTTTTGTGATTGGAGAAAAAGGATTAAGAACGGAACTGCAATCTTTAGGTCATACAATTGTAACTAGGCCAAATGACTATAAAGATATAGATTTTGTAATTGTGGGGCTTGATAGAGATTTTAAATATAGTAATTTAGCAATTGCTCAAAAATGCATTCTGGAAGGTGGTGCTAAATTTTATGCAACAAATGCAGATCCTACGTTACCTGTTGCTCGAGGATTAAAACCAGGAGCTGGTGTAATGGTGAACGCTTTGATGACTTGTACAGGTAAAGAACCAATCAAAATATTTGGTAAACCTGAAGAGTGTGGTATTAATATGATATTAAGTGATACTCAAATATCCGCCGAGGGTACATGTATTTTTGGAGATCGATTGAATACTGATATTTTAGCGGGCAATCGAGCCGGTATTAAAACTATAATGGTTTTAACAGGAGTTACAAGTATGGAAATGATTGAGGAGTTAAAGAATGATTTTAAAAATTCAAATTTGTCTGATAGAAATTTACTCCCTAATATTGTAATAAACAAATTAGATGACGTTTTTAAAAAAAAATAGAATCTCACTTATAAGTTTTTTAAAATAATCCTGCCCTGATCATCATCAGACGGCTAATTTCTTGAAAGATCTCTCCTACATTTTGGCCATCTTTTGCAGAACATTCGAGATAACCAATGAGATTGTGCTCTTTAGCCAGTTCAAATGCGTCCTCTCTGGAAACAGCCCTTTTATATTCAAGATCTAATTTACTTCCTACCATCAAGACAGGCATTTGGTCGCTATCCCCTCTATAGCCTTTTTTAAAAATTTCAATCCAATCATTAAAATTTCTAAGGCTAGTATATCTTGTTATATCAAACATAAAGATTCCTCCAGAAGCGCCAACAACATAACTAGGCATAAGAAATCTAAATCTATCCTCCCCTGCAAAATCCCAAATTTGTAAACTGACTCGCTTATCCGCAATTTCAACCTTTTTTACATGAAAGTCAACACCAATTGTTATTACTGAATCGCTCTTAAAGACACCAGTCAGATATCGGTTTATTAATGTGGTTTTCCCAACGCCACCATCTCCAAAAAATACGATTTTAAACATTGCGTCAGCCATTTTCTCCAGCCACTATTTTTATCTGTTTGATTATGAATTTTACAATAAAAGTAAAAAATATATTCAAACACTAGAATTTTTTTTATTTGAAAAAAATTGATCTATATATTGTTTTTAATAATTATAATAAATTAGATTCTTAAAAATATTTATTTTAGATACCTAATAAACTCAAAATTAAAATATTTTTCACGATTTATAAGAAGAAATATTTCAATTAAAAAAAAATTTTATCAATTTTTATTATGTCTACTAAAGTTAGTATTGTAAATGTAAATGATTATGAATCTATACCTAAAGCTGTAGTTGGAGCTATTAAATTAATTGAAGATAATTTACAATTTGATTTTTCAAGTGCTAAAAACATTCTTTTAAAACCGAATTTACTTACAACAAAGAAAGAAGCATGTACTCAATCAGGTTTTGTTGAAGGTGTTATTTCTTATCTAAAAGACAAAGGAGTGTCAATGAATAATGTTTACTTAGGAGATTCCCCTGGTCAATCCCAAAAATTAGGTTCTGATGTTGCTAAAGAAATTGGAATTTATGAAATTTGTGAAACACATGGCATAAATTTTATAGATTTTGAAAGTAGTACCCCTTTAATTGAAGAGATTGATGATGCTCTAAGACTAAAAGAAATTCATGTTGCCAAAGCGGTTAAAGACTGTGATGTATTGATCAACCTTCCACGGTTAAAATCTCATTTAGAAGCAACAATGACAGGAGCAATTAAAAATTATTGGGGAATTATCCCTGGAGGTTTAAAAGCTCATTATCATCTATTTGGAAAAACAGCTGACCAATTTGGGAAAGTTCTTGCAGATAATTTTTCATGGATAGTAAAGAATAAACCAAATAGATTAATAGTGTACGATCTACAAGAAATTATGGAAGGTAGGATGGGACCAGGTGGAGGAACAATGAAAAAATGGGATTTAATTCTAGCAGGAACAGATGAAGTAGCGCTAGATTTAATAGCACTAGAAATTGGGAAATTAAAAGTTAAAAACGTTCCTCATGTTAGAAATGCAATAGAGCGTAACCTTGGCATTGGAAATTTAGAAAATATTGATATTGTAGGAATGTCTCTTGAGAAGGCTAAAAAACAAACTCCTAAATTTAATGTACCAGGAAATACTTTTTCAAGTTTTATCGCTTATATGTCAGGGCATATAGGATATAAAATAATCAAAAAGATTCCTGGATTAATTAAATCGAGGTGTGTACAATGTGGCCAATGTGCTCAAAATTGCGCTTCAGAGGCAATAGAATTTGAAGAAAATAGTTTTCCAGTATTTCTAAGAAAGAAATGCATTTCATGTTTCTGTTGTGCAGAGTTATGTCCAGAAAGTGCTATTAAACCAAGAACTAGGGGTTTTGCTGGTTTATTTGATTAAATCTTAATTTTTCTAATTGCAACTTAGAATATTCTCGTAGAAAGTAATAATATGATAATCTTGTATTAATTATTGAGTCTAACTGTATAAACTCATTTGCAGAATGGGCAAATCCACCAATACCTAAACCTCCAGTCATAAAATTCAATCCTAAAACTCTTTGAATTTTACTTAAGGGGGCTGCTGCAGCGCTTAATGGCCACAGTTCAGTCGAAACTTTTAACTTATTAGCACTTTCTATAAGGCTTTTAACAAGAACTGAATCTTTTCGTACTCGAGAACTCTCATAACCTATATTTTTAATTATTTCAATTTGAGATGTAGTCCTTTCGGAAAATTTTTCGACTTTTTCTTTAATTTCTTTAAATATTTCTTCATGTGTAGCGTCATGAGCGAATCTAATATCTAAATTGCAAATAGCTTGATTAGGAACATAATTTTTTATTCCTTCTTCCATAAAACCTGACTTTAAAGTAGAAATATTAAAGGTAGGCGTATATAAGTAGTTAATAAATGCTTTTTCAGGACTTTTTTCAATTGGTTGTTCAATACCTGCCTTTTTCTTTATTTTTTCAATATCAAGTTCTTTCATAAGAATTCCAATGATATATTCCTCGTCAGGTGTAATTTTATATGGACTTTTTAGACTATTAATCTGAAATCTATTATTTGCATATATAGTATTAAGCAAAGAAACTAAATCCAAAGCGGGATTCGGGATCATTCCACTAAAAGCAGAATGTGGTTCTGTATTTCTGGATGAAATTTTAATTGTTATTGATAAAATCCCTTTATAACCTAATTTTAAAATGGATTTTTTACTAAGATCTTGTTTAGTTGCGGGGTAATAAGCATCAAGACAATTATTAAATATTTCTTTATTATGCTTCTCTTCAAGGAATGTTAATAGCGAAGGTGAACCTTTTTCCTCATCACCATCAAATAAAAGGATTAAGGAGATTGGAAGTTTTTTTTCTCTTTTTAAAATTTTCACAATATTCAAAAAACATAATAATGGTGTTTTCGAATTATAAGCTCCCCTTGCTATAATACAATTACCTAACTTGTCGAGTGGAGGGGGAAGTGTTTTTATTTCTGCATCAAATGGATTGCTAATCCATTCATTTTCTTTATTAATAGGTTGAGTATCATACATCATATAAATTAGTAGAGATTCCTTAAGTTTACCTTGTACTTTAGCAATTATAAGAGGATTCATTTTACCTTTATATTCATTTATTTCTTCAGAAATGTCAGAGATATAAGAAAGTAGATAATTTTTTGCTCTTATAATCCCTGCACGATTAAGTGTATTACTTGGAATTTTTAAAAAAGTACGTAATTCATTTTCAATAAATTCCACATTCGATTTTTTTATAAAATCAACTAATTTTATTTCAGAATTCGCTTTTTCCATATATATTATAATAATTAAATAGTGTTATTTAATTTCCATATTTATAGAAACTGAAATAATAATATAATGACCTATATGAACCATTCTAAATCGAATAATTTTAACGAATTGTTTCCATTGCTTACTGAAATTAAGAATAAGGGAAATCTAGACGAGATAATTTTTGCCTACAGAGATGGTGAACTCATAAGTGAAAATATAGAAACTGAGTTCGATAGAAAAAAGTTTGCCTCTATGTGTGCCACTGTTTTAGAAAGCGCAGTTGGTATTGGAGAAACACTAGGTAATCAAAAATTCAAAAAAGTTATCGCTGAATTAGAAGAAAAAACAATACTAATTTTTGAATGTGATATTTCAACTTTTTTAATATTGATTTTAAATCGAGACTCTAATATCTCGTTTATTATAAGTAAATTAGAGGAAATAATCCAAAAAGTTAATAAAATGTAAATTTTAACTTATTTATATTTAAAGAATCAATTTAGTTATAAGATTCAATTTTTATAAATAGTTTATCCAATCTCGATCAAGACGATTTAAAGCATTTTCGATTTCTTTTCTTATATCCCAATTATCCTCTCCTAATGCTTCAATTAGAGGTTTAATCGCATCTTTATTTCCAATTTCACCTAAAGCTTTAACTGCAGATATTCGGATTTTATCATCATCTTCTTTTAACAATTGAATGAATGGATCAATTGAGTCTACATCTTTAAGTTTTCCTAATGCCATAGCTGCCCAACTTTTTATATATACATCTTCATCATTTAAACAAGAAATAAGAGAATTTAATGATTCTTTACTACCTTTTCTTAACAATATTTTAACTGCTGCTCTCCGAGTCCTCCAATTTTCACTCTTCAATGATTCAATTGCAAATTCTATAACTTTTTTATTCTCATATTTAATTAATGCTTCCACAGCTACCCTCCTCACACTTCCATTTTCATCTTCAATTAAATTAAACACATGATTAATGGTTTTCGGATCAGCAATTTCACCTACGATTTTTATACAAAACATTCTAATCTGCCAAGATTTATCAGACAGTGAATTGATAATCTTAATATCAATTTTTTTATCTAAAATCCTTAAGAGAGATCGATAAGCAGAGCCTCGTAAACTTGGTACTTTACTGTTCAAAATGGTTATCAATAAATCAATAGCATTGACATCTTTTAGCATCCCTAATAATTTAATTGCTTCTCTTCTTGCATTATTATTTCTTCCTTTTAAAACCTCATAAAGAGGTTCGTATAATTCATTTTTATCAAGAATTTTATGAAGAGCATTTTTAGCAAGATTTCTTATTTTTACATCATTTTCCTTTAATAATTCTATTAGTGGCTTGATCGATCTCTTACTTCCAATATTACCTAATACTCGAATAACTTCTTTCCTTACATTAATATCTTGATCTTTTAAAAGTTCTATAATATGCTTTACATTCCTTAATTCAATTATTCCATCTAATGCCTTTACTGAATTCTTCCTTATTATCGAATTTTCATCTTTTAGAAAGTTAATTAAAACATCTTCACTCTCTTTATTTTTAATTTTTCCTAGGATTATTGGAATTTCTCTTTTGATATAAAAATCTTCAGTATTTACATAATTATTGATAATTTGTAGATTTCCTTTTTTACCAATTTTTACAATAGCATCTATTAAAGAATTATAAATCTCTATATTTCTAAAATGAAGTACATCCATTAACGGTGATATTACATCACTCACATCCGTTTTTCTTAATAGCGTTATCGCTTCATTTTTGACTTCAATATCTGGATCATTTAATGCATCAATGAATATGGGTATTGAATCAATTAAATCTCCTTCTCCAACCTTTTCAAGAAGTTTCTTCCTTACTGAACCATCTTTACAATTTTTATATTGTTCTTTTAAGAAGTTAATTCCATCTATTTTATAGCAATTTGTTAATAAATCGATTAATTTTATTCTTAATCGGGGATGCTGATCATTTATAAAAACGCGTTTTACATCTTGAAAACGACTTTTTCCAATATCGTTATAAGAGATCAGAAGATCAACTGCTTTCGATTTATTTTCCACATTTTTAGATGTAGATAAAATTGAAAGAAGCATTTCAACCGCTTCCTTTTCTTCCATTGTTTTTATCTTATCTAATATCAGGTTACTGTCAAAACTCAGTTTTAAAACCTTAAAATCTTAGAATTTAATGTAAAGTAAAGAAAACAAAAAAATCTTTGAAATATTAATAAAAAATTGATTTATTTATTTTTATTCTTTTAAGAAGTATGATTAGTAGTGATTGTTATGACAAAATATAATATTAGAGAACCTACTGATAAGGAGATTTCCAAATGTATAAACATTTTGTACTCTGCTTTTGATAGGAAACCTCCAGTAGACGTTAAAGGAGAAGAAAAAATATGGAAAGCTTTAATAGAAAGTGAAATTGGAAAATTTCTTATTGCTGAAGAGAAAGGAGAGATTATCGGTATAGGGGGTGTTTTTTTATTTGAAAAAGTTAGTACTTTTGGATACATGGCTGTATTGCAGGAATACAGAGGAATGAGAATAGGAACCGAAATTTTTAGGAATTTGTTAGAAATTGCAAATAAAATGAATTGTGACACCAAGATTCTTTATGCTTCCAAGTTAGGAGAGCCCATTTATAAAAAGTTTGGCTTTAAAAAAAGATTTTATGGTAAGATGTATCAGTTGCCAATACAACCTCAACAATTAAGAATTGCTTATAAAGAAGTTAACATTTTAAATACAATTCCAGATTGGGTGTTAAATCTAGATAAAAAAGCAATGGGATTTGATAGAACTAATTATTTAAACATGAGAATTAAATTGGGCGCTAAGATTTTAATCATTGAAAATGAAGGATATGGATTATTAGCAAACAAGCGGTTAGGACCATTGATTGCCACAAATTTAGAGGCAGCATCACAGATAATTAATAGGAGTATTGTATTAGGAACTGATCATTTGATTATTGCTAAACATCAATACTTCCCAAAAAGAATTTTTGAATTATTTAACTTAACTGAACTAGAAAATAGAGCCTGTATAAAGATGTTATTAGGAAAAGAAATTAAAATCAAATTAGATTTACTATACACAATTGGCACTTTTGCAAAAGGTTGAAGTAAAAGCGATTATTTTGTAGGTAAAGCTCAAATTAAAATCTAAGAAATTTTAAAACACTATAAATCAAGTGTATTATAGCTAAATATAGAAAATATGATGGATGATTATATCATAAAAGTTAAAATGAGAAATATTAGTAAATATGCTTATTAATTGGTTGACACTTGCCTAGTTCAATTAAAATTATAAAAAAAATGAAAAATATATTTAACCTATGTCAACATCCATTTTCTTCCGTTCTACTTATAAATCATCTACAACAGAGGGATCTGCTAATGTGGTTACATTTCCAATATCATTGCCAGCGGTAATAGCTTTTAATATTTTTAGCATTATTTTCCCATATCGGAACTAAGAAAAAAAAATAATGGAAGAGTAATATTTTTAGATGAATTTTAAATTTTAATTTACTTTTAGTGGATAATGTCCATATTTCTCAATTGCTTTTGGAATCGCTAAGATATTTGGAATGGGTACTCCCCATGGTAAGCTACAAACGGGGCAACAAATATACCTACCCCCAGGAGCTAGGTTTAAAATGTTTTCTTTTACCTTTTTTTCAACATCAGAAGGAGTTCCTGTTAGCATTTCTCGACTTACGTCAATATTAGCACCTATTATTACAATTTTTGGATGTTTCTTTTTAAAATCAATCCAATATTCAATATCTAACGGATGACTACCATTAACGGCAATAAAATTAATTTCATTAACGACTTCTGTAAAATAGGGTGAAGTTCCACAATTATGTAGCATAAAAGGAACTTTTATTTTATTCATCATCCTCTTAATAAACTGGCCTTCATAGCGCATAGAATCTTGAAAACTCATCATATGACGGTTAAATGCGTATCCTGCAATAAAAACATTAGGAGGCATACCTACAATTTCAAGCCAATTCTCATAAATATCCATTTGAGATTCAAAAATTTTTTCGCACAGTTTTAATAACAAATCCGGATTTCGGCGCATATCCTTATAGGCTTCTATGCCACGTAACTCCTGAACAACAGACCAAATACTTAAACTGATTACCTGGGGAAATTTAATTTTTTCATTAATCATTTTTGCAGCTAGTAAGGAAGTTTTCCATAGATTATTCTTACTATGATCTGGAATTTCCAGCTTTTCAATATCTTCTTCAGATTTACAAATGACTCCTTGTTTACACATTGGAGGTTGATAATCAAACCATTTAATTGCATCTAATTTATTGTTCGCTTCCGCAAATGCCAAACCTTCACTTGGTCCTGCATAGGCACTTGGAACATTTATAGAATCGGTATTCAAAAACTCAAAAGTGGTTATAATAGCATTAGCATAGACTTTTGGGGAACTATATAATTCTTTCACAGTTTTTCCGGTTACTCGGCAAATCATTTGTTCCCCGGCGAATGCCAGAAACGGAACTTTATCAACTCTTTTTGATCCTGATATTGTCCTAAATATTCTATTTACAGAAGCGACCCAATCTTTAGCCATTTTATTCTTATACCTCTTAGATTTAAATTAAATTATTTATTTTTTTAACTCCTTCCCAGCCATCTTTGGCAAAGTCATCTGCGCCTATCATTTCACACGATTCTTTTGACAATATTCCGCCACCAATGATTATTTTAGACTGTATATTTTCATTCTTAAGCAAATTAACTGTTTCTATCATTTTAGAGATGCTCATTGTCATTAATCCACTCAATCCTATCAGATTGGGATTTATTTCTTTTGCTTTTCGAAGAAACTCTTCTGGTGGAACATCAGATCCTAAATCAACAACATCAAAGCCTTGCCCTTTTAATAGTGAGACTACCAAACTTTTGCCTATATCATGGATATCACCTTCTACTGTTCCAATTAATATAGTACCTTTAGATTCTATTTCAGATTTTTCTTTTAATGAATTCTTTAATATTTCAGTAGCGGCATTAATGGCATCACCTGTCATTAGCAAATCAGGAAGAAAATATTCGCCCTCTTCATATAAATTCCCAGCATCTTCAGCGCTTTTAAGAATTGCTCTATTCAAAATCTCTTTGACTTCTACTCCCATTTTAATGGATCTATTAACCAAATCAACTGCTTCATGTGGATCTCCTTTTAAAATTGCGCTTTTTAATTTTTCTAACGATTCTTCTTCTTTCATAATTAATATAATATTAGTTCAATCCTTTAATTTAAAAATATTATGTTATCTCATAGGTTATAATAAAGAAATAGAATTTACTTTATAATTTATAAACTGATTCTTAAAGATTTTTCAAAACGTTTTTATTCTTTTTTTTTATTTAAATCTATTTCTAATTCAATTATTATGTTCATATTTATGATTATAGTTATGAAATCTAAGACTAAATAGAAATTTAAATAAAAAAAATGTAAAAAATTAGAAATTTAACCTACTTCTACATCCAATTTCTTTCGTTCTTCTAATAGGTCATCAACTACAGAGGGATCAGCTAATGTTGTAACATTTCCAATATCAGTACCTGTGGCAATTGCTTTCAAAATTCGCCTCATTATCTTGCCACTTCGAGTTTTTGGTAAGTCATCAGCAAATTGAATTACATCTGGTTGGAAAACAGGTCCTATTTCTGTTCTTACATGCATCCTGATCTCATTGGCTAATTTAGCTGATTTTTGAACTCCTTGAATTAAAGTCACGAATGCCCAAATTGCTTGACCCTTGATTTTATGAGGAAAAGGAGCAACAGCAGCTTCAGCAACACTAGGGTGACTAACTAAAGCAGACTCGACTTCCATAGTGCCTATTCTATGTCCAGACACTTTAATAACATCATCAAGTCTACCTAAAATCCAATAATATCCATCTTCATCTCGTCGAGCTCCATCACCCGTGTAATAATGCCCAGGATATTTTTCGAGATAAGTTGATTTAAATCTCTCAGTATCACCCCAAACGTCGCGTAACATACCCGGCCAACTTTGAGCAATTGCTAAGTATCCTCCTTCGTTTGGTTCTGTAATTACTTCACCCTCTAAATCAAAAATGACTGGTTTAATCCCCAAGAATGGCACACAGCAAGAACCTGGTTTTGTTGGAGTTGCTGTAGCTATTGGTGTTATAATAAATCCACCAGTTTCTGTCTGCCAGTAGGTGTCAACAATAGGACAGCGTTCTTTACCTATTACACGATGATACCAGGTCCAAGCTTCTGGATTTATTGGTTCACCAACAGTTCCAAGCACTTTTAATGAACTTAAGTTATGTTTTTTTACTGGTTCATCACCATATCTCATTAAAGCACGTATTGCAGTAGGTGCCGTATAAAAATGAGTTACTTTATGACGTTCAACAATATCCCAAAATCGATCAACATCTGGATATGTTGGAACTCCTTCGAACATTAGGGATGTAGCACCATTTACTAATGGACCATAAACTATATAAGAATGTCCCGTTATCCATCCAATATCAGCCGTACAATACCAGATATCTCTTTCATGATAATTAAAAACAATTTTATGAGTAAATGAAGTATAAAGGATATATCCCGCAGTAGTATGATTTACTCCTTTGGGTTTTCCAGTCGTTCCGCTTGTATATAAAATGAACAATGTATCTTCAGAATCCATAATTTCTGGTTCACATTCCTCGCTCATACCTTCAATAAAGTCATGATACCAGATATCCTTGTTAGTATGTGGTATGTCTCTGCCAGAACGCTGTACAACAACAACATGTTCTATAGTGGGAACATCATTAATAATTTGAACAACATCTTCCATTTTTGGGTAAAATTTCCCGGCTCTTAAGGTTTCATCACTTGTGAATAGAAGTCGAGAATTAGAATCTTCAATTCTATCTTTAACAGCTTCTTTTGAAAATCCACCAAATACAATCGAATGTATCACACCTATTCGAGCACAAGCTAACATAATGATCGCAAGTTCAGGAATCATAGGTAACCATATTGTTACTCGATCTCCTTTTTTCAATCCTAGCTTTTTCATTCTATTAGAAACTTTACTGACTTCTTTCAAAAGTTCATTATAAGTAAACTTTCTTACATTTCCGGGCTCATCTGCTTCCCAAATTAGAGCAATTTTATCTCCTTTTCCAGCTTTAACATGTCTATCTAATGCATTATAGCTTACATTAAGTTTTCCACCAACAAACCATTTACCAGGAAATAAATCAGTTTTTTCCCAAACTTTATCATATGGTTTGAACCAATCTAAAGATTTTGCTTGTTCATCCCAGAAACCTTCCATATCTTCTATGGATTGTTTGTAAAGTTTTTTATATTCATCCACTGATATTCCAGTTTTTGCAAATTCAGAATTTAGATCAATGGGATTAAAAATTCGATTTTCTGTCAGAATACTTTCCATTCTTTCTTCTTTTGACATTTTTTTTCACATTTTTGAATTATAATAAATTTGAAGTTCATGTAGTATACTTTTAATTTTTATTTAATCATAACATTTAAAATATATAATTTTTAAATGAAATGTTCTAAATCAAAAAAGAGATGAATGAAATTTAAACATTTTATTTATAATTTCAAAAATTTTAAATGAATGAAAATAGAAATATTAGTTTAATTAGATATAATACTAATGAATAATAAATTTATAGTTGAGTGTGAACATTCTCAATGGAGTGAATAAATGCAATGGATTTTAATTGGAAAGAAAAGTGGAAGAATAAGGAAATTACAGCCCAACAAGCAATAGGAAAAATTATCTCAGGGAATAGAGTTTTTATAGACTCAGGATGCTCTGAGCCTCAGCTTTTAACCTCGGAATTAATAAAAAATTCAGAAAAGTTAATAGATACTGAAATTCTCCATTTTTTAACAATAGGTCCTGAAAAATATTTTAAAGATAAAGCAGAGGATCTTTTTAGACATAATGCATTTTTTATAGGGAAGACACTTCGTGAAGAAATTAACAAGGGACAGGCAGATTATACGCCGATATATGCTAGTGAAATTCCTTCATTATTTTTAACTGGTCGGAAGCATATTGATGTTGCTTTGATTCAAGTTTCTCCTCCTGATCCGTACGGTTTTTGCTCTTTAGGAATTAATGTAGACATTGCTAAACCAATAGCACAATCATCTTATATGACTATTGCTGAAATTAATCCCCAAATGCCTCGTACTTTAGGAAATAGTTTTATTCACATGAAAGAAATAGATTATTTTGTATATAATGATACGCCATTGTTAGAGTTTCACTTTGATGAACCAGATGAAATCGCTGATAGAATAGGTAAAAATTTAGCAAATCTAATAGAAAATAAATCTACTATTCATGTAGGGTTTGGAGATCTACCAAATGCTGCATTAAAGTTTTTAGGAGATAAAAAACATTTAGGAATGCATTCTCACTATATCACAGATAATATAATACCACTTATAGAAGAAGGTGTTTTAACCTGTCGAAAAAAGAATTTCCATATTGAAAAAATTATTACTAGTTTTGCTTTGGGTACAAGAAAATTATATAGATTTGTAGATAACAATCCTTTCATTGAGTTTCATCCATCCGATTATGTATGCAACCCTCGAAATATTGGAATGAATAACAATATGGTTTCTATAAATTCTGCTCGGCAGATTGATTTAACAGGACAAGTAAATGCTGCAACAGAGGGTTATCGTTTCTATTCAGGACTTGGTGAAACTATTGATTTTATGAGAGGAGCTGCCTTTTCTAAGGGAGGTAAACCAATCATAATCATCCCATCTACTTCACGAGATGGGAAAAAATCACGAATTGTGCCTCATTTAGATGAAGGAGCAGGGATAATGTTTCCACGCGGAGATGTACATTATGTAGTGACCGAATGGGGTGTTGCTTATTTGCATGGAAAAAGTATTCGTGAAAGAGTAATCGAACTAATTTGTATAGCTCATCCGAAATTTAGGCAATCACTATTAGATGCTGCCAAACATTTGAAATATATTTATTCTGATCAATTATTACCTTGTGATGAGAAAGGTCGTATTTGTATTTATCCTTCTGAATATGAGACTTTTTATACTACATTAGGCAAGGAAAAAATAAGAATCCGTCCTGTGAAAACAACCGATGAGCCATTATTAAAAGATTTATATTATTCATTAAGTGATAGAGACAGATATTTAAGATTCTTTGAATTAAAAAAAGAGTTCACTCACTCGAAAACTCAATTTGAGGTAAATATTGATTATAACAACATTTTTTCGATTGGTGCTTTTATTGGGGAAATTGGACATCAAAAAATGATTGGAAATGCAACCTATTATTTAAACTCTAAATTAAATATGGGAGAGTATAGCTTCATTGTGAGAGAAGATTATAGAGGGAAAGGAATTGGAGCTTTTCTATATCAACATATAATTATCATTGCAAAAGAGAGAGGTTTGAAAGGGCTGTATGGAAATATTCATATTCAAAATAAAAGTGCTGTTCGTATTATTCAAACTGGGGGATATACTAAAATAACTCCTCCTTCATCACCTGAAGAAAAAGAATTATTTTATGAAGTCTTTTTTGATAAAGAAGATTCTATGGAATAAATATCCAAAATTTTTATTTTTCTTCCTTAATTAATTATTTTGTTTGTTTATGCGATTTAAATTTACAGATTTTCATGTTCATACTACACCTTGGAGTGTAGATGTAGCAGAAGATGGTCCCACTTTTGAAGATTACATAAAAATTGCTGAAGAACAACAAATCAATGTCTGTTTTCTTGATCATTTTGAACTCTATTATGTGGAAAATGATAAGACTAATCCATTTTATAATGGTAGAATAGATGATTATCTTGAGGAGATAGATATATGGAAAGAAACTTATGATTTCATCTTAAGTGGATTAGAAGTTGAATATTATGAGGATAAAGAAATTAAACTAATGGAATTTATGGATGATTATGGGAAGGAATTAGACTTTATTGGAGGATCAATTCATGAGTGGATAATTGGTTATCCTATTACAACTAAAGATGGATTAACTAAACTTTTAGAAAAAATTCCAATGAAAAGGATTATAGATTATTATTTTGAGTTGAGTAAAAAAATGATTAATTCACAAATTTTCAAAAATGTATGTCATATTGATACTATCTTTCGCTATATTAATAATAATGAATTCATACCTACAAATGATTGTGATATATCTGATGATCGAGTAATAGATTTAGGTCGTTTATGTATAAAAAATAAAATGAAAGTAGAATTGAATTTATCTGGATTGAGATTTCCAATAAATAGAACATTTCCATCAATGAATGTAATGAAACAGTTAAAGAAAGAAGGAGTAGAATTTTTTATTGGTTCTGATTCACATTCTTTAGACTATTTTAAAGAAAAAATCCCAAAAGTGATAGAATCATATAATTTGTTAAACCCAATTTAAAAGATACGTTATTCATATTATTATGGAATTTAAAGATTTTTCAAATAAAATTGATAAATGGGATCAAAGAATAATTATAAAATATAATGGTTTTGGTGGGAGACCACTAACAATCATCTTAAAGTTTTTTTCTTTTTTTGGTAGGGAAACTTTATGGCTTTTTTTAATAACTTTTTATTTATTTGTTTGGTATGATCCCTTTTCATTATCTTATATCTCTGCTACATTTCTTACCGGATTCATTCTAGTATTAGCGATAAAACAAACAATAAAAAGAAAAAGACCATATGAAAAATTTGAAGAAGGTGAAATAAATGTTCTTGAGCGAAAGCCGACTTCAAGAAGTTTTCCGTCATGGCATTCATATAATATTGTGTCCCAAGGATTGTTGATTGGATTGGTTTTTTTAAGATCACCTTGGATAACAATTTTAATATTATTAGTTGCTGTCATAGTCTCTTTTTCTAGGATTCAGCTTGGTGTACATTACCCTTCAGATGTTATATTTGGATCCATTTTTGGAATTATAGGATTTCTAATAGCTCTTTATTTAACTGGTCCACTAATATTTAAAATAGTGACATATTTAGAGAAGTTTGTTGTAAATGAAAAACAATATCACCAAATCAATCCAATGTTATTGAATAATATTGGTTATTTTTTGCTTTCTTTTTCTATATTTCTCATTATATTTTTACTGGCAATTAATAAAACTATTCAAGCTTTATTAAAAAAGAATAAAGTAAAAGTTTAGAGATCCAATCTACGTCTCTTACCAAACAAATCCTTTAATTCATTTAATACTTGTAATCTAGCACTTTCCTGAGGCCTTGCTGAAGGCTGATTTGGATTAGCAATTTCAATAGGAATTCCACTTTGAGCAACTTGAAATGCTCCTGATTCTATAGCTCTGAGACGGTTATCAAGATCGTTAAGCTGAGTAGATAAACTTTCTGATAGTCTAATAACTGCATTTAAAGTTTCTTCTAATGTTTTTCCAAGACCTTCAACTTTCCTAACTGTTGGATCACTAAGAGAATAACTAGCACTCATAAGATTTTTAATATATTTTGCGAATTGTGGTTCGCGTGAGATTAATGAGTATATTGATGTTAAATAAATCTCCAAATGAAGATCATAACCCTTGGTTTTAAATAGTTCATTGATATTATCCTTTAAAAGTTCTATGTTTAAGAGAATTTTAGGGTTATTTTTTAAATCTGGGTCATATTTATTAATAAAAATCAATATATACGGATTTTCTTCCAAGATAATTAATGAGTCTATGATTTTCTCAAAATATTCAAGAGCATCATCAAATCTATCTGGATCTTGTACATCTATTATATAAATTAACAAATCAAGCTGTAGAAAGTATTGCTCTGGATTATTTAAATACCTCTCCCTATATTCTTCTTGTCCACCTAAATCCCAGATATACAAGTTTAAATGACTGCTTCCAAATTTCATTCGAACAACTCCCTTCGTTGGACGTGTTGAGATCATATCACTTATTCCTAAACGTCCACCAAATTTCGATAGCGTTGCTGTTTTTCCTGCATTATCTAGTCCCGCAACAAGTACTTTTTGTCCTATTTCGTCAATTACCTCTTTTTCTTCTTTAACACTCACAATAAGTGAGCTGATGGTTATTACTTTCTTTAATTTTTCTTCAAGGGTGGGGTATTTGACCTTTAATTCTTCAAGTTTTTTTTGTAGACTTACTGCTAATTCAATTGACTCATCCGTCTCTTCAATTTCAGTTAAGGAATCAAATGGATTATCCTTATTTAACTTAGAAGCATCTCCGATTGTAGAAATTTCTAGTAACTGCTTCATTATTGTCGATTCTTCTTTATCTATGAATTTGTATGATAGAATTGGTAATTTTATAACATCATCAATATCGTGTAATTTACTTATTTTCACGGATTCTGAATCCAAGAATTTCGAAAAGACTTTTATAAAATCTTTAGAAGCTTCTGAAGACATACTATTATTAATAGGTTGATTTAATTTTTATTCTTATTTATTAAACTTTTAAGATACTATTTAAAAGATTAAGATTTAAATTTTCACAAGTCTATCTTTAAAATAGATCAAACTTATATATTTAATAAGTTATCTAATTCTAAGGAAAAATATTAAAATTCAATTACCATCCTTTTACTTTTTTTAATAATGCCAGCTCATTTTGAAGACGATGATTTTTTTAAGGATAGTACAGAGGAGGGTCCCTCTTGTTGCGACAGTCCTAAAATTAGTGAGGAGGATGGATTCTATGTATGCTTAAATTGTGGATTCGTATATTCACGGATTCTTGATGATAGCCCGCGTAGAGCCTTTACTCAAGAAGAAATACAAAAAAGAAAAAGTAACGAAAGAGTATATAGCCCTATTGGTCCTAGAACCATTATTAGAGGATCTAGAGATGCCAGAGGCACGTTATTAAGCCCAAAGTATAAATCAAAATTCAATAGACTAGCGAAAATTCATAGATCACTAACTACCAGCTATGAAAGAAATTTATGGATTGCTTTACCAAATTTACAACGTTTACAAAAAAGGTTAGGAATTCCTGATGCGGTTGCGGAGGATGCTTTACGAATTTATACTCAAACAGTAAAGAAAAAGCTAACTATGGGTCGTAGCATTGATACACTATTATCCGCTTCGATTTTTGCGGCTTTAAGAGTTCATGGAATACCTAGAACTGCCGAAGAGATTACTAAAGTTGCCCAAATACCTAAAAAGAAAGTCATAAAAAGTTACAGACTAATTTTAATGGAAATCTTGCCTAAATTAAACCTTAAGGTTCAGCATTTCTCAGCAGATCGCTATGTAGATAAATTTAATGAAGAGTTAAAACTTTCTATGAAATGTCGGAATATTGCTGTCAAAATAATCGAAAAAGCAAAAGAAAGTGGATTTAATTCTGCTGGAAAGGATCCTAAGGGAATTGCCGCAGCCGCTATTTATATCGGTTCAAAAATTTGTAATGAAAACAGAACTCAGAAAGAAATTTCTAAGCTTGCTCGAGTTACAGAAGTCACACTTCGTATGCGGGTAAAGGATTTGCAAAAGTATGCAAATATGGTTGAATAAAAAGATTTGTTAATTTAATTTAGAATTCAAAACAATTCCCAAAATTTCTTTAAATATAAATTTTAAGCAAATATTAATTTATTCTTCAATAACTATCAAAAGATTCTCTTCTTCAAATAACGGAAGGATTTCCAACATTTCTTTAATTTTGGGAAAATATTTCTCAAAATTATATAGTTTACTGTCAATTAGAAACGAGATTAGCATTACATAAAATGTCTCTTTAACTAATTTTTTGTTAACTCCTAAGCTATTTAAATAATCATTAATGTTATTCTTAATTACATTTATTGATTCTCCTACCTTTAAAAGAGCTAAACCATATAAATTCACCATTAAAGAACTAGCTTCAAGATCTTTTCTTTTTGAAAGTGTATTTGCTAATTCTAAGTATTTAATTGCTGCTTTTTCATAATTTTGTGATTCTAGCAAGTCTAATATAGGTGCATAGTATCTTTTTCTCATTGGTTTTCTTTTCTTAAATATCCTTTCTTTATCTTTTTTAGCATCTCCTTTTTTAGATTGGATTTTTCCAAACCTCTGATCCATTTCCATTTGTTTTTTAGATAATTCCCCAACTTCTGCTCGTGATAATATTTCTTTTACTGGTTCCTTTGAAATGTCTTTATCTTTTAACTTTTCTACTTTTTCTTCTTTCTGATAATCTACACCTAAATATTCTTCTAATAACACCAACTCCTCTTCAAATAATGGAATACGTTCTAAGAACTTTAAGGATTCTTTGAATTTTTGCTCTTCTTGAAGATTTTTTAAATCAATTATATATTCTATGAGAGTTACTGGAAATGTCTCAGAAAAAGATTTTCCTAAGCCCGATAATTTTGTTTTTGTCTCATTCAGTAACTCATTGATATCTTCAAATTTATTCTGTTTCATAAGTATTAGAATTGCTACGACTAATGATACTCCTGCTAGATTGTATTTTTTTATTAAACTTAATCGATTGATTGTACTCTTATACACTTCAAAAGCTTTATTATAATGTTGATTTTTCAAATGAGTCAGACCATCATTAAAATAAGCTCTTTTTAATCCCCTCCTCTCCCTCATTTGATTATCTTTATCTAACTTCGCTTCTTGTGCTCTTTTTTCAATAATAGAACCTTTTTCTCTTAATACTTCACCTTTACGTGTCTCGATAGCTTTTTTAGATCTAACAGCACTTTGCTCAGCTTCTAGCTTTTCAATTTTCTTGTGTATTTCAGTTTTATATTCTTTATTTTCAATTTTATCATTATAAACTTGAGCTAAATGTAAGTCATTCAATTCAATATAAATTTCAGAAACTTTCTTGTAGATCTTATTAAATGTGATATTTACGTTTTCTTCTTTTTCTAAATATGCTGATGCTATATTTAAAACTTTTTTTACAGACATTTCTGCTTTATTAATTGCTGAAAGATCTCCTTCGTGTTCTAAAATTCTTAAAGCTTCACTTTTAATTACTTTAATAAAAATTAAACTAATTTCCTTAGATTGATCATAAAGCATTTGATTCCGATAAATTCTAATTGAATTTTCAAAAATCTTTTCATTTCCTGTAAAATCTTCTACTTTTCGAAGTTCTTGTAATTTCTGAAAATATTTTGGAAATATTCTTGTTAAATATTTTTTTTTCATATCAACTGAGATTTCGTTAAAAAAAGTGAAAAAATCTTCAAATTCCAAACCTTCTAATAATACATCTAAAGCCTTTGTGAGGACCATATCCTTTATATCTTCTTTGCCAATATTTTTAAGATATACTGCCTGGTTTTTTAAGAGGTTTGCTGCCTTTAAATAATTGTTATTCTGAACAAATTCATTTGCTTCTATTATTTTTTGCTTATTCATTTCTGCTATGATATCTATTTCCGCTTCACCAAAATTTCGTATTATTTCCTCGCCCCTGTTAATATAATCTTCTACTTCTTTCTTTTTTAACGCTTCATACTTATCTTCAAATTCATCTCTAATTTTGGCTAAGCTTTGTTTTAATTTTCTTGAATTTAGCTTATCTATTAAAATGGTTGCAGTTCCAAAATTATTAGTTACGAAAAATAGATTAATTAGTTCTTCTAAAGGCGAATCTAAATTTACTTTTTCTACTTTATAAGAGTTCCACATATTTTCAAGTTCATCATAGGTATTTTTAGCAGCATGCTTTTTTTGGTTATTTACTTGTTGTATAAAAAGCTTTATAAGGACTTCAGTCAACTTATTAGTTAAAGTTTTTAATTCATCAGAAAGGGCTTCACGTTGGTATTTATTGATTGCTATGTATAGTTGTTCTTTAGCGGCTTCAAAATTATTTATACTGACTAAATAATCCGCTCCAGCACAAATTTTATCTGATAATTCTTTTAATAAGATTATGACATCTTGATGAGGTAAACTATCTAAGATCCTTAAAGCATCCTCAACTCTGCAAGCTGAAATCCAAGAACTTATTGCTAGTTTAAACGCTTCATAAATAAAGGCCTTGTCTAGTAATTCTATGCTTGACCATTGAGCTGCTCTTTCATAATTTGTAGCAGCTTGTTCAAACTCATTTCTATTGAAGAAAAGATTACCCTCTCTTATTATAGCATCAGCATAGAGTTTTTTAAAATTTAATGATTTTCTTTTATCTACTTTTTCTAAAATCTTGCTAGCTTCTAAATATAGATTCATTTTGGAGTAAAGATATGCAGCTTGTTCACTGATTATGAAAAATTCTTCTTTATTGTATATATCTGCTATTAGAGCAGCTTTTCTAATAGCTTGTGCCGCATAATAATAATTTTGATTATTAAAATAGATATTTGCCATTTGTATAAATATTGGAAATCTCATCCATGCATTTTCAATGTTTAATGGAGTATCGCCATTAATCATTGCTAAACATATAGATTGAAGTGCTTGATGAAAATTATTAGGGGGGAGATTCACGAATGCCTCTAGACTTGGAAAGTTAACCCATATATGTTGTAATAAATCATTAACGGAAATGGGTAAGATTCCATTCTGATCATAAAACATAACAATTGTAGGGATATCACGTTTTACTGAAAATATATCAGGGAGTATCATTTCAAAGAGCTCAGATTCTTCTTCATTTACAGGATTCAAAAAATATATGATCCCGTCTACCATGGGAATTATTTCATCCAAATCTGCAGAGATACTTGTAATTGCATCAATTTCTAAATCACAAATATCATCAAAAACTTTAGTTTCTTTATACCATTTAAAATGTGTTTCTTGATCTTCCCCTGGCTCACCAAAAGCTCGTGAAGCATAAAAATGAATAGTGTCAGGGTCCCCAAGAATTAAAATCTTAAAATAGTATGTAGTCATTTAACTAATTTTTATGATTTTTAATTGTTTATTATTTTTTTCCTTTTTATAATAGGTTTTAATGTTTTACCTAAATAGATTAATTCTAAACACATAAAATTATGAAACTTATGAAATTGTTTTAAAAGAAAAAAACTCTTTTAATTATAATTAATTGAGTTTGCTAATATAAATTTTTTTTCAGATATAAACGGAGAATAAACATTGGATTACATTGAAAGGAATTATCAACTTATAAAACAACGAATGATTGAACAAATGGAAAATTCCATTGTTATAGGAAAAAATCTCGTAGAAACAGAATTAGATACAGGTCTTTTAAACTTCATTATCAAGCCAATCGTAAAATCCTTCTACGATTATTGGGCTAAAAATGATGCTAGAGAGGGTACTTTAAAACAGATTAACCTTACATTAGAAGCAGGTAAGAAATTATTATTAAATGGTAATTCTAATGATGTTTTCATTGAGATTCTTAATGAATCGTTTCCCAAATACATAGAAGCAGATCAAACAACACGCCAATGCTCACGACAACATAAAAATTATGAAAAATTAAAGCATGCTAGTAAAGAAACATTTATAAATTATTTAAAAGAAGTAGTAAAACTATTAGGGATAATGGATGAAGTAGATAATTATGGAGACTTATGTCGATTAGCTTTTCCTTCAAAAGAAGTAGCTACACAAAATTTAATGAAACAATTAGATTTTACAGATCAAAGTATAAAAATAGTTGAAAACGATCCTACCATTCTTAAACTCCCCGTTGGGAGAAAGATAATTATAAAAGCATTAAGGAAAGGTTTTGAACAGACAAAAGAAGAGTTTATTAAAGCACTCAATGAAACATATAACAATAAATAATTAAAATATTAATTTAATGATAGATTTTACAAATAAAGTTTGTAAGTTGTTTTTAATTAAATTTTAGAAATTTTAAATTATTATAGTATTAATGAGATTTGAGCTTAATAATGGATTACATAGAGAGAAACTATAAGATCTTAGAGAAAAGGATGATTGAGCAAATGGAAACAAGTCTTAATTATGGAAAAAATCTTATTGATACTGAATTAGATGCTGGCACTTTAAATTTTGTAGTTAAACCAATAATTAAAGCATTTTATAAATACTGGAGTGACAAAGAAGCAACAGTTGGTACACTAGAGCAGATTCGAGTTACACTTGATTCCGCGAAACAATTAGTTCAAAATGGAGAGATATCAAAAGAAAAATTTGAAAGGATCGTCAATAAAAATTTTCCTATTTACTTAGAGAATGATCAAACGGACCGCCAGTGCAAAAACACACACCAAAACTATAGAAAATTAAAGGAAGTAACTAAGAAATGTTTTATAACGCAAATAGAAGAAAGTATCCTTTTTCTAAATGTAAAAGATGATGTTCAAGGATATAATGAGTTATCTAAAGCAACATTTAAAACAAAAGAAAAAGCATATGAAGCTTTAAAACGCCAGCTCGATTATAATGAAGAAGGAATAGCAATTGTTGAGAAGGATGACACTATTCTCAAAGTTCCTCTTGGAAAAAATATTATTCTAAAAGTATTACGATTGGGTTTTGAAATGACAAAGAAGAAATTAATCGAAGACCTTGACGATATTTTTAATTAATATCTCTTAGCATTAAATATTCAAAATTGATATAAATAAAAAGTATGGGTTTATCTTGACTGAACCTGCTCAGAAAAAGGAGCAAAACAATATTTTACGGGTTATTTTTTTAAATCTTTTAATTATAGCTTTTATTACAATTTCTTATGTGTATATTTCTGAACCTTTTGGCTCAATTTCAACTATTTATATAATGGACCAAGAATTTTCAATACAATTTGGTATAACTCTTATGATTTTTACATTTTTTTCAATATTAGCAGGGCCAATTCAAGGATTAATCTCAGGGTTTTTAGGAGAATTGTTGTATCAATTAGCATTTTATGGTTCTTTTTATCTTGAATGGTGTTTTATTACAGGCGCATTAGGGTTTTTATATGGAATCTATAAATATCACCCTTTAAAATATCATGATGGGGTTAAAGTATATTATACGTTTATCGCTCTTATCATTGCATCCTTTATAGTCTTTGGTCTCATTATTGTTTTTCAATTTTTTATTTATCCTAATCAAAATACAATTGAAGTTATCGTGATAAATTATGGTTTTAAATTCTTACTCCAAGCACTTATCTCAGTTATTTTTATAATACCAGTATTTCTCCTCATCTATGATAGAATTCTTGCTAAAGAGGAAAAAGATTTATATTATATGATCTTAACTCATCATCCTCTTTCAACGAGAGATCATACTTTTTATCTCCAATTTGGTAGAACTAAAATTTATTTTTGCACAAGATGTTCGGGTGTAATACTTGGTGGCTTATCCGCAATGTTCACAACTTATTTAACTGCTAAAATCTTCCAAGTGGAATTTAGTGCAGAAATTGCATTACTTATGTGTATAATCCTACCAATACCAGGTCTTATAGATTGGGGAACCCAAAGGCTTTTATTAAGAAAAAGTACTACAGGATCGAGGTTATTCACTGGTTTTATAATAGGGTTGGCTTTACATTTTATGAGTTTTACATATAAATACTATTTCTTTACGTTATTGATTTTAACAATTTATTTTTCAATTTTTTTTCTTCTTGTATTTCTTGGACACAAGAAGGAAACGAGATTATGGAAAGAGGAGAATAAGAAATTCCTCCAAAAGTAGAACAATAGAAAAGAATTACAAAAACATGCCAAATATAATTTTTATTCATGGACTTGAAAGCTCTGGTGATGGATTTAAAGGGCAATTATTAAGGAAAACATTACCCGGTTGTTTAACTCCGAGTTTTACACCATTTTCTGCAAAATATTCAATTAGAAGTTTATTAAAAGCACGCATGGAACAATTAATTCCAATTGTGAAGGATAAAGCACATTGGATCATTATTGGTTCTAGTTTCGGAGCTTTGATTGCGAGTATTTTTTCTCTCGAAAATCCTTCTAAAGTATCTAAATTGATTCTACTCGCACCTTATTTGTCAACCCAGGAACTAAATCCTAAAAAGTATTCTCCTATAGATATCCCAGTTATAGTTTTCCATGGTAATCAAGATACAATTGTCTCATTTAAACTATCTAGAGTTCTCGCTGAAAAAATATTCAGAAATCTAGTATATAATATAGTAGATGATAATCACTCCCTTAAAAAAACAGTTCAAGCTTTAGATTGGAAAAAAATTGTTTTTTAATATTTCATTTTCCACTATTTTAAAAATTGGACTCCATTTTTTTTAAAATCAATTTTAACCTTCTCTTTAATAGAAAAAAAATAAATAAAATTGGTGAATTAAAATTGGATTGGGAGACTTTTTTTGATACTATTGGTTTCTGGTATAATGTATTTGTTGATTGGTTCGTTGAACAACCTATATATGGACAAGTATTGACTTTAATTGGATTAATTACACTTTTTATATTAGCTATAACTCTTGTATATTATACCATTAAAGGAATAGCATATTTAGTGTATTATATTTTTAAGGGAATATACTATCTTCTTAAATATATCGGTTATGGGTTTTATAAATTATTTGAAGGGTTCTATTTCCTGGTTTCGGGTAAGCGAAAATCCTCCAAACTAAAAGTTAAAAATCTAAATATTCAGAATAATATGATTAACAGTAATATTTACATTTTAGAATATTGTAGTGAATGTGGGAGAAAGATCTCTGAAAAAATGAAAATACATTTTGAAAAGAATGGAATGACTTTTTGTGAGAATTGTGGGGAACTTCTTACTCTAAATAACGCCCTTAGGACTCTAACTGTCTCTCATTAAATAGTTTCAATATTATTTTAAACAAAAAAAATTAAAGTAAACAATCAAGAATATAATTATAAAGGTGTCGTAAAAGTATATGTCAAAGGTTTATGTTTGTAGGGAATGTGGGTATGCATTTCCTGATGAACTTTCTCACTTAATTGAAAGCAATCTTCAAGTTTATTGCGAAAGATGTGGATCTCCCTTTATTTTGGAAGGGGTCGTATTCAAACCAGCTCCAACTCCATATATGAGGAAGAAAAAACCATATCACTTATTACCAGAAAAAAAATCATCCAGTTTAGAGAATCTTATACTTTTTTTAAATAAAATATCTTTTATTCCACTATTTATTTTTACTTTTGTTTCTTTTGGATTAATTGCGGAAATTGCTGTTTTTTGGGATACTGGACTTTTATTTGAACGAATTTCACAAGGTTTGATGGGTTTATTTCTCTTACTATACGATAGAGTATATATTTCTCATAAAATAAAGGAGAAAAAATATAACGAGATTTTTCTTGACTCATTTGGTTGGGGCATATTAGGTTGCATTTTATATGGGCTTGGAGTTATAATCCTTATTAAAGGTATCTTTATTATAATCTACGTCATTACAGATTCAAAAAATAAGGATCTTAAAAAATATGAACTAGGTTTACTTGCAAAAAATTCTTTGAATTATTTTTCTGCAAAAGCGGGTTTTTTAATAATTATATTTGGAATATTTAGAATATATTCAGATGGAATTTATATCCCCAGGATAGGTAATGCGAGATTATATTTACCGTTTAATATTGAAATTCCGTCAATACTATTACTTTATTTCGGTTTTCTATTAATTGCTTTATCAGTTCTACTTATTGATAGTAAAAAAAAAAATGAAATCAAAGAAAAACAACAATTTGAATTTAAGGATTCGGTAAAATTTTTCTTTCTAGGAATTTTTGGAATAATATTTTATGCCGCAGGGATCTTTATCTTACTAAAAGGTGTTTTGATATTTTTCTTATTTCTTGGAAAACCAAAAGAAAAAACCCAAGAAGTATCAACAGTTACAAGACCAGCATATTACATTCCAAGTCCTCCGACTCCTCCAACGCCTATATTAAGGAAAATAGAACCTCCAGAGATGGTAACCCCTGAAGAGAAAGAAATTGAAATAAAACCTGTAGAAAAACCGATTAAAACTCAAGTACCAATAATTCCTGAAGAAGAAAAAGTTGAAATTAAACCAAAAAAAGTAGAAGACATTACGGTGGAGGAACTTGAGGAGATCCCATTAAAATTAGATAAAGAGGAAAGAGAAAAAAGAGAAGAGGAATATAAATTAAAATTGCACGAATCTCTTTTACCGGTAAAAGATGAAAACGATAAAAAGTTGGTAAAAGAATATTTCTCTAAAATCTTTGCTCTTTTATCCAAAGATTTAAGAAAACAGATAATAGATTTAAAAGTCTCGAAAAAAGAAAAGAGGGAGTTGTTAGAAGAACTTGCTTTCCTAACAAAAGAGGAACAGGTTAAATATATTGATGCAATTGTAAGCCTTTATAGAGAAATACCCAAAAAATTAATCAATAGAATTCGAAAACTTCCAAATGTTAAACCTAAACACTATGATAAGATTGTAGAACAATTAAAATATATGGATGTTGAAGAACAAATAAAATTTGTTCAATTTTTAGAGGAAAACGCCTAATTATGTCGCTTGAAAGAAGAAGAGAACCCAAACGTAGCAAGGAAGAAGAAAATCTACAGGATAGTTCATTTAGGCGTCTTGATTTTAGGCCGTTACAAGAAGTAGAGATAAAAGAAGAGCAACAAGAAGAAATTGTTGATGAACTGAACGAAATAGAAAAAGATGTATTGGATATTGCTTCGGAGATATTAAAATTAAAACGATACGAAACTGAATTTGAAATTGAATCAGAAAGTCAAATCCAAAAGTATCCAATAATAGAAAAATTATATGCTAAATGCATCGCTAAACTCTCATACAGAAAAGGATACAGTAAGGAGGAAATTTTTATTGCTATTCGAAGTTTAGAAGAGAAAAATTGGATTGTAACCAATGAAAGACGTACCAAATTAGAGATTCTTACTAATGAAAAATTGTTAAAAATACTTGATTTCATAAAAGAAAATCCAGGTATTCATGCGAGAGATGAAAAGATCGAGAAGGAATTAGATATCACCAGAACGCCATTTTTAAAACATGTAATGACTCTTGAGCGATTTAAACTAATAAGATCCAAAAAAATTGGAAAATCTCTTCACTATTTTCTTAATGATGTGCCAGAAGATTATGATAAATACAAAATTATTTTTTTAAATCCGTTGATTCCTAAGTTATTAGAACAGATATTTAAGGATGAATCAGTAACAGTCTCAAAAATAGCTGAAGTTCTTGATATGTATTCAGGAACAATTTTATATCACATAAAAAAATTAAAAAAACTAAATCTTGTAAAATCCACTAAAAATCAGTCAGATAAGAAAATTCATTTAGTTAATATTGAACTCCTTAAATTATATAATGAATTTTTTGATGAACCTGATTTTAAATCACTCCTAAAAGGGCTTTAAGTAAATTCAAGTATCCTTTAATAGTATTAAATTTCTCTCTTAACATTAGGTAGGATTTGGATTAATAATTTAATCGCATTATCAATTCCATTTTCCATATCTGGATGAATCTCATTTGAAGTAAGTAAATCATACTTTGGATGCCCTGGTAAATCCGAAACAGAGAGAAGAGATACTGTTTTTAAATTGTAAATTTTTCCTAGTAAAAATAATATAGAGGATTCCATATCAATAGTATGTATATTTATCGAGCTCAGAGCTCTTATAAACTCTAGACTTTCGCAAAAAAGAGCATCAGTTGTCCATAAATTAGTTTCCTTGAATTTATTTGGAAAAAGTGCGGTACAATTGCTTAAAAACAATTCTTTTAGTTTCTCATTAGGTTTAGATATAAAAATAGTTTGATTCCCTGTGAGTAAGTTTTGAAATTTTCCCATTGGATTAGAAATAGACTCCAATTCATTAACTAAAGAAGGATGTTCTCTAATATATTGGGGCGTGGTCCCCTCATCACAAAAAGCTAATTTTGGGATTATAATATCTCCGATGCTAATTGGAATATTTTCATTTTCTATTCCTCCACATACATCAATTCTAATAATGATTTTGGTTTTACACCTTCTTAATGCTTCTACAGTCATTGCGCAGTTAGGTGCTCCAACCAAAGAACGAACAATGCTAACTTTGACATCATTTAGCTCCCCGTTATATATTCTTCCATAAATTCTTTTATTTTGCAGTTTGTTCAATAATTTTTTCATTACAATTTTAACAGCTGGAAGGATTACAATTTCATTTACATTTGAAGGGCTAGTTTCTAGTAGCATTCTCACAATTTTCTCATTTACACTGATAAATTTTAATCCTAAATTTAACAACTCATTTTTCATTCTATTTAACATTTTGAACCGTTTTTTTATTTATCCTAATAAACTAAAACCATATTTTTAATTATATTCTAAAAGTACCGTACTAATTATTTATGTACTTATAATTTTAAAGAATATAATTTAATATCTTAATAAAATACAATTATTTATATAAACTAGTGAGAATTTCGAGTTCATAGTGGTTCTTTAATGAAAGATAGATATATCATTGATAACAAAATCACAAATGAGTTTGTTGAGGCTTACACAAAAACAACATATAGAATTGTTGGAGAAAATAAACATTCTTCTGTTAAACCTTGTCATTGGCTTGAACAAAGACTTGAAACGGGAAGAAATAATCGTAATTGCTATAAGGGTGTATTTGGAATACAAAGCCATAGATGTATGCAAAATACCCCTTCTCTACCATTTTGTAATCACCAATGTGTTTTTTGTTGGAGGGATATAGAGTCTGGGTCACTAGGGAGTGAATTTGTTGTTGAACCTGATAACCCTAAATTACTTATTGATGATATGTTACGACATCATAAGGATATCATTACTAATCATTTACCATTGAGACGATACCTTGACAATTATGAAATCATGATTGACATCCTCTATTATATGCTTTTAAATAGTCATCAAATCCATGATATACATTCTCTTAGTAATAATATTCATGTTTCAAAGAATAAAATTGAACGAGCCCTCACACTTCTAAAGAATCAAAAATTTATTAAATCAACTAATGACCCATCTAATAATTTTAGATTAGATGATGATATTAATTATTGCATTGGCTCTCGAGATGAGTTAGAAGTATTAATTAATAGAGAATTAACTTCACCTAATGAAATTATGCAAGCTCATAGTGAAGCAATGATACCCAATCATGCAGCTATTTCTCTTGATGGAGAACCTCTTTTATATCCAAGAATTTCTGAATTTGTGCAAGAATTTAAAAATCGTAATATAACTACGTTTATAGTCACTAATGGAACACTACCAGAAAAGATTGAAAAGTTAGAACACCTACCTACACAGTTATATATCACATTACCTGCTCCAAATGACCAGATTTATAAGAAAGTCTGTCGTCCTATGATTAGAAATGGTTGGAATAATATATTGCATAGTTTAGATTTAATAAATTCATTATCTTGTAGATCGGTTGTAAGGCTAACTGCAATTAAAGATCTTAATTTGAATGATAAACTGATTAATGAATATGCCAAAATTATAGAGAATGTTAGTCCAAACTTTTTTGAAATAAAAGGATTTACGTTACAAGCAAAAGCTTTATTAATAAAAGAAAGATTAAAAAGTGATAAGCAAGGGAAGGATTATTTTCCAGAGTATGATTATTTAGAAAAGATAGCTCTTAAATTTGAAAAAGTGAGTGGATTTCCATTGATCTATAAAAATGAACCTAGTAGAGATTTTTTATTTGCAGTCAATTGGGATAAGGAAAAGGATCCAAAGATAACTAAACCGTAATTATTGAATGGAAGAAAAAATCAGGATCAGGAGTATGGTTTAACTAGTTTTTATTTTTAAGAAATTTTGATATTGTCTCTTTTAATTTACCAAGATTCATCTTTTTTAATGCTGAAAATTCTACTAATGGAATATCATTCAACTTTTCTGGATTATTTTTTTCAATTCTAACAATATTTAAACCGAATTTTTCAGCCGAATTGAGAAAAAGAGAGATAATTCTGTCTTTATCTATATTTGAAACTTTATCAATTTTATTTATTACTATTAGGAGTGGAATTTTGAACTCTTTAAGAAAGTTAATTAATTCAAAACTTAAAGGAATTGTTTTCTTATTCTGAATGAAATATTTTTGCAGTTCATCTTCAATCCTTAAAATGTTAATTACAACTAAACCAAAAAAATAATCTTTATGGTGCTTTTCAATATGAAGTACTATTTGCTTCTTTATGTGTTCTTGTCTTCGATGACTTGGATGCTTCATATAACCAAAACCAGGCAAATCAATAATTTGATAAAGCATGCTCGATTGTGAAATAGGCTTTATTAACAAAGTACTCCCCGGTTTTTTCCCTGATTTACCTTTAAATTTACGAGGATTTGCCATTAATAATCTGGTTATAGAAGTCTTTCCAACATTTGAATTTCCAATTATTAATAAGGAGGGTTTTTCCTTCATTTTATTAAACAAGTTTTAAGTGAAATTATTATGTAATTTTCAGATATCCATAAAATCTTCATCAAGGAAATCCTTGAACATTCTCTTTTTTTCTTCTTCTTCAATTATAGGTTTTGTACTTATTGGTTCGCCAGCCGCTTCAAGAATCTCCTTTAAATTTTCAACATTAACATTAATTTTAAACGTTCCATCTCTTAAAAACCGTACAACCTGCTTAGTATTTAAATTTAATCTTAAGATATAACCTAATCCAAAATAAAATTGATGCTCTGGAATCGGATCAATAGCAGATTTACTTGTCACTTCTTTTAAAACGTCATACAGTAATACTTTGGAAGCAATATGGTCCTCAATATTGAATACTAAATAATAAAGAGCGTGATACCAAATTTTTTCACGTTTATCCTTAATATAATCTAAAAACTTTTCAGGAGTAATAACTTCCTCTACTTCTAATTCTTTTCTTTTTAATAGTTCTTGTTTAATTCTATCCTCCAATTCTTTAGATACTTCTTGAGTGGATTGAACTTCACCTCCTTGATCAAGTAAATCATCAAATTGCTCCTGTTGAACTGTTTCAATAGCTTCTTGCATCTCCTTTAATTCATCAAAATCAATTTCATCCAAATCAGAAAAATCTGTAATCATAGCTTCTTTGGCTTCTTCTTCTTCTTTAACTTCATCAATTATTTCTACTTCTTCAGCTTTTTTTACACCAATTGATTCATCTTCAGGAAATTCTTCACCTTCCTTAACTTTCGTAATTGCATCTTGGATTTCTTGAAGCTCTTCCATATCTAAATCTTCTATATCTGAAAAGTCAGTTTCAAGTGCTTTTATATCTCTAAGATATGTTTCCAAATCATTATCTTCTACCTCCTTTTCATCCATACCTAATTCTTCGCTTTCTTCTTCTTGATCTTTGCTCATTTTTAACTAAAAAGAGATCATAATTAAAATTTTTAATAGTTATATAATTAAATTATTGATATTCGTATAATTAAAATTGTTCTAAATATTAATAGACTTTAGTATGGAAAAAATTAACTTAGATAATTATAAAGGAATCATCTTCGATATGGATGGTGTAATTTTTAATATCTCTGAAGCAATAAAGAAAGCCGTTGATGATTCAGTAGATAAATATCAAGTGAATGTCAATCCAGATGAAGCAATGGAAGAGATTGCACATCTAATTGAGGAAATTCAAAATTATCCTGTACCAAAAATACTTCTTAATTCCTATGATTTATTAAAAGTAAAATTCTTAGAAGGAATAAGCTTTTTCAAGAAATTACGAATTGCTATTTTTATGTTTAACCAGTTTAATAAGTATAAAGATGCTGAATCCTCCATTTACGAAGGGATAGATAAATTAATCTCAAAATTATCGAAACATAAGAAATTAGCTATATTAACAAATAATAAAAGTCAATATGCCGAAGAAATTCTAGAGAAATTCAATCTTTCTAATTATTTTAGTACAATAGTTGGTTTTAACGATGTTTCAGAAGTCAAGCCTAATCCTGAAGGCATTCTTAAAATACTCGATAAATGGAAACTAAAACCTAACGAGGCGATTTTTATTGGAGATATGACAACTGATATCGAAGCAGGCAAGACAGCAAAGGTTACAATGATTTGTGTCGCAAGTGGGCTTGCTCAAAAAGAAACTTTAAATAAGCATAATCCCGATATCTTAGTAGACAATACTGAACAATTAATAAAGCTTTTCAACCTCTGAATGAGAAACTTAGCTGAAGAATTGAAAAACTGTCTTAAAATTAAGGACTAAAACAATCTTGAAAAGGTATCTTATTAATTATTGATTTTATATATAGTGATATTGTATAAGGTTTAATTTAAGATGAATAATACCCTTCTTTTAGATTGCATTTGTTATATTGTAAAAATTTAAAATATCTGGCTTTTACTATATAAAAAAGGGAAATTACACTTATAAAGATGGACAAATAGAATGAGTGATGATGAAAAAGGGTATGGGTTCAAAGTTGTCATAATTGGGGATGGAACAGTTGGTAAGACCTCATTAATTAAAAAATATACTCAAGGATCTTTTCAAAAGGAGTATATAGCAACTTTAGGAACACAATTTTCTAAATATGAGGAATCTATTGATGGAGAGAAAGTTAGATTGTATCTTTGGGACATTGCTGGTCAAGATCAATTCCAAGCATTACGTCAAAGATTCTATACAGGAAGTTCCGGGGCTATAATTGTCTTTTCTCACGCTCCAGAACAAATTCAAAGTTATGACCATGTTCCTCGATGGTTTGAAGATCTAAAAAAACATTGTGAAAATATACCAATAGTGTTATTTGGAAATAAAGTAGATTTAGCTGATGA
Source organism: Promethearchaeota archaeon (assembly GCA_019058365.1). Lineage (GTDB taxonomy): Archaea > Asgardarchaeota > Lokiarchaeia > Sigyniarchaeales > SOKP01 > Loki-b32. Next base: position 275 of record JAHPZE010000026.1, on the reverse strand, counting down.
GGCAACTTTAAGCTCAAATCCGGGTTTACCAACTTCTGATATAAATGTGGAACAATTAGCGAAAAATTATAGATTTATTGGATATTATAAAACGAGTGCGTTGACAGGACAAGGGGTAACTGATGCTTTTAAAGTACTTGTCAAAAAATTATATACAATAGCTAAGATCTCAAGTTTCTCTTAATCTTAGTTTTATTTTTTCACCTTTATATAAAAAAAGGATAATTTTTAATTTCCCTTCATACACTAAATCTTTATTCACCTTTAATTTTTAT
>JAHPZE010000025.1 GCA_019058365.1 Promethearchaeota archaeon | reverse complement strand
GGAATAAAAAAAATAAAAAATTAAAGATAAATAAATACTTCATTAGATACTGATAAAGAAAATAAAATTAGGTTTAGATTTAAAAATCAACATCTTTTCCTTCATAAGCATATTGGTATAAATGTATTACATCTTCTTTATTAGGAATTCTAGGAGCCATAACTCCAGAAGGATCTTGAAAAAATAAACTAACTAAATTGGTAATATTATTATCAAAATCATCTTTAGAAATTCCCAAATCTTTAAGATTAGAGATAAAATCTACTTCTTTCTGAAGTTCTTTTATTTTTTCAACAACTACATAAGCAGCTTTCTTATTATCATCATCCCAATTTGCCCATCCTAATTTTTTAGCTAGTTCAGAATATAATATAATTGATTCATTAGTTTCACCCGGAGCATTTAAGCAATATTGGGTGATATATCGAAGAAAGAGGCCTACTGAATTACCATGTGGAGTATGGAAGATAGCTCCCCAACTATGCCCCATTGCATGTGCTAAATGAGCTTGGGAATTACCAAAAGCCAATCCTGCCATAGTTGCTGCTTGATGTAAATAATCTCTTGCTTCTTTATTAGTTCCATCTTTATAAGCAAGTGGTAAGTATTTAAAAACAAGCTCAATTGCCTTTAAACCCATAGCATTACTAAACTCGTTTCTCCACATCGATATATATGCCTCTACAGAATGGCATAATGCATCAAAAGCAGTATTTGCAGTTAATTTAGGAGACATTCCCATAGGAAAAACGGGATCAACTATAGCATAAGTTGGGACTAACGTCATATGAGATAATGACATCTTCCTCCAAGTATTATTTTGAAGCCTAGAAATTACAGCTGCCCAAGTTACTTCTGAACCTGTTCCTGAGGTGGTTGGAATTGCAACCAATTTTGCTTTTTTTGGAAAATCATATAATTGATCGTTAAAAGGATCCAAATTATTAAGTGTGTATTCAGGATACTCATACATTACCCAAATTCCCTTAGCAGTATCAATAACAGAGCCTCCTCCTAAAGCTATAATTAAATCTGGGGCATATTGATTGCAATGTTCCTTGCCCTTCATTACATCTTCTTCGTGAGGATCTGGTACTACATCTTTAAATACAGTATACTCCTTTCCAAATTTTTCAAGTTTATTAGTTAAAATCTTTAAATAACCTAGATTTTCAATAATATTATCGGTAACAATAAAACACTTTTTCCCTTTTATTTTTTCTAAAAAATCTAGAGCATCTTCACCATATATTATATTTTGGCAATAGAAGTGCCACATATCTTTTTTTTCACCTTCAATTTTTATATTTTGATTTGTAATTTTTATATATTTTGATAGTAATACTTAGAGTTTTATTAAATTTAATATTCAAATTAAAATTCAATGGACTATTTTATAGTAATTAAGGTTCATTTCAAAATAATTAGGATATTAGGAAGGATGATTAGAATATGGAAGAATCAGATAAAGACAACTTATTCATTACATTTCAACAGACAATTGAAGCTGTAATAAGAGAAAAGGAAGAAAACCCCAAATATGAAAAATTGTTAAAAAAATTTAAAGCAAGAGTAATCATTGGCTTACAAATTGAAGAAGATTATTATTTTTGGGTAAGTTTAGTTGCTGATAATGGAAAGTATTCTTTAGGAAAGGGAAAATTAGATGAATATGATTTAGAACTAAGAGCCGCCCCAGAAGATTTGGTATTTTTTGTGAATGGTGAGAATTCAGTGCTTAACATGGTACTTAAAAATAGTAGATTTGGGCATAAGAAATTAAGATTTTCGAAAGGATCAACCGGAAAACGCAACTTTGGAATTTTATTAAAGCTTTCGAAAATACTTGTTTTAGATTAGTTACTTTTTCAAAGAATAAATTAAAATTTTTTATAAATCTTTTTATTTCTCAATATAAAACTATAGTAGGACACTTCTATTATTCTTGTTTTTTTATTGACCTGGAAAAGATTTACATTGATTTCTTTTTTTTTTTCTACAATATATAATTCAATAAAAGATGGAATCCCACTTGCTACAAATGACCAAGCACCGGTAACACTTCCGGGATTTATTAATAAAATACCCTCTCTTGTTAAAAAGACTTCCTCTTTATGAGTATGTCCAGAAATCAAAATGTTATACCCTTTCTCTTGAGCAAGAATCTCTAATTGATCATGATCTCCTCGAGGACTTATCTGTGATCCATGCGTTAAACCTAATATTATTTCCTCATTATCTTCAAAAGAAATATCTAATTTTTGGTAAGTAGGTGAATCCCGATGTCCATAATAATAATCCATATTTCCAATTACTTTAAAAAGAGTTCTTTTGGTTTTTAGATTTAAAAAACCAATTAATTTTGGGAAATCAATTATATCCCCAGTAAAAAAAGTATAATCAAAAAGCTCTGATTCTGTTATTTCATTTATTTTATTATATATTTGCTCTGGAAGGTCTTTTACGCGAATAGGGATATGTGAATCTCCTATGCATAATATTCGAACCATAATATAAATTAACTTTTGTTTTTATTCTTTGAATCTTGAACTAGTATCCAAAAATTTTTAATCATATCTTCTAAACTTGGAAAATTTGGTATATTATGTTCATTTAATAATTGTGAAACTTTACGGATTTCTCTGATTTCTCCAATTAACCAAAAAAATATTGGTTTAGAGTGGTTATTTATATGATCAACTACATTTTCATAATTATTAAAAGTTCGAAAGCGACTTGAACAAAACATCATGTTAAGAATACCTTCAATCTTATCATCGTTTAATAGCAGTTCATATACAGAACCCACAATATTTCCTGGATTTATCTCATTCATCATCGCTTTTTCCATTGCAGGCCAAATATCTACAAGTGCAAATCTATTTGGTGGCATCCATTCTGGAAAGATCTCAATAAGCTTATTATATATACTCTCATCTAAATTAGGGAATTTTAAACCATATTCAACAATAAGATCGGCAGAAATTGTTCCTACTCCTCCTGAACCCGCAACTAGCGCGACATTACCTTGTTTTGGCATTATTATTTTTTCTCGATATAGCATTGAAAATGTTCGAGCAAATTGAAATAATTCAAAGAAATTTCTCGCTTGAATTACACTGGATTGCTTTATTATCGCTTTGATTAATTGTGAATTTTCTGCTAGTGATCCAGTATGACTTAAAGAAGCTTTTTGACCCTGTGAAGTTATTCCACCTTTCACAAGAATAATTGTTTTGTTTGGTATTTTTCTCGCTTTCTTGCATAATTCGATAAATTTTCTTGGATCCTTAAATGATTCAAGATATACAGCTATAACATTTACGGTTGGATCGTCAATAAAGTATTCTAAAAATTCAATTTCGCTTAAATCCATTTTGTTTCCTATTGAACATGAATATCTGATACCTAAATCTGGATATTTTTCCATCATATACATCAAATATCCACCATTTAACATTCCTGATTGGCTGATTATAGCTACATTACCGGTTTTATATTTGTAAAAAACACCAAAGCTAGTGAATAATCCTCCTTTTGCATTATCTTTGCCATTACTATCTCCATCAATCCGAGTAAGCCCCATACAATTTGGTCCCATAATTCGGATTTTTGAAAAATTATCAGTAATTTTTAGAATCTGGTCTCTTAACTCAAGACCCTTTTCACCTACTTCCTCGAATCCTGAAGCCTCAATAATGGCACCTTTAATCCCTTTTTGAATACATTCAGTTAGAATATGTGGTATTGCACGATTTGGAACATAAAATACGGCAAGATCTACTTCTTCTTCAATATCTAAAACTGACTTCTTAAATTCTAATCCAAATAATTCTCCTTCTGAGGTGGGATTTATCGGATATATTTTACCTTTAAAATTATTTGACACCAGATTATCTACAATTCGATTTCCACCTTTCATTGGATTTTTTGATGCACCAATTACAGCTACGGATTTTGGATTTAAAAACAGATCAATTATTTTATTATTTGACAACTTTCTAATAGTATCTTTGTTATTTTTGTTTAATTTTCATTCGCTTTATATTTTTTATATACTTTTTGAACAAATTGATATAACTCCTTTGCATAATCATCAATATTGAAATGCTTTATGACAGGAGTTAGAAATTGGTTGATATATTTAACTACGGCAGGCTTTAAGTCGGGTGGATTCAATCTACCTTCTGCAAAATCTTTTTCTAACTCTTGATAAGAACTATATTTAATGTCTCCACCGTATTTTTCGAGTCGTTCAATTTCGAAGACATCAATAAGTTCAAAAATAATATATTTACAATATTCTAAAACAGGATTTTCTTCAATCTGTTTAGGTGGACAATATGCTTTATTTATCTTGCGTTTTACATCAGTAGGAGAATCTAACATAAAAATTGATGAATCAGGGTCAGATTTTGACATTTTAATATCAATAGTTCTATCTATACCAGATAAATCTGTAGTGGGGGGTTTTAAACCCATTAACATATGATGATGGATTGCAGCTGGTTTTGGTTTATTCAACTTCTTTGCAATCTCTCTTGCCAACATATTTACCTTTCTTTGATCCATTCCAAGCTGACATATATCTGCTGGAAGATAAAAAATATCTGCTGCTTGCATCAGGGGGTACAGTATTTGAGAAGCATATAATTTATCTGATTCACTTCTTCCCATAATTTGAGTGCATCTTTTAACTCGTTTTAAAGTGGTTTCTATCCCTATTTTTAGTACTAATTCCCAATATTCAGGATTCTTTACTAAATCTGAAGCATAGATAAATTCTACTTTAGTTAAATCCATTCCACTAACTTTCCATAATTCAATGAAAAAATCTCCAACTCTTTTAATTATTTCTAAATTTCCACCAAATTTTTTATTCGCTGCTGCATGCCAATCTGCTACTAGAAACTTGAATCTAATTCCAGCTCTTGTTATTTTATTTACATTTATAGCTCTTAAAAGCCCTTGAGCAATATGGATATTACCAGAAGGTTCAAAACCATCGTAAGCATATATTTCTTCGTTATGCTCTGTTTTCCATTGAATGATGTCTCTTAATTCATCTAAAGTGATAATTTCTTCTCCAACTTCTTTTAATAAAGCAATTTTTTCATCTAAAGTTAAAGACATATCATCATTCACTAAACATTTTATAAATTAGTAAATTATTTGATTGATAAAACCTTTATGGATTTTAGAAATTCATTAGTTATCTTTAATATTTTATTATCGGAAATTATAATTGATTAAATAGGCTATTTTCAAGATTGAAAATATTCACAATTAGTTATTATTTTTTTTCGATATAGAAATCCTGGAAGCCATAGAGTCATACCAAATAAGGCTCCTAATAAAAAAGTAATTGGATCATCCCATAGAATAATTTTATAAATAATTGTTATAATAAGGACCATTATTCCAATGAGAAATCTTAATGGATGTTTAAATCGATTATTTGTAACTTGATGAAATAAATAAAAAGATAATATAATTGCATGACCACTAAACGGAATACTTATAATATATCGAATGAAAGAAAAGAAACCAACGATTATACATTCAAAAAACAATAATATATATATTTTTCGCTCTTTTTTCTCATTCCAGAGCCAAATTACCTCACCTATTAAAATCCCATAAGGAACAAAAATTGAAATCATATATAATGGGGGGGTAGAGATATTTAATGTCTTGGTAGCAGTATTAACTAAAGGATAACCTCTAATAGAGAAGAATATTACTGAAAGAATAACTATTATCAATCCAGTTCCATAGATAATAATTAGTTCCTTCGTTGAAGTGACCATTTTAATTATCATAATCTTTAGAATATAATATCATTTAAATTTATAAAATTTAAAGCGATAATAAATAAGATGATCAATAAAAATTTAAGTAAAACTTATTTTTGTTGTTGCTCAATTGCAGCTTGAGCTGCGGCAATTCTAGCTACGGGAATTCTGTATGGAGAACAAGAGACATAATTTAAACCGATAGAATGCGCGAACTTTATTGAACTTGGTTCTCCTCCATGTTCACCACATATACCTAATTTCAAATCTGGTCTAGTTTTTCTTCCTAATTCAATAGCTAATTTCATTAACTTTCCAACACCATCTTGATCGAGAACTTCAAAGGGATTACTCTCTAAAATCTCCTTGTTTAAGTAAATAGGGAGAAATTTACCTTCGGCGTCATCGCGAGAGAAACCATATGTCATCTGTGTTAAATCATTTGTGCCGAATGAAAAGAATTCCGCTTCAATGGCGATTTCATCCGCAGTTAAGGCTGCTCTGGGAATTTCGATCATCGTCCCGAATTTGTATTCTAACTCTACACCCGAATCCTTGATAATCTCTTCGGCAATCTCAAGAAGCTGGGATTTAACCAATTGTAACTCTGAAAGCATTCCAACAAGAGGAATCATGACCTCAGGTATTACTTCAATGCCTTTTTGTTTGAGTTCACAAGCTGCTTCGAAAATAGCTCTCACCTGCATCTCGTTGATCTCTGGCCATACAATTCCTAATCTACACCCTCTCAAGCCCATCATGGGGTTCTCTTCGGAGAGGGATCTGATCAGGCTAATAACTTTATTCTTTTTCTTTATTTCAGCATCAAGCGGACTTGTACCTAATAATGTATTAGATAAGGCATTTGTCATTTTGAGTTCTTGACTTTCTAACATAACAGTAGATAACTCCGGTAAAAACTCATGTAAAGGCGGGTCTAGCAATCTTATTGTTACAGGTTTCCCTTCCATAATTTTAAAAATTTCATAAAAATCACCCCTTTGCATTGGAAGTAGCTTATTTAATGCATCCTGTCGTTCTTCTGTTTTTCTTGCCATAATCATATTCTGAACAATGGGTAGACGAGAAATATCCATGAACATATGTTCTGTTCTTGTAAGTCCAATTCCTTCAGCTCCAAATTCTATTGCTTTCCGTGCATCAGTAGGGGTATCAGCATTAGCCCTCACACCTAGAGTCTTTATCTCATCTGCTATTTCTAATAATTCAAGGAACTCTCCTTTAATTTCAGGCTCAACTAAGGGAACTTTTCCCTCAATAACCCTACCTGTTGTTCCGTCTATAGTAATCCAAGTTCCTTCGCTAACAATCATTTCAGCAACTCTAAATTGTCTATTTTCTTCATCAATTTCAACATCTTGAGCTCCTACAACAGCAGGTTTGCCCATTCCCCTTGCAACTACTGCTGCATGTGAAGTTTTTCCACCAAATTGAGTTAACACACCACTTGAAGCATAAAGCCCATGTATATCTTCAGGTTTTGTTTGAGGCCGTACTAAGATAATCTCTTTTTCTCCTTGATTTGCTAATGCTTCTGCTCTATCAGAATCAAAAATCGCCTTTCCAGAAACCGCTCCAGGAGACGCATTAATTCCATGAGCTAAAACATGAACAATGGCATTCTCATCAATACTTTTAAATAATAATTTAGCAACCTTGCTAGCATCAATACTCATTATTGCCTCTTCTTTAGTAATTAAATGTTCTTTAACCATATCAACCGCAATTTTGACTGCTGCTGATGGTGTTCTTTTCCCATTTCGGGTTTGCAATATATTTAATTTCCCATCTTCAATTGTAAATTCAATGTCTTGCATATCTCTATAATGTTTTTCCAATTTGTTCATTGTATTTATCAATTGTTTGTATATCTTAGGAAATTCATCCTTCATTTCTTCCAATTTTTTAGGAGTTCTTATCCCAGCAACAACATCCTCTCCTTGTGCATTTGTTAAATATTCCCCAAATTTGCTATTCTCCCCCGTTGATGGATCTCGAGTAAAAGCAACTCCAGTAGCTGAATTCCAACCTTTATTTCCAAAAACCATTGCTTGAATGTTAACAGCTGTGCCATAATCAGGTATATTGTTGATTTTCCTATATGTTATAGCTCTTCTATTATTCCAAGATTTGAATACTGCTTCAATCGCTAAAAATAATTGTTTAATTGGATCTTGTGGAAATGGGGAGCCAATTTCTTCCTCATACAATGCTTTATAGTCAGCAATAATTTTTTGTAGATCTATCATCTCCAAATCTGTATCCTGAGCATTTCGTCCAATTGCTCGTTTGTATTTATTTAATATTCTCTCGAATTTTTCATCTCCAATCCCCATAACTACATCTCCGAACATCTGAATAAAACGTCTGTAACTATCATATGCAAATCGGGGATTTTCAGTTTGTCCTGCTAACCCTAAAACGCTTTCATCGTTTAACCCTAAGTTAAGAACTGTATCCATCATGCCTGGCATGCTCATTGGAGCTCCGGAGCGAACGCTTACCATTAAAGGATTTTTGTTATCTCCAAATTTCTTTCCTGTGTTTTGCTCTAAAGTTTTTAAATAATCCATTACGCTTGGAGTTAGTTCTTTCATTACTTTTTCAGGATTTCCAAAATACAGTAAGCATGCTTCAGTAGTTATTGTAAACCCTGGGGGAATATTGAGTCCTAAATTAGTCATTTCAGCTAAATTGGCTCCTTTTCCACCAAGGAGATTCTTTAAATCCTTATTTCCTTCACTAAAGTCATAGACAAGTTTTTTATTTTCAGTGGTTGTCATGTTACTCTACCAAAATCTCATAATCACCAAATTTAGATAAGATAAAAACAACAGTATTAGTTTTTATATTTTACCTAGATAACTTGTAAAACATTTATTATTAAAGTAATTTCATAAAGGAAATAAAACTTTCGAAAAGTAGAGAGTAAAAGCAGAAAATCGCAATTATAGCTTTTTGAATTCATTTAAAAGTTCCCAAATTCCACTTATAATGAAATCGGGTTTAAGATTACTATTTTTTATCATATCCATAGTTATTTCACCAGATAATACGCAACACGTTATTACTTCTGCTTCCTTTCCCATTTTTATATCAGTATAAAGACGATCTCCAAATATAACTGCATTTTTAGGAGAAATTCCTAATGGGTTCAACTTAAAAAGAAGCATTTCTTTATTTGGTTTCCCGAAAACTTTCGGCATTCTCTCTGTAGCTTTGTAGAGAAGCGCAGCTATTCCTCCTGCATCGGGAATATATCCATTTTCAGTAGGGCATCTATTATCAAGATGAGTTGCTATATATGGGAAGTCTTTTTTTTGAAGGAGATAGGCAGCTTTCATTAAGCGTTCATAAGTTAGTTCTTGATCAAAAGCAAGCACTAAAATTTGTGGTTCTTCTTCAGTTAATTCAAATCCTTCATTCTTAAATTCATTTTTAAGAGACTGAGTTCCTAATAAGAATATTTTTTTATAGTTATTTTTTTTTAGAAACTCTATTGTGGGGTGTTGTGATAAAATAAGATTATCTCGATTTATTCTTAGATTAAATTTGTTTAATTTTTTCAAGTAATCATCAGTTGATTTGCTTGAATTATTTGAAAGAAAATAAAATTTTTTCTCTAGTTTGTTCAAAAGTTCAATTAGCTCAGGAACACCCTTAAATAGTTTGTTTCCTAAGTAGAGTGTACCATCTAAATCAAAGAAATAGACTTGCTTGGTTGTTAATTCAACTAAATTATTGGTGGTATTATCCATTATACTTTTTAAAAGCTCTTTAAGATTCAATAAAAAAGAAAAAAAATAGTAAAATTACATAGTATTCTAATAAAATTCAGTATCTATCATAGTGGTAGAGACAACAAGTTCTTGTGCGGCTCTAGTAGCTCTAAGAACTTTAGCCATATCGCCTTTAAGTTTAAACTTTCCAGCGAGCAAGCCTCGAATTGGATCTAATTCCTTTTTTAAGACTTTTACCCAAGCATCATAAGGTCCTGAATATATATATTCTGTCTTGACGTCCTCGCCTTTTTCAACTATTCTAGCTCCTGTACATTCTCCATGGTAAAGCCCCACAAACATCCTAATTTCATGGTCTAAATTCCCAGAAGGTTCTACAATGAAGAGAAAATCTCCTTCCCATCCATCAGGTGGAAATCCATCCGGTCCGGCGGCATCTCTATAATTTGCATTATCATTAATTGCCTTACAATACGCGTTAGCCCATTCTGGCGTTCCAAATTTCATTTTTATCACTCTTAAACAATTTAATTAACTTATTATTTTATCTGTTTTTTATTTGCTTATTTTATTAAATTAAGATTTCAATAAATATTTCATTTATCTATTAAAAACAAAAAATATTGTATAAATTTTAACTTTACTTAATTTCTCCCCCTTTCTTTCATTTTTGCGATTTCTTCATCTCTTAGTTTTCTTTTAAAAATTTTCATAGCTAATGTTAAGGGTAAAGTCTTTGGAAACTCAATATTTCATTTATTTTAAATTTTAATTGATTTTTATAGGTAATCTAATTTTAATCATAAAAGTAAATAAAAAGTGTTAAAAAATTAGAATTTAGTTTTATTAGGCTGTATGCTGTTTATTTAATTTTTTTACAATATTCCACAAGTCTCTGAGAGGTTTGTAAACATTATCAAATGAACCATTTTTTAAGTTAAATTCTTGATATATTCCTGATGAAAATAGATTTTTATTAAGATATAATTCCGATAAATCTACAAGATTTTCTAATCCTTTAAGTCCTCTTATTTTATTATAACTCAAGTATAAAGTTTCTAAACTTTATTTCCTTTTAGCTGCTTCTTCATCTCTTAGCTGTTTCTTGTTAAGCTTCATTACCATAGTTAATGGTAAACTATCGCGAAACTCCACTTCTTTTGGTAAGGCGTATGGTTTTACTTTGTCCTTCAAGAATTCAATAATCTCTGATTCAGATACCTTCCCCTTAAAAGGTTCTTTAAGTTGGACAAATGCTTTTACTCTTTCGCTCCCAGGACGTTCAATATCAGGAATTCCAATCACACCTGCTTCATCAATTGCTTCATGTTCATGCAAAATATCATCAATAACCCGTGAGTATACTTTATTTCCTGATACATTAATCATGTCTTTTATTCGATCTACTATTCTAAAAAATCCATCATTATCCATTATTCCAATATCTCCCATTTGCAACCAACCATCTTCTGTTAAACCTTTGCCTGGAGTTGGCCAATACCCTTTCATAATTTGTGGTCCACGAATCCAAACTTCACCAGCTTCTCCGAAGGGTACTTCTTCTCCTGTATCTGGACTAACAAGTTTAACTTCAGTGTCCGCTATAGGTACTCCGACTCCAGGTTTCGTAGCTGCCATAAATCCTGTAACTTTCGACATTGAAGAAAGATTAATATGGCTAGATGCGCTAGTCTCTGTTGCACCATATCCTTCACTCATAGGAACTCCCGTTTTTTTTGAAAACTCATCAGCAAGTTCAGGAGCTAAGGGTGCAGCTCCAGAAATATAAAAAATTGGAGCTTTTGGAAGATCTAATTTAAGTAAATACATATAATGAGTTGGTACACCTAAAACCATAAATGGTCGAATTTCTTTAATAACTTCTGCAATTTTAAGCATATCTCTTGGATCCATTAATAACATTTTCAATCCCCATGATACACAAACATGCATACTGATTTGTCCGTATGCATGAAAAAGCGGAACACATATTGTTACTGCGGCTTTTCCTATTATACCAGACTTTAGGGGATCCATCATCCAATGGAATAATTGGATTACATTAGAAGTAACGTTGAAATGAGTTAGCATTGTTGCTTTAGGTACCCCCGTTGTACCTCCTGTAAAAGGAAGTAATGCTAAATCTTCTTTAGGATTAATATTTACTGTTTCTGTATGGGGCTCATATTTTTCTAGCAAGTCATCTAACAAATAATATCCATGTTCAGTAAGCTTTTTCATATCTGGTAATTTGTAATCTGGAAATAATTTGATTGGTGTGTATATCACGGTTTTTAGGTTAGTATTTGGTTTTACTTCATTCACACGTTCAAGACGCCGATATGAACATAAAACAACCTCTGCTCCACTTTCTTTTAATTCGTATTCTAAATCTACCTTATCATGCAATATACTTAATGGCACATGTATAGCTCCAAGTTTCAAGGCAGCAAAATGAATTAAGATAAATTCAGGAGAAGAAGGAAGAACAGAAGCAACCATAATTCCTTTTCTTACTCCGAAGTCGACGAGAGCACTTGCAAGTTTATCAACTTTAAGCTTTAATTCTTTATAAGTCATCTCATCTCCAAGATATTTGGTTGCAATGTTGTCTGGATATTTTGTAGCAGAATCCACGAGGAATTGATAAATATTTATCTCTGGATATGGTTGCATTGTTTTTTTAAGTGGAAATGGTCCAATTTTATAAGATTTTAACCAAGGTTTATCTGCATATGTAACTTTTTTCTCTCCCAACATTCTCACTTTTTAGAATTTAATAAAAAAAAATATATAAAAAATATTAATAGATTTTGTTAATAACCCAATCTAAACCGAGTTCTTGAAGTTTTTCTTTAGTTGGTTTGCCATCTTTATCCCAACCACGAAATTCATAATAGGCATCCAACATAGGGGCTAAATTGACTGTATGTCCTTCAGCAGGTCCCTCTGGTAAGGGTTCTTCTAATAATCTTGGAGGTAAAGTATCATCTTTTCTTGAAAAACCTTCTCTTACTAGAAATGCCCTTTCAAGGTTGTAAATTCTTTCACCTGTTTTTCTAAAGTCAGTAGCTGTAAAATCGTAACCCATAAGCTTTGAAATTAATCCAGCCCAATCTTCTGCAGTAAGGACCATCCCCATGAATTTACATCCACCAATCGCATCAAAAACACCAAACGAATCCTCAAAATCTTTTACTATTCTTGTCTTTTCTGGTATTTCTTGGAGTGGATCACCCACATCTGCATCATCAACAATCATAAAGGGCATCGCTAGAAATGCTGGACCTTCAATATAAGCAGTTATATGATCTCCCCCTCGATTTGCTGTTACATAAGCTAAACCAGTAATTTTTGCTGCTCTAGGATCATAACAAGGAAGTTCAAGACCTTTCACATGCATAGCGAACTTTTCAGAACCTTTACCTAATCTATTTGACATTATTTTCACACCTTCAGCTAAAAGATCGCCAATACCCTCTCGTTTGGTAATTTTTTCAAGCATTTCAATAACTGCTTGAGCATTCCCAAATTTTAGATTAATACCATCTGTATCAGTTAAAATTCCCTTTTCAGTGCATTCCATTGCAAAACCAATAGTATTTCCCGCAGAAATAGTATCAAGACCATATTCATTACATAGAAAGTGGGCATAAGTAATCGCATTTAAATCATCAAGACCACACATAGTACCTAAAGCACCAATAGATTCATATTCAGGTCCTTCACCAACACTTTTATATGGACCTTCTTTAATCTCTGCAATTCTTCCACAAGCAATTGGACATGAAAAACATGGTTTTCTATCTATAAGGATATTATCATTGATAGCAGTTCCATTAATAACATCAGGCTTAGGAAATACTCCTGTTTGCCAATTATTTGTTGGGAGCCCTCCTTTAATATTTACGAGGTCAACCATAGTGGCTGTTCCGAATACCTCTAAAGTCATCTTTAATAAACTTTGATTTACCCAATCAAATCTCTGCTTTGCTTCTTCCTTATATTCGTCTGGTTTTGCCACTTCAATTTTTGACTTTCCATGCGATACTACCGCTTTCAACTTTTTAGATCCCATTACTGCACCCATACCACATCGTCCCGCAGCTCGCCCATAGAAAGGTTTATCACAATCATTCATAACTGCCGCATATTTAACTAAATTTTCACCTGCAGGACCAATCAAAGCAACATTATATCTCTCTCCGTGTCTCTCCTTTATTATCTTTGTTGCCTCGTGAGTTTTTTTACCCCATATATCTGAAGCATCTTTTAATTCCGCTTTTCCCTCTTCCGTAAGAAAATAAACAGGTTTAGAGGATACTCCTTCGAAAATAATTCCATCAAAACCAGATCTTTTAAAGTCTACACCCCAATAACCAGCGGAATTAGCTTCGCCCCATCCTCCAGTAAGAGGAGATTTCGAAACTATACTATATCTTCCAGTACTAGGTGAGGGAGTACCTGTAAGTGGTCCAGTCATAAATATAAGTTTATTCTCTGGTCCTAATGGATCAACTCCTTTTGGCACTTCTTCAAGTAAATATTTAGTTGCTAATCCTGCTCCTCCTAAATACAATTTTAATGTTTCTTCATCAGGAAATTCTTCACTAATTTTACCACTTGTTAAATCAACTCTCAGAATCTTTCCCATATAGCCGTAAATTTTCTTTCCACCTCAATTTAAATTTTGACTTAATTATCTAATATATTTTTCATTTGATTATAAAATTCAATTAATTAATGATATTTCCTTAATTATAAAATCATTTCTATTTTTCTTATGGTGATATTATCGATATTTGCTTTTAGAGATTAAAAGTTATTTTACAAAAATTGCTAAAAATATTGGTAAAAAAATAAATCTTAGTTAAAAACAATAAGTAATAATTATACTCCAATTCCAATTGTATTGCCAATACCAGCTATAATAATTTTTGTACCTTTTTCTGTCCGTTTTCGGATAGATGTTTTTATGTTGTCAACAAATTTTACAACAGATTGAGTAATTGGTCTTTTCATGGTTGTTATTGCATCTTCTAACGATTCCTTGCAAATAAGAGCATCAATCGGTATTGATTTTTCAGTTGAAGCTTCTTCAATAAAGTGTTTTTCAATTCCTATACCTCCTATAGCTGCACCAACACCTATTGCTATTGAACCGGTTTTATCTCCAGTAAGCTTCAGCCCAGCATCAATCATAATTATTCTTGAAATAGTATCTCCATGCTGATCAATTAATTTCTTGATAGCTTTTCCTGGTTTTCCAACAGTTCCCCCCGGACCCTTAGCACGTACTACAAAAATTGTCCTTTCTTCAAAATTTACCTCCTGGACAATTGTATCTCGTGCAATTTCATCAACTTTAATATCATCATCTGTAACAGCTCTTATAAAGCTAGCTGCAACTAAAGCTCCTAAGCCATCTCCTATAGGAGATCCTTCTGAGAAAGCTTTAGCTGCGAGATAATAGGCTTTTGCCATACTCATAATTAATCCCAATTGGTATGAAATCTGAAGTAATAAAATCATTGATTTTGATTTCTTGCCAAGTATAAGATAGTGTCGAATTAGCCTGTAGATAAAATCTATAGCCATGGCTGCTTCCAATAAATTTTCCAAATTTTCTCTTTGAACAGTATCAGCATTTGGAGCTAATAATTCTACTTCCTCTTTATACCTATTGTCTCGAACATCAACAACATGATCGAATTTAGGAATAATTCCATATGGATCGAGAGATACAGGTCCAATAGTGACAAAAGTCATTAAATCTTCGAGTTGGAACATTAAATCTTTCTGTGTTTTCTTCTTATCAGCAAACTCTTTAAAGTTTGTAATCAAAATTTCTTTGCATTCATCATTCCACTTTTTCAATTTTTCTAAAGCAGTTTGAAGGTCTTTAGCTGCTTTCCATGCTTGTATTTTTTGTCCATAAAACATTGATACAAATATAAGTACTAACCACAATAATGATATTATAAGAGAAATGGGATCTGTTGTCTGTGCTATTTGATATATATTATTCATCTCATTTTTATATTAAGTTATGTTTGATATCTATAATCTATTAACTTTTTATAATAAAAAAATTTATTTATTCTTTTCTATTATAAAGCATAGGAAAGAAGATATTTGGACAATTGTAATGATTGAAGACGAAGAAGACGAGGAAATACTCAAAAAAGGAATTACTTTAAAAAGCGTTTTAAAGAACATTTTATTAATTATATTAATCGTTGTAGGAGTAATATTTATCTATCTTGATACTGGTCTAGATAAAGTCACAAGTTGGTCAATTGGTTTTATGTTTATTTGTTTTGGGGCTACATTAATCCAAATCCGAAAAAGTCCTACTGAACCTATTAGACAAACTCTAACAATTTTGATCTGTAAATTATGTGGAATGACAAAAGTCAGAAATTATGAGAAAGGAGATTTTATATTTAAAAGGATAGATAAATGCGAAAAGTGTGAGGACCTTATGGAGATAAAACAAATATATTCAGTAAGATTAAAGAGTCCTACCGAAAAGAAGAAGGAAGGCACAAGTAAGAAAGAAAATTTAAAAATAAAAGAATAAATTACATTTGTTTTTTTGGCTGGGGGTTTTTCAGATTCTAAAGAAAGTTGGATTAGGGGGAACTTTCGATCATCTCCACGAGGGACATAAATTTTTATTAAAAACTGCTTTATCCATTTCTGAATTTATAGAGATTGGGCTGACATCTCAAGATTTATTAAAAAATAAACAATATTCCTCAAAATTGGAAGATTACAAAACCAGAAAAGAGAATTTAATGACATATATTAATTCTTTTGCTGATTTAGAGCGAATTAATATTGTTGAAATTAAAAATTGGGCAGATATGGATAAATATGCTCAAGATCCAGAATATGAAGGCTTAATAGTTAGCCAGGAAACGTATGAAAATGCTTTAAGATTAAATGAAAATAGAGAGAAAAAAGGATTAGAACCTCTTGTTTTAATTGTAATTCCTGTTCTCAAAGATAAAAATAACAATAAAATTAGTTCTACTTCTATTCGAGAAAAGCATCATAGGAAAATTTTTTAGGACATGATTATATAATAAATTATAGTAAAAATGAATTCTTGAGATAATGATTACGAATTTAATAAATATCAGTATTAAACTAAACAGATTTTTCTATCAAGATTCATTTTTCTTTAAATTCTTTATTCTGCCAAGGGAATAAAATTACTAAACTAAAATTATGCTCTTGGCTGCGGAGATTTTTGGTTTTACTTTTATTAAGATCCAGAATTTTTACATTTAATATAAAAAAGATTCTTTCTAATTCGAGATTGGGCTATTCAGAATGATTTAATCCACGAAAGATTTAAATAAATTAGAGATTTTAAAAGATATAATAAAAAAGTAAAAAAATTTAGCTAAAGCATATGACAATTAGACTTAAAAAGCAAGTAATTGATATTTTAAAGGTATTAAAGAAAAAGAGTTCTGAGGTACTTGCTACTGATCTGGCAAAAGAATTGAAAATAGATTATATTGTACTAATGTCTGCAATTAATGATTTAATTGAGAATGATTTAGGGCATTTTAGGGAAGAAGAAGTTAATCAAATATCTTTAAATAAAGAAGGAATTGATTACTTAGAAGATGGCCTCCCGGAACGTCAATTAATAAATATATTATTAGAAAACAATATTAAAGAATTAAGTTTAGATGAATTCTTAAGAAAATCTCATTTAGATAGAAATATTTTTTATATAGGTATTTCAAATTTAAAAAAAAAAAGATGGATTGCGCAAAGCAAAGCTTCAGGAGAAAATAAAATATTTATTACTGCTGAAAATTTTCCTGAAACAGATTTTGAAAAATTTCTAAAAAAATTTAAAGAAAATCCTGTTATTGATCATTCTACATTATCTAAAAATGAATTATTACAATTGGATCTACTAAATAAAAGAAAGTTGGTTAATAAAAATCGTAGAACTGAAAGAATCATAAGTTTAACTGAAAAGGGTAAAAAAATTGAAATCTCAAAAATTAAAGAATTAGAGCAAATTAGTAAAATTACTTCTGAGATGTTGATCTCTGGAACTTGGAAAAATTATGATTTAAAACCTTTTGATGTTACCAAGCCGGGCCCCTTATTAAAAGCAGGAAAACTACATCCTATGATCAGATTAGTTAATGAGATAAGAGAAATATTTATTTCAATGGGATTTACTGAGATTAGAGGTCCGATAATCGAAAGTGCATTTTATAATTTTGATGCTTTATTTCAACCCCAAGATCATCCGGCCAGAGAAATGCAAGATACTTTCTATTTGAATAATCCTAAAGTTGCTAAATTGCCAGAAAGTGATAGAGTACAAGCAGTTAAGGCAACACATGAGAATGGTGGTGATTCGGGGTCACTTGGTTGGGGTTCTGAATGGGATGTTGAAATAGCAAAAAAAACAGTATTGAGAACTCATACTACAGCAACTACAATAAGAAGATTAGCAGAATTTTATAGAAATAAGGAAAAAGCACCAGTTAAAGTGTTCTGCATTGATAGAGTATTCAGAAATGAAAAAGTAGATAAATCACATTTAGCGGAGTTTACTCAAGTTGAAGGTATAGTTATTGATGATAATTTAACACTATGTGATTTAATTGGATTACTAAAAGAATTTTACAGAAAATTAGGATTTAAAAAGATTATAACAAGACCTGGATTTTTTCCTTATACTGAGCCCAGTATGGAAGTTTCTGTATACTTTGATAAATTAGGTGAATGGTTAGAATTTGGAGGCTCAGGAATCTTTAGACCTGAGGTTACATATCCTTGGGGAATTAAAGATCCAACTCGTGTTTTAGCATGGGGTCAAGGACTTGAGAGAATAGCTATGTTGTATTTTGATAGGAAGGATATTAGAGATTTATATATTAACCCAATAAAATGGTTGCGGAATCAACCATATTAAAATGGAGGTTTTGAAGAATTGCCAACATTAGAACTTAAATTAGATCGATTAGAGAGGTTAGTGGGAAAAAAATTAGGTATTAAGAATTTAGAATATGATTTGCAATGGATTGGTTTAGATTTAGAAGATATAAATGAAGAAGAGCAAAAAATTAAAGTTGAATATAATCCAAATAGACCTGACTTTTCTAGTCCCGAAGGGATTGCCAGAGCACTTCAGGGATATTATGAAATTAAGTTAGGAATACCCTCCTTTGAAATTTCTCCTGGAGAAATTGAATTAAATGTTGATTCAATAGTTAATCAAGTTCGACCATATATTGTCTGTGGTGTAATTAGAAATATTGATTTGGATGAAGATGAGGTTGCAACTTTAATGAACATCCAAGAACATCTACACTGGGCAGTTGGACGAGATAGAAAAAAAGTAGCAATAGGTGTTCATGATCTTGATAAAATAACACCTCCTTATCGATATACAGCTGTCAAACCAGATTCTGTAAGTTTTATTCCATTACATGGTGATGGATATCCTATGAATTTAGAAGAAATCTTATTATTACATGAGAAGGGGACTGAATATGCTCATATTTTAGAAGGAAAAGAAGTGTATCCTATAATTTTTGATAATAATAATGAGGTTTTATCTTTTCCTCCAGTTATAAATGGAATATTGACAACAGTTACAGATGATACCAAAAATCTATTTTTAGATTTAACTGGAACAGATTTTAAAGCTGTCAATTTAGCTTTAAATATTTTATCAACAACTTTAGCAGATATGGGAGCTAAAATTGAAAGTGTTAAGGTAAATTATGAGAAAGGGAAGGAAATTCTTACTCCAAATCTGGATCCTGAGAAGTGGGAGGTTGGGATTGATTATATTAATGATTATATAGGAATCAGTTTATCTTCAAAAGATATGATAAAATGTTTTAATAAGGTTAGACTAGATGCTAAACAATCAAAAAAGAAAGGATATTTAGATGTCTGGGTACCAGCTTTTAGAGGAGACATAATGCACGTTGTTGATTTTACCGAAGAATGCGCAATTGGATATGGATATGATAAATTACCTACAACCATTAGAGAAGGATGTATCGGAAAATATCATCCGATTCAATCTTTTTCGAATAAAATTCGGACTATAATGATTGGAGCGGGATATTTAGAAGTCCTGAACTTTATTTTATCTAACTCTGAAAAGCTTTATAATTACATGAAACAAGAGTTTGAAGAAACAAGTCATGTACAGATTTTAAACCCTGTATCAAAAGAATATAATACTACAAGAACTACTATCTTACCGAAATTGCTGGAGACTCTTTCAAACAATAGATCTGAAGAAAAACCTATAAGAATTTTCGAAGTTGGGGATATTATTTTGCTAGATAGTAGTAAAGAAACGGGGACAAGAAGAGAAATTCATGTCGCAGCAACAACATATCATGAACATTCAGATTTCACAGAGATTAGATCTACTTTAGATTTTATTATAACTTCATTAGGGTGTTATGATGATTATGAAATTAAACCTGACAAAAATCCTACTTATCTTGAAGGTAGATATGGGAGTGTTTATTTGAAAGGAAAGAAAATTGGAGAGATCGGTGAAATACACCCAGAAGTTTTGTTAAATTTCAAATTAAAATTTCCTGTTGCAGCTTTAGAACTAAATTTAGAGTACATATTTTAAAAATATATATTTTTTTTTTATTTCTAATTAATTGTGGTGATGTAATTATATGAAAGAACCTAATGCCGTTAAAAAGGAAATAGAATTATATAGGAAAGAAATTGATGAAATTGATAATCAAATGATTAACCTCTTAAATACAAGAGTAGAGGTTGCCAAGAAAATCGGAAATCTTAAAAAATTAGTTGATATGGATGTATCTCAACCAAATAGGGAAAAAGAAATCATAAAACGAATGAAAGATAAATCTGTTTTACTAAAAAATGATACAATTGAAGTTATATGGAAAGAAATTATAAATGCTTGTAAAATTATCCAAAAAATATAAGTTTCAGAAAACTATATCTTCTAAGAATAAAGAATTGGATGATTAAAAAATCACAGACAACCCTATGATAATATTCTATGCTAAAGTCCAATATTGAGATCCTAATTTTAGAAACTTTTTTACTTTACAAAAAATATACTAATATACTCTTTCATTTCTAATAATATTGAAATAATAATTACTTGAGTTACGAAATGCTTGGAAATAAAAGATTTGATGGAAGAAAATTTGATGAATTAAGGAAAATTACTATAAAGAGAAATTTCCTTAAATATCCTGAAGGTTCTGTTTTAATAACTCAGGGAAGCACGAAAGTAATTGTAACAGCCTCAGTTGTAGAATCTGTTCCACGTTTTTTAGTTGATACAGGAACTGGATGGATTACCGCAGAATATTCGATGTTACCTAGAGCCACACAAGTGAGAAACAAAAGAGAGCCTAACAGAGGCAGATCAGTTGAGATCCAACGATTAATAGGGAGATGTATACGAGCCGGTTTTAATTATGAAAAACTTGGTGAACGTACTATAAAAATCGATTGCGATGTTATTCAAGCTGATGGAGGTACGAGATGTGCTTCAATTACGGGAGCGTTCATAGCAGTATTTGATGCTATTAATCATCTCTACAACCAACAACTCATTTATGAATTTCCAGATTATACTGTATTAGCAGCAGTATCTTTAGGTATAAAAAATAGCCAAATTCTATTAGATTTAGATTATAGTGAAGATTCAAAAGTAGATGTTGATTTCAATTTAGTTATGAATGAGAAATCTGAAATTATGGAAATCCAAGGAACCGCGGAGAGAGCTACTTTTACTAAGAATAAATTAAGAGAAATTGTAGAATTAGGAGAAAAAGGCATTTTAGAATTGATTCAAATTCAAAAAAAAGAACTAAATTTGTAAATTTATGATTTAAAAAAACATAAAGTAATTTTTCTTTATTTTAATCCATCTAATTTTAATTTATCAATAGATTTAATGATTTTTAATTTTTCCTCATAGGATTCAGTTATTTTCTTGATATGATGTTGTTTTATTGCTCTAAATTCCAACAATTTTTTAGTATTTTCATGGATTAGGTTATTTTCCTCTTGAGGATCTAAGTTCAAATTAAATAAAAATTCTTTATCATTTTCTTCATCAAAAATGTATTTCCATCCTTGATTTCGTATTGCTAATAAAATTAAACCTTCCTCTTGATTTCTTTTCATATATCCGCTTTTTTGGTAACATTCAGAAATTACAAAATCCTTTCTTTTTATAGATTCACCTCTGGTCATCGAAAGAAGGCTTAATCCTTGAAAGTTTTCAGGAACTTCTATTCCAAAATAATCTAATATAGTTGGTGTTATATCAATTAATTGAATTGTTTCTTTAACCTTTTTTTTAATTGATTTTTTACTTAATTCAACAATTATTAGAGGAATTTTTAACACTTCATCATAAATACTCCCTTGATGACCAAAGAATCCATGTTCATAAAAGCTCTCACCATGATCAGCCGCTATTATTATTAAGCAGTTGCTTTGAATTTTTTTTTTAATCGCTTCAAAGAGAATTGCACAATATTCATCAATAAAGTTAATTTCAGCATCATAGAGTATTTTTAAATCATCTATCATTTTAGGTGTTATTTCAATTCCTTTAGCCCTAAGATATACTTTTTCTACTAAAAACTTTCTTTCAGTAATATTAAAATCTTTATTCCTGAAATTTAGAACATTTCGCCTAGGTGGATTATAAGGACTATGAACATCCATAAAGTGAGCCCAAATAAATAGGGGTTTTTGAGAAGTTTCTATAAAAGAAATTAATTTGCTTACAACATAAGGAGCATTATAAGCTATAGGAGTAAATGGTAATAAAATTTCTGTAAGAAAGGGCATTTTCTTTCTTAACCATGTTTTTAATGTATTAAATCCTTTAAGGCGATATATTAATTTATTTGATAGATTATTGTAATCTAATAATTTTTTTATATAAGCACTTAATTGGTGTTTTAAACTATTCGTGGAATCTTTTTTATATCTTTCTCCATCCAAAAAAACATCAAATCCACGGTTAAAATTAAAAAATTTTCCTAAATTAGGATTACTATGAATAGCATAAGTATTTATATCATTTTCTTTTAAGAGCTGTGGTAATGTAATTTTTTGAGGGGGTAAAGGGCTAAATCCTCCATCTAATAAAGGTAAAATTGAAGTGAATAGTGAAGAGAATGCAGTAGGTGACTCAGGTCCATTTGTTATTGCGTTTATGAAAATAGTTCCTTTTTCAGCCAATTTTTCTATATTTGGTGCTGTATTTCGGTGATATCCATAGGATTTTAAGTGATCAGCTCTTAAAGCATCAATAGTTAGTAATATTACTGCTTTTCCTTGTTGATCTTTTTTCATTAACATATATAATAAAGTTGAGCAAATAAAATTTTGGAATGATATGGATTAATTTAGTTGAAATCTTAGAACCAGTTAAGAAGAACTGAAAAATTTATTAATGAGCTTCAATTCCTAATTGGTCTGGATGTTCTTGGAAGTATTTAACCCCTTCCTTAATAATATCAATTATTGATCTTATAGGTTTCCATCCAATGTCATTTATAATTTTGTCATTTCTGCCTATTAATAAAGGCACTTCACTTGGTCGTAATCTGTTTTTATCAACAAATACTTCAGCAGAGACATTGAAGATTCTTTTAGCTAATTCTACATAATTTGCAATAGTAATTCCTTTACCAGAACAGACGTTATATGGTTCACCGTAGCTCTTTTTTTCACTAACCAATATATATGCATTTACTGTATCCTTAACATGCGTATAATCTCTAATAGCATTTGGATTTCCAATTATTATATTATCTCTTAATTTATTTAAAATTTCAACTATTTGCCGATGAACTACACTAGTAGAAAATTGAATTCCTCTTCGTGGACCTTCATGATTAAATCCACGAGTGATTATACTAGGAATCCCATAAGAATTATAATATAACCAAGCAATTTGCTCCGTAGCACATTTAGAAATCCCATATACACTTCTTGGTCGAAAAGGATTCTTTTTTATATCTTCAGTAACAGGAACCTCATTTGGATCTACTAAACCATATTGTTCACTACTACAAGCTACTTGAATACTATCTAAATTATTATTAAATCTTCTTACGGCCTCAAATATTTTTATTGTGCCAATTATATTATTATGAGCTACTCTTGCGGGTTCTCTAAATGAAGTTGGTATAAAGGATTCAGCAGCAAGATGAAATACAGCATTAGGTTCAATTTTCTCAAAAATTCCTAATATCCTTTCCGCACTTGTAATATCAGCTTCATGTAATGATACTCTACCTCTTAAATGCTCAATATTTTCGTGCATTGGGACCGCATGTCTACGTATAGTTCCATGGACCTCGCACCCTAGATCTAATAATTCCTCCGCCAAATAGCTTCCTGCGAAACCACTTATACCAGTAATTAAAACTCGTTTTTCCTTCCAATAATCCCTATTGGGTGTAGCAGATATTCGATTTTTAAAGTCATCTAAATATTCAGAAATTTTTGTAGGATTGATAATAAATCCTTGATTTTCAAGTTCTTTAACACGTGGGTTTTCTTCAATTACCTTCTCAATTGGTATAAGATTATTCATAGTTTTAAAAATATTTAGTTAATTTTTAAGTTATTTATTAATTTTTGATGAAAATCTTATTAATCTATGCATATTTTATCCAAAATTTAGTTAATGATTCTTATATCTCAAATATCGTTCTTAATTATAGCAAAAAATTTCATATACTTTTACTAAATTTTGAATAAAACTAAATGTAATCATAATTTTTAAAGAATCAATTATATTATTTTATTCAAAATTCTGTTTAAAAAATGGTCAAGATTCTTATTGTTTCTCCATTAGCTCTTGAAAATGGTAGAGGTGGAGAAATTTCATCTATGGAATTAGCAGCAGGTTTAAATAAATACTTTAAAACGTCTTTTGTTCATACGAATATATTTATTGGAAAAAGATTGTTATCCAAAAGGGCAATTGCTGATAAATTAAATGGAGTTAAAATAAGGACTCGAATGAAATTTGCAACTATAAATATTTCTAATTTAGTATTTACATTTCCTTATCCTTGGAATTTGATAAAATTTTATAGGATCGTTAAAAAAAATGATATTATTTATACATCTTGTTCTACTTTTAAACAGAATATTATTTTTATGCTTTTTAGTTTATTACTTAGACGTGGAAGGTATATTATAGGATATAGAAAGCCTTTATATAGTGATAAGCTTTTTTCTTTATACAATACTAAATATAGGTTGTCAATACTTTTTTTTTCTTTATTCAAAAAGAGATTTTACCACCATGCTTTATCAAAAAGTGCAAAACATTTTTTAGATAAATTCTATGATCCTGAAAAAGTGATTCACATAATCCATGGTATAAATTTAGAAAAATACTCTAAGAATAATGTAGAAAAAGAAAGAAAAGATTTAATAAAATTTTGTTACATTGGCCACATTGATGATATTCACAAGGGCGTTGGCGTCCTTTTAAAAGGTATTGAAATTCTTTTAGAAAAAGAGAAGGATCTAAAATTATTTTTTGAATTTTGTGGTACAGGCCCCTTAAGTTCAAAGGTAATTAATCTAGAAAATCGATTTCCAGCTTTTATAAAGTACTATGGATATATCAGTAATGATAAAATACATCATTATTATAAAAGTAATGATGTTTTCTTATTTTCTTCCCGTAGAGAGCCATTTCCAAGAGCAATTATGGAAGCATTAGCAGCAAAACTTATTGTGATATCTAGTAAAACTATAGGTTCTATTGAATTATTACAAGGCAAGAAATTTAGTTTTTTTATAGATGAATTAACTCCAGAAGCAATAAAAGAAAAAATATTAGAAGTTTATAACCTATGGAAACAAAACCAATCCAAATTTCGTGAATTACAAAATTTAGCCAAAGAATTTGTTTTTCAAAATTATTCGAGTTTAAAAGAAATTGAAAGTTTTAAATCATTAATAGAAAAAATTTGGTGAATTTGAATAAAGAATATAATTATAGGTATAGATGGGGGTTGTCTTGAGAGTATTCAACCATTACTCGAAAGGAAATTGATTCCAAATTTCCAAAAAATTATTGATAATGGATTTTCATCTCATCTAAAAGTTACTGTACCACATCAAACAATTCCTTCATGGCCATGCCTGTTTTCTGGTCAAGATGTAGATCAATTAGGATATTATACTTTCATCCATCCAATCAAAGGTATTTTTAACTCATCTGTCTGGAAAGATAGATCAATACTTTCAATACCAAATTTAAAGATTTTTGCCTTAAATATCCCTGGTACGTACCCTGCGTGGAAAATAAATGGAGAAATGATAGCTGGTATTCTTTCTCCCTCATTTTCTTGCTTTCCAAAAGATTTAAAGGAAAACTTAGAAGAAAATTGGATTGTTGAAGGGAAAAATTTACCAGAAATCATAAAAACATTTGAAATGAAAACAAAATTGTTTTTAAGAAAGATGAAAGAAGATTTTGATTTATTGGTTTATGTCATAAGATTACCTGATGCATTTTCTCATAAAGTAATAGGGAGTGAAAAAATGATTTCAAACTATATTCAATTAGCTTATAAGAAAATTGATGAGTTTTTAGGAGTAATTATAAAAGAAAATAATTTTGATAATTTAATCATTTTTAGTGATCATGGGCTTAAATTCTATACAAAAGTATTAAACTTCCCTAGATTGCTTGAAAAAAAAGGATTATTATATTTTGATAATGTAAGAACAAAAAGATTAAGAAATATTTTTTTGAAACTATATGATGTCATTAGACCTTTTATAAAAATTCATATTATTAAGAAATTCTATATAAAGTATTTTAATTATGAGAAAAGAGAAACACAGATTAAAAAAGATAAAGGAATTGATCTTGATAATATTGATAAACCACGTACATTTGTTCAAAAATTAACATCCAATATGGGAGCATTATTTTTATATGGAAATGATAGAAACAGAATAGATATTATTAGAAAATCGTTATGGAATGATAAATATGTCAAAGAGATCATAGAATACAATAAAAGTGGGTTTCCAGATTTTTTAATTGTCCTAAATGATAAATATATTCTAACAAAAGAACCATCATTCTTTATAAAAAGAAGAACAGAAGTTTATAGTCATACCAATAAAGGTTTATTTTTAGCATTTGGTAAAAATATAAAGAAAGGTAGAGAAGAGTTAATTAATTATCAAGATATTGCACCAACAATTCTTAAATTATATGGAATTAAAAAGCCAGATTATATGAAAGGAAAAATATTAGATATTTTGTCGCAATAAACAAAAATTAATTGTTTATTTTACTTTTTTTAGGTATCCATTGGGATTCCAAGTCATAAGAAATTTTTCTTTATTCTTATCGATTTGAAAATCTTTATTTATTTTTAAAAATTCCATTACGGCTTCCATTGGACCCGGACCAAAAAAGGGAGCAATTGGATATCCATTTAGATGTGTATCTTCGACAATTATATATCCTCCTTTTTTAACATATTTACTGTACGTTTTTAATTCCTCAAGAACATGGTCTTTTGTGTGTAGCGAATCTAAAATAATTAAAACATTATCATCTTCTTCTATTAAATTATTAACCTTTCTAACAATTTCTTCAGATATCGATGATCCAAGCAAATAATGAATTCTTTTGTGTTGCGGTTTATTTTTTTGATCCTCGATGTCGATTGTAATAATTTTTCCATTATTTTCCATATCACATATAGATGCAAGATATAATGCACTTCCACCATATTTAGTGCCGCATTCAATTATTATATCTGGCTTTAAGCTGTGAATTATTTCTTGAAATATCCATAGATCAAAAGGATTTTTTAATATTGGTATACCCAACCAATGCATGTTTTTTCTCCATGTCGCATCCTCTCCCCATGAATTATAATAGAGTTTATGAAATTGGGTGATCTCATTTGTAATATCTACTTTGCCTCTAAAATATTTGTATACTTTTGGTATATAAACTCTTTCATAAATTCTATTTAATAATTTTCTAAAAATTGTTTTTATATTACCCATATTGTTCACAGATATTAAATTCCTTCTCTAAGATACTTTATAAATTATTCTTTCAATTAAAAAGGTTTTATTATTTTAAAACTATTTAGAATGGACAAAAAAGATTATATGATGGGAAATGCCTTGAATATCTTTTAAAATTAAGTTATTATTCACCTAAGTTTTTTCCTATGAAAAATTAAGTCATAAATAACATTAATATTCGTGATAAATTCGATATAGATATAGAAAAGGATTACAATGAAAAATGTATAATTGAATTTCAATTGAAATCTTTTATTAGTAGAAATCTTGTAAAAAATATATTGTCTTATTATTTTTAAATATTTAAATAATATAAAAAGAAGACCTGTTAAAAATAGGTAAAGATTTATGAATATGAAAATTGGGGTAATAAAAATATAAAGTAAAAATAACGTATTTAAAAAAAAGGCAATCCTTTTTAATCTTTTCTTTTCATATTCATTACTAATCAACCCATTTTCGATCCATCTTTTATTTTGATTGATGTATGTCCTAATATGAGAAGGATAATCAGTAGCAACACTAGACCGGGGATCGATTAGTTGATAAATCTGATACCCTTTTGAGATTATATCATACCCCCTCATTCTATCAGACGCTCCATACCACCCCTCCTCAGTAAATTTGCCGATTGCTTTTATTACATCATATTTAAAACATGTATTTGGTCCTGAAATTTGTCTTTTTTTATATCGGGCAAATTTCTGTCTAAAAAATAAATTTCTGGTAATTTTAAGATATTTAACTAAATTTTTATTTCGTAAGAATTCAAATGGTTCTTCTTTTCCCGCGACTACATTTTGTTCATAATTTGTTATAGGATAAATTAAACGATAAAATGCTTCATCATTAATCAAAATATCTGCATCAATTGTGCAGATAATGCCTTCAGTAGTATACTTTAGGCAATCATTTATTGCTTTTATTTTTCCTCCAGGTTTTTGTTCTAATATTAAAAAATTTTTATAATTTATAAATAAATTAGCAATTTTTATTGTCTCCTCATTACCTCCTGCGTTTATAATTATTTTTAATTTGGGATAATTTAATTTAGTTATCGATATTAAACAATCCTCAAACAACCTACCCTCTTTCCATGCGGGTATGATAATATTTACTAAGGGAAAATCTTGTAAATCTTTGAGTGTTACTGTTTCTGGATCCTTAAATTTCTTTAAAGCCTCAATATATTTTCTATCTCTGAATAAGTAAAAGATTATGTGAAAAAAGATTACAAATAAAGCTAATAAAATTACGAAACTTAAAGAATTGAAAAAGGCTAACAAATTTCTGATACTTTTTTCAACGAAATCAAAAAATTCCATAATAAAGTAAATTGAATAATTAATTTATTATTTTTTTATGAAATTTGAGTAAATATCTATACTCCTTTTCAAACTAATTTTGAAATTCAAAGTTTTTAATTATAGGATTATAAAGTTATGCGTTAATAAATCTTAATTTATTTAATTTTCATTAAGAGCTTTGTATTTTTTTTCAGATTGTTCTCCAATAAAAATTAAGTTTTATAGAAAATATAATCCAATAGTTTAAAAAAAAAAGGTATTAAACCCATTATTTTTTGATTTAATTTTACACTATTGGATTTTATTTATCTAACACTTTAATAATTTTTATTCATTTACAAATCTAATTTAAAATAACTGCTATAACTCTATTTTTTTTTTTAGATGAACACTGAAAATGCTCCAAAAGAAAAGAAAAAAGTAACACAAGAACATAAGATTTTAGCTAAAAACTCGATCTATCAATTTATGCAAACTTATGGAAATTTTTTCTTTTCTATAATAACTGCTTCTTTAATCGCTAGGACAATATCGCAAGAAGAATGGCAATACTTAATTTTAGCCGTATCATTAGTTGGGATTTTTATGACCGTTTTAGCTTTCTTACCTCCTAGTTTGGGAGGTTCAATGATTTACTATATCTCTCGTTATTATGCATTAAATTATAATAATAAATTGAGATCATTTACTAGAAATGCACTAATCTTAAGGATCTTGTTCCTAATTCCAATTTTTTTACTTAGCATTTTAATATTTACAATTTTTTTAAGATTTTTTAAAATTAGTTTAAAAGAATATTACTACCTATTTTATTTATTATCACCATTAATTATAATTAGTGGGCTCGATGGTATTTTAAGTGAACTAACGAGAGCTTTAAACATGTTTAGGGTTAATCTCTTTTTACTTATAACACATAATCTAGTTTATGTTGGAGGTCTTTTATTTCTCTTTTTTTATATTGTATCAAATAAATTGATATATATTGGATTAATTTATGTAATAGCAGCTCTTATCCCTTTCATTATTAATTCCTTTATAATTTTTTTAAAATTTAAGTTTAAGATTAAAAAAACTGAAGAAGATAGGGATACATTTATAGATTGTGCTAAAAAAATTTATAAATATGGCTCATTTTTGAGTATAATTGAAGCGTTTGGCACATTTAGTCTAAATATAAAACCTCAAATGATAGGAGTTTATGAAGTTGGTGGAATGGTTACTGGATATCAAGTTGCTACACGTTATAGAAGCGTTTCGGGTGCAACAGTTTCACCGTTAAATCGTCCTTTAAGTGTATCTCTTACAAGATTATATAGTAAAAAACAATTTGGTCAAATTCAAAAAATCTATAATTCAATTTTTAAATATATGTTATTACTTTCTTTATTAATCACTGGATTTTTCCTTTTTCTGGCAGATTTTTTTCTTATTATAATTTATGGGGAATCTTATTTAATTTATTCATTATTAGTAAAACTTTCTTTGATTTCTATCATTTTTAATATACAGGATTATTTTTTAGGAAGTTTTCTAATTGCAAGTTATAGAGTAAAAATTCTTTCATTCATCGTTATAGTTTTTGGGTTGTTCCAATTAATATTTTTTACAATTGGTTTAATTTTTTATGGCATAATTGTTAGTGTTTTGTTCTTAATAGTGTCATATATAATAACTTTAATCAGTTACACTATAATTTTAAATAAATTCAAGATGAAATTAAAAATAAAAAAGCCTATACTTATATTTTCAATATTTTTTATTTCATTACTATCTGCTCTCATTTTAGAAGCATTTATACTAAAAAGTATTTATTTGTCCATCCTAAGAAATTTGAACTTAATGATATTTCAATATTTTAATCCTCTGAGTTTTGGTGTATTTTTATTATTATATCTCAGCCTAAATGTTCTTTTTAAAGTTGTGACTGTCTCTGACATTGAAATATTAGAATCTTTCTTTACAAAGGATTCATATTTACATAAGATTTTAAGAAAAATATTCTCCGTCTCAAAAAAGTTCCTTATCTCTTAGACAGATAGATAATCACAATTAAATAGATGCACTAATGAACCCAAAATGGCACCTTATTAATTTTTCAAGTTTAGGAAAAAATAATTCATAGCTTTATAAATTATAAATTGTCTAGATTATTTTATTACATGAAAAATAATTACGAGAGAGATATCTATCAAGAAAAAAAGTGATTTTAATATTAAGGCATTATTTATAAAAGATATAATAATACATCGATTGATAAGGTTAGGACTAAGAATCTTAAAAAGATTTACAAGATCATGAATAAGAAATGATTAATAATAAAATAAAAAATGTATTATATGTTGGATTATATACTAAAGACTATTCACGTAATTATATCTTCATTAATGGATTAAAAAAGCAAAATGTTAATGTTTATGAAATAAATCTGGCAAATCTGAGTAAATCCGAAGGTATTAGAAAATTATTAAGGTATTTTAAGAAATTCAAAGGTATTAAATTTGATTTATTAATTTTTTATGATATAAGAATAGCACCTATTAGTTTTATATTGACAAAAGTTTACGCCTCTATTAAAAAGATTCCTTTTGTTTATGATTTTTTTATTTCTAAACGTCTTACTTATTATAGTGATCGAAATCTAAACATTATTAAAAAGAAAAAAATTCAACTTGAATTATACTATTGGATTTATTATTATTTGTTAGATTTTTTTGAGTGTCATCTCTCTAATTATGTTATACTGGATACATTAGCTCATATTAAATATTTTCATGAAGTCTATAATGTTCCAATTAGAAAATTTAGAAGAGTATTTGTCGGGGCTAGAGAAGACCTCTATTATCCAAGAGAAAAAAGAAAAAATAATAAAGAACAATTTAATGTAGGATATTGGGGATCTTACATACCTCTACATGGTGTTGAATATATAATAAATGCTTTTAAATTACTTGATGATCAAAAGGATATATCTTTTTGGTTAGCAGGAAAGGGGCAAACATATAAAATAAACAGAGAACTTGCAGTGAAATTAAACATTAGAAATATTAAATTTATTCCAAAAATTTTCTTAGGACAAAAGACAAAAGAATTACCAGAATTAATCTCAAATTTCGATATAGGATTAGGGATATTTGGGAATACTAAAAAAACTATGTTAGTGATTCCAAATAAAATTTTTGAAGGTATTGCTATGAAAATTCCAATGATTACATGTGAAACTCCTGCTATAAAAGAATTATTTACTAATAATGAAAACATCATATTATGCAAACAAGCAAATTCAGAATCCTTAGCTGAAGCAATTCTTAGATTAAAAAATGATAAGAATTTAAGAAAGAAAATTAAAGGAAATGCATTTACTATATTTCAAAATCATTGTACTATTGAACAAATAGGTAAAAAGCTAATATTCATTTTTACTAAAATGGCTCCTAATAAAAAATAACAGATTTTAATCTTATCTTGAAATTTTAGATTATTATAAATTCTATGTCGAAAATTCATAAGATATTTTGTAAATTCTTATTTTTGTGATTATTTCCTGTCTAAAAGGAAATTAATCTTCTCTAAGATTCTTGGTCCTTAAAATAGACGCTTCAATTACATTTTTTAAATATATTAAAACATTTTTTGGGGATCTTTTAAAACTATTTAAAAGTATGTTTAAATAAGTCATTTTTCCAGCATTAACTTTTTTCTTATCAAATTTTCCTTTAATTTTATTATCTCTTTCAAGAATATTTATTAAATATTTAGCTCTCGCTTCTGTAGTATGGTATTTTAATAAATGTTGATATCCTCTTTCTGCTATATCTATACATTTCTGCTTATTTTCTAAATAATATCTTAATTTAGTTTCAAATTCTTTTATAGAAGAATACTCTACATAATTAACTCCATCAGTAAATTCATTAGGAAAGAGAATATTGTATTTTTGAGCAAAACAACAACTTTTATTAGCAAGAATTTCCCAAAATCTAGCAGTACAATCACCAGCCCCCCAAGCATCGATATTTATATATGAAGATGAAATCAATTTTAAATATTTATCATAAGGGAGGTTATTTTGTATTATTATTTTATATCCTTCTGTTTTTAATTTTCTACAAATTTTTTCTACACCCTTTCTTAGACCTGTCATATTTTGGCCAAATGAACAAAAAACATCAATAACTTTCTTACAATCATAATTTCCAAAATATTTTTCCTCTGCAGCAAATATTAAAGGTATAATTCCTTTTTTAGCATCTTCATGGTAACATTCTCTTTTAAAATACCATTTACAATAATTGAACATTGTTTGATTTATCCACTTTTCGCCCTTTCTTTTTCCTGAATCTTTTAAACTTTCAATTATTTGATTTTTTTTAGGTAAGAAAGAGAAATCCCATTCACTGCCATCGACAAAAGCTGTTATATGTGGTTTATTAATCTTGTCTAAAAGAAAATATTTCGGAGGTAAATTTCCAATTACTTTACCGTTAAATACTAAAATATATTTAACATCCTTGGAATGCCTAATAATTTCTTTTTTTGAATAAACCTTCTTAATATTATTGCTTTTTTCAGTTCCAATAATTTCTACCTTGTTTTTAAATAATCCTTCTATAATTGCAGATACCAAATAATCTGACTTTTTTGGGACTATAGCAATTACTTTCATAGTCTTAAATATTTATTATTGAACTATTTGGTCATAAATTTGATAACAAAAAGATTAATAATATTTTGTATGTTAAGACATTTTAGCATTAAAATCTTCCTAAAAGTATTTAACTCTTTTCTAATTTTTAATAATCTATTATTCTATCTAAAAGAGAGAAAATTTTAAGGGAGTATGTGAAAAGATTTTTATTAAATATTAAATTAATCAATGATAAATAAACATTTTAAAAATTGAATTAGGATTCTATTTTTATCTTTTTGATAATTTTTTTATTTATTAAACTAGATTTTCATTAAATTTTGAAAATTATGCATTTAAAAATTGATTTTAAACAATTCTGAAAAATAATGATGATGAGCTGAATAAACATTTGAAAATTATTTTTAATCATTCTATCAACGATTGGTTCTGGCAAATTTATGATGAATTGAAAAGAAAACATGAATTAATCATTCCAGACAATTATAAAATAACAAATAACCAAAATTCCTTGATAAATTTAGAAAGCCTTGAGAAGGCTGTTAAAGAGAATAATGATTGCGATTTTATATTTGAATTTAGAGGTGATTTATACCAGTTAATTAAATGGAAACAAAAAAAAATTGATATGCCAATAGTGATATTCCAAACAAATGCTATTAGCAGACCATATTTAGGAAAATTAACGGCTTATGCTAATGTATGGTATGTAGAATATTATGCTAAATCATTATTGGAAAGATTTAATAAAGAAAATCTAATTTATGAGGGTATGGCGGCTAATCCTTACATATATCGTCCTTTAGATATTGAAAAAGTATATGATATTAGTTTTATTGGTCAACATTATGGTGAAAGAAGTTATTGGTTAAATTTAATTAGAAATTTTAGTAAAAAAAAAAAATTAATAAATAACTTTCCAATAGCCCATGGAGTCAAAATGTATTTAAGTTTTAATGAAATAAATGAAAGATATAATCAGGCAAAAATAAATTTATCATTTGCTCCGAAAGAATCACCCGGAAGAATTGTAAATTTAAGAACTTTTGAAATTTGTATGTCTGGGAATTTTCAATTAATGCAATATACTCCTTGTGTCGAAGAATTTTTTGAGATCGATAAAGAAATTGTGTGTTGGAAGGATAGGAAGGATCTTTTTGAAAAAATTTTGTATTATTTAGAAAATGAAGATGAACGAAAAAAAATTGCATTGAATGGATATAAAAGGGCAACTAAATATTATACATGGTCAATAAGATTTGAAAAGATTCAATCAATTATGAAAAAGAATAGTCCCCTTAATCTTAAAAAGGTTATAGTTAAAGCTGAAGAAATTCTAAAAAGAAAAGATATCTTGAAGATCCAAGAATTATATTATACAGATAAAGAATATATTAAACCAATTTTAAAAAAATTTGGATTTAAAAAAAGAGATCTCAAGAAAAAAAAAAAACTTAAAATTAGACAAAAAGAAAGAACTTTTTATTATAAACCTGATTTGAATGATTTTTACTTTGTAGAATTATATGGAAAAATTATGATGGTTATAAAAATCATTCCATCTGATTTAGATTTTAATCTGAATAAATGGAGTAATTTAACTGAGATTTTATACTTAACTGAGAATTTAGATTATAATCCACCTCAATTTGGTATAATCACTAACGGTAATGAATGGATTATAAAAGATTTCAAATATAATAAATGGTTAAGAGAAATTCCCTCTCGAAAAGTAATTAAATCAAGATTAGATTTTAAGAATTATTTTATTTTGAGAATGTTATATTATTTTGATGAGTATTTTACACTTTATAATCTTACTAAAATAATTCATAAGGATTGGATAAGAAAATTAATAAAACCATTATATAAGAAATTGGTTAGATTTTTCTAAATTAAATTATTCAATCTTAAAGAAAGTAAATTTAACAAAGCATTTCTGTCAAAATCCTTGTTTTTAATAGATTTCTCTATAAATTCTATGTCATTTTCTTTAAAAAAGAAAACAATTTTTACATTTCAAGATAGTGTAAACGAATCTATTGAATAAATAAAAATGCAAAAAGGATAACTAATTTATAATACTTCTTTAACCAATAAAGAATTTGAAGAAAAGAGATCACTAAAATAAGAATCACTATTATAATTGAAATAGTTGAGAATAATGGAATTGATGTGAGATTATGTTTAATATTTTAAATTATTCAGTAAAAAGTATTATGGATAAAATAAGAGAAGAGGGTATAACGTCAATTTTTAAAAGAACTTTTCATAGAATAAAAAAGCTATTCAATTTAATAATTTTGATACACAGAATTAAAAAGCTAAAACCAAATCTTAATTTAAATTTTCTACTTAATTTTTTATATCTAGAAAGTAAGGGAATGCTTATACCGTTCCAGAATAGATATGAGATTTTAAAGTTATTAAAAATAGTAAAAAAAATTAAACCAAAATTTATACTTGAAATTGGAACTGCTAAGGGAGCTACCCTATTTTTATTTTCTAGAATTGCAGCTGAAGATGCTGTAATTATTAGTGTTGATTTGCCTGGAGGGAATTTTGGAAAAGGTTATCCAAAATGGAAAATCCCTTTATTTAAATCATTTACTTTTCCAAAACAAAAAATCAATTTGATAAGAGCAAATTCTCATGCAATTGAAACATTAAATAGAGTAAAGTCTGTTTTAAAATCTAATAGATTAGATTTTCTATTTATTGATGGGGATCATTCTTATGAGGGGATTAAAAAAGATTTTGAAATGTATAGCCCTTTAATTGATGATAATGGAATAGTATCATTACATGATATCGCGGACAGTCCTATTGAATCAAAAATATTTGTAAGTAAATTTTGGAATGAAATCAAAGAAGATTATTCTTATACTGAAATAATTGAAGATAAAAATCAAAAAGGGGCAGGAATAGGTATTTTAAAGCGTAAAATTTAGATACTTAAGATGTTCATCGTAAAAGTGGATTAAATTTAATTGATTGAGATATTTAAAATCCTTTCTTTTCAAGTTAAATAATAGGTTAGAATTATAGTCAAATTGTTGGCTTTATGAAAATAAAAAAAAAAAATCTGGGAATTTGAACAAATTAAAGAATTTAGTGTATCTGGTATTAATAATATTTGTAAAGATTTTTGATTATCTAGAAGTTTTAACATATTTTAACAAGATTTTAGTTAAAAAAACGTTAGATGATGCTTGGAAACTGGTGCCTCTCCGTAAAATTCTAACTTTTAGGAAAAAACCAAAATTTAATATATATTGTATTGGAGATAGCCATGCTAGCTTCTTTTCTGGTTATAATCGAGTACAACTTGGATGGCCTAACAAAACTATTAATAAATATAGTTTTTTAAAAAGTTATAGACTTGGACCTGTTCTTGCATATAACTTATGTAATTTTAAAACACGATCGAGAGGTCGAGAAAAACTATTGTACATTCTAACTCACCTCATACCTTCAGGAAATAAAGTTTTATTTTGTTTTGGTGAGATTGATTGTAGAGCACACCTTTTAAAACAATCAGAACTTCAGAAAAGGGACATTCATAATATTATTAGAGAATGTGTTGATAGATATTTTTCTGTTATAAAAGATACAAAAGAACAAGGATTTGATGTTATAGTTTGGAATGTTATGCCTAGTGGAATAACAGATGATGTTCTTGAGAAGGAATATCCATTTTATGGAACAAATATCGAAAGAAATAAAGTTTCAAAATATTTTAACGAGTATTTGAAGCAAAAACTGGAGAAGTTTAACATTTCATTCATAAATATTTTTGATAAATTAGTTTTTGAGAATTTTGAAACTAATGTTAGTTATTATTTTGATGGGGTTCATCTTTCACAAAAATCTATGCCTTATTTTTTAGATGAATTATTTAAAAAAAAAATAATATGATTAAGACTTTGAATGAATTCGAATTATATCATCTTTTATTATAATTAACCAATCTTTATGATAATTAAAAACAAGTTTTTTGACTTTTTCTATTGTTGGATAATCATTTTTCCCTATAAACAATCTTGCATCATCTATTAAGATTATATGTTTTAAATTTGATTGATTTAAAATCAAATTTATTTCCTCCATAATTGGGGTTTCTAAATCACCCTTCACTGTACCCTCACCAGAATAATGAGCATCAAGCCAAAACAAACAAGGTTTTTCTATTTTTGAAAGAACTTTTTTTAACTGAACAGTGCTATCACCATATATTATTGAAATATGGTTATTTTTAGCAAACCTTTTCTTTGCATTCCTAAAAAGGATTTCATTAAGTTCAATAGAATAAATCTGTTTGAATTTTTTCTTTACCGCATGAATCATATCTCCTTTATAAGTTCCTGTTTCAACAAAAATTTCAGGTGAAAATTTTCTATTATAATATTTAACTACATTTTCTTTATACAAATGTGGTCCTGGAGGACTTTTTCCACTTTTTATCCATTTTCTTAAATTCCTTATATTCCTTATTTTTTTTGTAAATTTATCTAACAATAATTTTTCATATTTACGTATAAAAATTTTAAGATTAACCATTTTATTCTTACTACATCTTTTTCATTATTTATTTCAAGAAAGTTTCTTTATTTTTATTCATTTTTTTTCATAAAAAAATAAATAAATTATTCTTTGGTAAACCAAAAAAAACCGCATCCATAATTGCATGAATCCAATATATTTCTATCAATATTTTCTATAAAATTAGCATTATCATCTACTCCTGAAAGCTCAAGAAGTTTCAGATCAGAAAAATAATCAAAAATCTGCTGAGTAGAATGAATACGATGGGCATTAAAACACAATTTAGGTTTTCCAATTGGCAAAGAAAAAAGTAGATTCCCTCCAGGAGCAAGTATTCTTGAAAGTTCTTTTGCTGCTTTTTTAGTCCCTAAAGGATCAAGAGAATCTCCATATCTACCTAATCCAATATGTTCTGCAACATGTAAGCAAGATATTGAATAAATTGAATTATTTTCATATGGTAATGAAAGAATATTACCCTTTATTGATTTAAAATTTTCTAGATTAGCTCTTAATGGACGAATATCAATAAATGTTATCTCAGTTATCGCTGTAAGTAATCCAACAAAGGTTATATTTGAGCCTACATCAATATGACGTTTACATTTTGATTCTAAAATTCTTTTAAAACCCCAGATATCTTGATAAAAATAGTGACTATCAAATTTGGAAGATACAGTCTGATCATAAATTTTTGGAGAAGCTTCAGTATATTCAGAAAGTTCTGCTCCTTCCATATTTGAATATAACATCCATTGTTTATGATATTCTAGAAATTTTGGAAGGAGTATTTTTAATTTTTTCAAATTTAAAAACTCGGATTGAAGGTGTTTTAATAAACCATACATGCTCATACTTTTTTTAGAAGATTTTTTCATTGTCTTCCTAGTATTGACTTGAATTAATTTATATAAGAAAAAACTAAATCAAATTGTTTTTTACATTCTTTAAATCCGCTTCAACCATAATTTCAACTAGTTTATTGAATGTTATCTTTGGTTCCCAATTAAGTACCTTTTTTGCTTTTGTCGAATCTCCTTTTAAAAAATTAACATCTAAGGGACGATAAAATTTTGGATCTACTTTAATTAACGTATTTCCAGTTCTAATGTCAATACCCTTCTCACTTACTCCATTACCCTCCCATTTAATATTAAAATTTAATAGCTTTGCAGCTTTTTCGACAAATTCTTTTACAGTATGTGTCTCACCGGTCGCAATAACAAAATCATCAGGTTGTTTGTGCTGCAATATAAGCCACATTGCTTCTACAAAATCTTTAGCAAAACCCCAATCCCTTTTTGCATCTAAATTTCCTAAATATAATATATCTTGTAAACCAAGTTTAATTCTTGCGAGAGAGAGAGTAATTTTTCTGGTAACAAAATTTTCTCCTCTCCTAGGGGATTCATGATTAAAGAGAATTCCATTTGATGCAAACATATTATACGCTTCCCTATAAACCTTTGTTATATTAAAAGAAAAAACTTTCGCACATGCATATGGACTTTGAGGGATAAAGGGAGTTTCTTCATTTTGGAAATCAATTAATGAGTTCCCAAACATCTCAGAACTAGACGCTTGATAAAATTTTGCTTCAATATCTTGGTCTTTAAGTGCATCTAATAATCTCACTGTTCCTAATCCCGTTACATCACATGTATATTCAGGAATTTTAAAACTCACACCAACATGGCTTTGAGCAGCTAAGTTATAGACTTCATCTGGATAGCATTTTTTTATTACACGATTTAAAGAGCTTGAATCTCCTAAATCTCCATAAAAAATTTGAAGATCCTCCTCATCATAGTTATATTTTTTATAATATATATCTTCAATTCTTTGTCTATTCATAACACTTGAACGCCTTACAAGCCCATAAACTTTATAACCTTTATCAATTAATAACTCTGCTAAATAAGAACCATCCTGTCCAGTTATTCCCGTTATTAGAGCTTTCTTCACATGTCTCACTTTTGAAAAATTGATCAGTTATTTAAATTAAGAGTTGATAGATAATTAACTAAAACTAACTATATCTTTTAAGAAAATCTTCATAGGTCAATTTAAGACCAGTTTGAAGATCAGTTTTTGCTTTCCAACCTAATTTATTAATTTTTTCAACATTTAATAACTTTTTGGGTGTACCGTCTGGCTTAGTTTTATCAAAATGAAACCCGTTATTATATCCAACAACCTCTGCTATAGTTTCTGCTAATTCTCTTATAGTAATATCTTCTCCCGTTCCAATATTAATGATTTCATCAGCATCATATTTATTCATCAGAAAAAGACAAGCTTTAGCTAAATCGTCAACATAAAGAAATTCTCTTCTAACAGTACCAGTACCCCATATTTCAACTGTTTTAGAATTATTAATTTTTGCTTCATGAATTTTTCTTAAAAGAGCTGGTAAAACATGAGAATTATATAAATCATAATGATCATTAGGACCATATAAATTTGTAGGCATTACGCTAATGAAATTCGTTCCATATTCAGTATTATAGGATTGGCACATTATTATTCCCGCAATTTTTGCTATTGCATATGCTTGATTTGTAGGTTCTAACTTTCCTGAAAGAAGAGCGTCTTCTGACATAGGTTGAGAAGCAAATTTTGGATAAATACATGAACTTCCTAAAAAAAGCAATTTTTTTACTTCAAATTTATAACATGCATGAATAATGGATGTTTGAATTTGTAAATTGCTATAAATAAATTGTGCCGGATAAGTATTATTTGATAAAATACCTCCTACTTTTGCCGCAGCTAAGAATACATACTCAGGCCTTTCTTCTTTAAAATAATCAAATACGTTTTGCTGTTCTGTTAATTCTAACTCAATATGAGTCTTAAAAACAAGATTATCATATCCTTCCTTTCTCAATTGTCTGATTATTGCAGACCCAACGAGTCCTTTATGACCTGCAACATATATTTTCGAATTTTTATCCATTCTCACACACTTGAATTAATGAATTTATTATATTATTTAATTTCATATCCATTGTATAAAAATATTGAAGATATATTTATTTTTTTTCAAGTTAATCTCAATGTTTTACAATAATTTGGATTATATCTAGAATTTTAAAAGATTTTTGTTCAATAATTCGCTAAGTTTCTCCATTAATTGGTAGATACTATCTTTCTATGATTATAGGCATCCAATTAATATATTAGTTATTATTTAAAAAATATAAAATATTAAAAATATGGTATCGAAAAACCTTATGTTTATTTATTAAAAAGTGATTTGAAGAATTAAGATTTAAAAAATTTGTAATTTATTGGAAGTTAAAAACTTAAAAATTTAGTATTAACAAAAATAGAGTTTACAAAAACATGAAAGTAATAATTCTAGCAGGAGGTTGGGGTACTAGATTAGGACAGCTGACTGAATTAATCCCAAAACCTATGGTAAAGATCGGTAATAGACCAATTTTATGGCATATTATGAAAATTTATTCATATTATGGTTTTAATGATTTTATTATATGTTTAGGTGTAAAAGGGGAAACTATTAAAGACTATTTTTATCACTTTGAAATGAAAAATAATGACTTTACAATCGATCTCTCAAATGGAAATATTCAATTTTATAAAAATAATAACGAGAACTGGAAAGTTAGTTTAATTGACACAGGTTTAAATACACAAAAAGGTGGAAGAATAAAAAGAATAGAAAAATATCTTGATACTGATATTAATTTACTTACTTATGGAGATGGTGTTGCTGATATCAATCTCCCGAAGCTTATTGAATTCCATAAATCACATGGTAAAATAATTACTCTTACTGGCGTCCGTCCGCCATCGCGTTTTGGAGAATTAAATCAAAAAGATGGTAAAGTTTTAAAATTTCAGGAAAAACCTCAAACCTCCATTGGTCTGATAAACGGAGGATTTATGGTTTTTAATAAAAAATTAATGGATTATCTCACACCAAATGAGAATTGTGATTTTGAACATGGACCACTTGAACTACTTACTAATAAAGGAGAAGTTATGGTTTATAACCATGAGGGGAGTTGGTCGTGTATGGACCATGAGAGAGATGTTGATTATCTTAATGAATTATGGATTGAAAATAAAGCATTTTGGAAGGTTTGGTAATGATAAAGGTATTTAAAGATTTTTTTGAAGATAAGAAAATTTTAATAACTGGACACACCGGATTTATTGGTTCTTGGCTCGCTATTTTACTTAATGAATGGGGTTCTAAATTAATTGGATATGCGTTACCCCCTTTAACTAAAGCAGACAATTTTGTTATATCTAAACTTGAAGAGAAATTAGTAAATGTTATAGTAGATATAAGAAATTTTGATAAATTAAATTCAATTGTAAAAATATATCAACCTGATATTATATTTCATCTAGCAGCTCAACCTATAGTTACAAACTCCTATTTAAAACCGAAAGAAACGTATGATATCAATGTTGGGGGTACAATTAATATTTTTGAAGCTTTTAGGAAAAATAATCATTGTAAATTAATGATAAATTGTACAACAGATAAAGTGTATGCAAATCTAGAATTAAAGAGAGGTTATAAGGAAGATGATCGTTTAGGGGGATTCGATCCATATAGCTCAAGCAAAGCTTGCTCTGAAATAGTAACATCTTCCTATAGAGATGCTTTTTTTAATCCGAAAAAATTCATAACCAATAAGTTTGTGTCTTCAGTAAGATGTGGTAATGTAATTGGTGGTGGAGATTGGCAAGAACATCGAATTATTCCCGATTGTATGAGAGCAATAAATGAAAATCAAGAAATCATTATTCGTAATCCAACATATGTAAGACCATGGCAGTATGTTTTAGAACCCATTCGAGGATTTCTAATACTTGCTATGAAAATGTGGGAA
This sequence comes from Promethearchaeota archaeon, assembly GCA_019058365.1. GTDB lineage: Archaea > Asgardarchaeota > Lokiarchaeia > Sigyniarchaeales > SOKP01 > Loki-b32. Next base: position 23,499 of record JAHPZE010000025.1, on the reverse strand, counting down.
CAAGGTGAGAAATTTATAGGAGCTTGGAATTTCGGTCCACATGATAAAAGCATTTTTTCAGTTAAGGAAATTGTGGAAAAAGTTATTAATACTTATGGTAAAGGAACATATTCAATTGAAGCTCCTCCTAAAATCGAGAAATTCCATGAGACTAAAACATTATTACTTGATAGTTCGAAATCTTTTAATTTATTAGGTTGGAAGCCAGAAATTAGTGTTGATGAATCTATAAAATTTATTTGTGATTGGTACAAAGAAAAAGATGTTAATTATGATTTTAATGTAAAATTAATTAATGATTATTTTAAATTGATTAAATAGACTTTATGAAAATGAAATTTATTGAATCTAAAATACAAAATATTTATATTGTAGAGCCTGAACCCTTTATTGACAATAGAGGTATGTTTGCTAGAATATTTGGCAAAAATGAATTTAAAGAGATAGGGCATTCTAAAGAAATTGTTAATATTAATCATTCAATTACAAAAAAAAAAGGATCTATTAGGGGAATGCACTTCCAGTATCCGCCTAAAGCAGAAATAAAAATTGTTAGATGCATTAAAGGTACAATTCATGATGTTGCAATAGATATAAGAAAAGGTTCTCCTACATTTTTACAATATCATAGTGAAATATTATCAGCTGAAAATATGAAAATGTTATATATCCCAGAAGGATTTGCACATGGTTTCCAAGCTCTGAATGATAATATCGAGATGATTTATTTTACAACTGAAGTTTATAGTGCAGAAAAAGAAGGTGGAATTAGATATAATGATCCTAAGATTGATATAAAATGGCCTTTAGAAGTTACAGATATATCAAAAAAAGATAAAGAATTAGAGCTTTTAAAAAATGATTTTAAAGGGATTAAGGTTTAAAAAATGAAGATTCTGGTAACTGGTGCAACAGGTTTTATTGGTAATTATGTTATAGAGCAGTTATTAGAATTAAAGGAACATGAAATAATAGCGAGTGCACTAGATCAAGAAAGTAATAAAAAATTACCTTGGTATTCAGATGTAACATTTATTCCTTGCGACTTATATGAAAAAAAAGAAAACTATTTTACATATTTTCAGAATCCCGATTTGTTGATTCATTTAGCTTGGGAAGGGCTTCCGAATTTTAAAGAGTTATATCATTTTGAAAGAAATTTATTTAATGACTATCATTTCATAAAAAATATGATTTCACATGGTTTAAAGCGTCTGAGTATAACGGGAACATGTTTTGAATATGGGAAAAAAAAAGGTAGTCTATCTGAAGATATGGAAACAAATCCAATTATAGCATATCCTCTAGCTAAAGACACACTCAGAAAATTTATTCAAGAATTAGCAAAAATTTATAATTTTAAGTTTCACTGGATAAGACTTTTTTATATGTATGGAAAAGGACAATCCCTTAAATCAATAATCCCCCAATTAGATAAAGCTTTGGATAATAACGAAGAAATCTTTAATATGTCTGGTGGGGAACAATTAAGAGATTATTTACCAGTTGAAAAAGTTGCTGAATATATCATAAAGATATCATTACAAGATAAAATACTTGGTATAATAAATTGTTGTAGTGGAAAACCACTATCTATTAAGAAGCTCGTAGATGAACATGTAAAAAGAAGAAAAAAATCAATTAAATTAAATTTAGGTTATTATCCTTACCCTGATTATGTATCAATGGAGTTTTGGGGTGATACTACTAAATTGGAATCTGTTTTATCCATGTTTAACAACAAAAGAAATTCAGTTTAAGGACTTTTTATTGATTAACGATTTCTTTTTGATTCAAATCATTATCTTTTTTAATTAAAAATAATTAAATATAATTGATTATAATTAAATCGAAAGTTACTAAATATGAATGAAGAAGAACATAAAGTTGAATATTCAACAGTTTCGATACCAAAACCTCTAGTCGAAAAAATAAAAGAGCGTATGAAAGGTACTGGGTTTTCTTCAGTATCAAGTTATGTTACATATGTATTAAGACAAGTATTATCTTCAATTGAAGAAGATGAGCGATCTAAACAAGCATTTACGAAGGAAGAAGAAGAAAAAGTAAAACAACGATTAAGAGATTTGGGATATATAGATTAAGAAGTTCAATTATATTCAATTAGTATATTAACAAAAAATAGAGGATAATAAGATGATACAGCCTCATGGTGGTAGTTTAATTAATAAAGACTTACCAAAAGTAGAAAAAGAGAGAATTTTAAGGGAAATTGATGAATTTGAAACAATCCAAGTCAACCCTCAAACCATAAAAGTAATCAAGAATATCGGATTTGGAGTTTTTAGTCCACTAGAAGGATTTATGAATGAAAATAATTATAGATATGTTCTTGAACACATGTATTTAGAAAATAATGTTGCATGGCCTTTTCCAATTGTCTTAGATGTTTCAGAAACAAAAGCAAAATCTTTTAATGTTGATGATAGGGTTATTTTAACAGATCTTACAGAAAAACCAATTGCACTTATGGATATAGAAGATATATATACTTATGATAAGAAGGAATTTGCAAAAAAGGTATATGGTACACTGGATCGAGATCATCCTGGTGTTGATTCTGTTTTTAAGATGCATGAAAAGTTAATTGGTGGAGAGATATTTTTGATTAATGAACCTAAAGCAGTATTTCCAGAATTGGACCTCAAGCCTATAGAAACTAGAGTGCTTTTTAAACAAAAGAAGTGGGATAGAGTAGTTGCTTTTCAAACGAGAAATCCACCCCATCTTGGTCATGAATATGTACAAAAAGCGGGTCTAACGTATGTTGACGGCCTGTTTATTAATCCCGTAATTGGTAAGAAAAAAGTTGGCGATTTCTTAGATGAAGTCATAATAAAATCTTATCAAGTGTTAATTGATGAATATTATCCTAAAGACAGAGTTGTTTTAAGTACTTTTGAAACTGAAATGAGATATGCTGGTCCGAAAGAAGCTATTTTTCATGCAATTGCACGAAAAAACTATGGATGTGATCATATTATTATTGGCCGAGATCATGCAGGGGTTGGGGATTATTATGGTCCATACGATGCCCACGAAATTTTTGACCATTTTCCTGATTTAGGAATTGAACCAATCAAATTTAGATCATTTTCAAAATGTAGCAAGTGCAATGCTGTGGTTAATGATAAAATTTGCCCTCATCCCCCAGAAATGCATAATTACTTTTCTGGAACAGAAATACGGACAGCACTACAATCAGGAAAACCTCCAGATCCAGAAGTTATGCGTCCTGAAGTTGCTAAAGTTATTTTACAGTATAAAAATCCTTTTGTATCTTAAATTTATTTCTCACTCTCATAAAAATTAATTTAAAATATGCTTTAAAATGAGTAAAAACAATAAAAAATTAGTGATTATTGGTTTAGATTGCGCTACACCTAAAACTTTATTCGAAGATTTTCTAGAGGATTGCCCAAATATAAAAAAGATGTTGAAATATGGGGTACATGGAAAATTAAGAACATGCCATCCCCCAATTACAATACCCGCTTGGATGGTTATGTCTACAAGTAAAAAAGCGGGAACATTAGGATTATATGGATTTAGACATAGAAAAGAGAATTCATATGACGATTATTGGATTGCAACATCTTATAAAATAAAAGAACCAAAAGTTTGGGATATAATAGCGAAAAAAGGCTTAAAATCTTGTATTCTAGGAATCCCCCCAACATTTCCTGTTCAACCAATAAATGGTTGCCTTGTATCTGGTTTTATTACACCAGATATAGACTCAAATTATACCTATCCGCCAGAATTAAAAGAAGAAATTAAAGAACACATTGGTAAGTATATCTTAGATGCTAACTTCAGAATAGAAGATAAAACAATCTTATTAAAAGAGATCTATGAAATGACTAAAGTTCAATTTAAAACAGTCAAATATTTAATGCAGAATAAGGATTGGGATTATTTTAAATTTGTAATTATTGGATTAGACAGATTTCACCACGCATTTTGGAAGTTTTATGATAAAACTCACCCTAAATATGAACCTGGAAATAAATTTGAAGGAGAAATGAGAAAATATTACCAATATTTAGATCAAGAAGTTGGAGAAATCTTAGATATTGTTGGTGAACATGCAATTACAATGATCGTGTCAGATCATGGCGCTAAAGCAATGAAAGGTTTAGTGTGCGTTAATATGGCTCTTGAAGAGTTAGGATTGTTAAAATTTAAAACTAAACCAAAACCTAAAACACGATTAATAGACGCTGATATTGATTGGAATAAGACTTATGCGTGGGGATGGGGAGGTTACTATGCAAGAGTTTTTCTAAATATAGAAGGTAGAGAACCTCATGGAATTGTGAAACAAAAAAATTATGAAAAAATGAGAGATCAAATCATCAAAAAAATAAAATCGATAAAAGATAATAATGGTAATCCAATGAATACAATAGTTTATAAACCCGAAGAATTATATGAGGTAATTAGGGGGGACGCACCAGACCTAATGGTCTATTTCGATAACTTAAATTGGAGATCAGCTGGAACGGTTGGTTACGAATCAATGTATTTAAATGAAAATGACACAGGACCAGATGATGCGGTTCATGATTGGGATGGGATTTATGTTATTTTTAACCCAAAAAAAAAATTAGGGAAAAATTTAGGAATTAAGAGCATACTTGATATTGCGCCAACGTCCCTAAAAATTTTAGGAGTTGATATTCCTAAAGATATGGAAGGATCTATAATAAATTTTTAAAAAAATTAAAATGAAAAAAAATGGAACATAAAGGATTTACATTATGGTTTACAGGACTTCCGTGTTCTGGGAAATCCGTTTTAGCAAACGCAGTTGCTGAAGATTTAAAAGAAAAAGGAATGAAAGTAGAAAGACTTGATGGAGATATTGTTAGGAAAAGTTTAACAAAAGATTTGGGATTTACTGAAGAAGACCGAAACATGAACATTGAAAGAGTCACATTTGTAGCTAAACTTTTGACTCGTAATGGAGTTGCGGTTCTAGCATCTTTTGTATCTCCATATAACAAAATCAGAGCATATTCCCGGAATGAAATTGGAGAATATATTCTTGTCTATGTAAAGTGCTCTCTTGAAGAATGCGAAAATCGAGATGTTAAAGGAATGTATGCAAAAGCACGCGCAGGAGTAATAAAGGATTTTACTGGAATTGACCATCCTTTCGAGGAACCAGATAAAGCGGATATCATAGTTGAAACAGATAAACAAACTATTGAAGAAAGTAAAGATATGATATTGAATGCGTTAAATGATATGGGTTATTTACCACATTAATTTATTAAAAGAAACTTAATTTAAAAATTAAATAATTTTTTTTATTTGTTCTATAATTGTTTCTACATTCAAACCATAAGAATTTAATAAGACTTCTCTTTTTCCAGATTCACCAAAAGAATTATTTATTCCAACGATTTTTATCGTTTTTGGAACATTTTCAGAAACAATCCGAGCGATTATGCTTCCAAAACCACAGTAAATATTATGCTCTTCTATAACAACAATTCCTTTAACAGATTTTATCTCTTTTAAAAGAGAATTTTCATCAATTGGTTTAATAGTTGGAAAGTTAATTACTTTAATTGATATTTTTAGTGTCTCTTCGATTAAATTAGCAGATCTTAAAGCTAATGTACTCCCATATCCGGTTCCAATTAAGCAAATATCCTTTCCTTCTTTTATGATATCTGGCTTTCCTATGCAGAATTTGTATTTATCTTGATGAATTTTAGGGAAAGCCCCTCTTGGTAATCTGACATAAAATGGTCCTTCAGTATTGAAGGTACAATTTAGAATTTCGGTTAATTCAATATTATCTGAAGGGATTAATATATTTAAATTCGGGAGTGCCGCCATTAGACTTAAATCTTCTAGAGAATTATGAGTACTTCCATCCTCTCCTACTAAACCTCCATGTGTTGTTATAATCTTAAAATTTAAATTGTCAAGGCACGCAAACCTAATAAATTCCCACGCTCTTCCTGTTGTAAATATAGTAAACCCCCCCACTACTGGTATTTTTCCAGATATTGCAAAACCTAAAGCTGTTCCTAACATATTTTGTTCCGCAATTCCCATATTAAAAAAACGATTAGGATAAGCTTTTGCGAATTTAAAGGTTCTTGTAGATGATGATAAATCGGCGTCTAAAACAACAATCTCATTATTTTTCTTTCCAATTTCAACTAAATAATCCCCAAAAGTATCTCTAAGAGTTGGTTCAGACATTTTATATATCGCCTTTTATCAATTTTGTTTTAATATCATCCAATTCTTTAAGAGCTGCATTATATTCTGTTTCATTTGGAGCTCGACCATGGAATTCTTTAGTATGTTGCATAAATGAAATATCAGATCCTTTAATTAGATAGGAGATAATGACTTTAGGTCTACCTATAATTGTTTTAGATCTTTCAAATCCCCGAAGCATCTCTGTAAGATTTGAACCATCCAATTCTATTACCTCCCAACCGAATGCCTTCCATTTTTCTGCTAATGGTTCTAAAGCCATTACTTCTTCAGTTGAACCATCTATTTGTATCCCGTTACGATCGACAATTGCTATTAAATTGTCCAATTTATAATGATTAGCAGACATCGCTGCCTCCCAGATAGCCCCTTCATTTAATTCTCCATCACCTAATAGGACAAAAATTGATCTATCTATATTATCTAATTTAGCGGCTAAAGCACACCCAACTCCAATAGATAATCCCATACCTAAGGATCCAGTTGATATTTCTATTCCAAGTTTTGAATTTTTAACCGGATGTCCTTGTAACTTCGAGCCATATTGTCTTAATGTGAATAAGTCCTCTCTTTTTATAAAACCAAATCTGGATAGTACAGCATAAAGTGCAGGAGCCGCATGCCCTTTACTTAAAATAAATATATCTCTTTCTTTCCATGAAGGGTCTTTAGGATTTATTCTCATAATCTTGTTATAAAGAAGATAAATTATATTAGCACATGATAAAGAACCACCTGGATGACCTGATTGAGCTTCATATATCATTTTCAAAATATCTTTTTTAATATCCAGTATCTCAGTTAAGATTGACTGCTCATCAGCTTTAGATAATTCCATTCTAATACCATAATGAATAAATTAATTATTGTTCATTTTAGTTAACATAAAATTATGAAGCTTTTCAGTTTTATAGAATTCAATGGGTGGAAGAGTCGCAGTGAGTGCAGCAGCATAAAGTGCAATTCTTACACTATCTGAAACCGAAATTCCAGATGCAAATGATAACCCTAAAACTGCCATAATAACACTACCAACGGCTACGTAACTTCTAACTGGTTGTTGTAAAATAGAAGTATACTTTTCTACTTTTTCGATTTCACTTGAAAATAAAAAAGATTCTGTTTCTAAATAATTCAATAGGACATTCTTACATTTGGAAGAGTTCAAAATCCTTTTTCCCGCAATAATAATGCTTGTTTCATTACAACAGTCGATTGAGAATGTATCCAATGCTTTCTGAAGATTCATTCTAATCAAATCCACATTTTCGTAGAGGAAGTAATTGAATTTTGTAGGACGAGCAATTATAGGTACGTTCTTATACTTTTGTTTTAAAAAACGTAATAATTTCTGGATAAACGAATCCTCGAAAATTCCTTCTAAACCGTAATCTAAAATTAATATTGCTCCTAAATCTTGAGATCTGGTAGCTATAAGATCATTAAATTTTTCTCTTATTTTTTGAGAAAAATCACCATTATAATCCGTTTCTAAACGTAAAAGTTGTTGATTCATAGCTTTTATTCGAGTTATTTGAGGAGTTTTTATTTTTTTATCAACAAGAATGCCAGAAGGCTCTACTTTTAACTCTTTAATCCTCTTTAAAAAAAAATCACCTTCGAAATCATTACCAATAATAGTACAAACTTCGGGAATTCCCCCTAAAGATTGGATATATTGAAGTACTAATCCAATTGCACCAATGTAAACACTACTATTCTCTATTTTTACATTAGGGACTGGTGCATCAGGAGAGATTCTGTCAGTATATCCAATTATATACTTATCTACTAAAGCATCACCAATGACTAACACTTTCTTATTATTCCATTTGGAAATCTCATCAATAAGAGCCATTTTTTTGATTATTTTTTTAATTTACTTTGCAGTTTTTCCCAATCTTTAAGAAAATCTTCTAATCCTTGATCTGTATTTGGATGTTTGAACATTTTGTCAAGAACATTAAAAGGAATTGTAGCAATATGCGCTCCCATCTTAGCAGATTCAATGACTTGTCTAGCATTTCTCACAGAAGCAACGATTAATTCAGATTTAAAATCATAAGCGTTGAGAATTTCCATTGATTCCCAAAGCATATCAATTTCATTTTGACCATTATCCATTAACCTTCCTATGAAAGGACTTATATAAGAAGCTCCGGCTTTTGCTGCTATTAAAACTTGATTTTGTGAAAACACAAGAGTAACATTGGTTTTAATCCCTTCAGGTTCAAGAATATTTACTGCTTTAATCCCATTCTTCGTAAACGGAATCTTGATTACTATATTGGGAGCGATTTTAGCTAATTCACGAGCTTCTTTAACCATTTCTTCTGTTGTTAGTCCTATAACCTCTCCACTAACAGGTCCATCAACCATTTCACATATTTTTCTTAATTGTTCTGTAGGATCAGCACCTTCCCTTGCCAAAAGCGTAGGATTTGTAGTAACTCCGTCAATAATCCCTAGTTCTTGCATTTCTTTTATTTGTTCTAAATTAGCAGTATCTATAAAAAATTTCATTCCACTTCACGAATATAGTTTAGTGATTATAATATTAATTTGTTTTATATACTTATAGCAAATTCTTTTAAGTTTTTAAATATCATGTCCGGTACTATATTGCTTATCTTTTTTTGTTCCTCGTTTCCATATCCAGTTAAGACTAAAACTGTTTTGCACCTTGCTGCTCTACCTGTTTGAATATCATTCAATGTGTCTCCAACCATATACGAATTACTTAAATCAATATTATACTTTAATTGTGCTTTTAAAATCATTCCAAGGTTTGGTTTTCTACAATCACATGGACCTGTGAATTCAGGATGGTGAGGACAATAATATATATCATCTAACTGTATATTATTTTTCTTTAATATATTTTTCATTTTATTGTGGATGGTTATAAGAGTTTTTTCTGTAAAGTATCCTCTAGCTATACCTGCTTGATTGGTAATAATAATTAACAAGAATCCTTTCTGTTTAAGTAATTTTAAAGCTTCAATTGAGCCCTTAATAAATTCAAAATCTTTCGGATCTGAAAGATGACTAACTTCTTTGTTTATCACACCATCTCTATCTAAAAAAATTGCTTTATTTGTATCAGTTGTTTTCATCAGATTCTTTAAGCAATTTAATTGTGTTATTTGGATTTTTAGCTTTTAATATAGCACTTGAGCTAGATAAAATATCTGTATTTTTTAATAGTTTTGCGTTTTCAAGATTAATTCCACCATCAACATCAATCAGAAAGTCATATTTCATTTTATATTCTGCTAATTTATTTACTTTTTCTATTGTATTTGGTATAAATTTCTGACCTGCCCAACCGGGATTTACACTCATAATTAAGACAAGATCGATTTTTTTAAGATAAGGTATAATTTCAGAAATATGAGTCTCTGGATTTACAGCAAAACCGACTTTCTTATGTTTCTTTCTTACTTCGTTTATTATTTTAGTCTTATTGTTATCAATTTCAATATGAAATAAAAAAATGTCAATATAATGGACAATTTTTTCAATATAATCTATGGGATTTATGACCATTAAATGGGCTATTATGGGGAGTTCATAAGTTTCTTTTAAAATTTTAAAAACATTTAGATTGTTATTTGTATTATTTACAAATTTACCATCCATGACATCAACATGTATATAATCAAACCCTTCTAATTCCTTTAAGATATCAACTGTGAAGTCGTCTGTTGCATGAATAGAAACTGCGATTTTTTTCATGAATTACCAGTTACCCAAACAGTTCTTTTTCAACTAAATAACAGATAATATGTCCAACAGTTATATGTCCTTCTTGAATTCTTGGTGTATCGTTTGATGGTATTTTTAAACAAATATCTGTAATATCCGCAACTCTACTATTTTTCTCCCCCGTAAAACCTACAGTTATAGCACCTTTTTCTTTAGCTTTTATCAAGCCTTTTATTACATTAGCAGAATTTCCAGATGTACTAATACCAATAGCAATATCTCCTTCTTCTACAAATGAGGATACTTGTCTTTCAAACACTAAATCATAACCAAAATCATTGGATATTGCTGTAAGAACTGATGCGTTGGTGTGAAAAGCAAGAGAAGGAAGTGAATCTCGATCTTTATAAAATTTTCCTACAAATTCAGCAGCAATATGTTGTGCATCTGCTGCGCTTCCACCATTACCAAAAAGAACAACTTTTTTCTTATTTTTATAAGCATTTATAATTTTCTTAGATATTTCTACAATAATTGGTGTTAATTCCTTAATCTTTTCTTTAACTTTAATACTTTCATTTAAAATTGAGATTATTTCACTTTCCATCTTATTATCTCTTTAATCATACTTTTTTAAATTTACTTAATTTCCCATACTTCAAGACCCTTTGGATTAAAATGAAAATTAACAATTTTTCCTCCTATTTTTTCTAACTCTTGTATTACTTTAGGTTTCTGATTTGGTTCTGAAAATAATAACAGATGGCCTCCTCCTCCAGCACCCAATAGTTTTCCTCCGAGAACTCCAAGTTTTCTTGAAGTTAAATAAAAATTTTCTATATTTTTATTTGATATTTTATTACTTAAACTCTTTTTAGCTAACCAGCCTTTATGTAAAAGTTCTCCAAATTCATTCAATCTATTTAAATTGTTAGATTCTACGATATTTCTCATAGAATGAGCTACATCTTTGAGATCTTGCATCGCTTCAATATACGACTTCTTTTCAATATCATACCCTTGTAGTACTTCTTCTTGTATGTCAGAAGAAAAATGAGAACCCCCCACATAACATAAAATTAGCCGAAATTGGAGCTCATTGATCATATCTTTGCTCGCATTTATGGGAATTACTTTTGTATCTTTGATAAATTCCATAAAATTGAAACCCCCATAAGCAGCCGCAAATTGATCTTGATATCCTCCTTTCTGTCTTAATTCAATACGCTCAATATTATATGCTTTTTGTGCTATATCATGTTTGGACAATTCTAAATTCAAATATTTATTGAAAGCACCTATTAATGCTACTGATAAGGAAGATGATCCACCCATTCCAGAGCCTGTGGGTAATTCTGAATATACTATGATATCGAATCCCTCCTTTATTTCTAAGACATTAATAACTCCCTTGAATAGGTCAAATTCTGTAGAATAATTTCTGTCTCCAATTTTAAATTGAAATTCTTTATTGAGATTAATTGAAAAAATATGAATTTCTTTATCTTGTCTTGGTTTCAAAGTAATATACACATGACGATCAATAGTTGTATTTATTACACACCCCCCATACTCAATACAATATGGTGTCATATCTGTTCCTCCTCCACCAAAACTCACTCTGAATGGGGCTTTTGAACGAATTATCATATAAATCACTGTTATTGAAAATGTACTTCAATATCAAATTTGTTCATGTTAAATCATTAAAAAATTTGATCGCTTATTCTAATAAATTATCAATAAATTAATTCAATTTTATTGGTTTATCATATTCTTTAATTTAAATAGTAACTTATGGACTATTAAAATATCTAAAATTAGTCTTAAGAATATCATATGACCAAAAAAATATTAGTTACTGGTGGAGCGGGTTTTATTGGTTCCCATTTAGTTGATAAATTAATTGATCAAAAAGGGTATGAAGTATCCATTATTGATACATTAGAAGAGCAAGTTCATGGAAAAAGAGATCATCCTCCAGATTATCTTAATAAAAGTGCGAAATTCCATAGAGGTTCTGTGACTGACTATAAAAAATTGGAAGATTTAGTAGGAGAGAGTGACGTAGTCTTTCATTTAGCAGCGATGGTGGGAGTGGGACAATCAATGTATAATATAAAGAAATATGTAGATAATAATATACTCGGTTTGGCTAATTTACTTGATATTTTAGTTAATAGTCCACATAATGTGAAAAAAGTTATTTTAGCATCATCTAACACAGTTTATGGAGAAGGTAAATGTCATTGTGATTCTTGTGGGGTAGTTTTTCCCAAATTAAGATCATTAAATCAATTGAAACATAAAGAATGGGAGTTAAGTTGCCCCAATTGTGGATCTAAGGTTAAACCTCTTCTAACTGATGAAGATTCACCGTTGAATCCTAGTTCAATTTATGCTTTCTCTAAACAAGCTCAAGAAAAAATGGGTTTAATGATTGGGAATACTTACGGCATAAATACAACAGTGTTAAGGTTTTTTTTAACATATGGTACAAGACAAGCACTTTCAAATCCGTATACAGGCGTCTGTGCAATATTTAGTACTCGAGCTCTCACTGGAAAACCTCCAATTATTTTTGAAGATGGAAACTCATCACGTGATTTTATAAATGTAAATGATGTTTGTCAAGCATTAACTCTTGCTATTGAGAAAAATGCTGCTAACGGTGAAGTTTTTAATGTTGGTACAAGTATACCAATCACAATAAGGGAAGTAGCAGAAATAATAACTAGGAAAATCAGTCCAGATTTAAAACCTATATTTAACCAACAATATAGAATAGGTGATATAAGACATTGTATTGCCGATATTTCAAAAATAAAAAATAAGTTAGGTTATAGACCATTAATAACTTTTAAAAAAGGGATCGATGATTTAATAGAGTGGATAAAACCACAAGCAAAATATATAAAAGAAACATCTGAAATTGTGCTAGACAAATTAAAAGAAAAAGGTTTATTGAAATAAAGTTAAGTAGAATGGAATTATAGTTTAAAATGGATAACATAATTATTACAGGTGCTAACGGTTTTTTAGGGTCTAATTTAATTGATTTTTGTATCAAAAAAGATATTGATATTTATGCTATAGAGAGGCCAGAACAAGTATATAGAAATTTAGCTCAGTACACAGAGAATAAATTAACATTCTCTGATAATGAAAAACTGAACCTTTTTGGTGAAAATATTAAAATTCCAACCAATAATAGAAAGTTAAATATCATAGAATGTGATATAAAAAATGCTTCACTTTTAGAGAGAATTGTTAGCGAAATTAAACCTAAATTTATATTTCATTTTGCTGCTCAACCTTACATAATAGCTTCTTGGGAGGATCCAGTTAATACAATTGAAACCAATGTAATTGGAACGATAAATGTTTTTGAACCGATAAAAAAACACAAAATTAAAGCAAGAGTCATATTAGCTTGCACAAGTACCGAATTTGGTACAACTGCTAAAACTAATAGTCCATTAAGAGAAAGCGATCCGTTATTAGCAGTACATCCTTATGGTATTAGTAAAATCGCTGCTGAACTTCTTGCTCGCCAATATTATTTAAACTTTGGAATTGAAATTATTAATCTTAGATTTTTCAATCAAACTGGAATTCGTAGAATTAATGATGCTACTTCAGATTTCATTAGAAAAGTGGCCCAAATCGAGTTAGGATTATCAGAACCCATAATTGAAGTTGGAAACCTAAATTCTTATCGTGATTTTACTGGAGTAAAAGATTCAATTAACGCCATTTGGTTAGCGGCGATTAAGGGAACTCCTGGAGAAATTTATAATGTCTGTTCTGGAAAAAAGATTCAAATTCGACAAATTTTAAATATTGCATTGAGTTTTTCATCAAAGAAAATTGAAGTGAAAGAAAATATTCCAGAAAAACTAAGAAAAACTGATGAAGATATTATTCTAGGAGATAATTCAAAAATTAAAAACGAATTGGGATGGGACGTTTTGATTCCTATTGAAGATACTCTAAAAGAAATGTATGAGTATTGGTTAAATTATTATAAAAAATATGGAGTTTAATGAATTTATTTTTTCTCAAAACTAAATGTAACCGAATTAATGGCATCCTCATTTAAGCCCGAATTACAGTGTGGACATTTTATATCTGTTTTTTTCTTAAGTTTTGAAATAATATTATCCTTTAATGCAGCCGAGCATTCTCTGTTAGGGCATATATTTAGTTTTCCAAAAATCTTACCTTCTTCTTCAGTCAAATCTCCAGAAATGATTTCAAGCTTTTCCACGTTAATTTTATCTTTAAAAGTATCTTGATGTTTTTCAAGAAAATCTTTTAAATAAGCTAAATTCGCTCCAATCTTCAAAGATATTTTTTCTTCAACTTTATATCCATTCTTTTTACGAATAAATTGAATATTTCTTATTAAATCATTAACTATTCGTTCGGCTAATAAATTGTCATCAACTGTTTTGTCTAGATAAATATTGCAGTATTTTGATTCAGCTTTAACTAAGTTATCACTTGCGTGAACACCCTCTTTAATTTCTAGCTCCTTAACATTAGCAATCTTCTTAATTATTTGAGGAAAAATTATCTCAGGCATTTCATCTTTTGGCTCAATAATTATTTTTTTATTTGGCCATCTCATTCTTATTTTATTTTCTTCTTTTAACGCTCGAATAATTTCTATTAAGTCTCTGATAAAATGCATCTGTTTTTCCAATTCTGAATTTATTAGGTTTTCATTAAACTTAGGCCAATTTTGTAAATGTATACTCTCTGTTTCATCTAAACCTAATGAATTTAAATATGGTTTGAACATTTTCAAAAATATTTCTTCACTTATCATCGGATTTATGGGTGATAACATTAAAAGAACATTAAACAATGTTTTAAATAACACTAACATAATAATATGTTTATTAGGATCTTCAGAATAGATATCAAGTCTTTCTCGATTTAGCATTATATACCATCTACTTATATCATTCACAATCAACTCTCTTAACTCACCCGGAATCCAAGGTAATTCATAATTATCCGCTAAATGAGTAATTTTTTTTATTGTAGAATGTAATCTTGAAAGCATCCATTTGTCTAGTTTACTCAGATTTTTCTGTTGCAATTTTTCCTTTGAAGGATCAAATCCCGCTAATTTGAATTTTTCATTAGCGTACACAAAAACATTCCAAATTGTATTAATTATTTTGTAGGTATCAGCGTATTCTTTAACGACAAAATTGAAGTCTCTACCCGGTTGTGTTACACCAATCGAATAAAAGCGAAAAGTTTCAATTCCTTTTATTTTTGAAAACGATTTGTTTTTCTTAAGTTCATCTAAGGTACCATCTATAAGATCTTCCGGCAAAATTTGAGTTCCTTTTGATTTACTCATTTTTAATTTTTCTCTTAAAGTCCAGCCATGCATATAACAAGCTTCATAATTTTTACGTCTTGATGATACCATTGCACTACATAGTAGTGTATTAAACCATCCTCTTATTTGATCTTTTCCTTCAAGTATAAAATTCGCGGGAATCCACGTATCAAAATGACTCTTCCCATCATAAACTTCTTGGGCAGCCCACATTACAGAACCTGAATCTAACCAAACATCTAGAATATCGGGAATTCTTCTTTTTATGCCACCATTACATTTTTTACATTTCCATGTAACTTCATCAATCCAAGGGCGATGTAAATCTTCAGGACATTCTCCAGCTACCTTTTTTAATTCTTTAGCTGAGCCTATCACAGTTGTATCTCCACACTTTTCGTTGTCACATATCCATACGCTTAAAGGGATACCCCAAAAACGTTGTCTTGAAATACACCAATCCTTTAATGAACTTAACCAACTGTTAAACCATCTACTCCCAGCCCAGTCAGGGATCCAATAAATCTCTCCATTCTTTTCAAGTAATTCTGGAACAAGGCTTTCTGTTTTGAAGAACCACTGATTTGTAGCTCTATATACTAATTTTGAATCACATCTCCAACAGTGTGCGTATTCATGTTCTATTTCATTAGTTAAAATTAATGTACCTTTTTGTTTTAACAACCCTAAAATCTCTTCATTTGCATCAAAAACGAACTTTCCTTTAAATTTTCCCGCTTCTTCAGTATATTCTCCTTTTATATCTACTGGCGTAAAAACAGGAATATTATTAGCAACACCAACTTCAAAATCTTCAGGACCATGACCAGGAGCGGAATGAACTAAACCTACACCCTCTGAAGCTGAAACATATTCTTCAGATAATATAATAGAATGAACTGTATCGCTTTGCTTTTCTAACTCTTTTTGAAAAGGTACTTCTTCTAAAAGTGGATGAATATATTTCATCCCTTCTAGATCTTCACCTGTAAAATCTTCTACAATTTTATATTTATAACCAAGTTCTCCCGAGATAAGATGAGTTATTGAAGCTTTCGATAAGATCCAATATTCATCAAGATCTTCAATATATACTTTACCATATTCGATGAATGGATTTGCCATTATAGCTTCATTAGCAACCAATGTCCATGGTGTTGTTGTCCAGATTATAAAATATGTTTTTTCCATATCTACAGATTTTATTTTTAGGAACAAACTAGTATCTATAATATTTTTATACTCATGTTCATGCTTAGCGAGCGCTGTTGCACATCTAGGGCAACAATTCAAAGGTCTATAAAATTGATATAATAAATTATTTTCCCAAGCTTTCTTTAATGTCCACCAAATTCCTTCAATATAACTATTTTTAAAGGTAATGTATGGATTTTCCCAGTCCCAGAAGTAGCATCCTAATCTTTTAAATTGTTCGTTCATTATTTTAAGATTCTTTTTAGCATATTCCTTGCAATTCTTAATGAATTTATCAATCCCATATTCTTGAATTTCTTGCTTATTTTGAATTCCTAATTCCTTTTCCATTTGAACTTCTATCGGCAATCCATGAGTATCATAACCGGGAGTATCTGTAACTTTAAACCCTCTCATCCGTTTGTATTTTATTAAATAATCCTTTAACACTTTATTCCACGCTGTTCCAAGATGAATGGAGCCTGTAGTATAGGGAGGTCCATCTATAAATCGCCAAACTTCTTTTCCTTCTTCATTTTTTCTTATCAATGAATAGATCTCTTGATCTTTCCAGAATTCCAATATGTTTTCTTCTAATTCTTTTAAATTCAGCTTCTTATCCAATATTTCCACTAAAACCATCTAAAAAAATATGAATGTTTATAATAAGAAGTTTAAATTAAAAAATTTAATGAATATACCTAAAAACTCATTCAGATTTACCTTAAACAGAAACCACATTTACCAAATGATTTAATCGTTTGCTCCCAGCAATGGGCATGATATGCTCTATTACAATGTGGGCATTCAGCATGACATTTGTCGTCACCAGCAATTTTTTTAGAACAGCTTGGACATTCGATTTTATGGCATATCACACACGAGACTACCGAGACTTCGAAAATTTTCTTGGATATAAGATTGAATAAATCAACAAGATAACTAAAGGGTGTCCATTCTTTAAAAAAGTCATCAAATGATGTGTACAAATCATTTTTAATTTTCTCATGAGCTTCAAGTTCGAATTCATTTAAAACTTTCAGTTCAGGCATTTTCATTGGATAATCATGTGGCAATTTTATTTGAAATTCAAAAGTTAGATCTTCTGATTTCATTTTTCCTTTCATTTCTACTAGCAGTGTTGCCGTGGATGGTTCATATTCTATTTTTTTATAATGATCTTTTAATAAATCTATTTCAAAGTTAATTCTTGAATTTTTATCTACTAACCAAGAGATCTCTCTTACGATTTCAACTGATTCAGATTCATTTACTTCCCAGTTTTTATAAACTTTTAATTCTGTGACGGGAATTTTAATAATTTGCTGTAATTCTGAAGATGGATTAATCTTAGGAGGTTTGGGGTAAGAATCTAAATCAATCTCCAATGTATATTCTTTGAATCCATATGTTAATAATTGAACTTTTAATGTAGTTAAACTATCAGGCACTTTTTCACATTGATATTCTCCTGAAATTTTTTTAGATTGAGATTCGATTTCTTTTATAAAATATAGTTTTTTCTCCAACTCATGCAATATATCTACTATATGTGAAGGTTTTTTAGGATTCCAATCCTTTAAAGTGTCTAATGAGTTATAAGGATCTTGCAAAATGCTTTTTGCTTCAGCAGGCAAAGTTATAATTGGTCTTTCAGGATAATTCATGAAATCTATTGAAATTATGAATGTTTTGGTAAGAGTGATAGTGATATACACATTAATTTGAGCTCCCATGGATCCTGATTGATCATAAGCATATTGTTCTTGAATTAAACCTAATTCAGTATTAATAGCTACGCTTAATTCTCCTCTTTCTTCTGTAAAATCTTCTTGAATGGACATTTTAGGTTCATAATCAGAATCTCCGACAAAGGCAGAATCAGAATCATTTGGAGTGCTCTCGTACGATTCTTCGGTAAAAAATAAATCACTAGCTGAATCTAAAAGAGTAACATGTTCATCATAGGGAAAATCTGGAGGGTAAGCATTTAGATCAGGTGTAAGATAATCTTCCTTTTCAGATGAATTATTAACTATTTGCTCTTCTTCTATAGGGATCATTTGTCGTTTTGGTATTTCTTCTTTTGGCTTTAGAGCATCTTCAATTTTTACTTTGAGCTCATGTATAATATTAACTACAACCGAATTAGCTGTCCAATTAATAATATTATTTAACTGAAAATCTCCTAATAGCTCTTTAACTTCATTGTGATAAATCATTTGAGGGGGAGTATTTGGAAAATCTTCTTCAAATTTAATTTCTAACTCATATTTTACATCAGGAGTTTGATGCACATAGCCATATAAATGAGCTATATTTCCTGAAACCATCCAAAAAGAAAAATCTTTTGCTATTCGTTGAGCCTCTTTTAAGATTCGCTTTTTATCCACAATTACCACAGTTAAAAATTTGTATTTCTTACTATTATTACAAATAGACTTTCTTCTTAAAAATATTTACAAAACTTCTTAAAATTTATTTAAATTACTATTAGGTTTGGATTCTTTTTAGATTAGAGTAAAAACTGATTAAATAACCCAATAATAAGGTAAATCTCCACCAAATTCTCCTTTCGCTGAAAAAATTCTATTTAAATAATCTAGATTATAATAAGATTCTATTTCTTCTTCACTAAGTTGATCGAAAAATGTCCAGCTAAATGGTGAATAATATTCTTCTGGAAATACTAAAACAACATCAGTATTATAAGTTAATTTCAAATTTTTTAATATGTTTGTGCCATTAGAAATGTGTAAATTTGGATGAACTAATTGGTTATCTACTAATATAAAGTTATGAATTGATTCTAAAGGAAAATTTTTATTCTTATCTTCAAAAGGATAATCATAATATATAAAAATGGCATACCAGCCAAATTTTGAAATGATCACATCTTTGTTTGATGTATAATTTGAATACCATTGTATAGAATTCACTTCTCGTTTTCTTAAACAAAAAAAATCTATATTAGTTGAATCATATAAGTTTTGGTTTAACACTGAAAAAATAACAATAAAAATTAAAAAAAATTTGAATTTTCTATGTTGAAATGAGTCATTTTTAATGAGTTTATACAGATAAGATACAAACCCTATTGTAATTATTATTGTCGTTATATAAAATACTCTTAAAAAGAAAGTAGTAAATCCGATCATCGCATCATATAAAAACATTAATAAAAATAGTAAATCAAGTGCTAGTCCCCAGAAAAACAATGGTTTCCCTCTTGGTTTATATTGAAAAATTAACATTCCCCATATCGCAAAGGAACTAAGGATGAGCATATCCATAAAATAAAATATATATATTATAGATATATTGAAAAGAGTTAGAGTAAAGAGAGTGAAAACAATTCCAAGAGTTATTGTTAAACTAAAAACTAATGGAAATATTATTTTATCTTCTATTTTTTTATAGTGTTTCTTTTTATTACCACCTATTATTAATGTAAATAATCCTCTGGTAAAACTAATTGATTTTCGGTAATGTAAAAGAATTAAGGCTACTACAAATATAATAGTTAAAGCTCCAAAAAGTAGATAATACCATGGTATAATTCTAAATGGATCAAAAACTTGGAAATGCCCAGTACTAATATGGAAAGTGTAAAAAATTAAAAAAATACTGAAAAATAATAATAAAAGTAATAAATCAAAACCCCTTCTATAATTTTTAACAAAATATATCAAATAAATCCATACATAGGAGATTAGTAAAAGCACTGCTATTAACGAATGGGTTAGTAAAGCGCTTACGAATATAAATATTGATAAAATGTATGAAAATAAAATATTTGAGGAAATATCTTCCCTTTTTGGGATATCTTCCTTAATTAAACCTTGTAATCTTACATAAAGAATAAAAAATATAACTAATCCTTGTATTAATGCAATACCCGAGGGCCAAAATTGAACCATCATAAACCAAGAAAATCCAAATGACGATACCAATAAAAAGACTCCAAATGTAGCCAGATTCTTATTTTTAAATATCCTCATGAGTATATTATACAAAATTAATGAAGATAAAGGAATTGTATAAAAAATAAAGCATTTTGGTAATAAAATTAGATTCACTCCAGAAAAGAAGTAAATCACGGCTCCAAATATGTGCAATCCTAATGCTCCATAATACTCGTTCATTGGAATATAGTTTACTTCTGTTATATACCTAACGATTGAAATATGAAGCCATGGATCAACTCCCGCAAAAATACTTGTATTTACAAGATTTAAAATACAAATTAAACCGATGAAAATAAATAACAAAATCCCATTTAGTGAGACATATTTAATAATATATCTATATAAAGAAGATTTTTCCTCTATTAATCGTTTAAACCCAATATTTTCTGCTTTTTTAAAAAACAAAGTTGTTCCTCGACGATAACTAAAAAAAATCGTTATTAGAACGAGTGAAAAATAAGTTAAGAGCATAATAAAAAAGAAATACTCAAAAGTTATAGGTAAATTAATCCAAGATCCAATAAATCCAATTATAATGTAGAATGATAAATTTAAAACAATTACAATCCCTAACTTTTCTCGAAAATGGTATAAATTGTTCTTAAGTACAAGAAAAATAAGCGGATAAGTAGGCAAGAATAATATTGCAAAATTAGCACTTGATCTTATTAAAAATTGAATAACAAATAAAAGAATTGGATTCATAGAAATCCATGTAATAATTTCTATATTTATTAATTTTAAGAAGATAAAAAAGATAGAAAACAATGAAATTAGAAAAGTGATTAATTGAATTCTGGTTCTTATAAAATAGACTATATTCTCCGTTATGGAATAGATGCTATCCATTGTTTTTATTTATAGAAATCCTTCATAAAATTATTAAATCTATATTTATTTAGCAAAATAATTAATAATAAAGTAACTGTTTATATTTATTGTATATTCTTCGAATTTTTCGGAAATCTTAAAATTATGCAAAAAGTAAATCCTTCGATTTCAATTATTATTCCTGCTTTTAATGGAGCAAGATGTCTAAAGAAAAATTTAGAGTCCATAAAAGCTCTAAATAATTTAGATGAAATTGAACTCGTTATTGTTGATAATATGTCAACAGATTCAACTGTGAATACTATAAAATCTTATGAAAATGATGTGAACATCAAACTAATTGAAAATAGCATCAATGAAGGATTTGCGGGAGCGTGTAATTTGGGAGTAAGAAATTCCAAGGGTGAATTTGTCTTTATAACAAATCAAGATGTCCTGTTCCCTCCTGACTTTTTTGAAAAGCTAACACAAATCTATAAAAATTTTAAAAAAAGTCCCGAAATTGTCATATCTCCAGCATTGGTTTTTGAAACAGGTAAAATTCATTACTTTGGAGCAAAAAATCATTTTCTTGGATTCTCCTATACACCTGAAGTTGGTGAGGAATTACCCAAAAATAAGATTATAAAAAGAACTCAAAGATTTTCAGGGGGAACACTATTTATAAAAAAAGAATTCTTCTTAAAAATGGGAGGATTTTACAAAAAATTCTTTATGTATTATGAGGATACCGATCTATCTTTAAGATTGCTAAGAAATGGATACAAAATATATACAACCAATGATCCTTTTCTAATCCATCAAAAAAAATTTCAAACACTAAATGAATTTCAATACTACTTCCTTGAACGAAATAGGTTTCTTCTTATTCTTAGAAATATTAATGATGTACGTAAATTATTACCAATCATCATAATTGTAGAGTTAATCTTAATATTTCATTCGTTTTTTATTAGAAAATTTAGGGTTAGGCTTGAGATTTATCTAGAGCTTATATTTAATATCAAGCATTTAAAAAACATGAGAGAAAAATCAAAAAGAGAAGGAGAACTTTTACCCTATCAGAAACTATCAAAAACATTAGATCCAATTCTACTAGGTAATTTACAAAGAATAAAAGTCTTTAGAAAGTTGTTAAATATATTAAATAGATTTCTTATTTATGTATAACAAAAATGTTATATTTAAAACTAAGATTTTTAATTGATAAATTTTTAACTCAATTTTTCAAAAATGCTACATCTACTTTTCTGGGAAGTCTTCTTTTTTATCATATTGTTTTAAGAGGTAGGCACGGCATTAATAAGTTTTATTCTCTTAGTGGGGAAAACCTCAAGAATTTAGCAAGGAATACAACAAATATCCTAGCATTAAATGAACTGAAGAGATTAACAGCTAAAGCAAAAAGTATGGAAGAAATTATTAATCTAGGCTTATCTTTTCGATTTACTCTTTCAGATATTCCTCCTCTACTAAAGTATAAAATACATATAGTTAGTTTTCAAAATAAATTTGAATTACTTGAATTTTTAAAATTGATCAAGAAAATTAAGCCAAAAATGGTACTTGAAATTGGTACAGCAATGGGAGGGACTCTGTTTTTATTATCAAGATATTCATCAGCTAATGCAGTTATAATTTCTGTTGATCTACCAGAGATAAGAGTTGGAAGTAGGAATTTTCCGAATAATCCTTCTTTTTTTGAGAAATTTATTCGAAAAAAGCAAAAATGTATATTCATAAGAGGAGATTCCCATGATCTCTCCACATTCAAAAAAATTAAAGAAATTTTAGATAATAGAAAATTAGATCTTTTATTTATTGATGGAGAACATACTTATAATGGTGTAAAAAAGGATTTTGAAATGTATAAATCCTTAGTTAAATCTGGTGGTTTAATATGTTTTCATGACATTGTTCCTGGTTCATATAGCAATGTTGGTAAAGTTCCTAATTTCTGGAGAGAGATTCGAGAAGAATATAATTTTCGTGAAATAGTTAAAGATTGGAATCAAGGGGGATTTGGCATTGGAATTCTATTCATTGCCTAAAATAATTATATTAATTAATAATACTAACCATTTAAAAACTAGGTGAGGAAAGTTTTAAAAAAGAGACAGTACCAAAGGATTTTAAAGTCTAAATCCCTTTAACTTGAATTAAATCTTA
>JAHPZE010000024.1 GCA_019058365.1 Promethearchaeota archaeon | reverse complement strand
TGGAACAAACTATAGTTCAAAGGGTTTTAGAGTTTAAAATCCTTTGCTACTGTTTATTTTTTATTTTTAACCTAAAATAATACAAATTGTAATATTTATATTAGTTCATTTCCATACATTTATATCCTTAACTTCCAAACCTTTAAGGATGCTATTTATTGCGATGTCTTTTCTATTAGCTATTGGGGTATTTACGATGTATAAATCTGTGAGAGATTGAAGATCTAACAACTTTTCTGGGATTGTATTCACCGGATTATTATTTAACCATAAAACTTTTATAGATTCTAAATTGCAGATATTTTCGGGTATAATTTTAATTGTATTATTACTCAAATCCAAAATTTCAAGATTTTTAAATCCAGAAATAAGATCGGGAAATTCTTCCAATTGATTAAAACTTAACCCTAATACTCTTAATGAGTCCATTTGATTCATGCATTTAGGCAACTTTCTTACTTGATTACCCCATATTGAAAGAATTTCCAAATTTTTTAATTCGCAAATCGTTTCAGGTAAAGTTTCAAGAACATTGTGATTTAAATGCAATTCTTTAAGATTAGTTAGTTGTCCAATCTTGTTTGGGAGTTTAATTAAGTGGTTATCACTCAAATTTAATATCTTCAAAGTTTTTAAATTTCCTATTGATTCAGGGAGATATTTTAGTTTGTTTTCAGTCATGTGTAACTCTTCTAAAGACTCAAACTTTCCTATCGAAGAAGGTAATATTCTTAACCCACATCGATTAAGAGTTAAGGCAGTAACCCTACCTTTTGCGTAGGAGAAGCCCATATGAGTTTCCTTATTAATAATATCAACTGCTTTTAAAGGATTAATTAAAAATATATTAGAATTTATTATATTACTTTTGATAATGCTTAATAATGCTTGACTTTCAGTATCTTCCAGATTAGAACCTTGTTTCTTTGTAAATCTTTTTTTTATCTGCTCAAAAAGGATTTCCATCAACAATCCTAGTTCTTCATTATTAAAATATTCAAGATAATTTTCTTGAATTAAATATTGAGCAACGTTACTATAAAGATTTGTGAGTCTCTCAGCAATCTCATCTTTAAAAACGCGTCTTGCCCTAGGATCTCCCACATCAGTTAATTTTTTTAAAAGCGGAAAAGCTAAATTACTGTGGAGCAAATTTGTATCATAAAGATTTTCAGACCATGCTTGTAGATTCGAACAATGTCCCCAGAATTCGATCTCAGGTTTTAATTGATTATAATTTATATTCCTTTCTAATGAATGATTGAGATTTTCGCTAACATCATCGATTGACATGAAGTCGTCGAAATCCTTGATTTGATCTTTTGGAATTTTAATTAACAAATACTTACATTGGAGGAATTTCTCATCCTTAACATAAATTACAGTTTTACCTTTTTCAAGTTTAAGTGTAATAAAATCATTTACTTGATATTCATTTATTTCCTTTTTTGTGGGTTCAATATCCTGGATTGAGAACTTGATTCTTGTCCCGCATTTTCGACAGAAATTATAAGTTGTTCTATTCCTCGCTCCACATTTAGGGCAAAATAACATCCTAATTTACATAAGATTGTTGTTAAACTATAGCACTTTTAGTTCATAATAGGCTAGGCTTTATTATATTTTCCTATTGTTTTATATATTCATTTTTCTTATAAATACATGATTTATCTCATAAAAAGGATTATATCAATTAACTTTATTTACAATCATTGCATTCATAGTAAATGTCAATGCGTTGTCCTTTTGGTTTTATTCCCATATCTGATATAATAGCACTCCATAATTTTTTAACATTTTCAGTTTTATAATCCGAAATTTTTCCACACTTAGAACATACCATATTTATATGGAGCTCCATATCTGGATCAAATCTTATACTTCCTTCATTAAATCCCAATTTTTGTATTATTCCAAGCCTTTCTAATAAATCTAGAGTTTTATAGACTGTTCCTAAACTTATAGTAGGATAACCATTCTTTAATGCTTGGTAAATCTGATCTGCAGATGGATGATCTTTTCTTGAAATTATAAAGTTATAGATTGCTAATCGCTGAGTGGTAGCTTTATATCCATTTTTTCGAAAGAGAGCAAGTAATTCTTGAACATGCATGAACAATCTAAGTTATTGTTATTATTTTTATAAAATGATATAAAAAAAAAAAAATTTTGTTTTATGCGAGATCGAACCGATCTAAATTCATAACTTTATTCCACGCTTTTATAAAGTCGTGTACGAACTTATCTTGACCGTCGTCACTACCATATACTTCCGATAATGCCCTTAGTTGGGCGTTCGAACCAAAGATGAGATCAATTCGGGTGGCTGTCCATTTAACTTCGCCCGTTTCAATATCATGCCCCTCAAATAAGGTTTTATCTTCATTAGTTGCTTTCCAGGTTGTGTTCATGTCGAGTAAATTCACAAAAAAATCATTAGTAAGCGTATCAGATCTTTTAGTAAAGACTCCATGCTGTGTTCCTCCGTAGTTGGTGTTTAAGGCGCGCAATCCGCCTATAAGCACCGTCAGCTCGGGTGCGGTCAAAGTTAATAATTGCGCTTTGTCAATAAGCATTTCTTCAGCTGATACAGCATATTTAGTCTTCTGGTAGTTGCGAAAGCCATCCGCTTTGGGTTCTAGATAGGCGAAAGAATCTACATCTGTTTGATCTTGCAAGGCGTCCATACGTCCTGGTGCAAAGGGAACGTTGACCTCATAACCCGCATTTTTTGCTGCTTGCTCAACACCTGCACAACCTGCTAAAACGATCAAATCAGCAAGCGATATTTTTTTGCCGTCAGACTGTGTATCATTGAATTCCGTCTGGATGCCTTTTAGGGTTTTAAGTACCTTAGCAAGCTGTTCAGGCTGATTAACCTCCCAATCCTTTTGTGGTGCTAAACGAATGCGAGCTCCATTCGCACCACCGCGCTTATCTGAGCCACGGAACGTAGATGCCGAAGCCCAAGCAGTCGAAACCAGTTCCGAGACAGACAGACCTGAAGATAAGGTCTTGCTCTTGAGAAATTCAATATCATTTTCATCGACTGGCTTGTGATCAACCGTTGGGATGGGGTCCTGCCAGATGAGTTCTTCATCAGGAACCTCAGGCCCTAGATAACGAGCGCGCGGACCCATGTCGCGGTGAGTTAACTTGAACCACGCTCGGGCGAATGCGTCCGCAAATTCATTTAGATTTTCCATAAAGCGCCGCGAAATCTTTTCATAGATGGGATCGAACCGAAGAGAGAGATCAGTGGTTAGCATAGATGGTGCATGACGCTTTGACTTGTCATGGGCATCCGGTACGATATCGGCACCCGCACCACCCTTCGGTATCCACTGATGCGCGCCAGCAGGGCTCTTCGTTAGTTCCCAATCATATTTGAACAGCATCCTGAAGAAGTTATTACTCCATTTCGTGGGGGTGGGAGTCCAAGTGACTTCCAGACCGCTGCTGATCGTATCGCTACCTTTGCCTGTGCCAAAGCTGCTCTTCCAACCTAGACCCATATTTTCGATGTCCGCTGCTTCTGGTTCGGGTCCCACATGCTTCGCATCACCAGCGCCATGGGTTTTTCCGAAAGTATGACCTCCTGCGATAAGTGCCACTGTCTCCTCATCATTCATCGCCATACGTGCGAAGGACTCGCGGATATCCTTTGCCGCTAAAACTGGATCGGGATTACCATCTGGACCCTCTGGGTTGACGTAAATCAGACCCATCTGCACAGCTGCGAGTGGATTTTCAACATCGGGTTTATCCTTACCTTCTGTGTGCCAACGCTCGTCACCTAACCATTTTCCTTCAGAACCCCAGTAGGTATCCTTTTCCGGTTCCCAGATATCCTCACGCCCACCACCGAAACCGAAGGTCTTGAAACCCATCGATTCCAGTGCAACATTTCCCGTGAGAATCATCAAATCTGCCCAAGAAATTTTCCGACCATATTTTTTTTTTATTGGCCAAAGCAGTCGACGTGCCTTGTCAAGGTTGACATTGTCAGGCCAGCTACTGAGAGGAGGGAAACGCTGATTTCCACTGCCACCTCCTCCACGACCATCACCAACACGGTACGTACCGGCACTATGCCATGCCATACGGATGAATAAAGGTCCGTAATGACCGAAGTCCGCGGGCCACCAGCTTTGTGAATCTTTCATGAGTTCAATTAAGTCCTTCTTTAAAGCTTCAAAGTCGAGACTATTGAACTCTTTGGCGTAATTGAAATCCTCGCCCATTGGATTAGCCTTGGAGGAATGTTGATGTAGGATATCAAGATTCAACTGGTTCGGCCACCATTCACGGATCGTCATGCCATCGCCGACAGTGGGCTTCTTAATCTTTTTACTATCTTCATTCATAATTTTCACTCCTTTTAATTTAAGAATTTTTAAATATTGACATTATTAAATAGGTAAGTAATTCAAATTTGTATGGAATCTAAATTCAATTCTCAGATAGATTCCTAAATAATAACAATTATTAGTTAGATTTAGTTTTTAAAAAATATTATGATTTTATCTTATAAAGTCAGCTTTTATATAGTTGACTCTGATGTTAAAGCATATTGCAATTTGCCTTTAGAATAAAATTTTGTGTATTTATTTTTAATAGAAGCAACTTATTACATAATACCATCTTAATTAATTTTAATTTTTCAGAAATATATTCTTAATGTAATTTCTATGCGTTCAAAAGAATATTATGAAGGATTTATGGAAATCGCATTCCAAGAAGTAAAAATTTCTTTTAAAGAGGGTAATAAAGGTTTTGGTGTAGTCATAGTAAAAAATGATAAGTTATTAGCCCAATCACATGATACTGAGATAACTGATAACGATCCAACTACTTATGCTGAAATTAATTGTACAAAAAAAGTAACAAAAATAATTGGTAAGGAGTTAGAAAATTGTATTTTACTATCTACACATGAACCTTGTCCTTTGTGTATGACAGCAATGATAAAATTATTGAATCTTTTATTGCTCGACCAAGTCTTATTGTATTGAAGTATCTAGTGGTCGTGATTTTTAGTATTTTTCAAGCAAAGTCATTAGATGCGGTTAGTAAGGAGTTAGGACAACATGAAATATCAATGCCATTGTAATAGCAAGCGGTAAATTTCTGATGGTTGTTGGGCAATTGAGAGATATCTCTTTACTTCAGGATTACAGTAGCTATGTTATAAGAACCGCTAAATATAATACCCCAGATATAGGGATAGTTAAAACGCCTTATATAACATCCCCAGAACCACTTACAAGCATTGATTATAAGATATTAAAGACTTTAAATAGAGATGCAAGGAAACCTATAATAGATATAGCTGATTATATTGGATTATCTCTTAAAACCGTTAGAAAACGATTAAAATGCATAAGAGCGTATAATTTAGCTTTTCTTACTATTGAAACTTCTTGTAAAATCATCTAATTAAAAATGAAAAAATAATGAATTAAAAAAAATAAATAATAAGTTATTTTCAAATTCCTATAAATTCTCGAACTTTACCCACAAAATCGTCAATTTTTGGTTCCTGACCTAGCTCTGGAGGACCACTCATTTTTCCTGTGTCTTGTATTTTGAATTCAAGAAAATCAAGAAGAATTTCCTTTGCCACGTTGTTTTCTTTAAGAGTACTTTTCATTTTAGCGAAATCACTTTGCCAAGGAGACATATGTGTATAAAAAGTTGCTGCTTTTGGTATTGGAGCCTCCAACTTTTTACCTAACTTTTTAATAAAACCTGTTATAGTTTTATCAGGTTTACCAAATGTAATCCTTGATCCCACTATTAATACATCTGGAGGATGATTACTTATATCTTCTGGTTTAATTCTTTTTACTTCATCAGTTCTGATTTCATATTTATCCTTTAATTTTTCTGTTATATCCTCACATATTTTTCTGCAATTACCACTTTTAGTATGATAAATCATCCAAACTTTTGTTATAATCAATCGCCTGTTAATTTTTTTGTTTTTTTGTTCTATTTTAACTATTATTGAATAAACTTTATATTTTTGTTTAATCCTAAATAAGGAAAAAAAAAATAAAAATTATTGAAACTTATCTTTCATTTCTATAGAGAAGTTTAGAGTTTCCGGGATATTGAGAACATTTTGGTCAGTAGACTCATTATTATGTATAATTTTTACAATTTATCTCTAATTTATTTTTCAACTTTTTATAATTATTTGAGATATGAAGCGACCATCATTCCATAATAGGAGGGTGATTCTCGAATTAATACATTTGGTTTAAAGTTGTCATTTCCTATCATTCCTTGGAGAATAGCGAATCCGATTAATCCACAACACATTGCTTTATCTAAAATTGGGACGATTTTTTCAGTTAGAATTTGGTTATTCAAACTGGCTGCCCAATCTTGAATCATCTTATCAAATATTTCCGCTTCTTCCGAAAACCCATATGGCCCTTCCTTTTCATGTGTATGACTAAGATCAGCACTTACTATTAGAGCTACTCGTTTATCAATTGATTCAAAAAACTTTTTCAAATGAGTTCCCAAAGATATTGATTCTGTTATCATACTCTTTGCACGTTCCAACCTTCTCAGTGGTTGAGAGAGAATGATATAATCCAAATTTAATTGTAAGGCTTTTAAAAACCAGAGAGGTACCACTTCACCCCATTGCAAAGGAACACTTACACTTGATGAATATGCTGAAATTCCTTGGACTGCACTCTTTTTATCTTGTAGAAAATTCAAAAGTTTAGTAGATAACTCTTGAGATAATCTTATATCTATACTAAATTCTCCATATTCACCATTCCACTCTGCTGTCCCACTCGCAATCTTGTTTAAGTATATCCCATAATCATAAGACAATGCGATACTATGAGGAGTTGTTAGAAAAATTACATCAGGAGATAATTGACTAATAATTTTCCCAATTTTTTTCATTTCAAAGTGTAACTTAATTGCTTGATTTGATATTCCATTCTTATTAGGATCTAAAATCATGGATCCATGAGGAAGAATAAATGCTCCTACAATTCCCATATTTCTTCAATTAGATACATTCTTATTATTTAATTTAAAACTTTTGGATAGAATTTTTAACTAAACCTATTATGATAAAATTAATTGAGTTCCTTTTACTATTTAGTGTTGATTAGCTATTGCTGATATTATTTTATTCAAAAAGCATGGTAATTATAGTAACTTTTTTTTCTTCTTTTATAAATTGTTGTTTATCAGCTATAGGAAAAATTTTTTTAGAAACATTGGTGTTTCTCCAGCAGAATATGAGAATTTTTCTTTGTATAAGATGGATTCTTCTTCAAAAAATATTATTATAGTTGATATTTCAATTGTAATGAAAAATTTATTTATAAGAATTCTGATAAAAGCTCAATAAGATTTTTGACATTTTTTTCATCTAGCTTTAAAAATCTTTCTCTTAATAAGCGGTATTTCCTTTTGTTAAACTGTTGTAAAAGTTCTAATCCTTTATCTGTTAATGATACCATTACTTTTCGTTTATCGGTTCTATGAGGGTGTTTATAAATATAATTTGTATTGTATAATCGTTCTATATGTTCAGAGGCAGTACTAGGAGAGATGCTAAACATTTTAACAAATTCTTTAATAAAACATTGTTTTCGGAAACCAATGAAATTTATAAAAGCAAATCCAACCTTAGTTAAATCTTTCCTTTCTACTTGTTTTATAGGTGGATAATAATATTTTTCAAAAATTATACTAATAATTTTAAAAAATTTATCAAAAGAATTATCTAATTTCATTTTCATCTATTAGTTTTTAATGATTAGTATAAATCACAATCTAAAAATGTTTCGGTTTTCCGAAATATTTATATTTTCAAAAATACTAATTTGATTTAAAATTCATGGTGATGTTTCACTGGCAAAAAAAATCAAACATATGGGAATGGATATAAATTCTGAAGAGCATGATAAATGGCATATGGAACCTAGAGATATGACAGATAAGGAACATGAAGAATTTATGAAGAAAATGAGAATATCTAAGGAAGAAGATGAAAAATGGCATAAAGAAAATATCACTGATGAGATATTAAGGACTGAAAAATTAAAACCTATTAATCCATTTATAGTTGGGGGCGGTTTTTTAGATTACTGCATAAAACAGAATTGGATAATTCAAAAAAAGGGAAAAAATCCAAAATATTTCATATCTATTGAAGGAATCAAACAATTAAAAAAAAGATTTAGCATTCAGATTAACTAATCTAAAACATAATCCAATTAAATTTTTTGTTCTTTCTTTATATTCTACGGAGAAATCAAGAAGAAATTATTTAATTATTGTAGCTTATCCTTCATTTCCATGTAGTAATCCAGGGATTCAGGATTTCTAAGAGCTCCACGATTGGCTACTTCCATGCCGTGGATGATTTTGGTCACTGCTATTTCAACCTTTTTATTACTAAATGTATAGGGAATACCATCTGGAGGTGCTTGAACTACAAGCCTTAATACGTGAAAATTATGAAGTTTTTTTTTTTAATATTTGAATGATAAAGATATGCTAAAAAAAATTTAAAATAATGGCATGAAATTAATTATAAACTGATAGTTAATATTAAATCGAGAAAAAAATAATTAACTTTTATACATAATTGTTCTTTACCAAAAGAATTTATAGAAGTTAATTTGAAAAATTAAATACAATGACAGATACAAGAGAAATTATTCGTGAATTTATTAAAAAAAACTATTCTAGGATAATTACAAATAAAGTAAATTTAGATGATTTAAAGAAACGGAAAACAAAATTTTTTATAGACAAACATAAGAAAAAATATGGCAATCCTAACTGGGCGAATTTAGCTCACGAAATTATTCAATATTTAGTAGATTCCAATCAGATCTCGAATCAAGAAGATCTTGAAATTATAATTAACAAAATCCCTTTTTTATCTGAAAAAACTGTAATTCGAGAATTTGTTCATTACCAAAACGAGATAATAGAATCGAATGATCCAGATTCTCAGAGTTTTTTCCAAGAAATCAAAGAAAAATTAAGTAGTGGAGAGATTGAGAACATTGCTATGCTTAAAAAAGCAAAAGAAGAGGTTATCATAGAAGTTCAAGAGAGGATTGAAGAGAAAATTTTAAGGGAAAAAAAAAAATTAGATGAATTTCGTTCGAGAATTGATGAAGAATTAAGCGTAAGTCCATTAGTGTTATCTAATAAATATATAGAGAAGCGAAAATTAGGAAAATTAAGAGATGTCCAACCTTGGTGGCGCATTATTGGATTGGAACGGAATCCTTTTCCAACTGCTTATGGTCTAACATACATCGAGGAAGAATACTATGAAAAGATAGTAGTTATGCTACCTATATTTAGGAAATATACTCAGCTAGTTAGAGAATATCCAGATGAATTGTTAGGAAAGTCTTATTTATTTTATGGGGAGTTTGGATGTGGGAAAACAACATTATTTGATTATCTTTATCCTTTTTTTATTAATTCAAAAATAATACCTCTGCAAATTATGTTAGATGCCTCTCAATCAATATTTCAAATAAGAAATCTCTTTTTTAAAAAATTATATGTTGCATTATATAAAGCGTTAATCAGATGGACTAGTATCGATCCCAGGAGCTATATTTCAGGGAATTCTTCAGATGAGATAATACAGCTTTTTAAAATTTTTTTGGATAATTCTTCATCCAAAGGATTTGTTGTATATTTGGATGGGTTACATAAATATGATAATCAAGCTAATTTAGCTCTTGATTTTTTAAAGGGACTCCAAAACTTTTTCGAAGAGATCCTTAGAGAAAATATAAAAGTAAGCTTATTTATTGCAGGTTCAAAATTATGGATAAAAGAACTTAGAGAAAATTCTGCTTATGAAGGTACAATCTTCCAAAAAGAACCGTTTGACTCTATTGGCCCTTTAGATGCTTTCGAACTAATTAGAAGAAGGTTAGAAGCCTTTTCAAATGAAGAACCCTATGATTTTACAAAATATATTTCTTATACAGATATTGAGCATTTAATGAATATTATACAAAGAAGTTATCCTCGTGAAATTCCCTTTAGAACCTTCATAGAAGAATTTCAGGACAGAATATCAAGTACTAGTCAAAATATTGGTTTATTATCCATTAATTACGATTTAGATCAAGACTCATTCGAGCCAATTTATCAGAAATTAACGGAACGGAAAGATTTGCACGCAAAATTGAATGCATTAAAGAAAGAATTAAGTGTTTCAAAAGATGTTATAAATAATATAGCGGAACTATTATGTATAATACAAGAAAAAAAAATAGTAAAGGAAGGGGAAGATCTTTTTGAAAATAATATTGAACTCTTTACAATCCTTAATCAGTACAAATTAATTGCCAGAAATAAGATAAAAGATGATTTCATTTGGGGACTTTCTAATGATTTAAGAAATTTTTGTTTAGATGTGGTAAATACTTTCAAGTTTACTCTTAAATATTATATTAATCAGATTCTGAGTGGAGATGAGCCAAAAGGTTTAAATTTTATTGATTATTCAAGAAATACCTTGTCAAGATTAGATGGGATCGCAAGAGGTAATCCAACAGAGCAAAAAAATCTAAACAAGTTAAAGAAAAATATAGCGAATCCTTTCTCTCAAGTTATTGAATATGCAAATTCAAAAATCTCATTTGGAGAAATAATAGAGAAATCAAAAGTCGTATTTCAATTCGTTTTAAACTATTTATATGAACTATCTGGGGAAGAAAAAAAGATCTCTTCTCAGAAAGAACTATTTGATGAATTTTTATACACTTGGAAAGATAATGAAGTATTTAGGAGGTATATTCACCAGTTACAATTTTGTGAAGAGAGCCTAAATCTTTCAAATGAAGATAAAACTATTTTTATAGCTGCATTTGTTAGTGGTATAATAGCATTGATAAAAAAAATAGAAAAGTGGATAAGATACAATGGAATTATCATAATAGGAACACAAGGTTTGACTAATGAAGATAAAAAGAAGTTTAATAGAATTAGAGCATTTTACTGGTTACATCTTTACAAGGAATGCGTTGGTGAACTTTGGACATTTTTCGAGACAAAATTACGAATTTTCATTTACAATATTTTTTACTTATTATATGGAGATATCTGGAAATCAAAACTGCCACCTAAAATTCAGTCGGACTTGGATAAGGAGGAAGAAAAATATGTCAGAAAGGGCCTTCCAATAAGCTATTCCAACAAAAATATACTATATCTAAGTCAAAGATATCATTATAAATATATCATTAATAATGCTTATAATTGGGATAATATTTTTCAATTCATTTTTGGAAAAAGCAAAAAGGATCTTTGTATTTCTTTTTTAAATGATTTAGTAACAATTGCTAATCCTGAACGTCATAATAATACTCAAGAATTTTTTCGAGAAAAAAAAGAAGAGATTAGGAATTTAATAATAAACGGCTTTCAAATTTTAAAAAATATAAATTCTGCATACCATAAATTGTTCAATGCTGAATGTTTTAATGAAGAAATCCTAATAGGAGACAAGTTTCAAATATACTTGAGTTTTAATCAATTTAAAGATAAACATAAATTAAATAAAATTGAAATAAATAAGGTACTTGCTGAAAAGGTTATCAACTCCTTTAAAATCTTCTCTGAGAATAAAACTAAAATTGATTTATCTTCACCCAGAGAAATTGAACGCGACTTTTTTACTAATTATAGAATAGTTTATGCCCTTTTATGTGCTGGTATAAAAGAAGAAAGAATTTCTTTATTAGAAATTGAAGGTAGTGTTGTTATTATTGAATATAATGAAAAAATTTGAGAAAGAAAGATAAACTATTACTCAAATATATTACTTTCAGTTTTTCAAAGCTAATTGGATTAATTTCTCCTTTTTTGTGTTTGTCTATTATTATTAAATATGATTCTCTTATAATTTTAAATCATATATAAAGACAAAATCCTTACTCTATTAAGATATATAAAGATAAAAATATATTCGTTTTACATATAGCAATTTTAAAAGATTAACTAAAAATTCTCTAAGATTTCAGTTATGGTTAAAAATAAATCCACTATAAGAACTAATGACATATATTGCTCTAAAAAGCATATGATTAAAAGAAATTGTTCTAACAGTAAACAATTTGCCTATTTTAAAAAAGGAATTAATTCATATTATATTAATGAAAATTTTGATAATAATCTTAATGTATTTTCAAAAAACTCTAACATTTATGATACATTAAGCTTCATAAATGATTTAAAGAGATTAATTGTTAATTATATTCCAGAAAAAAAATTATTGAATGATAAATTAACAGATGAACAATTAAGTATTGTTCTAGGGCAAACAAGGTTTCATATTAAAAAAAAGAAAGATCAGATAAAGCAAAATCCAAATTACATAATCTCCATCGAAACACTTAAAGAGTATAAATCTCAGATCGATAAAAATTTATGCAGAGTCCCCAGAGAAATCTCTGAGTTATTTAATAAATATATGAGTTTAAATAATCCAAAGAAATCGATATATGGTATATATAAATGGCATCCATGCTTAAAAATTGATTATTTCGAATATATCGATACTAAAGAAAAAGCTTATTGGTTAGGATGGTTATTCGCAGAAGCCTGGCTTTCTGAACATGGAAATAATATCAGATTTGGAGTTGAATTGCATAAAGATGATGAAAAAGATTTATTAGATAAATTTGCTAATGTCATAGGTTTTAATCTTGAGCATAAAGAAATCGAAATTAGAAGAGAAGGAGAATTAACTGATTATGTGAGGATTCGGTTTGTTAATGATGAATTTGCAAATACTTTAATTAGACATGGTTTTATAGTTGGAAATCAAAAATCTAGATTTATTGAATTGCCAAGATTAGCCTCGAGAGAATTGTATTTAGCTTTTATTTTAGGATACTATGATGGTGATGGTAAGGTAGGATCAACTGTAATCACATCTGGAAGCATCAATTTTATCCAACAAGTTAAATGTTATTTTAAAATACCCTATAAAATTTGGCAAACTAATAGTGAATGGGAAGGAATTGGTTATAATATCTATCTTGGGATGGATCTTATGCGAGAAATGCTTACTAATTATGAAGATAGCTTATATAGAAAAAAAAAATGTTTTAAATTAAAAAAAAAGAATTAAAATTTTGTTTATTTAAGTTTATCTTTCATTTGCATATAGAAGTCCAAGGATTCTGGGTTTCGGAGGGCTCCACGATTAGCTACTTCCATACCATGTATAATTTTAGTTACTGCAATTTCAACTTTCTTATTACTAAAAGTGTAAGGAATCCCATCAGATGGTGCAGCATATATTAACTTTGGCACATGTCTTGGACTTGTTTTTTCTCGAATAGTCTGTTGTATTTTTGTTTTTAATTCATTTGTTAATTCATAGCCCTTATTTAATAGAACGAACATAACAATGCGGATATCACCTTCCCATTGTTGACCAATTACCAATGAGTCTGAAACTTCAGGAAGTTGTTCGACTACATTATATATTTCAGCAGTACCAATTCTTACTCCTGAGGGCTTTAAAACAGCATCAGAGCGTCCCCAAAAAGTAATTCCATCTGTGTCACTATGAATTACTATATAATCTCCGTGTCTCCATACATTCTTTCCTGTATCTTTAAAGTGATCAAAATAAGCTGCTTTATATTTTGTCAAATTATCATCATCTCCCCAGAAATACACGGGCATAGAAGGAGCTGGTGCTTCACATACAAGTTCTGCTTGTTCATCTTCAACAGGTTTTGCATTATCATTGTACGCTTCTACTTTCATTCCTAATGCACGCCCTTGCAATTCACCAGAATAAACAGGAAGAATTGGAATTGCTCCTGCAAAGCATCCATTAATATCTGTTCCACCACTAATAGAATTGAAAAAGAGATCTTTCTTAATTTCACGATAAACGTATTCAAAACCTTCTGGAGAAAGAGTTGATGCTGTTTGTGATATTTCCCTTAAACCACTCAGATCATATTTCTCACCTGGTTTAACACCAAGTCCCATTAAATAGTGGATATATGCAGCACTAGTACCAAATATCGAGATTTTATGCTTTTCAATCAATTCAAAAAAGCTTAATGGATCTGGGTATAGTGGATTTCCATCATATAAGAATATTGTTGCGCCCACGCCTAAGGCACTGATAAGCCAGTTCCACATTTTGGCTGGTATAAGGAATACTTACACCATCATCCATGAGGGCGCGGTAATATAATTAAGCACATCACTTCGTTTGCAATCAGTAGAGAGAATCAATTCTTTAAGATGGTTAATCAACACCCCGCCTGCGCTTTGAACCATACATTTGGGCTTTCCCGTAGTACCACTTGAAAACATTATATAAATGGGGTGATCAAAAGGAAGTTGTTCAAATTCAAGTGGTGGATCCTCCTCTTTAGAGATAAAATCTTCCCAATTGACTGCTTTTGGAATTTCACTCACATCGCACTTTCCTTCGCTGGCATAAGTTACCACAATTACTTTTTCTATGGAAGGAATGGCATCAACCACCACCTTTGCATTCTCTCGGATATCAAATACTTGGTCTCGATAATAATAACCGTCTACGGTAAAGAGAATTTTAGGTTTAATTTGACTAAATCGGTCGATAACGGCACTAGGTTGGAGTTCAGCACCACACGAAGCCCAAGTTGCACCGATAGCTGCTCCGGCAAGCATGGCAACGGGAGTTTCAATTAAGTTAGGGATGTATGAAACGACTCTATCGCCAACTTTAACACCAACCTCCTTGAGAGATTTAGCTAAGCGAGATACAGTTTTATTTAATTCAGCATAGGTTATTTGCTTGGATACTTTAGTTTCGCCTTGAAATATAAATGCTAGTTGATCATCCTTATACTTCAGAAGATTCTCTGCAAAATTTAATTTTGCCCCAGGAAACCATTTAGTACCTGGAAAAACACTTAAGTCTTCTACTGCCTTATAATACGGTTTGGATGCTATAATCCCTGAAAATTTCCACATGGCTTCCCAAAAGTCAGGAATTTTTTCAACTGACCATCTATATAGGTCTTTCCCTCCTTTTATATTAAGATTGTATTCCTTATTGATAAATTCAATAAAACGGGTTGCTTCTGCATTTTTAATCCATTCGTTTGAGGGTTCCCATAGTTTCTTTCGCTTGTAACTCATAAATTTTACAACTCATATCTAAAGGTATTTTAATTAATGCTTATAATAATAAATTGTATTAATGTATTTATATAATAATCATTAAAATAAGAATAATTAGGTGATACTTATAGACGAAAAAGATGAACGTAAAACTGAGAAAAAAAGTCAAACTGCTAAAGAGATAGCAGAGATAATGGTTGAAAACATGAAAGTAAATATGGCTAATCCTAATTTTTGGGCAGAAAAAGAAGAGAGACTACAAAAAGCAAGAGATGAGGCCTTAAAGAAATTAAAGGAAAGGCAAAATAACGAAAAATAGTAAATAAGATAAATTTAAGATTTCAAGATCTTTTTTGCTTATATTCGACATATTCGCAAACTTTGGCTAGGGCATTTACAGGACGATCCCATAATTTAAATAGGATTGCCCCATTTAATCTAAGTCTTTTTGACCAAGGTGCGTTAAAACTCATTGGATTAATATATAATATTGGTATTGAGTATTTTTGAGAATTTTTCATAGTTGGTTGTAGTAATTTTTGGGCTAATTTATCAACAAGTTCATCAGGTTGATGCTGAAATTCAGCATGTTTCGCTATTTGATCATATTTAAGATATTCATCCAAAACTTCTTGGAATCCCACTACGCCATATTGAATTATAGCATCAATTTCTCCAGATTTCATTAATATTTCAGGTAAAGTAATATAAAAATAAGGGAGATCCATATCAAAAGTACAATCTACAGGATTTTTAAAACTCGCTGTCGGAGGTAAAGCATTCTTTAATTCTTTTTGAAGAGCCTCTGAAAATTCAGGGACAATCAAGCCATGCTTTTCTGCATTGTTGGCCACCATCGCTCCCGGACCGCCCGAATTTGTTATGATACCAAGTCTTTTTCCTTTGGGTATTATTCCTTTTGAAAAAATAAGAGCAATGTCTAAAAATTCTTGAACATAATCAG
Source organism: Promethearchaeota archaeon (assembly GCA_019058365.1). GTDB lineage: Archaea > Asgardarchaeota > Lokiarchaeia > Sigyniarchaeales > SOKP01 > Loki-b32. The sequence goes on along the minus strand of JAHPZE010000024.1, from coordinate 51,951 downwards.
TTTTAATGATACCCGTCTCTTTAAAAAGACCGTCATATATTTTGGAATGTCCTGCTAAAGATCCTGTATGACTTTGTAATGCACGATTACCTGCCTTTGAACCCCCTACATAAATTGCGATAATTGGCTTTCTTGGAGTTATTATTTTTGCTAATTCCAAAAATTGTTTACCTCTTTTTATTTCTTCAATATATAACCCTATTATTTCAGTATAATCATCATCTTTATAGTATTCTAAGCAATCTACAATATCAACATTTGCTTCATTTCCAACAGATAAAGATCTACTCAAACCTAAATCCAAATTCTCAGGATCATACCAAATATGACAGGAAAGAGTACCTGATTGAGAAGCAATAGAGAATTTACTTCTTTTCAGATTTTCCCAGATAAAAATATTAAATGATTTATTTTCTTCATTTAGTCCATACCAATTGTTATAGACACCTAAACAATTAGGACCAATAAATCTTATTCCAAATTCTTTCGCAATATTGTTAATTTCTTCAGTGAGAGTATTTTTCCTTTCACCAATTAATTCACGAAAACCTCCTGATATTAAAACTATTCTTTTCACACCTTTTTTTCCGCATTCCCTAAAAATTTGAGGTACAACATTTGCAGGGAGGACTATCACTACTAAATCAGGAATTTCTGGAACTTCGCTAATTGATTTGTAAGCCCTAAATCCCATAACTGAACCTAATTTTAGATGGATAGGGTACACTTTACCATCATAGTTAGACTTAATTAAATTCATAATCTGAAGGCCAGCTAAAGAACTACCTTTATTATTAGCACCATAAATGGCAATGCTTTTCGGATGTAAAAATCCATGTAAGAAATGAGATTCATTCATATATATTCCCTTATTTTAAGAAATATTTCATGATTTTAAAACCTAAATTTTTGAAACAAACATTATCTATGATAAATTCAACTTATTTTATTTTTTATATCTTTCTCAATATTATCCAATATTTAAAATGAATTCAATTCTTTGTTAAAAGTTTGGTAAATATTCTTTATTATTGGTGAATTACAAATATTGGAGTTCATTTTGAATCTTTTTTTATAGCAATTTAGGCATAGCTAAATTTAAATATGATTTTATATATTAGTAATTTAGATAAATAAAATCTATTTTTATAGTGAAAAATTATTAAAATATTAATTTATGGAGCAGGAGTAATAGGTAGCATTTTTGCTTATAAACTTAAAAGTGGTGGAAATGATGTTTCCATCCTTGCGAGAGGAAAACGTTTAGAAGATTTAAAAAAACACGGACTTATTGTTCAAGATGACATTTTTCATAAAATGTACAAAACAGATATCAATGTTGTAGAGCGATTAAATAAGGAAGATCTCTATGATATTGTTATGGTGATTATGCAACGACAACAAGTTAGTCAAATTTTACCTGTTTTAAAGGAGAATATTAGTCCTATCATAATTTTTACAGGAAATAATCCCACAGGGGCGACTGAATATTTAAGTAGTATTGAAAAAAGTAGAATTTTACTTGGGTTTGGAGGTCCTGGAGGATACAGAGAAGATTATAAAATAATTGCAGCTTATGTAGATAATGCTATTTTATATGTAGGGGAACTTGATGGAAAAAAAAGTGATCGATTAATAAATATTGAACATGTTTTTACAAATTCAGGAATCAAAGTTGATATTAGTGAAGATATTGATGCCTGGTTAAAAACCCATATGGCATTTATAAGTCCATTAGCCATGGGGAGTGAGGCAGCAAAAAAGCAAAATAAGACACTCGGAACAGATATTGAACTCGCTAAATTAGCCCTCCAAGGATTTCGAGAAAATATTCACGCATTAAAAGAGCTTGGTATCCCTATTCTTCCAAAAAAATTTAAGCTACTTGCTTGGATTCCTTTATCTTTAATAAGAAAAAAGCTTCTTAAACTTATCAATTCTGAGTTTGGGAGAATTGCATTATCAGGACATGCAAATGCTGCAAAAAATGAAATGAAAAGGCTTTCAGAGGATTTTTTTAAAGTAGTAAAAGATGTAAAAACTGATATGAGTTCAAATCAAAAACTCTACAAATTAAGTTTCGCTTGATTTTTAAAATTAATAAAATGTTATCTGGATCTGAATTCGGTAGGAATAATAAAGAAATCTGCTGTGATTTATTCGGTTATAACAAAGATGACCTTAAAAGTTGGAAACAATAAAAGTTAATATAATATAGCATATGAATTTTAATATTTTAAAAAATTATTTAAAATAATTTAATTTAAAAAGGTTTATATGTAAATGAGTAAAGAAGGAGAAAAAAAAGAAAAAAACTTCATAGAAAAGCTGAATGAACAATTTACTTCATTTGTTGGTTCAGTGTTTGGTGAATCTGGAAAAGACTTCATAGAAGAAACTTCTGAAAAAATAAAAGAGTTCAGTTCTGGTGCTATCGAAAAATTTATGGAATTTAGCGATGATGTAATTGAAAAACTTAACTTAAATGAAAATGAGCAAGTAATTAAAGCTCGTGATAGTGTAGAAGATATGCTAAAGCAAGCAGGACTCCTAAAAGAAGACGAGGAAGAAGAGGAGTTTTAATGCAAATTTTAGAAATTAGGATTTAAATTTTATTATATCTTTATTTATTTTAATTATACAAATTAGTTTTTAAATAGAAACTATAAGACCTTCGCATTTTTTAGGAAAGATTTAATCTCTTCTTGAGTTGCATTGAACAATTCGGATATTACCATTAACGACGTCGCTTGATCCATGCCTAAACCTACATAATCTTTATATAGTTTTATCCAAGTTTCTTTTTGGGTATATTTATTTGGATGATCTGTCTGAATGTGTTGCCAATAAGGATGTTCCAACTCAATGCCGCAATACGGGCAAAATCTAGACTCTTCTTCGCTCATAAAATTAGTCCCTTAACTTTATATTTAGTTTATTTTTTTTCTGAATAATTGTAATAAACCAATGTTTATATAAAAAACTTATAATTTCAAAAAGTTAAAAATTTCGTATTTAGAGTTTTTTTTTAAATACTTTATTCCCAGCTTTTTTTTAATTCTTCACGCGTAAGCTTTCCTACTTGATCTATAGCCCATACTACATAATGATAGCAAATTTTTGCCCAAGTTCCACTATTTCGATATTCTGTCATACCTTCAGGTTCACTGAAATCATAGCCACAGAGTTCAGGGCATACTACAGAGCCGAATTCTTTTTCAAATTCACTAGCAAATTTTGCTGCTTTTAAATATGCCTTCAACATAGTTTCATTATCCATTCTTTCATGACCGCCCAATATTACTCCTATTGCTGAACAACCTCCACAGACAGCCCCACATGCTCCCTGCCATCCGTTTTTTGATTTATAACCCCCGAAACTTCCAGCTAAAGGAATTGCCAAATTATGAAAGATGTATTTGTCGAGTTCTAGAATATCTAGCACGCTTGTTAATGTTAGTTCAGCGCAATTAACTCCTTCTTTAAGATTAGGTAATAAAACATTTAGTTCCTTAAGTTTTTCATTAAATCTTTTATCAAAATTTTCTTTCATGATAATGACTTGTTTTAACACGTTCTTTTTAACAGTAAATATATATTGTTTAAAGTTAAATATGAAAACAACTATTAAATTCTTAACAAAAATATTAAGTAGTTAAGTTATAAATTATAATTATCTGGTTCTAAATTGAAGGAACTTTACGAAATTGGTTTTGTATTCCGGGGATTTGTACTTGTAAATCAAATTTTTAAAGAATTACCTGCTCAAAAAGAAAGCGGAGTGAATAAAGATCTGAGAGGGGCATTTATTTCTGCAATTAATGCTTTCGTGAACACTGCATTTAATAAAAGCTCTTTAGAATATTTAGAATCAGGGAATACCCTATTTATCTTTAAAATATCTGAAATCCAATCAGAAGATAATCATGATAAAGAACCAATTATATTATATGGGCTAGTTGATAAGAGTAAAAAGAAATCTGATAAACTCGTTAGGAAGTTTTTTGAAAAAGTTGATCCCGTGATTCAATTGTTTATTCAAAAATATAATGGAGTAGATTTCACACAATTAAATCAATTTGAGTATTTTAATGACACACTACTAAATTTTTTTATAAAAAAAACTCAAGAATAATTATTTAGCTAAACTCCAACCCTTCGGTTTAGCCCGAGAGTATTGAATTTTACCTTGGTCCTTTAATAAAGTAATTTCCTTTTCAATTTGAGTGTTAGAGAATCCTTTCTCTTGGATATCATTAATAAATTGAGCCTTTGTTTCAACAACTTTTTCTTCCCTTAGATAAGCTATAATTGTATCTTCTAAAGACCCACTAATACTTACTATTTCTTTAGAAACAGGCTTTGTAATCTCAGGTTCAAGAGCAGCTCGTAATTTTTCCTTTATAGGTTCTACTGGTTTTTCAATAACTAATGGTTGTACTTTAGGTTTTGGTTGTACCTTAACTACAATTTCTGCTTTAATTTCTTCAGGAATTTCTTTCTGCGTTTCTTCTTCAGGTAAACTCCAAACTGGAAATGTAATCTTTTCATAAACGGTTGACTTCTGTGTTTTTAATAGTGTGAATTCTTCTAATATCTCATCCTCTGAATACCCTAATTCTGATAATTCATCCATTAAATCTTTTAAATGCCCCTTTTCTTGCAAGCTGTTAAAAATATATTCTCTTAAATTTGTTGGAACATCTTTTATTTGAGCTATTTGCTCAATTAAATCCTCTTTTTTACTTGTTTGTGTTTTGGGGATTTGAATGTTTTGAGGAATATCAAGTATTTCTTTTTGCCCCCATTCAAAATCAGTTACATTTCTGATTCTACGATCATAACCTCCAAATATAATATGCTTTAAATTTTGTTCTTTTCCTGAAATATAGCATACATTTTTAATCGATGACGCAACCTTAGTCTTCCATTTTAACTCAAAATCTTGAGAATTTAACGATTGATTATGAAAGACTTTTAAAGAACCATCTGCACATCCAGCAACAATTTCCTTTGCATTATCGCCGTCAATATCTTCAATTAATAATGAAACTGGACGTCCCTCATCTATTTCAATCTCTTTAATAAGTTCACCTTTACAATTTAAAATCCTAATAAATGAATCATCAGTAGCTAATACGATCTCATTAAACCCATCATTAATAACATCTCCAACTTTGATATCATTAATCTGAGTATTAAAATTGTTCTGCCAAGTAATATCTGGCATGTTTTCTTTAAATTGAATTAATTGAACCAACCCATTTTTAGTTCCAACTAATAATGCGTTAATAGGTTCATCGAGATCTGGTAATTTTAAATATCCTAATGTACAAGCTGTAACCCAAGAATCATAATAAAATGTATATTTTGGTTCTTTTGCTTTAATATCATCGAAAATTTTAAGTGTTTTATCTTCACTCCCAAAAATCATTTCAATATTCCCATCTTGAGTGAAGTCTCCCGCGATACAGCAATTTATCCTCTTGGAGGCTTTGTACCGCATCAATCCAGTCAGTTTGGTTTTTTCTATATTTAATTTCATAACCATAAAATTTCCATCGCCAGCTCCTACTAATAGCTCATCACATCCATCTCCATCTATATCAATTGGATAAGTGCAGCGACACCATCCATCAAAAACCCGTTCATCAAGTATATTATTTTCCTCATCCATTAGATAAAGAGTTTTATCATGTCCACCAAATACAAGAAAATCTTTGTCTTTACATTTCAAAATAGAACATGTTAATACTGCATCTGGACATTCAAACATCCAATTTAGCTGATAACGTTTTCTTAACATAGGTTTTCAGAACTATTTATGATTATAGAAATTAATAGTAATTAAATTAAATTTCATTGTTTATTCATTTAATACTTATCTGTAAGATTATTAAACTATTATTGTAAAAAAAAAAAATAAAAAAATAAAAAATATTAATTTTATATTAAAGCGCTAATTGGGCATCAGATGGGCTATATTTACCTGTACCCGTTATTTCATATGTGATTTCTAATTTTTCGCCGACTTCTAAAGTTTCAATATCCCATTTTAAGGTATCTTCTCCTACTTCATCTGTTATTTCTGGTGTCATAGAATAAGTACCATATTCAAACGAATCAGGAACTTTATCTAAAAGCACTAAATGATGTAATTTAGACTCACCAATGTTTTCAAGCGTTAATATAATTCTGTAATGTCCAAGGTCTCCAATTGTGGCAATCTCTTTTCCAACACGAAATTTCCTTCTGATGTGCATTGCTTTAATTACAGGAACTTCCGGTTTGAATTCTAACTCTTGACTTATTGGAAAAGTATTAGCGAGATATATGATTTCAGTTTCAAAAGTGGATTCACGTGCAGGATTTACACAATGAATAGGATATTCAAATTCCATTGTTGATTCTGGTTTAAACATACCAGTGCTACTGTCTTTTAGATTTTTAAGATTAATCTTAAATTCTTTATCTTCAAAACTTACTGCAGCCGCAGATACTTCAACTTCTTCCCCGTCCCATAATAACTTTACCTCATTTGCTTTTGGGGGTTGATATTCGTCTGAGAAAGTATGCTGTAGAATAGCTATCTCATTTAGAGGAGCTGAACCATTATTAACTACTTTAATTGTGGCGATAACATCTTTAGGACGGTAAGTCGGAACTTCAGTTAAGTTGTATGACATTACTCCAGTGATACTTCCAATTTCTAATATAACATCTGAAAGAGAAGCGGTTCCATTTACGATTGTTTGAAAATCCGGCATTACTCGAAATTCCAATTTCTTCCTAAACGTAGGATACTCCTCACTCTGAAACTCCCACTTTATTGAGTGCCATTGAGCGCCACTTGGCAATAAAGGTACATCATTTGGGTCAATATCAACAAATTTTTTTGACTCATCCTCTGGGGAATACACATCCGCATTGAAGAGTTGTATGATAAACTCCGAAGAATTATCAAATACAAGCTTGCAATCAAAAATACCTGGTTCTTCATCTCTTTCGACCGTATCGACATAGAACTTATTTCTAGTATAAGCATCAAATTTACCTATATTTAATCCTTCAGCAAAAGAAGATGCACTTTGATAAGTAACCTCAATTGTTCCTGTTCGTCTTTTAATAATATCGGTAACCATAATGTTGCATGTGAATTTCAACATCACTGTATGTTCTGGAGCTAATTTATCCATTGTCCAGACTATTTGCTTTCCTTCAATATTAGCTTTTCCATCAGTAGTATCTACAATTACGGGATTTTTAAAATCATCTGGAATATTTTTTACGACTTTAATATTGGATACAGGTTTATCAAACAAACTTCTAAGAGCAATTGCGAAGTGAACAACATTTTCTCTATCAATCGAGATTCCAAAAGACTCTAATCCTGTTTCAACTAGAGTTCCACCATCCCCCCATGTATCACCTACTTCATCTTCTTCCTTATCTTCTTCCTTATCTTCTTCCTCTTCTTCCTCCTTTTTGGTTTCAGGTTCTTTTTTAGATGGTTTAGAGGGAACTCCGCTTTTTTTATCCTTTAATTTTACTAACTCTTTCTCAATATCGTTAATATTCAATACATCATCCGCATTAGGAAGAGTACAAATAAACTCTTTAACAAGTAATAAATTTTTTATATCCTTTGTTATTCGAAATTCTCTTGAGTTAATATTATCTGGTTCCTCTGTACCTAATTCTTGTATTGAAATATCTTTTGATTTCAAATCAGTGCTACCAATATTATCAAGTGAAACATCAATATCCCATAATCTATCAATAGTACTAGGATTTTCAATGTTTAATTTTCCTTTATGCGTAAATGTCTTAATGTTAGCATCATGGTCTTGTTTTACGTCTACTTCTTCAATAATTTTAACCAATGCTAATAAGCCTTCTCTATTTCTATTTTTCAATAAGATGCTTCCTTCAAGTTTTCCTGTGTTTTGATCGTAAGTCTCAATAACCGGAGTCGAACTGTCTCGATCGATTAATTCGACACGACCAGTGTCCATATCTTTTCTTTTCAATCCCTCAGCAACGATTTCTTCTTCAGCTTCTTCCTTACCCCAACCCATTCGCGCCGTTGGTCTTGTTTCTTTCTTTTTTTTATCTCTATCTTTTTTAGCCATTGTTTTTTACCAAGAATTTGTTTTTATCAAATAGAAAACTATTTACCAATTAATATAAATTAATCGATAAATTAATTTCATCGCCAAACTATAAAAAATTTATCAATATAAAGTAAGAGAGTTGTGTGTAACAGAAATGAAATTTTATCCTATATTGCCAAAATTATTTATCATCTTCTTTTACAGGAAAGCTTATGTTAGGATCGTTAAATTCATGACCACACATTGGACATACAATCTTGTCTTTTTTATTTTTTGTGCTTAAATCTCTGAAGCTAAAACCACAAACGGGGCAAATAATTACTCCAACCATTTTATTTACTTTTGCTTTTTTTTGTTTAAATTTATCTGGAGATTAGAATTAATACTAAATCATTTACATTACATCCAGTTGGGCCTGTAATAATCTCAGTTCCAATTTTTTTAAAAAAACTATTAGAATCATTATTATCCAAATAGCTTTTAGTATCAATAACTCCTTCTTTAATATTCTTTACAACTATATTATCAACTAGAGCACCACATGCGTCGCTGTTTCCCTCAATCCCATCAAGATTAGCGCCAATAATCAAAAAATTATAATTAAATTTCCTATTTTGTATATTATTTAGGTAGCTTAGTAGCATCTCTTGATTTCTTCCACCAATACCCTTTCCAGCAATGGTAACTGTCAATTCACCAGTTCCAATTAACGACAGTTTTTCAGTTTTGGTTTGAATTTTATATTCTTCTATATGATGTGAAATAATATCATGAAGAGTTTTTCCAAATTCTCGAGCTTCGCCCATCAAACTATTAGAAAAATAATTGACCTCAAATCCTTTACTATTTAACAAAGATCTAATATCCTTTACAGCAAAATCTACACTTCCAATTAAATAATTATGAACATTAGTAAAGCACAAATCATTGGGCTTTGGATTCTCGAACTTTTTATTTAATAACCCTTTTTCTAAATAATCCTTGATTGAGTTAGGAATTTCATCTAAAAGTCCATATTTTTTAACAATTTCAAGACTCTCCTTAAAAGTAGTTTTATCAGGTACCGTAGGTCCAGAAGCAATAGAATCTAATTCATCTCCGATTACATCTGAAATGATCAATGAAATTAAGATAGCTCTACTTGAATTATAAACTTTTTTAGCAAGGTTTCCGCCTTTGAAGTCTGATATGTGTTTTCGAATTGTATTAATTTCATGTATAGATGCCCCAGAATTTAAGAGTAAAGAATTGATTTCTTTTAAATCTTTAAGACTTATACCATGTTTTGGTAATGGAAGCAAAGCAGAGCCTCCTCCAGAAATTAAGCAGAAAATGAGATCATTTTTAGTGGAATGTTCTATAATTTCCATCATGGATCTAGTACCTTTTAACCCATGCACGTCTGGAAGGGGATGAGAAGCATAATTAATGACAATTTTACTTTTTTCAAACAATCCTTTTTTTTCTGTATTTTTTGGTATGTTAATAATACCTTTATATTCAATATCTTTCAAACTTATCATTAATCTTTCAAGCGACACTGCCATTTCAGCAGTTGCTTTTCCACCACCTATAATGTATATTTTTTTAAATTTTGATAAATCATATTCATCGTTTTGAATGAATAATTTGCTATTTTGGATTTTAATTGATCTTTCCATCAGAATTTTTGGTTTTACAGCATAAATTGATCTTTCAAGTGCTTGAAGTCCAATTTCTCTTAAATTTAACAGATTCCTATCTAGATTATCTGAAAGTAAATGAGAAATGTTTTTAATATACACTAAGAACACTTCGTTATTCGGATATTTTTTGTATTATATAGAGGATTTATTAATTAAGCGAGGGAATTTCTAATAAATAATCCTTTCCAATTTAATAATTTATTTGTATAAAATGTATTATAGAAGGAAACCTAAGATTTTAAATCTTCAATTTAACGAGTGATATATTTTATTTTAAAAGAACTTAATTTGCTATCCTTAACAATTATTTCTCTATACCCCCCAGCTGTATCAGGATTTCGATAGCTACCTAATCCTAAAGCGGGGGTTTGCACTACAAAAGGTCCATTCTCCCTTATACTTTTCGCATCGGTATATATTTCAGAATATTCATCATAATATATTGCTGCGGGATTTTCAATTTTATGTAACCTAAATGGAGGCGCATCATACACACTAGTTTTTTTCTCGGGGTTTTCTAATCTAAATTCCAATGAATCATGAGTATGACCAGCAAGAGTTAAAATACAATAATCTTTACAAAATTTAACTATTTTTTCCCAATTTGATGAAATTGTTCCATATTTCATATTAAATACTCCATCAATACGTGCTGCTGAAATTGGTTTTCCCAATTTTGTAATTAACGATTCTTTAAACTCAATCATCTTTTGTGTAATAAATCGACTTCCTTTTTTTTCAAATATATTAATACTATACTTTTTACCTCCAGTGTTTAATGGTGGCCCGTGTAAAAATAGAAAAGTGTTTGTATCATTTTTAATTACGTTGTTTATCAGATTTTCTAAATATTTTATTTGTTTGAATGAAATTCCAGTAACAGAAGGATGACCAGTTATTAAATCTCTTAGATTTTTAAAAGAATCAGACCCTGTATTCAATATAATAAACAAGTTATTTCCAAGCATGATAGAAAAGTCAAAAGAAGAATTAATTTCTGCTAAATACCCTTTTAAAGCTAGGGAGGTTTTTGTTAAAGCTGTAATAGGGGATGCAGAAAATAATTCATTCAATGCAATTGCTTCAGATGCGTTTAGCCCAATCTTCTTGTACATCTCTGCCCATGTGAGATCATAATGAAAAGGTCGATAATCATGATTTCCTAAGGTCGTAAAAATTGGACAATTTAATTCTTCACCTCTAATTACTCCTTTAAATTTCTCTTTAGGTGGTATATTCAAGAGTATATTTTTGAAAGTTAACCAATTACTATCTTCGTATTTAAATTCATTCAATTTACGAATTTTCTTAGATAAACTACTTAAAACTGTATAATCAACAATATCTCCCGTTAATACAATGAAATCTAATTCATTCTTAAGCACTTTCTTATTCATCAGTTTTATAAATCTTCTAAATTGATTATTTGGATTAATTATACGCTTTCTTAAGGGAATTTTCAATTCTGAGAGTATATTTTCTTCATCCTTTACTCTCTTTTTAATTTTCAACTTTTTTTTTATAGTTTCAAAAAAATCTTCTACATTCTCTTTAATTGAAGATTCTGTCCATTTTTTAACAATTCCATAAATTTTGTCATTTCTTTCTGCTAAGTGTAGATCTGTAGCATGAACAAAGGTAAAATCTTCCCATTTTTGCTTGGAAACCACAAGGGAATGATAATTTATTTGGTGATTAGCATTATGTATATCAAACATAACAAAATTTCGTTCCTTTAAAATTTTCAGGATTTCTTTATTTAAAGTAAATTCGACAGTCACCTTATAAAATTTATTTAATTCGCCAAATACTTGATTTTTTATTAAAATTTCTTGTGGATTCAAATCATCTGTCGTAGAGATATTTTGAATTGGGATTATGGGAGAATCTTCAACATTTATTACTTTGGGAAAAATAGGATCCCCTCTATGTAATCGCGATTTTAATTCTTTCAGTCGTTCTAAATTTAGATCTAACTTTTTTCCAGTTTTTAAAATATCTTCAATAAATTTTTTGTTTTTTTTCCTAGCTCTTTTCTCTCTCCATTTTGAGAACAATCCTTTTGGTTTTTTCACGAAAATTAATTTATAAGACCATTTATAATCATATAACGGAATTAAAGATATCTGACTTTGAATGGATTTAGTAAAAATCTCTAAATCATAATTTTCAGCAATAAACAGTAAATGAGCTTGAAAGTTTTTATTTTTTAATTTATTATCAATTTTTAAAATTGATGGATGTCCCAAATTTGGACTTATTAAATTTGATTTTCCTATTTCTTCTAGTTCTGGCACAGTCAATTTTCAACAACTACTTCATTATCAAGGCTAATAAATGAATTTATTTCAAACTTTTATACTAATATATACTAAACAATTTCGCGTTAAAAATATGATTAAGTCTCTATTATTTAACAATGGTTAATAGCATACAAATATTTCTAAAATTTTTATAGATGCTTCTTTTATCTGCTAATATCATCTTAAATTAAAAAACTAAAATATAAGTCTCTTATACCTGCGCAAGATTCACGAATATCACATTATCTCCTCGAACTACAATTGAACCGAGGTTTTCATGTTCTTCTCGAATGTTACCCTCATCATCTTGATATTCGAAAATCTGACTGGTCTCTTCAAGATAGAGATTTAAGTGTTCATCGAATCCACCAAGACGTCCTCGGAATAAACGGTTACGTTTAACTTTAATGAGGATTATTTCATTAATAGATGACTTCAAATAATCAATTGGACGATTTGATCTCGAATAAGTTTCACGTGACATTATTAATTAAACTCTGAAAAAGCAATTATTCATAAAAAAATATTTATAATTACTTTATGAATAAATTAAAATTAAAACCTTTTGATTATTTTTATAGGTTCATACTTAAATATTCATATAAAAATCAATAATAAAATTGTCTAATGAAAAAAAGAGAAGAAACAATAAGTGTCTTGCTGTATTATGAATTGCCAAGCAGAAATACCAATTGAAAAAGCAATAATAATCGAGGGTCAATACTTCCGTCCTATTTGCAGTGTAGTATACAACAGAAGCAAATTGAATATTTGAGTAATATCTAAATTTTTATTTTACCATACTTTTATATGAATATATCTCAAGATTTTAGCTAAAGGCTCGTGGCGAAGCATGGATATCGCGGCAGCCTCCTAAGCTGACGATCGGGGGTTCAAATCCCCCCGGGCCTGCCATTTTTCATTTTTGAAACTTTTTAAATGATAGTTATTTTTTCAGATTAATGAAAAAAAATTATGTTACTAACCTATCTTATTTAAAAGTAATAGTGAAGCCACGACTTCCAAAGCTCTTACGTTCATTAAACAAAATTATAATGAGACATGGTTCTATTCCATTAGTGAAGATTTTAGGGATAATTTTAGGTTTAGGGTACGCTAAGAACGGTGTTAAAAGGTATCCTGAATGTATTGTAAAATTGAAAGATGGAATAAGATTAGCAACAGATGTCTATGTTCCAAAAAAGGTATATAAGAAAAAAGACAAATGTCCCACAATATTAGTACGATTACCATATTGGAAGGATAGTATGAGTATTTTAGGTTATGCATATGCCGCTTTTGGATTCGTAACGATAATTCAAGATATACGAGGAACAGGACACTCAAATGGATTCAATTATTATTTATTCACAGAAAGAGATGACGGAATAGATACTTTAAAATGGATTTCTAAACAATATTGGTACAATGGGAAAATAGGTATGGCAGGAGCAAGTTATTTTGGTATAACTCAACTTGCATTATCGTGGGATAATAATTATTTAACTTGTATTACGCCAGGCATTACATCAACCTTAAATTTATGGAAAAACAATGGAGGTCTTGAAATCCATGCTCTTACAACTTCTATTTATAGAATAATGGTTAATATTTCGTCACACAGAGAGGCTCCTGAGGTAGATACTTTAACAAATTTAATGTATGAGAGATATTTAAATCCTCAATACGCATTATATAACGATCCCATTAAAAAGAAAAGCGGGATTAGTTTATCTCATCTAAAAGGGAAATCTGTTCAAGAAGTTCAAGATCTTTTAGTATCATATTATAATGTTAACAACTTTGAACATTCAAAACGTAATCTCAAGATTTATTTTAAATTTTTAAATGATTTCTTAATTACACGAGGTTTAGATAAGGACACATACAAAATGTCTGGATTTTTAGAAATGGATAGTAAAAAGTTCTCACAACCTGCTTTTATGCTAGCTGGATGGCAAGATATGTTTTTTGAAAAAGAATTAGAGGACTTTATCGAAATTAAAAATAACGCTACTGGTGATGCTAGAAAATATTCGAAACTGCTTATAGGGTCGTGGGCACATGGTGCGAGTGGTCATCCTGAAAGCCGCATTAGTAATGCTGGAATGTTAAGATTTTATAAAGAATTTTTAAATCTTGCTTGGAACCGTCATTGGTTGATGGGAGATATGAATGCTTTTCCTGATATAAATAAACCTTCTATAAAGTATTGGGTTATAGGGAAAAATATTTGGAGATACACAGAGATGTGGCCCCCTGAAAATATTGATTATCAAAAATTGTATATTCATTCTGTAAGAGGAGCCAATAGTCTAAAAGGAGATGGTGTATTAGATTTCAAAGAACCAATTAATGAATCAGAGGATACATATACTTTTAATCCTATGGATCCTGTTATCACAAAAGGAGGAAGGAACTTAGGTATTTTAAAAGGAGCTCAAAATCAAAAAGATGCCGAAAAACGAAAAGATGTCTTAATCTACTCAACTAAACCTTTAAAAGAAGGTTTAGAAATAACTGGCGCTGTAAGAATGATACTTTTTGCTTCCTCATCGGTGAAAGATACTGATTTCATGATCAAATTAGTAGACGTTTATCCTCGAGGAAAAGCGATAAATATTTTAGATGCTGGAATCAGGGCAAGATTTAGAAATAATGAAGATATTCCTTCCCTTATTGAGCCAAGGAAAGTCTATGAGTATGAGATAGAATTGGGAAATACATCTAATTATTTTAGGAAAGGACATCAAATACGAATAGAAATAACCTCAAGTAATTTTCCGCGATTTGATATAAATTCAAATTTAGGAGGAGAAGGTCAACCAGGAGATTATATCATAGCTGAACAGAAAATCTATCATACACGAGAATTTCCAAGTCATCTTCTAATTCCTGTTTTAAAATAGCAGATTATTGAATAAGATCATCTAAAATATTTTCTCATAATATACCTTTAATTTATTACCAAATTTCTTTATAATTTCTTGTAAAGACAATTCTAAATCAAAATCTCCTATCATCTTTCCATTTTCATTACTTAGATAAGTATCTTTTGGTTTAAATTTTAAATTTTTTAATAACAAACCGTATATCTCATCAAATTTTTTCCCCAAATTCGATCGAGATAAGGAAACTTTTATAATTTCCCCACTCTGAATTATCTTGAAAGATATAAACTCATTAGTATGATCATTTTTATCATCCATATCTCTCAAAAAGGAATAAACTTAGATTTGTATTAAATCTACTATTTATCTTATATTTAATTAATTTACAAATTCGACGTAATTGTTAAGAACGAAAAGAAATCAAATTTGTCGTTATTACAGTTAGTACATAACGAGTCGTTTAAATAGCACTAAAACACTATTATTATTTGCCTAAAAAAAAAGAGGTGAAAATTTTGCCAAAAAGAATATTAAGAGTTAATATGAATAATCTAGAAGCTAAATTTGAAGATCTACCCGGAGATTATGCTGCTTTAGGTGGTCGTGGTATGACTTCAACCATAGTTGCTAAAGAAGTCCCACCAACTTGTAATCCATTAGGAATTCATAATAAGCTAGTACTTGCTCCAGGCATAGTTACTGGTACTGCTGCACCCTCAAGTGGAAGAATTTCAGTAGGAGGGAAGTCTCCTTTAACAGGAGGTATAAAGGAAGCTAATGCAGGGACACCATTTGCTCAGATGTTAGCAAGGATGCGTATAGGAGCCATAATAGTAGAAGGGAAACATAACGGTAATGATTATTACCTCCTAAAAGTTACTATGGATGGTGGAGAATTTATCAAAGCAAACAAATGGGTTGGAAAAGGACTATATGGCGTTTATAAAGATCTTTTCAAAGAATTTGGTGGTAAAGTGGGAATATGTGGCGTAGGAATAGCCGCTGAATTATTAGGGGCTATGTCAGGAGTCTGTTTTAGTGATCCCGGAGGATTACCTAGTAGATACGCCGGAAGAGGTGGTTTGGGGGCTGTTATGGCATCTAAAGGTTTAAAATTTATAGTTGTTGATGAAACAGGTGCCCCAGGAGTAGAGATTGCGAACCAAGAAGTATTCAAGGCGGGTATCGCAAAATTAAGAGATGCACTGACATCTCATGATGTTACTAAACCAGGAGGAGCACTCAATTCATATGGTACGGCAGTATTAGTGAATATTATTAATGAAGCAGGAGGTCTACCTCAACGAAACTTCTCTAGTGGACAAGATGAGCGAGCTGAGAAAGTCTCTGGTGAAGCTAAAGCTGAGGAAATAAAGAAAAGAGGAGGAACACGCCCTCATTTCTGTAACCCAGGTTGTATTATACAATGTTCAGAAGTATGGGTAAAACCAAATGGAAAAGACCCAGTCGGTGTTCTTGAATATGAAAGTGTTTGGGCTCTTGGACCTAATAGTGGTATCTACAATTTAGATGATATTGGTGAACTAAATCGAGCTTGTAATGATTTAGGGTGTGATACAATTGAAGCAGGAGGTACATTAGGAGTGGCAATGGAAGGTGGATTAGTCAATTTTGGAGATGCTAAAGGAGCTTTAAAACTCTTTGAAGAGATTCGTAATAAAACACCTACAGGAAGAATATTAGCTCAAGGTACGGAAATTACAGGTAAGGTTCTAGGAGTAACAAGAATACCCACTGTAAAAGGTCAATCATTTCCAGCTTATGATCCACGCGCGATAAAGGGTATTGGAGTAACCTATGCAACGACTCCTATGGGCGCCGACCACACAGCAGGTTACGCAATTGCTCCAGAAATTCTAGGAGTTGGAGGAACGTTAGACCCATTGGATCCAAAGAAAGCTGAAGTTTCACGTAATTTACAATTAGCTACTGCAGCTGTTGATGCCTCAGGATACTGTCTTTTCATTGCATTTGCGATACTCGATATTCCTGAAGGCTTACAAGGTGTTGTTGAGTCTTTGAACGGTGTATTAGGAGCCAATTTAACTGTTGATGATGTTGGACCAATTGGAAAGTCAATTATTGATACAGAACTTGAATTTAATAAAAAAGCAGGATTTACAGCGATAGATGACAGACTTCCAGAGTTCATTATGGAAGAAAAACTCCCACCACATAATACTGTATTCGATGTACCAGATTCAGACTTAGATAGTGTGTTTTAATTAGCAAGATGGGGGAAAAATGCCAATTGATTTAAAATTATTCGGAGACTTAAGAAAAAAAGCAGATCCAAAAGTATCAGGAACCTTACCATTACGATTAAAAATCAATGATCCTGAAGTAACTTGGGTTGCAGACATACTTAGAAAATATATGATTGAAGATAATGAAGTTAGCCATATTTTTGTGAATGGAATATATGCGGGACTTAAGAAGACTGTTAAATCCGGTGATAAGGTTTCACTATTTCCCCGAAATATGGGTCTATTATATAAATGGTATTTTAAACGAGAAGAGGATGAATAGTAAGAGTATTACAGTTACTGTTAAATTCTTTGCAACTCTAAGGCAATATGGCCCAGAAAAAGAAGTATTATCAATTCCAGAAAACAGTCAGATTAAACTGCTATTCAATAAATATAATATTCCAGATGATGAGAGAAGAACAATAATTTTGGTTAATGGTTGTCCACATAAAGATCTCAAAACTGTTCTAAAAGATGGAGATTTAATTTCAATCTTTCCTCCCATAGGTGGTGGTTGAATCCACCCCAAAAACTAAATTTCTTTTTTTTATATTCTTTTTTTAGAAAATATGAATTTCTTTACAATTTCTTTAGTTTAAATTTAATTTTCTTACAGAAATGCTAATTTTTAGATAATAAACTAGCCACCTTGCTTATTCAATTCATTCGACTAGAAATAGTTTATAAATCTAAAGTAATATTATTTAATCGTTCTAACATCATAAACATATAAGTCTATTTTATAAGATATTAAATTAAAAATAAAATTTAGATTAAGATATTACTTAATAAATTAAGTATTCATTTATAGAACACTTTTAGGATTAAATCTAACAAAGAGAATTACTAATTATGACTTCTTCTAAAAAAAAATTAAATTTAGACATTTCTGAAGAAAGATATCGATTGATTTCAGAAAATACGAATGACCTAATTCGAATTTTAGATAATAAATTTAAAATTCAATATATTAACGAAGGAACACATTCTAGAGTTTTAGGATATACTAAAGATGAATTAATCGGTAAATCTGCAAATACCATAATTCACCCCGATGAGAAAAAACAAGTTAATAAATTTTTAAGAGATATAATTAGAAAGGGAGAATCAAAACGTGAAGGGAGATTAAAACATAAGGACGGATATTGGATATGGTTTGATATACAAGGAAAACTTTTTGAAGATTCTAAAGGAAATTGGAATGGTTTATTAATTTCGAGAAATATAACTGAGAAGAAATTAATGGAAGTACAGTTAAAAGAATCAGAGGAAAAACATAGAATCATTACACAAAATGTTAATGATTTGATAATTGTAATAAATAGAAAGTATGTAATGGAATTTGTAAATGAACAAGAGAGTTATAACCATTTAGGTTATAAATCTGATGAATTATTAGGAAAAAATGTTTTAGACTTTGTTCATCCTTTAGATAAGGAAAGAGGACTTAATGCTCTTTTGACGGGATTAAAGAAAAAAGAAGGACTTGTTGAAGTAAGGGTAAAACATAAAAATGGAAAATATATCTGGTTTGAAGTTAAAGGAAAGGTTTTTATTGATAAAAAAAATGAATTAAAAGGTATTATAGTTGGAAGAGATATTACAGAACGTAAGAAAGCAGACCAAGAAATTCAATATCAAGCCAAGCTTGTTGAAGATGTTTCAGATGCAATTATTTCTACAGATATGGAATTTAAAATTGTCAGTTGGAATAAAGCTGCAGAGGTTATCTATGGCTGGAGAGCAGATGAAGCAATTGGAATCAGTATAGAGGAAATTATTCCTACTGAATACCCCTATGATGAAAGCGAGGAAGTACTAAAAAAATTTTTCGAAGATGGATTTTGGAGAGGAGAAGTTCTCCAAAAACATAAGGATGGTAGATTTCTTAATATATTAGCGTCAGTCTCTTTGATTAAGGATAATAGGGGAACTCCTGTAGGAGCTGTGGCAACTAATCGAGACATCTCAGAACGGAAAAAAACAGAAGAAGCCTTACGTGAATCTGAAGAATTGTATCGTTCTCTAACAGAAGGATTATCCCTGACAGGAATAGGAATTGATATTGTAGATTCTAATTTTAATATAATTTATCAAAATCAATTTTTAAAAGATCAATTTGGTAAACACGAAAATAGAAAATGCTTTGAATTTTATTTAAAAAGAGAAACCTGTTGCGAAGAATGTCCTATGATGAAAGCCATTCAAAACAGAAAAGTTGAAAAGGCAATTATTATTGCTCCTAATAATCGTACTTACGAAATAATATCTGCTCCGTTGCCAAATCCAACCGGACCTATAGAAAAAGCTGCAGAAGTAGTAATAGACATAACTGAAAGAATAGAATCAACACAGAAGTTAAAAGAGTCAGAAGAAAAATACCGAAAGTTCGTAGAACAATCCCAGGATGGAGTGGTTCTGGCTGATGAAAATGGGATAATAATCGAATGGAATAAAGGTCAAGAGAAAATTATTGGAATAAAAAAAAAAGAGGTTTTAGGGAGAAAACTTTGGGATATTCAATATCAAGTACTTCCAGAGGAATTAAAATGTCAAGAAAGACTTGAACAATTAAAGTTGTCTATAAATCAAGCTATCAAGACAGGAAATGCCCCATGGTTTAATATTCTGCAAGAAATGGAACTGAGAGATAGTCAAGGTAACCATCATATCATACAACAAGTATCTTTTCTAATTAAAACTGAAAAAAAATATATAATAGGTGCTATATCTCGTGATATTACGGAATTAAAAGAAGAAGAAAAAAAGAGAAAACGTGTTCAAGAAGAACTTCAAAAATCTTATGAAAAACTCAAAGAATTGGAAAAGATTATAAATAGTAGCCCGGGAGTGTTATTTCTATGGCGAAATTCCAAAGGGTGGCCTGTGGAATTTGTTTCTGAAAATATTAAACAATTTGGGTATACTCAAGAGGATTTCTATTCTGGAAAGGTCATCTATGAGCAAATTGTGCATCCTGATGATTTAAATCGAGTTGTCGAAGAAGTAAACAATAATAGTAATAAGGACATCAATGAATTTGAACAAGAATATAGGATAATAACTAAATCTGGAAAAATTAAATGGTTAGATGATAGAACATGGATCAGAAGGGACATGGAAGGTAATATATCCCATTTTCAAGGAATTGTGTTAGATATTACTGATCGTAAGGCAGCTGAGGAAGCTTTAAGATTATCAGAAAAAAATTATAAGGAAGCCTATAACAAGGCAAATTTCTATAAAGATCTATTTACTCACGATATAAATAACTTACTTCAAATAATAAATTCTTCGGCAGAACTAATTATTTTCCAGCTTGGGGATTCTGAAAAATCTAAATCCATACAAAAACTGGCGCTGATGATAAAAAATCAAGTCAAAAGAGGTTCAAAATTAGTTTTTAATGTTCGCACTCTTTCTGAGCTTGAGGAAGAGAAAATTTCTACACATCAAATTAATATTTGTAGTTATTTGAAAACTTCAATAGATTTTGTTAAAAAAGCGTTTAGTGAAAGAAATGTAAACATTTCCACTGATAATCTTGATGAAAATTACTATGTTAATGCTAATGAACTTCTTCAAGAAGTATTTGAAAATATCTTAATTAATGGAATAAATTATAATGAAAATGCAATTGTAGACATCTCTGTTAAGATTTCGAAACAAAAGTTAGATCAGAAAACATATATTAAAATCGAGTTTCTTGATAATGGTATCGGTATTATTGATAAAAGGAAAAAAGTAATATTTCAGCGAGGTAAGGGAGCCTTCAATGGTTCTAAGGGGATGGGAATTGGTCTTTCTCTCGTAAGCAAAATAATTCAAATTTTCAATGGTAAAATTTGGGTTGAAGATAGAATAGAAGGAGATTATACCAAAGGGAGTAATTTTATTATATTATTGCCAAAATAGAAATTCTAAGCAGTATAAAAAAAAAAAGATAATTAATATTATTAAAGATTCATTTCCTCTAATTTTAGTTTGTTGTGCCACGCATCCTCTTTGGATATTTTATACATAAATGCAAAAGCAATTGTCCCTATTATAAATATAATCATCGGTATTATTGACATTTGAAAGATTAAACCGAATTTAGCAGTATTACTATTTCCTGTTCCAAGAGCAGCATCATAACCAGTTATTCCAGAGACTATTGCAAATATTATTGTTTGGAAGAAGTAAGAGAATGCTGTGAAAAACTTCCACACACTTGTATAACTTCCTTCTTCTCGTTTCCCTGAGGTAACTGAAGCATTATCAATTCCTTCTGCTCTTAATAAACCATAAATTGCTCCAGAAGTTGCGCTAAATCCGACACCCTGAAATGTAAACATAAGAATGAGCCCTGGCAAACTGATTATAAAGAATAAAAGGAAGAACCCAATTATATTTAATCCCATTCCTAGTATATAGGCTTTTTTGTTACCTATTTTTTTTGATATCCATACCCATAAAGGAGCTAAAACAAATCCAATAAAGTATAGCATAACCAGCGGTATTACTGTAGCACCAATTTTCAATTCTAGACTATCTACTACGAAAAAATTAAGTCCATATAAGAAACAAGCTCCGCCAACAGCCCATGTAAAACCTGCGATAACAATTCCCATCCAATTTTTATCTTTAAAAATTCGATTAATAATTTCCTTTACTGGAGAAGTTGCTCTATTGGTTGCATCTAATTCTGCGCGAAATATTTTCATCTCCTCTGGCTCTCTTATCCCATAACTATATGGTATAACAAAAAGATATGCAATAACAACTATAATTATAACCGTAACTAAATAACCTAGCCCCTCTATTAAACCTGGAACCAAGCCATTAGCTACAATAGAAATAATACCACCAAGAATAGAGCCAATCCAAATTACCTTACCCCTGTGAGAAGATCCCCTAAATAAATCAGGAAATAAAGCATTATGATTTATCTCAACACTAGTCATAAATGTATCATGCAAAATCATAGTAAAAATTAGCCAAATCACTAATATAGTTATATTCGATGAAATTTGAATAAAACTAAATATCAGAATAACTGGTCCAAAAATAAACCCAACCATGATCCACGGATACCTTTTTCCAAATCGAAATGTAAATCTTTTTGATCTATCTGCTAAATAACCTATTACGGGATCATTTATAGCTTCTAAAATGGAGTACACAAGATAGATCAAAGCTATAAATGTTTGAGGAATTAAAAGAATATTTGCAGCAAAAAATTGAATTTGACCCCACATTGCAAACAAGAATCCAGTACTAACCCCTTGTAATGTGAAAAGTACTATCCTTTTGTTAGTTAAAATCTCAAAATATTTAGCTTTTTGAGGTTCTGACATTTTTCTCACAATTTTAGAATATTTTTTATGTCTACTTTTATTTGATTATAAATTTTAGTTAATTTTATTTTTCAACTTAAAACTATTTATAGATTTATTTGGTTTTTTAAAAAAGCTCATATAATATAATTAATATCTCTTAATTTTTATTTAGAGTAAAGAAATAAAGAGGATTTCAAACTAATTCTTCTCTTTTAATCCAATCTCTTCTAAACAACCCGAATTGGTGGAAATCGACATAGTTTCCATCGACATACATATCTTCTTTTAAAAGTCCTTCTTGTTGAAAACCTAATTTTTCAGCTGCCCTAAGTGATCTTTTATTTGGATTGATAATAGTTGCCTTTATCTTATGGAAATTTAATTCTGTAAATCCATAATTAATTAACATTTTGGCAGCTTCACCTATGAGACCTTTTCCCCAATAATCTGGCTCTCCGATTAAAGCACCTATATAGGTATTACGATTTGTCCAATTGATATGATCAAACCCAATACTACCTATAGGACGTTTATCTTTTTTATGGTATATCGTAAAATATACTCCCTCTTTTACACCACGTTCCGATGGAGGTTCGAACCATCCTTTAACTTCTTCAGGAGTTCTCGGCATAACGTGGCGAGCAAAATGACGCACTTCTGGATCATTATACCATTTACAATATAAAGTAATCCATTTAGAATTTGGGGCTAATAAATCTATTCTCTCTCCCTCAATAAAAGGGAAAATTTGGATCTCTTCTTTCTCTTCTTTTTCTTCTTCCGTCATTTAAAACTACTAGAATATTTTTAGAAATTAATATAATTAATATATATGTCTAAGAGATTGAATAGATTAAACTCTTATTAATTAAATTTGATTAGTTTTAATCATTTGATTTTTCTTTTCTTTTTATCCAATCTTCTTTTAATAAACTATAAGTTTTTACTCCAAGGTGTTTACCGTCAAGATAGAATTCATCTTCCCTTATGCCTTCAAACTGAAAGCCACATTTTTCAGCAACACTCCAAGACCCAATGTTTTCCACACAAACTCCACCGTGTAATTTATTGAGATTTAATTCATTGAAAGCGCATTCATTAAGTAATTCTGTAGCTTCTGTAGCAATTTTTTTGCCCCAATAATCAGGTTCTCCAATTCGTATAAAAGCATTTGCCCATCCATTAATCCAATCTATCCAACCCACGCCTACATGACCAATAGGCTTTTTATCCTTATTATGCCAGATTTCGAAAGATACAAAATAAGGCATTTCCCAATCTCGTGGTTCAAACCACTTTTTAATATCTTCTACTCTACTTGGTACAATATTCCTCGCATATTTACGTACTTCAGGATTATTGAGCCATTTAACATATAAATTTATGTTTTCTAAATTTTGAGGTATAAAACTTATGGTTTCTCCTTCAATAAAGACAGGAACCTCTTTATTTTCCTTTTCTTCCATTATTATTGTTAAATTGTAATTTTTTTGGTTTTATATTTAATTTTAATTAATTTATTTCTTTGAATTTAACCAATCTTCCTTTGATAAACGATACAATTTTCCATCAATATATTTTCCATCAATAAATAAATCATTTTTCTCTAATCCCCGATACTTAAATCCAATTTTCTCAGCAACGCTCCATGAACTTATGTTTTCAACAGCTGCTCCTGCTTGTAATATATTAAGATTCAATTCATTGAATGCATATTCTATAATCATTCTTGCACCTTCTGTAGCTATATCTTTTCCCCAATATTCTGGTTCTCCAATGAAAAGAAATATATTTGCCCATCCATTAACCCAGTCAATCCCTGACAAGCCTACTTCACCTATTGGTCTTTTATCTTTTTTATGCCAAAGTTCAAAAGCAATATTCCTAGGGATTCTCCCCTCTTGGGGTTCAAACCATTTTTTAATATCGTCACTAGTAACTGGTATTACCCATCGAGCAAATTTTCTAACTTTTGGGTGATTTAACCATTTTAAATATAAATTGATATCCTCTGAATTTGGAGGAATAAGACTAATGATTTTTCCATCGATAAAAACTGGAACTTCTTTATCTTCTTTTACTTCTTTCTCTCTCATAATTTTCTTTCTCTCCACTCATCTTTTAATAGATAGTATGTTTTAACATCAACATATTCTCCATCTACAAAAAGCTCATCCTTTCTGATTCCTTCAAAAGTAAATCCTTTTTTTTCAGCTACTGTCCAAGACCCAATATTAGCAACTATCGCACCAGCATGTAATTTATGTAGATTTAGTTCACTAAAAGCATATTCAATGATTAGATCTGTAACTTCAGTGGCAATATTTTTATTCCAATAATCAGGTTCGCCAATAGTCATCCCTACATTTGCCCAACCATTTTTCCAATCTATACCAGTTAAGAAAGTATGACCAACTGGCTTATTATCCTTTTTATACCAAATTTCAAGTACAATAAATTTCCGAACTCTTCCTTCTTGAGGTTCAAACCATCCTTTCGCGTCATCTACTGTTACGGGTAAAATATTTCGAGAATATTTACGGACTTTTGGGTCATTTATCCATTTTACATATAAATTTACTCGTTCTAAGCTCTGAGGTATTAAATAGACATTTTGCCCTTCAATAAACAAAGGAATATCTTGTTTTTCCATGTTGTTTATCACAATTTAATGAAATTATTATTTAATCCTCTTTCAATTCTCTAGATTTTATCCAATCTTCTTTTGACAACCGAAATACTTTTGCATCAACATATTTTCCATCAACATACATTTCATGCTTTCTTATTCCATCAAGAACAAATCCAATCTTCCCTGCTACAGACCATGAGCCAATATTATCAACAGCAACTCCTCCGTGTATTTTATTTAATTTCAACTCATTAAATGCATATTCCATGAGCAATTCAGTAGCTTCCGTCCCAATATCTTTATTCCAATAATTTGGTTCTCCAATTTGAAGAAAGGCATTTGCCCACCCATTTATCCAATCTATATGGTTTAATCCAATTTGACCTATTGGTTTCTTATCTTCTTTATGCCAAACGTCTAATAATACAAAATCGCTAAATTCTTCACTTCTACTTTCTGACCTTTTTTTCTGTTCATCTATTGTCCTTGGTATTATATTACGAGCATATTTACGAACTTTAGGATGATTCTTCCATTTTACATATAAATTCGCATATTTGGAGTTCCGAGGGCAAAGATCTATTCTCGATCCTCGAATAAATGGAAATTCTTCCGTTTCCTCATTTTGTGTAGATTTTTCTTCTTTCTTCGTCACTAAATTAGCCTCTTAATTTTAAAAATTAGGGAAACATTATTTCATCCAATCATCTTTAAATATTGAATATTCGAGTACATCCATATGCTCTCCATCAATATAAACTTCTTTCTTTAGTGTAATTTCAAGCTTAAAACCTAATTTCTCTGCTAGTTGTATCGAAGCTTTATTTAGTGCAAACAAACGTGCCGTGATTTTGTGTAAGTTTAACTCTTTATAAGCATAATCTAAAACCAACTTTCCTACTTCAGTTCCAATGTGTTGTTTCCAATATTTTGGATCAATTATATAAGATATATGGGCATTGCGAGTAAACCATTGAATTCTAAATAAATTTGCCAAACCTATTGGTTTTTTATCTTTTTTATGCCATATCTCGAAGAAGATATCCTCTTTTACAGCCTCTTTCTTTGTTTCAAACATTTTCTTTACCTCATCAATTGTTTGAGGCATATTAAATCTTGTAAATTTCCTAGTTTCTGGATGATTCATCCAACCAGCATATAGGTTAACATGATCTGCATTTGCTACACAAAGAGAGACAGTTTCTCCTTCAACAAATGGTAACACAATTTTTTCTTTTAGTTCTGACATATTTCAAAAAAATTTATACTTTTTATTGTTATAGTTCTAAAATGAGCCATAATATATTAAATATAAGAAGTGTGGAAATAAGTTGCAGTTTATTTTAAGAGATATTTTATTAAAATACCCAAATCAAAAATTAAATGTACTTTATGGCATTGTTAGGCATCGAGTCTGAAATTTTTAAGCCCTTTATTAGTAAAAGGAAAAAATTGAGAAGATTTTATAATTTAATTATATCTTAATTTAGATTATAGAAAAACCTACCTGAAAATAATTTTTTGTATAAATTCCCCAATCTTAATTATAGCATCTTTTGCTTCTGGCAGATTATGTAACCCAAACCCTTGAAATACATGAATTGTATCTTTCCATTCCTGTAGTGTAGCATCAACCCCCGCTGCTTTAGCTCGTTCAATGAAACGAGTAGAATGATCATATAACATTTCACTAGTACTTACTTGAAGGAGAATTGGAGGTAATCCTTTTAAATCTGCAAATAAAGGTGAAATCAATGGATTATTCGGATCCGCTCCCGCTAAATATGCTGGTATCCACCAAAAAATCCCAATATCTGCTAAAATCGGATCTGTTTCAGCATTTTCATAAAAAGTTTTACTCTCTGCTGTAAAATCGGTCGCTGGTGATAATGCTACTGCTCCAGCAGGTAAGATTATCTTTTCATCTCTTAATTTAATTAAAGTACTTAATGTTAAACTACCACCTGCAGAATCTCCAGCAATAATTATATTTTCAGCTCTAAAACCTTGTGAAAGAAGCCATTTATAAGCTTTAACACAATCTTCTAAAGGAGCTGGGAAAGGATGTTCAGGTGCGAGACGATAATCAACACTTAACACACGCAATTTAGTACGTTGAGCAATTTCTATAGTTAAGGCTCTATGAGTCTTTGGTGACATCAAAACGAAACCTCCTCCGTGAAAATATAAAATGACTTCATCCTTTTGCGCACCGGGTACTATTTGCCATTCAGCAAGAACTCCTCCAGCATTAATTTCTTCAATTTGTACATCTTCTGGAAGTGGAAATTGTTCTAATTCGGCTTTTGTATAATATTCAACAACAAATCGAAAAAATTTTGCTAGTAAAAGCATTTCCTCATCACTAAAGAATCCATATAAATCTTCTATACTTCCTTTATTTTCAGATAACAACTGAAAGAGTTTTTTATTTCCTTCTTCGACTTTTTGCATATATGCTTGGAGATTAAATCCTTTGTTTTCTTTAAATTTAAGAAATTCTAATGCACCCTTCATTTGAAGCTTTTGATTCTCATCAATAGCTTTAAGAATTTCAGGACGAATTTTTGACCTATCTAATATTGGCATGCTCTTTTTACACCTATTTGAATAATTTAAAATTAAGATCTGTTAATAGTTCTTTTACATTTTAATATTCTTATTATAATACAACAAAAGCTAAAAATAGAGAAAAAAAAAATAATATTTTTTATAAGTTGTAAATATTTAATATAGATTAGATAATTTTCATTGCCAAGTCCATGTCCTGAAGAGTTAGTTTCTTCCTTCCTGCATGTCGAGTCATTTCAAGAGCTTTATTTGTCATGCCTTTAGCTAATTTTTGTAAATAATCAATTAAGGCATCAACAGCATCTCGAGCAACCATTTCAGCGCCATTATCTTTCATTAACTTTCGAACAGGCGACCAGGCAAATACTTTTTTGGCCATCTTATTATTCCTCCACTTTCTAATTTTATTAATAGTTTCTTAAAGTTCACATTTTTTAACATGAACTTTATTATATTATAATATTTCTTTCAAATATTTAAAGCTTCCGTAAAATTTTCGGTAGAGTATGTTTCGGTTAATAATTTTATCTGATCGACAAAATTGCGATGTCTGAAATGCACGCTGCTGGATACGGATCTGAGCTGTAAGATCTAAGATTTTTTTTGATTTTAAATTTTTTAATTAGAGAAGGTAAACTAGTTGAGACTAATTACCCATTCTATAATTTGAATTACTTATTTTTAGTTTTCAGAGTCTTTTACGCATTATGTAATAATCTTTAAATTCTTTATAAATAGAAAATCCCGCAGATGCGTATAATGAAAATGGTCCTCGATAACTATGAGCGTCTGATAATTCTTCTCCTTTCCTTGGGTATACTTCAATTAAATCATAACCTTTATCCTTCGAACCGGAGCAAGCATACTCCAGAAGTTGTTTGGCTACTCCTCGTTTTCTATGTGAAGGAGCGACTACAAAGCAAATAAGTGAAGCGATTTTAGCCTTTGATTCTTCTTCATAAGGGATTTTAGCATAATTTTCCTTAATATTAATGTTACACCATCCAATTGGTTTTCCATCTAAATATGCCATATATCCATTCATCTTTCCAGAAAGGATAAGCTTTTTTGAAGCTTCTCTATTTTGTTCTGCAGTTCTTTTATTAAATTGTTTATTGGTTCCAGCAAAATGATAAAAATGACAGTAACAAATAGCCCAATCAGGATTATCAGAAAATGCAACTTTATCAAAAAAATATAGAAAATCTTCAAGAAGATCAGGAGTTAAAGCCTTTATCTGAATATCCAATTTTGTAGTCACCTCAAGTATAGAAATAAAGATTGAAGATTAATATTTTTCATCTATTGCAGACAACATAACTTCTAATTGGTCGAATATATCTAAACGAAAGTCAAGCCCTATTCTAAAGAATAAGAGATCTACTACTTTTTTATCAATACGTTCATCAATATTTAAATGATCAATTATTTCTGACCAATTAATACTCTCAGAAGCTCGTACTCCAATTAAAATTACAGCATTCTTTTTCCCATTTTCAACAATTTTTAGAAGCATTTCTCTAAAATTTGGATCAATTTGCTCTTTAGAACGCACATCAAAAACACAAAAGATTCCATCAGAACTGGAAATATCATCAAGAGCAGAATACTCATGTTGTTTTAAAATCATCCCATTCGTATATTGGTAAACCTGTTCATCATCATAATCTCTTATCAATGACTTTTCTCCTAATTTGCTTATACTAGTAATTATTTGTAACCCAGGACTCCAAACCGAGCTTTCAGATATAAATGATAAAGTGAAAACAATTTTTTTTTTCAGTATAGAGTTAATTATATTAAGTAATAATTCACTACGCCTTTCATCTTCAATTTCTTTACTCTTCATTACATAGTGATATGAAATTAAGTTAAATGCATCCTCAACATTACTTCCAGTTAACGCACTTGTTTCAATATATGACAATTTAATTTTTTCGCTTTCTGAAAGGTTGTTCGCTAATTTAGCACCTTCTTGATAATAGACTTTTCTATCTTCAAGCAAATCAGTCTTGTTTCCAACTATTACAATGGGTATGTCTTCTCCTGATGTAAAGAGCCTTAGTTCCTCATACCAACTTTTAACATTTTCGAAAGATTCACGATTAGCAAGATCAAATACGATGAAAGCTGCTTGAGCGCCTAAATAGTAGATTTTTCGAAATCTTTTGAAATATTTCTGAGCACCAAGATCATACAAACTTACGCCTATTTTGTTTCCAAAAAATTCAAACTCATGAGACAAGATATTAATGCCAATAGTTGCTCTATAATCTGTTGTATATCTTTTTTCAACAAATCTACGGATGATTGAAGTTTTTCCAACTTCATGATCTCCCAAAATTACGAATTTAAAACGATATTCCCCATCTAGACCTAACTCCATCTGGTATAACTGATTTTTCAATCGTTCGACGTTGCCTGCTTCATATTCAAAATTTGGAATTTCTACTTGAATTAAATCGTCCTCTTCAGCTGTGAGAATTTGAGCCGTTTTTTCTGCAAGAAAAAATCCGTAGGGAGAAATTTTTTCAATTGAAGCCATACTTTCTAAAACCAAACTTATAATTCTTTCTTCATCAACAGAAATAAATAGTAGACGATGATCTTCGGTATCGAAACTTGCAGTACCAAATTTTTGAAATTCAAATTCACTACGCATTCTTTCTAATATCGGATTGATTATTGACGTTAAAACTGAAACGAGTTCAATATCAATATCTTTTCTCTTTTCTCCCGCAATAACTAATCCTTCAGAATCAGAAACAATAACAGATTCTACTTCTCTATTAGATTCGAGAAACTTATTAAATAATTCTTTAAAGAGCTTATTTTTCTGTATCGTCAAGAATTTCTTTCCCTTCTTAAATTATAACTTAATAATCTTATTCTTATCTATATAATAAATAATTATCATTTGGATTTTTATTATTATTGATTATTAATAATCACTGATATTCTTTTGATTGCATGAATTCAAGATACTTATTATTAACAAGGCTTAAAGATATTTAATTGTGTTTAACATAACCTTTAATTGATCGTAAATTTCTAGTCTATATTCAAGTCCTATTTTGAAGAATAATAATGATACCATCTTTTTTTCCAATAATTCGTTAACATTAAAGTCTTCCATGATTACTGACCAGTCGCTTTTATCTGACACCCTAATTCCTATCAATACCACTTTATTCTCTCCAATTTCGTTTATAATTTTTGCAACAACATTTTTCCAATCTTGCATTATATGTTCTTTTTCTCGCGCATCGAAAATACAAAATACTCCATCAGAACTAGTAACATCAAAATTATTATAAAGAAAATTTTTTACTATTACTCCATTTGAAAATTTATAGAATTTCTCGTCCCTTTCATCCTTTATTTTCTCACATTCGTTTGAAATATTGATTTCAGAGAGTATCTGAAGCCCAGGGCTCCAAAATTCATTTTCTGATATAACTGTTAAGGTTAATAATGAGCTTTGATCTTTTACTTCTTGTTTTCTTTTCATTATAATCAAATTAAGTTCTTCTAATAGATCTTGCTTAACAATATCCTCTTCTTCTTCTTTACTTTTAGAGATATAATGAAATGCTATTAAAGTAAAGGCATCTTCCACATTCTCCCCCGATAAAGCACTAGTCTCAATATAGGAAATTTTGATGTTAGGTTTTTGGGATAATCTATTTACTAGTTGTACACCATCTTGATATTCTACAACTCGTTGTTCCTTCAAATCACATTTATTTCCAATAATTATGATAGGAATTTCCCTACCACCAATAAATTCTTCCAATTCAGCATACCATTGTTTTACATTCTCATAGGATTCTTTATTTGTTAAATCAAATACAATAAATGCTGCCTGGGTACCTAAATAATAAGTTTGGCGAAAGCGTTTGAAATAAACTTGAGCTCCTACGTCCCACAGACTGTAAATGATTTCATTCCCAAAAAATCCTATAGAATGTGATAAAATGTTTAATCCTATTGTAGCACGATAATCATGAGAAAATCTATTTTCTACAAAACGTCGTACTAAAGATGTTTTACCTACTTCATGATCTCCGATGATAACAAATTTAAACCTATATTTTCCTCCTTGATCTAATCTCATTTGATAGATTTGATTCTTAACCCTATCATTACGTGATATCTCATCCGTTTCATATTCAAAATTTGGTACTGCAAGTTGGATCTTATCACCCTCTTCTGCGTTAAGAATTTGTACAGATTTTTCTGCTAAGAGATATGCATATGGACTAGCTTTATCGATCGACGCTAAATTATTTAATACCACACTAAGAGTTCTATGCTCATCTAAAGAAATAAATAATAATCTGTAGAATTCAGTATCGAAGCTTGCGGTACCAAATTTTTTAAACATAAATTCATCACGAATTCTTTCAACAATCGGATTTATGATAGAAGTTAAAACTGAGACGATTTCTATATCTACATCGCTTCTTTTTTCACCTGCAATCACTAAACCCTGTTGGTCACTTACAATTACAGCCTCTGCTTCTTTATTTACTTCTAAGAATTGGTTGAATAATTCAGTAAAGAGTTGATTCCTATTTATTGACATGAATTTTTTTTACTCTTATATATTTTTATTGGTATTGTTTTCCTTATAATACCTATAAAAAAAGTTATTTTTATTATTTATTAAATCGTTGTTTCGAAATACATATTCTTATAAATTGCTATTTTTTTTAATTTATTATATTCTACCTTGAGTACTGAAAATTTTCAAAAAAAATAAAATAAAAAATAATGCCTTCTTGTATAATTTGCCATTTAAATATAAATGAGAACACAGATTCTTTTAAATCTTGTAAGAATTTACATCTTGTTCACAAAACCTGTCTAGCTGAATGGTTATTACACTCACAAAATTGTCCATTATGTAGTGAGCCATATCCTCAGAGTTTAATTGATCAGTTTAAGGATTATAAAGATAAGAAAGAAGAAGAAAAACAGGCTGCACTAAATAAAAAATTACAAAAAGAATCAAGAAAAAAAATGCAACAAGTTGCAGATAAAATCCTAAATCTTAAATTAGTTGAATCTATTGAACATTTGATTAAAGTAGAAAAGTTTGATGAGGCAATAGAAAAACTTTTAGATATATATAATGAAAATTCTACTGATGAGAGAGATTTAAATATTCTTTATCTATTAGGAAAAGCAAATTATCTAAAAGGACGATATGACATGGCAATCAACTTTTTCTTTAAATTAGTTAAAATTAGATATAATTATCCTGATGGATTTTTATATTTAGGAAAATCGTATGAAAAACTTGGTCTCAAAGATAAAGCCCAATGGGCTTATGATAGGATTTCATCCCCCCAAGACTAGTTTTTTTATCGCTTATTATCTCAACTATTGTATTATTATGAAATAAAGCAAACAATTTTATTGGTTTTTAACCTACAATTATTATGAAACCTATTTGTCTAACGATAGCAGGAGCAGATCCTACTTCTGGTGCTGGATTTCAAGCAGATATAAGAACATTTGACAGATGTGGAGTTCACCCATTTTCTGTTATTACTGCGATAACTTATCAAACAGCTACTAAATTTTATGGATATAAATCTCTTTCAGATATATTAGATAAGCAATTAGATACTGTATTAACCGCCTATCCTATAAAATATGTAAAAATTGGTATGATTCCAGATGTTAAAGCACTAGATATCATTGTAGATTTTATTAAGAAATATAATTTGAATGTTATACTCGATACTGTTTCAGTTTCTAGTGCTGGAGAAAGATTATCTAGTGAGCGTTTAGAATTAGAGATTGAAAGAATATTATTTCCGTATGCAAAAGTAATTACACCTAATATTGTTGAAGCCGCATTCTATTCAAATAGAAATTTAAGCAATGATAAAGAAAAGGATATTGAAAGCATCAAGGAAGTAGCTGAAATTTTACTTAATAAATTGTATATAAATAAAGAGTCACAGCATAATGAAAAAGCAGTAGTTATTAAAGGTATTAAAAATAATCGAGATAATATTTTAGACTTAGCTCTGATGAATAAAAGGACAAATGGTCTAATGCAGAGAGAATTTCAGATATTCAAAAAAAAAAAAGTAATATTTAAAGGTAATGTTCATGGGACGGGGTGTGTATTTTCTTCTGCGATTGCAGCATTTTTAGCTAGGGATTGTTCTTTAAATGATGCTATCATTAAAGCAGAAGAATTTTTTGATAATAAGTTTCAATCTTTCATCGAACTGCCAGATAACGGAAAATTGATTGATTTAACTATCACCGATGAGCGTTTTACCGTTATAAATCAGATAAAAGAGATCTACAATATTATCTCCCAATCAAAAAATTTTAGCTTATTAATTCCTGAAGTAAGAATGAATATATCTGGTTCACTTACAGACGCTGTTACAAAAGAAGATATAGCAGGTATAGAAGGAAGAATAACTATTGTAAATGGGTTTCCAAAAGCTTCAGGCGAGATTAAATTTGGAGTATCTGATCACACTGCTAGATTAATTCTTTCTGCGAAAAAATTTGATAATTCTATTAATTTCGTAATGAATTTAAAATATGATCCAAATTGGATAACTTTAATTGAAGAATACACAGATCTAGAATTAAAGGAAATTATTAGGGAGGAACAACCAGAAGAAATTAAAAAGAAAGAGTTTTCTACGATGCAATGGTTAATTAAAGAAAGTATAGATAAAATTGGTAAAATTCCCGATATAATTTGGGATAAAGGGGCTATTGGGAAGGAACCTATGATGAGATTATTTGGTAAAAATTCTAAAGATATGATAATTAAACTTAAGATAATAGTTGACGCAATTTCCAACTAATTAAACTTAAATGATCTCTATTTTATAAGAATCTAAAATCAATAAATATATATCATGATTGATCCACTAATAATTAAAAAACAAATTAAAGAACTTGGGGCTGATCTTTGTGGATTTGCCCCTATTGAAAGATTTAACGAAGCTCCTATTGGGTTTAACCCTTTAGATATATATAAAGAGTGCAAAACTGTAATTGTCTTTGCTAAAAAAGTCCCTCACTCACCCCTTTTAGCAATGAATTATGTACCTTATTCCCACTTTAACTCTATAATTATTAATGAAGTAGATGCTTTAACATTAAAAATTATGAAGGTGTTTGAAGAAATAGATATCGGTTGCGTTCCTATCCCTTCTGACGATCCTTATGAACATTGGGAATCTGAACGCGCTTATGGTAGAGCAATTTTATCATTAAGACACGCAGGTTATTTTGCAGGATTGGGTATCTTAGGAAAAAATACATTATTAATGAATGAAAAATATGGAAATATGATCCAATTAGGTGCAGTCTTATTAAATATTGAGTTAAAAGGTGATGAGTTGGCAAATTATGAAGGATGTATCCCAGATTGCCAAATTTGTCTCGATTCATGCCCTCAAGGGGCATTAAATGGAATAACAGTTGACCAAAAAGCGTGTAGACAACAATCTATTTATCAAACAGAAAAAGGTTACACTTTAAAAAGATGTAATTTATGCCGTAAATTGTGTCCTAATGCCTTAGGTATAGAGTAAAAAAGAGCTTACTTCTACTTTTTAGACTTTTTCTTGCTTTCTAAAGTATCTTTTAAAAGTTTTATAGCACAGAATTCTCCGCACATACTACACACTTCATTATCAATAGAATTTCCATTTCTGTAATGAATTTCTCTTGCTAATTCAGGATCAATTGATTGTTGAATCATACCTTCCCAATCTAAATTCTTTCGGGCAATGTCCATTTTATAATCCCAATTTGAAGCTCGTTTACCATATTTGGCAATATTTACGGCATGAGCAGCAATTTTAGATGCAATAACACCCCTTTTGACTTCCTCTTTTGTAGGAAGACCTAGATGTTCTGATGGGGTCACATAGCACAAATAATCAGCTCCTGCTAATCCTGCTATAGTTCCTCCAATTGCACTTACAAGATCATCATAACCAGGAGCTATATCGGTAACTAACGGTCCTAATACATAAAAAGGTGCCTTATCACAAAGAGATTTTTGTAACTGGATATTTGTCTCTATTTCATTAGCAGGAATATGACCTGGACCTTCAACCATAACTTGAACATCTGCTTTCCATGCTCGCTTTACTAATTTGGAAATCTCCAGTAATTCTTGTATCTGGGCATAATCTGTAGAATCAAAGATACAACCAGGCCTCAAACCATCTCCTAATGATAATGTGAAATCATATTCTTGAGCTAGTTCAAGTAAATAATCATACCTGCGATTAAATGGATTTTCCATCTCATTTTCTAAAATCCAAGATGCTAAGAAAGTACCTCCCCGTGAAACTACTCCCATTGTTCGAGGATGATCAACTAAATAATTTATAATTTCTTTTGTTACTCCAACATGGATGGTAAAGAAATCAACACCTTCTTTTGCTTGTTCTTCGATTACATCGAACATATCATCTTCATCCATATGGATAATAGCTCCTTTAGTTTCGATAGCTCTCAGAGCAGACTGATATATAGGTACAGTTCCTATAGGAACCTTAAGTTCATTAAGTATACGCTTTCTAATTGTCTGAATATTTGATTCTGTTATACCAGTACTTAAATCCATAACTGTATCTGCACCATATTTAACAGCTATTTTAGCTTTTTCAACTTCTTCATCGATATTGCAAACAGTTTTAGAAGAACCAACATTCGCGTTAATCTTTACTAATAATCCCTTTCCTATTCCAATAGGTGGATCTAATTCTCTTCTATTTGATTTAGGTATAACAATTCTTCCTTTTTCTATCCCCCGTCTTATGTGATCAATTTCAATTTGCTCATTTTTAGCAACAATTTCCATTTCTCTGGTAGTATTCCCGTTCTTAGCAATTTTCATCAAGGTGGGCATTATAGAGACTCCTCTACAATTTTAATTTTCTTAATTCTTTAAATTCTACTCTATGAGAAAATAAGAATGATAAAATAATATTCTTTTGTTTTATTAATTAAAAGTTCTTACAGACTAAGCTCTCAATAAATGAAAAAAAAGGTTAATTATTATTTTATTATTCAGGAACTTTAATTCCAGCAATTCCAGCTGCTTCTTCAAATGTATACCACACATCTACCGAATATTCACAATTTTTAATATTAATAAATTCATAAAAGTATCTTCTATAATAAGCTAATGCTTGTTCAAGTTTTCCCTCTTTTATTTGCCAAATACTCATAACTTTTACTCCATGTTCAGTTGTCGTCACAGGTGCACAAAGTTGCTCTGCGACATTTTCATCAGGAGAGTATTTAGATGATATTTGAAGGTATTTTTTTACAACCTCATTCTGCATATGGCTTGGATACTTCATTGTAGCAATTATATATGGCATATTACATACCTCTTTTATTTATATTTTATATTTCTGGTGGTGGTGCCATGTCTAATATCTTAAAAGCTTCAGTAAAATCCATAAATATTTCGGTTTTATATCTTAAACCATCAGTTTTGGATGCTAAGAACAAATTTTGTTTGGTATTGATTTGTAAAGTTTCTTTTTCTTTTCATTTCATTATTTCACCGATACCATAAGTGAGTATATCTCCATTCTCATCGGAAGAAATGGCGATACATAAGTTTTTCTCTACGGTTTTATCGGGAGGATTATCTTTAAGCCAATCTACAAAACTCTTAGCTATTTTATTTGTTTGATCTGGTGGAAACCATACTCTGTTAAAAAGAAATGTAATTTTCGATACCTTTTTAATGATTTCTAGTAATTAGATTTCGTTGCAAGTCTAAATATGAAGGTTTAACATTTAAATGTTTACATTTCTGTCAGATTTAATAAAAAGTATCTTAAAAGGCAATTAAAAGCCTAATAATCATTTATTACAGATATTTTTTTGTTATATCCAATTTTTAATTGTTTTAGAAGTTCAATTAAAGATTCGGTTAAATTATAATCCTTTAATTCATCAAACGGAACAAATTTGGCATCCAGAGCATCATCTGCAGCTTTAGGAGGCTGATTTGGAGTTCCTCCTATTTGCTCTACAAAATAATTGATCAGCACATAATGATATTTTATTTTTCCTTTATTATCATGCATAATCTTATCTATTATACCAGCTAATCTTGAAACCTTAACTTTAAACCCGGTTTCCTCAAATGTTTCTCTCTCTGCCGCTACTTCCACTTTTTCTCCAAGATCTAAATGTCCCCCAGGAATGCTCCAATAACCTGCATCAGGATCGTATTTTCTTTTTACTAATAATAAATGATTATTCCGTGTTAATAATACCCCTACTCCTATATGTGGCCTTACGGGATATTTTCGTGTATCAAAAGCTATTAATTTTTCTTTATCTACCATAATCCAAAATTTGATAGTGTACTTTAGGTTATAAAACGAGAGAACTATTATAAAGATTCATTAATAATCATTTTTATAGAAAACTTGAGATAGGAATATTCCTAAAAAGTTAAAAGTAATTTAGAATCAAGAAATAATTTACATCAAGTGTAAAATATAAATAAGAAAATGATTAGTTATATCTCAAAGTTGGGAATAATCATTTTTCCAAATTAAAAAACAATATGGCGAAAATGGAAATGAAAAATATAAGATTGAATTGTATAAAATATAAGATTTTACTGATAATGATTCTTATTTTAGTATTTTTTACTTCTGCTGGGCTAAATAATATAAATTTGACTTTAACATCTAAAGATAACTTAAATAGCTCTACTCTATTTTCCTCTGAAAATGATCATATTGATTTTAAAATATCAATACCTGAAATTGAAATTGAGAATAGTTATTCCCCGAACGGTGATGAATATCAACAACTTAACTTACGTGGAGGAGGTCATTTAGCTGAAACAGGAAAACCCAGGATACCATTTAAAACAGTGAGAATTTTACTACCATATGGAAAAGACTTAAAAAATATAGAAGTATTTAGTGGAGAATGGTACAGTTTAAATGGAGATTTTTTAATTGAACCCGCCCAGGAACAAGTGCCTATTGGTAGTAATAAACAGGTTGAATTCAACTTAGATAAAGACTTATATCAAACATCAGAACCATTTCCCAACGAACTAGATTCTGTGGTTGGTGTTTATGAGTTGAGAGGATATAGAATTCTTATTGTTAACTTATATCCAATAAAATATTTCCCCGCTATTGGTGAAATATCATATGTAAAGGAAATGTTAATATCTATCAATTTAGTAGGTTCCGATAATATTAATACTTTCCATAGGAATCTAGTTACAGATGAGAAGCTTGTAGCTAAAACAATAGATAATCCAGAAGTTTTAGGTAGTTACCGAAATAATAATATTCAAAAAAACCTAATTAATCCAAAATTAGATTTACCCTCGGCTACCTACAATTATTTAATTATCACAAATGAGGCTTTAAAAAATTCTGCAGGAGCTTATACTTTTCAAGATTTAGCTGCTGCCAAAAATGCGTCTGGTTTACAGACAAGGATTATTACTGTAGAATATATTTATCCTAATTATCCTGGTAATGATGAACAAGAAAAAATTCGTAATTTTATTATTGATGCGTATCAAACTTGGGGAATTGAATACGTTTTACTTGGCGGAGATGGAGATAGAGTCAATCTTGGTGGTGAAAGTGGGGATAATATTATACCAGCTCGAGGATTATATGCATCCGCTTATGGAGAGGTTGACTTTAATATAACCTCTGATTTATATTATGCGGGTTTGGATGGAAATTGGAATGACGATGAGGATCTCATGTGGGGTGAACCTGGTGAGGATGATTTATTTGCTGAGGTATATGTTGGAAGAGCTCCTGTTGATTCTGAAGAAGAATTATCTAATTTTGTCTATAAAACTCTCACACACGAAGTGGAAATTCATCCTTATCTTTCTGATGTTTTAATGGTTGGAGAAGACTTAGGGTGGTATGTTTGGGGAGGAGATTATAAAGATGAGGTAAAAGATGGTTCTACTAACAATGGGTATATAACAGCTGGTTTTTCCCCGGGATATTTTGTTGAAACATTATATGATCGTGACATATATCCACTAAGTTGGGATAAGGATGATTTAATGCCTTTAATTAATGATGGAATTCATATTATCAATCATTTAGGGCATTGCGACGTTGAATATTCGATGAAAATGAACAATTTTGATGCAGATTCTTTAACAAATACTCATTATTTTTTTGGGTATAGTCAAGGTTGTTATAATGGCGCTTTTGATAACATAGGTCCTTGGGGGATGGTACATGCTAATGATTCTATTGTTGAGCATTTTGTTACTACTCCTCATGGTGCATTTGCTTTTATTGGCAATAGTCGTTTTGGATGGGGTGATCCATGGGGGACAAATGGTGCTTCTCAATATTATGATCGTCAATTTTTTGATGCTATCTTTGATGAGGGCATAGAAGAAATCGGAAAAGCCAATCAAGATTCAAAGGAAGATAATATTGGCTTTATTAATCAAGAAGCTATGAGATGGGTCTATTATCAGTTAAATCTTATGGGAGATCCAGCGGCTACATTACCGCCTCAACCTAATGATTTTTATCCTAACCTCTATGATAGTAATCTTACACCTACCTCAGGAGACCAAACAACCCAATTTAAGTTCAATGTAACTTACTCTGATGCAGATAATAACCCTCCTGTTTATTTAGATGTAATAATTAATGGAACATCATTTCCTATGGAAAAGGAAGACATATTAGATGATACCTATATAGATGGATGTACTTACCAATTTTTAACTTACCTTCAGCCTGGTAACTATATCTATTCCTTTGAAGGAGCAGATTACAAATTTTCTGTTAACACAAGTCTTAGTTTTGGACCAATAGTATCTGAAAAAACAAATGAAAATTCCTCAATTTTAAGCGATAGTCAAGTCATTCCAAATAAAGGAATAAAAGATCTTGATATTTTTGAATATTCGGTAACATATACAGATGCTGATAACAACCAACCAGAATATATTAATATTACATCCAATTTTGGGATATTTTCAATGATTAAAAAAGACTATATTGATTCTAATTATATGGATGGATGCACATACATGTATGAAACTACTATTAGTGAAATAGGAACATATACTTATGCCTTTGAATGCTCAGATGGTACATATACTGACAGTTTAGGCCCTTATTTAGGTCCAGAGGTTTATGAAATGATAAACTATACAATGATAGCACATAATTCTTATAGTTGGATCGATGCTACTAGCGGAGTAAGATGCTCAATGGATGGACGTGATGATGCGGCTCAGAGGTTTAATTTACCCTTCAATTTTAAATTTTATAATGAAACTTTTGATTTTATCTACATATGTACCAATGGTTTTATAAGTTTTGAATATGAAACCGCGTATTGGTCGG
Source organism: Promethearchaeota archaeon (assembly GCA_019058365.1). Taxonomy (GTDB): domain Archaea; phylum Asgardarchaeota; class Lokiarchaeia; order Sigyniarchaeales; family SOKP01; genus Loki-b32. The sequence continues at coordinate 10,755 of JAHPZE010000024.1, read as the reverse complement.
TTCCTTTTCCTACAGATCAGTTTGAATATATGATAGCTCCATTTTGGAGTGATTTAATCTCAGATTCCCCTTGTAATATATATGTACGTAATGTTACTACCCCTTCTTGTGTTGTAATAGAATGGTTAAATTTTGATTCTCTTTATGGTCCATTAGTTGGTACCTTTGAAGTTATTTTATTTGAGTCTGGAGAAATTATTTTTAACTATGATTATCTTGATTACATTCCGACTTATACATGTGGATTAAATTTTGGCTTAGATACTAGGTTTTACAATTCATATCAAAACTTTACTGATTCGACTGATGAGTTTTCGATATTATTTCATGCAAAACCTAATGATTTTGCTCCAAAATTAAGCGCTGGCAATGTGATTCCTAAAATTGGCTACCAAAATACTCTTTATAACTTTAGTGTGATCTATTCAGACCAAGATGATAATAATCCTATAAAAATGGATGTTATAATAAATACTATTAGATATTCAATGTCAAAAGTAGATTTTAATGACAATAATTATACAGATGGATGTTTATATCAATTTTATACCTATTTACCATCCTCTACATTAAATTATTCGTATTATTTTAAATGCGATGATGGCAAATATTCAGATATAATTGATGTTCGTAATGACTTGAACGTTTCTAAAACAAATAGTGTAGGACCTTCGTTGATTAATGGTGGGGTTAGTCCAGAGACAGGTTATCAAGATGCAACTATTTTTACGTTTATGGTAACTTATATAGATTTCGATAATAATGCTCCTGAATATTTGAATGTTGAAATAAACTCACAAATTTTTCCCATGATTAAAAATAATTATCTAGATTCAGATTTTATGGATGGATGTGTTTATATTTACAGTACAATCCTTAATGATTCTTGTATCTACACCTACAACTTCTCATGTTCAGATGGGACTTATACAGCCAATAATGGCCCTTATTCTGGCCCTTCAGTAGAATCATGTAGTTTATTCGATGGAATGTATATGAATTATTTATTCACCCAAGGTGTCTATAACTTTGATTCAAATATAAGTTATGCTTTTAATTCAGGGAATTTTTTCAAAACTACATGGGATATAATGGGAATGCAAGGGCATTGGGATATTAATGTGAAGACTAGATTAATGACAAATGTAGTTTCGCCGGGATTCATGTCCAACTCTCATACTCCTTTTTGGATATTTACCAATGTACACGTAAATGATCATATGCTAATTTCTGTGGATGGGGAGGGGGATTATGACTTTATAGTTACTGATGAGTTTGGATATAATTTCTCAACTTTTGGCAATATTAGAATATGGGAATTGCGTGATGCTGCTAACCCTAAGACTGTAGCTTGGTATGAGCAAAGTACTGGAATTCTCTTAAATGGGACGTTCCATTATTATGGAGGTAATTACAGTTATGCATTTACACTCTTAGATACGAATGTATTATTTAAAGAAAATAAGTTTCCAAGTGAATTTGAGCTACAAACTGATGCTGAAAGCCCTGATGATGATGGATCCTTTAATTTATGGTGGAGTGATTCTCAAGGGGTAATTAATTATTCTTTATATAGGCATTCTAGTTATATTTATGAGATTGACGAAGAAGTGACTCTTCTAATAGAAGAAACAACTGATATGCTGGTTCCTCTAAGCGGATACTCTAATGGGATCTATTATTTCATAGTTGTTGCCCATAATAGTTATGGTGACACAAAATCAAATTGTATAGAAGTTACGGTAGATATACCTCACCCCCCTGAACCATTTGATTTAAGTTCTGATGCAGATATCCCATATGACAGCGATGGTGCATTTAATCTCTTTTGGACTGAATCTAATGGAGCAAATAATTATAGTTTGTTTATACATACCAATTATATAACAGTAATTAATGAAAGTGTAATACTTGTAGTAGAAGAAACTACTGATCAAGAGCTTCTCTTGAGTGGGTATAGTAATGGAAGATATTATTTTATCGTAGTAGCTTATAATGATCTCGGAGAAACGCTTTCAAACTGCATTTCAGTGGTTATACTATACGATGGAGGAGGAGGTGGAATACCCGGCTATGAACTACTATTTATTATCGGAACGTTAGCGATAACTATAATCCTCTTGAGGAACAGAATATCCAAAAAAATAAAGAATATTTATTAAATATTTTTTATATTACAACATTTTATTTTTAAATAGGTTTAGAGAATAATCAACTATTTCTTTGGCATTCTTAAGCTTTTTCCATTCTTTAAATTCATAAAAGCTGCCTATTCACGTCCATTTTTGTGAAATTTGACTTTTATGTAAACAAGATATTATATAATGAAGTCTCCTTTAATTCTAATATTAACAAATTTCTACAAAAAAGAAATCACAATAAAATAAAGTTATAATATCATGAAAAAAATTAATTTGAAAGCTAAATTAGCTTTAGGGCTAATAATCGTTCTTTTTTTCCTTCCGTTGATTTCAAGTTTCACTATTCTGAAGTGTAATCCTCGAATTATTATAGAAGTACCAAAAAACGTAAAAAGTTCTCAAGCAGAAATATTTGATGGTATGGTCGTAAATTATACATTTTATGCTTCGGGTACACAATATAATTCAGGATTCAGCTATGAATACGATTCTGGTAACAATTTTAATGTATTGAGTTGGTTTAGCGGTGTGGGACTTAGTAGATGGGTTGAGGATGAAACAACTCGCCAAATTAGTATGTCAAGTGGACCAATTACCTTTACTGATGGATCACATGCCCCAATTTGGATTTTTACAAATGTTACTCTTTACGACCTTATACCAATTGTAGTAGATGGCGAGGGAGACCATATATTTAATATAACAAAACAAAAAATTTTTAATATTCCTGGATTTGGATCTGTTGAAGTCTGGCAGGTGGAAGACTTGACTTTACCCGGAGGAATTGCATGGTATGAAAAGAGTACTGGAATTTTAATTAAAGGATACTTTATCTATGGGATTGGCTATTATATATTTGAATTTTTTAATACCAATGTTGTTTTTAGCAATGTGGCACCTCTATCGGGATTATTGGATGGATTATATATGGATTATATAGTGTCTGGAGGGACTACAAGTCTCCCTTTAAAAATTCAGTATACAGGATATTCAGTTAATATATACAATTGCACTTCAGATTTAACTTCGATAGGTGTTGATAACTGGACTGATGATGCCACAACTAGAATTATGAGTAATGACGCAGGTACTGGAATGAGTTTCTTTCCAGGTTTATATACTCCATTTTGGATATTTACTAACGTGTCATTAGGATCTAATGTGCCTATTGCTGTTGATGGAGAAGGAGATCATATTTTCGAGGTTAAAAAGAGCATTAATTCAGAGTTTCCCGGATTTGGACCTATTAGCATTTGGGAACTTGAAGATCTGGATGGTTTCGGGGGATTAGTGTGGTATGAAAAGTATTCAGGAATTTTATTAAATGGGACATTTTTTTGGGGGTCTGGAATGGGAAATTATTCTTTAATGTTGCAAGATACTAATGCTGTATTTGGATATCTGCTTCCATATTCTTTTACTCTATCAACAAACGCAACTAATCCGGATACTGATGGTATTTTTGATCTTCTATGGACAGACTCTTCGGGAGCAGATAATTATTCTATCTATGAATACTCAAGCTACATTACTGAAATTAATGGTAGTTTAACACCCATTGCATTAGAAACCACAAATATGACCAAGCAGCTAAGTGGATATACTTCGGGAGAATATTATTTTATTGCTGCTGCAAAAAATGATTATGGTTTAACTCTGTCTAACTGTATTAAGATTATTGTAGACATTCCATCAGCAGGAGGAGGAGAGATCCCAGGATATAGTATATTCTTTATAATATTAGCGGGATTAAGCATTTCTATTGTAATGCTTAAAAAATGGAAAACAATACTTATAACAAAATAATTATATTTAGTTATTACTTTTTTTTTATTTAATCAGTTTTAGCTAAAATCTTTTATTTTTAAATAGGTTGAGAGAATAATCAACAATTTTTTGGGCATCATTGGCTCCTTTCCATTCCTTAAATTTAACCCATTTATGTGGCTCTAATCTTTTATATGTCTCATAGAATTCTTGAATTTCTTTAAGTTTGTGGCCATGTATATCTTGAATATCATTATATCCACTAAATCTCGGATCATTAACTATAACAGAAAGAATTTTTGGGTCATCTCCATGTTCATCTTCGATAATTAACGCACCAATAACTCGCACTTTTACAACACACCCCACTTCGAGCGGTTCATAACTCAATACCATTATATCTAAAGGATCACCATCATCTGACCAAGTCTGAGGGATAAAACCATACTCAACAGGAAAAATAACAGAGGAGGGAATAACTCGATCTAATACAAAAACTTCCCATTCAGAGTTATACTCATATTTATCTCTTGAACCACTAATAACTTCGATAACTGCATTTAGAGTAATTGGCGGATTATCTCCAGAGGGAACATCTTTCCAAAGATTCATACATATCTAAATCTAAATAAATTTTTAAAATGTTACTTCTTAATTGCTAACATAATTATAAATATTAATATAAGTTCATCTATGGTTCATCCTTGGTATTGGCCAAAAGAAGGAATGCCCGAAAAAACTGTACCATTTACTTGGATTGTGAAGGGAAAAATTGCCGCATCATGGTGGCCAGATACACTCTTATTTGAGCAATATAAAAGGGAGGGTATAAAAGCTATTATAAATTGTTCGGAATTCGACTATCGAAAAGATCTCCCAAATACGTTTCATTATTTTCACATAAACATACCTGATTTTGGAACTCCAACAGATCCTCAATTAGAAAAATTCCTCGAGATTACACGTAAGTGTGGAGCGAACAGAGATCCAATTGTTGTACATTGCGTAGCAGGTTGTGGAAGAACAGGTATAATGATCGTAGCATGGGCTGCTTTTAATGGTTATATTCCAAATGGATTAGATCCAGTAAAATGGATTCGAAAACTAAGACCGTGTTCCTTAGAAACAAAGGAACAAATGGAATTAGCGCGAAAAATAGCTAAAAAGTATCGAAAGTGTCATTAATGTAAAGTATATAAGAATAGAATTTATTTTATTATTAAGATTATAATTTTTAATTGCCATATCGTATTTATTATTAGATACTTATGCAAAAATCAGACTACATTTATATGATAACTGATAATATTATGGTATATCAGATTAATTTACCCACCGATTTTCGCGGAAATCAATTACATGAGCATCTTAATAGCTATGACGAAAAATATCTTAGTATAATTGCGGGATTCGATAAAAATTTCTTAGAACACTTCTTAATAATATCAAAAGGAAGAAGTCAAGAAGATATTGCGGAAATACTTAGAAAAATGGAAAAAATTTCTCATATGATCGGACCAACGGGAAATTTAAGTTATCTCACTCCTAATCAAATCCAATATATCCTCACTAAATTAGGTTCGCTCAAAGCAAGCGAAATAAAAGAGGAAAATATTAGCCAAATTGCGGATGAACAAATAGAAAAAGAATTTAGACCCACCTACAGCGGATCATCTGCATTAGAACAGCAGCTTGCTAGTGCTGCATTTTATTTACAATCAATTGGTTATAATATTCAAGAGATAGAGGAGAAATTCAATGAAGTAAGACAAGATCCTTCCAAATTGGATACCTTATTTACATTACCACCTCAAGAAATTATAAGTGTACCTACAGAAATCCAAACAAGGGACACTCCTCCATCAAGGGTTCAACAAGCTTCAACAACACAATCTACTTCTATTGATAGAAGCCAACAAACTCAAAATGCCATCGATCAACATGTAACATCAATTGAACATGAAATTACGGGAGAAAGAGCAAAAAAAGTCGATGAAATAATGGAACTTATAAAAGCACATGTTAAAGAAAATATGAATGATAGTTATGAAAGAGTTTTTCGCCAAATCCATCCGGATAGGTTAAATAAAGCTTACAAAATGTTAAAAGATACAAAAAGAAAATCAAAAAGAATGAATCTTTATCTAGAATGGTTCTTCTGCTCAAATCTCTTGTCCAAAATTGAACTGAAAGTAGAACATTGGCAAGTATCATCACAGGCTGGTCATGATCAAGCTGGAGTTTATACCGCGGGAATAGATTTCTCTCGTTATGATAATATTATACGAGAATTTCCAGATGTTAAATTAACACAAGTAATAAATATCTCTAGACGATTATTACAAAATCCCTCTAAGAATGCAATTCAAAAACTAGCTACAGACTTGGTAGCTGAGACTGGTTTTGATGAACATCTTTATTTTACCGACTAAAATTAGATATTTTCTATAACATAATTTTAGGATAATAAATTCTATTCATAATTTTTCTTATAAACTGTCTTTCCCCTTATTATTGTTTCGAGAATTTGAATATCCTTAATTTTATCTTTTGGTACTTCAAGAGGATTTCTATCCAAAATAACAAAATCTGCTAATTTTCCAACTTCAATACTTCCTTTAACTTTTTCTTCGAATGCCCCATAAGCAGCATTGATTGTATATGTCTTTAACGCCTCTTTCATGGAGATACACTGCTCAGGAACAAATCCATTTCTGTTTACTAATGCGTGGAGCCCTAAAATAGGGTTAGGATCTTCGATTGGCGCGTCACTTCCGGATATAAGAACAACTCCACCTTCTATTATTGATTTCATAGGATATGTATACTTACATCTTTCTTTTCCCAATCTTTTCTCAAGCCATTTATATTCTGAATTTATGAAAGGAGGTTGACATGATGCGATAATTTCATACCTATTCATATCTTCTATAACATCATCAGTTAACATCGAGGCATGTTCAATTCTATGTCTATGATCTTTTCTCGGAAATTCGTCTAAAAGTTTTTTATATAGGTTTACACAGACTCTATTACCTTTATCTCCAATTACATGAATAGCTATTTGCAATCCATTGTTATGAGCATCTCTCATCTTTTCATAGATTTCATCTTCATCTATTACGCAAAATCCGCACATATCAGGTGCGTCTGAAAAAGGTTCCCACATACAAGCAGTTTTAGCTCCAAATGTACCATCGAGGAATAATTTTAGGCATCCAACTTTGAATTTGCTATCTTCTTTACCTCCGTCTAAAGGGGGTTGTTTAATTTTGATTATTTTTTTTGGCTTATCAGTGGCTATAAGACCATACCAGTTCTGGAATATTTTCTCTTGGACAGATCTAAAAAGAGGAGTCTCAATAGGTCCAAGACTTCCACTTTCACGAGTTTTACCAAACTGAATAATTCCATGAATAGAAGTAATACCTTTTTCAGCTAATATTTTAAAGGCTTTTTCAGTACTTTCTTGAAAAAGTTTTAATTCAGGAATGACATACTTGTCAATCTTAGAATAAACTAAAGTTAAAGCATTTTCAGAGATTATACCTGTTAATTCTCCTTTTTCATTAATTCGGATTTCCCCTCCTTCTGATATTTTTGTATTAATGTCAATCTCGACTAATTTCAATGCTTTTGAATTAGCAACGCCAATATGAGAATCATATCTTAAAAGGAATACAGGATTCTCAGGACATGCATCATCCAAATCCCATCTTGATGGCAACACTGGATTTTTAAAATTCTCTTCATTTAAACGCAAACCAAGTATAAATTCTCCTTTACCTTTCCTTTTTGCCGTTTCTCTTAAAATTTCTTGTAATTGTTTTAAGCTTTCAACAGAAAAAAGATCTAGATTTATTGAAAAAAAAACTAATGACATAGGGTGCATATGACAATCGATAAAACCTGGAAGGAGAGATTTTCCTTTTAAATCAATTAAATTCTGAACATTATTTATTTTTTGTTGAACTACTTCTAAAGTGCCTACAGCAACAATTCTTTCACCCTCAACACCAACAGCACTCACTAGGGGGTGTTTATCATTCATGGTTATTATCGGCCCACCATAAAAAATACTCATTTGACATTAACTCTCTTTTTTCAAGAAGATTATAACTTCTAAAATTGTAAAATAAATAAAATTTTTTTATTTTCTTCTAAGTTTCAATTCTATAGTTTTGTTCTTAGCAATTTCCTTATTTTAGAAGCTTTTATTATTTTAGTATGATATTATTTGCAAGCATTTTAAAAAATAAAAATATTATAAGAAAAATATTAAAAATATGAAATAATTCTTAGGATTAATCAATAGGGAAAAACGTGAAATTTAAAAATGAAAGCATCACTTTTGAAAAAATTAAATCTAATAATTGAAGAAGCTAATGCTTTAAAAGATCAAAATAAATTCCAGAAAGCAATTCAAAAGTTTCAAGAAGCATTATATTTTATTAGTGATAAAGTTAAAGACCCAGAAGATAAAAATACAGAAATTGAAAATATAAAAGATGCGATTAATCAAACTTATTCTGTTCAAGTTGATGGTATAGTCACACAAGCGATACATTTGACAGCACAAAAAAAATTTGATAAAGCGAAAGATGAGTTTCAAAATGCTCTTCAAGTTTGTGATAATATAGATGATCTTGATCTTCAAAAAGCCGAAAAAGATGAAATTAATAAACTAATTGGTGAAAATGAAATTGAAAAGTTATTAGTAAGAGGACTTGAATTAAAGAATCAGAATAATCTAGATGAAGCTGTTGAAATATTTAAAAAGGGACTTGAAATTGCAGAGAATACATATGATTCAGATTTTAAACCTGAAGCTTTATCCAGAATTAAAAAAGAGATTACGATAATTTATGATTCTCAAATCGATGAAATTGTTGAACAAGGCAAAAAGTTCAAACAAGACGGTTATATTGATGATGCCATTAAAAAATTTGAAACTGCATTGCAAACTATTGAAACATTCTCTGATCCAGGAGAAAAGAAATCACAAATTATTACTATTAAAAATTTGATTAATGAAATATATTCTAATCAAATTAAGCCTTTAGTAGAGAAAGGTAAAGATTTAATAAACCAAAACTTAACTGAACAAGCTAATTCTGAACTTCAGAATGCTGTGTCTTTAATAACCAAAATGTATGATTCAGATCTTAAAAACCTTGAAATTAGTTTAATTGCCGAAGTTTTAAATCCAATTTATCTTGAACGCATTAAGCCATTAGTAGAAAAAGGAAGATATATAACACAACAACAAAAATTTGAAGAGTCAGTAAATTCCATTAATGAAGCGGTTGATTTATTCCAACAAGCTCTTGATATTGCTCATACTATGGTATCTTCAGAAAGAAAAGAAATAAAAATCAAGGAAATCAGCAATCTAATCAATAATGCTTGTACTTCTGGAATAAACGTAATCAAAAATAATTCTATTCAATTTATTGTTCAAAAGAAATATGATGAAGCAATAAGTGATTTATATATTGCTTTAAGTCTAGCTAAAAGAATGGTATATCCTGAAGAAGAAAATCCAGAGTTGGAAAATCTTAAAAATTTAGTCAACAAGGTTTATTCTGCTGAAGTCACAGAAGTTGTAAATAAAGGAAGTAAATTAGTAGAACAAAAAGATTATGAAAAAGCAATAAAGGCTTACAATGACGCATTAACGATGACCAATAAAATGTACTTGACAAATGAAATGGAAAAAGAAGTAGCTTTGATAAAAAGTTTAATATATGAGACCGAAGTAAAACAGTTAGTTGGAAAGGGGGAACTAACAGAAGAGCAAAAACTAAAAGAAAAAGAGATCGAAAAACTCAAAAAACGTTTAGATTATGCTCAATCTATTGACGATCCGGGTCGAAGAGCTGCAGAAATGAGTAAAATTAAAAAATTAATTGATGATGTTCATTCTGAAGAAATCAAGTTGTTAATCGAACAGGGAAATCAGCTCGCCGATTTAAAAAAATACGATGATGCCTTCAAATTCTATGAAAAAGCGTTAAAAGTCAATGAATTGATGGAATCAGCAGATGTTAAAAATAAAGATTTAATAAAAAGGTCTTATAAAAATGAACTTATTAATAGAGCGAAATTAGAAATTGAAAATAAGAATTATGATAATGCCATTGAAAATTGTAAAAGAGCTTTAGACCTTGATGAGATATTTGTTGAGGCATATTATCATATAGGACTCGCTTATAGTCATAAGAAAAAATATGATGTGGCAATCGAAAATTTTCAAAGAGCCGTTGATTTTGATAAAAATCATAAAAATTCTTGGAATTCAATGGGATTAGCGTATGAAGCAAAGGAAGATTATGAAAATGCCCTCATAAATTTAAGTAAAGCAGTGGAAATTAATTCTAGTTTTGCAGATGGTTGGTATAATCTCGGGAATGTGTATAAACTAAAAAAAGAATTTGATAACTCGATTTCTAATTATACTAAAGCAACTGAAATAAACCCAGAATTCGCAAAAGCATGGTTTTTTATGGGATGTGCTTATTTCGATAAAAAAGATTATAACAATGCGATTCAATACCTAGAAAAAGCTATTAAGATGGATCCAAATCTAGCTCAAGATGTTAATCCCCTTATTAAAGATTTAAAAATAAATCTTGATAAACTCAATGAAAGCCTTTCAATGTCTTTTATTAATAGATAATCTTTCTTTTAGATATATTTTGAGAGTTTTATTATAGAAAGACCAAATTCTAAAACAGAAGACTGATACATTTACAACTTAATCTTCTTTAATAAATAATTTTTTAGTTAAAATGATAATTTTTAATTTCCCTTCATCGACAAAAATATTTATAGCTTGTGGGTTTTG
>JAHPZE010000023.1 GCA_019058365.1 Promethearchaeota archaeon | reverse complement strand
ACAGGTTCAGGCTCCGGTTCCGGTTCATATTCTGGTTCGGGTTCTGGTTCATATACAGGCTCAGGCTCCGGTTCATATATAGGTTCAGGCTCCAGCTCATATACTGATTCAGGTTCTGGTTCATATACAGGTTCAGGCTCTGGTTCGTATACTGGTTTAGGCTCCGGTGCTAATTTAGGTTCTGAGGTAGGTTGATATATTGGTACTTTAATCTCTTCTTCTTTTTGAAATTTAGTTTCTTTTTTTACTTTCTTTTTATCTTTTTTTATTTTCTTTTCTATAGTAATTTGGGTTATAACAAAAGGGTTGCTCTCTGGTTGTTCCATTTGAGGTCCCACAAAAATATTTTTAGGTTTGACTTTTTTCTTGTTTATTTTTAACTCAATTGTGAAATTTCCTGGCGTAAGGAAATCTAATCCATCTAATTCACCTTGTCCACTAGTATTCCATTCAATAGAGTTATCATCAATTTGATTTATGGTATCAGCAGTCTCGGTTCTGATCCTTTTTGTTAACTTTAATTTAGACTCGCTACTTATCTTTCCTTGGAAAATATATAATTTTTTACCTTCAATAGTCCATCTCAGATGAAATCCATCTAATTGTTTCCAAAATATGTATCCTAAAAATTGACCCGAATTGAAATTTGGTCGTCCTTTAATATTATTTACATTCATTTTTAATCTAACAAAATATTATATAAATATCTATAAATAATTAAACCACATTTTGATATATATCTTCATATCAGCTTAAATTTGAAATTAAAATTTAAGAAAAATTATCATACTTTTGTTTTAAAAAGTAAATTTTCTTATAATTTGTAATATTGGTTATATGACGAGGATGATCTATTTAATATAATTCTCAAATTGGTGTTGTTAATGCTTAAAGATAAATTTACCTATGGAAAATGTGGAGTTTTTTGTGAAATGTGCCCAACTGAAACAGGAAAAATTGCAAAGTCAGCACAAGAACTCCTTAAATTAATAAAAGGAGAATATTCATGGGCAGAAGAATCTGTAAATTTTAGTTTTGAAAATTTAAGAAATGGTTTGGAGTGGTTAACTAAAGAGGAATGCCCAACCTGTTTTAAAATTGAGGATCCTTGGTGTGAAGTCTAAAAATGTGAGAAAGCGAAAAAGCTTCAGAGTTGCTTATTATGTGATGATTTCTTGGATTGCCCTCGTACGGCCTATCATCGTGGAAGATATCCATTTGTGATAAATCATTATCACCGTGTAAAAGAAATCGGACTTGAAAAACATTTAGAAGAGGAGAGAAGAAAAACATTAGAAGGAATTACCCTCGTTGATATTAGAAAATGGTAATATATATTGAGAATATGTTCAAATAAATAATTGAGATTATTTAATTGTTATAAATTTCTCTTAAATATTCTTCAGAATTTAAAAAAATTTCACAATCACAAAATCCACCAGATTTTCTGCAATTTTCTAAGAATTCTATTTGTTCCTCCTTAGGAATATTCATTTCATCTAATATAATTTCTGCATTAGTCAAATCACGTCCATTGCATCCATTAACTTCTAATAATTCTTCCAATCGATTAAAAAATTTTTCTAATTCTTTTTTCTTCATTTTCAATTTTTTATTTAATTTAGAAAATCTGATTCTATTAAATCTTTTAATCATAAATTTGCTAAGATCCTATCCACTTTTTCCTTTATATCTAACTTAGCATTATTTGGATCTTTTAAAACATGCTTTGTTTCTATAAATATATTTGTACTCAACTGCTTCATTAATTTAAGATCAGGATCTCCCTCAATTATAAAAACGAAATAGATAGACTTTTGATCTCCAAGTAATTCTTTGGTTATAATTGCTATTTCATATTTATCACCGTAAGATATCGTAGCAATCTCCTCTTTAAATAATTCTTTCCCTATAACTCCAATTGCAGAAATTAAGCCACTAAAAATAGTTGGATCTATCTCCCCCATATGTTGGTCAAATTTTTTAGCATAGAAAGGATATCCCTGAGAATCACAAACCAAGATTGATTTAATCATAAATATTAGGAATTTCTAATTTTTATCTATTCTATTTTTATCTAATAATATTAATGGTTTTTAATTTTTATCTTTCAGCATATTTTAAATCGCACTCAACGTACTTTTTTTAAATTATTGAAATCACTACAAGTATATATTTTTTTATGAAAAAGAGTATTCTTTGGATGATTTATATTCATTGCGAAATCTTATTAAAAAAAATATAAAATTAAAAAAAAATGTGGATTATCAAATATTTTATGTCTATTTTTTAGCGGGAGCTTTTTTCTTAGGTCCTGCTTTTTTAGCGGGAGCTTTTTTCTTAGGTCCTGCTTTTTTAGCAGGAGCCTTCTTCTTAGGTGCTGCTTTTTTTGCCATAATATAATACGTCTCCTTTGATTTTTTTAAATTAATTTAATGATTATATTTTTGTTATTTATTGTTAGATTTTTATTTAAAGCTTTCTAATTTGGATTATTTATAATTCAATAATTCAAATGTATCTTACAAAATTAGTAGTTTTATGCTCATTAGATTTGATTAATTCCATATTATCAAATAAAAAATTAACCAAAGAAAAATAAAGTAAAACTATAAGAATTTAAAAATCATAACCTAAAACTTGATTGATAGTTTTATCTAACTTATATATAAGTGAAATGTAAATATCAGATCTTCACTGATTATGCATATCCTGAACTTTTAAAAAATTCTGGCATATTTATACCCTCCTTTGAAATTTAAATTTATTTAATTTTACTTATCATTTTAAGGAAAAAGTGCATCAAAAGGTTCAATGCCAATCCTTCTGTAAACCAAAAGATATAACTAAAAATTAGTGTTTAATAATGAATATTTCATAATACTTCACTTGATTTTTTTTCCAATAACACCTACATATATTGCTGTTTCATTATCACCATCAATACCTAATACCACATTGATCTCATCATCATAAATAGCTCCAATAGTGCACGCTCCTAATCCTAACGCCTCTGCAATTAAATAAAAATTCTGACCAATATGACCTGCATCCATGTAAATATAACGATAACATCTTTGGAGATATTTCCAACTGGATCTTTCTATAATCGCGGTCCATACAAAATCTACTGCTGAATTAAATGCCATTCCTTGATCTAAACACCCTTTCGCAATCTCTAATCGAAAATCTCCTTCTTTTAATAATTCTAATCTATGTTTTGCTATGTTGTAATGATAAATCCCTTGATTAAGATTTTCAACATTATTTACCACAGGATACACTTCAATTGGATATAAACCCCCTGCTGATGGTACAGTCCTAAATGCAACTTGAGGGAAAATTCGAGTCAAACCAGTCATCCCAAATAATAAAAGACTAAGTTGTGAGAGTGTTATTGGGTCATTTTTAAACTTACGAGTAGATTGCCTATTTAAGATTACTGACCAGAATCTTATTTCTTTATCAAATTCTGGATTGGGTAAATTAATTATTTTTATAGCACTTGGATATGTCTTAAAGGAATCAGGCTTTTTTGACCAATCCAATTGATGACGTGGTAATTGTTCTCTAATATATTTAGACTTCTGTTGAAATTCATCCCCATATGTCCCAAATTGATTATTCATATCATAGTTTGATGCAAAAATATTTAAAAATTATATTTTAATAAAAAATAAATCCATTTATTCAATCTTAATTTTAGACAATTTAACCTCTAAATATGTCAGACTTGATCCAATTGATAGAAGAATACAGGCATACGTTATCCATGGCCATCCAATATAAGCATTACCAATAAGCATTGGGATAGCAAAATATAATGTAAAGAAACCTAATGTGAAAAGTACCAATCCTACGAAAAGTAATACATTTTCAATTGGACGTTTTACACTTTTAAAATAATCAGACATTTCATTATTCTCTTTTAATTTTTAAATATATATTATGTTCCTAAATATTCTAAAGAAAAGCATTATAAAAAGATTTGACTACCACACCTCTTACCATTCTTTAAAATATCTTCAATTTCATTATCATTTAGATGAGGAGATTGTGTATATGGCATTTAACCCCTCTTTAAAATACAATAATAAAAAGAATCACATCTTATTTAAAAAGATATTTCATATATTGATATATTTACTCCCATTTTCAAAAGTTTTTTATCTTTTTAAATTTTTCTTATCATAATATTGATAGGTTATTTCTTTTCTTTTGTTTTTAACTCTTTTTCTAGCAATCTAATATTTCGGTCGATTTCCTTCGTCTTTATTTTCCTTTCTTTAGAAATTGCTTTACACTGTTCATTTATGTATTTTTCCTTTTCCTTTTTCAAATCATTATATTTTTGTTCTAAATCTTTTACAATAGGAATCATTTCTTTCTTATTTACTTCTAATTCTTCGATACTTTTTACAATTTCATTAAGTATTGCTTGTTCTCTCTGCAGTTTTGATTCAATTTCTATAATTTTTGGATCAAATTCCTCATTAATTCTATTTTTAAAGTATTCTTCTTTTTGCTTTGAAGTCTGTTCAATTTTCTCGATTTCCACTGCTATTTTGTTAATTTGATCCCGAAGTTCTTCATCTGACATTTTGCTTTTCTTTCTTTAAATTTATATTTTACCTTTGAGATTAAAAACTTTTAACATTAAAAAATCTACACAAATTCTAAATATTTGTGATTATCTGAAGTTTCTATAAAAGAGGTTTAAAACACCTAAAGGCCTATGTTTATATTCTATTTTGAAATATAAAAGATCATTAATTGAAAATAAAAAGTTACTGAAATGAATGATTATCAAGATAAAGCCAAGATTATTAAACTTGCGGAAGACCTAGATAATGATTTGGAAATCAAAAATATAAATAAACTGGGTGCTTATTTCTCTGAAAACTGTGAGATTGAAATTCTTGGATTAAAATTAAGAAGTAAAACTAACCTAAAAAAATGGCTTAGTTGGTTTTTTAACTTATTTGATACAGTCAAATTTGAACCTATTGTTATTATAGTTGAAAAAAACATCTTCTTTGAGGAATTCATCATACATATAACCTTTAAACGAGGTAAGAATTTGAGTGTTAAGATAGCAGAAGTCTTAGAATACCAAAACTATAAAATTAAAAGTTTGAGATTATATCTTAACCGATTAGAATTCGCAGATATTCTTACAACTGGATTCCTAAGTAAAAAGTTAGTTAAATTGATTATAAAGAGATCTCTTAAAGGTTTAGTTTAAGTAAGTGCTTTTAACTTTTTCTTTAGCATTTTAATATTATGAATATAACCAAGATAAAGAGAATTAAAAACACCTTAGAGGATTCTTAATTTTATATTTAGAAAAAATAGGTTAAATATTTCTCGAATAATTCATTTTTTTTAGTATCACAAAAGCAAAATTAGGTGAAGATATATATGGCAAAAAATGTAATTAATGTGAATAAATGTAATTCAAATGAAGTAATTGGGAAATTTTTTATTCTAAATAAGACACAAAGCAATTATAATCAAGGTTGGATTACAATAGGAAAGACATTAAAGCTTTTTATTAAGGATATTAAAGAAGAAATTGAATACGAATTGGATTCAGAAAATGTAATTATTGAAAAATATTTACTGTTCTTTATCGATATAAATAATAACAAATTGATAGAGATTAAAGATGATAAGACTTTGAATTTAACAAGAAGAAATGATAAAATCTTTATTGTCTTGCTTGATAAATCAATTAAGTTTAGTAAAATAGAAGACATTCCCTTATTGCATAAATGGTATCTCGATAATCTTGCTAATTATGAATCTTAACCCAATAATTATTTTTAATATTTTAAATTATTATTAATAAAATAGTAATTTTTAAAAATGGATGTTTAAAAATAATATTTAACATATCTTTTTCAAAATGAAAAATAATGCACCTAATTCTCCAGTAATAGGGATATTTTCAGCAATTTTTTCATAATTCTGATTGTAGATTCCTACAATTTCAAATCCACTAGATTTTAAAAATTGCTTAAATTCATCAAATATCCATAGTCGAAGCTCATGAGCTTCTTCAACTTCAGTTTTATATCCATTATCATTGATGATCATATGAAAGTCGACATGTCGGATTCTTTGCTCCAGATCATACCAATTAATTGCCCAAGTTAACTCTAGATCAAAATTCTCTTCTTTAACATACCAAGTATCATCGATTTTTTTTTCATTTTTAATATCATCGCATTTGCAACTTATTTCAACAATATAAATCCCACCTGCTTTTAAGGACTCTGCCATAGCTTTAAAATGTGAAGAAATTTCCTCTTCACTTTTTAAATATCCTAAACTATTTATACAGATAAAAGCAGCGTCGAATTTTTCATCAAATTTCATGAATTCCATATTTCCCTCAATTACATCAGCTTGATTGGCAGTTAATCCAGATCTTTTTAGCTTTTCTTTAGCATATTCGACCATTGCTGGATTTAAGTCATATCCTAAAGCAAAATATCCATATTCTGGTAAAATTTCTAGGAACATACCTGGGCCACATGCGGGTTCTAAGACTCGTTTAACTTCTTTATCTGAATATTGTTGAAAACACTTTTTGAAAAAAGATATATCACTCTTTACATCTCTAGTAAAAGCCTTATCATAGTATTTTGGATAATTGTAGAATTTGTGCAAGGAATTATCATTTAATTTAGGATCTATAGTAAGGTTTTCTAAAATTCTTTTATCAGAAGCAAAATCATTCTTTTGTGGCGTTATATTAATTTGTTGGTCATTTGGATTCTGAACATATCTAATATTATTTTTTTCAATATCATTTATCATTTTTATAACCTCTACCCTTATAATTATATTGTAAGCCTAATTATCATTTTTATAATGAACCTTTATTAGCGTAATAAATAAGCTGAAAATTTTTCAGAGATTTTTTTAGAATATAAATTGAATAAGAAGATGATTTATTTTCATGATTCCTAAGTTCAATTTGAATGTAATCAAGTATTTAAACTTTTTTAATACAAATAATGAAAATAAAAAAAATAATATTAAATTTTTTAATTAGTTGAATCATTTAAAATGAATAATAACAACCCTCCTTTCATGGGGATATTACTTAATAGTTAAAATTCGTGATTTAAATTTCAGCTCCAATAGATGATGTTGATGTCTACATTGAAGAGAAACTCAAAAAGAAAACAATGAAGGTTTCGATTGCTGAAGGATCTTTTGGAGTATTTAGTAGTGTTTTATCAGATAATTATATCGTTCCGTTTTCTCTTAGTCTTAATTCCTCATTATTTCAAACAGGGATAATATCTTCTTTAGGAAATTTAGCATCTCCAATTGGACAAATGATAGGTTCTCGTCAAATTGAAAATAAGTCGCGAAAAAAAATTTTAATATGCGGAATTTTGGGACAGGCTCTTATATGGCCTTTATTTATAATTATAGCTCTTTTATACCAATTTAATCTTATTCAGTCGTATCTTCCTTGGATACTGATTATAGTATTTTTGGTTTATATGTTATTCTCAGGAATCATGACTCCTCCATGGTTTTCGCTAATGGGAGATATTGTTCCTGAGAATAATAGGGGTAGATATTTTGCAAAAAGAAATCTAATTACCCAATCGATAGGGATAATTGGAATTATCTTATTATCTTTTATGTTAGATTGGTTTAAATTTCAGGATTTAGTTTATTATGGATTTATCTTATTATTTACTTTTGGTCTTATCACTCGTTTAACTTCAGCATTTCTTTTTACTAAACATTATTACCCTCCTTTCTATTTTGAAACAAATGATCACGTAAAAACTAGCCAATTCATTAAAGAAATTCCTAAAAGTAATTTTGGAAACTTTACTATATTTGTCTCTTTTTTAACATTCGCACAATGGATTGCAAAACCATTCTTCTCTATTTATATGTTAACCCAATTAAACTTCGGATATTCTCTTTTTATTATTATTAATTTATCATCAACATTGGTAGGACTTATTATTTTTCCAATATTAGGAAGATTTTCTGATAGGTTCGGAAATGTGAAGTTGCTTCAAATTGGAGCAGTTATAATCCCTTTTTTACCCTTTTTCTGGATCTTTTACGTCACTCCTCTCCAAATCTTCTTAGGTATTCAAATATTCAGTGGAATTGGCTGGACAGCATTCAATTTAGCAGCGTCTAACTTTATTTACGATAATATCCCATCTAAAAGACGTGGTAAGTATATTGCTATTTATAACTCCTTAATTGGATTAGCTATAATTGGTGGAGGACTTCTTGGGAGTTCTCTTATTAGCTTTATTAAAATCTCTTTTATGAACTCTTATCATTTCATCTTTCTCATATCTGGAATTTTACGAATCACTATTGTTCTCGGATTATTGAGAAAAATTAAAGAAGTTAGGGTATCCACTAAACCTATCATGAATATTAAGAGTTTAAGTATCTATAAATGGCTTTATGATATTACAGTTCGAAGCAAACCCAAAAGAAAAAAAAATAAAAGTTACCCTAAGATAAAAAATGATGTGGATTTACAATAAAGATTTAAATATAAATCTCTTAAACTCTAAACTTTTGTATAACTAAAAACCGGTTGCTAGCATAACATTAGTAGCTTTTATAATTGCTGATACTTCCACTCCTGTTTTTAGTTTTAACTTTTCAGCAGACACCTTTGTAATTATAGAAGCTATTTCAATCCCTCCTGGTAATTGAACAATAATCTCAGAGTTTACGGCACCATGAATTACTTTTTTTACTTTACCCTTTAATACATTTCTAGCACTAATTTCTGGCATAAGGTTTACTAAGTTAATCATGCATTTAAGCTTTACTAAGCTAATCATGCATTTAAATTATATATATTCTGAATTTGAGGCTTTTATATGTGCAAGAATATCATTAATTTAGATGATATTATAGTATTTATTCATTTAGAAGAATAAAAGAATGAGAATCATATGAAATATTAATCCTATTAACTATATATATAACTAAGAATATTAAACTGTTAGATATCACTCAAAGAATAATGTAATTCTCATAATTAAAGATATCATCACTATTATAATAAAAAATAACATTCCCAATATTCTATATAGAAATTTTAAGTATTTTCTTAGTGTATAATCAGCTAGGATCTAAATATTCGAAATAATAATAGATTGAAATCTATATAAATATAGAAAGCTTTATTCTTAATCAAAACAATTAGAAATTCAATTCTTAATTAATTAATTTGGATAATTATGTTTAATAAAGGTTGCTGGAAATGTGGACTAGATCTTGATATTAATAAACAAATTTGCCCCAGTTGTGGATATGATTTCAAATCATCTTCTCATGTAAACCCAAAATGCCCTTTTTGTAAAAAAGAACTTCACATTTATGATTTTTATGCTACTGAGGTAGATAAAAAAGGACGAAAAAAATTTCGAGGATTTAAAGGTGAGTATACTAAGCGAAAAAAGATGTGGTATTGTCCCTTCTGTGGAAGTATTC
Organism: Promethearchaeota archaeon; assembly: GCA_019058365.1. Lineage (GTDB taxonomy): Archaea > Asgardarchaeota > Lokiarchaeia > Sigyniarchaeales > SOKP01 > Loki-b32. Next base: position 59,961 of record JAHPZE010000023.1, on the reverse strand, counting down.
TTGGATTTTCAGAATGGAATACAAACTAAGGGAAATTATATTATCCTATAAAATTATTTCTGATTATCAGGTTCAAAATCTAAGGATATTGAATTTATACAATATCTACATCCAGTAGTCTTTGGTCCATCATTAAATACATGCCCCAAATGTCCTCCACATTTACTACAGAGCACTTCAGTGCGTTTCATTCCATAACTTGTATCTAATTTTTCATCAACATTAGCTTTATCAATAGGATTATCAAAGCTAGGCCATCCTGTTCCTGAATCAAACTTTTTCTCAGAAGAGAATAATGGTGCACCGCAACCCGCACACTTATAAATACCTTCTTTATGATTGTTCCAATATTTTCCTGTAAAGGCGGGTTCAGTTCCTTTCTCGCGGAGGACCCGATATTGTTCTTTTGTTAACTTCTTTTTCCAATTATCTTTTGTATTTTCAGACTCCATACTTTTTAAATGATATTACAGTTATTAGAATCCTTGCCTTATATACAATAAAAGTATTATTTCTACTTTCTTATAATAAAAATCCAATATTCTTTAGAAATTTATATAAAATTAGACTTAGCTTTAACTTTATGATTCAATTGAATAAAAGTATGAAGATTGAAAAAGCTATTTTTGCGGCTGGTTGTTTTTGGGGTATAGAAGCGAATTTTAGAAAATTAGAAGGTATTGTATCTACTCGTGTGGGATATATCGGTGGCCAATTTTCCAATCCTACTTATAAAGACGTGTGTTCCCATAAAACTGGTCATGCAGAGGCTGTAGAAATCTTATTTGATCCATCTAAAGTATCATATGACGAGTTATTAGATGTATTCTGGTCTATTCATGATCCTACAACTTTAAATCGCCAAGGTCCCGATGTTGGTACACAATATCGTTCAGCAATTTTTTATTTAGATTTGAAGCAAAAGGAAAAAGCCGAGAATTCTAAGGCTAAGATGGAAGCATCTCATCGTTTTAAAAGGCAAATAGTAACTCAAATAGTTCCCGCTTCAGATTTTTGGCAAGCAGAGGAGTACCACCAGCAATATGTAGAAAAGAGAAATAAACATTATACTCCTTTTATCTAAAAAGAGATTGTTATACGTATTATTAAATGATTTCAGTAAAAATGTTAAGTTATTTATTATAAGATATCTTATTCGATGTTACTAAAAATGAAATTCTAATTAAATTGAAATAATTAAGTGGTTTTAATTATGGAAAAAAGAAACATACCTCTTTTAATAATACTGGGTTTATTTGTAGTTTTGATCCTAACCGCTATAATAGGAGCATTTTTTAATGTTCCTGTAATAGCATTGAATGAACCAGAAATCTCAATCGCCTCATTTGATTATTGGTCAATAGCACATTTCCTTTGGGGTGTTTCACTGTTTGTTATAGCATTTACAATCGGGTGGATTATCAAAAATAGAACTGGTACTCCAAAAGATCCAATTAACGACCCAGAATTTAAAAGTTTTGTACTTTACTGGTTAATTATCGTTATTATCTCTGGACTTTGGGAACTTATAGAAAATACACTCCTTTATTTCGTAGGAATAAAAGTAATATTCGACAGTGCGACAAATATTATAACTGACATAACCATCTGGGGTATTGGTGGATGTGTGAGTTGGTATATGACAGATCTTATGTTTTTAAGTGATAAATACCTCAGGGCTTATTACATCTATGGATTTATGTGCCTTACAATGGGTTTAATCATATTTATCGCCTTCGGTTTTGCTTCCACACATTATTAATTTTTTTTTATTTTTAATGATGGTACCAGATTTTCTCAAAGCAGTTATTCAAATTGTACAACGATACTTTTAACATTCTGATAGATATAAAAATATCCTAAATCAATTTGGAAACAGAAAATTCCATCTCTTCCTCCAGAAGATATTGACATATTAATTGCTGGTTTCCGTAAATGTAAAGAAATGATTCATGAAGATGAGCAATATTATATGGATACTCAAATTCCTCATGATGATGCTAAATATTTATGGTGGGAAGCAAGAAAACCTTTCGAGGAATGGTTAAAATACCTGAATCAAATTAAATTTCCTAAAAATTAATCCTTCCTTTTTTCGCCTAAATACCGAGGCATATCCCTTTAATTTTAATAATTAGATTTAAAGGTTAAGCTTTAATAATTAAAGACTTTAAATTATTAACACAGCTTTTTCTAAAAGAATATTGCAAGAATTATGCTTTTCTTATAAGATTAAAATTAATTAAAAACTTTTAATTTAAAACTATATTATTAAAAGGAATTGAAACTCAAGATTGAAAAAAATGTCTAATGTAAAAGAAACAAACTATTATATAAAGAAAAAAAGAATTTTGATGAGAACATTTAATGTGGCAATAAATATAGTAAAACAAATATTAATAGATAAATTCGGAGAATTAAAATTCAATAAGATTTCTACATATACTCGTGATGAATTCGAAACACTTATCCCCCAACTTCCTTATGTGGGAGGTAATGATAACCATCTAACGGATTCTCTTATCAATGCCGCTCTTTTATTACCGTTTCTTCGATTTTTTGAGAAAGAAGGACTTGAATTTATGGAGATTGGCAACTTAACTTATCAACTTTACGAGGCGTTCTACAAAGTGATACCACCTACCGATGACATTTTCACAGAGGAATTTTTCATTAAAGAAAAAGAACACGCTAAGAATTCGAAAGCACGTAAATATCCAGGTGATTGGGTATTAGATTTTGTTGAGAGTGACGGGAAAACGTTTACTTTTGGAGTAGATTATATTGAATGTGGTGTATACAAATTTTATAAAAGTCAAGGAGCAGAGCATTTTATGCCATTTGTATGTATCTCAGATTATGCACAAGCTCAAGCATATGGATATGGTTTGAAACGTACCCAAACAATCGGAAATGGTGCACCAATATGTGATTTTCGTTATATTAAAGATGGTATTACCCCTCGAGCGTGGCCACCAGATAACCTTAAAGAATTTAGGAAAAATGAATAAGATTAAAAAGTTATTTTTTATTTCGGGTAACTTCTTCTTCTAAAACACGAATTAATTCTTTTTTATTTTTTTGAATATCAGCATTTAATTCATCTTCAGTAACCAATAAGCCTTTTTCATCCTCGATATCAAGCACAGTCATCTTTTCTATATATCCTTCATATAAATCATCAATAATTTTATTCAAAGTTGAAATTGATTTTTGGATATTAGAGTTCTTTTTATGCGAATCCCTACTTAAACTGATCTCCCTACTGATGGTCTTCAACTCTTTTGACATCTCTTCTAAGGATTCAAATATATATCGGTCATTTAATAACAAAGTTATTTTCTCTTCTTCTGATTTTCTTCTGGTATCTCCCATTACTTCCCAATATAAATCTTGTACCCAATCTTTGATCAAGGAATCGTTCTTTATTATACTTTGTTTATCAACTTCATCGTAATTGTCTAAATCATATATATGGAACCCAGTAAAAATCTCTTCATTCGATTGCATCTTTTTTGAAAATTTTTTACATAATATAGAAATAGTCTCTTCAATTTCAGGTGAAATTTGCTGATTAATAATTATTGAGACCATTACCATTTCGTTCTTACCACGAGCCCAATCTGAGTGTATTTGAAAATAATAGTTCAATAATTTTAAATTTTCGAAAGATTGACTCAAAAATTCTTCCTTGCTCGGTTGATCCATTATATCATATATTCTATCTAATACTTCTCTATCCAACTGAGTTTTTGGAAAAGAATAAAAGATTAATGGTCCGATTTTAGTATGAAAATATGATAATATAACGATCATTCCCATCCACACCGAATATTCTTCTTTTCTAAGATGTTATAAGAAAATCCCAACATATAAATTTCACATTATATGTTTCGATAACATTTGAAAGAATCTCATACTAATGAAAAAATATTCATTGATTTAAATACAAGGATCTTTCTAAATAGTATATTGATCATATTTAAAACGAGGAAAAAGAGAGCGTGCATTCTCTTGTTCAATAGCAGTACAATCTTCCTCATTAAATCCTTCATATGTTCCAATTCCTTGAATCATTTCTTTTGCCACAATTTCATGAACAAAAGGATAATCACTACCTAAAAGCATTTTTGATGGATCTGTTAATTCCATAAGGGTATTAAATACATAAGGTGTTGCTGATATTGCCATATCATAATAGAACTTTTTTAGATATTTAATTAGCCTCTTATTCCCAAAAGTAATCCTCCAAGCTAAATAAGGAGCAGCGCCTCCAGCATGCCCCAGAATAAATTTAATTTCAGAATATCGTTTGAGGATTCCATGATGCAACAGATTTGCAACTGTTCGGGTTGTATCAAAAACAAATTCTAACACAGATGTAGGAAAACTGAGTTTGGGGAGTTTCTCAACAGGAGGTGCATCGGGATGAATAAATACTACTGTTTTTCTCCGACTTAGCTCTGAAAAGAGTTCTTCGAAATCGGGATCACCCAAATATTTTCCATTTATATTAGAAAGTAGAACAACACCATCTAATTCCAATGTATCTAATGCATACTCTAATTCGATCAATGATGCTTCAATATCTGGTAAGGGTAATGTTGCAAATCCCCCAAATCGTTGAGGATACTTGTTTATTAAATAAGCTGAAAAATCATTGCACAGTCGTGCCAACTCTATTGTGAATTTACTATCTCCAAAATATACTCCAGGTGAAGAAATTGAAGTTATCGCAGTCCCTATACCTAATTTATCCATTACCGCCAAACTTTCTTCTGGAGCCCATGTGGGAAAAGCTACATTCCCAGCGGTAATTACTTCAATTTTCGCTAAAGATTTAAGATATTCTGGAGGTAAAATATGATGATGAATATCAATTCGATAAGCTTTTTTCTCCATAATAATATTTAGAAAATTAACTATAAATCTATTTAGCTTTTCAGTTAATCATAATATTTTAAGAATTACTAATTAATGAATTTTCGAGGATTAATTATATATAACCTTCGTAATTAAGGAGAATTGATACGAGTCATTTCATTATATATTTAAAAAAAAAATATTTCATTATTTATAATATAAAATTTGTGTGTAACGTATGAAACATATAGAAGGAGCATTTAAAGGAGTAAAAGATTTACAAATTTATTATCAAGGTTGGATTCCAGAATCTTCTAAAGCGGTTATTCAGCTTGTACATGGAGGATTTGAGCATTCTGGTAGGTATCTACATATAGTAAATGAATTAGTTCCAAAAGGCTATGCAATTTATGCCAACGATCATCGTGGACATGGAAAATCTGAAGGATTAAGGAATTACGTGGATTTATTTGACCAGTTTATTGAAGATGAAAAGAAATTTTACGATATAATAAAAGAACAACATCTTAATTTACCTATATTCATGTTAGGTCATTCATTAGGTTCATTTATTGCTATCTATTTTACTGAAAAATACGAGCAACTTTTAAATGGTCTTATTCTTTCGGGAGTGGGCACAAACCCCGGTAAAGAAACTATCGGATTTTTAAAATTCTTAGCTAAAATTTTCTCAAAAATTGCACCTAAAATGAAATTTAACCCTAGAATTGATGCGAAATTTTTAAGCCACGATTCAGAAGTAGTGCAAAATTATAAGAACGATCCATTCGTTAATGCTGAAAATATTTCCGCAAGGTTAGCTTATGAGATGGTAAAGAATTTCAATAATCTCAAACGAGTTATTAGTGATTTTAAAATTAATTTATTAGTTCAGTGTGGCTCAGATGATAAACTAATTAAGGGAGCTGAAGAACTTAATAATTGGTTTACCATGGATGATAAAACCATTAAAATCTATGATGGATTATATCATGAAGTATATAATGAGCTTGAAAAAGATAGACGAATAGTATTAAATGATCTTAGTAATTGGTTAAATAATCATATTTAAATTATTAGAATTTTCGTTTAAAAAGAAAAGTTAAATTCTTGAATTGTTAATAGAATTTTTGAATAAATAAAGAACTCTCTTTTTTTTATTCAAAATATCTGTATGATAAATTACTGTTAACTCCTAAGTGCTAATGTTTAAATAAAAGGTAAGTTGATCCTTTGAATGTAGAAAATAGATTGCTATAATCGAAATCTATAAAAGGTGATCAAATCTGAGGCAACTTATTGTTTTTTTCATTTTAGGAGGTATTATTTTTGTTATATGTTTTGGAATCATTTATTGGATTATTCTCAAAATTCTGAATTTTTATAGAAGAAAATTTCGCCCTCAAAGAGCAACGAGTTTTAAATGCCTTGATGGACACATCGTAAAATCAAAAGGAGAATTAATAATTGACAATCATCTCCATCGCCTTGGTCTTGAGCATGAATATGAAAATGCAATAAGAATCCGAGGTAATTTAATCAAGTATGATTGGTATCTGCCAGAATATGAAGTTTATATAGAATATTGGGGTTATTATGGAAAAAAATACATGAAGAGAAAAGAAGAAAAGCTTAAATTATATCAAAAAGGAAAGTTGAAGCTAATTTCAATTGAAGATATAATGCTCAAGGATATTTACTCTAATCTAGAAAACGAATTAGTCAATATTATTAAAGCTGATAAAAATTTTCACATGAAAAAGCATTGTCCTAGCTGTGGTATGGAATTGGATGATCGATTTTTATAAATTTTTTAATTAGTAACAATATTGAATTGTAATAAAAAATATAACACTTTCTAATATGTATTTATTTATATGCCATTTACACCATATCACTTTGGACCTGGCTTATTTATAGGGCTATTATTTCTTAACTTTATTGATTTCCCCACTTTTCTTATAGCAAGTGTAATCATTGACATTGAACCTTTTTGTGTTTTATTTTTTAATTTAAATTATCCTCTCCATGGTTTTTTCCATAGCTTTTTAGGGGGTACAATAATTGCCCTTGTTCTTACAGTGATAATGACTAAAATCAGAGAATATTTCACTCCACTTATGAAATTTTTCAAAATTGAACAAGAAATCTCTTTTAAAAAAATTTTGTTCGCCTCTCTCCTTGGAATTTATATTCATATTTTACTCGATTCTCCTATGTACACGGATATTAGACCATTTTTTCCTTTTGATTTTAATCCTTTCTACAGGAGTACTAGTTCAGCTGGATCATTAGAAACAATGATCTGTGTTTGGTGTTTCTTAGCAGCTCTAATTGTCTATATAATACGATTAATAATATACACGATAAAGAATCGAAGAAAAAATCATACTTCTGATGAAAATAATAATCTCCTCCAGAACAAACTTTCTCTCAAGTTTAAGGCGTCGTTTTCATTTAGAATACTTGTTAATGGCGTTTCGAATCTTCTCTGCAGCGTTGCATGGATCTTTGGCATGAGTAATTCCGCCTCCTACAATAATAATATCCAAAGGAAAAGCTAAGATATTAGGAATATCAGAGACTCTTATACCACCTGCTATTGCTAATCGCGGATGATCTCTTAACCGTGCTATTGATTCTAACTCAAACAATGGAGCTCGTCGTGAAGCTTGGCGATCCAAGCCGCTATGCACTAGTGCATAATGCAATTTTGTGTTTTTGTATTTAAGATCTATGAGACCCGCTAATGTGATAGCAGGTGATCGAGACACGATAAGATCTGCCATTATTTCTACGTGATAATCATATGCAGCGCGTAAAGCTTCCTTGATTGTAGCATCATAAGCATCTGCAAGTATTGTGACAATATCAGCTTTTGCTTTAGCTGCCATCTGTACTTCAAGGTATCCCGCATCTGCCGTTTTTAAATCTGCACAGATCAGCTTGTTAGGGTGTGCCTCCTTTAACACGTGAATAGCGCGCATTCCTTCGGATTTTATTAAAGGTGTTCCAACCTCTAAAATATCTATAAATTGAGCCACTTTTTTTGCAATCGCCAATGCATCATCTAAGCTTTCAAAATCTAAAGCTACTTGTAATCGCGGAAGTTGCTTTTTCTTTTTACTTGTCTTTGACATACCCATCACTACTCATAATCACTATACTCTTATTTTTCAAATTAAAAAACATTATCCTAAAAATTGATTAGTATTTGATTATAGATTTTAAAATTTTATATCAGTATTTTTTTTAAGATATCATCGAGATTAATCTAAGGTTCTGGAACCATATTAATCGGAAAAATCTGATTATAAATTAGTATAAAACTAATAATAACTGCTAAACTTAGAACAGCAGCTATTTATGTTGGTAATGTATCTCCAAATGTTTCTATATGAAATAATAAATCATGAACAAGTATAGTCCCGGTAATCATTAAACTTATTAAAAAACCTATACCCAAGCTAATCCAGAATTTTCTATCTTATCCATATCCGGTACACGGATAGCGCAAAATGAGATTAGAAACACCAAGTTAAACATTCCTCCAATTGCTTAATATATAGCCCTCTTTCTATATTATTCAATTCACTCATGATTTTATCCTTTTTTATAAAATCAGTATTAATATTTATTATTATATGGTTATCTCTTCAAAGCAGAATTGATAATATAGCCTAAAATTCTTCCTTTTATCGAAAAAAATTCATTATAAAGTTTAAAAAGCTCAGAATCAAAAGAGGGATTGGCATTTAAATCAAGTATAAAAAAATTAGAATGCTCGTCTAGCAACCAATCAAATCTTACATAATCCATGCATTTGGTAATTGTTTTTAAATCACATAGCTTATTCTCGATATTCTTTAATAAATTTGAATTTTTAATATCTGGTTTCTTATAGAAATCATCAACAGGAAGTGAGCTATAATTTTTTTGCTCGAAGTCATAAAATTTTTTTGGAGTTACTTGTATTGTAAACGCTTGAACATCATTACACGTATCATTACCGATAATTAATGTTGTGTATTCCCGTGCATCTTTCACAAACTCTTGAATAAGGATAACCTCTTTTTGTCCTAAAACCTTTTCAATGTATTCAATTCTATCAATAATTTCTTTATACGAATTACAAATACTATTTTCATCAAGGAGTAAAGAATCTCCCGAAATGCCCATTTTTACAATAACCGGGAATCTTAGCGTATTAATTTTTTCTTCTAAAAATGGCAGATCAATCCCCTGATAATACATTGCTGTATTTGGATAATTGATTCCCAAATAATCGAATACATATAACATGAGATCTTTTCGTTCGAAAAATTCAACATTATTAGCTTGTCGACCTGTATATTTTATCTCTAAAAAATTGAATAATTCAATAAAAAACGCATTTTTAGAAAAATCATTTTCATATCCATTATCTGCTAAATTAACAACTAAGTCGATTTGGTCCTTATTCTGAAAAAAATAATCGATGCTTTTATTGTGAGCATCTAACATTAAAATTTTGTATCTATTCTTTAATAAATCTAACTCTTTTTGAAAATCTTTAAAATCTGTATAGCCATCTATAGGTAATTTAAAATCATAAATTTTAACATCGTTTATCTTGTCATAAAAAAGAACTACAATATTTTTCATTTGTTTAATTCAACTTATTTCTCTTAGCAAAATAATTTTTCACTTAATTAATTCTTAAATTTTTATTCGATTTAAAATATCTTTTAATCTTAGACTGATAATAACATTACTAAATTCAACCCGCTGGAAACAAGAATATTAAGGATCACTTCACACCCTTATTTAAAGGTTAAGAGAATAAACTCCAAAATTTTAAATATCCTAAGTTTTATTTTTTGATTAAATCTAATTATTAAACAGTTGAGATTTTATGGGAAAAGAAAAGGAAAAGGATAAACACAAAAAGGATAAAGATAAAGAAAAAGAGAAAGATAAGGACAAAAAAGATAAAGACAAAAAAGAAAAAGATAAAAAAGAAAAGGACAAAGATAAGGATAAAATAAGTGTAGACCAAGAATGGAAATTATCTATAAGTAAGGATCTTGATTCTCTTACGCATGCCTACGAAAAAATTACTAATAAATTTAGAGATATTGACAATTATATATTAAAGGAGGCAATTTCAAAAGAAGATTTCATGGAAAAAGTAAATAAATACGTTGAAGATTTACCTGATGTGTCCAAACAAATATTTATGGCTTTCTTAAATACAACAAAATAATTTTCTTTACTTTTTTTTATATATATGTTCTTTCTCAAAAAAAGTTTAAATTATTTTTATACATTCAACACATATTAAAACTTAAATAATAGATTATCCTCTTAATTATACAGTAAAATGAGTCCAACAATAGAAATAAATGATATAGTTAAAAAGAAATTAGATGAATTCAAAGAAAAATGCGGAACTGAAACATATTCTGATGCAATTAATGTTAGCCTTATGCAACTAAATTTACTAGAAGATAATCAAAGAATATTATCTGAAATCCGAGATACTTTAAAGAATTTATCTCCTATCTCTCAGCAAGATACACAAATGATTGATGTCCTGAGGAATTATGTAAATATCGAGGATAAGGGCGATATTTTGGCAATGTTTGTCAGACTTGTGGATTCAAAAGCCAATTTACATAATCTTTTAGTATCACAAGGTAAATTAAGAGAAGCTGAAAACGTTCATTCCGAATGGAAAGCATTAGTCGAAGTTGCGAATTTACTTGGCATTGAATCTGAACTCGAAATGATAAAAAAGGAAGAATAGCTTTTTTCTTAGATTCAAGAATTTAAAACTTTGGTTTAGAGATTTCTTTTCTTAAACGATGTACTTTAATGCTTAATAGCATTGTGAATATCAAACTTAAAGGGAGAATATAAATCCATGAGATAATTGATTCTAGATTAGATATTTCCTGTATTTTAAAGCAAAAATCATTTATTAATGAAAATATTTTCCAATTTAAGGAAAAATATTATAAAATAAAATTAGTGGTCTCTAATAAAGAAGCCAATTGTTCATGTTTTATTAAAAACTGAGGAAGATAATTATTGTGCTAAGTGTTGTAAAACGAGAAGCATCATTGAGCGAATTTTTACAGATATACCAGAATTTAAACAAAAAATTGAAGTAAGTTTTGAAGATAGTGACTCTGCAGATACTATAAAAAAATATGGGACGATAGTTCCTCCAGCAATTATCATTGAAGAACGTATTTTATTTGAAGGTCACGTTCCGATTATGAAAAAATTAGCTCGAGATTTGTATGAATTGATTGGACCAACTAAATAATCTTAATACTTTTACCTAAAAAAATGACTTAAAGTACTAAAGAATCTAAAAAATAATTAATGTATTAACTAAATTGATCAATTATAGTTTTACATTTTTATTTTACTTAAGATATCATCGAGATAATGGATATTTTCTTGCTCGAGTTCTTCCCTTAACGCATTAGCTAGAGAGTATCTAAATGCCCATACTTCCACATCTTTTTCTAGTTCTTTTAATTTCTTTACAACTGGAACAAAATCTCCGTCTCCAGATATTAAAACTGCCTTATCATACGCATTCTCATATGCAAGAGAAATGATATCAATCGCGATATTGATGTCAATCTTCTTTTCAATGGCGCCATTTGACACAATCTTATCAAAGCTCGTTTTAATTGTATATCCACTTCGAATGGTTAATTCTTTATACCATTTCCTCTTTCCTAGACTTATAGGATATACAGCACCCTCGTATAAAAATATAGCCTGTAATTCTCGGCCACTGGTTATTATGTTTTTCAGCTTTTCATAGTCTACTTTGACGTTGTATTTCCTAAATCCATTGAAAATATTACTATTATCTAAGAAAACTATAATTCGGACCAATTCAATACTCCTTTTACCCCTATAAAAGGAAAATTAATTATATAATATTAAAAAAAAGTTCTTTATAATAATAATCTTAACGATTACTATATTTTCGTAAAAAAATCAATAAATATAATTCATTTTATTGATTCTTCGAGATAGTTTCTCTTACAGAAATAGGTTTCTCGAATGCATTTTCGTATATCATCTTTGCCCTTTGCATAATTTTTTCTCTTGTACGAGTCTTATTACTTTTATAGTTTTTATATCTCTCTAAAGCAATTTTTCTCCATTTCTTCTTCCAAGAAGGGAATCCTCTCTTGACGAAACGTTCACGATTTGGAAAGTCCCGACATACCCAATTAAATAAAATAAAATATCTTTGTATACCAGATTCTTTCGTAAGCTTGCTAGAAGATATCCCGAATTTTCTAAGATGTTGAATAAATCTACCTTCTACAGCATCTTGAAGCACTCCCTCTATAACTGCAGGCTCGTAGTATATATTATTCTTCTTAAAATATTCTCTAACAAGATCGAAACAGCTACCCCTACATAGAAGAATTCTATCTCCTTTACGATGGTTAAGATCTCTGAGCGCTTTGATCACAATCTTTACTATATGCTTTTTCGGGCGATCATTGTCCTTATTTACTTTATTGTAGAGTTCTACAGGAACTGATTTAAAGATAATCTTTCCGTTTTCTGTGTCTCGAAAGCCAATAAAAGCATCTCCGACGAGATCTCCAGTCCCAGCATCATCAATTTCTATTGTTCTTCCATTCCACTCGCTGGGATTATTAGTGGATTGGCACAACTCATTGTTGTTTTTGTCTTTTTTTGTGTTCATTAATTATTCAAATGTTTGGGGTCATAAATAACTTTTGATTTCATTTTTTAGATATTTTTATTTATCTATAGATTGGTACAAGTACTAAACATACCCCTAAACAGCAAGAAATTATCAACAAAATAAATCAAACATTTTCAAAAATCCATTTCAATTTACATTGACGGGAACAAAAAAATCGTTTTATTGGTTTTTGACATATATTAATATGGTGATATTGTTTATTCCACTTAGTACCTACGATATGCTTACCACAGAATTCGCAATCAGGCATTAACGTCATTCTCTTTTTATTTAACCAACTTAAATTCCTCTCTCTTATCCAGTGCAACGTTTTATTATTCCATAGAAACATAAAATGTTGATCTCAACTAGAAAGAGTTTATGAATGATAATGTTAGAAGCCTTTTATAGATAAGTCTAAAAACTCAAAGAAATTTTCTCACTTTAATTGAAAATTTTTAGTTTAGTATAATGATTCAGTCAGAAATATGAAAAGATGTGGATAGGAGTATAAAATTCGGTTCTTATATTGTTAGAAAAAGTCCAAGATAAAGTACGCTCTTATCAAAACTCGCTTTATGCACATAGCTAATTTAATTATGAACCACTTTAACTGCCTCTCTTTCTTTAACCTAATGGTATGCATGATAACTTCATATAAAATTATAGCTTTTAATTCAAAGCTACGGATTATGAAGTTTTTCATCTTTTCTTAATCTTTTTCGATGTTTTACTTCTGAAAAGCTTCGAAAATAAATAGAGCAAGACCTTTGAATTATTAATAATAAATTTAATAGTGATAATGTTATAAAAAATCTAAGACCAATTTTTTATCGAAAAGAAATTTTTAGGATTACGAAATAATCATGATAATAGAAGAAATCAATAAAATTCCTAATTCTTTCATAATGAAAGATGATTTAGATTTTAAATATTATGTATCTGGTACTTGGAAAAAGTCGTCTTCTGGAAAAACAATAGGTATTAGAAATCCTTATAATAATGAGATAGTAGGAACTGTGCAAGCATGTACCACTGAGGAAGTTAATCAAGTCATAAATGTTGCAAAAGAAAATTTAGAATGTTGGGAAGAAAAGACTCAGAGAGAACGAGCAGATATATTAAGAAAAGCAGCTGCTTTAATGAGGGAATGGGCTAATCCCATAGGGTATATAATGATGAAAGAAATCGGTAAGCCACTAAAAAGTGCTATATCGGAAATAACCCGAACTGCTGAGCTGTTTGAAGCCACAGCTGAAGCGGGATTGCAACAAGAAGGAGAAGCAATTTATGGAGATACATTTAAAGGTTTTGGTAAAAATAAAATGTCAATGACATACAGAGTTCCTTTAGGAGTGATCCTATGCATTGGGCCCTTTAATTATCCGTTTAATCTTACGGGATCCAAAATCGCTCCTGCATTAATGGCGGGAAATACTGTTGTCGTTAAACCACCTTCCCAAGGAGCTATCAGTCCTTTATTCTTCGGATTAATTTTAGAAAAAGCGGGAGTTCCTCCCGGCGTTTTTAATATAATCACAGGCAAAGGATCTGAAATCGGAGACTATTTAGTACAACATCCCATGGTTAATATGGTGAGTTTCACCGGATCTTCTGAAACGGGCAAACATATTGCAAAGATTGTCGAAATGAAACCATTATTGCTAGAATTGGGTGGAAAGGATGCTGCTATCATACTAAACGATGCAAATTTGGAAATTACTGCAGAAGCAATTGTTTCGGGAGCTTTTTCATATAGCGGACAAAGATGTACAGCCGTGAAAAGAGTCCTTCCAATGCCTGAAATTGCTGATAAATTAATAGAATTAGTAAAAAAGAAAACTATGAATTTGTCCATTGGAGATCCTGAAAAAAATGCCACTATAGGGCCTCTCATAAGTTCAAAGCAATGTGATTATGTTCAAGGATTAATAGACGATGCTTTAGAAAAAGGATGTACCTTACTATGCGGAAATAAAAGAGAAGGAAATATCATGTGGCCAACATTATTAGATAATGTTACAACTGAAATGCGAATTGCTTGGGAAGAACCCTTTGGTCCCGTATTACCTTTTATACGAGTTCATAGCGCCGAAGAAGCCATCAAAATATCAAATAAATCGGAATACGGACTTCAAGGTATGATTTTCACTCAAAATATAGATTTAGCTTTTAATATTGCGCAGGAGTTAGAGGTGGGGACAGTTCAAATAAACGGAAAAAGCGAGCGAGGTCCAGATCATTTTCCATTTCTTGGAACTAAATCATCAGGTTTGGGAACCCAAGGAATAAAATATTCAATTGAAGCAATGACTAGACCGAGAGTCATTGTCATGAATTTATCTGAGAAAGGAAAGTTAGTAAAAGAATGCAAATATGATTAATGCTATTAAAAATTATAAAATATCTCTTAAAAAAGATTTTATCATTTTTGATTTTTATTTCACTCAAGGGGATTATCGATTTATTCGATTATTGAACCTTTAAATACTTTGAGATTTAATACTCTATTTGTAGATTTATATAAAATCTAATTCTTATAGTAATATTTGAATAGACTATTGAAGGTGTATAAAATTGGAAGAATTTTCTAAGAAACCTAACTATGTTGATGAAGATGAAATGAATGAAGCTATAGGGCATGTTCTCTGGGGAAAAAATGGTAAAAAATTCTCAATGCGTCGTCTTATATTTGCTTATATGAAAAAAAAAGTTGGGGGTAAGAAGAAAAAGTGAGTGTTAAGGATGAACTATTCGAAAGTGTTGTAGAATTAGAAGAACAGAATGCGTACAGGTTAGTGAGACAATTATTAGAGGAAAGTACTGACCCAAAAGAAATTATCGATATATTACGCAAAGCTGTAGAAGTCATTGGTGAAAAGTTTAATAAAAAAGAATATTTCCTCACAGAATTAGTTATGGCTGGCGAAATTTTTCAACAATCGGCGAAAATACTTGAACCAGCTCTTAAAAAAGAAGCTATTAAAGAAAAAAGTAAAGGAGTTGTAGTGGTAGGAACTGTGAAAGGTGATGTTCACGATATCGGAAAAAATATATTTGTCACTCTATTACAATCTGCTGGAATTGATGTTTATGATTTAGGTATTGACGTCCCTCCTCAAAACTTCATTGAAAAAGTGAAAGAGACAAATGCCGATGTTATTGGATATTCTGGGCTCTTAACAGTTGCGCTTGAAGCTATGAGAGAAACTACTGAAAAGCTTAAGACTGAGGGATTAAGAGATAAAGTGAAAATAATTATTGGTGGATTACCTACTGATGAGATGTGGATGAAAGAAGCTGGTGCTGATGCCTTTACGGATAGTGCATTTGAAGGTGTAAAAATTATAAAAAAGTGGTTAGAGGAGGGATAAATATGGAATTTGAACCTATTAAGGAAGAAGCTATGACCTCAGTTGAGAGGGTATTAACAGCCATGAGATTAAAGGAACCTGATAGGGTTCCTGTATGGCCTTTGATAGATTTTCTCCCAGCAAACCACATTGATGTTACCGCTCAAGAAATATTAGAAAACCCCGATAAATCTCAATACGCATATGAATGGATTTACCATAAACTAGGAGGATATGACATAGCAATGGCAGGAGGAGCAATGTATATGATGTACATAAATCCATTTCCCGACTTCTTTTCAGCATACTATGTTGATTGGAGATTACCAGGACGTATGCTTGGAGTAAACGAACCTCCTCAATTAGTAGAGAGGAGCCTTAATAATCCGATATTAACTGAGAACGACTATGATCGAATAATTAATGAGGGTTTACTTTGGTTGGCAAACTTTGATAGAGCTGGTATAGGTGACATGACTAAATTATCAAAGATCGGAGCAAAGGTAGAAGAGAATACGATAAAATGGTGGACTCATTACAATGTCCCTACTTTTACTGATGGAGCTGTAGTTGTACCTTTTGACCTTTTATCCGTATTTAGAGGATCAACGAATTTTATGAAAGATATTTATCGATACCCCGATAAAATAAAAGAAGTTTGTGATTTCCTAATCGATGATGTGATATTAATGGGAGAATACGGCATCTCTCAGATGAAAGGTAAAACACTTTTAGTAGGCGCTGTTCGCGCTAGTGCTGATTTTATCTCAATAAAACATTTTGAAGACTTGTTTTGGCCCTACTTTAAAAAAATCGTTAGTAAATATGTAAATGATGGTTTCATTGTACAACTTCATATGGATACCAATTGGACAGATCGATTACATTATTTATTAGAATTACCTAAAGGAAAAATTTACATGCACATGGATGAACGAACCGATATATTCAAAGCAAAAGAGATACTTGGTGATCATATATGTATCCAAGGAAATATGAAACCTTCCCTATTCACATTAGGAACTCCAGCGATGGTTGAAAAGAAAACTAAAGAGATTATTGATAAATGCGCGGAGGGGGGTGGATTATTTGTCGGTGCTGAAATTCCAGATAATGCGAAACTTGAAAATCTCAAAACTATGATAGATACCTGTAAAACTTATGGCGTATATCGAAAATAAATATCTTAAAATTTTTTTTTTTTCCAAAAGAGACCTTACTTTTCAAAACTCTTGAATATTTATTGCGATATTATATTAAATATTATTTGTCTTTTTCACTATTTTCCGTTCAATATTCATAGTTTCTAAGTCAATCAAAACACAGTTCAAAAAATTTTGATGTTGGTGAGATTGTCCTGGTTGAATACATATTGTTTTGCCTATTTGAGAACACCATCTACCCGAAACATCAGGAGATTCGTGAATATGCCCATGAAGTGACAGTTTTGGTTGATTTTCTTTAAGAAATGTATATTCTGCTTTTGACCCTACCTTTCGACCGTCATGAGTTATATCAAGATCGATATTAGCGGGGGGATTATGGAAAATGTAAATTGAATTGTTTATTTCAGAAGGTTTTATAAGAGTTTTAAGCTCATCCTCAATAGTGGGGAGTGTATCCACATAAGAGGGCCAATCTTCAATTTTCTTGAATCCATTTGGAGAAGATAGATATTGCCTTCCAATTTGTTTGGGAAGCTTAAAATCTTTTGCATCTTTTCGTGCTCTATCTTTTAGGCCAAAAGGTAAGTCTGTAACCCAGTTCATTCCTATAAATTCATATTTACTTCCTTTAATTTGAAACCTTTTTTGAGCTATATTAACAACATATGAATATTTATCACAAGTTTTTTGAAATAAGTCATCAAATATCCCTAAATCATCATTCCCTAACAAACCCAAATAATAAGTTTGGGTTGACTCAAATCTCGAAAAATATTCATTAAGAAAGCCTGTAATAAATTTATCTTGATTTAATAAATTTCCTTTAAACGGAAGTATATCTCCTCCATTTATAACAGCATCAACTTTTAATGAACTCGCTATCTCAAAGATTTCATTATGTTTCCATTCGATCCCATGTATATCTGTTACGAATAATATTTTCATAATTCTGTTTTAGAAGTGTGTTTAAACATAAAAATTTCAATTAATTTTTAATTTTAGGATTCTAAAAAGAAAACTCAAGTCATTATATACTTACCAAATATAAGGAAACAAGCGGTAACGAGTTCTTTTAGCATAGTCTTTGTAACCTGGCAATTCGTTCCTTAGAGTACGATCTTCTAGTGCTGTACGGATGATAAAAACAAATATAATTACACCAATTGGAACAAATCCCCATAAAGAATTTAATATTAATGGAGCTGCTAATAAATTTAATATTTCTGCGGCATATCCAGGATGCCGGATGATTTTATATGGTCCAGAAGAAATTACCTTATGATTTCTGTCTATTTGAATTCGAACTGTTAATTCAAAATATGGATTAGAAAGCATAGTTGTAAGACCAAGAATAAAACCAGGTATTGTTAAAATAATTCCTATAAATAGAGTCCAAAATGGCAAAGATGTCCAATGAAATCGAACAACATCCCAAGCAATAATTACCATGCTGATAAGAACCATAGGCATCCAAAGAACAATAAAAATTTTGTCAAATAACTTTGTGTCTTTCCTTAAACCTTTCCCTCTTTCATTTAGCATTTCAGGCTTTTCTTTAATGGCTATCAGATCTAGAATTGTTAAGTAAAATATTGAAATTATAAAATATATCCAAGAATTTAGCCAATTAAACTTACCTGAAGATAATAAAAGGGTTATTAAAGAAAGAATAACCATTAAGTACCATATTAACATTCCTTTGATTCCAGAACGATTTAATCTAGTTTTTTCCTCAGGATTATTAAAACTTTTCATCATTCTTTATTTAAGAACTCGTATACTTACTTAAATACTAATAAATTTTAGATTTATTAAATTTTTATTTAATAATGATAGAAAATAATATATAGGGATAATTAAACCAATGTCCACGCAATCACAGATCTATGATATTATTGTAATTGGAGCAGGTCCGGGCGGTTCTACTGCTGCTTATTTATTAGCAAAAAATAATTTTAAAGTCTTATTAGTTGATAAAGAACTTTTTCCTCGATACAAACTATGTGGTGGCTTACTATCGATGAAAACAATGCAATTAACTAAAGAAATTTATAATGTAAGTTCTGAAGATTTGATTAAAAATAAGATTATTGACTATTCCACACCCTTTTATGAAATTTCATATAGAAACAAAAGGACATTATTAAGAAATGAAGGAGAATTTGACCTTTATCTCGTTGATAGGACTATATACGATAATTACCTTTTAATCAAAGCTAAAACTATAGGAGTTGAGGTGATAGAGGGTATAAAAATTGATAAAATTGACATAAATCACTGCAAAATAGAATTCCAAAACGGAGATACAATTCAATCAAAATTTTTAGTCGGAGCAGATGGGGTTAATAGTATTGTCAGAAGAGAATTTATTAGAAAAAAGATCATCAAGAGTAAAGACTGGCAGTTTAATCTTGGTACAGGCTTAGAATGTTTTGTAAATCGAAAAGATTTAGAAACTGATCAATTTAAAACATTATTATTAACACTAGGATTTGTTAATTATGGGTATAATTGGTTATTCCCTAATAAAGAAAAAATCATATTAGGAGTTGGAGCCCTTAACAGAAAAAATAAAGGTAATTTCTTAAGAGCACTTAAAAAATTTATATCAAGTTTAAACATAAACCCTGAAAAAATCTCTCAAGTAATGGGACATCCTGTGCCTTATGGAAACTTTTCAATTAAACCTGTTTACAAGAATAAGGTAATTCTCATTGGAGACGCAGCTGGAATTGTAGATCCTCTATGGGGGGAAGGCATCTACTATGCACAGAAAACAGCAGAATTCGCGGCTCTCACAATTTTTAAGCATTTTAAGGATAATTCTGTACCTTTTACTCAGTATGAAGACCTACTACGCAAGCATATCTATTCAGAATTTAAATCTACTTTAAAAAAACGATGGTTATTGTATAATAGGTTAAATGTTTCTTTAAAATACTATCCTGTACAAGCATTTTTTTTAATCTACAGAAAAATAGTAAAATTTTTGAGACATTATAGCAGAAGGTTTAGAGAATTATCAAAAAAGCAGCATTTATTGATCGGATTAAATTCAACTGATACCTTTTAATCATATAACTTACTCATTACTCTCAATCATTAAATTGAATTAACTCCTACTATTTTAAGCTTTGATTTCTATTCTCCTAAATATATTATTAAATTCATTATCTTCCAGTAATAGGAGATGCTTGTAATCATTTATATGCGCTTTTTCAAAGATAGCTTTTTTTAAGATAGGTTTTACAATTTTTTTATTGACCTGTTTTCCTAAAATCAATGCCCCTAATAGTTGATTATTTTCAAATATAAATTTCCGGCATAAACCTTTTTCAAATGAAATCCAAGATATTTCATCAAAATTTTTCTTTGAATGAGTAATACCTACAGCAATGGCTGTAAATCCGAAAATTTTAATTGTTTGAATTGGAACTGTTCCTTCATATTTTATGCTATCTCCTATCATATTTCTTGCTGCTATTTTTCCCTGTTTTTTAGCATTTCCCCATGTAGGATGAAGAATTGGCATATTATAAAGAGGATCATAGATCTGGGCAACATCTCCAGCAGCATAAATACTAGGGATATTTGTCCGCATATATGAATCTACTATTATTCCTTTTTCTACATTAACGCCACTATTAATAAGAAAGTCGATGTTAGGCTTCATACCAATAGTAATAACAGCTAAATCAGTATGAATTTCTCGGCCACTTTTTAATATTACAGAGGATAGTTTTCCATTTTCTCCTTTAAATTCAATAACTTCTTCGTCCAAATAAATACGAATTCCATTTTCTGTAATCTTCTTTTCCACAATCCGCGCAATTTTCCTATCAAACCCAATCGGCCATAAATGAGAAGATTTTTCAATAATCGAAATATCTAGTCCAATTTTTTTAAAGTTTTGAATAACCTTCATTGCAATAGCTCCTCCTCCTATTATAACCGCTCGTTTAGCACTACAAACGTGCTTCGCAATTTTTTTTGCATTATCAAGATTATATAAAGTATATATCCCTTCAAGTTCGACACCTTTCCATGGTAATAAAACTGGACTTCCTCCAGAAGCTATTAAAAGATAATCATAATAAAATTCATCTCCACTTTTTAATAATATTTGTTGCTTTTCTGGAATAACTCTTTCAATACGATCATTTATAAATCTAATCTTATTTTCATCATATACTTTTTTTCCCTTTAAAAAAAGATCATCCTCAGAACAACTGGCTGAAATTAGATTAATTATTTTACTTCTCTTATAGAATTGATAATTCTCATCAGATATAATGATAATATCTCCTTTTGCATCATGTTTCCTTATTTCTAATGCAGCTGTAGCTCCGGCAGGTCCTCCCCCAATAATAATATATTTCATAATTTTATAATCCTTTTAGTAAGTAATTATTTAATATCAACTTCACATTAATATCTAATTTTTAAAATTAAAATGTAGAGATTAAAAAATATTTGAATATCTTAAAAAGGAATTTCAAAACTAATACGGATTAAAAAAAACTTATTTGAAATATAAATTACTTAAATAATTTAAGCTTAAATTCTATTCTTATAATTCTTTAAATTAAATATTAAAAATGTAAGAAAATTTAATTATAAATAAGCTGGATTATTAGAATAAACTCAGATTGAGTAAAATTATGAATATTGAAAACGCAGCATCTATTAGTTAATATAAGCCCTAATAATACCTACCGTACATAACGATTGAGATTCAATTATCTCTATCTAATACTTACTAATATCATAAAAAGCACGAAAAATAATACCATAAAAATGATAGGAAAAATGAAAATCCATGGCTGAAATTGACTTAATCTCGCCTTTTTAATAATTGATCTTGGTTCTTCTTTAATAATTTGCTCTATATTAGCCACTTTTTGTTCCAATTCTTGGATCTCAATGTCCTCCTTTTCACTTATAGTATCAGAATTACTATTTATTTGCCCACAATAGGGACATATTATATAATCCTGGCCGATTTCAGAACCACAACTTTGACAATACATTTTGATAAAATTACTACTCAAATATTCAAATAAACTCTATCCTCTTAACATAAACAGATATTAATAAAATTTGGTTAAATGATTTTTATTTTTACTAGTAATATTTTTATTTCTTCCTTTTCTATGATATTGTATTAAAAAAATAAAAAGTAAAGAGTCTTGATTAAGGTGGAAGCATTATTAGGTTTTATTATGATTTTTGCCATCAGTCTTTTGAGTTTAATTGGTGTATTTATGATTTCCCTTAAAGAAAAGACTTTAGATAAGTTATTGTTTATTCTTGTGGCATTTGCGACAGGTACAATTTTAGCTACAGCACTATTTGATCTAATTCCTGAATCCCTCCACCATCTTGAAGAATTAAATGCAGGAGGGGCAGGTATTGTTGAAAGTCTTCTATTCGCAATAGTAATGCTAGGGTTTGTAATATTCTTTGTACTTGAACGTTTTATTTATTGGTTCCATGGTCATGCTCATGAAAAGGATGACCAATTAGTCTGTTACGATACTCTTACAGAAGGTATAGATAATATTGTAGATAAAGGTAAAAAGATTAAAAATTTCGCACTTTTAAATTTAATTGGTGATGGTTTACACAATTTTTTAGATGGTATTATTATAATGGTCTCATTCTTAAGTGGAATTGAGAATGGTATTATTGTCACTCTTGCGGTTTTATTCCATGAATTACCACAGGAAATTGGAGATTTCGGAATCCTTTTATATGGAGGATTTACAAAAAAGAGAGCTCTTTTATTTAACTTTGCCAGTGCCTTGGTGGCATTACTTGGAGGGTTATTAGCTTTTTTCGTGTCAGCTCAAGTAAATTTATTTAATTTCTTCTTTTTAGCGTTTTCTGGTGGTGGGTTTTTATACTTAGCAAGCACAGAACTCATGCCTGAACTGTTAAAAGAAAAAAACTTAAAGAGATCAATTATTCAAACATTGGTATTTTTATGTGGTGTCATCCTTATAATGACGTTAATTATCGTGCTACCACATGAATAAAATTAAAAGAAGATTATGTTAAAGATTGAATTATCAATAAATCCTTAGTTCCAAAAGCGGTATTTTAATAAATGTCGTATGTTTATATGAAAGCATTGGAAAAGAAAGCAGAAAAATACGATAAAGGAATAAATTATTTAACATTGGGACGCATTCCAAAAATTAAAATATATATATCAGACAATTTAGTGCATAAAAATGAGCATGTTTTAGATATTGGCATGGGTACGGGAACATTCGCCATTCTATGTGCTAATAAAGGAGCAATTGTTACTGGTATTGACTATTCGGAAAAAATGCTTGAAGTAGCAAGAAAAAATATTAAACAGGAAGAATTAACCGAGAATATTCATATTATTAAAATGCCGGTTATTGAATTAGATGAACACTTTTCTGATAAATCTTTTGATAAAATAACAGCGATTTTATCATTTAGCGAATTTTATCAAGAGGAGCAAGATTTTTGCTTGAAACAAATCAATAAAATATTAAAGGATGATGGAGAATTTATTTTAGTTGATGAGGTTAAACCTAAGAAAATTTGGAAGAAAATTGTGTATTTTTTTGTTAGAATTCCTATAGTAATTATTACATATTTTAAGTCACAATTGACTACTAAATATTTAAAAAATATAGAAAAAAGACTTGAAAATCATAACTTTTCGTTAATTGAAGAAAAGTATTATTTATTAGATACTTTAAAGTTATTTAGGTTGAAAAAAATGACCTAAAAATACAAATAATATCCGGTAAGAGAAAAATGAGCGTAAAAAATTCAATAAAATTAGGTATAAGTTATTTCTTTAGATGGACTGGTTTCCCAATAGAACCAACCCTTATAAAAATCGGAAATCCTACAAGTGAAAGTCCCGTTTTACTTACATGTAATTTCATTTTAACTGTAAAACGAGTTTTAAAGGCAATAAAAAATCTCGATTGTTATTTATTAATTGCTCCTTCTAAAGGAATAAATGTATGGTGTGGAGCGTGTGGAGATGATTTTCGAACAGATTCTGTCTTGTCAATTTTAAAAACCAGTGGAATTGATGATCTTGTGTCTCATAGAACCTTAATTTTACCTCAATTAAGTGCTCCTGGAATAGATCCCATCATCATTAAAAAAAAGACCGGATGGAACATAATATTTGGGCCTGTATATGCTAAAGATATCCCTTCTTTTATAGAACAAAAATTCTGTAAATCAGAGGCACAGAGAATAGTAAGATTTCCTTTCTCTCACAGAATAGAAATGGCTACATTATATTTCTTTATTTTAAGTGTTTTAGTCTCAACTATCTATTGGATTTCTGCTTTTTTTTTACCAATTTTAAATCTTTTACTATATTTAGATACTATTTTAATTTTTGTGATTATAATTTACGGTACAATGCTGATTTTGCCAAGCATTCCTACGGAAACAGGAAAAACAAAAGTATGGATTTATGAGGGGATAATTCTTCTTATAATAGTTCTATTTAATCTATTTATCATATTTAATCTTCTTTATCTAATTTGGAATATAATCTTTTCTCTTTTAATTACATTGATTATGGCAGAAGATTTTCACGGATTAACTCCAATTTATAAAAGTGAATTAGGTGCAAAGACTTGGAAGAAAGGTGATAAGAAAATGAAATTTTTGTTTGGTGAATATAAATTACAACCGTATGGTCAAATTATTATCAAGAGAGATAAATGTATTGGATGCAAAGTATGTATTGAAGTATGTCCTAGAAACTTATATTTATTTGATGAAAATGATAAAAAAGTTGATTTAAGAAATCCTGAAAAATGTATAAATTGTAATGCTTGTGTTAAAAGATGTTTGGCTCAATGCCTTGAAATAAATTAAAATGATCTATAGGTTAAAGTAAATTTAAAAGAAAAAAATCGTTTAAAATTCATAAATAGTAATATCTAAATCAAGTGAGATTAAAATGAATAATGAAGAATTACCACGCCCTGGATCGGTAATGTTTAACTTTAATTATCAAGATGAAGCATCTAAGAAAAAGACCTTAAAAAAATGGAAAAAATTAAACAAATATCTAATGGTTCCATTGTACAGAGCAAAAATACTACCTTTATTAGGATTTGGAAAAATCTTTTTAATTTTAAAAACTAAAGGATGGAAAACGGGAAAAATGAGAAGAACTCCTTTAGAATATAGACGATACGAAGGAAATATTACTATTTTTGCCGGAAGAGGGGAAGATGCGACTTGGGTTAAAAATTTGCGGGCAAATGTAAACGATGTTTCAGTAATGTATGGATTTCACCGTTTTAAACCTCAAATCGAATTCGTTTCTGATATTAATCAAAAAATTACAATTATGAAATGGTATATAACGAATTATGGAAAGGCAGCAAAAATGCTGTTTGGTTGGGACCCAAAAAAAGATAATCTAGAAGTTATCGATTTTTCAAAATTAGTAGATCTCTTATGTATTATTCATTTAAAAAAAACGTAATATAAATAATTTTCAATTTTTTAAACAAAGTTATAATTTAGAATTCGGGTCATCGTTTTCAGTTCTTTCTGTGCCAGTGGAAGATTTTCTTTTTGTTAATAATCTGGCGAATACTATAGGGATAACAAAAGTAAAGATAATACTAGACGCTATTATAACAGAATAAAGTCCAGAATCGATTAGTCCGCTGCTTAATAAAATAGTCATAACGACAATTCCCGTGCTGAATTTTACGGATATTCCGATTCCTAATAGAAGAGAATCTTTTTTACCAAGAGTCTTTCTTCCTCCCAAATAACTTCCCAATAATTTCGCTGTGAACCCGACTATCACAATTAAAACGATAAATATTGGAAACATTAAGATATAACTCAGATTCATCGATGCGCCAACCCATAAGAAAAATAAAGGAGCAAAAAGACCATAACATACTGTTTTAATTTCCGATTCTATAAATTTTAGTCTTTCTGGTGGAATAAATGTTTTTAAACCAATTCCCGCAAACAATGCAGCAAGGGGCGCAGCCTCAGCATAAAGCCCTACCCCGATAAATAAGAATAAGACAAATACTATAAAAACAAAAAGCGATTCTACCCCTGTATGTTTAAATTTACTCCCTTTTTTCCCAATTTTAAGGAATCCTATAGTTAAAATAAATAACACAGAAAGAGCAACAAGGATTATTACCACATCAACCACATTTTGAGCACTTGACCCTACAAATAAAATAACTAAGATTAAAGTGAAAATTTCAAAAATATCATCTAAGGTGCCCACACCAATTATTGTTTGTCCTAAAGGCTCATTTGTTAATTTAAATTCATCTAATATAGGAATTAAAATCTCTTCTCCTACTGTCGCAAAGGATAAGCTTACAATAATCGAGATAAAAATATTATAGCTAAAAAGAAAACATATAATAAGAGTTCCTAAAAATGTTGCTAAGAAGATAGTCAATGTCGTTGTTTTAATAATAAATTTGCCTTGCTTTTTCATTTCCTTTAGATCTATTTCAAAACCAATAATGAAAAGTAAAAGATACATACCCATCTGAGCGAGGAAATCAAAAGTAGAGGAGCTAGTTATATCAGTAAAAGGATTATAAATAGCAAGACAAAATCCTAAAAGCAATGAAGAAAAAATCCATGGGATATGAATCTTTTCTATTAATTTTCCAATAACGAAAATAAGTAAGAATACAATACTTAAAAATAAAAAAATGTTTGTTTCAATCATGAATAAACCCTTCCTCTCAAGAATTTTATTTATTAAAATTAATTTTCAATTTTAGTGTATATAATTTAATCTTTATAATATAAGGAATTCAAAAATAATATTTTTGAATAATTTCCTAAGCAGATATAATCTTTTTCTTGTTTAACCTGATTAGAATCTTGAATGCTTAAATTAATCACAAATAAATTTAATTATTATTGCTTAATCAAAAAATTTGATTTTTAAATGTATGGTTTATTTCTTGCAAAGATTGAATTTTCAATTTAATCTCTCTGATGGAATAATTACAGAATAGCTTCCAATCTCAACATTTTTACGAAGTTTCATTAAGCTATACCCTAATCCATAACAGAACAATTTGCTATTGGGTGTTATTTTAATGAACACTGATTTTTGTTCTTTAGAATTTAATTGATTTGCTTGTTGTAGATTCAATTTTAGAATTTTGGAACTATTTTGGAATGCATGTTGAGCTTCTGTGTTTGTAAAGGGTATAATTTTCCCAGTCCCTTGAAATTGGACACAAGAAGAAGGAACAAATCTGAGCAGATGGTGAGGGAAAGGAATTACAAAAGAAATTGAATTATTGTTTTTTATATTTTTTACCTTTTTATAACTATTTTCAGTTAATATATATAGTGAAAATTTTGATTCAGGTGATGATACACCATATATTATTCCTGTTGAATGAGAGTACCCGTTTTGATCAATCGTGCTCAATACTCCGAATGTTTTTTTTCTAATTTCGCTTTCTATAAACTCAAAGTTTGGTGTAGAAGTTTTCATTTTTATCAATTCGTTATTATTGGTTTATTATCACAAAATCCAATAATTAATAGAATGAGAATCACACTACACGCCAGAAGTTCAAATGCACCAAAAGGTAAGAACGCAATTGCAAGTATCATTGTAATGATTAAACTTACAAAACTAATCCAAAAACCCCATAATAAATTCTTTAAAAGTCCTATTGTAGAAATAACTCGCATTAAAGTGAATGCCCAGAAAATGGGTGCTAAAGATAAGGGTTGAGCTTCTAAAAGCTGTTGAATAAGAGGAACATAAAATTGAAAGATTAATGCAATATTGGGAATCAGATTTAATACGATTAGAAAAATTACAATGCTATCTAATATTTCAAGAATAGAATAGATTAGCATTGAAATTGATGCTGCAAATAAAAACCTATTATTCTTAATATTAGGATGATCTTTAGAAGCTTTCATATATCGATTTTTACTACAATGCTGATCTTTTTTAATTTAAATTATTAATATTTATGATTTCATTTTTAATTTTGGAAATAACGTACTAATTTAATTTTTATGTTTAATAGAATTCATAGAAAATACTGAAATTCAACAATTTATTCTCTTCCCACAATGAACTTAAGAAATAAACCCCAGT
Source organism: Promethearchaeota archaeon (assembly GCA_019058365.1). Lineage (GTDB taxonomy): Archaea > Asgardarchaeota > Lokiarchaeia > Sigyniarchaeales > SOKP01 > Loki-b32. The sequence goes on along the minus strand of JAHPZE010000023.1, from coordinate 31,692 downwards.
CTTTCATATGTACTAAAAATGCAGGGACTTTTTTTCTATATTCCTTGTATGAATCTCCAAAGCGATTAATTAATTCTTTTTCTTCCACAAAATGAATATGAATATACATCCCAATATATAATATTACAAAGAATGTAATTGAATAGAGCGTTAATTGAATAATCATTCCACCAAGGCAAAGCAATATAATCCCACTATATGTTGGATGCCGTAACACTGAGTAAATTTTATGATCTTGTAATTCACTCTCTTCGGGGAAATAAAGGTAAGTAACGGTCATATAATCAATGCCAAAAGTTTCTATGGATCGAAACATCATTATTACACCCAATATGCAAAAAAAACCTCCTAAAAAGAAACGTATATATCCAAGGAGTAGAGAAATTGGAGTAAGATATGATGTTAAAGGAGTTATAAATATTGAGAAGGGAAACTGGGACCAGAAATTAAGATCCCATTGATAAAAAGGAATTAAATTATTTATTACAATACTAAAGATAATGACAACACCTCCGAATCCTGCAAGAAATATTTTTTGATATGATAGTTGACCATACTTCGCTTTTAAACGATCTCGATGATACCACATTTGATATACTAAAAATATAGCTATAGACCCCATCAGAGTCACTCCCAAAACTGGAAAAGCGATAATAAAATATCCCAATACTCCCTCAACAGGAATTATGGTTGGGAATATATCAAAATAGATTTGAATTATTAAGCTAAGGATAAAAACCAAAATACAATATATCGGTAGAATGATTATCTTTTTGCCTGAAAATGTTGGTATTTTTTCTAGAAATTTATCTATTCCTTTTAGCTTCAATCTTTTCACTGGTTTAGTTAGTTTTTATTTTCTTAATTTTTAAAAAATTCATCACAATTTAATTAAAAGATTGATTTATTATTAATTTATGAGTAATCGTGGAGAAAGAAGTTTTATCAAATTGCCCAAATTTGCCGCAAAATTATATGATAAAATGATGCAATTAGAACCAATGAAGATTCAAAGAAGTCAAATTGCAGAATTGTTATTACCTCTGATAAATGAAGGAACGTTTCTAGATATTGGAACGGGACATGGAAGGTTACTAATAGAAATTAATAAGTTGAATCCTAAGATTGAGTTATATGGACTTGATATTTCAGAAAAGATGATTAATCTTGCTAAAACAAATCTTAAAAACATAAAAGCTAATTTACAACAAGGGAATATTGTAAGTACTAATTATGAGAGTAATTATTTTGACCTCATAACTTGTACTGGAAGTTTTTATCTATGGAATGATCCCGTAGAAAGCCTAAACGAGATCCATCGGATATTAAAGCCGAATAAAACTGCTATATTATTTGAATCTCATAAAGAATACGATGAATCAATTCTTAAAGAACAAATAAAAAATAATCTTTCTAAGGAAGGATTATTTAATCGAAAATTAGTCCCATACTTCTTAAATAAGCAACTTAAGATGACATATGATATAAGTGAACTAAAACGTTTATTGAATAATTCTTTATTTGAAAATAGTTTTTCTGTTAAAAAGATTACATTAGCAAATTTACCGATTTGGCTAAAAATTGAATTAAACAAGGAATAATTCAGATTAGTTTCAACTTAAAAAAAATCATTAAAGAATATCATGAATAATATGCTTTACGTAATTCAACCATCAATATAATTTTCATTTTGTTTTAGAATATAAAAAGATTAAATAAAGGGATTAAACCACATTTAAATCATCGCTTACATATTTAAAAAGATTTTGATACTAAAAGTTTAATTTTACTAAGTTTCTTGCTTTCTCAGGATTTCTCATGTCTAATAGTTTAACTCCAACACCAAATGTTGAAATGATATCTGAAGGTACTATTTTTATCCAGACGGTTTCATCTTCAATTCCAGCCTTTTCCTCGTATTTTAAAACTTTCTCCATAATCTTTCTGGTTTTTTCATCATCTTTTGAAGTAAATTCGGCTATTGCTTTAAAATGAAGTTCTGCTGGCGGCGCAGGGATAATTTTATGGAAGAAACTCTTTCTAAATGGTATAGTTACAGAAATCTTATTATTAACTCTTATATTCCTCGCTTTTAACGTATACTCACCTGTTTCAAAATATATATCATATCCATCACTCTGATACATTACTACAGAACTATGGGGTTGCTCTTCTTTATCAACAGTAGATAATACTAACCATATATTCTTTTTTATAATCTTCCTTATTTCTTTAATCAAATCCTTCATAATTGTAATAATTTTTTATTTTAATAATACATAATTTTTATTTCGTATTAGAATCGAGGAAAATCAAATAATCGGTTGTTTATCAAAAAAACCAATAATAAGAAAAACCAAGATAATACTGCAGAAAAATAACTCAAAAAATCCAAATGGCATAAAAAGCAAAGTCATTATCATTGTAAGAATTAAACTAACAACACCAATGTAAAATCCCCATATAAAATTTTTAAAAATGCCTATTGTTGATAAAATTCGTAGAAGAGTAAAACTTAGGAAGAACGGTAAAAAAAATATAGGTTGATATGTTAGAATTTGCCGAATTACAGGGATAATTATTCCAATATTAAGATAAAGATTTGGCGCAAGATTCATAAGAATAAAGATTAAATAGATACAATCAGAAATTTCAATGAGAGAATAGATCATAAAACAAATTCCAGCAAAAAATAAATACCTATTTTCTTTGATATTTTTATTAATAAATCGCGTTGATGTTGAATCTTTACTAGTATTCGTAGTTTTCATAAATTATTAATTAAAAATGTTTAATTCTTAATCTTAGATATTAATAAGTCATTTTCTGAGTTTTGGAAACAATGCTCCCGTATTTTTTTGATATTCACGATATTTATCACCGAATCGCTTAATAAGATCTTTCTCCTCATAGTGAATCATAATCGGAATATAAATTATAATAAATAATAATGAAATTATTACGAAAAACCATGAATTAATCGCAAAACTTAAAGCGACAAAGAGAGGAAATTCTCCTAACGATTGAGGATGTCGAATATATCTATAAATTCCCCCATACATTTCAGTATCTTTTGATGGACTAAGAGTCTCAGAGCCAGCAGCCTTTACCCCTAAATATAAAATAGTGCAACAGGGAATGATAATACAAATTGCGATAATAATTCCAACCCAGATATTCGGACTTATTATCCATTTGCCTACTAAAGGTAGTGGAAACCAGATCCAAATTATTAAATTAATTACTGCAATTAATTCAAAAAGCCCCCCTATACTTCGAAATTTTTTACAATCACTCCATGCTTTTTCACCATATTTCTCTGTTCTCTTTATAGGTTGGATACTTGGGATATATAGATAACTCATAATCAAACAAGCGACCATAAAGGAACTAAAATTTATTATAGCAATAATCATATTTACACCTTTCATTCAAAAATTTATAAGTCAAATTTTTTACTAATTTATCATCTATAAGAAGTTCATTATATTTAAAAATGTATAGCAGAGGAACTGTATCTTGAAAATATTTTCGAATAATACGAAAAATTTCGTATAAATTTAAAAATGTCATAGTTTTTAACTAAATTGAATACTTAGAGAAATGAAGGTGTTTAACGAAGATTTTTCTTTATAATAATATTATTTTAAATAATGAATGAGTTTGAACTAAATAACAAATTGTTTGGTTTATTTAAATCTAAAAAGCGTATAAAAGTTCTTAATTTTTTAATGAATAATAATGGATCATTCCACTTTAATGAGATCGCAAAACAATTGAAAATTATGCCCTCTACCTTCGAATATCATATTAAACAATTAGCTGATCTCGGATTAATATCACACATTAATTATCAATACAAAAGTAATGCATATACTAAACTGATATGGAGTGCTTTTCACAATCTCTCAAAATTAGAACCTCTAATTCCTTTTTTGAAAACTCATGATCTACCTATAAATAATGCCAAATTGTTAAACGATTTTTCTTTTTTGGAATTAAAGGTCATCCCTGACATGATAGCTCTACTTTCTTTAATGAAAAATAAATTTGCAAAAAAATTCTCAAAAATCCAACTTGCGGGAGTTTTTAACCTCGATTTAGAAGAAAAAATGATGCGATTTAGCGAATCGGAGTTTGAAATCGAAAGGATTGAAATTATTACAAATTATGAGAATTTTATTAAATTTATTAATTATAAAAACTTTGAATATTTCCTAAGCTTCTCAAAATTAGAAAATATTGAGCTTTTTTTAATTGATGAATGCAATTTTTACATAGCTATTGCAAACGATATAGGAGTACTTTTTTTACCAGAAGTGAACAATATTATAGACTTTCAGCAGTGTTTAGTATTTGAAGGCTATAATAATATCCAATGGCTTAGAAAAACATTTCTATGGTTAAAAAATAAGTCAAGAAAAATTTCATTAACAGAAGGCTTTATAAAAGATAAATCTCTTTTCAAAACCTATTTAAATGAAATAGTGAAATCAAAATAAAAATAATAAAATATATGTGTTTTTCGTGAATTATTTTATCGTATTTAACTTAAAAATAAAAGAACATTTAAAATAACTACCAAAAAGAAAGATTTTTGAAACTAAATGCTTTCCAGTGTAGATTTATCTCATAATTTATCTAAAACAACAAATCCAAAGGGTTGAAATATCCAAGTATTGAATCTTAAAGTATTGAAAGAGTTAAATAAAAGAATCGTCCAATATCTCGATTTGAAAAAATTTTGCATCATTCCATAATTCACAAGTCTTATAAAGGCCCCATAGATTTGTTCCATCCCAAGTTAAACCAGAACACCCCGCTGCGACATCATATATCTGCCCAACGATATTTCCCTCTTTTGTCCAGGCTATAAGTTTATTGCCATTACTAGACCAGAAGTGTGTACCATTCCACGTAAAAGGACCAACAAGGTCAAGTGCCCCTATTGGGATTGTTCGACGTGTAGTTCCATTTTTATAAAGTTCATATAAAAGTGTACCTCCCATGTTCGCAATATAAAGATATGATCCATCAGTTGCTAAACCGCTGCGACCACCCTTTTCACTTTCTGGGATGGTGAACGAATTATTGATAATAACATCAGTTCCATTGAATTTAAACTTAATAATTTTAAATTGAGATTGATCTTGAACCCAAAAAAATTCTCCATCAAAACAAAGACCTCTTGGTCCCAAAATTTCAGAGGCATTCACAGGATATTGTGTGTAATTGCCTAAAATAGGATCAATTTTAATTAAATTACCAGTCTCCATTTTCCAGACATATCCATCAGCGTATTCCACAGCCCAACCAAATCCTAGTCCTGCTCCTATTCTGCTGATTACCCTACGAGTTTCATCTTCCGAAGGATAAACATACATGTACTGATCTTCGGGATCTCCCGGAATATATCCCAAATCATGGTGTTTAACATCATTAAAATCAAGTTCTGGAATCAGAACCGTTCCATTGCCTAAATCATTGTCGATGCTTATTAAAAAAGCAGTTTCTACCAATTTTTTGAATGCGGTCTCATTTGTGAATCCATCGAACTTGTTTCTAATTATCGTGGCGTTTGAGAATCCAGCAACTTGTATTGCTATTGTATCTATTGAACTGTAATTATAAAAATAATTCCCTTCAAGAGTCACATTTGAATCAATGGTAATAAAGGGTACATGACCTCCAGCAAAAATATTATTACGTATTATTACATCATAATTATATTGCTCTATCGATATCTCGTGATATCCATTTTGGTATAACAAATTATATTCAATTAAGGGGGTTGAGTGTTCCATGTAAATTCCCTCTAAGTTTACCCAACGCACGATTGAATGGCTAATATTTACTCGAGAATAAAATTGGGCTATTCCTATTATGGAATATTCCACAATAACGTATTTAAATATTGAACTATTCGATTGATACAATTCTATACCTCCCCAATCACCATTAATTGGCATTTCATCATCAACCGTAAACCATATTCGTTTTTCTGACGTCCCAATTGCTATTATAGTCCCTCCACTTATTAGGAAGCCTACAGTTTCTCTACTTCTATAATCTCGGCTTGGTTTACATAAAATCTCCGTTCCTGGCATTATTGTTAACGTGATATTACTGGGTACTACAACACTCTCACTTACAAAAATAGCTCCAGACCAGGTTTCATCTTCAGTTAAAGTGCCCCCTTTGAATATAGGTTCTTCTTTTTCTTCTGGAATAATTAGAAAGTAAATTAAAAACGAAGTTCCTATAACAGCGATGATTACAATCAAAGCAATAATTTTTCTCTTATCAAACATCACATTGCTCCGCTTGATTTAATTAGAATTAATTTAATTAGCGTTAATAACTATAAGTTGTTTTAATAAATATTTATTTATGAATTAATCTTAAAAATATAAATCCTTTTATTTTTATATTTCTAACATGCCTTATTCCAAATCTAAATATTTTAAAGGTAAAAATAGTAAATCTTCTCAATTTTCCTTGTTCTTTTTGACGCTGCCTTATTAACTTTTTTTATGTACACATTTTACAGAACCTGATAGAATACTCATATAACAAGTGTTTAAGCTATTACACAGCATGATGAGATTGAGAATTATAATTAATCTATGCCCTTGATTCTATAATTTTACGAGTAAAATTACGAACTACCCCTTCAAGAACATCGATATTGGTCGGAGATGTTTCAATATAGATCCCTCCCTCATTTTTAGCAAATTCTCGAGCATTTTTGCTGATTATTGCTTTATCTTTCAGATTATTTGATTGAATATTATTTCCGATTAAAACAAAAGGAATAGAACCTACCAATTTTTTAATTTCTGTAAACAATTTTCTTATTTCAATTAATGTCTGTTCGCGTGTTAAATCAAAAATTAATAATGCGCCAGCTGATCCTTTATAAAACGCACGACGGATAAATTTAAAACGTTCTTGGTTTCCTATATCCCAAATACTTAACGTTGCAGTTTCTCCCTGTTTAAATTCAACATCTTTTGTGAGGATATCAACCCCTACGGTTAGTTTATAATTCGTTTGAAATTTATTTTTTGTGATTTTCTGAATTAAATGTGTTTTGCCTGCTGTTTCCGCACCTGTGAGTAACACTTTTAATTTAAAATTTGACATCTTTTCACAATAAAGAAATATTTACATTGGGTATTTTAGCTTTCCCAATTATTGACAAAAAAATCTAACTATATATATTTCACATTCAATTCAATATTATACTTTTATAAGAACTTATAGATAATTCCTATTTTATTAAGATGACATATAACTCATTAGTTTTTTCTAGATGATATTAATTCAGACAATATAATATTTCCATAAAAAATAAACCAAAGTTCATTTTTATATAGAAATTGCTGAACTCAAGGCTAAAATAAACAAGATTACACCCAGAACAAAAACAGACAAATTCTAAATTATAATTTATCTAAGTGCTTTCAAATTTAAAATTTCAACACATTTCTTCAAGTTCTATTATTTCTCTTTCGTTGATTAAAGCGTTATTTAACATTAATTGCATTAATGTTTCGAATAGCAGCTCTATATTCTCACCAGTTTTACTAGAACATTCAATAAATCCGTTTAAACCCAACGATTTAGCAACCCTCACTCCAACTTCATGAGGAATTTCTCTAAAACTATCTAAATCCAACTTAGTACCAAGTAATATAATTGGAAATTTTTGATTATTTTCTTGTATTAGTGATAACCACTTGCCAATATGATAAAAGGAAGCGTAATTTGTGATATCATACATCAAAATGCCTCCCAAAGCACCATTTAAGTATTCAGGAAACATATAACTAAATCTTTGTTGCCCGGCGAAATCCCAAATCATTAATTTTAATTCCTTTCCATTAAGATTAAAGTCCTTAGTTTGGAAGTCAACTCCAATTGTCCTCATACAATTTGAATCAAATACATTATTAATAAATCTTTTTAATAATGTTGTCTTACCAGTACCTACATCACCCAAAATGACGGTTTTTAAAATTGCTTCATACATTTTAATCCTATCCAGTCTCTTCTAAGCTTTTTATTATGTTTCTCTTTAAAGTATAATATCGCCTAATATACCTTTTTTAACAAAATATTAAGTAATACTACCCATAAAAAGTCGGATATTTAAATATATTGTAAAGAATTAATTAGTTTTTCATTTTTTTCTTGGAAATTAATGGAAAATAATATAAATATAAAGCATTTCAACTTTTTTCTATTTTGTCCTATGAATTAAAGGAAAAAATCTTCGTTTGAAAAGAAAGAAATTTACCTCATCTTTTCGGGAGGATTTTTATTAAAGGTACATTCTTTTATACATATACTACACCCATAATTAAGGAACCCTTGTGCACATTTTTCCACATCGATATGGGTTAACCTTCCATGAGCCTTTTGAATGGGTGTATCGTAAATTGCTTTTGTAGGGCAAGCTTCCATACATCTCACGCATTTTTTGCAAAACTCAGGAATCCACCCATAAGAATTAGACTTGGCGATGGGAAGATTAGTAATGTTTGTATATATCACTGCGATACGCTGTCTAGGCCCAAATTCGGGGGTAATTAATAACCCATGCCGTCCGATCGCCCCTAAATCTGCTCTTTGAGCAAGTACAGGATATAAAGATAACCCTCCAAGAGCAGGACCTGCATGGCAACTATACCCTTTTTTACGTAAAAATTTAGCAATCTTATTAGCTTGCTTACCCATCTGATAATATGTTTTCATAATCATTACCATGGTTTTTTTATGAGGTGCAAGCGCTATGAGATTTTTATCCATCTCCTTTATCAATACAATTATATTATCATACAAAAGTTCTTGGCTTTCAAGTATAAGCTCGGGCGTAAGCTTCGTATATCCTATTTTATCTACATCGAGAGACTTCGCATATTCTTCTAATTCATGCAAATCTTCTGTAGTAATTGAAGTTAAGGCATTTTTTGGATTTTTCTTAAGGCTTTTGAAGGATTTTCGGATACCTAATATCGCTCTTAGGACATAGGGTAAAGCCCGAATCGATATTCTAATTTTAGCTTTAATATTCTTCTCCTGAAAAATTCTAAACCATGTAAAGAATCCAAATTCTGGCGATTCTGGTAAGGCTTTAATCGTTTCTTGAGTATTTTTTCTATAATCTTGCATAGCTCTGAATACCCGTTTACGCATCTGTTTTTCCAAAAATTTAGTCTTCATAAAAACCACTCTTACACCCGTTTGTTGTAATCTTTTCTTTTAGATTAAATGAAGAAACATTTTATTTTGTAAAAACATTAGGAAAAATATCTATCGTTTAGCTCAGTCGTACCTTATTTAAACCACGTTTAAATCATAGTTTGCTCAATTAAAAAAGATTTTAACCATGGACCATTAAATTCATTAAAAATTAACATGTTAGAAAATGATTGATAAATCAACTCTATTAGACCTAGTGAATGCAAATGGTACTCCCTTGATTTTTATTGCTCATGACTCGATAAAAGCGAACTATTATAAATTCTGCAAGTATCTCCCTGATGTAAAACCATTTTATGTAATAAAAGCTAATCCCGAATCAAAAATAGTAAGAACTCTCTATAATGAAGGTTGTGGTTTGATGTTGCTTTATGGGAAGAATTCATGATTGTTTATGATACGATTGAGGGAAATCATGAGGAGAAAAAAGAATTTATCGACGATAAAGTCATTTATGCTAACCTTATAAAAGAATTGTTTTTAATATTTGATAGATTAAGGTCAATAATATTACAGTTAGCATTTCTATTATTAATAATCTATAGATCAATAATCTATATATCATTATTAAATATCTAACAGCAACATGACTCCCATTATTATCATTACAGCCACAAATGTGGGCATATATATTTTCTCAAGCTTTCTTCCTTTGATTTTATTTAATACTTTTGGTCCTATGAATGCTCCCATTGACGCTCCTAGACCAAGCAACAAAGTAATAATTAGATTAAATTGACCAAACCATCCATAACCAATTGCAGCAAAAGTAGCATTAAACAATGTTATAAAAACTGATGTTCCTACAACTGTTTCTAATGGATAATTCAAAAGATATAACCCTCCTATGATTGGTGGCGATCCACTCAATCCCGCAAGACCCGACATTAATCCTGAAACAAAACCAAATGTTATACCAATGAAAATTGTTTTTCTATTAATTTTAGGTATGGGTTCTGATAAATCTTTTTTCTGAACTTTATCAATTTTCCCCTTTCCTCCAAATAACATCAGGATACTAATTCCTATTAGAAAAAAAGCTATGATTTTCTCGAGAGTAGGACCCGGAATGAGATTAGATAAATATGTACCTAATAAAGCGCCTACAAGACCTCCCGTTGCGAAAATTAATCCAACTTTCACATTTACATTTCTCTCTTTCCAGTGACTTGCAGAACCTATTAAGGTAACAGGTATGATAGTTATAAGTGATGTTGCTATAGCTATCTGTGGTTCAATACCAAAAAGGAGTATTAGAATAGGGACATATAAGCCACCACCTCCCGCTCCCCACATAGTTACCAATAATCCTATAAAAAAACCTATAATTGGTAAGAAGATGTAAATAATTAATGTTTCAGACATAATAAAAATGAATCATTGGTCAGTATTTATACTTTTCATTCACTTTAAAAACCTCGTGAATAACTTTATAAATTATCTTGATTCATCCTATGTGATACATATGCCCAAAGTTTTTGCTGAATATAAAGAACATGCAAAAAAGAAAATCATTGAAGCCGCTTTACAGGTTTTCTCAGAGAAAGGATATACTAAAACAACCATGAAAGATATCGGTAAGAAGCTAGGAATCAGTAAGGGTGCATTGTACCTTTATTTTCCGAGTAAATATGAACTTTTCAAAGCAATAATCGAAAAATGGCAAGAAACTCTAAATGAAATTATAGTATCCTCACTGAAAGATAAAAAAATAATAGATGGTCTTGAGGGTCTCTTTAATCGAGCTCTATCAGATCATAAGAATAATTTCAGATTAAGTTTTGAATTTATCTCGGAATCTTCTCATGATGCTTTTATTAGAGATATAATTAAAGAAAATTATGATAAGAATATCGAGACACTTTCAAATTATATGGAAAAAATGAAATTAGAAGAAATTCTTGGAAATGAAATAGATATCCATTCTCAATCGATGTCAATTATAGCCCTTTTGATAGGATTAATCGGTAGTTTGATCCTCGGAGCTGAAAAAAAGGAAGTTCAAAATGTTTGGGTAAAATCCATTAAGCTTATACTTGGAAAACATTAAGTAAGGGCACAAATTCAGATTTTTTATTTACATGATTAAATATCAATAACAAATTGAAATAGTGCTACTTTTTTACTGTAGGGATGTTGTAACTAATCAATTCTTATGGAAATAAGTGTTATAATTTAAGAATTTAAAAAATTTTTAAAAAGAGCTCAATTTTTGTTTTAAGGAACAAATTGGAAGAATAAAGCAAATTTAAATAAATTTGTTCTTAAATACAGTGTAATTTCTTTGCGAAATCATGTTTATCATAAGGAATTTATAATGAACACAAAGTATAAATACTGACTTGTGATTTATTTTTATGAAGATAATTATACTAATTAATTTAATAAATGATAGAATATGGTTGACAATAAATTATTAGATGCGCTTAAGAGAGCAGTGTTAGAAGGAGATGAAGAAGAAGCGGTTTGTCTTACCAAAAAAGCATTAAAAAAGAAAATTAGTCCAATTGACATAGTTAAAAAAAGCATTGTTGTTGGGATTGAAAAAGCGGGAGAGTTATGGAAAAAAAACGAATATTTTCAGACAGATGTAATTTTAAGTGCTGAAGCTTTTAGAATGGCAATGGAGATAGTAGAACCGCTCTTACGTGCAGAAGACGTTGGAAAAGCAGGAAAGATTATAATAGGAACAGTAGCAGGAGATATGCATAATCTTGGAAAAATACTGGTGATTGTCACATTACGTAGTGCTGGATATCAAGTCATCGATTTGGGAGAAGATGTTCCCACAGATACGTTCATAGACAAAGTTAAAGAAATTAATCCTGTCATTTTAGGATTAGGTTGTTACATGACAACAACAATGTCAGAAATGAAAATTATTATTGAGAGATTAAAATCGGAAGGATTAAGAAATAAATTAAAAGTAATAATAGGAGGAGTACCCTTAACTCAACAGTTTGCCGATGAAATCGGAGCTGATGCCTGGGGTAAAGATGCCTTTGATGCGGTTGAAAAAGTGAAAAAAATTATGGAGGTAAGTTAACACGTCTCAACCAGCAAAGCTCAAAGAAGGGTTAGTTGGGGATTTAAAAGCATCTGAAAAGGGTTGCCTGCAAATTACGGCTCAAATGCATGATCATACTATGAAATTAGCAGGTATTCCTGCAAATAAATTTTATTTTGATGCTAAAACAAATATTGAAGCTTCTGTGCTGGTATCAAGATATTATGGGTTTGATGCTATAGCCCCAGGATTAGATCTTTATAATGTGGAGATTGAAGCATTAGGAGGTAAAATGATATATGGAGAAAATTCAATGCCTACTATTGATTTTCGCAACCCACTTATTAAAAATCCAAGAGATTTAGCAAGATTAAAAAATAAAGAAATTAATTTTTATAAAGATGGTAGATTTCCTTTTATGTCAGAATTATTGAACCTTACTTTGGAATATAGCTTTAGTACCATAGTCTTCTGTGCACCTTTCAGCATGGCGGTGGGATTAAGGGGGTTTCCTGCGCTTATTAAAGATATGAGGAGAAATCCAAATTTTGCTCATGAACTTTTTGAATTTATTGTCGATGATGTTTCAGTTCCTTATATTAAAGCACTAAATGAAACTACTAATATTCTCATGGCAGCAGGATCAGATGCTTGGGCAAGCATACCAAATTTATCAGTTGAAGAAATGATGGAATGGGTTGTACCTTATAATCAAAGATTAATGCAAAAAACTAAAAAACTTGGAGTATTAACCTTGAATAGTAGTGGGGGATACTGTGAGGAACGAATAGAAAATTTCGATCCTAAAATACTACACGGTAGTTTTGATGTTGAAATCGCGAGTCAAGGAGCACCAGTCTTATTTTTAACTTCGGGACGCTGGCATGAATACCCATTAGAACCAGTTAGAGAATATACAGCGAAATATCGAGAGAAAGGTCAAAGAGTGACAATTTTAGCAGGTTTATACGCAAAACTTATTCGTGATGGACCTATTAATAAAATAGTTGATACAGTTAAGCGTTATATAGATACTTTTGCGCGAGATCATGATTTAATCATTCTCCTCTCAAATGTTCCCGCAGACACCCCTTCTGATCATATTCATGCTGCCGTTGCTGCTGTTCATACCTATGGTAAATTACCAATTGCCGAAAATTTAGCTGAGATGAAATTCACATTGCCAAAAATAGAATCATTTAGTGAGTGGAAAAATAAAAATCAAGATAAAATACTAAAATTTTCAAAAATTGAAGTAAAAAGAGGTCTTGCAGGTTTTTTATGGAGACAGATGGAACCAATAAATCAAATTGAAAAATTTAAAGAATTATATAAGAATACAAAATTAAATCTCTTGTATAATCTTATAGATCAAAAATACGCTGCCTTGATAACCATAGACAAAGGAAAATTAGATGTAAAACATATAAAAAGCGATAAAGAGTTATTGAAAAGTCTCGATTTTGATGCCTCATTAACATGTAATACTGAATTATTTTTCGATTTTGGTCGAGGGGAAATATCAAAAATGGGGATATTAATGAAAATGTTAACGGGGAAATTCAAAATCAAAGGAATAAAAAAAATGCAAGAATTAAGAAAGATTATGGCACTTAAAGATTAAAAATTAAGTTCTCCAATTTAACTTTAAATCTTTATTGAACGAATATCCCCTATTAATACGGTCAGATGAATCGTTTTTACCAATTTGTTTTTAGAAATTAACTTCTTTTCTTAAGGCTTTTAAAGGATTTACGGGTACCCAATATTACTCTTAAGAAATATGGTAAAGCCTATACAATCATCTTAAATTTGGCTTTAATACTTTTTTCCTAAAAAACTTTAAACCATGAAAAAAATCCAAATTCTGACGATTCTGACAATGGTCTAATCGACTTTTGTGTGCTTTCAATATAATCTTGTATGGATCAAAATATTCGTTTGCACATCTGTTTTTCTAAAAAATTTTGTCTTCATGAAAAATACACTTATACTTATCTTTCATATTCTTTTCTTTTAAATTAAAAAAAGGAATATTTCATTTTGTAAAGCGATTAGGAAAAATGTCTGTCGTTAAACTCAATCTTAGATTATGCTAAACCGTGTTTAAATCATCATTTGCTCAATTAAAAAAGATTTTAACCATGCACCACTAAATTCATTATAAATTAACATGTTATGAAAATGATTGATAAATCAACTCTATTAGACCTAGTGAATGGAAATGGTACTCCCTTGATTGTTATTGCTCATGACCTGATAAAAGCGAACTATTATAAATTCTGCAAGTATCTCCCTAATGTAAAACCATTTTATGCAATAAAAGCGAATCCCGAATCAAAAATAGTAAAAACTCTTTATAATGAAGGTTGTGGATTTGATGTTGCTTCATGGGAAGAATTCATGATTGTTTATGAGACGATTGAGGGAAATCATGAGGAAAAAAAAGCATTCATGAATGAAAAAGTAATTTATGCTAACCCCGTAAAAAGAATCGATTCATTAAAAAAACTCAATGAATATTCTATCCGAATGACTTTTGATAATTATATAGAAGTTGATAAGATTGCTCAATACTGTAAAAATAGCCGTTTAATTTTAAGAGTGGATGTTCCTAACACGGGTTCGGTGGTGGAACTCTCTACTAAATTTGGAGCGAATCCCAAGATTTGTCTGGACTTAATTAAATATGCGAAAAAGGCAGGATTTAACGTGGAGGGATTGAGTTTTCATGTTGGTAGTCAATGTAGTAATTTCGATAACTATATCCAAGCATTTAAAATTGCTCATAACATTTTTGAACAAGCTAAAAACTTTGGACAAGAATTAACTTTCTTAGATATAGGTGGTGGTTTTCCCGTCCCCTATGATGAAGATGTACCTTCTTTTGAAACCTTAGCTGAAGTGATTAACAATAGTATCTTCCAATATTTTGATACACCCAAAATAAGAATAATAGCAGAACCGGGACGCTTTTTTGTTGCAACCACAGCCATTGCTATAGTCGAAATTAACGGTAAAGCGATTAGAAATGATAAAGTGTATTATTATGTTAATGATGGAGTATATAATACATTTTCAGGAACTATTTTCGACCATATCCAATATCATTTTAAAGCTTTTAAGGAAGGTGTGCTAAAAGAATCAGCAGTAGTAGGCCCAACGTGTGATGCTTTAGACAAAATATCTCTCAATGAACAGTTGCCTGATTTAAATATTGAAGAGTTACTCTATTCCGAAAATATTGGAGCTTATACTAATGCTTCCGCTACCCATTTTAATGGATTTCCCCCAGCAAAAATCATTCATATAAATATATGATATTTCCTTTAATAACTGATATATAGCATTCTTTATCTTTGGAATTTTCATATTATTAGCATATTTTTTTAAGGTTTTCTTCCAAAAAATCGTATAGAATAAGTTCGATAACTTCTAACTTTTTTAACTATACAATGTGATAGTTATTATGGAAATGTCGTTATTTGATCAACTTGATAAACATCAATTAAAAGAACTTCTTGTTAAATGCTGGATGACTCATGATGGTTCATGGTTTTATAACTGTGCCCGTGAATTAGGGATTGAAGCTACTAACAAACTTAATAAAGCTGCTATTAAATCTCTTTCAGTAATTGAAATGCAAAGAATAAAAAAGGCAATGGGATGGGAAAACGTAAAAATAAGAACATTTGAACAATTAAAAGATTTCATTAATAATGCTTTTAGCGTATTAAAAGGGGATTTCATGGACTTTAAGTATACCTTCCCTGAAAAAAATCGAATGCATTGGGAAATGAACAGATGTTTTGCCTATAAAGGTATGGAGATGATTGGAGTTAACAAAGAATATGAATGCGGTGTCATATATCGTGTGAGTTGCTGGTTGGAGGCTTTGGGAATTGACCATAAAATTGAGCCTAAAATCGATAATTGCTTATTAAATTCTTGCGAAAAATGTTCAGGAGATATTATTTTGAATCTTTAAGGCTCAATTAGGATTCCTCTTTTATTCCTTTCCGTAGTCTGAAAATCTTGAAATAACCCACTCCGGAAATTACTGTTATACTTTAATTCTATGTCTTGATAAAAATTATCTACTCTTTAAACTTGAAGGGTATGACGCCTTGAATCGGGATCTTTAATTATTTTATGTAGGTTCATTTTTATAGAGCTAGAGCCTTAAAAGAAATAAATAAAAATAAATCATTACTCGATAAGTTAGAAAATAAGGTTTTGGTTATAACCAAAACTTATAAAAGATAGAATTAATTATTTTCTATGCTTTCTATAACAGTCTCGACAATAAACAGGTCTGCCTTCCGTAGGCTGAAATGGAACTTCGCACTCGGCACCACAATCGGCACATGTGGCTTTGTGCATCGTTCTATTGCCATAATTTCTATTAGACATACTTTCACCAAATTTTAATTTTATACTTGAAACTTTGAAATATCTCTATTCAAGCATGTAATATATATTTTTAAATTTAATAAACCTTGGTATTATGAAAAATACACATCAAAATTTTGTTAGAAAATATCTTGGCTATTTTTTTTGTTATAGGGTTAAATTATGGTATTTTAGGAGAAAAAAGTGAAGGGGTTTAAAATTTTAGGGAGATAGGGCTTTTTTCCCATATGTTACATGATGTTTATTATACTTTCTTAGGCATAAATCTTTACTTATTTTTGTGAATATTTCTAAATAAATTATTGAAATAAAAATCTTGATAAATATGAAAGATTTTATCTAAACAATAATCTTTAACTAAAAAGTTTAAATGTCCGTATATACCATCTTTTTTAATTACTGTAAAATGTTTATTACAAATTTTAAATTCGTGTTAAGAAAAGCGTGTACTAATACAGAATGGACGTTAGAATATTTTAAAAAAAGGTGAAAAAATGGAAGTAAAATGTAGCGTATGTGAACATGACAAACCAAAAAGAAGGGTTATAAAAAGAATGCCATTAGTGGAGAACGAATTGCCAGAGAAATACAGTAATTACAGGGAATTTATGTGCATGAACATTATTCAGGAACTTCGTAAAGATAAGAAATGGTATGATAATGTGTGCGAGAATCGTATGCTCGTGTTAAAAAAGAAATTGAAAAAATGAAAAAATAAAATAAAGCAAATCCTCTTTTTATTGAAATTGCTGTCGACTTTATCAGAATGTATGCCGATAGAACTCATCATGGCAAAGAACAAGATATTCTTTTTAGAGATCTTGAGAAGAAAGAGCTTTCTCCTAATCACACTAAGATAATGGGTGAACTTTTAGAAGAACATATATAGGCAAGAAAAAGGGTTGGAAAGCTAGTTGATACCAAGAATTAATATGTAAAAAGTAATGTCAGAGTATTGGATGATATTAAAAATTTGATGAATGAATTAACTGAATTTTACCCAAAACATATTGAAAAAGAAGATAAGCATTTTTTTATCCCAGTCATGAAATATTTCACCAAAATAGAACAAGATAAAATGCTAATCCATGAAAAATACGAAAAAGTTATTGAAAGCCTTCAAAATAAATAAAACTTTTAAAATAAATTTTAAACTGGAAAATAATGCAATATTAACAACATCCTCTTTTAGAACGATTAGAGATAACCCATTATCCCTAAAAAATTTTATATTAAACAATTTAATACAATTTCTTACCAGATATAGTTTCCAATTAATTGCATGAATATTGCTTGACCAAATACAACAAGTAACAAGAATCCCATTTCATATCTTGAGATTCGACCATTAGAATTATTTATATAAATAGCTATTGGAATCAATAAGAAAGGATAGATAAAAATTGCAGCTCGAGCAGTTTCACCATGATCATAAGCACCAAGAGCAAAAATAATCAATAAAGTTAGTATAGCCGCAGATACTAAATGATATAATTGAGCGGAAGTATCATTTAATAACTTCTGGTTCTTTAAAGATTTAAATCCTTTGTAGAATAAGACTATCAATACTGGTCCAAAAAACATTAAAATGTCCATAATATTTTTAATTCGAGTGGTAAAGTATTCAAACGGGTTGCTAATTAATTTCCAGCCTTGATTAGTTTCAGCAGCCATTGCTGTAATGAATGAATTGATGTAATTGAATCCCAGTGTAAATAGGAAAATTCCATAGATTCCAATAATACCCACGATCATTGCTAATAAGCGCTGAGAGTCTTTAAGTATACATTTAATTCCTACTTTCGAAAATAGGATTTTTCGTCTTAATAATCCCTTTCCTCTTAGATTGAATAGCTCATAAAAACAAAAGCAAATTACAATAAATAGTGCCATAAAGGAAATGAACGATGCTAAAAAACCACAAATTATACAACCAATGACAGAGATAATCTTATTTTCGCGGAAGTAGAAGTATATAACTCCTATAATTAAAGTCGCAACAATGGCATATATATTCGCCAAATAATAAACTTGAACAGCAGGTAGCAAGAGATATAAGAATATCATGTGTTTGGGAATCTCTCCTTCGAAAAATTTCTTGAAAATTCCGTTTAAAAAATAAACAGAAAACAAGGCTGAAATGACGCAGATAGCAATGGCAATAATTCCTGGAGAGTTAAACAAGAGGTATAATAGATATATAATTAAAACTGCCCCTGGTGGGTGAGTTCTTGCATGTACTGTAAGAGTACCCTGGAGGGATTCAAAATCACTAATGAAAGATATTGGATTCACAATTTGAATCGCATCTGTATAAATTTCACCATTACCACCAATTGTACTGGCAATTCCAATATCCCAACCACTAATCAAGTTGGTGAAAATGATTAGCAATGTTCCAAATAACACGATCATATATATATTTAAGCTTCTTGGTTTGCTCCTATAATAATATTGAATAACGATCACAAAACCGAGTATAATGATTACGAATAATAATAATTCAGAAACGCTGGGCAAGGAAAATGTTCCCCAAAATGGCCAAATATTTATGCCATTTCCTTCGAGAGGAGAAATTTGTGAGCCTCCAGGGAGAGGATTGCCTTCAGGGTGGGGACCACCTGCCATGGGACCCCTCATTAGTGAGACCAATGATAGGATTAAATAGTATGCTCCAATTATTCCAAATAATATAAACATCGTATAAATAAATGATTTGATGTTATTCCTTGAAAATACTTTTAAAATCTTATTTTTTTTGTAATTATCATTCTCTTTCTCCATTAAGGCATCTTCAAATTCCCGATGATTTTTATTAACCATAAAATCTCTCATTGGCTATTGAAAAGACATCATTTAGTTAAGGAAAATCAAATAAATTTAATTTTTAAATGCTTTTAGACCAATGGTCCCAAAGGTTTTTTTTAATAATATGATTATCTTTTTCAAGTGAAAAGATTTTCTTTCTTAGGATTTGTGCATGGTGCCATCTACACAGTATCGTTCTACCAATATTATCATCCAAACAATTTTGGAAGGGATATTGCGAGCGTTCAAGGACAAGCGTAATCCGAGAAATGGGATAATAAAATCACATTTAATCAAATATAGTGCATTAAAAACAAGCACAGCAGAGAAATATTTTGATAAAATGGAAGAAGCGGGATATATATCATCACATAAGGAACCTTGGGGAGAACGAGTGAGAATAATTTATGAAATTACCCCAAAGGGTCGGGAGAGATATGAATGGTTTGTTAGAATCAATACAGAATTAGGAGGTTAAGCTATTAAATGTCAGAATTACCTGATAAAAATAAAAAACTATTCAGAGAAGATAACAATTCTGTGGGAAAATTCTCGAAATTTGAGAGAGGAGGGCTGAATTATATTAAGAATGAACGAAATTATTTGATTATGAGTGCTCTTGTTCCTATTTATATCATTATTGTCCAATGTATCAATTTAGGATATATTTTTACTGCACCCCAGGTTAATCCTTTAGATCCTCGACCACCTGTCAATCCCGTTAATGTTTTTACACCTATTATTATTTTATTGGTCATCTCTTTCTTTGCTTTATTTAATTTTGGATATTTACTAAGTTGGAAAAGAAAGGTAAAGATATATGAAGGAAAAGCTCCCGGTAAACAGAAAACATTAACATCCTTATTTTATGATATAATTAAAAACATGGAGACCATTAGAGTTATTTTTATTATAGTTAATATCATCAGTTTTTACTATTTCATATGGTTCATTCTCTGGGCTTTGAGTATAATGGATCCACATCATCCACCCCCTCCATTTAATGTTAATATTTTAAATGGCTTATCACAAGGGGGCTTATTAATATATTTGATTATAGAATGGAGACATTTCTATCAATGGAATAGAAAATTAAAGCAATTGAAGCTTTTTGAAAAACAGATCTTTTCTGAAATTTGTGAATTTAATCGAAAATAAGTTAAATTTAGTAAGAAAAGTTTAATTATACCATTAAAGAATCATTTATTTTAACACTTGATTCAATTATAATAGAAAAATCATATCTTTAATAGCTTTACAAATTAAAACCGAATATTCTTGACTTTTTATTGAAATTGCTGGTGATTTCATCAGAATGCATACTTAATTGAAACTTAGTAATTCTCTTAATTTTTCGGTGGTTACTCCTTACTTTTTTCCTGTTCTAAGAGTTCATGATTAGGCTCTGAAGATATATCAAAACCTTCCGTTTCTTTTTGATCTACTTCTGCACCTTCTTTTTTTGTATTACATTCTTTAATAAAATTTGCAAGAATGGGATTTAAAAAATTAAGTATGAGTGTTTCATTATCTTCGCTTAAAGTAACCTCCAAAAATTCCTTAAGTTTAATCTTCCTTCTAGTTTTTTTTCGATAGTTCATATAGGGAATAATTATAGAGGTAGCAAATATACTAATGCTTAAAAAAATAGAATAGGTTAAAGTGTAAAAAGTTATTGCTGAGATTAATCCAATTATACAGGATACTACTACTAATTGACCACTTTTACAAGAAATACCTGTTTTCATTTTAACCTTATCTAAGCATTCATTACAAACGGGTAAATTACATGTAAAATCTTTTTTATATTCTTTATTTGATACAAAAGAACCATAAATAGTTTGCTTATACTGATTTTCTGTAATGACGCCACAAATAACACATATTTTTGGAAATAAAATCTCTTCAGTGTCTTGAAATTTTATTAGTCTATCTTCAATTTTTTGCCTGATATTCTTCTTTATCGTGTTAGCTGATGACATTATAATAACCTCCCACAATTATAGCAATATTTATTTGTACTTTTAACTTGGGTTCCACACCATTTGCACTTTTTATAACCAATTAAATTACCTTGTGAATTATTATTTGAAGAACCACTACTTCGATTCAATGAATCAAGAATAAAACTTTTTATACGACTATTCGTTGGTTCAGGTACGCCTAACATTAAAGAATTTATCATGTAATCAAATGATTTTTTAATATCACCTAAGGTAATAGCTTCAAGTGCCATATTGGCAATTTTTAGTGCTCTTTGGCCGTCAACAGAATTAATTGGTTTAGGTGGCGGCATGCCAAAAAGAATTAAATCCCTAATTTTATTAAGATCGATTTGTCTTGGAATTGTACTTGGTTTAGCATAAGCAGAATATACCGGTTTATATCCATATGATGTCGGTTTTGGTTTAGGTTTAGGTTTGTATTTTTTTTCTATTTTGAGAATATTATAGAGATCCTGGTCCTTATTGATTGAAAACTTCTCTTTTATTGGCTTTTGTAATTTATTGCGTTTCTTTTTGACAATTTGTGTATATACAGAATAAGAGCCCACGCATGAGAGTATTACAATACCAATGATGTTTAGAAAAGCTGTTATTAAAGTAATTTTGGGATTAAGGGGATCTGTACCCCATGCCACTTCAATACCGTCTGAATACCCATCTCCATCAGTGTCACGATTCGTTGGATCTGTGTTATATTTAGAAACTTCGATTCCATCAGTTAAACCGTCATTATCAGTATCTGGATCTTGTGGATTCGTGTCTAGAGTAAATTCGTTAAGATTAGTCAACCCATCACCATCATAATCTAACTCAGCATCATCTTCTAAAAGGTTTAAATCATTATTATATTCATAAAAGTCTGGCATACTATCATTATCAGAGTCCAAATTATTTGCCAATGAACCTAATTGATATTCCAATAAATTACTCAACCCATCTCCATCATAATCTAATTCAGTATCATCTTGTAAAAGGTTTAAGTCATTATTATATTCATAATAATCCGGCATACTATCATTATCAGAATCCGAATCATTTGCAAAGGAGCCTGATTGGTATTCTATCAAATTGATTAATCCATCACCATCGTAATCCAAGTTTGAATCATCTATCAATGGATCCAAATCATTAAATACCTCATAATAATCATCCATTCCATCATATTCCGAATCTATATTTGTTGCATTAGTTAAATATATGAATACTTCATCTCCATCAATTAATCCATCTCCATCAGTGTCGGGATTTGTACAATTCGTAAAATATGTTAAAACTTCTAATCCATCTAATAAACCATCATTATCAGAATCTGAATCGTTTGCAAAGGAGCCTAGTTGGTATTCTATCAAATTGGTTAATCCATCACCATCATAGTCTAAGCTTGTATCATTTATCAATGGATCCAAATCATTAAATACCTCATAATAATCATCCATTCCATCATATTCCGAATCTATATTTGTTGCATTAGTTAAATATACGAACACTTCATCTCCATCAATTAATCCATCTCCATCAGTGTCGGGATTTGTAGCATTCGTAAAATATGTTAAAACTTCTAATCCATCTAATAAACCATCATTATCGGTATCATTCAAAAGGGGATCAGTATCCCCGTTAAATTCGAAAGAATCACTTAATCCATCTGAATCAGTATCGTTATTTAGGGGATCTAACCCTGCAAAAATCTCAAAAATATCTTCGAGCGAATCATTATCAGTATCTTCTGAGACAGTATTATTTAGAATAATTTCCCTATTTCCCTGAATTGTAGCAAAAATTCCATAACCTGTAAATCCTGAAACTCCATCTAATTGAATTAAACCCGAATATGAACCAAAACCAGTGCTTGTAGATGAATTTATTGTCAGATCTTCAATTTCATATACCACATCTAGAGTAACATTACAAACAATAATATATAATTCTTCAATCAAACCCGTTCCATATAGAATAAATGAATATGATAAAGAATTTCCAATAGGAGTAAGTGAAACTGAACCAAATGTTGTATATAAAACAGCCGGACCTGTTATCCCATCATATTGTTGCGGATGATGTGTATATCCTAAGGATCCAGAATAAGACACTGTATTCGAATACACATATGAATAACATTCCTCCATTGAAATAACACCATCTCCATTAGTATCAGTGGCGTATTCTTTTGATCGAAGAAAATAATAACTGAAAACTCCATGCTGTAAACTTGACGTTTCTAAACTAGATTCATCATCCTCACAAGCAGTCATTATGTATCTGCCAATTTCCTGTACTTCGGGAATCACACCACCACTATAACATGAATCAACCACTACATATTTCTCAGTAGAATTTATACTGTCCAATTTTGAGTCAATCAATGAGTCTATATAATAATTACTTGGAGAATTTGGAATTGAGTCATATGAACACAGATAATGTGTCCCATCATCTAAAATAGCTTCATATTTATCTATTTTAAACCCATATCCCGTAATGGAATAATCTGAAACAAAACGAATATAATATCTAGATACTGGTATATAAGCGGACCAAAAATTATATCCATAATTTCCGCTATATGCTTCATAATACCATCCTGATGCAACATCCGAATCACCACATAAAGCATAATCATAATAATATTCACAATCAAATCGATAAAAATGTACCCTCATATAAGCAGCTCCCGTTCTCGAAATACTCCAAATATGATCATAATTGTTTGAATATGGATGAGATGTCTCTGCAATCCATGTAATAGGTCCAACTTCAGTTCCAAAACCTCCATGTCCAGAATAATAAAAGAAAAAGACGTCATCTTCATTGATTTGTGAAGCAATTTGATCAAAAGCATTACTGATCGCATTTTTTGTAGCACTAGAATCTTGAAGATATATGATATTTTCAGGCTTAAAATTATATTCGTTTATCAACATAGCATATACCTCTTGAGCATCATCATCACAATAATTTAAGTCAGCTGTAGTTCCTGGATAATTTGAAATACCTACAATAATCGCATAGGCTTCTTTTGGTGTTAAAGATGATGATATTTTAGGGTTTTGGTCTAAAATTTCTTTTGGATTTTGAATTGGCTGTTGAAAATCCTCATTTTTCATCTCCATATTATAATTTTTAGGATTTTTTGAATCTAATACTATAAAATGATAAGAAAAAAGATAAACTCCTAAACAAAACAAACACAAAAATATTAGAAATTTTTGACTTTTAATTGTCCTCCCTCCTCAAATCTTTAATTATGATTTACAAATAGGATTTTTGAAAAAAATATGATTATTCGTTAAAAACGAAATTTTTGTCAAATCTTAATTATTTTTTAATTATTTAAATATTTGGGTCTGAACGAATTTTTAATTAACATTCATGGAACCAATTTGCTTATTTAATCATCCTTGAAATGTATTAGACTATCATTTTACATTTTTTTTTCAATGTGCATAAACCCTATTTCCAAATTGGGTTTAATTTTATAAAGAATAATTTTCTTTTAATTTCTAACTTGATTATAAAATAAATTAAATTAAAATGCATAAAAAAGGTATAATCATATTTGTTATCGTCCTTATCATAGGAGGCTCAATAGGCGCTATTTACTTAATTTCCACTCTCTTTAATAATGATGACTATTTACCTAGAGTTGAATTTAATATGAATGGTGTAGTAATTGATGATTTTGCTTATTTGCTTCAAAATATCAATAAGGAGTCTATTAGAAATTCTAACTATGATCTAATAATTATGGATTACTCATCAGATGGAAATGAAACAGGGGAATTTTCTTCTTCAGACGTGAATTATATGAAATCCACAGGAGATAAAGAGAAATTTCTGATTTCTTATATAAGTATCGGTGAAGCGGAAAATTATAGGTTTTATTGGGAAGAATCTTGGGATGCAAATCGGGATGGAATACCAGATCCAGGTGCTCCAAATTGGTTGGACATTGAAAATCCTGATTGGGAAGGTAACTATAAAGTAAAATTTTGGATGATTGAATGGCAACAAATAATATTCGATTATTTAGATAGGATTATAACAGCTGGATTTGATGGTATTTACATGGACATTATTGATGCATATGAATTCTATCAAGGTGTAATTCCAAATAACGACTGGAAAATGATTGATTTTGTAGGAAATATATCAAGCTACGTAAAAAATGAAGCTAGTGATAACTTTTCAGTCTTCGTTCAAAATGCTGACGAATTATTATTAAATTCAACCTATTTAGAACACATTGATGGTATTGGACGAGAAGATTTATTTTATTTTGATAATATCCCTACAAATGATAGTTGGCGTAATCAAGGCACACATAATTTAAATAAAGCAATTGACAATAATAAATTAGTATTGATCATAGACTATCCTCAATTAGCATCATTGAAATATGATTTTTATAGTAATTGCATAACTAATGGATTTTTAGGCTATGCTGCTGACCGAGAATTAGATAGCCTAAAAGAATTTGACCTTTATCCCTCTACTTAACAGAATTACTTATCACTTCTAAGCCTTCTTGCAATATTAAAGCTAAGGGAGATATGTATGAATTCAGAGACACATATTCAGAAATAGTAAATTTACTTACATAAAAAATGAATAGATCCTTTTTTTACTACTTTAAATTTATTATTTCAATAAATTCAGGTCTTTTAGTTTAGATTTGATTTTTCTAGACAACCATCGTGGAATAAGTTTAGAATCTTTAAACCATTTTGATAAATTTTTTTGAAATTTTGGATTTTCAAAGATTGTATTCAATTCTTCTTGATTTAAATAGTTCAAGTAGTTTTCATTTATTAGGTACAAAACCACTGAAGGATAACCACTCTCAAGTCTCTCTGCAATCTCTTCTTTTAATACTCTTTTTGCCAGAGGATCTCCGGAATTTATAAGAGCTTTCAACAATGGAAATGCTAAATTTCTATGTAGTAGACGAGTGTCATATTTGTTTTCGTACCAAGCTTGGATATTTGAACAATGCCCCCAAAATTCTGTTTCAGGAGACACATGATACTTTCCAAATCCCACTCCATGCATTGAATCACCAAGCTTTTCTGCCGCTTCATCGATAGATTCAAGCTCATCATACTTTTTAAATTCATTATACTCAATATTTAATAATAAATATTTACAATGACTGAACAATCTCCCTCCGACATATATATTAGTCCTATTGTTTTCTAACTTAAGAACTAGATGATCATTGACTCTTAATTCGGGCCATTTTTCACTGTACGGCCTTCTTTTTAATTCAACGGGTTTAGGTATTACTATTATATTAGGGGAAATACCTTCAACTAAAATTTCAGCTAAATTTTCAAAAATCTCTTTTGCTTCTTGTATAGTATCTGATTGATCTTCTAGCATTTCTTGATCTCTTAAATCCTTTCGATCATTATCTACACATTTAGTTCCGATTATCATTATTGGAATGTCTCCCGCTTCTCGCCTTATAATCAGAACATTTTCAAGAATATGGGCTAAAGAATTAGCGTTTTTAACATCATATACTATTATGCCACCATTAGCACCTTTACAATAGGTTGGAACTAAAAATCTAAATCTTTCCTCGGCCTCTAAATCCCATATTTGAAATTTAATATTTTGTCCAAGCAGATTTAGACTTCTTATAAAAAAATCTACTCCAATCGTAATTCTTGTATCATTATTAAATAGATTATAGCAAAAACTCCTCGCAAAATATGATTTTCCCTCTGATGCATCACCAACAAGTACTATTTTAAACGTAAAGTCATATTCCGCCATTTTATTTAAAAACCCATTTTTGAAAGATTATAAAACCTAAATTCCACCCGGAATCTACATTTTATTTTATAAAAAGTTAATTTATTATTCTAAACCACTTAACCCTATATAGAATAAAGCAATATACCCTTATAAATTTCTCAGTTCGCCGTTCTTTTCACATGACATAAAGGAATTGACATCAAATGATAAAATTTCAGCTAATTCCTAAATGAAATAAAAATATTCTTCTCTAATCTCAAAAGTATTAAATAAAAGTTTAAAATCATATAGGAATAATAAATCACAAAATTGTCATTTAAAAATCATTATATCTACGAAACATGTTCGAAATTACCTTTATATACATTTTATACCTAATTTTATTAAATTTAAAATAAATCACTAAAAAGGTAAAACTAAAATGATGCCTATTGGACCCTTAATGAAAGAGCATAGATTAATTGAAAAAATGCTTCAACTTATGGAAAAAGAAATTGAGAAAATGAAGAAATTTCTTAAAGCAAATCCTCTATTCATTGATATTACTGTTGACTTTATTAGAATGTATGCTGATAGAACTCATCATGGCAAGGAAGAAGAAATTCTTTTTAGAGATCTTGCGAAGAAAGAG
Organism: Promethearchaeota archaeon; assembly: GCA_019058365.1. Lineage (GTDB taxonomy): Archaea > Asgardarchaeota > Lokiarchaeia > Sigyniarchaeales > SOKP01 > Loki-b32. The sequence goes on along the minus strand of JAHPZE010000023.1, from coordinate 3,800 downwards.
CTTTCTCCTAATCACACAAAGATAATGGAAGAACTAATAAAAGAACATATATGGGCAAGAACAACGGTAGGGAAGTTGGTTGATGCTAAAAATCAATATGAAAAAGGCAATGTAAAAGTACTAAATGACATTGTAAAATATCTAACTGAATTGACTGAATTTTACCCAAAACATATTGAAAAGGAAGATAAACATTTTTTCATCCCGGTAATGAAGTACTTTACTAAAGAGGAACAAGATAAAATGCTCCAAGAATTTTGGGATTTTGACAAAACTTTAATTCATGAAAAATACGAAAAAGTTATTGAAAACCTTCAAAATAAATAAAATTTTTTAAGTACTCTCATATGACTCTAAAGGGAAACAAAAATGAAGGATTAAAAATGCCTGTGCTTTTTATAGGGCATGGATCTCCAATGAATATTATCTCTGAAAACAAATTTACTCAAAATTTGAAGAAATTGGGTAAGGATTTGCCAAAACCAAAAGCAATTTTAGTAATCTCTGCTCACTGGTTGACTTCTGGGACAAGAGTATTATGTTCCAAGAAACCTAGTCTTATATATGATTTTTATGGATTTCCAAAGGAACTCTACGAAATTGACTATCCAAGTCCTGGATTGCCGGAATTAGCCACGTTGATTAGTAAGAAACTTGAATCCTTCAATGTTACATGTGATCATGAATGGGGTTATGATCATGCATCCTGGGCAATCCTTAAACATATCTACCCTAATGCAGATATCCCTGTTTTAGAACTTAGTTTAGATTATGGTTTTAACAGATGGAACGTGAAACCCATGGAATATCATTATCAATTGGCAAAAAATCTAACATTCCTCCGTGAACAGGGAGTTTTAATAATCGGAAGTGGAAATATCGTACATAATCTAGGGATTATCGACTTTAACGTTGATGCACCTATAATGGATTGGGCAAAACAACTTGATGAGATTGTAAAAAAAAACCTATTGCATTATAATCATCAAAATTTAATAAATTTTAAAGAAATGGGAAATGTTGCCAATTTGGGAATTCCAACATGGGATCATTACCTTCCACTGATCTACACAATTGCTTTACAAGAAAAAGATGAACCCGTAATATTCATCCATGAAGGATTTCAACATGGCTCCGTTTCAATGAGATGCATACAAATCGGAAAAAACTAACAATTAACATAATCTTAACTTAAATTTAAGTTATAGTCTTATTATTACTATTCCAAACACTGATTCGGTAATAATATGAAAATTATATTTTTAGGAACTAATGGCTGGTATGCAACAGATTTAGGAAATACTACTTCTACATTAATTTGCTCTGATGAATTTTATATTTTATTAGATGCGGGTGATGGAATTTATAAAATTGATCAATATATTGATGAAGAAAAACCAATCATTTTACTACTTAGTCATGTTCATTTGGATCACATAATAGGACTTCATGCGTTTGCAAAATTCCATTTTAATCAGAAAATTAAGATTTATGGATATAGAGGAACAATAATGGGGTTAAACTTGATCATAAACCATCCCTATTCATCCCCATTTGCTGAATTACCACTAAATGTCCAAGTTCATGATCTAGATGAAGGGAAACATAACATTGGGTTTCCAGTTACGTGTAGGTTTCTTGTTCATGCAGATCCATGTGTAGGATATAGATTAGAACTAGAAAATAAAATCATTACATATTGTACTGATACTGGTTTATGCCTAAATTTATTTGAACTTGCTAAAGATGCAGACATATTTATTACAGAATGCTCATATAAGCCTGGTCAAGAAGAATGGGGATGGCCTCATCTTAAACCAGAAGAAGCTGCTGAAGTAGCTGTTAAATCCCACGTAAAAAAATTGGTCTTAACTCATTTTGATGCAAGTACTTATAAAACTATACAGGAGAGAAAAAAAGCAGAAAAAAAAGCTAAAACACTATTTCCAGATGTAATGGCAGCTTTCGATGGTTTAGAACTAGCCATAGATTAAATCTTTTTTTATAATTTAGAAGCGTTAAACGGGAACATAATATTATATTAACAACATCTTCAAGAGGAGAAAATATACAAAAGTATTTTATAATCCCCCAAAATAATATGCTTCTTTAAGCTATTGAAAATATATCCTTCATTTTTAAATTCTAGATATTTTTTATTTAGGAAAACCTTTAGTGCCATCTTCCAACTGAACACCTAAAGTATTTAGTGCCATACTTACAAGATTATACTGACCCACTGTAAAAATCAAATCTAAAAGTTGGTGTGTACTATACCGCTCATTAAGTGTCTTCCAAGTAAGATCACTAATAAAAGAATCATAATAAAGTTCATCCACAGCTTTTAATAAAGTCGCATCAAATCTATTCCACCCATTTAAATCTGGACCTTTTATGATCCCTTGAATTTCGCTATCGGTAAGCCCATTTTCTTTTCCTATTTTGACATGTTGACCCCATTCGTACTCCGATTGGCAGAGCCAACCAATACGAAGTATAAGGATTTCTCGCTCCCTTGCAGGGAGAGAAGATTTACCCAAAATATGGTTAGCAAATACAAGCCATCGCTTTAGGAGTTTTTCATGTTTAGCTAAGGTTTTGAAAATATTGATAATGCGACCAGTTTTTTGATCAACCAATGGTTTTAAGATTGTTTTAACTTCTTCATTCCACTCTGATTCTTTTAATGGATAAATTCTGGGTTGTTTAAGCCTTACCCTTTCTCGACCAATATTTATTCCTTGTTTTTGGAATTCTTCTATTTTTTTTGTAATTGTTTCTACACCTCCATCTCATTATTCTAATTAACTTTAAAAAATCATCATTATAAATTATTTACCTTTAGTTTATCCTATTCTTGCGCTTTGACCTCCGTCAACTGGGAGTATAACTGAAGTAATAAATTTTGCTTCATCTGAAGCCAAGAAAAGTGCGGCATAAGCAGTGTCCCAAGCATTTCCCATTCCCCCTTTTAATGGTACCAAGCTATCCCTCTCTTTTATTAAATCTTCTTTACTTATCCCCCTTGCTCTTGATATTCCTTCAATAGCCATGGGAGTATTTAAATATCCAGGCATGATGGCATTGATGCGGATTCCTTTCTTAGCATATTTCATGGCTAATTGATGAGTTAAAGAATTGACTCCTGATTTTGATATTTTGTAAGCGACTAAAGGCGTAGCACAAACAGCCGCAATAGAAGATATATTGATAATAGAACCATTTCCCTGTTTCTCCATTACAGGTAATATATATTTACATGTGAAAAACATTCCTTTCAAGTTTGCATTAAAAATTTTATCCCATATATCTTCACTCAAATTTACCAAACTCTTATCTCCCTCTCCAATACCAACATTATTGACAAGGATATCGACTTGACCATATAAATCAACGCATTTCTCCACTATTTGACGACAATCCTCCTCTTTTACAATATTGGCCTTAAAAGTGATCGATTCTTTACCTTCCTTATCAATCATCAACTTTGTTTCTTGAGCAGAATCAATATTTTGGTCAACAAGCATTACCTTGGCGCCCTCACGGGCAAAAAGAATTGAAATCGCTCTTCCATTACCTATTGTATCTCCCGATTGTTGTCCTGCTCCAATAACTATAGCAACTTTATCCTTCAAACGATCGCCCATTCAATACCACTCTTATATCCATCTTTGTTTAGCTACTATTCTTATTACTTTTAATTAATATCTAATATTTGGTGACTTCATAAATTTTTACAATTGAGAAAAGTAATTGAGTAAATTTTACTCTTAATCTTTTTTATTTTTTTCTAATTATTT
>JAHPZE010000022.1 GCA_019058365.1 Promethearchaeota archaeon | reverse complement strand
TCAAAACCCACAAGCTATAAATATTTTTGTCGATGAAGGGAAATTAAAAATTATCGAACTCTTAAAAAAATATAAAAATTTAGAGGAAGTGAAAAAACACTGCGTATTTACGACTCACACTCCTGTAAGAGCAGGACTTGAAGAATTTGATTATAACTTAGTATACGATGTCTTTCGAAATCGCCTACCAGGTAACATCCATGAATTTGGGGGAAAAAATATACTCAACATGACTATTTTGGCGTTAAATGCAAGTAGTTATATTAATGCAGTTTCAAAAAAACATGCTGAAGTCTCAAATAAAATGTTTCCGAACCATAAAATTAATCCTATAACAAATGGAGTTCATGTCGGATATTGGTTATCACCATATATGAGAGACTTTTTTAATGAGGAATTATCACGAGATTGGCATCATAATTTAGATCTTTTTGAAAGAGCTTTAAATTTAGATAGTTATGAGTTGTGGAGAGCACATAATAAAGCAAAAAATCGTCTTATTGAATATGAAAATTCACATTCATGGATTTTGTTTGATAAAACTTTATTAACAATAGGATTTGGTCGGAGAATAGCTGAATATAAACGACCACTCTTGCTTTTCACTGATCTTGAGCGATTAACCAAAATTATCCAGAAAAAAGCACAATTAGTTTTTTCTGGAAAAGCTCATCCTGCTGATTTGCAATCTAAATCTTATATAAAAAAGATTTATGAATATAGTGATTATTTATGGAATTCATACGGTATAGGACTTGTATTTTTAGAAAATTATGAAATTACATTAGCAAAATTGTTAGTGAGTGGAGTAGATTTGTGGTTAAATAATCCTAGAAGATACTTAGAGGCAAGTGGGACAAGTGGGATGAAAGCTGCTATTAATGGAGTTCTTAATTTATCCACATTAGATGGATGGTGGATAGAGGGTTATTATATGTCTGATAAAAAAGCAGGATGGGCGATTGGCCCTGAACCTTCTGATCCGAAAGCACTAACTGTAGATGATTCTTTTGATGCTGAAGATTTATATTATAAATTAGAAAAAGAAATTATCCCTCTATTTTACCAAAATAAGAGTGAATGGCAAGAAAGAATGAAATATGCAATTAAGTTAGGTGCTTATTTTAATACAAATCGTATGATGGAAGAATATTCTTTGAAATCTTATAAATTAGTAAAACAATCTATATGGAAAAGCAGTATTTATTAAAATTCCACTATATTTGAATCAATATTTAAAATTTTTTTAATAAATTTACTTGAATTATACATCAAGTAATTCAATGCAAGAAAATGCAAGAAGATTTTTCTTTAAAATCTACTTATAAAATTTATATAAAATATTTATAAAGAAATTCTTCTCTTTCAAAAATGATACTTTTAAAAATTTATCTTAAAAAATTGAAAATTACGGATTATAACTTAATTAGGTGCAATAGATGGTCAATAATATTTTAACTTCTGAACAAGCAAAAAATATAAGTATAGATGAGATATATTCAAACCTCTCAACAAACAATAAAGGGTTAAGTGAGAATGAGGCTAAAACCAGATTAGAAAGATATGGTTATAATGAAATTCCTGAGAAAAAAGTTAGCCCATTAGTAAAATTTCTAAAAAATTTTTGGGGTCCTATTCCTTTGATGATTGAGATTGCTGCTATTTTATCTATAATCATACAGCATTGGGATGATTTTGCTATAATTATTGCTATGCTTTTTATAAATGGTATTGTTCGGTTTTGGGAAGAAAATAAAGCAGATAATGCGATAGAATTGTTAAAAGAAAAACTCGCACTAAAAGCTGAGGTTCTTCGAGATGGAAATTGGATTGAACTAGAAGCGAGAGAAATAGTTCCTGGAGATATTGTGCATCTTAGATTAGGAGATATTATTCCAGCAGATGTAAAATTAATCAGTGGGGAATATCTCACAGTTGATGAATCTGTATTAACTGGTGAATCATTACCAGTTGATAAAAAGATTTCAGATATCGGATATGAAGGTGCTATTATTCGTCAAGGTGAAATGGACGGAGTTGTTGTTGGAACAGGATTAAATACATTTTTTGGAAAGACAACACAATTAGTTGAAGAGGCAAAAACTAGGAGCCACTTTCAAAAAGCGACTGTTAAGATTGGTAATTATCTTATCATTATAGCAATTGCACTTGTAGCAATAGTCATAGTCGTTGGACTTGTTAGAGCTGAAAGTTTTTTCAAGTTACTCCAATTTGCTTTAGTTTTAATGGTAGCTGCAATCCCAGTAGCATTACCTGCTGTTATGATGGTTTCAATGGCAGTAGGTGCAGTAGAATTAGCTAAGAAAAAAGCAATCGTTAGTAAATTGCTTTCCATTGAAGAAGCAGCTAGTATGGATGTTCTATGTTGTGATAAAACAGGAACTCTTACGAAAAATCAAATTTCTGTAGCAAAAGTTATACCTTTTGGAAATTATACAGAAGAAGATGTAATTCTTTATGGAGGATTAGCATCAAAAGTAGAAAGTAGAGACCCAATTGATGATGCATTTTTTGATAAAATAAAGGAGAGTACACAAATCAATTCAGTATTTTCAAAATATCAATTAATATCATTCAAACCTTTCGATCCTATTGTGAAAAGGACTGAAGCAAAAGTAAAAGATGAAAATGATAAAGAATTTCAAGTCTCTAAGGGTGCTATTCAAGTAATTTTATCCTTAGTAAAAAATGATCAAGATCTTCAAAATATCGTTAATAATCAAGGAAAGGATTTTGCATCAGCAGGATTTAGAGCTCTAGGAGTAGCTAAATCTAATAATCAAAATACATGGGAGTATATTGGAATTATTGCTCTTCATGATCCTCCAAGAGAAGATTCTTTGGATACAATAAAAACAGCCAAGTCATTAGGAGTAAATGTAAAAATGGTAACCGGTGATCATATAGAAATTGCAAAACAAATAGCAGGAAAACTAGGAATAGGATCAAATATTGTATTATCTTCTGGAATTATTGGAAAAGATGACCCTGAAACTATTAGGTTGGTTGAGAATGCTGATGGATTTGCAGAGGTGTATCCAGAACATAAATATCACATCGTAGAACTTCTACAAGATAAAGACCATGTTGTTGGAATGACAGGAGACGGAGTAAATGATGCTCCTGCCTTAAAAAAAGCAGATATTGGAATTGCAGTTTCTAATGCAACAGATGCAGCAAAATCCGCAGCTGATATAGTATTGACGGATCCTGGTATCTCAGTGATTATTAATGCTACACAAGAAAGTCGAAAAATCTTTGAAAGAATGAAAAGTTATGCTATATATAGAATTGCAGAAACTGTTCGAATTCTTATTTTCTTAGTCCTTTCTATCACAATTTTTGCATTATACCCTATAACTGCTATAATGATCGTCATATTAGCTCTTTTAAATGATTTACCAATAATGACAATTGCTTTTGATAATACAAGGGTTGCTATAAAACCAGTTAGATGGAAAATGCAAAGAATTCTGATTATTTCCTCCATTTTAGGCATAGCTGGAGTTCTTTTTAGCTTTTCCGTATTTTTAATTGGAAAATTCATTTTTCAACTAGGTATTGCAACACTTCAGACTTTTATATTTTTAAAATTAGCAGTTGCCGGTCATATGACAATATATCTTACTCGAACAGAAGGAGATAACTTTTGGAAAAGACCTTTCCCATCAAAAATACTTTTTATAACCTGTGAATCAACTCAATTAATAGCAACCATTTTTGCTGCCGTGGGGATTTTTATGCCCCCAATTGGTTGGGTATATGCAGGCTTTATTTGGCTATTTGCTTTGCTTGTATTTGTTGGTAATAATTTCTTAAAGACAGCAGTAATAAAGTGGTTAAACAGAAGAGATGCAAAAAAATTAACAAATGAATTCTAATAAATAACTTCCTATTTTTTTTACAATAAAACTTTTTTTTTCAAAAAAAATTATTAAATCTCAATCCTTTTTAAAATTTAGGGTAATAAATCAAATGTTTTAGTTTCTATAGTAATAAATTGTAGTTAAAATAATATCTATATAGAGTATGTCTGGAAATTTAAAAAAAAAAGAATTAAGAACTCATTATCTAATTATTAAAATATCACAAGGAACATGTCTTAAGACTTTCTCTGCAACAGAGCCTAGTAAAACTTCTTCAAGAAGAGAATGAGTGCCTTTACTGCCAATTATAACCAGATCAACGTTTTCTGTCTTTACTGTTTCTTTGATGTATGTAACGGGATCATTTCTATAAACTAAACGCGCGTCTACTTCTATTCCTTCTTCTCTAAAGATTTCCTTAGCTTTATCTATAATTGATTGGGCATTTTTTTCATATACTAATTTTATTCTCTGTAATTCTGGATCTGAAATACTATAGATATGATGAATACCATACAACGGTGATGGTAACATACCACCTGTTGGTTCAGCATGATGCTCTACAGAATGAAACAGAATTATTTCACTTTCACTCAATTTCTGAAACTTTAGTGCTTTTAATATAGCTTTATATGAATGTTCTGATCCGTCAATCCCAATTAATATTTTCTTATAAATATTAAATCACCTTTTTGAACTTTTATAACTAAAAATAATAATTATCTATTAAAATATATTGACTATATTTATTAGATGAAAATATTAAGTGTATTTAGACAAGAAAAACAAGTTTTTTTTAAAATAATTCAAATTCAACTTTTATTTTGTTGATGATCTCATCACAGATTAATATTTTATAGTTTAATGTTATTGATATTATTCAATATATAACAATTCTAATAAAAAAATAAAAAGGACCATTTCTCAAAACATTTGAATTTCATAAAATATATTTTATTTATTAAATAAAACAGATCTTTAACATCAATAAAAATTAAAACGAACTTGATAAATATAAAACCTCAAGAGGATCTTCCATTTAATAAAGAACGGTTGTATAATTATGTTGAGAATTTTAGTTTTCCTAGACTAGCTGGCACAAAAGGGGAGAAAAAAGCAGTCAATTTGACTATCACGACTTTTAAAGAGATTGGTTTTGAGGAAAATAAAATTAATACTCAAAATTTTCAATTCTCATCTTTTTATTCAAAAGGAATGATTAAAATAATTATACTGCTGAATTTAATATTTGTCTTAATAATACTTCTAATAAAATTCTTGTATCGTTTTCTTACTTTTTTTACCATTTTGATTTTATTATTAATTTTTTTTTCAATGTTTAAAGCATTAAAACACCCCGAACTTAAAGGATTTTGGGAAAAATACTTTGGTAAATTCATTAATGCAACAAACGTTTTTGTGAAGATACCTGTAATTAAGGACTCAACTAAAAAAGTTGGAAATATTATTGTTTCAGCTCATCTAGATTCAAAATCGCAAACTTTCAAAACATTTTGGAGAATTATATTCGCTAGGGTATGGTTGTTTAGTGAAATTCTCTTATTTTTATTTTATACCTTATTTTTAATAGATTATCATTTTCTTACTGAACATGTAAGGCAATTAGTTCTTTTATTCGAAATATTTATTTTAATAATGACTATTTTAACTGTGCTCTCAAATTTTCTTCTATTCCTTCTTAGGATAGGAAATAATTCTAGAGGATCCTTGGATAATGCTACAGGTATGTCAATTGTATTCGAATTGAGTACTTTTTTTAAAAATCATCCCTTAGATAATTTCAATATATGGTTTTGCCAATTTTCAGCTGAAGAAATAGGAACTATGGGTTCCCGAGAATTTTTAGATGTTTATGAAGATGAATTTGCTAAAGATTTTACTTTTCAAATTAATTTTGATATGGTTTCAGATAAAAATCATAAAAAAAATATTATAGAATATATTAAATCTTATGGTATTATCCCTAGAAAGAAAATTTCGCCAATTTTAAGTGAGTATTTTAAGAAAGCTGCAAATATTGAAAAAATAAATTTGAAAGGATTTAATGTATCACTTGGGGCTCACACCGATTCAATTCCCTTTCATTTACGTAATTTTGATTCTATTGATATAACTACTAGGAGTGCTGCTAATTATACTCATAGTGTTGAGGACACTCCTGATAAAGTAGATCCCCAAATTCTTCTCGAAGTTTGCAAGGTTACTCGATTATTAATAACTTTACTCGATAAAAATTTTAAAAATTTAGCTAGCTCAAATTAAATGTGAAGCAACCTTACAATTGAACCGAATCCCAATATTGTTGAGATAACTGAACCAAAAAATATTTGTATAATTATAAAAGAACTTATCATAACAGAGCTGAATTTATTAGTTCTTTCGTAAATGATTGAGTTCATTACCATAACTGCTAAAAATATCAAATAGGTAACTAGCATCCCACTGATAAGAAATAATGGATTAGAAAAATATACTAAAATACCAATATTAATCATTTCCATTAATGATGTAATTATTGTTTTACGCGAAGGGGATATTATGAATTTGAGTCTAGGATATATAATCTTTCTATAGAAAATTTCCATGGCTAAATAAAAGGGATAAATTCCGAGTGTTAAAATATATGATAATAAATTTATTGGAGAAAAAAATGCAAATGGATAGGAAAGAGAAAAAATAATATAGAATGATAAAAATACGCCAGAAGAAAATAAAGAATACAAAATAACATTTTTTCGAAACTGAGACTTAATTTCGTCTTTCAACCTTAATTCTATATATAGACTTATTTTTTCACCTTTAACTTCAGCAGTTATTATATATTTTATTAAGATATATAGAAAATAAAAAAGGAGGAAAATTAAAGGAGTAAAAAGTAAACCAAATATTCCAATAAATTTCAACATTAGTATCCAAAGCATTAGAAAGCCTATAAAGCATAAACAGACTATAAGAAAATTCCTTATATTTGTGATTTTTTTTGTTTTATCACCTTCTTTTACTATATTATCCCTTTTAGAATAATCTTTAATTGAAAAATATTTGAATGAATATTTCATGATTGATAAAGTCGTTAAAAATAATCCTATAAAGCTTAATCCGAGTAAAATGTAATTTATAACATAAGATAATCTAATAGGACCATTAATTGTTTCTGAATTGAAGAATTTTAATTCAATCCAATTAATTGTTTCAGAAAGTACTTCATCTGAAAATAGATAATGAGGCCCTCCGAATAAATGCGTTTTAATTTCAAATAGTTTACAATTTGTTAGATTTTTTGCAACTAAAGCATTACTTTCAAATGGAACTGTTGTATCATAAATAGATTGAATAACCATTAAATTTGCTGGATTAGTTTCATTAATAATTTTAGCTGGAACAAAATTCATAAATGGATGATCCTCAGTGATTCCAAAAAAACTGGCAGAAAAGTTAACTAACCCTGCCCAAGTTACAGTCACCTTAAATCTATCATCTAAAGCACCATTCATTAAAGTCACCATACCCCCTAATGAATGTCCAATTAACCCAATTTGGGATATATTTATATTTGCAAAAAAAGACATATGAGATAATCTATCTAATAACCTAGAACAATCTTGAGCTATAGCAGGAATATTTGTTCGGTTCATGTATGGATTTGGATTTATATCTAAAAGATGTCCTCCACTCTCTCCATCTCCTCTATAGTCAATACTTGCTACATAGAAACCTCTTTTAGTAAATTCATTTGGTACTCTTGGATCCAAATCTCTTTGACTCCCTAATCCGTGGGCAAATATAATTAATGGAGCTTTTTGTTGAAAATCCAATTTTTTAATCGGATAATACAGATTTGCATAAAGAGTCGCATTTGATGATTTAAAAACAACCCTCTCATAAATTAAGTAGCTTTCAGATCTAAAAATATATAATGAACTTACAGAAATTATAAAAAATATAATTGAAGATATTAAAAACCAGTGATGTTTCCATTTTCTTTTTATTTTTTGCATAGAATTATTTCATTTGGAAAAATTGTTTCTTTTTATTACATATCTTCAACATAAATTCTGATAATCACACTTTAAATATTTAAAAAATAATAATTAAAGCTAAAAAAAGGTTAACATTATTGAAATTAAATTTATTCTCTTTATAACTTTAAGAAATTCCTGATTAGATTCTATCATTTTTATTGAATTTTATTTTTAAAGTAAAGAATTCAACAAATTTTTAATAATTTTTATTATCTATTTTTAAAGCTTTGATTTGAATTTTAGAATCTAAATAAAATTCCAATTTAAATTAATAATTTTAAATTTCTACTAAAGTTTTTTTTATAATTTTTAAAGCATAGACTTATCTAATCACTTTAAAATAAAATATTAGTAAACTAAATTAATGTGAATTAAAATGTATAATAAAATTTTAGTTGGTATTGATGAATCTCCAGAATCTATGGATGCTGTTAAAAAGGCAATAGAACTTGGAAAAAAAGATAATAGTGAAGTGATTGTATTTCATTCTGTAATTCATCATTTAACTGAAATTAGTCCAGGTTTTTCACTCACTCCATCCACAGGTACTTCAATGTCATTATTGATTCATGAAGATTGTGTTAATCTTGGAAAGAAACTTTTAAAAAAAGTTGAAAATCTATTTAAAAAAAACGATAAGAAAGTTGAGACAAAGTTAATTTTGGATATTCCTCCAGAAGATTTTATTAAAAAAGCGACAGCAGAAGAATACTTCGATTTGGTAATATTAGGATTTAAGGGAAAACATTCAAAATTAAGACAAGTATTTTTAGAAACAATTCCAGACGGAACAATTAATAGCGCTACCTGTGATGTATTAATTGTAAGATAAATTTCATAATTGAAGGATTAATATAATTGAAAAAGTAAAATTTATATTTCTAATATTTACCTAAATTCGAATAATTAATCCTTAATCGAATGGTGATTTTAAATGAAAATTGGTAAGATAAAAGGAATTGTAATTTCTTTACATATTAGCACATTACTTATTATAGGATTAGTAGGTTTTTATGCTGCTGATCTTTATGCCAATCTAGTTCCCGGAAGTAGTATTTTTGATTTATTTATAGTTGGTTTAATTAATGGTCTAATCATATTATTTTCAGTTTTAATTCATGAGTTGACTCATTCTTTAATTGCTCAAAGATATGGTTTAAAAGTTTCAGAAATTGAGTTATATCTCTTTGGTGGAGTTTCTAAAATAGAACAAGAGCCTAATAATCCAAGAAGTGAGTTAATAATTTCTATTTTTGGCCCGATCTCTAGCTTATTGATTGGTGCTATTTTTTTAGCTGTTTTATATTTAGTTCCCTTCAGTATTCCTCCTATTCTTAGTGTTACTCTTTTCTATTCTGGAATATCTAATGTTGGATTAGGAATATTTAATTTAATTCCTGCATATCCTATTGATGGTGGAAGAGCCCTCAGAGCATTATTGTGGAATAAAAGACATGATATGCTTTCTGCTACAAAAACAGCATCCAAAGTTGGAAGTTATATTGCTTATGGATTAATGGCTTATGGATTTATCTCGATGTTTTTTCTCGGATTTTTTAATAGTTTATGGTTGATAATAATTGCTTCATTTTTAAATAACCAGTCAAGACATGCATATTTTCAAACTTTAAACGAACTTACTTTATCTAAACTAAGTGCTAAAGAATTAACAAGAATTGCAAATGTTGCAATTCCATTTAATAAAACAGTAAGTGAAGCCATTTCGAATTATTTTATTGTCTATAAAAAAGTATATTTTCCGGTTATACAAGGAAGAAATGTAGTTGGAATTATACATCTTGAAGATATAAAAAAAGTTCCAATCAATAAGAGGAATGATATTATTGTTGGATATTTAATGAAAAAAATATCACAATTTCCAATAGTGAACGAAAACAACACAGGAAAAGATGTATTAATGAAATTAGCTCAAATGAGAGATAGACCACATATAGTAGTTGTCATTGATAGTAATCAAAATAATATCATTGGTTATATAGGAGAAGAGGATATTTCAACGTCTTTGAAGTTTCTTAAAAATGATATTTAGGAAAAATTAATCTTCTAATTTAAAGTCATTATTGATAATTTAACTAAAAAAATAATAAAGCCACGTTAAAATTTTTTTAATTTATTAGAGTAAGGAATATATATAGAATTGCCTGATTTTACAATAAAATTATCAATTTAAAACTAACAATAACTATGTGGAAATTTATATTAATTGTTTTCGATAGAAGATTAATCCATGAATATACATCAGAAGTTGCAATTTCAACACTACAAAATAGAAGTTCACCTCAAACGGAAGTTATTATAGCCCTAATCTCACTTCTGATTTGGTTTAGCATTGGATTAATTTTAGCATATTGGGTTAAAAAAGATATGAAAAAAAGAAATTTAGAACGCCGTATCGTATTTTTTTTAATTTTATTGACTAGTTTTATTGGATTTATAATCTATATAATTGGATCTCATGGTGAACTAGGAATTTTAGAAAATGATATATCTTTCTCAGAAATTGATGGAAGCATTAAAAGAGAGGAAGAAGCTGAATTTCAAGACGAAATTGAAGAAATTGGTGAAGAAGAGGCAGAAGATGTCATTGAAAGCATCTTGGAAGATAATAAAATTCAAATAAATCAATAATTTTTAAATATAAAATACTTAATACAGATTTATTACTGAATCTATCAGAAAGATAATTCCATAATTATAATAACGTTAGAATTACAATTCGACTTATTGCCATGAAGCATATTACTTACGTTAAGCTTAACTGTAATTTTTCAAGCATTAAACAGTAAAGAATGGTACTGTAAAACTATTAGTAAAGTACCACAAAAATAAAAATTTTTGAAGGTATTTGTAATTTCTATTTCTATAAGGTTTAGATATCAATTTATAATGCCTGAGATAATGGGAAATTCATGCATCAAAACAAGTTTTAGTGAGAAAATTGTAGTTAAAAAAAAGTGTAACAGTGTACTTTGTTCGATATCATAAAAAACGGTATATAACATTATAATATTCACAAATAGAGAGCTTTATTAATTCTGATAATTTTTCTAAATAGTATCTACAAATCGCTTGAAAATTAATAATATTTTTCTTAATCCTAGATTATTTTTCTTTTGGAAAAAATAATTTTCTTCCTGAATGAGCTGCTTCAAAAGATTCTTTATAAGTTTTGATATCATCATGAATTTCTTTTAATTCTTCATTTTCCAACATATTATTAAAAATTCTTTTTGTGGATATGTATAATTTAGGAACAAATGTATCTATTTGAGACAATTGATAAGCGAGTTCTTTGATTGAAGAAAAATCTAATTTTAAGTTAATTTCCCTTCGTTTAATTCGGTCAATTATTTTTTTCTCCAATTTTCTTCTAGAAATATTACTCCATGTTAATTCATATACGAAATAATTCACAGATTGAACAGCTTCAGTTAAAAGAGCGGCTCCAGTAGCTATAGCAATGCTTCCTGTAATTAAATATACCGTTAGAGTTCCTAAAACCAATGATATTGATCTATAAATTACACTTTTAACAGCACTTTCTTTCCACTCTATCTTTTTTTTTTTTTTCTTTAATTTCATATCAACTTTTTTATGATTCTAAGTTTATAAGGATTACCTCATAAATCTTAAAATAGTCTTATGATTAAATTTAAAATGTAGATTCTGAAAAATCAAGATCACATTTAATTTAAAAGAGTTATAATAAAATGAGTATATATGCTGATGATGTCGTAAACTTTACATCTGTTCTAAAAATTGCTTACAATTTTTTAACTGGTAGAGATTATTTACAAAAAAAGAAATCAAAAGAACGAAAAACCTTAGTTTCTATAGCCTCTGGTTTTCCTGATTTAGTATTTGCCGCAGATTCTATTCCTGTATTTCCTATTCGTATGGAAAAATTTAAACTTAATTTATATTTACTTGCTTTAAACTCAGCTACAAGTTTATTTGGTTGGGATCTTACTACTAAATTATTAGGAATAGCGCGACAAATAGATTTTTTAAAAATTGTAGATAATGTTTTAAATGACGTTATTAGCAATATTAATGCAAGATATAATTTATTGTACGATTTAGCTATTCAAAAGAATGTGTCGCCAAATTTTTGTTTCGGTGTTAAATCTCTTTATGGAATGCATATATCAGAATCTAATAATTGTGATTGTAGTTTAAATTTTACAATAAGATGTAAAAAATATAATGATTATCTGAAATCACTAAGAGCAATAATTCCAAACCAAATATGGGTAGATATTCCTCCTGTTGATAAACAAAATGAGGTTAATGCCTTAGAAATTATGATTGACAACCTACAAAATGCGATTAAAGAATTAGAACATAATACAGGTAATATTGTTACCGATAATAGTTTGAAAAAACAATTTCGTATTGGAAATCAAGTTAAAAGATATTATAAAACAATTTTATATGATATAAGCACCTCAGATTTCTATCCATGCAATCCTGCTACATTTGCAGAAATCTTGGCGTTATTAACAATATCATTCCAAGATTACAATTCCAATCCACAGAGATATTTAGAAAATATTAGCCAATTGGTAAATGAAATGAGAGAACGTATAAAAAGAGGTGTTGGGATGGATGTTTCTAATCGGCCGAGAATATTATTGACTCCGATATTTAATGGTTGGGAACCAGCAACTCAAGAAATCATTTATGAATTAGGAGGGAAAGTTGTTTATTCAGATTGGGATATACTAGGATTATTAGAAGAAATTCCCGTTTCGAAAGATTCTAATCCAATTGAAGAATATGCCCGTTTCCTTTTGAATTCCTCAAAAAAAGGATTATCATGCTTAGATGAATGTGTGACATTAACCAATTCTTATCTAAAGTATGTAAAAAAAGTAAAAGTGGATGGTCTGATTATTAACCAACTAGCTGACTGTAATATAAATTTTAGTTGTTATGATTTATTGAAAAATAAAATTAGAACTGAACTTAAAATCCCATCAATTGGAATCAATTTTAAGAAAATAGGAGATAATATTGAAACGGTAAAATCTAAATTAGTACCCTTTATGGAATTATTTGGATAAATTAAGAAATTTTACATACCAAAAAAGTCAGATGGTTTAAGTAAATGTTGATCTTCTTCTTCTTTCTCCTTTTTTGCTTTTTCATGGGGATCTACCCATTCTGGTTCTCCACTTGATGCTTTCGCAGCAGCTCCTACAGGAGTCTTTAAACCGGTTGGTTTTAAATTAATACCAGCTGATATTGATTCTGGTTGTTGCCCCACTGCTACTGGTGCTGCTGGTACATAAGTAATGCCTCCCGCTTTTAAAACTTTTAATTCGCTTAATACTTTCTCCAGATTCATAGATTGCACACTTTTATTCATTGTATCCATTATTTCTTTTAGCGATTTTGATGTTTCTCGTAATCCCTTAGGATTAATTCCTGTTAATAATGAATCTAAATTGGCGCTTATGCTGTCATTTAATTCTTTTAAAGAATCTAATACAGTACTCCAATGTTTATTCATCTGAGATTCAATTGCACTAATCATTTTGATTGTTTCGTTCATAAAATTAACATGAGCTTCATAACGTTCTTCATCCTTAGCTCTTAAGTCTGAAATTAGCATAATTAATTTACGTAACGCTTCTTTCTCTTCACTCATTAATATTCACATTATGTTTTTTCTAATAATAATTATAATTCTTTACTAATTTATATTTATGCTATTCTATCTTAAAAAGCTTGATAAGAAAGCAATCTCTTCTATTAAGTATTTAAAACACCTACAAACTTATTATCTTCCCTTTTTTTTGCCTAAGCTAATACCATGCATATATTTCTAAGTGAGTAATTATTAAGGTTGAATAAATCGAGGGTCTAATGAGATATTTTAAAAGGTATTTATTTTATAAGCAAAGAAATCCAAATTTAATTTATCATTTCAATTATAAAATTGAAAATTTGGTATAATAATGTCATTTGGAAATAAGGAATGGCCTAAAAATCCTAAAATCTATGAGATCAATACATGGCCTTGGCTTAATACATTATCTGAATCTTTCAATAACCCTATTACTTTGAACAGTATTCCTGATAAAATTCTTAATGGAGAGATAAGATTTTTTGATGCTGTGTGGTTTATGGGAGTGTGGGAAAGAAGTCCTGCAAGTAAAAAAATTGCCCTTGAGCATCCTGGATTACAAAGTGAATACCATAAAGCATTATATGATTTTAAGGATGAAGACGTTGTAGGATCCCCATATGCCGTGTATTACTATCATGTAGACAACCATATTGGAGGCATTGATGGTTTAAAAAATATCAGAAAAAGATTAGCTGAGAGAGATGTTCGATTAATATTAGATTACGTTCCTAACCACGTCTCAGTCGATTCTTTATGGACATTTGAATCAGATTTATTTATTGAAGGGACTTTGGATGATTTAATGGCTCATCCTTATGATTACTTTTCTATTGACGAATCTATTTATGCTTACGGTCGAGATCCTAACTTTCCTCCATGGACTGATGTGATTCAGATTAATGCTTTTTCACCTAAAGCTCGTGAAAAAGCTATCAAGACTCTTTTAGCTATTGCTGAAATCTGTGATGGAGTTCGTTGTGATATGGCAATGTTGATGACTAATAAAGTTTTTAATAGAACTTGGGGTGAAAAAGCAGGATCTATTCCTGATAAAGAATTCTGGGAAGAAATAATATCAGCTGTCAAAGAAATATATCCAAATTTTTTATTTATAGCAGAAGTATATTGGGATATGGAATGGGAGCTTCAACAGCAGGGTTTTGATTTCTGCTATGATAAAAGGTTATATGAAAGATTAGCCTATGGGAATGCAAGTCCAATTAGAGACCATCTAAAAGCGGATTGGTCTTATCAAAGCAAGCTTGTAAGATTTATTGAGAATCATGATGAATTAAGAGCCGTAGAAAAGTTTGGAGTAGAAAAATCACAAGCAGCAGCGTTTATAGCACTAACTTTACCCGGTGCGAGGTTAATTTATGAGGGTCAAACTCGAGGTCATAAAATCAAAATACCAGTTCAATTAGGAAGAAACCCATTTGAAGAAGACAACAAATTACTCATTGATTTCTATAAAAATTTATTAAAATCAATACCAGGACGAGAATTTGGGAGTGCTAGTTGGGCGCTTTGTGAAATAGAACCATTCAATTCTAGTGATACTTCATTTTCGAACATTCTTTCATATTTATGGTGGATAAATAATAATTATAGACTTATTGTGGTTAATTATAGTCCAATTCCCTCAAAAGCTCATGTAAGAATAAAACCCTTCCATTTTGATACACATGAATGGACTTTCACAGATTTACTTTCTCAGAAATCCTATAGTTATAATGGAAAAGATTTGTATAAGTATGGATTGTATATAGAACTAAATGCATGGAACGGTTATATTTTTAACATTAAGAAAAATGATTAGATATTTTTTTAAATTTGTAAGAAATTTTTAATAGAATAATAACCTAATGCTTTATATGAAAGCTATTATCATTGCCGCGGGTGAAGGAAAAAGATTAAGACCAATTACTTCTACACGGCCAAAAACTTTAATTCCAATTGCTGGAAAGCCATTATTAGAGCATATAATATTAGGATTAAAAAAATCAGGAATAAATGAGATTTTACTTGTTGTTGGATATAAAGAAAATTTAATTAAAGAATATTTTGGGGATGGAAAAAAGAAATTTAATTTAAAAATTGAATATATCACACAAACGGAGCAATTGGGAACAGCTCATGCTTTTGGATATGGTAAAACTTTCGCGAACAATGAACCTGTACTATTTATGTATGGTGATCTATTAATCGATCCTAAGGTTTATCAAGAAATTATTCAACAATTTAAAGATAATAAAGTAGAAGGTATAATTTTGTTAATGGAAGTGAATAATCCCGAAGAATTTGGCATTGTCTCGTTAAATACTAATGGTTTCGTTCAAAAAATTATCGAAAAACCCACACCAGAGATGAATGTAGGAAATCTAGCAAATGCAGGAGTTTTCATATTCGATTCTTTTATTTTTAAAGCAATTGAAAAGACTGAAAAATCAATTCGGGGGGAATATGAATTTACAGATTCTATGGAAATCCTAATAAACCTATTTGAAGGTAAGATTTTAGGTTATAAAATAAAAAATTATTTCTGGAGTGATATAGGATTACCTTGGCAATTATTAGATGCCAATAAACATATATTAAATAAAATTGAGAAGAATATATTGGGCAAGATTGAAGCAAATGTTCAAATTTCAGGTAATGTATATATCGGGGAAGGAAGCACCATTAAATCTGGTTCATATATTCAAGGACCATGCTATATTGGAGAAAATACTTTAATTGGTCCAAATGCTTTTATAAGGCCATATAGTTCTATCGGAGATAATTGCCACATAGGTATCAGTGAAATCAAGAATTCAATTATATTTTCTGATTCAAATATTCCACATTTTAATTATATTGGAGATTCAGTCATATGTGAAAATGTAAATTTAGGTGCAGGTTCAAAAGTTTCAAATTTACGTTTTGATAATAAGAGCATATGGGTATCTATAAAAGGTGAACAGATAGACTCGGGTCGTAGAAAATTAGGATCAATAATCGGTCCTAATGTTCAAACAGGTATTAATACAAGTATAATGTGTGGTAAGAAAATAAATGAAAATTCTGTAATAGGAGCACATACATTAGTTGTGGAAGATGTACCTCCCAATACACTCTATTATTATGATCCGTTTAAAGGTATTAAAAAGAAGATTAACCCTTTTTATTAAAAATTAATGAACTGTAACTGTTTTAGCTAGATTTAGCGGTTTATCAGGATCAAGATTATGTTCTAATGCAGCATAATATGCTAAAAGCTGAAGAGCGGGAATAAAGGTTATTGGACTAAACAGGTTATGATATTTATCTCCCGGTTGTGGAATTCGAATTGTTGTATCACTTAAATTAGTAATTTTATCATCATCTTCTACTACTAATGAGATAATTGTACCACCTCTCGACTTGAATTCCATTAAATTTCCAATCAATCGTTCATAAGTCTCATCAGGAGGTGCAATGAATATAATTGGGTATCCTTCTCTTATTAATGATATTGGCCCATGTTTCGCATGTGCGGCTGAATATCCCTCTACAAATCTGCAAGCAACTTCCTTTAACTTTAAACCCCCTTCTTTAGCAGTTGCGATTGATATTCCACGTGCAAGAAAGAAAAAATTTAAGTTTTTTTCTAAGTTTCTTACAATGTATTTAATCAATTCAACATTTTTTTCAAAGAATTTTTCAATAATTTCAGGTGTAGAATACAGTGCATTATAATATTTCTGGATTTCTTCTTGTGATTCATTTTTAGTTAACTTTGCAATCTCCAGTGCAATTAAAGCAAAAGTTAATACTTGAGTAACATATGTTTTTGTTGCTGCAACACCAATTTCGGGACCTGCTTGTGTTATTATTATATTATCAGAATGTCTAGTAAGAGTAGATCCTACTATATTTGTTATTGAGATAATTTTTGCACTTGGTCGATATTCTTTTGCCCATCGAACTGCTTCAATTAAATCGATAGTTTCTCCAGATTGAGATATTGCAATAATTATTGAATTTTCTTCTAATGAATTTATTAACTGTGTTTTAAATTCAGAACATTCTATAGCCTCAATATATTTTCCCAAAAACTTAGTAATTATAAACTTTCCAGCTAGAGCTGCATAAAATGATGTTCCAGCAGCAGTAATATATATTCTTTCTGCTGATAATATGATTTCGGCAAACTTATTTAAAGAATCATTAGGGATTTTTAATGTTCTTCTTAAAGCAGAGGGTTCTTCATAGATTTCTTTTAGCATGAAATGCTCATAACCCCCCTTTTCTGCAGCATCAATACTCCATTTAATGAGCTGAATTTCTTTTTGTTTAGGATTATCACAATCATTAATATCATAAAATTCTGCTGTCCCAGCTTTCAGAATTGCCATCTCATTATCTTCTAGAATGTAGCAATTGCGTGTATATGGAAGAAATGCGGGAATATCCGAAGCACAATAAGTTGTTTTTCCTTCTTCTATTCCAACTATGAGGGGTGATTCCCTTCGAACAACAATTATGGTATCTGGGTAATCCGCATGGCAAATTGCTAACCCATATGCACCTTTACACTTTTTTATGGCATTTGCCACTGCTTCTTTTAAATTTTTATTAGTTTTCATGTTTTCCTCAATTAAATGAGGTATAATTTCCGTATCAGTTTCTGATTTAAAAAAATGACCTTTAGATAACAATTCTTTTTTAAGTTCAATAAAATTTTCAATAATTCCGTTATGAATAACTGCTATTTTATCCTCGCAATCCAAATGAGGATGACTATTTATTTTTGTCGGAGACCCATGAGTCGCCCATCGAGTGTGAGCTAATGCTAGCTTAGAACCATTTGGAAACTCATCTAGCTTTAATTTTTTATGAATATCATCAATTTTTCCCGCGTCCTTCTTCACAAACAGTTTTGAATTATATTGAGAGAGAATCCCGCATGAATCATAACCACGATACTCTAAACGTCTAATACTTTCTAAAGCTATTTTACCAATATTAATACTTTTTTGATTTGAGACTATTCCAAATATACCACACATTTTACCGTTTTAAATTCTGTGTTATCATGATAAAGATATTTTAAAAAGTATTTTAAGATTATTGAATTTAGGATAATATTGTTAATATAATATAATATAAGGTGTTAATTTTAAATGAACCAAGAGAAATCTAAAATAAATAATGAAAATTTAGGAAAATATACTCAAAGTGAAATATTTGAAATCCCTCAGTGCCTAAAGAGAGTTCTCCAACAGAAGGATTTAATTTCTAAAGTAGCTATAGAAATTATTAAAAGAAAAACACATCATATTTATCTTATTGGAGCGGGTAGTTCTTATCATGCTGGATATGCAATGTCGTATATGTTTAATAGACTAACTAAAATTCCTACTTTTACAGAATTTTCAATGGAATTCTTGTATTTGATTAAACCAATACTAAAAAGAGAAGATTGTGTTATAGCTATTTCTCAAAGTGGAGCAACAAAGGATACTATTAATTCAATACAGATCTCAAAAAAAAATGGTTGCTTAACAATTGGTATAACTAATAATTTACATTCGGATCTGGCAAAATTATGTGATTTCAATCTTGGGTTAAAGTGTAAAGAAGAACAATCTGTATTAGCTACTAAAACATACGTAGCAAGTTTAGCTATATTAGCTATGCTTTCGCTTGAGATCGCGATAGAGAACAAGACGATTATAAATGAAGAATATAATGAAATTTGGGTTGAGCTAGTAAGAATTCCGGATAGAATTTATTCAATACTACCCTTACTCCATGATAAAATAAAGAGTTATTCTATATATTTCAAAAAAATTAATTATTGCTTTATTCTTGGTAGTGGTCCCGAATATGCTACAGCAATGGAAGCTGCGTTAAAATTAAAAGAAGGAGCTAGAATATTCGGACAAGCGTATTCTACCGCAGAGTTTCCCCATGGTCCCATAACTCTCGCGGATTCAAATACTGGCATTTTAGCTATAATACCGTATGAAAATGATCAAAGAAAACAAAATTTGCTCAACCTCCTAAAACGTTTAAAAGAAAGACAAGCTTTTATCTTAGGAATATATGAATTTATTGATAATGAAAATACTCCAGAGCCAATATCTTATGGAATTGAAGTTCCAAACACAGTTTCAGATTTACAACCTATCTTAATGATTTTAGCAATCCAATTATTAACTTTAGAAATATCTCGAGTATATGGTATAAATTGCGATACACCAAAATTTTTATCAAAAGTAATGGGAATTTAACAAGAAGATTAATATTAAAAAAAAATTCAAATTAAATTCAATTCTTGCATTTTTTTCATTGCAATATTATTTAATTCTATTGAATGATTTATATCTATTGTAGATTCACCTGATATCCTTAGAAACGGACTTGTTCCAGATCGTCTAATCAAAAGCCACCCATCTTCAAAATCGAATCTACATCCATCCATTCTATTGATACTCACCTTTTCTTTTCCTAAATTGTCAAAACAAACTTTCATTATATTTATAATATTTTGATGAATTTCTTCGGTAAATGGAATATCTTCTAATAATTTAAATCTCTCTGCATAGTATGGGTATTTTGGAATATTTTTTAATAATTCTATCAAGCTTTTCTTAGATTTTGTTATCATTTGGAGAATGGTGGCAATTGTTACAATTGAATCTGGACCATAATGAAATTTGGGCCAAATATATGTACCTGAGGTCTCACCTCCTAAGAAACCTCCATATTTTTGTAAAGCAAGTGCTACCTTAATATCTCCAACTTCAGTTCTTATAACTTCACAACCAAGAGGATGTAAAACATCTTCTATTAAGCTTGATGAATTAATTGGAGTAACAACTTTCATTTCATTTTTAGATAATGTATTCTCTTTAATACAATTTTTTGCCATCAAGGCCAATAATCGAATTGGATCAATAATCTCACCAATTTCGTCTAAAAAAATAACTCTATCAGCATCTCCATCAAGAGCAATACCAATATCTTTTTGCTGGGAGATTTTTAAAAACTTAGAAATTTGAATTAAGTTTTCTTTACTTGGTTCTGAATGACGTCCTGGGAATTTTCCATCCATTTGACTATTTATAGTCATAATATTAACATTATAAGTTGAGAGAAGCTTGGGTACAATATCACAGGCAGAACCATTACCTGGATCAACAATGACATTTAATTCACGTCCATCAAATTTAATTCGATCTGTTACATTTGAAATATGAATATCATTTATATCATTAATTTCTGTTACTTTCCCTATTTGGTCATATTCAATTTTAATAAAATCCTTTTCATCATAAATACGTGATATCTCTTCTTCTTGTTCTGGTGAAAATCCTACACCCGACTGATTCCATAATTTCAATCCAATATATTCTGGAGTATTATGCGAAGCGGTAATAGCAACACCAGCATCTGCATCTAAAGAGTGCAATGATGCTGCAAGAGTAGGTGTAGTAACGATTCCTAATGTTTTAACATTGCATCCACAACTAACAAGTCCAGAAATTAAGGCATATTCTATTGGTAGAGCGGAAATACGAATATCTTTTCCAATAACTACAATACCACCTTTTAAATAAGTGCCCAATGCTAAACCAACTTCAAGACTCATGACAGGAGTGAACATAAGATCTGATTCAGAATAGTTTTTAAATACCCTCCTAATACCCGATGTTCCAAAGATTGAATTTGGCATTATTTCTTTTTTATGTATAATTTTTGTTTTTTAATGAATGCAACAGAATCTAGTTATGAGATTTAGAAGGTTTTTTACTTTTTATATTTAATTTATGGAATTCGCGACAATTAGATATAATAAAATTTAAGGAAAGTCTATGAACAAATTAAATTTAGTTGTATATATATTTGTTTTACTTGTTTTAAGAGAAATAATTCCGTTGATAACCTAAAGGATTTTGATTTTTTAAAAAAATACAATATCTCGAATTTATAGAAAGTTAGAATTTCTTGATTTTTCTGTTGATACAAATATGATTTAATGAGCTAATTATTTTATTCAATTGAAAACTTAAAACTATTTAATTCTATAGAAACGAAGGAAATGATAAAATAATCAGCAAAGTATCTTTTACCACAGAAAATTTATTAAATAATTTCAGCTAGCAGAGAGCCTATTAGAAAAAAAGCAAAATTTAGGCATTTAAAAGTGAATAAGATTACAGGAGAAACAATTTATTAAATCAGATTATCTTATTCCGTCTCTCTTTTAAGGAATTTATTATTTATCAATATATTGACTAAAATTATAAATTAATCGTAATCATTTTAATAAGTTAATAAAAAAACCTACTGGTACTTATGGACTTTAAAGACTTTGAATTAATTTATAAAGAAAATCGCTGTGAAATTAAAGATAAACAGAAGATAGAATCGAAATTAAAAGAAATTGTAGGCGATAATAATGTTTCAACAAAAGACATTGATATTTTAGCGTATACAAAGGACACATCGCTTATAGGGTTCAATTGGACACTTCAGGGTCAAATAGCTGGATTACCAGATTTTGTTACATGGCCGGAAAATGTAGAACAAATTTCCAACATTTTAAAGTTTGCAAATCAAGAGAAAGTTCCAGTTATACCTTATGGTGAAGGATCTGGAGTTGTTGGTGGAGCAATACCCGTTCAGGGGGGAATTATTATTGATATGAAAAAATTTAATAAAGTTCTTGAAATTAATGACAAAAATTTAACAGTTACAGCTCAGACTGGTATAAATGGAATGAATTTAGAACGTCATTTAAACTCTAAAGGATATACTACTGGACATATACCACAATCCCTTTACATATCTTCTTTAGGTGGATGGATTGCCCACAGAGCCGCAGGACAATTTAGCACTAAATATGGGAAAATTGAGGATATTTTATTAGGGATGGAAGCGGTATTACCTCAAGGTGAAATTATTAATTTTAAAACCATTCCAAGAGCTTCAACAGGGCCTCAACTTGATAAATTATTTATAGGAGGAGGGGGTACTCTCGGAATTGTCACTAAAGCAACACTAAAAATTTGGCCTTATCCCGCTAAAAGAACTTTAATATCATATGCATTTCCTTCAATCGAAGACTCATTTAAGGCAGTTAGACAAATCTTAAGAGAGCAGATTTATCCAGCAGTGATTAGAATATATGACTCTTTTGAGACTTCAAGGCATTTTCCAGATATTGAGAAAGCGAAAGATAAAGTAATGGTTGTTTTTGTCTGCGAAGGTAATTCAAAGCTAGTTGAATTAGAAGAATTGATCACTAAAGAAAAATCTGAGAAAAATTCAGGCGTAGACTGTGGAGTGCATCCAGTAGAACATTGGTTTGAGACTAGATTTAGAGTAACAGAAACTTCAGCAATGCCTCCGTACAAAATAGTATTTGATACTATTGAAGTTGCATCTCTATGGGAAGATGCATCAAGAGTTTATTATTCTGTTTTGGAATCAATGAAGAAATTGCAGGGTGTTATAATGATTACTGCTCATGTCTCACATTTTTATCCAAATGGTGTAGGAATTTATTTCACTTTTGGTGGAGCCCCCGGAAAAGGACAAACAGATTTGGAATATTACCAAAAATGTTGGGATACAATAATTAAGGCAGTAATAGATGCTAATGGCTCAATTGCTCATCATCATGGAATAGGAATTAATAGAGCTCATTGGATGGAAACTGAATTGGGCAGATCTATGAATACATTAAGAAGAATCAAAAAATTGCTTGATCCAAATGATATTCTTAATCCTGGGAAAGTTTATGTAGATATCTGGAAAGGAGGTGAAAAATAAATGGGTGTCGAAGAAACATTAAACAAGTACAGTTGGATTTTACCGCTTATTCAAAACGCTGATAGAGTAACAAGATCATTGATAATGAAAAACTTTAGGCAAAAAAAGGCTAATTTTTTTCCAGAAGGAGAATATAAAGCTGATGTAGAGAATTTAATTAAATGCATGCTTTGTCCAAATATGTGTAGGTTTGATTGTGGAACTCTACAAGCATCACTAACCGAAACAATGAGTCCTGCTTATAAAGCTAGAATTGGATATTATTTAACAACAGGTAAGATAGATCCAATGAAAAAAGAAAATAAGGCTTTTATCGATTTGATGTACAAATGCACAAATGAGGAAAACTGTAAGGTTTGGTGCCCTTTTGAATTTTCTGTCGTATCACTTTTAGAAACTGTCAGAGATGATTTAAATGATAAAGGAATGATGCCAGATTACTGTAAACAGCAGATTGATAAGTTGAACAAGACTAATACTATAGAAGAATACAATATATATGAAACTTATAAAGAAAAAGGAATAGAAAATATAGAAACTGATGGCAATGATGAAGTTTTCTACTATATAGGATGCGAATCAATGAAATTTCCTGAAGTAATAAAAGCGAATATTCAAATTTTAAAAAAAGCGGGTATCAAATTTTCAACCAATCTTGATAAAAAAGTATGCTGTGGAGGTCCAGCATTTAATATAAGGGATTTGAAAACAGCTAAAGAATTTGCTGAGAAAAATAAAGTACTTATTGAATCAACTGGTGCTAACATCGTTATATCAGACTGTCCTGGTTGTGTTTTAACTCTAACTAATAGGTATGAAAAGGCGGGAATCAAGCTTGAAAGAAAAATCCTACATACTACTCAATATTTTAAGAAATTAATAAATGATGGAAAATTGCATCTTACAAATAACATTCCTAAAGATTATAAAAAAATTACAGTTCATGATCCTTGTTTAATTGCAAGAAATCTAAATGATATTGAATCTATTCGAGAAATTCTTAACAAGATTCCAGATTTAGAAGTGATTGAACCAATTTATAACAAAGAATATGTACATTGTTGCGGTTGGAGTGGTACCGCTCACTGGGCAGATAAAGATTTAGCAGTTAGGGAAGCCCGGAATAGAATTAGTGAATTAAAGGAAACAGGAGTAAAGATCTTCATTTCTGCTTGTCCTCTTTGTGAACTAGGATTAGCATATGGAATTGAAGAAACTGAAAAAGAAAAATATAAAATACTAGATATATCTGAATTAATAATAAAAGTAATCTAAATAAATTTTTAAATTTTAAATTTAATTAAATGAGAAAAAGAGATGTGATTATATGAGCGATTTGATGTGTGTATTTGATGTTGGAACTACAGGGGCAAGAACAATATTTTTTGACATAAACGGTAAAGAAATTGCTAAAGCCTATGAAGAGTATCCTCTTGTTAAACAACCAGCAGGTATCTCAGAACATGATCCTATTATGTGGTGGAATGCAATTAAAAATACATGTAATAATGCTATAAAACGTATTAATCCTGATAATATAATTGGAATATCAAGTTCATTCTTCCGATCTACTACAACAATTATTGATCAAAATGGTAATATTCTACACCCCGCGTTAACTTGGTTAGATGAAAGAGAACTTAGTAGTGGTCGGGCAATGTTAGAAGAAGGTGGATTAAGGAGATTAATCGCTAAATTGTTATGGCTTAAAAATAATAAACCAGAACTGTTTAATAAAGCATATAAAATTATCACACCAGATTCTTATATAAATTTTAAATTATGCAATCGACATGTCACAGATCCTACAAACGGAATTTGGGGAATACTTAATATGAAAACCCTAAATTGGGATGAAGAGTTGTCTAGACAAGCAGAGATACCATTGAATCTTTGGCCGGAAATACATACTCCAGGTGATATTATTGGTGAATTAACTTCCGATGCGGCAGAAGCATTAGGACTAAAAAAAAATATTCCAGTTGTTCAAGGCGGAGCGGATCAACAGTGTGCTGCTTTAGGTTTAGGTGTGATAAAAAAGGGACAGGCAAAAATAACAACAGGTACAGGTACCTTTGTTGATTATATTGTAGACGAGCCAATCCCCCCAGCTGGAGATTTTCCTATTTTTTCGCTACCGCATGTTATTAAAGGAAAATGGATGATTGAGGGTGCGGTACCAGGAACAGGTAGTGTTTTGAAATGGTTTAAAGATAATTTTTCACAAATGCAAATTAAAGAGTGTGAAGAAAAAAATCTTAACGTTTATGAAGTTCTAACTACTGAAGCGCAACTTATTACACCCGGGAGTGAAGGAGTTCTATTTCTTCCATTACAGATGTTTAGAAAAGGAACAATTCATGGATTAAGTTGGAATCATACTCGAGGTCATATGATTCGAGCAATAATGGAATGTGCTGCTTTAAGTGCTCAAATGTACATAAATATCTTAGAAGGAATGGCTCGCTATAAATTAGGTGAAATTAGAGTTGATGGAGGCGGGATGAACAGTTCTTTTTGGGCTCAAATTTTTGCTGATATTACAAATAAAACAATTTTAATTCCAGAAGAAAAAGATGGAGCCGCTTTAGGAGCAGCAATCTTAGGATTTTATGGATGCAAAAGATTTTCTAATTTTGAAAAAGCTATTGAAAATATGGTTAGATTTTTTGATACTAAGGTTCCACAGAAAGAAAATTTAAAAGTTTATAAAAAGTTAAGTAGAATTTTCATGCCAGCTCTACTTGAAATGTATGATAAAAAGCGAGTAACTAAAGATTTATAATATTTTTTTTTAATTACTTTCAAAAGTGAATTGCAAGGGATCTTTTGTTTTAACTATAGATTTTGTGAAACTTTTTATTAATTTCAATATATATATTAAATCTTTTTACAAAATAGTCAATCTCTTTTTCATTAAAATAAATTAAAATGAAAAAAGTTCAATAATTTCTGCTTTTGTCATTGTTAAAAGTGTAAAATTTTATACCTATAATTAATATAACTACAGATTTTTTAATTTAGAAAAGTATTTTTGGAATCTTTTATTACAAAAAATATAGAATTTTATAAGTTCCTAGCTCTTATGCCTTATTTCAAGAATCAAGAGGGTTACAATCTATACTATGAAAATATTAACCCAGATTCAAAAAGAAAGGTATGTGATGATAACTTTTAAAGTCAGAAATTAAACTATCTCTTAAAATTTAAATATTTTTGCTTTCTTTTATTCTATTAAATAACTCACATTTTCCCTTCATATTTAAAAATAAACTATTTAACTTGAAATAAAAAGAAAATATGTTTTATTCAGATGGTTGAATATAAAATAAATGAATTTATTACTTTGAAACTTGAAGATGAGAAGACAAATCTTTATGTAAATGGAGAATTGTTCGAACATTGCTCAATCATTTTACTAAATAGACAAGCTGACAGATTAAAAGAGCTTCAACAAATTGATTCTATTGATGAATTAACAGAATTGTCTGTAGATGAAGTGGCTAATGCTCCTTACCATATGTATGAGGATAATTTTGAAGTGGAAGTAATAGATATTCCACCTCATGTGAGATTCTTGGTTCATTGCTCAAATATTCAAGCATGGGCAGAACATAATTATGATACCCGACTCCTTCACAGCAACCTTTCATTCCCCTTATTAAAAAGACTGACTGAAGTCGGAGATTTAAAAGCAAAACAAAGATTTAAAGAAGAAATAATTTCTCGATTCTTTAACGGGACGAAGAACGTCCAAAAATTCTTGCTCCAAGAAAAATATATGAAGTTGATAACAGGAGAAGAAAAATATAGCCTGTTCAAATTAGTAGAAGAAGAGAACGCTATAAAGGAACTAGAAAGATTAACAGAAAAAGAATTCTATTTAGATTCGAAAGACTCTCGCTATGATCAGAGCTTTCTATTGGAAGAAGGAATAGTGAAGGAACTTAATCTTGCAAGGTGTTATATAGAAGAATTACCTGAAATAATAAAAAACTTGAAAAACTTAGTTATATTACGTATTTCAAGCGACCAATTGAAAAGTCTTCCCGATTGGATTGGGGAATTGAAATCTGTAAAAAAACTTAGGATATTTGTAAATTTGGAAAAATTACCTGAATCATTTGGAAATCTTAAATCATTAGAAGAATTAAGAATTTCTTCGAATCAATTAAGGATGCTTCCTGAATCGTTTGGAAAATTGACTTCTCTAAAAAAGTTAAATCTTAGCAACAATAAACTAATAAAATTACCTGAATCATTTGGGAATTTGAAAAGATTAGAAAACTTAAATTTATTTGATAATGAACTTGAAACTTTACCAGAATCATTCGGAAATCTTCTTTCTTTAAAGAGACTAGATTTACGCGATAATAAATTAATGACTCTTCCAAAATCTTTTGGGAATTTAAATTCTCTCAGATATGCAGACCTTTATAATAATCAGATAAAGCAACTTCCGGATTCTATTGGGAACCTTAAATCGATACAAACTCTCACTCTAAGTAAAAACCTTCTAGAAGAAATACCTATATCAATAGGAGATCTTAAAACTCTTACATGGCTTGATGTAGACAGTAATAAAATATCAACACTTCCTTCTTCTATTGGTAAATTGACTTCACTAGTAAATCTCGAATGTGGAGAAAATCAAATAGAAAGATTGCCTGAATCAATATGTAAACTAAAAACATTGAAAGATTTAAGAATTCGAAATAATAATATTTCAGAATTACCTCCTTGTATTGGAGAATTAGATAAGCTGGAAATAATTTCCATTAGTGATAATCCTATACGAAGTTTACCGCCAACAACTATTAACCTTAAATCTCTACAAAGCCTTTATATAGAAGGAACAGAAATTAGTGAATCCGAAATTGAGTGGCTAAAAACAAAGTTTGGCAAATGGACGGTTCACACAAGTAAATATGGATAAGAATAAAAAAGAAAGAATTATATAAAAAGATCTTCGATTATATCATATACGTTTCCAATCTTATGGAAATCAGCATTGTAAAATTCTGAAAAGAATTTAATAAATTTATTCATAATATAATATCTAATGTCAGCATCACCGTTCTGACGAGATGGCTGCATTTCAAGAAAATTCCTAATATCCTTGACGCTAAGATATTCATCTGGATTATCCTTTAACTCGTCGATGTACTTCTGGTACTCCGCCTTAGTGAACGAAGAACTTGGTGCATATCGATTCCAGAAGTGGGAACCTGTAAATCTCACACTCTTCGCATGTTCTGATTCCATAAAATATTCTTCCGAATAAAGCCCGTACTTATCATAATAGAAGAATTGATTCTTATCATCTCCGGCAACAAAGATTACACCAAAACATCGATCTTCCAATAAGGTACAAAACAGTAAGGTGACAATTGCTTTATGAACTTGTTTTGGATCGTTTATATTAAATGAATATCCGGTAGGAGATAATCCTAGATGCGTCGGCGACTTCTTAACACCTTTATCTGTTTCAGTGTAAAAGTTTAAAGTCCATTCTGTTCCTGTAAACTCTTTAACATTTAGCTCATCTTTTAACTCAGTAGTTAGCTTGCCATTCTCGTCGACTTTATAAAACATTTCTAGGAGCTTATTATATGTGTTTTCAATCTTCTTATTTAACTCTCCCGAGAAAAGATCATATACTATCCTATAATTCGGACTCTTAGTGCTATGCCCCAATTCTTTATGTGAGTCGTAATAAAAATTAAAGGTTTGACTTATCTCCGGCAAAATCTTTGAAAGCTTATCATATTCAATGAAAATGTCGATAGGATCAGCAATTCCATGTCGAGCAATCCCAGGATCCAGAGTAATGAGCCCATCATTACCTGAATGGGCTATATCCCGTAGATATCTTACAAAATCATGAAGGGAATCTTTTTTACCCGAGTGCTTCAGTGAATGAAATGGTTCATCAATAAAATTGATTAAGTAAGTCCTATACAATTTTGTTATACGCTCTTGCTTATAGATAGAACAGGGTTCTTTTTTAAACTTGATCTCTAAAGCTTTATCTAGCGCCTTAAGAAAGAACTCTTTAATTATACCCCTCTCAATGGTATTACGCTTATCAATGTATTCAGCATCCATATAAGATTTGAATTCTGTGGAAATAAAATTAAAAAGCGCAGTCTTATAATCCGTAATTTTCTGCGGCAAAAATCTACTATAATAATGTGATAAAATCGAGCTCTTATCGCGGCTAAGCTCAAATGATAATTTTCTATCGGAAATATGATGATAAAATCCGTATAGAAATAGTGAAGCAAATACTAAAGCAGATTTATCGTATGAGATACCTTTGTTTTCTGTATAACCCTTCAAATAAGCTCTACCCTCCGATTTATAGCTTCCACTTTGAAGCGCCCTTAGATTCCAATCATTCAAAAGTTCAGCTTGTTTTTCGTCTGTATGTAATAGAAATCCTATCTCTATTAGTCCCGAGCCTAATGATCCTAATGGATGATATATGGTAAGGATTCCCGAAAGGAGGCTGATGTAGTAAGGATACCCGATGGCATTACTTACCGCTTCATCGATTTTATGGATTAAATCATCATTAACTTTATCCTCAAAATTACTTGTAAAGGTCTTCCCTTTTAAATCTTCAAAACCCTTGAAATAACCACTAGGCGAGCCTCTCTCTAAATCATTCTGAATTATTAAAAGCCAATTCTTATAAAATTGTTCCTTTGTTAGCTTATTATTATAAGAATATTCAGAAAATCGTGCAAGATGTTCATACCAATAATCTGAAAGTAACGGGTTGGAAGGATCTTTATTGTGCAGCCACCCTCCTTGCTTTGGCACCACTTTTTCTAACATTGTTCTAAATTCATTAATTCCAAATATCTTCTCTTTTGAATGTAAATTGGCAAAATCTTTAGTTGGAAATATCTTAGGAGTTATTTCACTCTCTTTATATAATTCGTGGGAAGTATACAGTCCACCTAGTTGATTAATAACATTCAATAATGCAGATAATTCCCCTTTCAATTCAGTAATTTTATTTCGGTCTGGATTGAGTATCACATGTTCTTTCCCTAGAATAACTGCTGCTCTCTCTATGGAAAAAATTGATTTATGAGGTCCTGTAGGGATGATTGCTGAATCAACATCTTGAATAATTGAGCTAATTCTCCCTCCCGTCTTCCAAGAAATCGAACGTAAATATGTAAGATGGAAAAATTCATTGATCCTATCAGCGCCGGGGAAATCATAATTCTTAATATGCTCTATACTTTCTCTTAAGAGCTGAGAAATCTCTGCATCCTCCATAACAGCAAATTCATAGAAATCTTTGTCAAGAAATATCCTTCCGAGTAAGAGTTTTCCACTATGGTCTGTTATATAGACTCCTTCAATATCCCCAAACTTATCTGAAATATCATTCTCCAATGAATCTGGTAAATCATTGATCTTCTCTGTTGCTGACATTAATCCATTGCCACTATTCCTATCCTTTACGGCTATCCATGCTTGTTTAAAATCAAATTTAGGATACATTTGCTTAACTTGGGAATAAGTCATCTTAGCTAATTTTCCACTTCTATCTTTTATAACAAAGAAAAGTCCTGAATTCGCTAATTTTGCCTCGTCAATATCAATATCAGTACGTTTATATACATTTATTGTTATATCCCACTCAAGTTGATAGTTACCCTGATCATCTTGTTTAAGTATTCTCTTCAGATTACCCCCTATGAACTCTTTATTAACAATATTATAAATCTCACTGACCGCCATATCTTTATAGGCTGCTCCTAAAATATCTTTAGCTATATCTTTAATTTCATCTTTGAAATCCACATCTTTTAAATAAGATTGAATTTTCTTTACAACTTTATTAATATCGGATCTATCAATAGACTCTGATTTTAACTTCTCATTTATTTTATCTGCTATAGTAATATAGAATTCCATTTGGTCAGGACCTTTACCTGTTCCTTCACCCTCTACCCAAAAACCATCTTCTTTTCCCGCTTGATGGAGCTGACTTAATTTATGCGTCTCTACTATAGTATTAATAATCTTACCAATAGGAGCAATCTCTCCAACCTTACTAGCAACTACTAATACTTCTATTTGTTTCTCAATCTCAGCTGCTGTACCTTTATCAGATATTTTTTTAAAGAACGCACCAAAAATAGTGCTTAAAGTATCCATTGCGATATTATTAAGCATTAGTTCGTTATCAGAGGTCCTAGAATTCTTGATGGCATAATTGATATATGCTAGTCCCTTAATATACATCTGGAAGAGGTCAGTGATTCTGAAATTCTGCTTCTTTAAATTTCCAAAAGTTTCAGCTAACCCATTATTTAACTTTTTATAAACGGCTTCAAGATCGGTATCAATAAAATCTTTAAAATCTTTGTGAACATATTTTGGATTATACGAAATTGTCTGATAAAATTGAATTCTTGTATGCTTATCTGCACTACTATCATACCCCGCCATTAAGTCAAACTCATCATCAAAAAACAATTTAATAAGAGAATCACTAATAAGGAACATAAATGAAAAAGTCTCACGGTACCAGCCAATTTCATATGGAGTGTAATCAAAGCGCATCTGTGTATCCCACTCACCTGTAAGCATGCTCTCCATGAAACGGAGTTGCACAAATTTAGTACCTTTTTTATTAAACTCTTTAATGAACTTATTCTTGTCATAACTAGCTAAAAAGTTTTCTAATTTGGAAGCTAACTCAGATCCTTCTAATTTAGTTTTACCTCCATCTGTAATTTGTAACAAAATCATTTCCATAATTGCATATCGGGCACTCTCTTCTAATAAAGATTTAATAAAATCTAAGCCTTTATTAGCATCATCAAATGTGTTCTCGAATCGAGGCTTCAATACAAATTCGATTATTTCACTGATATATGCTTTGAATTCTTTAATTTTTGCATTCTTTAGTTTTAGATTCATATTTTTATATTGAGGAGAATTTTCTAACTGTAACAAATAATAAAATTCTGCAGTTCTGGAAATCCATTCAAACGAATTTTTCCCACTAAATATAGAATTGGCTCCAAAAACGGATCCTACTGTTCCTGTAGAAATCTTATCCAAATAAGCTCTAGCTGTAGGGGTGATAACTTGGTAATATATGTTTATAAGTTGCTCTTGTAATACAGGATCACTAAAATATTTGGATATAATTTCAGAATCAAATAGTGTTCCCATCTTTTCTCTTATAATCTTTACAGAAGGGGGTTCAAACAACCAATCATAAATAGGTACAATATAATTTGGATCATAATTAATACCACCCCAAGCGCCCGCAGTCAGAGGCATTATATATAAATTATATCCATTCATAGCATTGGAAATCTCACCAATGGTGGTTTGATCGTCAATCTCTAAATCACCAATCTTCTCATCAACTCTGATTTGGATTATCTCATTGGTACTCTCATCAACTAGGGTTAACGCAAGAAAAACTTCTTGGCTTCGATCTAATCCTAATTTATTCTTTATGTAGAGCTCAAATTCGGGAAGTGTTAAATCGGAAGGGGGGTTAAGGTTGATGCCTTCTGGATTTTCCTCACTCCAGACGCGAAGAGCTTGCCTGTGAGGCTCAAACGCAATCATTCCAGGCAGAAATTCGAGATTGAGATGTAGCTGTATCGGATTAGGATTATTCTGAAATTTCTGCTCTATACTCTCGACATTTTCTTTAGAACTACCTAGAACCTCCAATTGATTCTGCCTTTCTTTGATTTTTTGCTGTTTCTCTTTCACAGACCTTATAATTGTGCCGAATGCATCGAGTTGATTTATTTGCAGTTGTACTTGAGTTTGGAATTCGGAGGCGCTGTATTGGCTTGGGTTGATGGTGGCAATCCCTTGTGCCATGGCAAGTACGAACTTGACTTGAGGGATATTAGAAACGGTTTGTGCATCGCGTACTAATCCTAAATACTTTGCTTCAAGGTCTAATCTGTGCTTCGTTTGAGTTACCGCTTGGATTTTATTGTCGATCATGTGGCGAGATAATTGGACATCAAACATATAATCGATTGACAGGTCAAGAAGCGTTCCCATCGCGCCTAAATTGAACCCGCCAAAGAAGAGTCCAGGAAGGGAGAAGATTCCTTGAATTATGAATTCCGTGCCGAATATAGATTTTGCCTTTATTTTATTCTTCTGTCGAGTAAGTCCCAGTTCTGCAAGTTGGGCTTGAATCTTATTTATATTATTACTTAATAATTGAGCTTCAGTTGATACGTCCGAAGAGATGGCATTATCTAATGTTGCCTCTTGCATAACATGATGACCAGTCCATAAAAATGATTGTAAGATATTACTTGTTTGTTGTAATTGAACTTCTTGAGCGGTCATCTGGGTATTTACATCTACGTTTGAAGATCCTCTGAGGCTTCCTAGGAATTCGGCTGCTGGCCCGAGTATAGCTTCCCGTAATGAAGTGACAA
This sequence comes from Promethearchaeota archaeon, assembly GCA_019058365.1. Classification (GTDB taxonomy): domain Archaea; phylum Asgardarchaeota; class Lokiarchaeia; order Sigyniarchaeales; family SOKP01; genus Loki-b32. Next base: position 38,899 of record JAHPZE010000022.1, on the reverse strand, counting down.
TAACGCCCCAGATACCGGTAGAGTCGCCCAAATGCTGTAATGTTTCTTCTATAAATGAGTCAATATAAAGCTCTTCATATACTTCTTGTAGTACCTGAACTGGCAACGACGCAACATATTTTGCTACAGTTGTTCCTATAGTCCTGCCAACCGCACCTTTAATAAAACCCGATACTCCAGCGGAGGCGAAAACAACGGGCAGAAGGGCTAAAGAAGATATCAGGGTGGAAATTGCTGTAACTTGTACGGTATAATCTTTTTGTGCTTCACCTTCGGCAAATGATTTTGCTAAGGTGAATACGTTAAAGAAATCACTAATTAAATACTGAGTGGTCTGAGCTAACGCACTTCTGCCAGCATCACTGGATATCGTATCGATAACTCCTGCGGTCGTAGATGTATCTGCAATCACTTGCGGAATGTGGATATGAACTTTATAAAAGAGGGTCCCTTCCTCCCAATTCTGAGTTAATTCTAGAAACTCGTCTTGCAATACTTTAAAATTAAAAGCTGAAAGAATAATCTCATCAAAAGTTTCGCAAAAGTATAAATTACCTCCTTCGAGAGTATATTGACTGGACGTAAGCTCGATTTCCGAAACATAGGTGGCAAAATAAGTACTGGATAATAGACCTGAACTTACACCTGAAGTAATAACTTCAACCGTGATCAAACTAATTGGATAGTTAAATTCATCGCTATAGAGTGGAATTTTTGCTTTATACCCTCGCTTATATTCATAAATTGTAAGATTATTAGAGTCAATACCTGAAGTATAGGAATCGTTTAACAATCCGCTTTGGATATCAACTGAAATCGTAGAGTCTGGGATGGTATCGTCTGGAAAAAGCACTCCATATCGCTCATTACTAATGACAACGGGTTGATATAACGGTGAAAGTGGTTGGATACGCTGATTGAACTCATCATTGCTGTTAATATACATGTATGCGGGGCGACCATTAATACACATCGGTCTTATTGCATTATACTTTCCATTTGAAGCGGGAATCATGGTTTGCTCTAAAAATCCTAACGTATTACTTTTATAATTATCATATGCAATAGTGCGATAATCTTCCGTTCCATGATCGAACTCATAATATTCAATGATATTATATGATGGCAATTCGCTTGTTATAAGTAAGTAGTCCAGATTTGTATAGGCATGTGAAGCAGCTCTTAGCATATCTCTAATGTTTTCCTCCTCCGCATCAGTAAATTCAGGGAAATTAATACCAGAACCTGGTGCCATTGCGTCGCCACCTCCAGCTAAAGCCTCAAATACATTCATCCAAAACTTATCCCACCAGTTTAGTTCTTTTTCTTCAATACCGAAGAACGTAAAATTGGAATCGCCCATGCGTCCAGTGATTCTGAGGCTGTCAGGTGGTGTTACAATTGCTTTTGCGTCATATTGAGGGTTTATTTCACCTGTAGATATGGGCATATATTTCGGACTGGGATGCTCGGAATAATGCTCCCAAGTGCCTCCGTTCAATTGTTTCTGGTTTATATTAGTTGGCTGATTATTGTCCGAATCAAGTGAATAATAGGTTTGCGCGGAAACTTTATTCTGCTGCTCTCGACGCTTTGCATCTTGAGAACTCAATGTTAAACTGCAGTATATAACGGCGAAAATAAGACCTCCGATGAGAGCAGTCACTGGATTTGAAGCCCCAAGTGCTATTAACGCTATAGAGGCCCCTCCTGATATATATCCCGCAGTGGCCATCATTCCAACTTGTTCCCATACGTCATCCCAAAGCTGGTCTTGATACATATTCCATGCATCACCATAAGCTCCTAAATATGCCTCGTAAAATAACGCAGGAGCGAACTCATTAACGTTTTCTATCGGCAAAAGCTTATAAATCTCAAACACATTATCTTTGGTAATAAACCCATCATGGATTTCTCCGTACCACTCATCTAACCAATCCTTAAGATTATTAACTGACCCTCCAAATTCATTAATTATTATACCGTGAAAATCTATTCCAAGAACTTTTCGGGAAATATAATTACCAGTAAATGATTCTTCGGTGCTAATTATCTCATATGGCGTAATTGCATGGTCTCCGTCATAATTATAGATAATTGAAATAACATCATATACTCCATCCTCATCTTCATCAGGAGCTAATACATAAACGGTTTCGTAGAAGCCATTTTTGTCGCTGTCATAATAAAGATAATGTCCGTAAGTTTTAGCCATTGTACGGTCAGAAGATTGATATGCAGCTTTCGTTGATGTAAAATACACTTTCCCATCTACGGGAGTTATGAAAATACCTTCCACATTAAATAATGTTGAGCCTATAACATCATCAGAAAGATCTTTTTGATAGTCGTGATAAAGACTAAAACGATTGCGAAAGTTTATACAATAGGTACCTTCATAATAGTTTTTAACTGTATTCTCATCTTCACCATAGCTACTATAAAGAGTATCAAATTGTATTGGTACAGCATCAGGACCCCATACTTCGGTATGCCAATCGATCTGGGAGAAATTTGCGATGAAAAAAGGAAGTCCGCTAATTTCTTGTGTTTGGTCTGTGTCTTCATTATATACTGACAATGTGCTAAATACATCTGACTTTAAGTTTCTATATGAGAGCTCTGAAAGTCCTTCTGAAAACATATTTACATAGGATCGAGTACTCGTGACTTCTCCTTCTTCCCAATCTATATATGTAAGTACTTCTTGAATGGTCTGTTCTGTGTGAGAAAGAATAGAAGTTTCTCTAAATTTGGTATAGGAGCCTTTTAGAACTAAAAATTGGGAATAATCTAAATATTGTTTTAATACTTCATAATCAAATGATTCAATTAATTCTATCGTTAGATGGTTAATTATTTCTGCAGTTATATATATAGTCATATATTCATCTGCTTCAGCACTAACTATCGCCGTCCATTCATTTACTATATTTTCATGAATAACTGTATCTGTAACTCGGTGATAGGTCATCTGGCTATCAGCATAGCCATCGAGATCAACATCTAATTTTACACTGTAGAATTTAGTGTCTGTAAACTGAACGGTACTTGATTGTTCTTGTACAGAACGCTGTGCCCAGACTCCAAGATCTGCTATTTTGAACCAATTAGTTCTTAATTCTTCATCTTGCTGTTTATTAATTATTTTTTCTTCAGTCTCAAAATCTTGTATTATACGATACCAAATAATTTCTCCCGGATTTTCGGGATCATCGATCCCGTAGCGTGTGATGTCTATTCTATCATTCTTATCTATATCAATTTCCTGTTTATAGTCCACTTCACCATCAAAATCTAAATCAGCTACATAGATCGTATTATATTTGTCTTCGTGAATTTCAAATTTTTCATAGATGGTATTTGTATCATAATCTTCAATCCCGAAATCAAAGCTTAAATCCGTATTTTTGGAATAATTAATCGGAATAAATGAGGTAGAATCGGAAATTATGTGATAAGCGGATTCTGCAAATAGAAAGGATGGTTGATTGACTGAATAATCAAAAGAGCAGCTAATATAATCATAAAACGATGATTCAATATCAGAAAGATAGGTTTCATTAAAAGTATTTGAAAAGGTTATAACGGTTCTCTGGGAAATTGGACCTGAAGTGAAGTTTACAATAACAGTAATCAGATCAAATTGATTGAGAAGGCCATCACCAGAAATAAGGTCCGAAATAGTTATTTCTTTGTTGTCAATATCAAAATCAATATCATAGTTAGTATTATCATCTACAAGCTCGGTTTCCGTAAAGTTGGCATAGACTCCGATAACTTTAAACAAAGACATATTAAGGAAATCGGTAGTAAAGTTGTAATCTGCTTCAAATGTATATGAATAGATTGAAGAATCATCATATACCGAAAATGCTTCGGAATAATACTGTTCTACTTCATAATCATAACCGTTATTGGTATTATCATAAATTTCTCCATACCACATTTCATATCGGGGCGTAAGCAAATAATCCCAATTATAGACCAAATCAATGGATTCAAAAAGAATATTTTCATATTGCATCACAATTGGCGAATTCCAAGACTCATTATAGCAATATTCGAAATAAAGGGTGGTATTAGGTTCTATCATCGCGGGAAGCTCAATTTGCATACCCCAGTAATCTTGGAACACACCAAAACCTTTATTCCATGTGAAGTTTCCAGAATCGGGATCCCATAAAAGTTGATACTCATCACCGGAAAGACCTGCGGAATAATAATTGTAATTCTCATCATAGATCTTTAGATATTCGAGCCATTTACCATTGTCTGGATCGTTATAGTAGAGGGGAGTTTTGTTGTAGGTAAAGTGATATTGGTCATGTTCAGGATCATCGGTCGAGGTAAAGTTGTCTCGTTCTGTAAATTGCCATATTCTACTATAAAATTCTTCAGAATACTCTAAGCCGTCTTGATATTCTTGTACTATCGCAATTTCATGTAAGGTGAGTTCATAGGCGGGGTCTGGAACAGAAACCACTAAATGAGAGAAGTCAAGATACCCGTTTTCTGCAAATTCTTCCAGAGTTGTTAAGTTAATATCAACTAAAATATCCATGTAAGTGCCTAAATATTCCGTATTGAATGGCGTAAGATTTAAGGGTAAAGTATAACTGTAAGGATCTGAAAATGTGCTGTAATCAATGGAATTATTCGTGTTTATAAGCATAACTTCGGCAAAAGGAAGGGATGGATTAGCGGGCTTCTTATTCAAATACATTTTTTCAACTCCAATTTGGATGGCTTTATCTACAGGTGTATTATATCGTAGAATAATCAAGTCGCCATCTTCAAAGGAAGTTACTTCAGAACTATCATCGGGATTTATATACGCACTCGGAAGCAACAGATAAGAGATATTTCTCTTGAAAGCATCTACTTCAATTTCCCAATTGAATGCTATATCTTCGGGTAATTTTAGCCATTGTAGTTTATCATTAAACATATAAGCAATTTCTAGAGGACTATCTTTGGTGAAAAGATCTTTTTCAAGAATATGCATCATTACAAGATTTCCATCCTCATCAGTGGTGGTAAGCGCCTCATCCCACTCTATAAATTCAAAATAAGGTATACCGACGACATTATCATCGCTATACTCGTTATCAGTTCTGAATTCGGGCTTGAATATTAAATGGTGTAAGGCGTTCGCACCAGCAAGATCAATCTGGAGCTTGAAATCACACGCAAGTAATTCTTCTCTTGAGAATATTTGTTCACCTATCTTTGCTGATGAGCTATGTAATTCAACAACGAGCGTGTCTAACGCTTCATAATTATCCATAATTGTATTAATGAATAGGCTGCCATAGTCTCCCGAAGCAATATCAGCAACTACATCCTCTGGCAATTCATCGATTATATTAAATACTAATTCTTCGCCAATCTCTAAGAAAGAGGATATTTGAGTTGCATAGCATAAACTACGAGTAAACGTGCTTTCTTGTTCATTTACATAATACAGAGCATTGAAATTGGGGATCACGTCAAATTGTTCTCCATTGGTGACTTCCCAATGAGTTAATGCAAGTGTATCTGACATATTCAAGGAAGGATTATAAGTATATTCATACGTAGCAAGAGTATAATCACGGGATTCAGGAATAATAGTAATATAAAATTCTGAAATTTCATTTGGAGTGGTTATAATATTTCCATTATCTTTTAAAATTACTTTATGCTCTACGGGATCTACGGTATAATGCCATTGTTGTAAGGGTCTCTTGGTTCCATCAGTATCGAAATAATACACCCGTACTGCAGCTTCCTCATCATTCACATACTCTTTAATATAAGTATCAAGCCCATTTTGCAAGTAGGAAAAGTCCAACTCTCCAGAAGCATAGTCGATCTCACATTTCACGTCATAAGATTCTCTTAAGTTCAAACGGTAGCTTAAATAGAGCGAATAAGTATCATTAATGGAAAGAGAATATTCAAATGGTGAAATAATTGACCCTCCTGAAAGTTTTCTGTATTTTTCACGATAATAGTCGGGGTCATCTATATCTATTGTGGTATCAAATACGTTAGTCCAAGGGTATATCACCATAAAGAAATGTTCTTGGTCTAAAAGACCTGGCTGAAGTTTAAACTTATAGGAAAGAGAGATTTGCGTTTTATTGGAGATATAACCCTCTTCTCCGTATAGTTTATCGTTGAAATAGATATAATTATTTTCGATTTTTAGCACATATTTTTCAAATTCTGATTCATAACTATAGATCGGATCTTTTCCTTCGATATTTAGCGTAATATGATATGTTGTGTGTTGACTTTGCACCATTTCATAATTAAATGGAGTATGAGTCAATGGATATTTTAATTGATCTGAAATAAATTGAATTTCAACAAATGCATATGAATCGGGTACAAGTGTATAATTTGGATAGAAATCTTGTACGCGTTGCTCACATTTAGTGAAATTTATCCAATAATAGAAACTGGTGCTTACATCTTGATATATGTAGTCATGTATAATAATGTCATCTGGTATGCGGAATATATCTACTGATGATAAGTCTTCTCCATCCCAGAATTGTACATATACTTCTTTGAATATCTGGGAGTCGTTGAATTGGTTATCAGGAACGATATTTAATAGTGAAAATGATTCATTATCATCTCCATAGTACACTACCGAAATATTGGTGGTAATCTCAGGTTGGAATGTAAACTGATCATTTCCATCCTTGATATACCCATTTCGATTATCTGCTAAATTCCATTCTAACGAAGAATAATCAATGGTAAAAGAGGAACTATTGAAAGCAAAGTCAGGATGTATTGAATATGAATCGATAGAATCTACGGTAAATTCCCACACAATCGTAGACACAAAAGGATCGATAGGATCTTCCACAATATTATAATCAAACCCTTGAGTAAAAGTATAATATGCCCAGTAATCTACCATAATAAAGTTATCTATTGCATAGGATTGTACGGTGGTATAATTTTTGTAAAACACGATATACTTGCTGCCGTTAGACGCAAATTCAAGCGAATAAAATATGGTAGAGTTCATAATACTATGTTCTGCCCGCGTATCAAAATTCATGGTGTAAGATTTACCATCATCAAATTTACAGTAAGTACCTTGGTCATAATCATTGGGATCTATTGGAAATCCTTGAGCGCTTAAATCGTACTCGTATGGAGTTCCGATGGTTCTAATATGCGCGATGCTTACATCAGTAGGAAGTTCAATTCCGAAAAACATCCCTTCAATATCAGGTAAAATCTCAATTAATTCACTATTATCTATAATATCGGAGCCTAAATCGAATAATTGATGGTATAGAACTGTACCTGAGACTGAAATTTCCTGAGTGGTTAAAAATTGATCGGTTATATTAAAGGTGGCTTCCCATGATGTCGGGGCTCCATTGTTAAGATACGACTCATAATCATCCACTCCAGCACCAGAATAATCCATGTAAATCCTTTTATTGTAATCATATTCTCCTCGAACATCAGTACCACTTCCATAATAAAGGTTTACAAAACCGTCTTGATAGATGACCTCATCAGTATTATATGCATCAGTAAAAAGTGCTAGATTAGGAATCATATAATAATTTTCTGAATTCACTGGAAGAGTTTCTTGGGTACCTAAATAAGTGAAGTTATAATCTCCTCGTGTTCCATCTAATGCGACTAAGCTTGAATACATTAACCCATCAATTCCAACTGTAACTTCTGAACCGTCAATTAAATCAAAATCAGATTCTCCATAGGCGCAATCTAAGAATGGTCGGGATAAAATCTGATAATAATGAGGGGTGTTGATAACTGCATCAACATCAAGGATTTCATCTTCGTTTACCGGCATTCGAGCATACATTTCCACATAATGATCATCACAGAGGTAATCAAATTGTTCAAGAATGATGTAGGGAATAAAGTTAGCGCTAGTACCTTGTTGAGAAATACTGATATAAATATCAAGTGAGCTTGCTCCATACGTATCATAAATACCTTGAAGATCTTTACTGTATTGAAGTATATATGACCCTGACACTAAATCATCTTTTATGGTATACCAATCAAGAGAAAGGTCAACCGAATCCATATAATAAGAACCGTACCCGCCACCTGCTACAAAATAAAAGTCAATAGTTAAGGTATTATTATCTTGTGCTTTAAAGCTTTTAATCCAATCAACTACTATGGAATCTAAAATAAAGGTGCAGTTAATTTCTGGGCCATAAAGCAGGGGCATATTATACAGCTCTAAAATGGTCTCGTCAAGGGAATTATCTAAACCAATATACAAGGAAGGATCTTCAACGTTATACGCTTCGAGAGTTTCTCCACTCTCCTTAATCATGTCTTCATTAGAATCTTTAGATAACAATCGTACAGAATCACTATAGGTTTCATTAAACTTTTGGAATCCATATCCTAATAAATATTGAGATTTTACGCCGTACTCTACAGCAAATTTCACATCGGAACCTATAGGCTCATCAAATGAAATTTCTAAACAATTACCTTCAATAGATAGACTAACTGAATCGTCATTCTGCTCTGTATCTAATGCATCCAATTCTTTATAATTATATATTATAAAATCAGATTTTTCGGCATCCTCTTTAGTATAATCTAAATAAAATTCAGTAGTTTCATCATCACCAACACAAGTTTGGTTGAATCTGGTAAACATAAAGGATGTGCTATCCTCACTTTCAGGCAAAAAGCCGTCAGCTAACTCAATCTCAATCCAACTCATATTAATATGATTTCCTTCATTTGGACCCAAAGTAATTTGAGCATAATATCCATCAAAATCGAAGTAAAATCGATAAATTACGGTAAAAGATGTAGAATCCTGAATATTTGCATTTTCTCCCAGTCGAACTATTGCTTGCTCCTTCTTATGAGGAGAGCTTTGATATGCTTGCTCCCAATCGGCTACTAATTCGCCTGATTCATTTCGAATTTCAAGGGGTTCAATAGAATAGAGATCTAATAAGTAATATAATTCACTCGAATTATCAATGGAATAGAGGGAAGTTTCAGGATCATAAGTAAATTCAACCTCGATACCATATGTTTCTTCATTTACCACACCTCCTAATGAAACGGCTCCTGTTTTCGTATCATCTATCGTATCAGGCTTTTCTGAAATTGTGATTAATTCCTGATCAAAATCTAAAGTATCATAATATAATGACCAATTTGTTGCAGGGGTGCTGCTGGAAGGATTCTCTTCCAAACGCAAATCGAGAAGGTAGATAATAACATCCCGATCATCTTCATAGATTTTATATGCATTATAAGAAATATCGAATGATAAGTTGAGCTTGCAATGATCACCAAGTAGCCATGCGTCTTCAGGACCCAAACCGATATCGAACTTCATAAGACCATCATGGTTGCCGGGGCGAAGCATAATTCCTTCACGTAAGGGGAATGGATCTTGCTCTCCTTCATCTCCGATAATAGTACATATTAAATTAATTTCCACATAATCTTGAATTGATTTTTCTGCACCAGTGGCGTTAAAGAATGGTTCTACCCATAACGTTCCAATCAAATGAGGATAATTACTTTCAAAAGGCATATAATCGGGGTCAAACGCATTTCCATAGGCATTAATAAACGGATCGATTAAATCAATCTCAACGTTTTTCTTACCGAATGTGGTATAATAGGGTGGCAAAATCTCGATGGGTACCATTACGGGTGCCGATTCACGATAATATTCTGTTTCATCAACAGTAATTCTCAAGCTAGAAATACCGGGTCCTAAATTGAAAACAATATCTGCCATTGTTTCATTATCGATGGTGAAGTACCCGCTATTATCCGCCTCGTGAATTTCTTTATAGAGAGTTTCTACAACATTGCCTGAAGGATTAATAAATTCAATATTGGCATAATATCGATAGTTATCTTCAAAAATTGATTCATCGGTTGGCTCTAATTCTGTATTTGAATAGTCTTTGGTGATGGATTCAAGTGTGTGAATCGTTCCGTCAGGGAAAGGATTCGCTCTGGTGGCATAAATATGCACTGTAAGATCTTCGAATTTGTTAACGATTGGGTCATCTGGATCTGGCAAATTATATGTGTAGTGATCATTTGAGCCTACCGCTATATAATTCTTATGGAAGCGTATAAGACCTTCAACATAGGTGTTATCTCGAAGTTTTGATGGAGTGAAGTCATAATTTTCAATATTTGAGGTTCCATCAAATACCGTCCCGTCTTTTGAACAGAGGTATTGATCGGGAGAGTCGATTGCCATGTCATCCCATATGAAATCGCTTATGGTGAAAGCTCTTATATATAATACGATATCTTCCACTGAATTGAACCCTTCCATAGAGCCCCAAATTTCAAGGAAATCAGAGATAAAATCATGATCAAGATTTACTTCAAACGAGACACATCCCGACTCATCAGTTATTCCGTATGTCCAAATAAACGGACCATAGGCACTATAATTTGAATATTGATTACCCGATTCATAAATAAGGGCTCTTCCAAACATTTTATTTGCCCCTAATGAACTTGTTCCTGGACCTGCAAAAGTTATAGGATGAGTTCCCAATGATTCAAAATACATGGGCATCCCATATTCTTCAATAATTGTGCGATCATTTATGAACTTGGTCTCAGATTTAGGCATAAGACCTACGTGGAGCCATACTATACTGTTGTTTATCGGTTTTTGGGAACCGAGCTCATCTTCATAACTAAGATGCTGGAAGGTGAAAGTATAATTTTCTTTGGTAAGTACATCAATCATTACTTTAGTATATTCTTCGCCTTCTTCTAACGCTTCCATCGGATTATAATTGAAAATATAATCTCGTTCTCCATCAAATTCTTGCTGAATAACTGCATCCTGAGTAATATCATCAACCATGATAAGTTTTGCTTTATCGGGGACAGTAACAACTGTAAATGGTTTTGTCCATTTATTACTCTCCACATATGGATATATTTTATTGCCATTTTCTCCTTCATATTTACCCGTAATATCTATTAATTGATCGGCTGATTTATTATATAATGAGGTAGGAAGGTAACTTAGTGCTAGGTGAACGAGTCGAGTTCCTCCGCCAAGAGGTATCGAGAGGGAGCTTCCAATTTTTAATGTTTCTTCATATTCAAATAGTCCCAGTGAACTAATAGGAACTATATCAATGGGAATATCGTTTCCTTGAGAATCCTGAAGTAATAATATTAAATTATGGGCTAAGTCAATTTTTCGTGATAATGGAGCATGATAGCCAATCTCAAATGTATCGTAAATGGTGAAATTCCCGCTTTCTATAATAGAATTATATAAATCTAAGAAATATATTGAATATCCATCTTCTGAAAGTTTATAGTCTTGATTTAGCGTAAAATTATATTCATAACCCGTTTTATTTATAACTTTAATATAATCAATATCGGAAACTGGTTGATTGAGCGAATGCGAAATGGATACAGGATAATAGGCAAAGTACCATACCCTAAATACATCTCCAGAAGTATAATTTAGATTGGAAATTTCTAGCTCTCCATCTTGATTAATAATCCATGTGTATTTTGTTTCATTTACCCATACAAATTCATCTGAATCACTTGCATTTTCATACACCGCACTAATATCAATAATTCCCGTCTGAATTGTTTGATCATCTTCATGTTCAGGACCCTCAATTGTAGTTCCTGTACTATAGACATCCTCAAATAATAAACGTTTTTCAATAATAAAGCGCTCTACATAGTCTTCTTCGGTAACCCAGTCTTTCGCAATCATATCATACTTAGCAAAAGGAACTTCAATTAGATTTTCTAGAAGGGAGTTTCCATATGAATCAGTGGAACTATATGAAAGGGGCGAAATTGGTTTTCCTTTTATTCCTTTATAGGACACCAGTAAATGGGTATCATAATCAATGAAATCCAACGAGGTTTTACTCCAGTAAATAGTTACTACATAGTGATTATCCACATAAGAGATCAACGGATCTTTATTATAATTGAGAATTGAATCGTGCTTGAAATAATGACCGTTTAAGCTTGAAAACAGCGGTAATATTTCTAACTCTTTATTAATATAATAAATAGAAAACTCTTCGGAACTAATGAAGTCAGCATCTCCTAAAGGAGAAATTATGTTGAGCGTATGAGATGTTCGTCCGTCCAAGGCTTCAGTATAATTGTATTGGTATACTTGGTCTTCTACGAGGTATTCATCATTATCTCTTACACAACCCTCTAATAGTAGATTCTGTCCGTATTCTAAAGTATATCCGTCTTCTGGAATGTTTAGATAAATAGAATCTGTTGGGTGAAGCGACTCTTGAGTAATATTTAAAGAAAACATGGGAGAGTTATTAAATGAAATGTTAAATAGTGGAGTACCTAATGAACCAAGTGTCATGTTATAAGCTCCTAATAAATGTGGCACTTGAAATTTACTGTAATAATAGTTGGTATAATAGCCGGAAGGAGAATCTATATCATTCTTAGTAATAAATAGTGAGGCACTTAACGCTATGATCTCATCAGAAGTTGCATTATTAAGCGTAATCGGTAAGGAAACAATCTCACTAAGAGGGACTCGGTTTTGCTCATTATCGAATTTATAGTTTAATTCAATGGAGTCGGAATACTCAATCATTTGATGGGGGTATAGATTATCTCCAATCTCATAATTTGCGTCCCATTCCTTTCCAAATGCATCTAAATATGATCGATAATTATTATCCAACCAATGCGTCTCAAATCCGAATACAAATATATTTCCATTCGTATTATCATACATTGTTAGCGCTCCAGAATCTTTACCATCTACGATTACTCTGAATTGTCCAGAGCTTAATCCTAAATAATTTCCAGAAGCACATATATCTATTTGTACATGATGCCAAACGTTATTTTCGGGGGCATCTACACTGGGAACATCAACCCATCCTGCACCGCTATGATATCTCCATTTATTATTTTGAATCCTGAATAAAATACACCATCTATTCCAAGGTTTGGGGGCGATATCCATTTTTGTCTCTTTAGAGGTATCAGAGGTCTGTACCCAGAATTCAATAGTTCCAGTACTTCTTCCATTAGAATCTAATACATGATACAAATAAGCATAATAAGAAGAGCTATAATCAGATATCTCTAATACTTTTTTATGACCATCTTTTCCTGAGATTATTTGCCCCCCACAATGAGGGTTCTCCGGATAATCGGGATAGCCAGAAGCATCACTCCATCCATTTGGAGCATTCCCTATATCATCATTCTCAAAACTATAAGTAGCAAGGTAGTCACCTAATATAGAGCTATCGTGGAATATTTGAACATCAGTAAACTCAATATTAAGTCTTTTTATCTTAAATGTAGTATTTGCATAATAATTATAATAATCAGGAGCAGAAACCATTATATCCGAAGTTACAAACCCATCTTCATCAACATCAATAGAATCAGAAATTAGATTGTAGAGCGAAAGATCTAAAATACCAACTCTCTGATAGGGTAGATTAAGAACCGAATATTCTTCGAATTCTTGCATAAATGACCCTGGCCATCTTTCTGAATCTGAAACGGTAATTGATATTGATTCCACGAGTGAAAGATCAAATTCATTATAAGGATTGGAAAGATCAATTTCAGTGAGAGGAATATACAACGGAATTGCCATCATTTTGCCCATCCCGAAGATATCAATTTCGTATTGAGATTTTATATCATCCACAAAATATTTGCGCAAATCGAGGTCAAAATAGGTCTTTCCAAACGAATTTCCATCTAAATCATTAAATGAAATAATTAATTTTTCAATGGTTGTATGTTGATAATAAATGGCAGGCATGGTAAAATTAATGAAAAATCCATCAGCATTACTTAATTCTAACAGTTCGCTAAACATAGAAACTGAATATTTAAAATAAATTAGCTTATCTTTAACTTCTGTATTATTTTGGTAAAGGGTATGAATGAGTGAAATTTCTGGGAATTCCACAACCCCTGTATCATCTAATATATAATCAATACCATATTCGAGCACGAGTTTATCATTTGTTGTAGAATTATAGTAATATGCTTCAGTTATTTGAGCATAATTTTCTAATACAAACCCTCGATCATAAATATGTTCTAAATCGAGCGTTCTGGTGTATGTGAACATAAGAGGGTTGGTAATTGTAATATCATTATCTAATAGTACGTGTTTAGTGACATAGAAGCTATCATTATTACGAGTTTCCCATGAAACATGATCTAATGGATCAATATCAGAATAAATTATAGGAGAAATTAACGAATTTGAATAGGCAAGTAAGGTTTTTTCGGTATTTTCGGTGCCAAAAGAGAGTTCATAATTATCTCCACCTACATTGAGAGCCCGTGTGCCGTATCTGAAGCCGTTGATAAACACGTCTAAGGACTCCATTCCTCCAAAATCGGCGGTAAAGGTGATCTTTCGTTCCAACGCAAGGTCGCTGTTGAGGTCTATAGTATCATCGGTAGGCGTCATTGCTTTTTCTCTGGAAAACTGAATGGACGTATATCCCCCATTATATTCGGTGGTGGCGCCAATATTTCCCGCAACGTCAATTACTCGATATTCGATGGTAAAATTATCTGAAGTATAGGTCAAGTTATTCAATGTTGTAATTAAGCTGGAATTAAATGTAATCCATGGTGAAACATAGCCGGCATTATTGTCAATAATTCTATATTGTTCGATCATCCTCTCTTTCGATTCAACTGTATATTCGACCCTAAACTGATCTAAGTAATAATTAAACGTATTATCCCAATTTTCGCCAACAAACTTAAATTTAATATCTTCTGTAGTAGAAAGATAATTATCAGCTATACAAGAAGAGGGGATATCTTGATAGAGTTGGGTAAAAGTACTATACACACTATCATTAAATAATACCCATCCTGGAGTATCAAAATTATAAATATATAGTTCTACCAATTGATTATTATCGGTCTTGAAAGCATATTGTAATTCAACATTGTCCAGCGTATCTCTGTACGTAAGCTGATCTAAGTCCAAATACATTTCATATTCCAGTAATGCAGGGACACCCGCTCTATAATCCCATAATGTAAGGTCTGAGACGGTAATATCTGTTTGGTCCCCCGCAATGATATATTCTACTTCAAAATCCATAAATGCGTCCAAATTATGTGAATCCATATAATATGATACATTGAATATAAGAGTACCGGAGCTGGAGCTACTTGTAGTAAATGAATACGCACTATCATACCAAATTCCTTCTGGATATGAAGCACTACTACAATTTACATTAAAAATAATTTCTAATTTATTTGTCCTTCCATATTTATTTTGATAGGTCTTTCCATCGTTAATGGTGTCAAAATCATATGTCGTATTGATAAACCACATACCGTTTTGCTGTTCAAATGGGGAGAGGTCTCCTTCATTTGGAAATTCGATGAGCATGTTTTGGCTCAAATCAATATTGCTTGATGTATCTAAGCATTTGAAGGTAATATCGTAATCCATATTAGAAAGCTCTAAAAGTCCGTTAGAAATCTCAAATTTCATATCAAAGGTAGATTGAGAGGCTGAATCCCATTGTTTTGTCTGACTGAAGAAATGAGGGTTCCCATCCTTAGTTAATTGATATGTGGACCCTTCCATCCAAAATTCGGCAAAATCACTATAATCTGCATTATCTTTTGTAAAAGTATAATAAAATTCTACTATGATATCATACGTTTTCTGATAATTTGAAAACCCTGTATCATATCGATTAAGAATAGCATAACTGAGGCCTTTCGTAATATCCGCATTAAGATCAGTTCCAACAGATGTTAATTCTATTTTAAATTGATCTAAGTAGAAATAATAAGTTACATTTGTCTGAACCCCTTCAAATCTAAATCTCAAATTACCATTTTGGTCATAATAATCACTAGAAATATCATATGATTGTGGCGTAAATGATGAATATACTGCATCATTGATAACTGTGTTCCAATTTTCTTGAGCAAAATTATAAATTCGGATGGTCACTTGCTTTCCTTGGTCGTTTTTATAACTATATTTTAAATCTACATCATCAATGGTACCATCATAATCAGGTAGCTGAGTCTCTATATCAAAATTGAGTGTCGAATCGAGAGGTGTACTTTCGGGATATTCGAGGTTTTTATTATCACCAACAAAATAATTAGGATCCCAACTATAGCCAACAGCATCAAGCCAGATAATACCGCCAAGATCCGAATAATACCTAAAATAAGAAAAACTTGAGGGAGTACCAACATAATCATACCCATTCCCGTCATCTATACTTTCATCGTCAATCCATAAATGCCAATCACTCCCAGTATCGAACTCTATTCTAAAATGATACCAGACATTACCACTATAAGTCTCTCCAGTATCTTGGAAGGCTCCATTATAGTAATATACTTTACCGTCATTTCCCCAGCATAACGTAAGTCTATTGTTAATATCATGATATATTTCGATATATTTATTAACGCCTGTTCCTGCCAACTTAATATAGAATTCGACCGTACCTGAGGTTTGGGCAGAAGAGAAATAATTATTTGCTTGATGTAAATTGAGAGCAGTTATAAGATGGAGGACTTTTTTATGTTCATCGAAACTTGGTTTTATTCCCGCAAGCATACCAATAGTCTTAGAATCTATAAAACCGATATCAGTACCTACTGTATATGTGTCTTCGCTTTCAAAATCAGATGTAACGTCTTCATAATTATAACAATAGCAATTATCACCGCGAATATAGTTAGCATCCCATGAAAATCCAAATGCATCAAAGTAAGATTCAGATTGAGGCGCTGAAGTCCCACGAATAACCAATTTCTCAACATTTGTAGAGCTATCACCCATCTCAACGTTAGAATATTGTAAAATTCCGTTTAAGTACCAATCATACTGTCCGTATGTTCCCGCGGTACAATTAAAATCTATTCGAATATGATACCATGTATTATATACCATAGAAGCAGTATTCGACTGAGCATCAATAAACAATCCATCTGTTGCAGCTATAGTAAACCCAGCATGACCATTATTATCCAAACTATAGAAAGTTACATAATCATTGTTACCATAATATAAATCTGTCATTGCGAACCAATATTCCACAGTTCCAGTTGTTCTCGAAGTATCTAAATAATGGTGAAATTGCAATCCTGCGCTAAATGATGAATCTTTTACGTAGAGTACCTTATTATGACCACCATAAGAAGCGTCGATCCTACAAGTACCGTAAGTTGATACATAGTCTATGAAATCTATGTCTGTCCCAGTTGTTCCATCTATTTCGCCTTCAAAAGAATATGTCGCGGGATAACACCCTTCGGTGACATTAGATGCAGAAGTAAATGTAGTATATGAAGCACCATTTGCAACAGCAAGATCTCCCGCCCAATTGGATGTACCATTAATCATATCGAAATCTCCAGTAGGAATCTGTGCTTGAATAGGAGTATTAGAAGTGATATCACTATTAATTTCAGAACTTAGATCACCATTACTGAAAGAAGAAGTTGTATCAGTTGAATTATAATTTAAATTCCACCCTGAGTAGTCTTCTTGGTAATATTCGTAAGGAAAATTATTCTCCATATATAAATTTCCTTCAACCGAATAAGAAGAACTATGATCGTCGGGATAATATTCATGAGTCATATGGTCTTCAGCGGAGAAGCCTTCATTCCATTTCTCATAATAGTATGAATCTCCACTTTCATAATCATAATCAAATGTTACAGCATCAGAAGTAAAAGTTGTAAATGAATCGTCATCGTAAGTGTAGAGATTTCCATTCCAATTACTTGAGCCATAAATATTATAAAAATCACCAGGCTGAGTCGGATAAACATAGAGAGGGTTATAGGATTGAAAATATTCCTCGTTATGATTAAAAGTAATAGGAGTGTCTGGATCGGCGATATATTGATTCTGATAATCTTTTGTCCCATCGCCTATACTAATCGTAGGAGCGGGAATATCAAATTCGGCAACTCTGCTATAATAATACTTGGCATGTTGTCCAAATAAGTCAGTTATATTAAACATCATATAAATAGGATCTAATGTTGAAGCTCCTGTATCGCCAATAATATCGGTCCATATATAAGAAAATAGAGTAGAGTCAAGTGAATCTGTTTCCATATCCCCAATTTTAATATATTGCTCACCATTATTATAATACATTTCCACCGCAACAACATCCGGATCAGTTTTAAATATAAATGTAGTGGTATTAGTTAAATAGGTATTAGGAGACTGTAAATAGCCAAATGGTACAGTAAATCGTAATATTACATCGGAATACTCTTGATCTAAAAGGATATTAGACCATCCTGTTTGGCTTTCTGTAAAATTATAAAATAATTGTTGTCGGAGCATAAGCCTTTGTTTTGTATTGGTATTTCGTAAAAATCCTCCGAATATTCCAATATCAATTATCTCATCATTGTCAGGTGATACATAAATGGAATCTTCATCTTGTATATAATTGGGAGCATAAATTGCCATAAGTTGATATGGAACATTAATTTCACAGGCAGAAATACGCGTAGTTTCATATAGCGTGTATGACACAGAAAGGTCATATTTGAGTAAATTTAAGGTGGAAATAACTTCAAGCTTGGAATCACTCCCTAAATTCATCTCAAGAATGCAATTCCAATCATATTCTAACATTAGTGTAAGGTAATATCTTTCATTTTCCATATCAAAGAATATATATTGATAAATGTCTTCTCGAGAAAGGGTGATAGAGTCGTCTTCAAACTCAATTTCCTCAAATTCAAGATACTTATTCATAATGTATAGATTATAGTTTTCTTCCAAAAGAAGGTATTGGGCAAATAAAAAGGCGCAATCAAACTCAATATCGCTCTCATAACTCAGATCCAAAGATATTTCTTCTACATAAATCTCATTATTTGTAAGATAGTCAGTCAAATCTACATCAAATTCAACAGCAGGGTTAATGGAGTGTTCAGAATCAGGAGTATCATAATAGAGATTAGCTTCAATAGAAATTATATTAAAGGTTGCATGAGAGGTAAAGCTCTCTCCCATATCCTCATCTATAGAAAACATAAATTTGGCTTCAAACTCGTCTGTTACAGTTGAATTGAAAAAATTTTCAAATGTAATGAAATTTCGATCAACTACATAAGAAAAGGTATTAGTTCCACTGTAATCGTCGTAGGTAACAAAATCAATACATTCCCACGTATTAGTAATAAAATTATACATATAGATATTAAGAAGAGATGGGGCTTTTTTCTCAGAAGCCAATACCACTCTTCCCGAATTCTCATCAATTCTTTCAAGTTCTACTCCTGGAATGCCATCTTGATCAAATTGAAGCGATAATTCTAAATATTTCGTGATACTATTCACATAGTCATGGGAAAACGAGACCGTTATTGGTTCTAAAGTGGATACACTTCCACTTTGCCATTCAAATGCTTTATATGTAATATCTGCAAGCAAATATCCTGCATAATCACGATAAATTCCGAGTAAAGTAATCGTTTTTGACTCAGAATCGAATGTATAATCAGTATTATTACACAATATAGTAGTATCGGTGTGAAGTTCATCTAAGATAAAATTAAAATCATATGATAAAGCACTTGAGTCGAATAAATAGCTTCCAGGAGCTACTTTTGTTAATACAACATCATTTTGGGAGATTGGAATGTAAGGTATATCAACATCATCATCGTTAAATACTAATTGAGATTGTGCAGTTTGAATTTCCATATTTGCTGAAGTAAGCTGATGGGCGTACATTCCTTTAAATAGGTTCCCATCAACATAACAGTTCACGATTGAACTATTTATCACTACATAAAGGTCATTTGAGGTCCCTCGGGTAATAGCTCTTATAAATTCTTCTTGATCTTCAGGATAATTGAAGAAATCGCTTAATGATATATCAAAAGTGTATTCATGATATCCTAAAAGAGTGGTATCGAGCGGGATTGTTGTTTTCCCTATCCGATGTAAGGTAATCTCATCGTCATTATCCGTATACATTCTAAATAACTCGATATCTAGGGTATAACTATCACATAACACTTGGGTTAATTCTGAATAAATAACATCTTTAAATCCAACATTGAGATCTAAATGAAGTGTTCCACCAACATATTCAGTTCCATCATTCAATATATCGTATTTATATAAAAGTTCATCTCCTAAATCAAAAGTATATAAATATGTATCATTTATTTTAGCAAAATGAATTGATCCATAAACAATAGAAGGGGGCGTAATAGTCTCATTAAAGTTAACATATGTTCCGTATTCATTTGTATCTAACGTATATCCGACATCTACATCAGGATGTATGAATGTTCCATAGGGACTGCCATCCACGTATAGATCACTTACAAAAAATGGCTGAGTAAAATTATCTCCATGAGCAAAATAAAATTCGGGTAAGTACCAATATCCATCATATTCATTATAAGATAAGGCAATTTGGGGGATATATTCAATCTGAACGCTGGTAAAGGTATATTTCTGGGGGGAATTAAACGCAAGTTCATTAGATGTCGTAGTCCAATAATAATCAATCGGATATTTGTATTTAGTACCATAGGGATCGACATAAATCCCTCGAACAGCAATGATCTCTCCAAGGTCTTCAATTTGAGTCAAATTAGCTCTAAAATTGGCATCTAATGGGAGATTTGCTACTATGGAAGATTCAGGGAACATAATTTCTCTCGATTCACCTATTATAATAGACTCTAGCACTGTAACGTCTTGAGAAATTTCAATCGGGATTTGTGGATTTTCTCGTTCATAGGTAAAATAATTTTCTGGAGCATCAGGTTCAATAGAATAATTTGAAGGTAAGATGTATGAAATTAAAGCAAATTTCATTATACCATCGTAAATGGTATGGTTACTAATACTTTTGATGGTAATCGGATTTTTAATATGAATATTATTCGTATCTGATATTGGAATAAAATAATCCTCAGCTAGATTTTGCAAATAGACAATATGATTATCTTGTAAATCAGGGTTCCATACCGTGTTCTCTACCCCCTTATTCTCTGCTCTCAACATACCGTTAAAATCTTCCCATTGTAAAGAAGTATAATTATAGTATATTAATCTCAATCGTAAAGACCAATCAGAATCAGTTTTTCTATTTTTGAGCAAAAGGTTCATATCTAATGCAAGTTCTAATTCTATTTGCTCGAAATCATCAAAGTTCATATCTTCAAAATCCAAGTCAAAGAAAGAAACTAAGGGAATCTGGATATTTTTTATAGCACTATCTTTAAATCTGCTGGATGCGAATATCGTATAGTTTTGCAGCAGTGTTGAATTGTAATTCTTTCCCTCAATATTAGTGTCTTCCAGAACAAAACTCTGAGGATCAACTTCGGGATACACCTCAAAATCAAAATCTATATCGGTGAGGGCGAGATCTACGGAGAATTGAACATCAGAACGGTTAGAAATGGGTGTCTGAAGGGAATTCTTAAGAGTGTAATGAAGCGTATTCTTGGAAAAGAAAGGATCATCGTAAAATCCTGTAGAATCTTGGCGATAATTATTTTTTGATAATGTTTGATTAATGACAATCTGCTTATCGTTTTTGATATGATAATCCACATCTTGGTCGAGCCATTTTAACACTAAATAATCCAATATTAATTGCCTGCCTTCAGGATAAAAATCTCCATCATCAGCAATCCACACCTTTATTGAATCAACATTATAACATATTTTATCAAGGGAAGAGAATGTATTACTGAAGGAAAGAACAGATACATCATCAACTAAAAGTTCAGAAGTAAAACTCGAAGAATCCGTCTTTCCGTTAAACTCTAAAATGAATGTATTTTGCCCATTTAAAATACTATCATAAAAGTTAAAACCTACAAACGAGGTATCATAATTGTCTTTAAAATCCACATATAAATATTCAATTTCTACAGTAACATCTGGCTCTTTATCTATGGGGTCTCCTGTATTCGTTTCAATCATAAGCTGTATTTGATTCCCTACTCCAGGATAATACGTATGCTCAGAAGAAATCTGAAGTGTCTGCGAATGCCACTGACCATACGTAAAGGCATCTCCTAGTTGTTCATATAAGGGTTCAGGATCCTCAGGTGAGCCGGTTCCGATCCAATCCATAATGTATAATTTACAGCTACCAGAAATAACCAGTTCTGAATATGTCCATTTTAATTTAATTTCAACTTCAGCATCTCCACTGGGGTTATCGAAAATGTAATAAGGATTTTGGATCAATAAATCGTCATGCCCTTCATTGCTAGCACTATAAACTTTTTTAGAACCATCATCATCTTTATCCCAGCCTGATGGATTACTCGAATAGTCGAGCGATCCGCCAAGAGGGAAAATAAATTCACTATAATCATATCGCGCGGATGTCCACGTTGTTCTAAAATTTGCATAATTTGCATTTTCATCATTAAGATTCTCAAGAGATCCAGATATAAGTTGACTATCCCCATAAATGGAAGAAATAGTATAACTATCATTATAATTAGAAATAAAATCGGCTATAATTCCTGTCTCATTATAGATAAATGTGTTTAAATTATCGCTATAATCCGAAGTGAGAGTTGGATTTAAACTTACGCTAAAAATATTATCAGGCACCATCTCGTCGTGGAATGAATAAATAACATCAATATCAGCCGAGACTTGCCTAAATACGTTCTCTGGAGTAAGAAATGAATCCAAGAAATCTGTGCTGTACTCGTCCACGTGGGCATATTCTAATGCATATGATGTAATTAGTGCTTTATACTTCTCAAAATCAACACCATCACGAACTCGTTTATAATATTGTGATTCAATCAGTTTAAGGATGATACCTTCATCTGTATTGGTAAAATTGGTGCCAATCTTCAATTGCGAAGAAACTTCCGTGGTAGTCACGTTTATTCGATTGGTAGTGTCATCATTTAAGAAGCCATACCATTGCTCACCAGAATAATCATAATAAAACGATACAAAATTTTCATTATTAGGACCTTTATCTAGATTGGGATCGGTTGCATTTATAATAAAAGAAATCTCATCATTTACAGCGCATGTAATATTCCCTGTTGTTGGATCTCCTATAACTTCAAATGTAAACGCAGCACGATAGATATCATGCTCTATCGACCACTCTTGATATGTGTTTACATTAACACTATCAATACGAAGAACAAAATCATTAATATTACTCAATAAAATTCGAAATGCGATGGTGTACTCTAATTCACCATTATTATTTTCATTTACCAAAAATTCCCATATATCTTCTGAAATAGAAAATGTATATTCATCACCGTCTTGAACAAAACTGAGTGGAATAGTTCCATCATTTGAAAAATTCTTCAGCTCAAACGTGCCATCAGCTAAAGAAATGTCTTCTCCTATAGCCACTAACTTAATTTCCATATCATCCATATTTTCCAAATCTGATAGGGGAAAAGTAAATTCAAATTCTATTTCAATTTTTGGTATATTATTTTCTCTCCCTGAGAAAATTGTATAATAATCTTCATCGGTAGCATAGGCAAAAATAGGGCTAGTAAGAGCTTGCGCAGTACTTGGTTGGAGATAAGGTTTGTGAGCATCAATATTAAAGTTATAGGATGAAAGTTTAGTATCCACAATTGCAGGTCCCCCATGAACAGAAATATCATTAACGGAGAAATATTGACCTCCATCCAGCGTACCTGAAAATGATAATTGATCAAACTGTACTTCTTCCTCTGTTGTTAATGTTATAATTTGGTTAGAAAAATCTTGATTTCCCGAATCAATTACGGTAAATGTTTTAGTAATTTCCCCATCACTATATAATGTTAAAGTTATTTCATGAGAGGTCGTGGTTTTGTAGTCAATAATAAGCTGATCATTTGGCAAGATCGTTGTATTCTGGGCATATACAGAGCTTTTGAGCATAAGATCTTCTGTCTCGTTGGTTTGCATATATAAAAGCCCGCCTTGTTGACCTTTCTTCGAAACTTCGTATAATACTAAAGGATCCCAATAATCCAATCCTCCGGCAGACGTATCTATTTTAAACCATTGACTGGAATCAATTGTAGATCCTAAATCAAGGCTAAATGTAAAAGGTGTGTAAGAATCTACTTTTTGTTGAGAAACAAGATCATTTTGATTCGGTCTGTTATTCCATGTTAATTCTTCACTACTAAAACTGCTTGTAGAGTATATATAAAGATAAGTTAGATCTCCATAAATAACATCATCACGTGTAATCTGAAGTTCATGAGTGTCTGATTCATTATTGCCGAAATATGTCTCTAATTCATTGAGTTCTATAAATGATTCATATTGCTCCCCAACATTCCAAACTTCAAGCCAATCAATTTCCAATGTTTGAGGATACCATGAATTGGTCTCTACATAAATATTGGTACCCCCAGGATTCTCGATACGCACAGAACCGGAAAGGGAAGAACACCAAAGGTCTGAGGCAATTATTTGATTATCAGTATATAATTCTATCGAACTGAACCCAGTCGTATGAATATCAAAATACACATCAAACATCTTTCCGCTCGGTTCAAAGCCCCCGAAATATTGGTAGAAACGTACTTTTGCTTCACCTGTTGTTGATGTATCAAATTTTATTGAATTACCATTATCAGTATGGGTATCCATCATTGAGCCTGATTTATATGATCCTATTTGTGCAATATAAAAAGCACCCCAATCTACTACTGAGTCTTGTATATTATATGTTGTTAAATCTGAGTTTGGAAAGTTGCTACTAGGGTACAAAGAACGAGCAACCGCAGACCCCTCAAGATCCTCTGAAAATGCGAAGGTATACTCATCTGTTCCCGAAAGTTCCCATTTAGACCTCGCAAAATAATCTCGAAATTTCATTACTTGTTCTGGTTCCTTCATGCTAATTCCACTATTGCCGTATAATTCGAGTCCATCCTCTGTAAAATCAAGCTTATCACTTACGCCGTTCACTGTTGCCTCAAACTCGTCATAATTAAGATAATTAGTTGTCGTATTTACATAGGTATTGAAATTTCCTATACACAGGTACGCTTTCGCTTCTTGAGATTGCTCTCTTTCTGTAAGGATACGAATTTTTATTTCGCTCAAATCATTGACAAAATCATAAAAATCAACAGGTGTAAAAGCTTGATCTGAATGATATCCCGGAAATGATGATTCCGTATATGTACAAAAATGGTTTACATCAAATATTAGATTCTCAAACTGAAATTTATTGGTATTGAAATCAGGATCAAAGGTCAAAAATTTAAAATCGTCAGAGTATTCACTATTATGAGTACGACCAGTATCACTGTTATAAAGAAAACTTGCGCCATCTTTTATAGTATCGTCAATTACTAGTTTATCACTCTGAGTATTAGGAAAGGTATCACCATATGAAATTGTGTTAGTAGAATTTAAATCTAGCGTACTCCACGTTGGCCGGAACCGATCAGTATATCCAGAGGTCTCAGAGCCATATCTCCAGAAGTCATAATCAAGATTAGTTAGCTCGTCATTTCCGTCAAGAGGAGCCATCGGAACACTCTCCCATCTGTTCAATTTAAAGTTCCAGAATTGAATGGAGAGAGGATATTCAGTAGAAAAGCCAGTAGATGATATTGAGGCATCATACGCTAATTGAATTGAATCGAGGGTATTTTTGCCTACCACGGGTAATTGGTATGTAAATTCGAATCCAAATTCTCCATCCTCTTCCTTAGCTGTGCTAATATATTGCTCCCAGTCAAGCAAGACTTCCTCTATTTCTTCTATTGGAGCGCCTTGTATGGAAGGATTATTAGAATCAATTTCTGCCACTTGGAAATAATATAATTTAGCAATGTAACATTCCGGTCCTGGAAGGTTTGGCTCATTAATACCAAAATTAATTTTGTTTATTCCCTCATAAAATTTTTGATAAATATCAATAATTGTCCCAGAAGCAACAACTTGATCATTTATATATAACCTCCCTATTGCACCGTCAGTAGTTTCAATATGACAAGAAATATAATAATCCCCTCCATCATATTCAATATCAGTTTCTAGATTTACATACAAAAGCTCTCTATATTCTTCAAGTTGATGGAAATACTCTCCTAGCGTTTGCATCTCATAATAGCTCATATTGTCTGTATGAGAATTTTCTTCATCTTCAACACCTTCTGTTCCATAAGTATAATCAGAGTCTGGCTCATCATCTTTTAACTCTCGTAAATAATGAGCTGTGAGTTCCACAGGAAGAGTTCCAGAATCATATATGATACTGACACTAGAGTTATATGGTTCAAGGTCTATAAGGTTATTACGCACAAGGACGTATTGACCATCACCATAAGAATTATAAACCCCTTCGGAGCCTTGAATTTCAGGATAATACATATCAGCAAAGTTGTAATTGTCTGAAATGTAAGGATTGGACATAGCTACATAATCTATATAATTCCCTTCGAAATTACCGTCAAACATATTAGTATAATAATCGTCTTGTCCGCTTAGATATTGCGATAGCTGTCCTGAATCATACGAATCTCCATAATCTATTAAATAATTCTCTAATTCGGGAGCAAGGAGATATCCATTATCCGCTCCATAATACACTTCGGGATAAAATACGGTATTTCCTAATCCAGAAATTACCGGTTGATACTGATAGGAAAGTGAGCTTGGTAAAGTAATCCAGTTGGCATAAGGGTCGATATATCTTGTTGCCGGGTTTAACCATTGGAAGTTTAAGGGGAGGTTATCGAAAAAGGTGCCCGAAGCTGATATGTATTGCGTATCTGAGGCTCCTGTTTTATTGTTAAATGAAGGATCAACGGAAGTTCGAACCGTTGCGACAAATGATTTGAACGAGTATGCGATTTTCACATATTCTAAATTAGTCCATATAGAAGTTAAATCCATCTTTACCTTATATGGAGAAGCTAGATATTTATTAAGACTTAATACCTTCCATTCACTACTGCTTGAGAGTTTATAGGTAATTTTATTGACGGCACTTAAAGGAGTCTTTTCTGGTATAATTTCAGGATAATAACTGGGGGCTAACTCTCCTATAGTAAATGTTTCAGAATAAAAACATATAGGACTGGTTATTGATAATTCATCTTTAAATGAGGTAATTTTCGTCTCAAAAAGCCCTGTATTAGATGAGATAATTAATTTTTTCATACAATCTTCAGAAATTGTTAAAAGATCAAAAATTTCAAACCTAACTTCATCGAAATTAGATAATTCAAATTCAACCCACTCTTCTGTTCCGGATGTCCTATGTAGAGTGATAACCGCATCCATTTTCCCTATGAGCACTCTCTTCACTCCTAGTACAATCGTATCAAGCCCTCCGATATCATCATATTCAATGAGAGATATCTTTCCCAGAATGGCATCAATAATGATATTTTTCACGTTCAGATTCGAATCAAATTCGATGAGTTGTGAATAGTATGAGTCTGTAATCAAGCCCCCTACAATTAGAGCTTTTCGGTCAGAACCAGAGAAATAATTACTGTATTTTATAGCATAAGGTTCGAAATTTTCGGGGCATTCCACAGATTTTATGAGGGTAAGGCTATACTGATTAGTAAATTGATATTTCCAGAGGGATAAATGATTTGAACTGGTCTCTTTTTGAGTAACGAATAAAAACGTATCTGAGGAACTTCTATCGTATGAGATATCAAATGCTTGGTATTCATAGCCTGAAAGGTGTGTAACATCTAATTGTACTTCCCATTGAGAAGTGGTCTGATTGAGGAACAACACGTCAATTTGAGCAGGAGAGACTCTAAGAATTTCATAAGAGTTATCTTTATTGATATCAAATAATTTAAATACCTGATTGCTAAGGTTAGGAATCGTTATTTCAGAACTTAAAGAGCTATCAACGGTCCATCCTGTCTCATTATTAAATAGGTATATAGTAATATTGATATTACCATTTGCATCTGAAATAATTATGGGCTTCCAGATTGTATCTCCAAAAGTGCCCCATGATCCCCACAAATCAGAAGATGTAGCAGAAGCGACTTGTAATGGCAAATAACCATAAGAAAAGTTGTACATATTATCTAGAAAACCGTGATCTTGGGAAATGTCCCATGTTATTTCATATGAACCGTTGGTATGAATTGTGGTTGGATTTGTAAAAAGTGGGATCCATGTGTGTTCCGATGGTGAATAAAACTGAGCAATTACATCCCATATATTATTGGAGCCAAAATAATTTTCAATCATACCTCCGATATTTTGAATATTTGAATAGGCGGTATAATTGAATTCAAATACCGACCCAAACACTAAATCTGTAATCAAATTAATCTGGGTATAATCATAAATCTTAATTGAATGAGTTTGGGTAAGATAATTTCCCGCTATATCAAATAAAAGACCTTTAAGGTTATAATTTTGAGGTGGTACTGGATCCAATCGATCCCCGTCCCAGAAGTAATTCCATAAATTTTCCTCACCAGAATAATACGCTCTTCCAATATAGATCCAATTTTGTGAATCAACTGAACCATAAATCATTATGCGATGGATATCTTGTTCTCCTAAAGCAGTTAGCTCTATGGAAGAGATATTGAATTGAATCGTGGAATCAGGATAATTATCCGAGCCAAAAATAATAATTCCTGCTCCACTCGAATTAGCCCCCAAATACCATGAAAATGATTCTGCTCCTTGAGGATCTTGTCCTATATAATTATCATAAAAGCCATTATATTTACGAGAAATTAACTCGTTTTCTAACCCATCTTTTAATTCGAACCAAAGAAGAAATTGGTTTCCCTCAGTAAGAGACAAATAATCTGAAATGTTAAAGTAATTTCTTTCTAAAGATATTAATTCCCAATTTTGAGTATTACTATTATATGATAAGTTAATTGGATCAGCAACCGCTTCAAAGAACTGAGCGTAAATCTGGTCTGTAAAAGCTGAGGATAATAAGTATCGATATTGAGGATCAATAGAGAGCAATAAAGAAGTACCATCCAAAATAATATTGAATTTATCAACAGTATATCCTCCTATTTTCAAGTTCTGAATGGACTTGATTTTGGTCAGATCGCCCTTCAATGGATCTCCATAACCCGTAATTTCATAAATTAGTGTCTCATAATCCAAACTCCCTGAGATTGAGAGGGGATACCATTCTAATGGGATAGTATAATACATTGTAACATTTTGAACACCTCTTTGGTCTCCTAATAGCGGGCTAATGCTACCCCAATCAAAACCATCTGAAGTAATATCAGAAGCGGATAAATAGAGATATTCTTCGTCATTGAAATAGAGAGAATCAGTAATAGTATTATTATAGATATTTTGATCATCCACAGAGATTTGTTCTATGAGTGTATCAATTATGGGTGGAGTGTTATCAAAATAGGGATCAATAAGTAATTCAGCATAATTCCCTACAGAATCGGTAACACATATGTAAATGTCATAATAACCATCTGGGAGTTGTCCTGTATCAAAAAGAATTTGCCATGTATCTGAAGGATTCTCTATCGTAATGAATTCTAAATTATTAAACACAACACTAGTATTGGAATCTACAACCTTCAAGGATATGTCATAATTGGAGTTATCATCAATGAGAACATCAAAGGAACATAATTTAGTAATGATTTCATCAAAGTTCTTTGAGAGTAAGGTGATGTCAGGAGCGGTTCTATCAATAAGTAAAGTAAAATAACTTGTAGATGTATATCCAAGAGAATCTTCACAATTAAAGAGAATTGAATTTAGTCCCTCTGATATTGAAGTATCATTGAAATAAAAGGTGTAAGTATCTCCGATTACTTGCCAAAATCCATTAATGGAATTATTAAAGTAATAATCTACAATAGGGGACATATCATTTATAATGAATGAGATGGAATCAGAATCAGGATTTATGGAAGTAGAAGATCCTGGAAATTGATTGTAGATATAAGGCCCTTCAAAATCAATAAAAATACTCTCATTTAATTCAAATGTAGAAGTAACTCCAGAGATGTCATAAAACTCAAAAATGATAGTGTAGGTATCTTGTGGTAATGAGGCAAAATCAAAGTTACCAGCAAACTGATTTGTGGATTTAAATGACGTTGAAATACCATACTCCACTTCTATTGGATAGGCTGCCCCATATATACCATCTAATTTATTTGGAGTAATAAGTTGGATGAACAGATCTCCGTCACTATTTATTAAATATGAAAAATCGTATTGCGTTCCAATCACCCATACTTTTTCAATAGAGCAAACTTCTCCGATTCCAGGAATGGGAAGCGATACAATAAAATGATTATCAAGAATCTCAATTGTTTCAGTATTATATAATTCCATTCCGTATGTATCACAATTTGGTCGTAGTTGGGCAATACCTAAAAGATAATTATTTGAATCATAGAGTTTAATAACTGGAGGGTGGTTATTTACAATAAATGGTATACTATGAGAATTATTGTAGGCATATAGATTATTTTCAAAGCTAATGAATATATTAGCTGGTTCTACTCTTAAATTGCTTCCAAGACAATAATCTTCATCCCAGGAATAACCTACAGCATCCCAATATGCATAATATCCACTATCTGCGGTCTCTGTTCTCATTACAAAGAAATATGCATCGTCCGCAGTATTGGAAAAATCAAGTTCTCCAGAATAAATATTATCAACCCATATACGAAATTTATAAGTACTACAATCAAACTGAATTTTAATATGATACCATGTATCATCTTGAGGTGTTGGGGCATTTGGAATATTCTGCCAGCCTGATATCCTACTATGATAAACAAATGCGTCAGTATCGATTCCAACTTGAATTGCATATTTTGTCCAACCTGTATTTGCTAATTGAGTAAGAGCTAAGTTAGCAGCATCTGAACTTTTCATCCAATATTCAATAGTACCACTTGTTTTCGAACCTATATAATTACATGTCCATATTTGACCTGCTCCATTATTATCATACAAACGCCAGACCTTTTTATGATCATTAAATTCAGGAACAATTTCTGAATCGCAATTAGCAGCAGTCCCTAAATTATCTATAAATCCTACAGTTGTTCCAGAAGTACCCCAATCTTCATTTTCAAATCCACTTGAAATATCAAGAAGGTTTGTATGATAGACATTAGTTCCAATATAATATTCAGAGTCCCAACTAAAACCAAAAGCATCCCACCATGCTTCAAAACTATCAAAATTACATAATGCAATCTTTGTAGGAGAATTTTTTCCACTTTCAAAATTGACACTTACTCCGCTTTCACCATTCAAATATATTATAACAGAATTTCCGTCCCATTCAATTTTTATATGGTTCCACTGTCTTGTTATATCTCCCAAAGAAATATCTATAGATGTTGAAAAGTCATACCATCGGAGCATTCCGGTGTTGTGATCAATAAATAAATAACCGATATCATCTATATCACTGTAAAGCTTAAATTGAACATCCCATCCTATAGTCGGAAGGTTTGAATATAACCAGAACTCAATTATTCCAGAATATTTTGCTGAACCAAATAGATGATAAACAATAATAGAAGTATCTCCTTGAGTATGGAGGACATTTTTATGACCATTTTTCGCTGAAGTAATCTCTGCTAAACCTAAAGAACTTGTGGAATTTACAAATCCTATAGATGTTCCATTCGTACCTACTTCATCTTCTTGAAAATTATAGGTCGCTGGATATAGATACCCCGTCTCAACTTCAATATTTGAGATCTGAACGGGGTCTGTAAATATGGTATCAGTAACCGTAATTATTATCTGCTTTGATGTTATCAAAGTGGTTTCTTGATACAATTTTACCTCAATCGGAATGTAGGAAAATTCTGTCCCTATGATATTATAAAATGTTGCATTTAACTTTATCTCTTCAGCACCAACATCTTCAAAATATATATAATCGTACTCATTAAATATTGTTGTAAGGGTAAATGTCTCATAGCTTGTACTTATAACTACTTTGGAAATATCGTTATCGAAAGGTAAAATTTGTAATTCTAAATCTACCATATCATCTTGATCAAGCCCATAGAGAAAATTATTGTATAACCCTTCAACCACAAATTCTAAATGATTATTGAAATCTTTCACAAACCAAAAATTAGATTCATAAAACAATTCATTATTAGAAAGATCATCATATCCTCTAAATCGAATTGAGATATTGTCATCCCGTAAATTTATGATATCAAAAGATACTTCTGCAAGTGAATTACCATCTGCATAAAAGGTATTATATGTCCTCCAAACTGCGTCTTGAGGGGTATTATATTTATACTCTAGTTGAACATGAGTGAAATGAAAATCTGTGGAATTAATAGCCATGGTTATTATGTTGTTATCAACAATATCATAAGTATAGCCTAATGAAAGGGTATATGGATCTCCGGATACAAGCACCATATCTGGAGCTTTAATATCCAATGTAACTTGTGGTAAAGTATAATTATAAAGATAATTGGAAAATCCGGAATCGTACGTGAGGTTTACTTCTACAATAAAATTGATGGTGTACTCATCAGGATCTAATTCCTTATTAAAAACCCAATCGGACAAAGAATCTAAATATATCAACCAATAGCTTGAACAAAGATCGTTATAGGTTACATTTGTAAGGTACTCAATATCGCCGGAATAATTGATAAATAGATCTAAAGAGGAAATATGCCATTCAAGGTCTTCTAAAACATTTACACCGATCTGAGAATTATGATTAATCCTTCCATCTGTATCTATATAGGTAAAATTAATCATTTCAGATGTATGATTAGTGGTAAAATAGACACTATAAGAATCGTATACCACATTATTAATATCATCAGTTGCTTTACAGATAAAGTACCAACTGTCACTATTAGGAAGATCATAGCTATTGACAAGATAAGAATAATATGTATCGTCATAATTAAACGTAGTGAGCAAATTCCATTCATTTGGAGTGGGATTCTGCAAATCGGGTTGGGCTCCAGATAAGTACAATTTTAAGGTTTCTATCGGCTTCCCCGTGCTATTACATTCAAAATTAATATACCCCTCAATTATCTCCCCAGATTCAACTATAGGAATCCATCCTCCCTCGCCATCTTCTTTTGAGATTTGGGTATCAATTGCTAATGTAGGACCTCCCGCATGACTCTCAATCTCTGCATCCGAGATAGAAGAATTAAACACTGAGATATCATCTAATTTCCCAGTAAAGCATGAATAGGAGTTTAATTCCGCCCCTATTATGAGATCCCCACCTGTTACAAGATTGCTACTTCCACTCCATGGTTCTGCAATACCCCCAAGTGCAGATCTATAAAAGAAATCCTCGATAAACACATCAACATTAGAATCATTGTAAAGTACAGCTACATATGTCCATGTATGCAAAGCAACCGCGCCTGGAACACCATAAGAGGCTATTGCTTCTGTAGTATCTGTCTTAATATAGAGATTTAAATAACCGGACTCATTAACTCCTATTTCTATATTTCCATTTTTAGAAAAGAAGCAGTTTTGAATACCATTATCAGATATATTCGATAAGAAGAGGGTAGGATGAATCCAGCCCGTAATCACAAATTCATTATTGGAAGTACCAAGTGTATTATCTAGAATATCTCCAAAATCAACATAATCAAAATCTTCATAAATAGATTCTTGCCCCTGAGGAGCTTCTGATTCAAATTTGATCTTTAACCCATTTAAATCTGTCTGCGATAGACTAAGCCCAGACCAGGTGTACGTATAAAATCCTTCGGTACTCATATCCAACTGTTTGCTACCTAGCCAACTCCCGCAATATACATCTATAGTTGAATCAATGGAAATTTCTTCACCATATACTTCTATCGCTATTTGAGTGACTGTACCACTGCTAATATCAAGGTATCCCATAGTAAACTCATCTGTAATAGTACCACTCGCGCTACTGGAAGTGT
Source organism: Promethearchaeota archaeon (assembly GCA_019058365.1). Lineage (GTDB taxonomy): Archaea > Asgardarchaeota > Lokiarchaeia > Sigyniarchaeales > SOKP01 > Loki-b32. The sequence continues at coordinate 4,906 of JAHPZE010000022.1, read as the reverse complement.
AAATATAATCATTTGTATCTAATATGACCTCATCGATAAGAGTATAATGATCGTTAACTTGAGAGACGTTCCATTCAGCAGATACGTCACCATCAGGACGTACAATGCCATCAGCTTGGGTAGTACCTCCCTCGCCTCCCAGCGGAACAGCAATAATAAAGCTGCCCTTGCCATAGGTATTTCCTCCACTATTCGCATATCCATATCTGGTCTTAATTGTTTGAGATTCTGCGTTTAATTCTTTAATAGCGATACCAATCATTGGAATGCAATCTGCTGGACTTGAAGAATCTTTAGAGTCCGCGTTCATTAAACTTATAGTCTCCGGACTTGTACCCGCAGTATGAGTCAATTCTGCATGAGAAGGATAACTGGTTGAATCTGGTTTTATAACAATTCCGCCTAAGATAAAATAATCTTGCTGAGATGAAGGGGTAAACATTAATGTTGATTTATCTGCCCATTGGCTTGTCGTTGATGTGCGTGATGCATCTTCCGTAGATTCGGTATCTTCACTCATGGCATCTATACGGATGGCAATGATTCTTCTCCGTCTTACGTCGGCATTACCGTTGCTTCCCCCAGTTCTGCACGCTTCCACTTTAATTGTCTTAGAACTTGTAGGCATATTTACAATACCACCCCATGCAAACGATTCCCAATCTGTTGTGTCTTTAGATTCATATGTAACATAATTTTCATATGATTCTTCAGTATTATCTACTGGAAGATATTCAGAAGCACTATCATAATTAATTCGACCACTAATAGAATCACTAGTATAACCGCAATACATCTCCATGCTTGCTAATACTAAATAATCTCCGGCAATATCAGGAGTAAAAGTAATAGATACGGCATCACTATAGGATGCCTCTGCACCTGCAAGTGAAATTGCGCCTTCATTTGCTCCATATTTATACATCCCAGAAGTGGAAAGCCAATCATCGAGTCGCAAAACTATAATGCGGGCATATCTAATATATGCAGTGCCTCCTTCTCGTAAAGCGTCAATATCAATTGAGTGCGAACCACTAGCTAAACTCTCTGCTAGATAAATAGTAGATTCGGATCTATACTCTAAATCTTTATTAGAATTAACTCCTTCGTATAAAGCTTCCATAATCGTAGTTGTATCATCTAACTGCGTTCGCACACCTACAGAATAACTTGTTGAAGCGGGAGCAGTCTCACAGCTCACAATGATTAAATAATCTCCTTGATTAGGAGCAGTAAAATCTAAAGTATGCTTCTCAGCATAACTTGAACTTGTAATTGATTGCTCTGAATCTGATTCAGCGTGCCAATTGCTCACACCGCCTCCTCCACTCCCATATTCATAAGAAACGTTGGCATAAGCATTATAGATTATAGACCCAATTGACTCACCTTCGCTTACAATACCCTCTCCATCAAATCCAAGGCCTCCATCCCGTTTCCCAGTTGTCCACGATGTATTACCCTCTAACATACCTTCGAGGTTATGAATGCGGTCATACGTACTTGATCCAGAATTTTCATTAAATTCAGCCATAAACTCCAATGAAGAAGAAAGAGGGGATTCAGCATAACTCGGGAGGACACGAAGTAAATCATAAAGTGTAAATGGCCATTGAGGATACCCATTACCATCTTCATCAGTAAAGTACCATTTATCATCTGTATTCCATTCTATCCCCGCATATTCAATATGCTCTAAGGGATGATAGAGACTTCCTAATACATCATCTTGACCATTCCATTCCACCTTTACGAGTGGATTTTCCTCAATATCGCCAAATTTTGTATAATTAAAATAAAACCGTCCATTATGATCAGTATCTACGGTAGCTACTTTTTCCCATTTATCAAAATTCTCAAAATACAGGTTTACGTTCTTTACCGGCACGGATTCATGTAACGAATTCACGATTTTCCCATTATAAATTATATTCCATGAGTTATTTCTTCTAATTGTATAGACTGACCCATATTCTATTCCTAACTTAAAATCTTCATAAGGAAGAGATTCAAGATCATCTTTATCAAGGGTAATCGTATATATTTCGGGGTCAGCGTCTCTAACTCCCGATAAGGTTAGCTCGGAGTAGTATAATTTTATTTCATATTCTCCAGGAAGCAATTCTACTGTGTCCAGAGGTACAGAGGTAAAAAGATCATAATGATGTATATAGGTATAATCATAATTAGGTACAGATTCAGAAGTAAAATCATGATAACGCTCTATCTGATACCCCTCTATATAGGGGACATCTACTGGTGTAATCCTCACTCTCATGGTAGATGCGGTACCTAGATTTGGAGTTATTGCACTTTTAGCCACAAATTTATCGTTAATGGTAAGCTCAAAATCTTCTAAAGAAGAATAGTATTCTAAATACTCAATATTGACCGATCTTTCAATCCTGTCTGCGTTTTGAACTTGGGCAAACCCATAGGTAGGAGAGGTAATATCTACTATTGAGGGTATTGCCAAAAACAAAGTCATGAATATTAGAAAAAAGCTGATAAGCGAAACAGGGCGAGCCTTCCTATCACTTTTTTGGGCATTCCACGTATATAATAAAATAGAGATAAATACGATTGATATCGGAATTAATAAGAGTTGAAGAGGCGTAAAAAAGAGATAATTACAAATTATCACTCCTATTATCAAAAAGAACAAGGACCACCACAAATTTCCTTTTTTTCTCTTCATGTTCTCAACAAGGGAACCTATCAGAAAAACCCCACATAGCGCTGCCATAAAAATAATCATTCCTGTATAAAAAGTAAGCATAAATGCAGAAGCTGTTGAGTTTAATGGTAATAGAGAAAAAATAACACCAATACAACATAAAATAAGAGAAAATTTTATTATTGTAAAGAATGGATTTTTGGCAACAGAGTTCTTAATTTTCTGATTAAGATCTCTATTGATTATATCCTCAATATTTCTATTCTTTATTGGGCGTACATATACCATATATGATATTAGGATAAAAATGGGTATAATATATAAAAGCGTTTGAATAAGACCCTTAGCAATAAGAATAATGCCGGAAAGAGAGAGAAATGCGATGCTTATCTCGGTGAAAATTAGCCTTAATGGCGATGAGACATTACCTTTAATGATATATTTTACAAGACAATATCCATAGAGGAGAAAATCCAAAGTGATAAGGTATACCGTGAATATTGAAGGCATTGACACTGTAAAATAGATACCATATAAGAAGGGATATAAAAATGAAATCAATGAAATGATAATCCCTCTCATAATTTTATAAGAGTAGGAAAAAATCTTACTAGGGACCTTCTTCTCCTTAATTCTCTTTCTAAATGGTTTTATGGAGTAAAAATAATAATACGGCACTATAAGACATATACATACAGCTAAAACCACTAGAATCGGGAAAAGTATATTAAACAAAAAGAAGAATGAACTGAAGTATAGTCCAAAAGTGAAAAAAGCTAATAAAATAGGGATTGAAGCGAAAGCAACTAAACATAGATAATTTCTGAAGAGTATAAACAGGAGATATATTCTTAAGCACTTTAGAAACTTTTGGGAGGCACCTTGTTTTACTTTTAGGGTGGCGCCATTATCACTGGCGGTAGAATTGCTTACATCCATACATATTTCCTCACTCCTATTAATGGATTCACCAGATTCAGATGAATTCTCTTCTATCTCAAGTATACAACATTCTAATCCTGAAGGAGTATTTTTAAAGATTTCCTCATCAATTTCTTTTGTGCTATAATTCTTAAGATTGTAGTCTACTTTGAGTTTAAAATCTATATCCTCTGGCCCAGCAACCTTGGCGAAATCTCGAGAGCCTACTTTGCAACTCCTTCTTTTAGGTTGCACTGATCTATTTTTGATTTTATCTATAAAAATCTCCTGACCTCTTGTGATATCTCGACCAAAATATTCGTACATTGCGATCTCCTTTAATCTCTTTATCTCATCCCCTTGTCTATTGATCACTGCCGGTTCTATCCCATGGCGTTTAATACAGTTCATAAATTCTATATCCTCATCTAATCGAAAATCTTTCTCATAATCCGATTCAGAATATTCTGGACTTTTTGGCAAGTATTTATCCAATTTCGATCTCATTTCTATAGATCTTTGTTTCATTTTACTCATTTTCTTGCTCACGCTTTTTATTAAATATATAATAAATACTTAGGTTTTGAAACAACTTATTATCTAAAATTATAATATTTATAAGCTTTATATACACAAGGCGTAGGCGAGGCTGAAATTTTAAACGCTTAAAAAGAGAAGCCACCTGACGGCGCTGAATGGGAAGCAATGTATTAAAATCGCATTTTAATATTTTTTTCTCGATATCACAAAGAACTTGGTCCGCCCTTAGAGGATACTTGATATCAAGTAACAAATCATGATCGCAATCACCTCTAATATCCCTACTTAATGCCATCATTTAACACTCATCCTAGCAATTACTAATAAAAGACTTATGAATTCTTGTTCTGTATTTTCCAAATTAAATTCTTTAACTTTTTTACTATAAATTTTATTCATTTATAATCTATCTTTATGTTAATCGTACTTTATAGTAGATACGTTATTTAACATGATACACATGAAATTTTATCCTTATATTTATCATCTGAAACCTGTGGGCATAAAACCTCAGATATTAAATATATTTACTATCTTCTTATTTAAATGTTCGCGTTGGGGGTGTCCACAGATTCGTGGAGTGGTGCAAAGAAATAAGTTAAAATTTTTTCCTTTTAATATGAATTGATCAGATTTTTTACCCCAAATGAATTTTCTATCGTGTGCAAAAATTACCTTTTTGGGGATAAAAATTCCATATTTTGGGTAGTTATAAAACCCAGTGATGGGTTTTAAATATTTCGGTATCTTGGTTTCTTATAAAATTGC
>JAHPZE010000005.1 GCA_019058365.1 Promethearchaeota archaeon | reverse complement strand
TTGGATACAATTTAATACCAAGTGGTCTTCAAATCACTGAATTTTGTAGCTAATCGCTTTTTTTTCTTTAAATAATCTTAGTTGTATATCAAATTCAACAAAATTACCTAAAAAGAGTTGATATAAAAAAGAATGGCAGATTTAGATCAAGTAAAAGGAATTAACTCACGCCAGATAAAACTACTACAAGAGAATGGTATAAGCACAGCAGAAGCTTTAGCAATGAGTCCTCATTCAACTGTTGCTACAATTGATGGATTAGGTGATAAGACTGCTAAAAAACTCATCTGGAATGCAAGAAACGCACTAGGTATGACTGATTTTACTCCTGCGGCTAAGATTGATGAAAATGTCGAATATTTTACAACCGGTTCTGCGGAACTAAATTGCATCTTAGGAGGAGGATTTCAAACTGGAAAACTAACAGAAGTGTATGGACCATTTAAGTCTGGAAAAACAGCATTGGCTCACACGTTATCAGTTACAGTGCAATTACCAGAGAGGAGGGAGGGAATTAGTGGTTCTGTCGCCTACATTGATACTGAAAATACCTTTTCAAAAGAGAAGATTAAACGAATTGCCAAAAGATTTGAATTGAATCCTAAGGATGTGCTTTCAAAAATATTTCATGCCAGAATCTATTCTTCAGATCATCAATCTCAAATGATTCAAAAAGCAGAAACACTCTGTAAGACTCGAAATGTGCGACTCATAGTAATTGACAGCTTAATGGCATTATTGAGGGCAGAATATATTGGAATCGGAAAACTGGCGCCTCGACAAGCAGCTCTAAATAATATGATTCATGGATTATCCCGTATTGCAGAAACTTATAATTGCGCTGTTTTATTGACAAATCAAGTCGCCACCAAAATGATGGGAATGTTTTCAGCTGATGACGCGATAGGAGGGAATTGTGATTTTATATTTCATAAATCACTTCTAAATAGTAGCACACGGATGCCACTTTCGTGTCATGTTTAAAACAAAAGGATTTTCTTCTAATAATTCATTGAAACGTAGAGCTGTAATAGTAGATGCCCCAGATTTGCCACCAGAAGAAGCAGAGTTCTATATTACAGGAGCAGGAGTTGCTGACACAGATAAAGTAGAACCTCCTGAATCGCCAGGATTAGACTTTGAAGTTGAAACTTTATATGAAGATGATGAAAAACAAGAATCTAATGACGCTTCGAATCAACAATCAAGTGAAGAAGTTCCTTTAATTCAAGTGAAAGGTATCGGAAAGGGAGCAGTAGAGAATTTAAACTCTCAGGGGATAAAAACAATTTCAGATTTATTATCAGCAGATCCAGAGGAACTTTCAGCAAGTATCTCAGGAGCTTCAGCAAAGACAATTAACGATTGGCAAAATAATGCAAAAGCATTAATGAATTCTTAAATCTAATTTTTTTTAATTTTATTAAAATTTTTTAAAAATTGTTTGATTTTCAAACCATAAAAAATCAGTTAGAGATACACAATATTTTTAATCATTTAGCCATAAATTTTAATATTAAATAATCAGAACCCTTAAGATTTGATCTTCTTATCATCTAAATAAATAAATTAAAAATTTAATGTGATATATAAGAATGGGAACTTTAACGAAAGATGAGGTTAATGCCTTACCAACTAAATTTGATACGGTTTCTTATGGCACCTTTTTTAAACTGTGGTATGCCTTACAGAAAGCTCTTCCTGCTGACAAAAAGGATGAGATTTTAACGAAAATAGGGCGGACTATTGGAAAAGAATTCAATGAGGATGGTATCGAGACTATTGATGATTTTTTACGAAGATTACGGGAATTTTTGGAGCAGGAATGGGCAATCACAGATAATGCGAAAGTAGATGTTAAAATAGATGAAAAAGGAAATGTATTAAAGATTTTTGCTTACCAAGACAGTTGTAAAATGTGTTTTGCTAATACATATTATAGGTACCATGATTTTGGGAGTCCAGCTTGTATGTTTCCCCAGGTCATGATGGGAATTTTATCTAAGGTAAAAAGGAAGTTTGGTTTTAGAAACCTTCGATTTGAAGGTGTCCAGAAAGGTGGAGTTGGAGAGTGTGCAATGCAGTGGAATGTTAGGTAGTAAGAAGAATTTCTAAAAGATTTTTTCTTAATTTAAATCCATTGAATTTCGCTACATTTTATTTATAATAGGTTTAAAAACGATGATAACCTTGAGTTAATTACAAATGGTAATTACTGACGTTGAAAAGATCATTGATGAATTAGTGGAACTCGAGTGGTATAAAGTAGCTGCTGTTTCCGTTATGTCGAGTAAAGGGAAAATTATTTATCAAAAAGGTGCTAATTGGGATTTAACCAACGAATCAAAGACTGTTCTGAATGCACTCAAGGGTAGAAACTCCCTCAATTTAATGGGAGTGGATTTTGCGGTGATTTATAATACTCCTGAAGCTATAATAGGAACAAACAATGCAGGGAATGGGCATGTTGTGTTAGCTCCATTTAAGGGAGGGATACTTGTGTGTTATATCATGCCTAAAGCAGATCCCAGCAATTCTTTATTCAACATCCAGAATACGGCCCTGAAATTGAATGGCAAAGTTTAATCATCTATGTTCATATCCACTCAATTTCTTTCTATTTTTCTATTCCCCTCTTTATGATGTCTTCAATTTCCTTGAGAAGCGGAGGAAATTTATTTTTTTAATTTATATTTAATTACTCAATCCTGATAGATTTTTTCGTTTTTGATACACTACAATTATAATTGGTATGCTTACGATACATCCTATGAATGCTAATGTTCCGACAGTGAATTCGACGGGAATACTAACTTCGATTCCACTTTTAGTATTATTCACAGGATCATCAGGTGGAGGATCGGGATCGTTTGGATCAGTACCATCTGCAATTTTACTTTCCTCTACAATTGCATATGCAATATTTACACAAGATACCATACAATAAATTGTCATATTAATAATATAAACACCATCGACGGCAGTTCCAAAATCAAAGAATTCTATTTGACAAACACCTAGTAATGTTTTATTTATATAGATTTTATATTGAATATCAATAGAGGATGTTATATTAAAGTAGATTCTTGTCTCACTCTGAGCTAGATCTGCTATAGGGGAATATCGTCCAAAGTAGAATCTATAGAGAGTATCCGTTTTAAGAGTTACATTATGCAATGGGTTATTCCCCCCATTTTTAAACTTATTTGCTTGATAAAAAATTTTATTGTTAAAAGCTGATGGCTCAATGACATCTTGAAGACATTGTAAGTCACTATTTATAATTTTGATATGAATATTAAGATTTTCTGTGAGATGAGCTTGGAATTTTATTGTATAATTTCCAGTTAGAGCAACTCCGAAGGGGATCTCTTGATATTCGAATTGTGTTAGCAGAGTTGTATTCGGACGACTATCATAAATATCATATATATCACCTTCAGGGTCCCATAAAGAAATATTCATATCACATTCATGAGGTGTCACGATTTGAAATGAGATATAATAGATATATGGTTTAATGAAATAGATATTATTAGAGAAGGTCACATAATCTCTGTCAGTTGTAAAGTTAAAAACTTTATCCACTAACTTTTCACCGTCACTCATACGTGGTTGTAGTTTCTCAACAGATTCTCTGTTTTTAAGACTAAAGTTTCTAATAGAATTAGTGAGAATTGTTGGCGAGATGAAAGATATAATTATAAATAGTATTATTACAATCTTAGAATTTTTTATAGACATTACCTTCTTAATACCCATACACCTTTAGTTCTTTAAATTCAGTAATTAATTCTTTCACATTTTCACATTTATCATATTTTACACAGCTAAAACATGGACCATCTGTCCAAAAGTAAGCAGGTTGAAGTTGTCTTTCAATGATTAATAACGGAAAATTATTTTTTGAACAAATTAAAGCTGAGTTAGAAATCGACCCTCTTTTTGGTAAAGTATAAGACAGTCCACAGATTTCACATTTAGCAAACCGTTTAAAATTTTGAGTTTTAAAAATTGAAATAGTACAATCACAATTAGGGCAAATTCCAATTTCATATAGTTTTCTCATACGAGATCTACAAGATATTTGATTGTTTACACATTAAGTAAATCTCAAATATTTAAAGAAAAAAAATCAACCCTTTGTTTTTTTATTTATAAATATAGGCTCCTATTAAGTAGTATAATGATGTTTGATTATTTTGATCAGATAGGAGAAGCAATTAAATTTCTATTGGCAATAGGTTCAATAATCGGACTGCTTGGATTGATTATTGGGATTCTTGGATGGCTATTTTTAGGACAATTTCAGCGCCATAAAATGATAGGTGTTGTGGTAGTCTCAATTGTTCTACTAACAGTCTGCGGGATCAATACAGGATTGAGATATTTTCGAATTTATTGATATCGTGAATAATAAATATAATAAAAACCAAATATAATTGCTTTTTTGAACTTAATTAGTAATATCCACTTCCTCCTCCAGTATTTTGAGGATTGCCAATAGTAAATCCCCAGATGTCAAGAACTATTCCTGTACACCAACATCCTACCCATAGCAACACTATTGCCACGATAAACCACCCCACTCTAATCTTTTTTCCTAAAATTAGACTGATAATACATAATGTTATTAAAAATACTCCCCCTATTAAAGAAAATCTCCCAATTGTATCAAAAATTTTATTCGTTATATATCCTAAATGAAATCTGAGAGTAAAACCATAGAATGGAAAAAATATAAGTATAAATATAGCAATCCCAAAAATAATCATTATTAATGTTCGTGACGTTGCCTTTCGATCATATAATACTTCAATTGAGTCATAATATCTTTTTTTAGAGATGATGTTTCACCACTTTTATGTACTAATTTTATAAAATAATTTCTTCACATATTTTTAAAGAAAAAAGCCATCTTCTCAAAATTCGATTTTTATTTAAAAAGATGAAATAATTCTAAAAATTAATCTGTTTTAGAAGGTGAGAAAAAATTCCCATCAAATTCCCCTTTTTAAGCTTTATGATTGTTTGTAATGATAATTTTAAATTCTTAGTTATAATAATATTAGTAACTATCCAGTTTTGTATAATATTCATACTTAGAATGCCTTCAGAATATTACTGTCCAAGTTGTAAATCGGAAGATGTCATCGTATATGATGATCATATTGAATGTAATCAATGTCACTTGAACTTTTTTATTGAAGATCTTGAGAGTGACATCGAAGATGAAAATATTCTAGCAGAGGAAGAATTAAGTGGCGTTGTGGATGCATTTGATGAGCTTAAAGATAAAAAAATACGTAAAGCTTTTTTAAAATCACTCAAAGACGATATTAATAAATAACCCCTTTTTATAATCTCAATTTTTTATTTATATATTCTCATGCAATCAATTGTTCACCTTTAAAAATATATAATAGGTGAACTATGAAACTGAAGAAGTTAAATATCTTTACAATCTTTTTTCGATTATATCATCTCATAAAGGGATGGTAATTTAATTTTAAAATTCATTTTTTCTTTTTATATTTACACGAGGTAGATTTCTTAATCATGGGAGTTAAACTTCAAAACATTATAATTCGAAAGCAACTTGAATATCAAGATTTACAGTGTAAAATTATAGCGATTGATGCTCCGAATATCATAATGGGATTGTTCAACTTTAGGCGCAAAAGCTCAAACGGAACTGACGCGGGATTAATTTTAGACCGAACTCAGCGACCAATATCACACTTATATGGTTTGTTGTATCGAGTGAATTTTTATTATAGTAAGAGAATATTTCCTATTTTTTGTTTTGATGGAAAAGTTTCTGTACTGAAAAAAGTGATTACAAAAGATCAACTTAAAGATTTTCTTTTTATTCAAAAATGGTATAAGCAAGCTTTAAGAAAGAATGATAGAGATTTAGCAAGACAAATTGCCTTAAGTAAAGAATATATGTGGCAGAATATAATGGAAGAATCCAAACAACTTCTGGGGGCTTTGGGTATTCCTTATATAGATTCTCCCGCTTCGGCAGAATCTCAATGTGCATTCTTAGTAAAACAAAAAATCGCAAATTTCTCAAATTCCCAAGATTTCGATTCACTCTTATTTGGATGCCCTTATGTTATTCAAAATCTCTCGAAATCGTTAAAAAGGAAAATTCAGGGAAAATGGAGATACCAAAAGATACAACCAGTCTCAATTGATTTACAGAAGAATTTAAAGAATTTAGGGATTTCAATTTTTCAACTTATTGATATTGGGATATTAGTTGGTATCGATTATTTTCCAGGGATTGATGGTATTGGATCAAAAAAAGCATTACAACTTATTCGAAAATACAAATCCATTGAGACCCTTATTCTAAAAGAATATAATAATTACGATTTTAGTGAGTTAAATCCTGTTATAATAAAAAAAGTGAGAAAAATATTTTTGTTTCCTGATATAAATGAACAAATTGACAATATATTTTGGAATCCAGCAAATAAAGCAAGAGTATTATCTTTATTATGTGAAGAACATTATCTCAATAAAGAACGTGTTGAGAAAAACTTGGATATGTTTGAAAAAAATTATACTACTTCTAGGGAATTTTTTATCCATCAGAGACAAAAATCGCGAAAACTCCAAATTACATTAGATCATCTTCTCTAAATTTTTTCTTTTAATATGAAAAGCCTTTAGCACTTACACTTATTTTTTGTTTAAATACACTTGTTATAAACATTTATTAAGATTTAATTGAAATATTGAGGAAATCATGACTCAAACGTTAAAAAAGGAATCTTTCGAAGTAGACAGTATTAATGATTATTATAATAAGTATTATAAATTTCAGAACAAATTAAAGCCAATTGTATTAAATTACTTATTCCGGAATGTTTCTTTTTTAACAATTAGAGAAAAAGTAAGAACATTAACAGCTTCCGAAAGTGTCCATATAAGTGAAGCCTTAACCATTCCAATTAAACTTGTTCATAAGGTTATCAGTGAATTTTTAGTAGGTCTGTTAAATTTCAGAAAATTTATCAATAAAAATCCAAATGTACTTCATGCTAGAGATCAAAACCAATTTATTAACATCATTTTACATAGATTTTATCGATTAGCACCGGTGTTCGATTACAAACGAGCAAAAGAAAATGCTCGAAGATTAAAAGAAAAATTAGATATGTTATTTTTTTGGCCGCAACTAATGACTCAATTAACAATTGTGATATTTATAACTGATTTACTTGACAAAAGTGAACCTCAAAAAATAATTCAGTCAAATTTGAGAGCGTTGTGTAGTTGTTCTGCCTACGCCTTCCATAGAACCCGGAATAAAATTGGTTTAACTTCTAAATTTATCAAATGTTTATCAAATTAATTGAAAATTGTATTTAATTTTTTTCTTTATATAAACTCTTAGTAATATTCTTCCAGAATAATTCTAAAATTAAAAAGAAGTAATATAAAATTTCATTTGAAAATGAATTTAGAAGTATAATTTCTTATGGAAGAAGAAATGTGAATAATAGATAAAGTAATTTTCCTTTTATTTAAGAATAAAATAGAATAGTGTGAAAGAATATAGTGGAAAGAACTGAAGAAATTTATCAGGCGTTGTTGGATGCTGGAATTAGTGAGGAAGAACTTATGGCGCAAATCAATGAAAAAGAAATTGAATTCCAAGGATCCATGAATAAAAAAACAATTTTATATTTAATAGCAAAAGAGAATGGAGTCAAAGTTGATTCTTCAGAAAATAATGAGATTTTAGATCGCATAACAGAAGATATTATAGATTATAATGACTTCGCAATACCTATCTCTAATATTACTGAAAATATGGGAAATATTGTCATAGCGGGAAGGATAATTGAAATTCATGGGAAAAAAGAATTTTTAAGGAAAGATGGTACTCTAGGAACAGTTGGCTCATTTCAAATTTGTGATCAATCTGATTGTGTTAAGGTTGTGTTGTGGAACGACCAAACAGAGATTATTTCTAATCAATTTTTTCAGACAGGAGAGGTTATCCAAGTTGTTGGAGCTTATTCTAAAAAAGGAATTAAGGATAATTTAGAAGTGCATTTAAGTAAGCAAGGAAAGCTATTATTGGCTCCAAAGGGAATTTTTTTACCCGAAGTTAAGAATGTGGATCACTCCAAGTCTATTGAAAAAAAGGGTTCTAAACCAGGCTCCTCTAAATTCACCATAGAGGAATTATATAGTAAGGAAGGTTTTATACATTTTGTCAAGGGTATTGTTCAAGTTCAAGAATTTAAAGAATTAACATTAAAGAATGGTGAGAAATCTTTTCTATTGAAGTTCATTTTAAGCGATGATACAAGCTCAATTAGAGTTAATATTTGGGGGTTGCAAGCTGTGGAATGCTTTAAAAAGATTGAAGATGGTAATAGTATCAAATTATCCAATGTAATAATAAAAGAATATACTTATTCTAATGAAAAAGAGCTTAGTTCTACGAAAAGAACAATATTAGAAGTTATTTAAGACTTTTAGCTAACAAGTTTTTGCTTTGGAGAAAAATAATTTAAATAAACAAGAATCCAAGCTAAACATAAACCTTTATTCTCTACAATATATTATTTATAACCAAAAATTTTATGAAATTTCAAAATTTTTTAATTAATTAATTCGAATTGAGATTTCTAAAAATAATTCATGTGAAAAATTATGGAAATGGATGAATTTCTTCGTTGTTTAAACTGTGGTAAAACCTTAGGTCCTAAATCTAAACATGTTCAAACTCAATGTACTGAATGTCTATTAAATTTGAATTTTAAAACTGAAGATTTAGATAATAGAGAAATTGATAGAAATTTACAAAAAATTTTAGATTTTTTTATATCAGATGTCAATGCTGCTTTCAATAAAGATCCCGCAGCAAATACTTTAATTGAAGTACTGGCTGGTTATCCCGGAGTGAAAGCAGTCCTTTTATATAGAATAGCTCATTTCTTTTGGATATTAAGAATGCCTTTTATCCCTAGATATATTTCGGATATAGCAAGAGATTTAACTGCAATTGAAATACATCCTGGAGCTGACATTGGAGCAGAATTTTTTATCGATCATGGATCAGGTGTTGTAATTGGCGAAACAACAGAAATCGGTAATAATGTCACTTTATATTCAGGAGTGGTGCTGGGTGGAACTAGTTTAGAAAAAGTGAAAAGACATCCAACTATTGGTAATAATGTGGTAATAGGGGCGGGAGCAAAGATCTTAGGACCTATCAAAATCGGAGATAATGTTAGAATCGGAGCTAATTCCGTGGTAGTAGAAGATGTTCCACCACATTGCGTAGTGGTTGGAGTACCCGGTAAAATTATTTCTAAAAAAGGAGAAAAAATCGAAAAAATTGACTTAAGGCATGGAGATCTACCCGATCCAATCGCAATTGCAGTTTCTAGTTTAGATAAAAGAATAAAAGAATTAGAAACGAGAGTCTTAAATAACACTAAAAAGAGGCACGAGGATATAGAAATATATTATGGAAAACACGGAGGGGGAATTTAAAATGACAAACACTTATAACAGTATACTTGAAACAATAGGTAAAACACCTCTTGTTAGATTGAATAGAATTGTTGAAAATATAAATCCTAAACCGAACCTTTATGCTAAATTAGAATATTTTAATCCTGGAGGAAGTGTAAAGGATAGGATAGGAATTGCTATGATCCAAACAGCTGAGGAAAAAGGGATAATAAATAATGAAACAATTATTGTTGAACCTACTTCTGGCAATACTGGTATTGGATTGGCTCTTACTTGTGCTGCAAAAGGATATAAATTAATTCTTGTTATGCCTGAGAATGTATCAATTGAAAGAATGAAAATCTTGAAAGCTTATGGGGCAAAAGTAATTTTAACTCCAAAAGAAGGAGGAATGAAGGGTGCAATAGCCAAGGCTGAAGAAATCGCTAAAGAAAAAGGGAAAGTGTATATTCCTCAACAGTTTAAAAATTTAGCAAATCCAGAAATTCATCGTAAAACAACAGCGAATGAGATATTTAATGATCTAGATGGTCAAGTTAATGCTTTTGTAGCGGGTGTAGGTACAGGAGGAACTATTACTGGAGTTGGAGAAGTTTTAAAAGAAAAAGTGGGTGCAACATTGAAAGTGTACGCTATAGAACCAAAAGACTCTCCTGTTTTGTCAGGGGGAATTCCAGGACCACATAAAATTCAAGGTATTGGTGCCGGGTTTGTACCAGATGTTCTTAATACAAAGATCTATGATCAAGTTATTCAAGTAGAATATGAAGATGCTATTAAAACAGCAAGGGATTTAGCTAGATTAGAAGGAATTTTTTCAGGAATTAGCTCGGGTGCAATAGCTTGGGCAGCAATAAATATAGTTTCAAAAGAATTTGAAGATGGGCAGAATATTGTATTTATTACGTGTGATACAGGGGAAAGATACTTGTCAACTGAGTTGTACAATGATTAAATTGATTTAAATTTAAAAGTAAGAAAAGAGGTGGGTCAGTTTATTTAACTACCTCGCAATTCTTTTTACTTTTACTTATTAATTGAAACATTCCTTTTCATTTTGTTTAATCTCACAAAAATTGAATTGATAGATTTTTTTGTCTCTAGTTACACTTATAAAGATAATTCTTTAAATCTTCAGTTATTTAGAACTTTAGCTTTTGTTTCTTGTTATCATAAATTTTTTCTTTATATACTCCTCTTACTACATTTTATCAACAAAATTATAATATAGAGGAAAAAATTAGATGATAACACATATACCAAAAGTGTTGTATGAAAATAAGATAACAGAAGTATTAGACGATATTAGATATAATTATGGTAAATTAACACGAAGGGGCTATATATATGGTTTAATTGCAATCGATCAAGACGCAAAAATTATTGCTATTGATTCTCGATTTGATCGAAAACTCAACTATTGGGATTTAAGTTCAATAGGGGCGGCTTTATATGGTGTAGCAAGGCAGGGTCAAGATTTCTTTGAGACAGAATCCTTAGAGCGTGCGACTATTATTTATAACGATATGCGATTGTTTGTAAAATCGATTGGAGCCATTGAACTTCAAAAGAAGGGAAAACGAGATATTCTTATTGTTCTCTTAACAGACAATGAGGTAAATTTAGGTGTGATGATCCTCCAAATGAGTAAATTCGCTCAAAAAATTAAAGAAGAAATTGAAAGAAATGAACATATGAAGAATGTCTTAAGAATGCCGGAGAAGGAAATTAAAGAACATATCAAAGATTTAAAAAAGCAAATATTCTCAGATAAAATTGGATCTATCTCTTAACATACATCCTCTCAGGTGATTAAATGGGATTACAACAGAGAAATCTAGGTAAGTTAGATAAGGTAAAAGTTGAGGTAAGCGAAGATTTTGATTTTAATGATACAGAAAATATGATCCAGTTCAAGATAGTCTATTGGGGGCCTGGAGAAAGTGGAAAAACCACCAATTTCTTCAGATTACGTGAAAAGTTCGATTTACTCAAACTAACTCATGGGTATTCAATTGAAACTACTGAAGGAAGGACATTATGGGAAGATTCTCTTTATTTACTATTTAAATTTACTTTACATGATATCAGGTTTAATATCATTTGCCATGTAGTCACGTGTACAGGACAAGAGCGTTTCCTTTCCACTCGAGAATACGTATTGGATGGAGCTGATGGGATTATGTTTATCGGTGATTCAGATCCAGAAAAAATAGAACAAAACAAAAGAAGTTTTCGAGAGCTGGTGAGTTTTGCCAAACAAAAAGAAATCCCATATTTAATTCAGTTAAATAAACGAGACTTAAAAGATGCAATCCCCGTTCAAGATTTTAAACTTCAATTAGGGCTTCCGCTTCAAGAGAGATATCCAGATGGATCATATATAATTTATCCAGCTGAGGCATTGCAAGGAAAGAATGTTGTACAAAGTTTTAAGGATTTAATACTTCAAGTTATTTTTAACTATTTTAAAGAATAATTAGCTGATTAATGGTGAAGGAATGGATACAAGCTCAGATTTCATTCGACCAGAGTTTTTAAATATTCTTTTTTTTCAACAGAGAAATCTAGTGATATTTCCCTATATTGATATGAAGCACCTTCATGGTCTTGAAATTTTTACCGCAGGATATAACGTTGTTGATCTTGAATCTACAGCCCTACACAACCTTAAAGAAATATTGGAGTTTGAGTCAACCAATTCTTATTCTCAAAATCCCACCCTTTATTTTATATATAATGCAAATCGAGATAAAGTGAACGAACTAATGAATTTAGAAGGGATTCGATGTGTGATAAATTCAAATGAAAATATTGGCAGTTTAGCAAACGGGAGTAGATTTATTTTCTTTAATAAGAAGAATAATCAATTTCTAAATTATGATATTGATGATTCTGACTTAGAATTTGAAAAGTATCTTATCTCAACATCGCAAGATGAAGCTCTCTTACAAGAAAACATTCAAAAAATTAAGATTGTTGCTAGTAGAATTTTTAAGGAGTTAAATCAAAGCGGAAATTTGGAAAGGCTTCCCGAAATATTAATTGAGTATGATAAAGAATATTGGAATTCAATTTTGGATTTTACAAGGCGCTATTATGACATCAATATTCCCGATATTAACAACATAAAATCTAAACCACGAAAAGCATTAAAAGATTTTTCAGATGAATATGATATAATTATAACTACAAATAGACAAATTGGAAAAGAATTTATTCAACTTCTTCATAATTTTCGCTCCAAAAGAGTGAACCCTGCCCATTTAGAATTAGAAGAGTTATATAATCCTCAAAAACTCTATAATTATTTGCGAAATCATCATTGGCAAAACGGTATTCCCGAGAATTTCATAAATGAATGGAAACAAATGAATATATCAAATTATCAATTAATTGAATCAGACCAACTAGACTTTGAAATGATCTTAAAAAAGTTAGATATACAAAAGAAACCATCATTACCAAAACCTAATATATCTGAAATTAAGAGAACTACTAAGAAAATCACATCAGAAGAAATGCCTTCCTTCAATGCTGAGTGGAATAAATATAAGCAATGGATTTTTAAATGTTTAGATGATTTAGAACGATATAGTACTTCAAAAATAATCTTATCTCCTGAAGATTACTCTTATTTCTTAGAAAAAATTTCAGAATTGGATACTTTATTTAATAAAAAAGAAGTAATCGACACAAAAATTAATCAAGATGAAAACATTATTGTTCAAAATCCCAATAAAATGGTCGTAGTTGATTTAGCAAATATCTTGCACTTAGATAAGAATGAAAATCAAAAATTGAAGGTTGAGAATATCATTAAAATACATAGAGCAGTTATCTCAGTAGGATATACTCCCACTATGATAGCAGATGCTTCTACGAAACATAAAATGGATGATAGAAGCCTTTATAAAGAACTAGTTGGAGATCGAATTGTAATAGAGTCTCCAGCAGGAACAAAAGCCGATGAATATGTTCTAGAAGTTGCAAAGGCAGAAAAATCTAAGTTTCTTACTAATGATTTGTTTAGGGAATATTGGAATGAATTCGGAAAGGATTGGATCTTTAAGAATCGACTTACATGTATATATTTTAATAAAAAGTTCATAATAAGGGAAAATGGGAAGGAGGAATATTAGCTTAAATGATCTAAGAAATTATCAATACATTCCTAACTAAAAATTATCATTTTCTATAGATTTTAAAAACACCTTACGTATTTTTTTATCTTTTAGACCCTCAAATGAATCAATAACACCCTTTAATTCTTCCTCTGCTAAAATATTTTCATTATTTATTTCTCCAAAATGATCCTTAAAAAAATCCAAACAACATTTTGAACATTCGATATATTCCCCATGATCAACGATTTCAGTTGAATTACATCGCGGGCAATAGTAATTAGTAGATATATTAAAAATAGCTCTCATAAACATAAAGTTTGTAAATAATTATAAAAATACCAAGTAAATAATATTATTGACGGTTTTGTAAGATTCATTATTTAAAAAATTTAATGACAAAACAATTGAACTGAAGCAATTCAAAGTTTAAAAGTTTCTTCCTCTAGCTATTATTGATTCTCAAGTTTAAAATAATTTATAAGATTAACATTTTTATTGATTCTCAATTTTAAAATAATTTATAAGATTAGCATATTTAGTTCCTCATAAAAAGAAGCGTTGTATTAGCAAATGGAGGTGTAGCTGCTCATTATTATTTGGATCATGGATGCGGAATCCGGAGTTAAATTATTATATAAATCCTTTTTGAAGACAGATGCCGATGAAGATATAGTTTCTGGTTTTTTAACAGCATTCCACCACTTTTCAATGGTAGAATTTAAAGAATCATTAGATTCGATAGAAATGGGTGGGTTAAGATGGGTTTATATATTAGAAGAGAAATATAAATTGCTTTTTGTGGCAGCAGACACAAAACATATAAAAACTGAACTTTTATTAGGTAGATTAAATGTTATTAAAAACGCTTTTGTAAAACAATTCGATCCTGTTTGGGAGAAAAAAGGGCATAATTGGGATGGAAATATTAATATTTTTCTGCCGTTTCTTAATGAGATTGAAGATTATTACGACCAATGGGGAGAAGTGGAAAATTTAGGAAAAGTAGCTGACTTTTTTGATATTTTAGGTATTTTTCAAAAAATTTTAATAATGCTGAGAAATGTAATAGAAAATAAAATGTATACCAAATCAAAAAATTTTATTCTGGAGAAAATTGAAAACTTTTGCATTAATTTCAAAAACCATAAAGATATGCAAGATAAACCTGAGCTAAAGAATATTTCATTTAGCAAAGAATCATGGTTTAATATTAAAGACATTAATTTAATTAAAAGTGATACTGATTTGGTTATTAAAAATCTAAAAACTATACTCACTCAAATTGTAAATATCTTAAGGGAAGTAAAAGGGAACAATTCGTGTTTTAAATATTTTAGCGAGGAAAACATTTATGCTTATCTTTATAACAATATGAAACTCTTAAAAGATTTGAATTTGGATACATATCTGTTAGGAACTTTTCTTTTATTATAGAGAAAAATTAGTCTCTATAGAGATTCAGATCTTTTTTTTTAACATAAAAATTATTTGAAATTACAAATTAATAGAGGAGGCTCCTGCCAATAAGCCTCAATACAAGGCAAAAATTTTAAAAAGGTAAAGTAGGTTATTTTCTTGTGTAATTACTTACACAACCAAAAGACAAAAATCCAGGGTTGACAGGAGCCTTTTTTTTATCAAATTGACTACTTTTTAATTTCATTTTAAGAAAATTTCTGCCTATAAATTATAAATTGGTAAATTGATATAAAAATTTTAGCTCTTTATAAACATATTAAATTATTAAAAAAACCAAAATAAAATATTAAAAACAACCTCTTAATCACTATTATTCACCTTATATTAAATAGGATTTTGATTAAATAGAAAGGTTCCTAATCTATTTCTATCAACTTTTTTTTTGGTACTTTAAGAAAATGATAGAAAAACTACTTGAGGAACCACCCTTAAATCACACAGAAGACATAGTTTATGTAGATGTCGATACTCTTAAGGATTTTATAAAAGATGTTTTCATTGAGTTGGAAGTTCCTGAAGAACATGCAGAAATTATAGCTGATGTTCTTATTACATCCGATTTGAGGGGTATTGATTCACATGGTATTCAAAGATGTAAAATGTATTATGATAGAATTAAACAGGGTATTTATAATCCAAAAACAAATATTCAAGTTATCAGAGATGATGCTACTACAGCAGTTTTAGATGGAGGTTATGGAATGGGACATGTTATTGCATATCGTGCAATGAGATTAGCTATTGAAAAAGCTAAAAACTACGGTCTTGGAGCAGTTGCAGTACGTAATAGTTCTCATTTTGGGATCGCTGGTTATTATTCACTCATGGCAATCAAAGAGGGAATGATAGGTTTTGTCACTACAAATACGCGACCTTCTGTCCCACCTACCTTTGGAGCAGAACCAATGTTAGGAACAAATCCACTAACATATGGTGCTCCTACAGATGAAGACTTTCCATTTTTATTAGATTGCGCAACCTCTATTATTCAAAGAGGTAAAGTAGAAGTATATAACAGATTACATAAGCCTTTACCAGAGGGATTAATTATTTCTAATAATGGTAATTCAAAAACAGATCCCCGTATTGTATTAGACAAATTAGTTAACCGTTCTGCGGCATTATTACCTTTAGGAGGTAAAGGGGAAGATACTTCGGGTCATAAAGGATATGGTTATGCAACATTTGCTGAAATACTATGTTCTGCATTACAGGATGGAGTATATCTTAAAGATACAGCTGGTGTTATAGAAGAAGGTCAAGAAAGATTAAAAGTAGGGCATTTCTTTTTGGTAATAAACATTCAAAATTTCATTCCAATCGATCGTTTTAAAGAAATAACTGGCAATATCATGCGAGAATTGAGGAGTTCTAAAAAAGCACCAGGGAAAGAAAAAATCTACACAGCGGGGGAAAAAGAATTTTATTCTGAATTGGAAAGAAGAAATACAGGGATTCCAATAAATAAAAGTTTGCAAAAAGATATTAAAGTAATGCAAAAAGAACTTGGATTAGATCACTACGACTTTCCCTTTTAAATAAGAATTGTTATTAAAAGATAATCCCTTCCTTTCTGCCCTCAATTGGTTCAGAATGAAGGAAAATTGTATCCAAGTTATCTATCCCTAATTTTTCTCTAATTTTAATTTCTAATTCTGTTATATATTCATGTGTTCGTGAAATATTAAGCGAGCCAGCAAAAAATACATGAATTTCTAAGATGCAGTAATCCAATGTCGCCCAAAATTCTAATCCATGATATCCTTTAACTTGAGAATGCGCTCTTAGCACCTCTTCTACTTCTTTCCTTATTTGTTGGATCATCTCTGATCCTACCTCAGCACATTTTATTTGATTCGGTATAAGAACTGCACTATGAGGTCGGCTTTCAATATGAGTAATCACTCTTGATATTAAAGGAGCTTCCATTTTTATCTCATCTTCAAAACTAGAGCATATATCATGCGCTTCGGTAAGTGAAAGATTTTCATCGACCATAACAATTAAAGAAATAAAGTATTCATTCTCAATTCTAAATATATTAAGATCTTTAAAATCTTGAATTTCTGGATATTCTAATTTCATTGAAAAAATTAGATTTATTAACCCTTCCCCTATTGATTTTTCACCGGCTATAGGATTCATTTCTACAATACACTCTACTTCATATAATGGAAATAACTTCTCACTCATGCTTCTTATTGACTTTATGATTTCATTTGCATGGATAATGGAAATGTGATCTTCAACTGATAAATGAACTTCTAAAAATAAAGCTTTTCCACTAGTTCGTATTTTGATATCATGTACCCCAATAACATGCTCTAAGGTAAAAATATTCTGTCTTAATTCTTCAAAGATAATTGAACTTATTGGATTCGTATCTGTGAGTTCTTTAACACCTTGTTTAGCCAATTTAAGTGCACCTATTATTATCCATACAGAAAGAACAATACTAAGTATTGGATCAAGAAAAATAACGTTAAAATATGCAAAGATAAAACTGAATAGAACTATGATAGCTCTAATAGAATCTTGAAATAAGTTAAGACCCTGAATTTCCATGGTTATACTTTTTTGTTGCTTTCCTTTTGAAATGAGTATTCTAGAGAAAATTAAATTTACAATAAATGAAGTAATTAATATAATTAAACCAATTTCAGGATTTGTAATATCAAATTCACTTAATATAATTACTTGAATCGCATTATAAATTAATACAACATAAACGTTCATCAATATAACTCCCTGAATCAATCCTGAAATAGAATCAATTTTACTATGCCCATACATATGTTCGTAATCAGCTGGTTTTTGACTATAATATAATGAATATAAAGTTATAGAGACAAACAGTATATCTACTAAAGTATCTACGGTTTCAGATAAAAAACTCAAACTTCTAGTAATTAACACGCCAATTAACTTTAAACCTGATTGGAATAAAATTATACAAAGTGTAATAACCGCATACTTTAATTTGATATCCATGCTAATCATTTAATGATTTTATTCTGGTTTATACTTTTTCAATTTTGGAAAGAAGGCATTCACATTTTTTATATAATGAACATACTTTTTACCATATTTTTCTAATAAATATCTTTCTTCCTTTTGTAATAAAATTCTAACAAATAAATAATATATAACAAGAATTATGAAGAGAATCCAGCTATTAAGTAAGCAGAAAATACCTGGAAGTGTTGCTAAACCCCAAGAAGCGTACATTGGATGTCTTACATATGCATAAGTTTTTATTGTGATTAATTCTGATGAATTATAAGCCATACTTAAAATTCTCTCAGAATATATAAACACAAAAAGTCCAAATGTTATTAAAATAGATCCAATAATAACTAATAGATAAAAATTTATCGGGATTTGAAAAATTGGATAAAAAATTGAAGTTAAAACTCCAAATAAAACAAAAAATGGGCACATTATTATTAGTAATTTAGGACCAATTCCTATTAATGGAACTTTCTCTTCAGCCTTTTTTTCACTTAGCTTATTCATTTTTTTTAAAATTTTAGATTGCTTATAAAAATTTTTGAATATAAAATAAACTAAAAACAAGACTTTCTTTAAAACTTATGAGATAATAGTTATAAATATGATTAAAAGAGTTTCTTAAACACTTGTGTAGCAAACTTCTATTTTTAATAAATAATGGACTACTGAAATTATAAGTTAAGCAATATTTTCCTTAAAATCATACAATGAATTTAAAAATTATAATCTAATACGATAAAGGAAAATTGAATAAATGATGGACGAAAAAAATACTAATTATATTAACCGCACTCTAAAGAAAGTTGATCCAATAATGGCTAAAATCTTCATGCCTTGGATTTTAAAACATCCAAAAAGTATGTATACAATGATAAGATTAGCGAAAGCGTATAGAAAGTCTCGAAATATAAGAGGAGAAGAGCTGCTTAAAGGATTAAAAGTACCTCCATTCCTAATATTAAGTATAACGTCAAATTGCAATCTTAAATGTGCTGGTTGCTATGCCGCAGCAACAGGTACATTATGTTACCAGAAAACTAATAATTCACTAACTTTGGAACAATGGATAAAAATAATTCAAGAAGCAAAAGAACTAGGTGTGTTTGCTTTTATAATAGCGGGTGGGGAACCTTTCTTAATGCCTGATTTATTAAAAATAAATGAGGAATTCAAAGATAGGTTATTCTTGATTTTTACAAATGGAACAATCTTACAAGCTCAATATATTGAAAAACTTAAACGATTAAGAAATACAATAATAATGGTAAGTATTGAAGGAGATCAAGATTTAACTGATAAACGAAGAGGTGAAGGAGTTTACGAAAAAGCCATTAATACCATTAACGAGTTAGATAGTAAGGGAGTGATTAGTGGGATTTCAGTGACGATAAATCGAAAAAATGTAAAATTTTGGATGAACCCCAAAAATATCGATGATCTGATGTCTAAAGGTGTTCGTTTGGCTTTCCTTCTTGAATATATTCCAGTAGATAATGATACAGAATTGATGCTTACTAATGAAGAAAGTAAAGAATTCAGAGAAAAAGTTTTACAATACCGAGAAACTAAACAAATATTTCTTATACATTCTCCCGGAGATGAAGAATATATGAGTGGATGTGTCTCAGCAGGCAGAGGATTTGCTCATATAACACCATTAGGTGATTTGACACCTTGTCCAGTTTCTAATATTGCAACTCATAATTTAACTAAAAATACATTAAGGGAAGGTTTAAATAGCAAATTATTCAAGATAATTCGAGAAAGTGAACATTTATTAGAAACTAATGGCTCTCCATGTGCTTTATTTTCTCATTCTAAAGAGGTAAATGCGTTAGTAAAAAAAGTTAAAGCATATAGAACTAGCGTTTAAAATTTTTTAATTATTCGTATAGTAAATTTTTAATCATGAGATAATTCTCCTATAGCAATAAGAAAAACTCTCCCTCCAACTGAAACACTTATTGTACCACCATCACTTTCTTCAGCCTTTAAATAAAGCAATGAAGGACGGTTGATTTCATATCCTTGCTCAACTCTGACATTTATGCTATTTTTAATGAAATATTGATGCTTCACTAGATATGCTGCAAGACATCCATTTCCTGAACCTGTTGCAGGATCTTCTGGTATTCCTTGATAATGAGCAAAAACTCGTACACTTAAGTCATTTCCTTTTTTATGTGTTTGAGGACAAAAAATCAATATTGACTTTGCTTCAGTGTTCTCCACAAGGTCAAGACATTTCTCCACATCTACTTTAGCTCTTTTTAAGGCATCTAAGGTTTTTAATGGTACAATTATAAAAGGTTCCCCTGTAGAGACTTCTTGAATTGGAAACCTATCATCAATATCACTTTCCTTTAAATTTAATATCAATGAAATTGTTTCTGTATCAAAGAATCTACTAAATATTGGTGGATTTTGTTCCATCCAAATAATATCAGGCTTTCCTGATTTGTATTTAAATAACACCGGAATTGGACCGATCTTGAGATTCAAAAGTAAAGTTTTAACATTTTCTTTAATTAATTCTTGTTGAATCACAAAAGCAGTTCCTAATGTCGGATGCCCCGCAAAAGCCAATTCTACTTCGGGAGTAAATATCCGAACATCATAATTTTCTTTTGATGTAATAAAGGTTGTCTCAGAATAGTTAATTTCTTTTGCTATTTTCTGCATTTCAGCTTCAAAGAGTACTTCATCACAGATAAACACAGCAAGCTGATTCCCTTCAAATTTCCTTTCAGCAAACACATCTACTATGTAAAATTTACATATTGGCATAATAATACCTCTTTCTTAATTAAAACCTCAACATTAATATGATCTATAATATCAGAATTGAAAAATTTTTACAAAATAATTATTTTGGTTTTTCTTTAATATTCAAAATATTAGATTTTATTAAAATTTATAACTCTATTTTTTATTTAAAAAATAAATTTATTATGATATAATATGAAGGTTGAAGAAACTGAAAAAATATTATTTCCCAATTTAAAATACGAAAAAGTTGAGAGAAAAAGAGAGGAATATAAGGTATGGATTCGCTATAAAGGACATGGTAAACATTTAGGAGAAGGTTAGGGTTTTCAACCTATATACAGGGAAAGAAGCAGCATTTGAGGGTTTAAGAATATTATATATAAATTCCAAAGGTAAAATTATTGATCAATGGGGCATGTTTTGCTTTTATGACATATTTTTTGAACTCTCAGTTGTACATCCCTCTAGGAATCATACAATTATATCTCATATAAAAAAAAAATAGCTTTTTTTATTATCTTTTTGCTGGGGAAGCATAACAGTAAGCGCAATTATGTTTACATCGAAAAATTCCTGAATATCCCCCAATATCTTTTGACTTAGAACAGCCACAATGATCCCTTTGGCCAGTATCCTTAATTTTAGGAATTGGTTCCTTTACAATCCTTTCAATTTTGTAAGCATCAATACAATGTGCTTGCTCAATTCCCTCTATTTCAAGTAAATCTGGTTGACAACAAGCTTTCATTTTAATATCATATTTGGCACAAATCTCTATCATATTATCGAGAATCTCTTTTTTCTTTTCGAAGGTAGGATCTATTGGAATATACCCTCTTGTATACATTCGACTTTTTACTTTTGGATAGATGGTGGCAAAGGAAAAAATCATTTCCTTCAACCCAAAAACTGAAACATTCTTGATAATGTATTCAAAATGATCTAAATTACTATATACTTTATTAGAATTGTGTTTTTTGTATAAGATTATTGGATCAAACCTAAAATTAACTGCTAATAAACCGAATTCTTTTATTAACCACGCTAGTTGCTTAAACCTATTCTCTAAAGAAATTTTTACATTATTCTCTAACTCAGATGGGGAGTTTATTGTAAATTGGAATGAATGACCTCTATATATTCTAAAAAGATTTTTATTCTCATTGAATTTTTTTATCCAATCCTCAAAATTCTTTGACCACCAAACCCAACATTTAACATCTTCTGGTTTTAATGAAATGTGAGATATTTGTTTTCGATTAAAGGGATTTATTACATCTACGTATCCAATTTTCATTTGTTGAATAACCCAATTCATCAAAAATGCAGGTATATCCGTTCTACGACTACAAGATATTATAGGGGATTTTACTAAATTCATTTATTTACTCAAATTCTTTTCTAAATCCTTTTTCTAATGTTTCTTTATCATACAACCCTATTGAATTACTATTTATTACAATTTCTATTTGATAAGAAGGAGCATCTCTAGCTTTGATGAGAATATGTTTTTTCTTAGGAATCTTAGAATAATCTATTGTAATTCTATCTTGTAAAAACTCATAATGTTGTATTAACAAAGCATTAATACCCCATATTTTTTCTTCCTTAAAATCTATGAACAAATCACCAAAATGCTTTTTTACATATGCAGTTGCAGTTGCAGCAGTTCCAACACCCCAATCAAAAGCTATATGTCCTGGAGTTCTAAAATCACTTCCAGTATGGCCATAATTTTCATATACAACTCCTTTATCTACACCTTCAATAGTATCAATTCCTTGTAAATTGCCAGGACTTTGAATTTCATTCTCTGGCAGTAGTTGCAATACCCAAGATGCTCTTAATGCTGCAATTCCTCTTTCCATGTATTCATCTCTTCCAGTTAATAAATAATAATCCATATATGTACGAATAAATAATCCTTGTCTAGCATCATTTAACTCAGCATCCGCATTTTGTACCCCAAATCCTCCAAATGTATTAATACTAATGTAGGGCATATTCCATACTTGTTGAAATAAGGATAATATTGCTAATACATGTTCACCAATTTTTAAATATTTATTGTATTTCGTTGCCTTATATAATTCTTTAAATCCCTCTGCACACCAATAAATGCATAAGGTATTTATAATGTGACTATTTGTATAATTATCAAAAGTATCCAATGGATATTGACTACAGCTAAAGAAAGGTTCGAAATCATGCCATTTATTTATGGGAATAATTTCATTATTGATAAAATTTGTAATTCTCTTAACAATTTCTATTATTCTTGGTTCTTTTGAAACTTTATAATATTCCACCAGAAATAATAATGATGCTCCTGAACTTGCCGAATTCATCAAAATATCACTTATTATAGGTTTTCTTACATCTTCTTTAAAATTTATATAACTTGGAATTTCTCCATTATTCATTTGAATATCCTCAATAAGATCTACTAATTTTTCACACATCTCAACAATTTTCTCCTCTGCCTTAAAATCTTGATAATATTGTAATGCCCAATACATAACAAGGCAAGAATCAACTATATGAAAATCATCTGTATAACTGAACGCTTTAAGACCATTAATAGTTGATATTACATTAGAATTTAAAGATGCGGGAAAAATAACACTTGGAAATACTCCTCTTATTCGAGGTAAACTTAATATAGTATTTAATATCCTGATTCCTTTATCTTTAAGACCTTGATTATTCCATAATTCTCCAAAATATCTTAATCCATAAGCTGTTCTCATATTTAGAAAAAAGGCATTATTCCAAATTTCAGCAGTTCTATGAATATAAGCTCTTTTCCGTGTATATTTATCAAACCATTTAACTTTTTCTGGGTTATATTGTAGATCGTTTATCATATCTGTAGCCTTTGATTGTGAACTTGGCAATCCAGAGGTGCTTTTATTTCTATATTCACTTAACCTCTCAGGCTTTATGAATTCAATAGGTTTTTTATACTTTCCTGCCCAAGACCTAAACCAAATTCCCCCGCATTCTACCTCATTTATTTTAAAATCTCCCCAAAACTTATGTCGCTCAAATAAAGCCATATAACCTTCGTAAACATTATTCTCAAATGGTAATATCTGAGGTTCTAAACTTTTAAACAAGGTTTTCCTACCATATTTCTCCCAGAAAAAGTTATTAACAAATTTTAAAATATCATTAATCGATTTGTCAATAAAAACTATAATATAAAATCGAAAGGTTAAATCAGTATTTTGCTCAACTATCCACTCTATTGAAGGATCGTGTTTGAAAAGAACATGCTGAATAGGTTTATAATTTCCAAATCCATATGACAATTGAGGATTTTTGCCAGGATAAACGGGTTTTAAATTGAAATTAAGAAAAGTTGGAAAGGGATGATTATTTCCTAAAGTTTTCAAATCAGGAATTAACGCAAAAGCATAATTATTTTTTTTATAGAGTATGACTGGTGATCGAAAGACATGGGCTGCTATTACATAATCTTCTCCAGGGCAAATATGAGGGACCCAGATATATTCTGGATCTTTTCCCAATAAAACTTCATAATTTACAAGGATCTTTGATAAACAGAGCTCTCTTTTGTTAGATAACTTATATCTAATATGAATTATATTCTGTTCTTCTAAGCAATAATCTAAATTTAATAAGAAATCATCATCGTTTAACTGGTAATATAATTTTTTTTTCTTACTTTTTAGATATAATAATGGTTTTGTTTGCCTTTTGTTATTTGACCAAAAATTCAATGTGCTACATTTATCATTACTCGCTAGAAATGGAATCCAATCATTTTTATCTTTAACCTCAATTTTCTCAGATGTATAATTCTTATAGTCGTCAACTGTAATTCTGATTAAATCGTTTTCTATAATCATATTTATTATTTATAACATGTTTAGTTCTGATCACAAAAAAGTACTTCAAATAATATCCTTTTCTCTTTTAGAATGTAAATTAACCAAATGAATAATTTCAAATTTAATTTTTAAGGATTGTAAAATTCTAAATATTTATGATTCCTTCGATTGAATGGATTAATAATAAAGTTAAAATGATTGATCAAACAGTTCTACCTCACGATCTTAAATTTTTAGAGTTTGAAGATTATCGAGATGTAGCTACTTCGATTAAAGTGATGAATATACGAGGAGCTCCTGCTATAGGTGTTGCCGCTGCGATGGGTATGGCGTTAGCTACCATAGAATATAAAGAACTGCCTAAAGAGAAGTTTTTAGAAAAAATGGAGGAAGTTGCAAACCTTATTAGAAGTACTCGGCCCACTGCTTCAAATCTTTTCTGGGCGGTTGATAGGATTTGGGATATAATTTCAAAATATCCAGATGATCCTCCAATGCTTTCTGCTTTAGTGGTTGAAGAGGCACAACTTATGGCTCAACAAGATATTAATGTAAATAAAAGTATTGGTAAAAATGGTGCTGCATTACTTGAAGATGGTGATACGGTTTTGACTCATTGTAATGCTGGTTCTCTTGCAACTGTTCAATATGGTACTGCTTTAGCACCAATAAGAGCTGCAATAGAGGAAGGAAAGGAAATACAAGTCATTGCTGATGAAACTAGACCCCGATTACAAGGAGCGAGATTGACTGCTTATGAATTACAATATGATAAAATTCCCGTAAAAGTTATATCAGATACGTCTTCAGGATTAATTATGAGACTTGGAAAAATAAATAAAGTAATTGTTGGGACAGATAGAGTAACTTCAGACGCAGTATTCAACAAGATTGGTACATATTTGGTTGCTTTAGCTGCGAAAGATAATGATATTCCTTTTTATGTTGCAGCACCAACATCGACCTTATCCCTTCATGAAACTGTTAAAGATGTAACCATCGAACAAAGAGACAGTTCAGAAGTCAGTAATATTCTTGGAAAGCTTCAAATTGTTCCGAATGGAGTAGAGTGCTTGAATTATGCATTTGATATTACTCCTTTCAGACTTGTAACAGGAATAATTACTGAGGATGGCGTTTATACCCCTGAAGAACTTTTAAAAAAGTATAAATAATTATACAAAATTATTTTCTTTACACATTTTCTTAGGTTTATTTAATGGAAAGAAAGAAGTATCTTCAAATTGGTTTACTTTGTATCGTTTTAACAATTTTATGTCTATTAATATTTATTATTATTTCAGTAGTGGCAAATGCATATTATACTGGAAGTCCCCTGTTTTTATCTGCTATTGAAATTATTAGTTTGATTTTAATTGTTTCTTCTATAATAGGCGGAATTTTAGCATGTCTATTGATTGCTTTATATTTTATTAAAAAAATCTAAAATAATCTTAAAAAATTAATTTTTTTTTTAAGATTTAAAACTAAAAAAGTTGCCTAAAATCTCTTTAAGTTGAATAAGATTTTTAGTTTTGCTTAGTTGATTTCTAATATTAGTTGATTTATCAATATTTTTTGATAACCATATTGCATTTCTTTTTAATTCTATAAATTTAATTTCTTCATTATCTAATGGGTGTGATATTCCATCAAGGAACTCATCAATGATATTCTCATAAATTTTAAAATACTTTTCCATTGTTTTTCTATTACTTTTAAAGGATACCATCTTATTATTTACTAAATACTCATTAATTTGCTTAAAAATCTCTGGATGTCCCATGGATTCTCTACCAATCATAAACGCATCAACATTAGTATAATCTATAAAATGTTTAGCACTAATAGGATTGATAATGTCACCATTTCCAACCAAGGGAATTGTTATACTCTCTTTTAATTCCTTTACAGTCTCTAAATCTAAGGTTCCCTTAGAAAAATTACTTTTTACTAATCTAGCATGAATAATTATAAAATCTAATCCAGAATCATTTACCAATTTTGCCATCTCTTTAATATTAAAAGGTTTTTCATATCCAGTTCTGATTTTAAGGGAAATTGGCTTCGCAGAGTATTTTACCGCGATTTGGATTAGTATTTTTAGATTCTTCAAGTCTTTCATTAAATATCCACCTTCTTTGGCTTTAATTGCTCTTTTAGATGGACATCCTGCGTTTAAATCTAATACATCAAACTTATAGCTTTCAAGATAGTCTATAGTTTTTTTGAGAGCTTCTAAATCAGAACCAATTAACTGCACACTAATAGGATTCTCTTCTTCAATCTTGAATAAATCTTTTTCTACAGATTCCGGATTTTTTGCAATTCTTTTTGTATATATCATAGGGCAACTAACTAAGCCAATATTAAAAAAATACCTACAAAATCTTCTATAAGGACTTGTAGTTACATTTAGCATTGGGGCTAAAATATATCTATTCTCTAAATTAAGTGATCCCAGCTTCATAAATCCAAAGTTTATCTCGATTTTTACTTAAAATCTAAAATCATGAAGTTTTTTTAGTAAATGAAATTATCTATAATTAAATAATACTATTGTATACGTTTAGTAAAATGTCTAATTTTCTCAAAGAATTTAAGTTTGAAAAATCTCCTCTTAAAATTACATATCTCGATAAAGAACCTTTAAAATTGACTAGTGAATTTATTTTTTATCATAATAAAAATAAATTTAGAAAAGAACTCAATCGACTCCAATATTTAATCAAATCGTATACTAATGTACCGTTACAAGCTGCTGGTATCAGAGACTCCTATTTAAAAGAAGACTATTCGAAAAAATTTTTGATAATTCTATTCACTATCTCTAATATAATAAAAAAAACCAATGAAATTATCGAACCCAATTTAAATATTGAATTAAATCCTGGTTGTTTTTATCTTGAATCAAATACAGATTTTACGTTACTCCTTTCACGTAATATGGAAGGGTTAATTTCAGGCATAGATACCTTAGAAACAATTTTAAAGCAAGTTCTGGAAGACTTCACAAATCAAAAAAGATTCAACGATTATATCAAAATCCGTCCTTTTAAGTTAACTGATTGTAATAAATCTCTTTAAATTTTTGCCCAAATAAACAAAAAAAGAAAAATTAAAAAGGATTATTTAATATATTTCCAAGGTCTTTGCCTTCTTAAACGATAAGCACGATCAGCATATTCCATTATCATTCTATGTGTATTAAAATATGCAGCTAATGATATTGCGTTTTTCTGTCTAAAGATCCATTCATCGTGGTTTAGATATGTAGGTAAAATTTCGTTCTCTAGTGTTTCATAGAGTGCATTAGAATCAATGTCCCAGTCATTTGAAACACCAGGGTCATTAGGATTTGAATCATCAGGACCAATAGCCCAACCAGAGAGTGCGTTCATCTTGTAACCTTCTAACCACCAACCATCTAGAACACTAAAATTAGGAACACCGTTTAATGCAGCCTTCATCCCACTAGTACCGCTAGCTTCACGATATCTATTAGGTGTATTAAGCCAGATATCTACTCCAGATACAAGCATATGAGCGAGATCCATATTATAATTTTCCATCATTACAACTTTTACACCATAATTATTATATAAGTATTCTCCTGATTCGTGAATTTCTTTAATATAATCTTTTCCCATTTGGTCTTTTGGATGAGCTTTTCCGGCGAAAATAAATTGAACCCTATTTTTACAGATTTTACCTAGTCTATCAATATCATGAAATATGAGTGTTGCTCTCTTGTAAGTCGCGAAACGTCTCGCAAAACCAATTGTTATTAATTCTTCGTCAAGCAAGTTCCAACTATGACCTTTTTGATAATTAATGAGATTGAATTTGTTCTCAATATGAGCATCAAAAAGATCTAAGTCATCTAGTTCTATTGCATTCTCGAGCACAGAGGGATTTGCCCGCCAATTGGGCCATTTTCTTCCAAACATTTTTCGAAGAGGTTTAGAAACCCAAAAAGGTAAGTGAACGCCATTAGTAATATAATCAATTTCATATTGAGGGAACATCTTCCTTGAGATATCACCATGTTTTTTCGCAACAGCATTTCTGTACCTAGAAAGAGCCATACCAAGAAAAGTCATATTGAATTCTCCATTGTCATCTGCAAGTTTTTGAATTTCAGAAGGCATTCTATTTTCAAATACTTTTTTAACTAAATCGTTCTTAAATCGATCATGACCAGCCGGAACTGGGGTGTGTGTTGTAAAAGCAAATTTTTCTTTTACTTTTTCAATATTACCTAATTCGTTATACAATTCAAGAGTTGAAAACGAACCATGACCTTCATTAAGGTGATAAGTTTCAATGTTATTATATCCCAAAGATTTTAAAAGCTTAACTCCTCCAATCCCTAAGATCATTTCTTGGACTATTCGATTCCAACGACTCGTACTATCATATAAAGAGCCAGTCATTTTTTTCATCCATTCTTCATTACCCTCAACATCAGTAGTTAAAAGATAAATCGGAAGGATATGACCCGATTGACCAATCACACGATAAAGCCAAGCACTTACAAGAACGTCCTTATTTTCAATTTTAACCGTAATTGGTTTTTCTACTTTATCAAATTCATAATAGAAATTCCACGCAATTTCCTTCTCTTTTTGTTCACCAAATTCATTAAAAAATTGATAAAAATATCCAGAACTGTAACACAAACAAATGCCAACCATGGGAATTTCTAGATCTGCAGCTGACCTTACAGTATCTCCCGACAATACACCTAATCCTCCAGAATATGTAGGAATGTTACTATCAATAGCAATCTCCATAGAGATATATGCTACGTTAGTATTGGCTCTTAACTCTTCATCAATTTCCATTTTTCATCACATTTTGATGTATATTCGCAAATTTTATTGAAAATTAAGAATTTAATATATTAGTTTTAAAATCCTATAATATAAAATCTTTTTTAAGAAATTTCTTAAGATCGGAAATCCACCTTAAAAATGTGTTTATTGACGATCTACTAAATTATTATATATCATAATGTTGTATGTATGATCAATTTAAAAGAATTCAATAAAAAAAGAAATAATAAAAGAGATTATAAAAATAAATAAAATTTAAATTTTTAGAGGTTCACCGCCTTCTTCTAAAATCTCCACTTTAATACTTGGATCTTTCTTTTCTACGAGTTCTTTAAATTTAGTTAAATCCTTGCCCCAATTATGCATTGGGATTGCGATCTCAGGTTTAACATCTATTATAGAGTCAGTAGCTTCATCAAAATCCATTGTATATGTTCCACCACAGGGCATCATTGCTACAGTAATATTTCGACTTGCTAAATCTTTCATTTCAGGGATTCGTTCGGTATCTCCAGCATGATATACACTTTTATCTTCTGATGTTACAATTATTCCTGCCCATTCATTACGTTTAGGATGGTTAGGCTTCTTAATATTATATGCTGGAACTAACTCGATTGAAAGGTCTTTATAGGCGAACAATTGTCCTAATTTCAATGGTGTACCATCAAATTTTTGTAGGCTGCTAGCAATACTCTCAGGTCCTATGACAATCGTATTATCCTTCATAAGACTTTGTATACTACTCGAATCAAAATGATCTCCATGAGAATGTGTAGAAACAATTATATCTGCTTTCTCTTCTCCTTTTTTAATCTGGTAAGGATCAAGATAAATAATTCTTCCGCTATGAGTTTTAATTTTGAAAGCCGCATGACCAAGCCAGGTAATTTCCATTTGAGTCATTAATTTCACTATTTAATTATTTCGTAGATGAAGTTATAATTTATAATTATGATATAATCCCTTAAAATAATAATGTAATAAATAAGAAGTGAATCAAAGGTTATAATAATTTTTCGAGAAGCGTTTAGTCTTCTTCCTCAAATTCTCGTTCAGGGTTTTCCAAATGCATTTTTTTAGTAATTCCATACTTATCTTCTTTGGATATATCGAGATCTTTAAATCTCTTTAAGAAAAATTCATTTCTAAAATTAGGGATTTGATTTATTAATAAGGGTTTTAAAATAAGATTAGGAGGATGTAAACTGCCTTTTTTAGATGTTATTTCATCTTTTAATTTCTTTTCAAGATTTATATTTTTTTTAGAAAGTAAATTATTTATATTAAGAAAATTTGTCTTTTTAAAACTAATACCCTTTAATGGTACAGTGGATTTTAATATTCGACAAGTCGGGCAATTAGTGTCGTCTAAACCGTGAATACATAACATTTTTTCAATAATTGTTATTTTTTCTAAATCTAAATATTTTGAATTAATAGTATCATTTATCTTTTATTATTATAATTTTAATATACTTTTAAAAAACAAACTTCTTAAATGAACTAAAAAGAATTACTAAAGTTAATAATTATGTTGATAAAAGGGGTTTTTTTTGATCTATATGGTACAATATTAATACCTAAAAATAATAATAAAGCATGGAATAGTTGGTTATCAACATTTTATATCCTCATGAAAAAGAATGGTCTAACACTATCTAAAAAAGATTTTGCAAATCTATGTAGTGGTTTTTTTACAAGAGAAGAACCCATAGAGAAGGATAAAAACTTAACAATATATGAGAGTAGAATTAAGGATTTTGCAATGGATTTAAAATTGGAGCTTCAAACACATGAGATTAAAAAAATTGCTAATGAATGCGTTAATTCTTGGCATAAGTACGTAAAACTTGATTCAGAAGCGATTCCCTTATTAAGAATTTTAAGAAATCAGAAATATCTTGCCTTGATAACTAATTTTGATCATCCTCCTTTTATATATTCAGTTTTATCCAGATATCAGCTCACAGAATATTTTAAATATTTAGCTATTTCAGGAGAAATTGGTTATAAAAAACCCGAGCCACAGATTTTTGATATTACTCTTGAAAAACTTGATTTAAAACCCCAAGAAGTTATATTTATCGGAGATAGTAAAGAAGATATTGAAGGAGCTTTAAACATTGGAATAAAACCTATATTAATTCAACGTGAAAGCTTGAAGAGAAGAATGATAGTTAATGATTATATTTTAAAAAGGAAAGCAAAAGTAAAAGAAAAAGTTAACCAATATTCAAGGATGATGCCTTTCAAGACTATTTCACGTTTAAAAGAGTTATATTGTATATTAAATTTGCGAGCGACTTCATAATTCTATGAACTGTGTCTATTTATCTTGATGAATGTTATTTTTTAAAAACTTTATAAATTTAAGCTAATTTTACTTAATGTTTAAACATAAAAATATATACTTTTATCCAATAAGAACTATTATAAGTGAAAAAAGATGTCAGAATGGCAAGTTAAAGAAGATAAAGCATGGTTTAAGAAGTATTGGCCATCAAAAACTCCAAAGAATCATAAGTTTGAAAAAATTTCATTAGGAGAGTTTTTCGAAAGGCAAAGAAAAAAATATGCTAATGAAAGGATGATGTGGTTCATCGAAAGTTGGATGACATACGAGGAAGCAGGAAAGTACATTGATTCTTTAGCAACAGCTTTAGATAAATTAGGAGTGAAAAAAGGAGATGTTGTTGCATTTTTGATGCCAAATTGTTTTCAATATGTTATTTGTTTTTATGCAACCGTAAAATTAGGAGCAATTGCCTCTGGAATAAATCCTACCTACAAACCTCTAGAAGTATTACATCAACTTAAAATGACTAACTCAAAGGTTTTAATTACCTTGGATGCATTATATGGAGAATTAGCACGTCCAATTATTAGTAGAACTAATATTGAGATGGTGATTTATACAAATATCGCAGATTTAGCTTCGGGGTTATCAGGAATGAAGAAGAAGTTAGGGAAAATGGTTGGAAAGATACCCACAGGAAAAGTTGATTTTCCTAGTGCAATAAATTTTATGGATCTTCTTAATACTGAAGTAGATCTGCCAAATGTTGATTTTGATCCTACTGAGCATACAGCTACGTTTATTATGACCGGTGGAACTACAGGGGTTCCTAAAGCAACAGTTTTAACACATTTCAACTTAGTTTCTAATGCAATTCAATGCGTTCTATGGGTAGGTGGTGAAGATCCTGGAGTAGGTGATATTGGGGCAATTCCATTGTATCATTCATTTGCAATGACAGCTGTTATGAATGTAGCCATAGGATTAGGAGGATGGATGATGCTTTTTCCAAGACCTCCACCTACGGATGAATTTTTAAAAGAAATAACGCATATTGATGCTCCAAAAGGTCTTTTTTATGCGGGTGCTGAAATATTATTCAAGAGGATCGCAGATTTTCCAAATTTAAAAAAGTTCCCGAATGTAATGGGTAAGTTAAGACTTTGTATTTCAGGGGCTGGACCTTTGCATGCTCCTGTGCAAAAATCTTTCCAAGAAAATACTCAAGGAAGAATTGTGGAGGGATATGGGCTTTCAGAAGCTAGTCCTGTAGTAAGTGCCGGGAATCTATTCGGTGAGAGCCCGGTTGGAACCATTGGGATGCCATTGACAGGTACGGATTGGGGAATTTTTGATGCAGACGAATTTGAGAAAGGATTAATAACAAATGGCTCATCTGGATCAAAATATGGAGAAGAAAATACTGGAGAAATATGTGTTTGTGGTCCTCAAGTTATGAAAGGATATCTAAATCAACCGGGAGAAACAGCAGATACATTGAAAAAATGGGATGGTCGAACATGGCTTCTAACTGGTGATATCGGATTTATGAATGAAGATGGAACAATTGCTATAAGGGATAGAAAGAAACAATTAATTAAAGTTGCGGGTCATTCAGTGTTCCCCGCTGAAGTTGAAAGTTTACTTATGAGTCATGAGGCTGTTTCTGAGGCAGCTGTTGCGGGTTTACCCGATCCAGCAGGAAAAGTAGGAGAAATCACAAAAGCATGGGTAGCTTTAAGACCTGAGTACAAAGGCAAAATTACAGGAACAGATTTAATAGCTTGGACTGAAAAGAATATGGCAAAATGGAAATGCCCCGCTATGATTGATATAATCGACGAAATTCCTAAAAGTATCATGGGAAAAGTCGAGAGACGTACTCTTCAAGAAGCAGATCCACTATTTAAAAAATAAAATTTTTTTTTTTTTACTTTTTTTAGAAGTCTTGAATCTCCAAAATTATTTTATTAATTTCCTAACCTTTTGAAATAATGATTAATTTTACATTTCATGGATGCAACCACATCTGAAAACACCTTTCGTGCATATTTATTTTTTTGGGGAGGTCAATTATTTTCGATATTAGGCTCCTCTATTATTCGGTTTGTTATTATTTGGTGGATTGCGGAAGAAACCTTAAATCCGATAACTGTATCTATTGCATTTTTTTTAGGTTCACTTCCAATGGTCATCATTCCACCTATTGTAGGAGTGTTTATCGATAGATGGAATAGAAAAATTGTTATTGCATTAGCTGATTCCCTTCAAGCGTTTCTAACTTTTTTAATAATATTGTTTTTTCTTACTGGAATTGCAAATGTCTGGCTTGTAATGGTTATGAATATTTTTCGGGGAGTTTTTCAAGCGATTCATTACCCGACCGTGAATGCTATTATCCCAATAATGATCCCTAAGAAACATCTAAGTAGAATGAATGCTATTAACTATTTATTCACAGGTGTTATTCAGGTAATTGGTCCTATAGTAGGAGCAACCTTATTAGCTTTCTTTGAAATTGAAAAAATACTTTGGGTTGACATTTTCACTTTTTTTATAGCAATCATTCCATTATTATTAATTAAAATTCCCTCGATCTTGTCAAAATCGGAAAAAACTAAAAAAGTTTCATATTTTAAGGAATTTAAGGATGGTTTAACTATCTTAAAATCTGTGAGGAGTTTTCTAATTTTAATTATATTCATTTCAGTTATTAACCTTTTAAATATGCCCTTTACAACCCAGATGTCATTATTTGTTTTAATAGATCACTCTGGAGGAGAACTAGATTTTGCTCTTGTTAGCGCATTTTTACAGATTGGTATTGTTATTGGTGCCATAATAGCTTCAACTAGAAAACATTGGAAACATAAGGAATTAATAATTTTATATTCTGTATTTATAGGAGTAGGTGGGTATTTAATTACAGCCCTTGCACCAAAAGGCTATTTTCTATTGATGGGTATTGGATCATTGATTCATGCATCTATGATCCCTATAGCGAATACCATGTTTCTTACAATACTCCAAACGAAAGTACCTCCAGAGACTCAAGGTAGAGTATTTTCAATTGTTACTAGCATTGCTGCTGCTATTACACCCCTTGGAATGATAATATCTGGTCCATTAGCAGTGTTTTTTGGAATTCGGCTTCTATTTATTATTGTTCTATATTTACAAGCCGTAAGCGTTGTTATAACATGGTATTTTACTGATATTAAAAAAATTATTCATGAGGAATCAATAGAAGAAATGAAAAAAAAACCAGACGAAATAAGGCTAAGACCCGAGCAAATTGAATTATAAACTTCTTTTATTCCTTTAGATGAGTATTAAATAAATTTTAATTTCTGTGTTAATTCCTTAAAAATATATTAGAAAACAAGATTTTTATAAATCCACACTAAATTATAGAAATGACAAAAGGAATAATTGTATCTGGAGGCTGGGGAACCCGTTTACGTCCTTTAACTTGTACTATCCCTAAGAGCTTGATACCTGTGGTTAATAAACCAGTGATAGAAAGACAAATCTTGTTATTAAAAACTGTTGGGATTGATGAAATAATCTTAGCTGTCAGTGTAATGTCTGATGTGCTTAAGAATTACTTTAAAAATGGAGAAAGACTTGGAGTAAATATAAAATATACTGATGAGAAAAATCCTTTAGGAACTGCTGGAGCTATAAAATTAGCTGAAGACTACCTAAAAGATGAAAACTTCTTCATGTTGAATGGAGATATTATATTAAACTTTGATCTTAAAGAAATGATCAAAGCTCATGAAAAACATAAAGGAGTAGGCTTAATTGGAAGCAGAGTTGTTCCTGATCCCTCTAGATATGGTGTTTTAATTGTAGAAGAAGATACAAACAAAATATTACAATTTCTTGAAAAAAATGAATATAATCCCACAGATGGTAAATGTATCCCGATGCATATCAATGCAGGCATTTACCTTTTAGAACCCGAGGTATTTCAATATATTGAACCTCAAAAGAAAGTATCAATTGAAAGGAATGTATTTCCAAATCTTGCGAGAGAAAATAAATTACATTATTATTCAATATCAGGTGTTTGGAGAGATATTGGCAAACCAGAAGAATTATTGGAAGGTAATATTCAATTAATGAATGAATTGTTAAAAAACCAACAATCGAAAAATGAAAATCTAATTGGAAAGAATCTAGATGTTGAGGGTAAAGTTTTGATAAAACCACCCGTCGCTATTGGAGAAAATGTTGTTATAAGAAAAAATTGTCAAATCGGACCAAATACAATAATTGGAAATAATGTGTATATTGGAGCAAATACAGAAATTAAAGACACGTTAATTTATAACGGGACTTACATCTCTGAAAATGTTAAATGTGAAAAAGCTATAATAGCAGATAATTGTCTACTTCATGATGATGTCCAGATAGTTGGAAATAATGAGAACTTGGTAATTCTTTCTTCTTTTGTGGAAGTTTTAGATAATGTGAGGTTAATTGCTCCCTCTGAATCATCGTTATCAGTTTGTCATCATGATGTTGTGAGATTGGATGTAGAATAATCTAATTAGTTATATCGCTTCACGGAGTTTAATAATTTTTTTTTTCAATTTTTTAATTCGAGAATCAGAAATATTATATATTAAAAAACCTTCGAGTATTTTTAATGCTTTTTGATAACGCTGAATGCTATTAATGTAATCACCACTTTTTTCAGCATTTTCTCCTGCTTTTATATTAAAGTTTAGCTCTATTTGTTTAACTTGTTTATTTAATTCCAGCAACATGTTTGAAATCCGGTCAATTTCGCTTTTTAAATTAAATTCTCTTGCAAGAAATAGAGCTTTCTTATATTCCTTCTCTCCTATTTGATAAGCTAGAGCCTTCTCAGCAGCTTTACCTTTATTGACTAGTTCCATAATAACATTAATTGCTGAACTCTCATCCATATCTTCAACTTTTTCTTTTAATTCTTCAAAATCTAAATCTGTTATGATTATAGACGAAATAGGTTTATACTTTGCAATTTTTTCTTCTTTAGTTTCTTGAAGCATTTCCAAATTACTCACAGCTGCTTCTAATTTTGTAGGAATTATGATCTTATTCTCTAATAATTGATATATCTCATATAAAATAACATTCGTCTCTAAGTTAACAATTTTCTTTACTTGATTTAGTAAATTGTTTATAAAAAAGAATGATTTTGAAGCGAGTAAATCCTTAGCAATATTAAAAGTAGCGTTTTGAATTTGATTTTGATTAATACTATCTAAAATATTTGGAGCGATCGATTGAGTCAAAGTCATGGGAAAAATTAATTTAATTTCAAAGGAATCAATAATGTAATCAATCATATTTTTAAAATAAAACATTCCAGCTGTTCTAAAATTGATTAATTCTTGCTGGAATATTTCTTCAAATTCTGGGATGAAATGTAAAACTTGATTTCTCATATTTTCAGAGGCTTGGTTATCAAGCATTAAGCAGAGTCTTATAAATTCTCCATCTCTCAAAAGAATATTGAAGTTTTGGTATTGAAATTCATAAAAATTATAAGATCTTACTGATTTTAAATTTTTATATGAACCTTTGTGTGACTCAGAGAATGTTATATTTGCTTGAATGAATCCACTCAACAAATCTGCATTAATTTCTTCTCCCGAAACCGGATAATTCAGTAATGTTAACCCGGATTCTTTATCTATAACTATAACATGTTTTATATTTAAAACATCTAAAAATTTGCGCCAGATTAATTCTTGTTTCATTTTAGCGCGACGTTCGTGAGAATCAACTTCAAATACTTTTAAATTAGAATCTATTTCAAACCCTAATTGCTTTAATTTATTTTTAATGCAAGGCATACAGAATTTAGGGTATTTTGAACACTTTTCCTTAATTTTGCCACAATTAAATCCTAAGCTATTAATCTCAAAATAAACCATAAAATACTTCAGTTTTAAGATATTTTTTGAAGAAAAATTAGATGAAATTTAACAATCCGTTTTAAGAATTTTACTTCTTTCTTTTTTCATTTGGTTTAACATAACTTAACAAACATTTAAATTTTTAGACAAAATAATATTTAAAAGATAATATTAAAAAATACTTAATATTTTGAATCAATAAATAATATTACCGTTTAAAAGTTAATACTTGTTAAGAAATTAAACTTTAGAGATCAGAAAATAGAAGAAAACACTAATTCATTTTCAATATATTGAAATTATGAAAGATAAGAATAGAAAGAAAAAATCATAGTACAAGACACGATAATTATTTAGGGTGGGTCAAAAATATGGAAAATTTAAAAGAAAATGGATTGAAAATATTTAAGGCTATATTTGAACGTAAAAAAAGCGTTGAAATTGATGAGATTGAATATCTAATTAAAAAGTTTTCAAGTGGAGTAAAATATGTGGATCTTTTTGGATATCGATATATCGAACAAAACCGCAATAAAAAATCAGAATGGGGCAAGAAGGCAAGGGAAGGACATAAGATCATGTGGATAATAAAAGGGAGACAATATATGGCAAGAATTATGGATGGGGAATACAGCGATTTAAAAAAAAAATAAAAAAAATTTAATGAATTATAGCAAAATACATATTTCTAATAATTATTAATTCTTTTCCTTCTAATTTTTTTGTATTCATTTCTTTTTTCACCATTTTTTTATTCGATTCTTTTCATTTTTTTCAAACGTTCGTTTTATAATAATATTATAGAACGTAATATATTTAAATGTTTCGTTTTTCAAAATTTTTCTAATGTTCGAAAAATATAAATAATATAAAACATATATATTTAGTAAAATGACTATTAATGATAAAAAATCCAATGGTAATGATTCTTCAATTATCAATGTTTTAAAAAGTGAAATTCGATTCCGTATCTTTACATTATTCAATCTTTATCCTGAATTGAGTTTGACTGAGCTAACGGATATACTGAGTAGAAGTAAATCTACTATCCATCATCATTTAGAAAAATTGATGGGAGCGGGTCTAATTGAGGTCTCCCGAGAGGAAAAAGTAAGAGGTAATATTTTGAAAAAATTTTTTTCTTTAAAACCTGGATATCAAAAAATGCTTGAAAACACTGACTCTAGTTTAGAAGAAGTAAACAAAGATATGTTTGATTTTTACGTGACATATTTGAACTCTGCTATTAGAATTCTTAAATTTTACAAGAAATTCTTTGAAAAACTTGAAAAAGAAAAGAAAGGATATGAACATTTAAAAGAATTTATGCAGGAAGATGATGGTTTTAGTACTATGTTCTTTTTTAACAAAGAGCAATTTAAAAAGGCAATGCAGCTCTATAAAGAATTTGCTGATAAATTGAATAAAATAGACATTGAATTTAACGGTATCCAGGTTGAAAAGCCTTATTTTGTTTTTACCTATGGAATGCCCTTGAAACAAGTAATCGAAGAAATTGGGAAACCACCAGCACCACCAGCGTCTCCTGCATCACCCCCATCACCAAAACCACCAAAATCACCCCCACGTAAAAATAAAAGACATAAATAAAATTCGAAAAAATCTATCTTTATTAATATCTTAATTAATAGCTTTCTATAATTCAAGTTTAATTCTAAAAATTGGACCCCATTTCATTTTTATTCTTTTTTGATTATCTTGTAAGTAGTGAGATATAATGGAAGCTAGAGTTCGAATAGATACCAATTACTTAGAATTTTTGGATTTAGTTCAAGATATATCCAAGAATTCAAAATCTATTCAAAAAAATCTTATAAAAACTATATATGAGAATTATGATATTTCTAAGGTTAAGCACGAAATAGATAAAAAAATAGCATTTCTAGATAAATTACTAACTAAATAAAAACTAAAAATCAAGATTATATCTTTTCCATTTCCTAATTGAGTATATTCTTATGAATATACTCAATTTTTCTTTAAATTGTTTTTAAGTTGTCAGCAATTAGTTCTAAATATGATTTTCGTATTGATTCTTCCTTTTTAATTCCAAATAAACTCAAAAAATCGAATAAAACTTCTTTAGAGGCTTCAATATTTTGAGAAGTATTCAACAAACATTCAATTTCTATATAATATTGGTCTAAAATTGGCAAATAATCTATTAAAGCTTCAATATGATAGGTTTTAAATTCAAATTCATATA
Source organism: Promethearchaeota archaeon (assembly GCA_019058365.1). GTDB lineage: Archaea > Asgardarchaeota > Lokiarchaeia > Sigyniarchaeales > SOKP01 > Loki-b32. The sequence continues at coordinate 209,714 of JAHPZE010000005.1, read as the reverse complement.
GTTCTCTTTCCTTTTTAACAGTAAGAATCTCTTGGAAACCTAGTTCTTTCAATAAAATCTTCATTCTTTCAATATCTTCAATCTTAATATCTATCTCTTCACGAGTTTTTGTAGAATTATCTAATTTTTTGCCTTTATAAGTAATGTAATAGTTAATTATCTGTTTATTAGCTTCCTTAATTTTATTAAATTCAATAGATTTCCTTAATCTTAAAGCTTCATCTGTTTCTTTAAAATCTCTTAATCCTTTTGGCATATTAAAATAGGTATCTTCATGTAATAATGATACTTTATATATACTTTTATTTTCTTCGAATTTTTTTCTAATTATTGCTGGATCTGAAATTCTAACTTTAATTTCTACTTCAATCATACTATTTTTTTCATTTCTGATAATAAATATAATTAACTATTTTTTATTAGTATTAATGGATTAAACTCGAGTTGAAATAATTATTTCAGAATCGCTTAATATTATTAGAAGACTCGCTGGAAAATATAACTATTTACCTTATATGATAGATAGGTATATCCAATTTTTAGGAATAGATGAAACAATAAAATTATTAGAAGCAAATGAACTTCCGTTAAAGCTCTCGATAAGAGTTAATACTATAAAAATATCCGTTTTAGATTTAAAAAAGCGCCTCGAAAAGAAAGGAAACGAGTTAGAATCAATTGAATGGATTCCTTATGGGTTTAATGTTGTTAAAGAAGGTTCCAATTTAGGATCTTCTCATGAATTTCTACAAGGTTATTATTATTTACAAAATGTAGCTTCAATGTTTTCAGCTATTATTCTCGATCCTAAACCAAATGATATAGTAATTGACATGTGTGCAGCTCCTGGAAGCAAATCAACTCATTTAGCTCAACTTATGGGAAATGAAGGTATACTTATTTTAATTGATAAAAATACCAATCGAATTCCCGCTTTAGAAGTTAATTTAAGAAGAATGGGAATTACCAATTCAATTGTAATTAATATGGATGCTATAAATTTATCAGATTTAAATATTAAAGCCGATAAAATTCTATTAGATGCTCCATGTACAGGAGAAGGATTAATAAGACAAGATCCAAGTAGGAAAAAAAGTAAACAAATGAAAGATATTGAAAAAATGTCTTTAATTCAAAAAAGATTATTAACTGCAGGATTGAAAGCATTAAATTCAGGAGGGATGCTTTTATATTGTACATGTACTATTGCCCCCGAAGAAAATGAGTTAGTTATTAATGAAATATTGAACAAGTTCAATGGTTTTGATATTATTGAAATTTCTAAAAATTACGGCATGAGAGGATTAACTAACGTTTTTGGAGTTGATTTATTAGAAGATTTAAAGTTCTCACAACGTTTGTATCCTCACCTTCATGATACCATAGGTTTTTATTTCTGTCTTATTAAAAAGGAAGACTGATACATTTAGTGAAATTTGGTCTATATGAATTTATAGGATAAAATAAATTACAAATAATTTGTAAATTGCAGTTTTAAAGGAATCCTCCTTGTTATTTTGAGTCTAATAAACAATGAAGTTAAGAGTTATTTCTAATTTACATGTTTTCAGTGATGTTTTATGTCTATATTTATTAAGTAGCAATCTTTATAGAATTCTTAACAGAAGTATAAAAGACGCCAATATTAGGAAATTATTAAAACTTGAAATTCTTGAAACCCCTGAATTTCAAGAATACTGCGTAAGACTCAATCAAATAATACATTTGGTTATCTCTATTATGAAACCCCAGATTACATCTAAGCCTATAGGATTAGAGCATCCTAGTGTGAAGAGTGTTATAGGGATAGCTGAGGAGATTATGAAAAAAAACAAAATATTAGATGTGGAAACTCTCTACAATATAGCAAAAAAAAGATTGAAATTACCTAGAACTGGACTCTTATTTATAATACAATTTTTAATAAATAAAAAAATCTTGGTTGAAGGTTCAAAGTTTTCAAGGGAAACTGTTCTTTCAAATCCTACTAGAAGAGGGATTTATAATTATATTAGGGTGAATCCTGGTATACACTTTTCAATTTTAAGAAAGAAGGCGTTATCTGCTGATTCAGGAAGTTCAGGACAATTAGTATGGCATTTAGAGATGTTATTAAAATTTAATTATATCAATAAAATTAAAGTAGGAAATTATACAGTGTTTCTTCCCATTGAGATGGAAGTTGAGTTAGGAATAATTAGTTTTTTATTAAGAGATGAGATAAATAGGAAAATTATAGACTTATTAACAACACAAAATTCAATTAAAAATTCAGAAATTTTTAAATTAATAGATGAGAAACGAGAATTAGTCAATTACAGACTAAAAAGTTTAATTAAATACGATTTAATTTGCTCTAGAGAAGATCTAAGTAAAGAGGTTTATTTAAACCCTCATAAACAAGAGGATATTATTAATATATTAAATAATACCAAAATAAGTTTAAATTAAAATTGATTTAAATTAATTAATAATGTGAAAGGGAATATGATATTAAATTGGACGCCTGAAGTAATTGTTGAAATCTTCACGAGTGTAATTATCCTAATAGCTACTCTATTAATGTACATTACTCCGAGAACAAAGAAAGTAAGATCTTTATCTTATATTAGATTAGCTCTCTTTTTTATGGGCATGCTCTTTACTTTTGACTTGCTAGCAAATCTTTTTTTAAACACACTACTTTCTCGGATTTGTGGCCTTATGCTATTTCCTAGTGCAATGTTTTTTGCGATTGGGATCAATTACACGATTAAAGAAACATCTAATTCACCTTTCTTAGTTATAGCAGTTGGTTTAGGTGTTTTATATTATTACCTCGCATTTCAACCTGGAGCTGTCGGAATTGAAATTGAGGGAGGATATTTAAATATGAATTGGATGGGATTATATGAATTGGGGGGTTCATTTTTTATATTCTTTGTTGGTAGTGCATCGTTTTATTGGGGATTAAAAACTTGGTTGAATGCTCCATTTTTGATAAAAAGAAATGCGCTCATATTTTTTATAGGAACTATAATAAATGGCCCTTTAACTTTAATTATATACCTTTTCTATTATTGGAATCCAATTTATATTCTATTTGCTTATGGAACTACCGGTTTAGGAAACTTAGTTGTGTGTTTAGGAATATTAAAAGAGCCTAAACTCCTTTACATTTTACCATTTACAGTAAATAGGATTGTTGTAAGAGATCAAAAAGGAAATCCATTATTCTGTCATGATTGGTTTCGTTCTAGCTTAAGTGAATCAATTTTTACAGGATTTCTGAATGCTGTGCAACTTATGAGCAAAGAAGTTATAAATATGGGTGGGTTATTGGATATCAAATTAGAAGAAGGTATCATTATATTATATGAGTCTGAATTGATCTCTGTTGGTTTAGTTTCGTCTAAATCATCTAAATTATTAAGAGAATCTGTTGTTGGATTTTCAAAAGAGTTTCAAACGAATTTCGAAAAGGAGTTAAAGGAATCATGTATAGATAGGGAAAAATATGATTCTGCCTATGAATTGATAGAAAAATACTTCTCAAATTTTCCAAGCAAGATGATTACTAGTAAAAAGCAAACCTTAAATCTATCGGGAGAATATGCAAAAATACCTTTAGAGTTAGAAAGTGCTTTTAAAGAGATTTTCCTCGATGAGATGGAGTATAATTTTATTAAAACAGAGTTGCAGAAATCTCCTATAAATGTGAGTACAGAGTTTTTTTCACTGTATAATGAGTTAGAAAATGAAATGAAAGAAATAAACTCTGAAGATCCTAAATCTTTGAACTATGAACCTAAAGAGGAGCTTTAAAATTTTTCCGTTTTTCATTTATCACTGATGATCCCTAAGATAACAACCTATATCGACAAGATTTTGAGCTACTATTCTATCCAAATCGAGATTTTGAAATAATTGGTATTTTTTTATATGAAAATTTTGTAGAAATTTGGTCCTATTAATTTTAAATATACAGAAGATAAAAAAATTCATATACTAATATTATTAAAGGTTGAAAGGGAGTATTAGTGGGTGAAATCCTCCCTTTTATAATATTTAATAAATAAACAAGAAATCTATTTTTTTTATTCATTGCTTTTCTCTCAAATAGATACCCTTATCGTTTAAAGTAAAAGCAATAATATCATTAGGTTTAAGATGTTGTATAACTATGCTATCAACTTTAGATTGTGCTATAGCTAGAATTTCGTTCATATTGTTAAAAATTAATAAGAAATCCCCTTTTTGTAGATTAGAGGGCGTCTTAATAACCATATTCTTTAAAATATTGTTTCCATATAAAACTGATTTTTCTCCCTTAATATTTAGATGTAGACGTTTAAATTCAGAAAAAATTCCTTGTTTGTATAGAAATTCTGCACCTTCTAAGCTAAAATAAAAATCTCCCTTTTTTATGAACCCAAAGTATAACCCCGCTGAATAAATCTTAGTTTTAAATTCAATTAAATCTAATCGGTTTAAAGATTCATTGGATATCAAGTAAATAGTAGGGTAATTTGTTTTCAAATTTGACTCGATTAGTGAAATATATAACTTTTTCTTAGATCTTATTAAAATTTGCATAATTTTAGGAGAAATTTTAGATAACGATTTAGATATGATTTCTTTCTCGATTTCATTAATTTGCCTGAAATTTGTAGATTCAATCATATTCAATTAAAATAGAAAGAATTAAGAAGATTTATTATTATTAATTAATAATTATTGAAATTTTCATATAATTATAAATATTATGTTTTATTTAAATAATATGATTATGAATAATTTAATTTTATATAAAGAAATTGAATTCTATAGAAACTTACTAGCATCTAAAGAAAGTAATATTGAAAACTATTACTTGAAACAACTATATGGACTTTCAGAAAGTACTATTTATAATCATTTAGCTTCAATCAGTAAATTATTTGAATCAAATGAACAAAGAAACAACAAAACACCACATGATGATAAATTTCGATTGAAGCATTCTAATATAAGATTGTTAACAGAGAAAGAAACTAAAGAGCTTTTTAATTGTAGATGGTGGAAAAATTTATCAAAATCAACCCAAAAGAATTTTCTTAGTAGAATTAAGACTTACTTACAATTTTCTAACAGAGAAGATTTAATTGATTTTATTCCAAATAGAATTAAGATTAAAAGGAAGCAAATAAGCAAAGTTGATTTAATATCTCGAGATGAATTAGATCTTATTTTAAAAAATTGTGGCATTAAATTAAGGACATTGCTTATGATAATGTATGAAGGGGCTTTACGAAAAGGTGAAGTTCTTAATATAAAAAAGAAGGATATAGAAATTAAAGGAGATTATGGAATTTTAAAAATATCAGAATCAATGACGAAGAAAAGAGACATTCCTTTATACGAGAGTTTGCCATATATACGAGAGTATCTTAGTAGAAGTGAATTTAAACCAAATGATAAACTTTTCAATTATAAAAACGATAATACATTAAATTCACATTTGCTATATGTAGGAAATAAGATAGCTAAGAATCATCCTAAAAAATGGAACGGTAAGAAACTTTATCCACACCTATTTAGGCATTCTAGATTAACAGAATTAGCATTAACTAAATTAAACGAGCCACAGATTAGAAAATTCGCGGGATGGACAGGAGGCTCTAATATGCCTGAGACCTATTTCCATTTAGATGATTCTGATTTAGAGGAAGTGTTAGCTCCAGATTATATTGAAAAGAAAGAAAGCAAAAAAAGAAAAGAAAAGAAACCTAAACTCTGTTCAATATGTAAAACTGAGAACGCTCAAGAAAATCTCTTTTGCTGGAAATGTGGTAATAATATTAAAGAAGGAAACAAAAAAGAGATTGGTATTGAGTTATTAGCCCAACCATATAAAATTGATGAAATTAAAGAAGAAAATAAAGAATTGAAAAAAGAAATAAAAAATTTAAAGCAAAAAGTAGAACAATTAGTTGAGATATCTCCACAATTGTTCACAATTGTAAAGCAGATGATGATTAAAGATATTCCAAAAAAAAATCCTGATATTCTGTAATCTGATTATTATCCTATAGAATAATTAAGAGGTTAAAAAAAAATATAAAAATTTTGAAAAGAAATTTTACATTTTCATACAAGATTTCACCCAATTTTAAAAAAGATTCCACCTAAAAGGATATTAAGAAGAAACAAAGATATTAATTTTCAAAAATTTGAAATTCCTATTCATTAATGTCTTTAGGAGGAGTCATTACAGGGGAGGAGAATAATAGAAATATAATAAGTAGGTTATTTATTTATAGGATTTAAAATAAAGAAAAAAATGATTGCTAAGCTAATTTAATAATAAGGTCTTTCTTTCTTCATTCAATAGTCCAAATGTATGACTTCCAATTCTGATCCAACTAGTACCTTTTGATATATGGTTTATAAAACCTTTAGAATTTCTCCAATTCAGCTCTTCTCTAAGTTCTAGACACGCATTTGTTTCTCGAGTAATTTGAATTATAAATAATTTATCTTTACACGTATTTTTTTTTTGCGATTCACTAAAGGGAATTTCTAAGTCTATTTTCCCATTATCAATCATTTTATAGAGTTCATAAACCTTAATTTGAATATGGTTTAAATTAAAACCTACCTGAATATATTTCCTACATAAAAATGCGATTTGCTGAAAAATGGTGTCTTGATTCTCAATATTTTGTAAATTTTTAAACTTTCCGTCTTTTTCTTTGACCCCAATTATATAATATGAAATGTTATTAAAGTAAAATGAGGAATTACCTAATGCAATTATATCCTTTATAATCTCCTTCTGAATTGCTGTGTGAACTCCTTTTTTACCTTTCTTATAATTTATAATAGTCTTAAAATCAATATTTGGTGCTTCATTAACGTAATGAAATAGTTCTAAGCAATTTTCAATCGGAGTTCCAGATTTATTTTCAAAATTCAAAATTCTAGGTAATGCTGTTAAAATATGACTTCTTATGTTTTCATAGAAAAATATGAATGCGTTTTCTACTTCATTAGAGTATTTAAAAAAGACTTTTAAGTGTTTGCATGCAAAATTTTTATTAAACTCACTTATTTCTGGTAAATCAATGAAAATCATACCGTTCTCTGAAGAATCTGTGAATAATATTTTATTCTGACTTAAATCTTTCAAAGTCATATTTTTAGATACAAAATTATCGATAATTTCTGATACTAATATGGGTTTTTCTATTTTAATTTCAGTGCATAAATGTTCATCTGGAATCTCAAGAGTTGTTTTTAACTTATCATTTAATACATATATATCTGGAAGTATTTCGGTCAATTTATTTTCATCAAGTAAATATTTAATAAATTGATCATAATAGTAATCTAACTCTTTTTTTTCCATAAGATTAAAATAATCCTTTAATAATGCTTGAAGTTTCTTTCCATGATATAAACCCTCACCTTCAGAAAATAAATTTAAAATATATGATTCAACTTCTCCCATTTCCTCTGTATCAAGTAGTATTTGCTTTTGAGTTGTAATATAATAAATTTGATCTTCTTCAGCTAATTTAATAATTATTTTCTCTAATAATTTAGGATTGATACCTTCATAATTTGGAACTTTAAGATGTTCAAGTTTAATCATTTTTTGTTTTGAAGCTCTCACTTCACCAATTTTTAACATTAATTTTGTCTTTATTTTATTTTCAGTCGAAATCTTGCTATTTTCCCAGAAAGATGGAGTCTTTAAGATTTCTTTAACTTGAGTTATACCGGTATTATCTTTCGCGCTAACATCAAACAATAATTTTGGATTGAATCTATATTTTTGTAATTCTTCTTTAATTGCTTCTTCTCGTGCTTTTACTTTATCATCACTCTTAGATCTAAGAAAGATAAAGTTCTTAACACCATAATTCTTTCTTATGGTATCACACATTTCAATAGTTTCTCTCCACGGTTTAATAGAATCCTTAATTTTGCACATTCCTACTACTAAATCACATCTTTTTAATTTGGGAAAATAAAATCCAATCTCATCATGCTGTCCTGGAATATCTTTAATGAATATTTTTTTATCATCATCTAAATCTAAATTCCAAGTCAATGTACCTGAAGTAGTACTAAGGTCATCTTTATATTCATTATAAATTAGACGATAACAAAATGTTGACTTCCCACTATCTGTATATCCAATAATACCGATAGTAATATATTCATAATTTATAAAATCTATTGGTGTAAAGAATTTATCTGAATTTACTAAAATAATACTATTTTTTGTAAGTATTACAGCTTCATTATTAATAACACAAATGTCTTGGCAAAAAATATCCATTTTTTGAATACTAGTTAATGCTGGGTCAAATTTCCATAAAAAATTTGGAAACGCTGCAAAAAAAAAGCCATTTATGAAAACAATATGGGGATAAATTCCTGTTTTTGAATCACAATCAATAGTCTGGATTTTTCTATAAATAAACTCACCTGATGTACTTTTTGAATATAAATGAGCATTACCAAAATAATCAACAGCAACAATTACATCTTCTTGAATTATTAAATTTTGTAGATTGCTATCGAATGTTCCTAGATTTTTAATAACAGAACCTGAATTATCCATAAGGTTTGTAGAACCTACATAATTGTTTATGATATAGGATTTTAATTCCTTATTGTATACTTCAAGAGCAAAATGAGCGTGTTGAGATGAAAAGTTAACAGAAGTACTTTCCCAAGATCCATCACTTCTTCTGTTAAAAAACCAAAACCTTCCATAATTTCCACAAGTAACAAATTGGTTAGAATCAACAGACGCTATCTGATACATATTGCTTCTTGAACTAGCATAACCCTTCCTTATCTGGTAAAATTCATAGTTAAGACAATCAAATAGAAATACATCTCCCATATAAGAATGTCCAACAATTTCATGATTGCTTATTTTGATTAAATTTCGAATTGATGAACTAACATAATCAAGTTGAATCAACTCAGGTGATTCTAGTTCCACTAAACATTCCCAAAATTCTTGATCTGTTAAGTTTTTTGTTGAAAAATCTTTTAATTTACCAATATACAATTTACCATCAGAATCTCCGATAAGGACTTTAGAATTATCAGTTGGAAATGGACAGAATGATTTATACATTTAAGACAGATTTTTTTCTTTTATAATTAATATTTCATTTACATTGTTATAAAATTATCCTTATTCTGATAGATTGAATTTTAAACCATATATAAAATATGATTTATTTGTGTTTTCCTATCAAAATTACGAGAGAATATGAATTAGTGAAAAATAAGAAAGCTAAAATAACTATAGAAATCTTAGAATAGAGATTATTTATGAAAGATATATATTTCATGAATTTAATCTTCCTAATCTATATATAGCTTTGATTAAATAATTCCATTTAAATATAACCTTTTTCGATTATAAAATTAATAAAATAATAGGAAAATAAAAAAATAAATAAATAGAGGATATGATTAAAATAACAGAGCGTACATCTTTTCATTTATATGATGAGCAGATTAAATTCATTAATGATAAGAAATATGAACTTAAATCATCCCGTTCAGAAATATTGAGAAAATTGTTAAATTATTTTATGAAAAATACAGATAAATTTGAAAAAATAATTCAGGAAGAGTTGAAAAATTGCAAAAAAGAAAAAAAGTAATAGTAAAAACCCATCATATTTTGAATTTCTTTATTGTTATAATAGCAATATTCTTAGTTTCTGTTATAATCAGCATAATTAGCCGATTTTTCGCATATCTTATATTAAGAGGTATATATATAAGAATTCAGCACCAAAGACTATTTGGGAACTAAACTCTATTGGAATAAACAAATTTGGAATTAGATTTTTATTTTCTACATTAATTATTTCAATAACATTTTCAATTGGATTGGTAGTTATTCTCCAAGAAAAAATTTTTGGTAAAGATACAACCTATACATTAGTTTTAAGCTATTTAATCATAAAAATAGTTACTTTCATATTTACAAAAATTGTTGTAGACGCAAGAGGGCAAATGATAGAAAAGAAATATGTAAAGTTAGAAAGTAAAAAGGATTTAATAGAGAGTTTGGAAAGATTTAATGAGTATTTGAATTAAAAGAATAGCAAATTTTGTAAAAAATATATTGATCATATTATAAAGAAATTAAAAAATAAATAAATAATAATGTTGAATTCATCAAATATTAAACCAGATAAATGGTATGAAGAATATTACAGGATTTTAGGACGTCCTAGTGATGAGATAGAAGAACAAATAAAAATTGCCAAAGAAGATGATAAAGCAATCGACAAAAAAGAAAAACATTGTTTTAATGAGGCAAGATTAAGAAATGATTATTGGAACATAAGAGGTCATTCAGAGGTAATAGCAGACGATATATTTAATAAAGACATAGTTGAATTACAAAAAGAAATAATTGAATACGTTAAAAAGGAGATAAAAAGTATTCATAAATCCAAATTTAAAGAGATTAATGAAATTATTATTCATTAAGAAGAAGCCTTAGAACAAGGAAATCTTATAACTTATCAATTAGGATTTTTACTATTTCTAATAGAGGAAAATAAAAAGGAGTACGACAGGAAAGAATTAACTTTTCCTGCTTATGTGAGAAAGTCAATTAAAGATGATAGAATAGCAAGAATAGCAGAGGGATTATGTTTCGATAAAACATACCAGCAGATAGATGATGAAAATGTTGATATTACATAATCTTTTATAGATAAACATGCTAAATTAATGAGAAATCATAGACATGAAAAGTATAGGTTATGCGATTTATTTGAAGATTGGTATGCTTTAAAATTAGGAATTCCAAAAGAATTTCTACATGAGATAGTTGCTCATAATGAACATGTTTCAGATATAATATGGAATAACAAGAATTATTCCTTAAAATTACGATTTTCACGTGAAGCATCATTAACATTTTATCAATCAAAAGAAAATGGTTCAAATTCTTTGAGATTTGAATATGAAGAAGCCATTAAAAATAAATGTAAATATTTCTTTGTGTTTCTTAATCCAACTTGGAATCAGAAGATTTTAATTAAAGAAATTGATCCATTCAATGATGGAGATAAGATAGTGTGTAAACCTAATAGAATAATAACTCTTAACTAAGAAAGTATTCAGAGATTATTATTTTTACACTTAATTCATAAAGAGGGTGTTGAAAATAGGTATTGGGGTAAGATTACTTAATGGCTTTCTTTTAACAACTAACTATAAGAACATAATAACTCTCTATACATAATTTATACAGATCTCACAATATTTTCTTGGAAGCTGGTTAAAGTATATGAGATTCCTTCAATTATAATGAATAATTCATGAATATTTGAAAATGTGTGAAATCCCACATTAATGGACATATGTGTAGTACCCTTTTAACCAAACCATTGCGGACTTACATGAAAAAAATAATATGAGACTACCTTCAAATATATGCTACGAATAGGAGGTGTGTGGGATACATACAAAAATGGATAGAATTTTACCTAAAAATATTTTAATTATTTGATGAAAAAATGATAAATGTTTATCCAAGTATTTAAGTTATTTAACAGGTTAATAATTTTTATTTTAAATAATGTGAAATATCCAAATCTTGTTATGATAGACATAAAAATATCATACACGGACTCTTCCCGACAAAAGATTGTAATATTAATTAGTCGGGAAACTAGAAAAGAACTAAAAACAAATATAGAATTGGGAAGAATAAATTTAGACAGATGGCTTCGTGATTAAGCACCGCCTAAATTGTATTCCTCCACTATTTCTATATTATTTTTTTTTAATTTAATATTTACTCAAAAATTCATTATTGTATTGATATAAGTTAATGATTAATTAATAAGGTTGCTAAGCCATTCTATGGCTGTTAGGGTGTTTTTCCTGATTTACTTTGTTTTCTTTTTTGTTGTCTTGATTTAGCTATAGCAGGAGCAATATAAACAATATGAAATATCTGTTTAGCTAAATCCAATATGTCTTCAGCATCTTCTCTTACTACATTATTAGCATTTACATGAACTGCGTCATTTCCAATCCATCGAACTGTATCTGCCCATTCCTTTACTTCTTTCGTAATTATGCCTAAATTGAATAAATCTTCTATCATTCCTTGTAAGTTTTTGTTTTTATCGGCTCCTTTATCAATACAGCAAGTCTCTAATGCTCTTCGAGATATCGCAGCACTAGCGCGATAGCAATTAACACTAAAACACATTTTCGCTTCATCAAAGTCTTCTTTAACGTTTCTTGGAATCCTTTTATCACTTTCTTCTGGTTTTGGTCTTGGATAAATCTCAATACCTTGATTTAGAACTAAAACTACTCCATTACAATTATGGCATTCTCCTATCCACCAATAATGTTCAATATTTCTTATTTTATAGACACACAACGCTATAATACCACAATTTTGTCTTATTTCCCATTGAACATTATTCTCTACTCTTGTAATTAATGTATATTGATTACAATGAGGACAATAAGCAGAAATTTTTAATTCAGAAATATCGAATCTTGACATATTAAAATTATAGACACGTTAGAATAATAAATATATTGTTAGTCTATTATTTTAATACCCAAATAATTTGACTAGAGAAATCATTAACAAATTACACAGACAAATAAAAAAATTGTTTTAATTTTCAACTTAATGATTCTAATTATTAAATAAAAAAAGTAAAGAATAAATGAATTGATTATTCTTTTATTTCAATTTAAGATTAAGACATTTCATTAAGAGGAAATTCATTATTTTCTTAGTTATGAGTAATTGTTGTAGTTTCAATTTTCTTTCTTTTTAAGTTAACTGCGTTGCCATGAATCCCTTCTTCATTTAAATATTTCTTAAGTTTGGTATTGTTTTTAGAACCTTCTACAAATATCTTAAAAGAAGCTCTTAAATCTTCAAATTTTTCTCCATTAACATTAGGGAAATTCTTTTCCAACCAAAAAGGGATACAATCCCAAGAATATCCTGTTTTGTTAAGGGTTCTATATAGGTTATAGTCTTCGTTGGTTTCAATATTGCTTCTATTTCCTTTTCGTAATCTTTTTTAAGACCTTTAAAATCTTAAAATAGACATCTTTAGAAATTTCAAAATAGGTATTTCCTGAAGCAGGAAAACCATCACTATCATAAGGCATTTTTTCATCACTCTTTTTCTATTATTTTTATTTTATTTAAGGGTAATTTGATCATTTTTTATTTCCTTTATAAATTTCATGTTTTCCATGAATCTATAAGGAGAAAAAGAAGACTCCAACATAATATTGGAATCAAATCTTAAAATAGAATATTTAGAAGGAAAAAAAAGAAAAAAAAGTAAATTAAATTGCTTTAATCTAAATTTAAGTTAATAGAGGTATAAGACTAATATATCATGGTATATAGATTTAATAGGTTGTAAATAGGGTATCAAAATTAAGAGAATATACCAAAATTATATTTTTTTTAATTTTATGTAATTTCTTATTAATTAAAATTTTTCCATACCTAAAATAACCTAAAACGGGATATTTTTTAAATATTAAATACAGCTAATTATTTAGAAGGAACAGCAGAGAGGAGGGAGATAATAGATAAAAAAGACTTTAAGACAGAAAGATTCAGAACAATGTTAAATATAATGAATCTAAATAGTTAATTTTAAAATTTAAAAAAGATTAAAAGATTAAAATGGAATCCTCTTTAGATGAAATGATAAACAATTTTAAATTAGAAATAGAGCATTTAAATAAGAAATTTTCTCCTAAAAAAACCTATAAAATATTAAAAAATGATGAAAAAGGAAAATTAATTACGTATCCATTATATGAAGAATTTTTTTTATGTATGTCTGAAAATAATTATTTCGAGATTAAATATAACGAAAATATATTAAAGAAAGAAATTTTTGATGATTCTAATTATTCACACGAAGATCTAAAAGATATTTTTCATTATTTTGCTAGACACGAGTTTGGACATTCGCAACTCCTAAGAATAGATAATATTTTTGATAAAACCAATTTTCCTAATGATTCTATTCAAAAGCTTTGTTATACTCTTTTAGGAATATTCAAAGAGTTTTATGCTGACTGGTTTGTGAATAAAAATTTTGATGAAGTACCACAAAAATATATTGAACAATGGGCTATAGGTTTGAGTGTAAAAAGAGAAATTTTTAAAAGTCCAGAATTTTTAGAAAATATATCAAAATATTTAAGAAATAATTTATACATTGCTGAACGATTTTTTATATTTAGTAAATGGGATTTACTGAGAGCTTTTTATCATAATAATAATCTGGATTTATTGTATGGACTTTTATTTAAAATCTTTAAAAAATTTCAGGAGATTTGCACAGATGAATTAGATTTAACTTCAATTAGGCAAGAATTATATAAATTAGCAAAAAAACTAAATGAAATTGATTATAATACACTATTAATGATCGAACCTTAATTTTTATAAATATTTAATTGTATGAAAAAAGAATTTAATGTTTATTATTTTTATAGTGAATATGATATAATTTAATATATTAAAAGTTAATAGAAACTTTATTTCTAAATTTCAGCTAAAGAATATATAGATTTTCTTTGGGTGGAATTATAATTTTATAGATTACTTAATATTAACTAAATATTGACCTAAAATTATCTATATATGACTTAATATTCCCTTAATACTATAATCTGAAATTCTTTAAATGGATTCAGAATAATAATTTATATAATCTATAGAAATCATAAACTCTTCCTGACATAAAGAACAAATCCAGTAATCTTTAAATAAATCACTCCATTTAAATAATAGAAAAATAAATTATTATTTAATTAACATTTAATAATTTTTAATAACAAATTTATGATATTAAAAATGGTAAATAAAAAAAAATTAGATGAAGAAAGACTGGAAAAAGTAATTTCATGTGTTTCAACCAAAAAACAAAAGAAAGAGTTAGAAGAGAAAGCTAAAAAAGAAGATACAACAGTTTCCCATTATGTTCGAAGAATCTTATTTCCAATTATGGAAGAGAAAGAGGATTAATCAATGCCATCAAACAGAAAGAAATTTGACATAAAATTGGAAATAAGAGAATACATAGAAGATGAAGATGCTTTATCTGCTGTCCCAATCTTTGAGAATTCAGAGATATGTCTTGGAATAGATGATATATTAAATACGTTTGATACATATCGAGAAAGGTTAGAATTGTTCATAAAATCTAAACTTAACAATAATGGTGAAAAATAAATAATGATAAAATGAACTACCTATACATTCTACATATGTGAGAATCTTCAATATTAGTAATTATTTCTTTATATCTTCTACTTTAAAATCTTTATATGCTTCTGTAATTTCTTTAATCTTTGTTTTTAATTCTTTGGGATTTTTAATAAGAGAATTACCAAATAAGGATTCCAATATATCTGGTAATTTTGTTATCATATCCACATTTGCCTTACTCTGTTCTAATTGAAGTTTTTGTTGGTCTAATTTCTTCTGACGCCTATCAGTTATAAAATCTTTTATCAAATGAGCTACAACAACACTAACAGTAATAATACTTAAAACTTCAGCTAACATTATTATTTACATTCCCAGACTTTTACTAATGTTGTCTTATCCCGCACCTTTACTTCTATTCCAGCTATATAACATTTATTAAAGAATGATAATGGATGAATAGGATAAGTGTCTATAACATCTCTTTTTTCTATTATTTCTAATTTGAATCGCCTATTATGGTTTAATTAATAAAGTAATTATCTTCTATTTTAAATAAAATAGAGTTCTAATTTATTGAATTCTTAACCTCTTGTGTGTGAAATCTGATGTTAATATTTGGTTATAAAATTGAAAAATAGAAAGGAAAAATATTAATAAAAAATAAATGCTAATTTGTGTTTTAAAGGAAATAATTAGAAATTTCTTTATTCATAGAAGGATAATATTAGTAATTTAATAATTTAATAAATCAATTTAAATATTTATTTGATTATTTTAAAATTAAGAAGTACAATAATCGAGTTAGGGATTGAATTAACAGACAAAAAATAAAATAATATAGTAAGAAAAAATTAAAAAACCATTATCTCAATGAACTTAAAAAACTTAAAAAAAAGTCTAGAAAGAGCCGAAATATATCTTAATATTGTAAGAAAGATTGAAAATAGGGAAGCTACAAAAGAGGAATTCGAATATATTCAAGCAAATGCTGGAATTTTGCAAAAAGAGATGCAAAAATTAGGACACGGAACTATTTATTATAGAAGACCATGTGGAATAGAAGTATTTCATAATTATCAAATTATAGCTAACTTTCCATTCATGTTAGTTACTCATGGATTAAAAGATGAGGCTATAGAGTTAATCCCTACTGTAAAACAGATATTATTAATATATTTACAGGAAGTTGAGGAATTAATAGAAAATCCCGAAGATTTAAAGAAAACTATAGTTAAAATTGATTTCTTTGAGATTATTAAAGATATTGAGAAGAATTTTAGAAAAATAGTAAAAAGCGATCCTGAAAATGAAAGGGATGTTCAAGACTATTTAGAAACTTTCTTGGATGTTAAAGAATATGATTTTTTAAGAGAAAAAGAAAATATTGAATTTTCAGAAAAAACTTTCTTTCCTGATTTTACGCAAAAGAAATTAATTATAGCAATAGAGGTTAAATTTCTAGATAAAAAAGATAAAATAAAGCAAATAATTGAAGAGATGTCTGCTGATATACAACCATACTCTAAGAAGTGGAAGAATATCCTATTCTTAGTGTATGATAAAGGAGGAAATATTAGAGATATAGATGCTTTGTAAAAGATTTTAACCAAGACGGAGATACGATAATAAGATGCATAGTTATAAAACACTAATATAAAGATAATAAGAATAAAAAGTAGTAAGTGAGTATTATATGGGTAAAATTAAAGATGGATATGATATTGTAAAAGATTTATCCAAAGGTATAAGTAAAAGAAAGAAAGTTAAGAGACTGATAAATAATATGATATTGGCGATTGTAACAAATACAGCAGAAGAAGATTTTTATCATAATTATCAAGTACTAATGGATTTATCTAAAGATTTTAAATGGAAAGATAAAGATAAGGAATATAAGAAAAAATATATTGTGATTAAGAGATATTATCAAAAACATTGGGGAGGAGGAATAGATATTTTTTAAATCAAGATTTATCCCAAATATTATTTATTAAAGAGATTTAATCAACCCTTTTAAGTGTGAAAAATCACCAAATTAATTGTTATATAAAAAAGGGTTAAATATAGGGAAAAAATATAGGAAATAATTTGTGAAATTAATAATTTTATGGAAAAATTAATTAAAAATAAGGAGATTAAATCTATTTTCTTTCCTTTTTGATGAATGGTAAAATGTTTTTATTTGTAGGTTCCTCTAAGATTTCTTGGTATGAATAGCAAATATTATAAGTTGAAAAATTAGGTGTTATAGTAGATGTATCATAGCTATAAACTACAGGCTTTTCTTCGTATTTATTCTTCTTCACTATCATCACCCACATAAAAACAATGTTGCAATGTTTTATTAATTTTTTCATTATTTTTTTTAATTTCATCTAAATCAGATTGACTTAATGATTCATAACCATTTTCTATTGTTATTTTGACTACTTTAACAGGTCCACCTACTTTAGGATCTTGAGTTGCTGTTTCAGTTATAACATAATGTGCTAAACTCACCAATTCTTCAATTGACATATCAGGATTAAAAAGTCGATGAGTTAAATATGTCGCATATTGTGGTACGCCTCCCAGTGCTATACCAGTTACTACTAATTGAGGAGCAAAATCAAGAACGCTATTTAAATAATAAGTTTTTACAGTATTATCATCTTCAAGACCAGCTATAATAAAGCCTATAGCAACAATTTTATCTCTTTTATCAATTGGTATATTTTTAAACCATTCATTAAATTTAGCTCTTAATATATTTCTTGTTTTGGCTACAATTTGAGAGATGTAATGATCTTCTGGCGTTAATATATTTCTAATTTCTTGTATTAATTGAGCAGCTAATTCTGCCTGACCGTAGGATAAAACTCCTACATAATTACTAAGTTTAAAAAGTTTAATCATTGAATCATTAATTGCTGTTAAGCCTCTAGGATCTCCTATTGTACCACGACTATCAGCAGCAAGAACTAGACCATCCTTCCCTTTTAAACAAACTACTAATGTCATAATATAATCTTCTCTAATATTTTAATATAAAAAAGATTTTCATCTATTCTTTTTAATTTCTTAACAATTTAAAATTATCTAATATTTAAGTAATATTTAATACTTTTAAATTTGTTTTAAATTTAGAATCTAGCTGAAATACAAAAGAATTAATATTCATTTTGAAATAAGAAATTCTTATATCTAATTTAAGAGTTTATATATTTAATGAGTTTTTTATGTTTATCCAAATTTTTAGTGGAAAAAGAAATTTTAAGATTTTTTTCTAAATTCTTGTTAATGAAAGTAATTCATAACAATTAAATTAAAGAAATATTATTATATTATAAGAGTAAGTAAATCAAATTAATTATTAGAATAAATTATTATATTATAGAAAAGATCTGGTTAAGAAAGGAGTTCAATTATATAGTTAGAAATAATTATATGAAAGATTCTATAATTAATCAATAAAGGTATTAAAAAATAGTGTTATCTAAAAATGGGTATTCGAAAGATAGAAGATGAGATTGATCTAAAAGAAGCGATGAAAAAAAAAGCTACTGAGCTGAAAATGAAAGATATGCAAGCAAAAGCGTCTGTTGAAAAATTTACAAAAGATAAACTGCGAGAATTAGCGAAGAAGCATGGTGTTTTATTAGCATTAACACCAGAATTAAGAAAAGAAGTAAAACAATTACAGAATAAATATAATATTCCCTCTTCAAAAATTATTACTGAGCAAATAACCGAGCATGATGTATTGAGAAAATTCTCGAAAATTGATCATCAAAAGTTAGGAATGTTAGCATACCAAAGAGTATTAATGAGTAAAGAGGAAACTGGAGGAATTATCCCCTTATCAGAAGTCTTTGAATTAGTAAATACGGGAATTTTAAATGGAAATATTGAAGTAAAAGATGTCGAGAAATCTTTAAGATTGTTGAAAAAAACGAAGGTAATTGAGGATATAAACCAATTAGATTCAGGAGCAATCATTGTAAAATTTTTTCCTATTGAATATACGAGTGATGAAGCAAAGGTTGTTGATTTAGCCAGAAAGAAAGGTGTTCTTACTTTAGAAGATGTATGTGCTAGCTTGGAATGGTCACAAGATCGTACTCTCCGTGCTTTAGAATCCCTAGAAAAAAGTGGTATTGCTAAATTCAGGGAAAATATCTTAACTGGGAAACAATGGTACTTTCCCTCAATATGAGAATTTTATTCTAATTTTATTTTAAAAGCCATTTGTCCATTCTCTAATTTCATAACTTTTGCTTTACGGTTTTTTGCTAGAATCTTAAAAATCTCTTCCAAATCTTCTAATGGAAGTGAACTAAAGTCTTCTTGTTTTGCTTCTCTTAATTCATATATCATAATTGGCTCGATTTTTCCATTTTCATATGCCCAATTATATATTTCATCTGACCATACATCAAGTGTTTTCCAATAGACTCTTAATTTATCTTTCTTTTTTGAGAGCCATTTGGCTTGGTTTTGACTAATTAATTGTTCAGCGATTTCTATAATGTAATGCTCTCGCTGAGTGAAACTCGAAAATGGTTTATGAGTAATTAATTCTCTAGTATAAATAATGTGAAGTACAGCAAACCTCACATAATCAAAGAGAACTTTTGCCCATTCTGTTTTCCAAGATATATAATCCATTTTGGCTTTATTTTTGTCTGGCATCGTATACATAAACTTTTTCCTTTCCTCCTCAAGCCAAGGATAAGCATCTAATAAATTATCATAAGCAGTTAATTTTTTTTCTATTAAACCCTTTTCTCCGATAATTTCTTCTTCAAGAGATTGCAAATCTGCTTCGATTTGATCAGCATGTTGTTGATAGACTTTATTATCAATCTCACCTCGCTTAGATGATAAAATTTCTTCAAGTTTGTCAAATTGGTCTTCTATATAGTCTAATTCTGTAGTCTTAATCTCTTCTTGCTTAATGATTTGTTTTTGAGTTGCTTCTGTTTCCAATTGTTCTTTTTCTTTTTTTAACTGTCTTAACCTAGCAAGCTCATTCCTTAATTCTTTTAGCTCTTTTTCAGCTTTTACTTTAATTTCCTTTGGTATTTCACTTGATTCTTCTCTGTGTCTTTCCATCTTTATCATTTTAGTTGTTTAAAATTCTCCGAATTCTTCTGCCCAAGCATTATATTGTCTTAATAATGCAGCATTGGTCATCGGTTTTACTTTTTTAAGTGTTTTTTTGAAATCTTTTAATGTGATGTCTCTAACAGTAACTTCTTTATTTGAATCTTCTAAAAGTCCGCTCATATCTAACTCACGTACAGGCAACATTATAACTTCGCGACATACATTTGCAATATCTCTTCCAGAATAACCTTCACTCCTTACTGCTAATTCTACAAAATCTTCATCTGTTAATGCTGTATTTACACCTTCAGTGTGGATTTTAAAAATCCCCGCTCTACCTTTTAAATCTGGAAGAGGTACATGCACCCTTTTTTCAAATCTACTTAACATAGCATTGTCGATATCCCAAGGGCGATTTGTTGCCCCTAATACCAATAATAGTTTTTCATGAGACGATTTTAATCCTTGTATTTCACTTAATAGCTGTGTTTTGACTCTTCGCTCGCCACCACTCTCAGAACCCTCTCCCCGTTTTGTTGCTACTGAGTCAATTTCATCCATAAATATTAAACTAGGAGCTTTTAACCTCGCAACTTTAAATAAAGAACTGATTAATTTTTCACTTTCACCTAACCATTTACTTAGTAAATCAGCAGAAGATGCACTAAAAAAAGTAGCGTTACATTCAGTTGCAGCTGCTTTAGCTAATAATGTTTTACCGCATCCAGGAGGACCAAATAGTAATATACCAGACCAAGGCTTTCTCGCACCAGTAAATAATTCTGGTTTTGCCATTGGTAATACTATGGCTTCTCTTACTGCTTGTTTAACATTTTCTAATCCAGCAATATCATTCCATTTTACATTAGGAGATTCTGTAACGATTGTTCCCGATATCATATCAATGAGTTCTTGTTCTTCGGATGATACACCCACCTCAGTTTTACCACTATCAACATCCCCCGCCGCACCAGAACTTGTACTAGGTCTTGCACCTCTAGGTCTAACTCCTCCAAGTTGAGATTTTAATATTTTTGCTCGTTCAACATATTCTTCGATATTTTTTTGACATAAAATCCTCATCTGAGGATTTTTGTTGTATTTCATGAACTGCATTAGAATTTCTGAAGCTCTATTGTATTTATTTATTGCTTGACGAAATTTTCCTTGGCTATCTAAAGCAACTGCCTCCTTTGCCGTTTGAACAGCATATTGATAAAGTTTCGAATCAACTGACGACATAATAACTTCATAAAAATAATTTTATTATTTATAGCTAATCTAATTTAACAATTAGTAATATTAATAATTTTATCAGCATATATCAAATTTACTCTTTAACCTAAGGAGAATAATGATTGGTCTCCAAAAAATTAAATACCAATCATAGCATTTATATATTATATAATTACTTATTAGATTTGATAAAGATGGGTTTTCTAAAAGATATCTCAAAATGGCTGTCTGGTGGAAAAAAAACTGATAATGTCCGCACTGCTACAGTTAAATTGAAAGTTTTTAACAAACGTCTGACGAGACAGACTAAAAAAATGGAAATGTCAGCAAAACTAGCTAGAGATAAGGCTGTAAATCTTCGAAAACAAGGTGATTTGCAAGGTTCAGAATTTCATGCTCGTAACTATTTACAAGTAAAAAAACAAGCTAGAGCAATTGACCTTTTCAGAACAAACCTTGAAGGAATGGTGTTTAAATTGGAACAAGCTCATGCAGTAAAGGATGTTGCTGAAGTAATGAAAGGGATTGCAGCAAGCCTAGGCGCATTAAAGAACCAACTTTCTATACCTCAACTTACAGAAATGATGACCTCTATTGGAGTTGATATGGAAGACTTTGCTGTTACCGAGGAAATCACAACTGATGGAATAAGTGACATAATGGTCGATACAGCAGTTACCGATACTGATGTCAAGGACGTTTTAGGGGAAATTGATGCCGAAATCCAAGTAGAAATGGGAGTTGCCTTACCTAGTGCCGCTTCTGGTACATCTGATCAAAAGATAGCCGAATTAGAGAAAGAGTTAAATCGACTGAAATCAGACGAATAAAATTATTTTTTTGTTTTTCACTTGCTTATATTTTTAACAAAAATTTATAAAAATTGATTCTATTGTCAGTATTTAATTAATATCTATTTGTAAAGATGATAATTCAATATCCCGATATTTTCAAAAAAATAATATACTTTTGATTAAACTTAAAAACATAACAAATAATTATAGATCTAATATAAAATTAAAATTAGCATTAAAAATGTATCACTCTAGGAAATGTTCCATTAATTTGGTTAGTCTATTACTGCACCAACTGGTGATATATAATGAATAACAACTCAAATGCAACAAGCACCATCTTAAGCTTCAAAGTTATTATTATTGGGCCCGGTGCAGTAGGAAAAACGAGTCTATTAAACAGGTTCGTGCACAATGAATTTACTTTAAAATATAAATTGACTATTGGTGTTGATTTTTTAACTAAAACTATAGAATACGTACCAGAAAAATTTGTAAAACTCCATATATGGGATATAGGAGGTCAGGAAAAATTTAAATTTCTCCATCATAGCTTTTACGAAGGCGCATTTGGAGCATTGGTTGTATTTGATCTTTCAAGACATCAAACATTTTCAAGTATGAAAGAATGGCTTTCAGAAATGCGGAGTCTAGTAATTGATGATATCCCCAGTGTAATAATAGGGAATAAATCCGATTTAATTCCAGAAATTGGTCAAATAATAGATAGGAGTGAAGTAGAGGAATATGCTAAAAAAGAAGGCTGTTTGTATATTGAAACATCAGCTAAAAGTGGAGATAATGTTGAAAAAGCCTTTCTAGAGCTTACACATCGCATGACAAAAAAAATGGGAAAGCTTGTTAGCAAAAGTAAAGAAGAATCATGATACCAATAAATGAAAAACAACGAATAAATCTAATCTTCAAATTTTCTAAAAATTATTTCTTAGCAAAATTATTAAAAGATTTATGTCTATTTTAAACTTATTCTACAAATCAAAATTTTGTATTTTTTAAGTGATAAATATGAATTTCCCAGAATTAATTGCGATTGGGAGTAACACTTTAGATATTATGATTGAGATTGACGATATATTACGTTTTGAATTATTCGATAAAGATATTATTAAAAAGTATACAGCGATTGAATACTCTCGTAAATTGAATGTTAAAAGTGTTAGATTTGTACCAGGCGGGTCAGGTGCTAATATTGCTGCAAATGGTTCAATGCTAGGATTAAATAGTGCTTATATTGGCGTAATGGGTAACGATTTTTCAGCAGAAATTTGTCTTACCGATTTAAGGAAGCGGGGTGTAGACCTATCTCAAGTAATTCAAACTGAGAGAGATACAACAGCGTTATCCATAATATTAAGAACTCCATGGGGAAAAGATCGAAGTATTCTTGCTTATAAAGGTGCTAATAATCTATTAGAACCTTCAGATATTAACGAAAAATTATTTGGGAATGTTAAAGCATTCGCTTGGACATCTTTAACTTCTGATGATGGGTGTAAAGCTATAGAAAAAGCAATAACATTGACAAAAGACAAGGGTGGTATGGTTTTTGCTGCTCCTAGTATGTCAATTATAAAAAATGCTTCACATTGGGCAAAAATTCTAATTTCCAATTCTGATGTAGTATCTATGAATTTAGAAGAAGCCCAAGAATTTACTGGAGAAAATAAAAAAACTCTTATGATTAAAAATTTCTTGGACATGGGAATTAAATTAATCTCTATAACTGATGGCCCTAATGGTTCAATTATCTCAGATGGAAAGACTATTATAAATAGTGGAGTTTATAGTGCAGAAGATTCAATTATGGATACAACGGGAGCGGGAGACGCGTTTCTAACTGGAATCTTAATCTCCCGACTAAATAATTTCTCTCTTGAGAAAACATCAAAAATGGCAACTGCTATGTCTTACTTAGAATGTTTGGAAATAGGTGTCCGAGAGGGTTTACCTAAGAGTCTCCAAGAATTAGAGGATTTTGTAAACAATAACACTATCAAACAAGTTATATCCGAAATTGTACAATAACTCAGATTTTCAAAGAATCATTAAATTTTAATTTTTTAATATATTCTTATTATTAATAATTATGCGCTGCTAGTATAGTGGTAAGTATGCCAGGTTGCCATGAACCATGAAAAAGGCATTGTTCGCAATTACCTGGCGACCCGGGTTCAATTCCCGGGCGGCGCATCTATCTTATTCGTTTTAAAAAGGGATATAACTCCATGAAGAAATTAAGATATTATAAGACAAATTGAATACTTCTTTCAAGGAAGAAAGAGAAGAAGTCTGGAAAATAATAATCAAAAAAATAGGCTTCTTTTTAATAAAAGAAGAGATGAATTGAATTAAATATAAAAAAAATAGATGATATTATAAAATATTAATCTAATAATTAGGAGTCTAAAATGAGTATAAATATATCAGATGGTATTGAAAGTGGTAATTTAACGATTAGAATTTTGACCACAAATACAACTCTTTCAACATTATTAACTGAAGAAAAATTTGGAGGAAAAGTTATACAACCTCATACTAATGCAAGTAAATATTTAGCAGAACATGGGCTTGCTATGAGTATTGAAATAAAACAAGGAGAGGAGACAAAAAAGTATCTATTAGATACGGGAGGACCCAAAAATTCTATAATATCTAACGCAGAAGGCATGAGTATAGATTTCAAGGATTATGATAAACTGATCTTAAGTCATGGGCACATGGATCATTTTGGTGGATTGATAAATGTCCTTCCTAAATTAAAAGAAGGATGCGAGATAATTTTAACTCCAAATTCTTATAATCAAAACACAATTCTAGTTCCTAAATCAAATCAAGAGTTTTACTCTCCAGAAACATTAACAGAGAAATTTAGTGAATTACAAAAACAAAATGCATTTCTTTTTAGTATTAAATTACCCTCCTTGAATAGAAATATTATTGAAAATTTAGTCAAGCAATATAAACTTAAAATCATTGAGGCTCAAAATCCTATTAAATTATCAGCCGGGATCGCTACAAGTGGAGAAATTGAAGTTTTTGATGACAGAGAACTAACAAAAGGGATCTATTTGATGAAAAGTAGAAAAGAATTTGAAGAAAATACATTTAGAGACGAAATATCAATCTATATTAATGTTAAGGACAAAGGACTTGTAGTAATTACGGGATGTGGACACACAGGGATAGTAAATACTATAAAACATGGGCAGAAATTAACTGGGATTAACAAAATTTATGCCATAATCGGTGGATTTCATAAAGAATGGGAAAAAACGGAAGATATTGAAGAATCAGTTCGGTTTATTGAAGGATTAAATCCAGAAATAACGTGTGGAATGCACTGCACTGGTTTTGAATTTAATAAAATCATGTCGAGACATCCATCTCATACTTTTGGAATAGTTGGAACTGAATTTCATCTATAAGTTTTTTTTATAAAAAGATAAAAAATATTTTTAAATTTATCTCCCTTTTTGGGTATCGAAACACCACATATTTTTACACTCTTTAGAACAAAAAAAATGTATCGCTGTTTTTTGGCATATATTTATATGACGTTTTAATCTTTTTCCGTGTAGTGGTTTACCACAATGCGCACAATCAAACTGATTTCTATCTAAAGAGGTGTTAATTAAAGAATGGGGCTCAGAAAAGCATTCAAAAATTTCTTGATGATATACGAATGGCATTTTTGGATAATCTTTATGAAATCTCATTTTTTAAAAGGAATTCTAATTTGAATATAAGGAATATTAAGGGAATTCTGTATAAATATATTTGTTAATCCCAAAAATTTTCCGATTCTCCCCATATACCATAAAATTTTGCTTTCATTCCATATTAAAGAGAAATATAGTAAACAACGTAAAAGGTTTGTTTCACGAAAATGACTGTTTTTTTATAAGTTTAGATAAGATTTTACTATTTTAATAGAAAAATGTATTGAAGATTGTAAGAATGGTGAAGGATATCTTGTAGATTGTGGTGTTTTGGGCATTCCTAATAAAGCTAAGCATGAGAATGTGCAAGCTATGACCGATGTTGTATATAAATATGGTATATATTCGGAAAAGAACCCCCTCATGATAAAGTACATGGAAAAGAATGGATTGTCAATAAAATTAAAAAAATGCAGGCTTTTAAATTAATAGCATTATAGATTGATTCAAATCATAATAATTAAAATTACTTAGAATAATTCTCAAAGACTATATTTTTAAATTAAAATAATATTTCTGAGTGTTAGTAAATTTACCATTTAATTTGATAATATTACCTTTCTTTATAATTGGTAATATTTTCCTTAGCTTAGTATTTGAATTTACTGAGTAGAACAAAAATTCTTTCTTATAAATCGTAATATTATTAAAAATTTATTTTAAAACATTAATTACCCTAACATTGCTCTAATATTTATATTAATAATAATTAATAAAATTCCTACAATCAAAAAAATAATTCCAGCAATTAATGCTCTTATTGCATTTTCTCTTAAATCATCTTTTTTAATACCAATTTTTCCTAAGACAATTCCTCCAATATCAATTATAAACCCAAATACCAAAAGCATAATAACAATTTCAGGCATTAACCAACCAAATGTCGAAGAAACAAAAAAAGCAATAATAAAAATTATAAGCCCAGAAGAAACTGTAGCGATGCCACATTTTCCGTATAAGCTTTCTCCCATACTTTTTCAACCCATTCTTTTAATTTTTACCTTTAAATCTTTCTAAAACAATACTTATTTATATATTTCTATACATTGAAATAGATATAAACTTTTCTGGTATTAATTTCTTATTCTTATACCTTAAAATTCTCACTGTGAAACTTTTATGCCACCGATAATATTTCCATTAACATGAGTAAATTCCATATTGCATTTAGGACAATTTCCTTTGAAAATGTTTGGAATATTTGTAGGAGTCCAATGTATTTCAATATTACAGACTGGATAATAATGTTTTTTTGGAATCAGTGGAATAATTTTTTTTCTATTTAATTTTTCTTGTAGTTCTTTCGGTAACTTCAAATAAATCACTAGTTTTAATGTGATACCTTATTCTTTGTATATTTTATTTGTATTTAAATAAACAAATACCGTTCTCTAATTTTCAAATTTTTAAAAAAATCTTTTTAATAATATTACCTTTTATAAAATTAAATTTTGGCTCTATTTTGTGAATTTACAAATTCAGTTAAAGAAAGTGGTTAATTAGAGTATCAATTTTATACTTCTTTTAAACTATAATTCTTGTTTCACGAAAATGACTGTGTTTTTATAAGTTTAGATAAGATTTTACTATTTTAATAGTCCTTTCAGCTAAATCTAATGGATAATTAGCTGCTCTCCTATTAAATACTTCAGCAGGTATTCCCTCGGGTAATCCATTAGGATATTTAGTCGGAATATAATAACTATCTAAGATAGATATATCCTCCCCTAAATTTATAAACTTTTATCGAAAGTGCCAGCCCAGTCTGCTAATTTCTTAACTGAATGTCCTAGAACAAGATCTTCTTTATTAAAATAAATCACAGATTTTAAAGCTTTTTCAACAATTTGTTGAGATATAAAACAGACAAGGTAATAGCGTTCATTTTCAAATAAAATTTTAGCACTTTTCAAATCTTCTAATGCTTGTTCAAACCATCTATTTGCTTCCTTAGAATATTTATTTATTTTGCTCATAAATCACCTTTCCTTCTTTTAAAATATGTTGAATAAATAAATTTTCCCCTGCCATGCGTTTAAACTCAATTGGGGTATAGACTAGCAAATCAATCTCCTTAGGTTTTACTTTTTTATAAATTTCTGCTGATCGTTCGATATAATTTTGTTTTGTTTCAATAATTACAATTAAATCAATATCACTAGTTAAACTTAATTCCTCTTTAACAGATGATCCAAATTGTATAATTTTTAAGGCACCCAATTTAATTAATTCTGAGAGGACACGTCTTAATTCTTGTTTTAGTTCTTTTAAATGCTTCTTCTTAAGCATTTTAACTTTTTGGATCATTATTGTATAAATATCAATTAGTCTTATTAAATTAGATGTAAGAAATTTCTCATTATTGAAAATAATCTACGTCTATTTACCTTTATTTCTTTTTTTAATTCATAAATATAACTTATAATCCCTTTCGTTGAGATCTATAGAAATCCAAGTAGATCTGTCACTCCACTAATTTTAGGAACTTCGACTTTAAAATAGTTATGAATGATGTCAATTAAAGAAGATATATAGGGTTTTTGTATTCGTTCCCCGTGTTTTTTTAAGATATGGTCGATAATTAATTTAGATGTTATTGCTTTTCCTTCTTTATTTTGAATGAGTTCAGCTATGGATTTAGAAAACTCATAGCATTTTTTTATTTCGTTTCTTAATATGATAACCCCCGCCATTAAATCGTATTCATTTGTGAACTTTTGTACCATTGCTTTCTCGAATTCTAACTTTTTCGGATTAATAATTTTTTCCTTATCTCTAACTATTTCACGATTCTTAAAGACAAGATGTTCCTTGTATTCTTTCTTTTTTTTTTTATATTCTAACTCAGAAATAATTTTTAAATCAAATTTAAATGTATTTTCCATTATTGATTTAAAGAAATTTATAAGGTGATTATAGAGGAATTCCTGATCTGAAAGTATTACTACTCTCTTTCCTAAAAAGATGGTTTTGATAATATTCACCATTAATATATCAGGAATATTTAACTTAATTAAATCAAGTTTAATAGTTTCAGTTTCTGGAATAACAATTTCTTTATCATCTGCTGTTGGGGCACTTTCTGATAGTTCGATTTTGAAGTCTGCTACTAAACAATCTCTCACAATTAAATTTTTATCTACATATGCAATAAACGAATGTTCGCATATCATTCCCGCTGCAATGTTAATCGCTAAAAGACCTTTTGTAACATTTTTGGTAGCATCATCTGCAATCTCTATATATTCCCATTGCGCACAAATTGGACAGCGTATTTCGATTCTCGCCATATTTTGAAAAAAAGTAATTGAATAGAGTTATATTTAAAAGATTGATCTTTTACAATCTTATTTTTATACAACAAATATTGTCTTATTACTTAATAAATTTGCTCTAAAATAATAGGTCGTTTAAATTAGAGCATAGGTTTAATATCTTTTAACTCGACCGTAATTTTTTTCTATTAAATTTGCAATAAGTAGACAAAATATCGCACTTAGAATTTCCGCGGTTAAAAATGCTATAGTATTATCTAAGAATAATATAGAGATAGAGAAAATACTAAAGAAAAAAATGCTAAAAAAGATGAGAATTATTAATAACGGTTTAGTTATTGGAGCACTTAAAAATCTATTTAGAGTAGAACTCTTGATTTTTGATTTAAGAAATTGAGACCTCAATTTTTCTCTTCTCTCAACTTGAGCATAACTTTCAAATATAATAAGAGTCGCATAGAATATTGCCACCCAAATTCCAATTGGAATTAAAATTACTACGATATGATTTCCCATCGCTAAGAAATATTGACCTATAAATATAAAAAATAATTGGAACATTCCACTCATTCCTAATAAAAGCAGGAGGAAACCAAAATACTCCTTTGAAGTCCATCGAATTCTTATTGGCATCTTTCTGTTACCCTAATTATTAAATGGTGGGCCCGGCGCGATTTGAACGCACGACCTTCCGCACGTCAAGCGGACGTCATACCGAGCTAGACCACGGGCCCTTTTGTATAATTTAATGAATAATACAATTACTCGTAAGTAATTTATAATATTAAAAAATAAATATTTTATTAAAATTATTGAGTTCTAGTATAAATTCGTGATAAAAAAAAAATAAAAAAATAGAAAGATTCAATTATTATAATTTTTTCTCTCGTAAAGCTCTAATCATTGGTAAATCGTTTCCAGAAAGAATTTCGAGCATTGCTCCTCCTGCTGTCGAAATAAATGAAACACCATCTGCTTTACCGGCCATTGAAGCTGCAGCACCCATTTCACCGCCCCCTATTATTGTAAGAGCCTTATTTTTCTTAGTAGCAGTAACCATAGTATCTATAATTTCATTTGTGGATTTTCTAAATACTTCTTTCTCAAAAATTCCTGGTGGACCATTTGCGATAATGGTTTTGCACTTCATGAGGATTTCATTAAATTTGTCAACTGTTTTTTGGCCAATATCACCTGTTGTTGTATTATAAGTACCCGCTTCGTCTATTCCGATAGTTTTTCTATTACCATTATCATCGATAATTAAATCTACTGGAAGAATAATTTTTTCTTTATATTTTTCATATGTATCTATTATCATATCTTTATTTGCTTCTAAATCTTCAGCGATTATTTTATGGTTTGGTTCTCCCATATTTTTTCCTAAAGCTTCAAAAATTAAAATCGCAGTCAATCCTGAACATAAGGCGTAATCCAATTTTTCATTATCAAAATTATATTTCATTGCTTTAAATTTATCTATTGCTTTTGCTCCACCTATTAACATTGCCATAGGCTTTTCAGGTTCTTGCATTATTTTTTTTAAAGCATATAACTCTTCATCAGTTATTGGTCCTGCCATCATCTTTGGCCACCCTACTATAGATGCGTGCGCTCGATGAGCAGCACCAAAAGCGTCAACAATAACATAATC
Source organism: Promethearchaeota archaeon (assembly GCA_019058365.1). Taxonomy (GTDB): domain Archaea; phylum Asgardarchaeota; class Lokiarchaeia; order Sigyniarchaeales; family SOKP01; genus Loki-b32. The sequence goes on along the minus strand of JAHPZE010000005.1, from coordinate 178,680 downwards.
AACTAGAGGATAAAGAGTTTGTATCATTTCAGTTTTTTCTGCTTCGGAAAAATCTTTATATTCTTTCATTTCTCCTTCAAATTTTCGAACATTATCAAGAACTAGTACTTCTCCTGGTTTAAGATCTTTAATTGCTTGAACAGCTTTTTGACCAAAAATATCTTTTACAAATTTTACTGGACGGCCAAGCTGCTTTTGTATCTCTTTCGCATGTATATCTAAATCAGTAAAATCTTTATCTCCAGGTCGAGATTGGTGAGCTAAAATAATTACTGCACTCTTTTTGAAGTATTCATTCAAAGCTGGTACAAGTGCTCGGATTCGAGGAGAGTCTCTAATTTCCATTTTCTCTAAATCAATATTAGAGTTGATATCTACTCGCATTAAGATTTTTTTACCTTTTAATTTAACATCTTTGAAAGATGTATAGTCAATTTTCATAAATTTCTTCACTTTAGATTAGGAATTAAAATTAATATAATTGTAATTTATAATTATTTTAAGTAGTTATTATGTTTTTTCATAAATTAGTAAAATACAAAATTCATGGAGTTTTATTGATTTTAATATAATCATTATTAACTAAAGGAAAAACTAAATGATTGAGATAAAAGATATTCTACAAAAATTACTTGAAAAGAAAATTTCATTAGATGACGCGGAAAAATTATTGAAAGCGAATTTAGTTGAAGAAGTTGGAGATATAGCAAAATTAGATATTTTTCGTAAAACAAGAACGGGAATACCCGAAGTTATTTTTGCCCAAAATAAAGATCCTCAAATTCTAATTGACATTATCTCTAAACTTTTAGACCGTAAAAAATTCGCAATTATATCACGCTATCATGAAGCACAAAAAAAATTAATCCTTGAAAAATATAGCACTGATAAACAATTTTTAATCGATATATATGAGTTAGGGAAAATCCTAGTTATTAAAGAAGTCTCATTTAGTTTTAAAAAAAAAGGAGGAATGGTAGGAATTATTACTGCAGGTAGTTCAGATATACCTGTAGCTATTGAGGCGAAAGTTATTGCCGAAGCAATGGGATGTAAGGTTGAAACAAGCTTTGATGTAGGAATTGCTGGGATTCATCGAATTTTTGCTCCGTTAAGTGACATGATAAAGAGAGGAGTTCATGTAATAATAGTATGTGCTGGAATGGAGGGAACATTACCTGGTGTTGTTGCAGCTCTTGTAGATGTTCCAGTCATTGGGGTTCCTATCTCAAGTGGATATGGGATTGGTGAAAAAGGGAAGGGTGCATTAATTACTATGCTTCAGTCATGTTCTCCGGGATTACTAGTTGTAAATATTGATAATGGATTTGGTGCGGGGTCTTCCGCAGCTATTATCGCTAATAAAATTGCCGAATAATTTTTACTCGTATCTTAAGATTCTGTAAGATTCCTAAGAATCATTAATATGATAAAAATCGAGTCTTCTCACTTTAGTGTACATCCAATTAGTAAAATTATTTATATATTCCGGTTTAAATTTCTCTTAATTAATCATAAAAAAATATAAATAATAAATCGAGAGTGAATTTTATGCCTCCAACACAAGCTTCATTAGACGCTCTTACTAATCTTCGAATATTAAATTCTGAATTAGGATGGTATGTTATTCCATTACTTGCTATAGTACTATATATTTATGGCGTAGAAATTAAAAATGCTAGAGAAACAGGAAATTGGAGTACAATTTTTGCAGGATTAACTGTATTAGGTCTAGATTTAATTAATGAAATATGGAATGGACTGGTATTTGTCTTTACCAATTACTCCGCTTTTTGGACTACGCCTGGAGCAAGTGCATATATTATTTTAATTGGGTGGAATATTGAAATTGCATTTATGTTTTCTATCGCAGGTATAATCTTCGCAAAGTTTTTACCTGATGATAAAAATAAAAAAATACTTGGTCTCCCTAATCGATGGGCGATGGCAATCGGTTTTGCACTATTCTGTGTAATTGTGGAAATTTTCTTGAATTTAGGAAATTATTTAATATGGGAGTATTGGTGGTGGAATTGGTATAATCCAATTCTTATATTTCTAATAGGATACTTGTATTTTTTTGTAGGAGCTTTTTATGTGTATGATTTACCAGATAGAAAGTCTAAAGTGAAAATAGTCGGGATAATCTATGCTATAGGAATTGTGCTTTTAGCCATCTTTTTACCACTGGGTATTGCGGGAATAATCAATTTTTAAATATTTTAACTTTACTTTTTTTTTTTTTGTTCTAGTCCATTTAATCAAACATATATTTAATCAAATGTTCATTTAATGAATTTTTTACTTCAAGTGAACGATTAGATTATTCATTGTTTTATCCCTTTTTGATATCTCTTGTCCTTTAATTTAAGATAGATAACTATAAATAGGTAAATCAATATAATTAATATTGAACTTATTTTTCAATTAATAATATCTAAAAAAAAAAATCTAAGAATAAGTAGTTGAGACCCCGATGGTCGCATCTATTAATCATACTGAACTTTTTGAGAAATCTAAGAAATTTTTTGAAAGTGGTGATATCCTTAACACTTTAGAGAACTTCCAAAAAGCAATGGAACGCATTGATCGAACGCAAATTAAAAATAAATCTGAATATATTCAATTTCTAGAAGATATTTTAACACATTGCAGAGAAAATAATTTACCCGAAGAAGAAGCACTTGTTTTAAGGACATTAGGAAGAACTTATTCTCTTTTTAAACTATATCCTGAAAGTATGAAATATCATTACCAATCATTAAAAATACAGAAAAAATTAGGTAAAAAATTAGAAACTGCAGAAGGATTGGTATTTCTAGCTGAAGATCTTGAAGTATCGGGAAACTTTGATACATGTATTCAGACTTTCCAAGAAGCATCCGAATTATTTCAAGAGTTGGGTAAATTAAGAAATGTTAAGGAGATTAAAAAGGAAATTACGAGACTAAAAGCTTTTTCAAAAGAAATGGTTGAAGATGAGTATATATTACACAAGTTTAATGTTGATAAATATTAAATCGCCATAACATTGAGACTTGTTTTCTACCTATTTTTTTTTCTTATTATTCTTATCAAAGTACAATTTCATGACTAAAAATTGTTGTAGATTTGTTTTATTTTAGAATTCACTAAGAGCTGAATTTTTTTTACAGTTATACCAGTCTCCTCGCTAATTTTTTTTAGATCTTTATATTCTGGCTTGATATTAATCATTTCCTTTCCCTTCTCTGATTCTATAAATGAGATTTTATAGTTTATCTCATAAGTTTTTTCATTTACATCAATACTTTTTCTTTCAATTCTTCTATTAATGCAAACACGGTTAATAATGTTAAATCTTACACCTAGTGTCCCTAATTCTTCTACCATTCTTTTAATAAACTTAAAAGTATATTCTGGATAGCATAGGACTTTAATGATATGTCCGGGTCTGTTTTTTTTCGTAATACTAGGTAAAATCTGAACATCTAAAATTTCTTCATGCTCAAAAGTTGAAATAAAATTTCCAAGAATTTCTCCAGATATATCATCGACATCAGTTTCTAATATAGTGACTTGTTCGACATATTTTTGTAATGGGTGGTTTAAATTAGAAAAATCTGATTCTTTATCTTCACCATAAAATAGCCTTAAAACATTCAGGAAATTTTCAAATATCTTCTGACCTGTGCTATAATTAGTTTTTAAAATTCTCATATCTGGAAGATATTGGAGAATTTGGGGTTCTAAATTTGCTAATAATGCTGCTCCAGTTGGTGTAGTCAGTTCAGATTCTACTGGTCCTCCATATGTTATTAGATTTGATTTTTCTAAAATCTTTAAAGTAGCGGGGGCTGGAATAGCTAAGATGCCATGTTTTGTATTAATAGTACCGCTACCTAAAGGGATTTTACTACAAAAAATCCTTAAATCATTATTATTAAAAGCATTAAATCTATCAAGAGCAGTTGCTACTCCAATAACATCTATTAAAGTATCAACAGAACTAAGTTCGTGCAAATGAATATTCTTAGCTAATTCATCATGAACCTCTGCTTCTGCTAGAATCAAAGAATTCAAGACTTTATTCGCATAATCCTTTGCAGAATCAGAAATTTGAGAATTTACTAAAAAATCCTTTAAAGCTTTTTGAAGAATAGTTGCTGTCCGGTGATCCTTGGTTTCTTTAATTTCTATTTTTAATTTGTTTACTTGAATTCCAGTGATTTCTGCTTTAACTAATTTAATTTCTAATTTCGAAACCCCAGGTAAAATATTTTTTAATTCCTCTAATTCTTTCACAATTTTATTAGACTCAGGAACTAATCCTAAAAGAGCCGCTAGAAATATATCTCCAGAAATTCCAGAATTTTGTAAATCAATATATAATATTCTCATTTTATTCTTCATTTAAAATTAGTATAAAACTCATTAGTTAAAGTAATAACAATTTTATAATTATATCATCTTTTTAATAATATTAAGAATTATAAAAAATAAATTACATTTTCAACATTAGGGCACAGATATGTCAGAACTGCAAACTATTAAGGCTTATCTTAACCAATTACCAGCAACTCTGCTAAAATTATTAGATATTGAGCCTCCACATGGTACAATCCCAGAACCAGTTCAACATATTTTAGAGTTATATCAAGGCATCGAACGTATTAGCATAAATTTAATAGATAATTTCGGACTTTTTGAGATTACTTATCTTAAGCCACAATTTATGATAACTAACTCTGAAGTAATGTTATTATTAAGCACTAAGAACCCTTACACTTTAGGAGTATTACATCAAATAATATATGGTGGTTTTAATATTGAACCTAATGGATTTCATTTATTAAAGGCTATAAACAATGCAGGTAAAACATCATGTTTTATTGGCAGAAAAAAAGATTTAGATAGATATGATGGAGGAACAAAATCTATTCCAAAAGATACAGATATGAGTACTTGGGTTGAAAGTGCAAAAGTTATAAATACTCACCACCTTTCCTGGATGCATTATTTAGATTTTGAGAATCTGCATAACCAACAACAACAATTAAAGCAAAGAACTCCAGAAGATTTGATTGAAAAGTTGATAAATAGAACCGATAAGTGGATTTTGGGTAATTATAAACAACTTAGACCTAATTCATTGATGATGATTATTGGAGATCATGGTAGAGTAAAGCTAGATCTCGAGTATTCTGGTAAAATCGCTCAGTGGCGTGAGGCTAGTGTACCAATTGCGATCCTAATTAGAAAATAATTTTTTTTATCCTATTTTAATTTCATTAAATTTTGTTGTTTAATATGGAAGAATACAAACGTTTTACAGTTTCTCTTCCTCAAGATCTATATGATAAATTTGAGGAATTTAGAGATAAATTAGGAATTTCAAGATCTGATGCTATACGGAAGGCTATGCATCTTTTTATGATACAAGAAGAAAACATTTCTGTTGTATCTGAAAATGTGGTAGGATGTATAACAATAATGATGGCTCATGAACATGTTACTCTGAATCATGAGCATTCTCATGAACACTTGGATGATACACACCATGATCATGATTATAGCTCAAGATCTATCTATGCAAATGTCCAACAAACTGATGAAATCTTAAAAAATGATATTCAACATCATTTCCATGAAATTATTATTTCTACAATGCATGTTCATTTAGAATATAAGAAATGTTTAGAAATAATTGCTGTATCTGGTCCCTATAAAGACGTTAAAAAACTTAAAGATTCTCTTCAAAGATTAAAAAGCGTATTTTCTACAGGTTTCTTTATTATTGATAAAGAAATTCCTTAAGTATAAAAAAATAATATAATTTGAGGGAAGAGATAAAATAAGAATAAAATATTCCTTTTCCTTTAAAAGGAGGATAAGGTATAAGGCGATTTGGGTAGGAATTTTTATTCTTTATTTTAAGTGGGTTATGTGTGCTAATTATAAAATCTAATTTAACAAATTTAAATGTCTAAAGAGTAGTAAATTAGTAATTTTCACCAATAGATAGTAGTAAAAATAAAAAGAAGAATTAAGAAAAAAAAACTAAATTAAAAATTTTAGATTATAAATCTTTTTCTTGGACTGTTTTCCTATTATTTGCCTTGGCTCTTCCAATTGCTTTGTCGAGAACACCAATGATAGCATCGTTAAGTGCAGGACCATCAATCAAATCCCCACTTGTGTTGCATCCTTTACCTTTAATATATTCTCGGACTTTACTTTTTACAAAAAGAGCCTCAACACCTGCTGCTTTTTTAGCCATTTTTTTATTCCTCCTATAATGTTTTAAAAATGATTTAAATAAAATTATATTTTAAATATTAATCTGTCTTCCTTATTTTTAAACTTTAAGATCATATCATCTTAAACGATGAATAATAACTCCCTAAATGCAATTTTTATAATGACAAAATTTTGTAAAAATGGGGGCAGGTTTCAAAAGTAATCATAAATTTAGTAAGATATAATAAATTCCATATTGGAAATAATTGAATTAATTAGTAAAGTAGGGATCTTTTGATGAAAACTATTTCTCTTAATGGAAAATGGAAATGCAAATCTGATATTGAGAATATTGGTATTCAAAATAAATGGTACATTCCAGAAAATTATAATCTTAATGATAAAAATTTAAAGGATATTGAAATTCCTAAAAGTTTTAATTTTTTAAATGGATTTGAGAACTTTGAAGGCATTTTTTGGCACTTTTATCAATTTGAATTAAATGAAGAAAAAGATCTTAAAAATAACGATTATCAAATTAGATTTAAAGGTACTAATTATAATTCGAAAGTATGGTTAAATGGTAGATTTTTAGGTGAACATAATGGAGGGTTTACACCCTTCTCTTTTATTGTTAATAATTTAATTAAAGAAAGAGATAATTTTCTTGTCGTTCGAATTGATAATACAAGAAAAAAAGATCAAATACCAGCGATTTATTTTGATTGGTTTAATTGGGGTGGAATCTACAGGGACGTTGATTTATCAATCTTATATAAGAATAGGTTAAATAATGTCACTATCAAAACTATATTAATCACAAAGCAAAAGAGTAGAATTGACGTTTCCTATAATATTAAAGGGGAAATTTCGTTGAAATGGCAAATATTTGATGACACCAAGACATATATTTTATATGAAGGAAACGTTCCTGAGAGATCTGGAAAAGGATATTTTAATTTAATCATAAATAATCCTAAATTATGGTCTCCAAACACTCCTAATCTATATTATTTAAGAATTTATGATATTTCTCAAAAAACTGAAGAATTATTGATTTTTGATACCCATTTTGGCATACGCCAAATTGAAATCAATGGAATCAATTTAATTTTAAATAAAGAAAAAATTGTTTTGAAAGGTGTTAGTTTACATGAAGAATATATGCCCTATGGAAGAACAATTCCCCATGAAAAGCGAAAAGAAGATGTTCTGAATTTCAAATCCCTTGGTTTTAATGCTATTAGAACAGCTCATTATTCTCATGATGCGGATTTAATCGATATTGCAGATAAGGTTGGGATCCTAATACTTGAAGAAATTCCTGTATATTGGTCTTGTGATTTCAAAAATCCTCAAACATATAAAACCGCAGCAAATATGTTGAAGGAATTAATTTGGCGAGATATCAATCATCCCTCTGTGATATGGTGGAGCGTTGGAAATGAAGTTCCCCTGCATAATATGGCATGTTCTAAATTTATCAAATCCTTGATGGATTTAGCAAGAAAGATTGATAATACTAGGATTGTAACAGTTGTTTCTAGGAAATTAATCCCTGATTTAATAAGGAAATCGGTGGATATTGCTACGATTAATTCCTATTTTGGTTGGTATTTTCCACATGAAAGGATGATTAGTTTCATTTTAGATTTAATTAGAACCCCCGTTTTTAATAAACCATGGATTTATACGGAATTTGGAGCTGGGGCAAAATATGGATTCCATGCTGATTGGGATAAACAGGTGAAATTTAGCGAAGAAAAGCAATTGCAGGTGTTAGATTATACCATTAGAACTATTAATTCAAAAGACTATTTTGCTGGTTGGTTTATTTGGATTTATAGGGATTTTCGCGCTCCTCAAAGGCTAAATAAATTCCAAAAAGGATATAATAGAAAAGGTATAGTGAGTGAGAAAAATAATGAAAAAAAGCTAATATATTACAGAATTCCAAAGATTATTAATATAAAAAGAAAAACCTATAATACAAAAATATTAGGAATACTTTTATGGATTATTTCTTTTCCATTCTCATATCTTCTATTCACACGCATGATGAATCAATTTTTAGAACATCGCGTAAAGAAAGAGAGTTTTTAATTTTTAATCTCGAAATTAAATTTAAAATTACGAAAAAAATTGAAAAATGTAATCTACTCAAAAGCTCCAGTCCGAATATGTGATATTGGAGGCTGGACTGACACGTGGTTTTATCCAAACGGTGCTGTTTTTACCATTTGTATTGATCTATGTAGTTATGTTAGGATTTTCCCAAATTCATCAAATAGAATCAATATTTTTTCAGAGAATCTTAATTTACATACAGAACTCCAAGATTTTCATAATATAAAGTATGATGGTAATCTTGATTTGTTAAAAGCAGCAATAAAAAGAATGGATATTGAGAAAGGTATAGACATTTATGTTAAAGCAGAAGCTCCTCCTGGTTGTGGAACAGGAACAAGTGCTAGTGTGGCTGTAGCTTTAATTGCTGCATTAGCTCGTTTTTCACATAAAGACTTAAAGCAAGGAAAAGTTGCAGAATTAGCTCATAAACTTGAGATTGATGAATTAAAGTTAGAAAGTGGAGTTCAAGATCAGTATGCTGCAGCTTATGGTGGCGTAAACCTTATGGAGATTGATTATCCTTCCGTAAAAGTATCTCCGCTGGATATTAATGAAGATAGACGTTGGGAACTTGAAAATCAATTGATTTTAGTTTATTTAAATTCAAGAAGTTCAAATATAATGCATAAAGCTGTAATAAGTAATTACAGACAAGGTGATAAATCTACATTAAAATCTTTAGAAATCATAAAAAATTGTGCATATGAAATGGAAAAGGCAATTAATTCAAAGAATCTTGAATTAATGGGAAAGGTTATGAATAAGAATTGGGATGCTCAAAAGAATTTACATCCTCTTATGGTTAGTCCGACTATTAAAAAAATAGAAAAGCTCGCAGAAAAAAATGGAGCTATAGGATTCAAATTAAATGGTGCTGGAGGGGGCGGATCTGCTACGATCTTAGCTGGAATAGGATCTGAATACATATTAAAAAAAAAAATAATTAAGGAAGGGTTTCAACTACTACCAGTAAAATTAAATTTTAAAGGTGTTCAAACCTGGACAGACGAGTTAGATAATATTAATTTTTAAAATTGGCATAAAACTGAAAAGTCAGTGCTTTTTATAGTTATTTTTTAATACTTTATCATGGGAATACAAGACAAACTACCCTTGTCGTCAATAATTAAGAGATCTTTTGATAATACAAACATTCACAATCTATTTATATTTAATAGATCTGGAGTGTGCTTTTATGGTAAAAATTTTACAGATTATTTTAAGGTTGAGAAAAATCTTGTCTCTCCCTTCATCACAGCTTTAATGTCCTTTTCTAAAGAAATGATTGGAAAAAAATTCAAAACATTAGAAATGGGTGATGTAAAATTTGTAATTTTTGAAAAAGGTCTTTTAAATTATAATATTTTATGTGATACAATTGAAAATGAAAATTTTTTGGAGGATGCAATTTCAAAAATTAATAAACGACTTTCTATCTATATGAGTAAAAAGAACATAAATATAGATAAACAAATCGTATTTGACGTTGAATTAAATGGCGTTATTGAAGAAATTATTGCTGATACATTTAGTAGTGAGTTCAATTCAAAGATTGAAGAGCAAATTATAGAATATATGAAAAAAGTTACTGGATTTGACGAAATTGATGGGACTATTCTTTTAACTGACAGAGGAAAGGTAATATATTCTTCCTATAACAAATTAGATTTGAAGAATTTTTTAAAAGAAGTTGAATTTCGTGTTAAAATTCATAATAATTCCATTTTAAAGCTCTTTTATACATTAAAAGATAAAAGATTCATATTTTCAGAATATGTTCAGAGTAAATATTTCATCATATTGGTTTTTCATTCACATATTAAATTTGGAATGGCCGAACATTATTTAACTCGCATCGTAAATGCTGTTAAAAAAATCCTTTTAGATTAATTGGATTTTAAGGTTAAAATCTTTTGTCGAATTATTTAAATTTAAAAATCTTTATCACAATTTAGAAATCTTAGATTAAGTTTCAAATTTATGATTTATAAAGACTAAGTTAAAAAATCTCCTAATATAATTTTAAAGTAAAATGTAATGTGAATATAACATGTCAAAAACAGAAGAAGGTTTAAAAGAAGCATTTGCAGGGGAATCACAAGCAAACCGTAAATATTTAGCTTTTGCTCAAAAGGCAGATCAAGAAGGGTTTCCTCAAATAGCAAAAGTCTTTAGAGCTGCTGCTGCCGCAGAAACGGTTCATGCCCATAATCATCTTAAAGTCCTTGGTGGAATTAAATCAACAAAAGAAAATGTACAAGCTGCTATAGAAGGGGAGCATTATGAATTTACAAAAATGTATCCTGAGTTTCTTGAAGCAGCCAAAAAAGAAGGAAACAAGGATGCAGAAAGAACATTTACTTATGCTAACGAAGTAGAAAAAGTTCACCACAAATTATATTCTACTGCTCTTGGAGCAGTTGAGAATGGCAAGGATTTAGAGAAAAAAGACGTATACATATGTCCTATTTGTGGATATACTCATGAAGGAGATCCACCTGATAATTGCCCAGTTTGTGGAGCAGCAAAAAAGGTTTTTAGACAAATTACTTAATTTTTTTTTAAATTTTATATTTTAAATCTCATTATTTTATATAATCCAAGGACTATAGCATTCTTTAATTTTTAATAGATAATCATTTAGAGAGAACTTTAATTCTTTTTCTGCTTTTTGTAGAGTACTAAAAGTGGCTCCATCTTTATAATACTCTAAAAGTAAATCAGAAACCTGTTTATTTCCTAAAGAAATCATTGCTTGAAGTCTAGCATTTTTAATAATTGATTTGAAATTTTTAAACCTCAACTTTATTGACTCTATGTTTTTAAGTTCCTTATCCAATTTTTGATATTTCTTTGTTAATTTGGGTAAATTTTCATCCAAGTAGAAGGTTGTCTCTTTTTCGTAAGGGGTGTTAAGTTTTGGAATAAACGGGTTAATATTTACTCTTAATGAATTCTTTCTAAAACCTAATCGATTTATTGATTTTAATAAATTAATTATTGCATCAATGTCTTCATCTTTTTCATTAGGTAATCCTATTAGAAAATAAAATTTTACATTTTTGATTTGAGAATCTTTAATTTGAGCCAAAATTGAAAGGATTTTTTCATTTGCGATTTTTTTTCCAAGATTATATCTTAATCTTTCTGAACCAGCTTCTGGTGCAATTGTGATTGTCTTAATTTCCGCTTTTTCAAATATGGTAATTATATTTTGAGTTAAATGTTCTACTCGAATTGAAGGAACAGCTAATCTTTTACCATTATCTATTATATATTCACAAATTTGCTCAAATTTAGGATGTGATGATACACAAGATCCTATAAGACTAATTGTTTCAAATTTAGAATATTTTATACTTTTTTGAATAGAATTAATTATGTTTTCATAACTTCTGTTCCGGAATGGATGATTATGAAAAGAAGAGATGCAAAATTTACACTTAAATGGACAACCACGGTTTATTTCTATAAAAAAATAATTTTCAAAAATAGATTCTACACTAGATTGATTAGAAATTAATTGAAAAATAGGTGTAGGTGAATCATCAAGATTTTTGAGTATAACTCTTTTTGCATTATTTTGAAGAGCAGGAATAAAAAGCCCTTCTATATTTTTTGCTCTTTCTAAAAATTCTTTAAATTGTATTTTTTGAATATTATAAACTTGATACAAATCAAAGAAATATTTCAAATTTTGCTCTGAATCCCCGATAAATAAAATGTCAAAGAATTTACTCAATGGAATTGGATTTGAGGTTACTACCGGACCTCCGGCTATTAATAATGGAAATTGAGCTTTATCTTTACTGATCATTTTTAGACGTTCCTGAAAAGTTATGGGAATCTCTGCTTTTTCTAAGATCCATAATACATTTTTAAAATCATTTTCAAAATGCAATGAAAATCCTAAAATATCAAAATCTTCTGGTAATACTTTATTTTCAAGGGATCTCAAATTATTCTTTGAAGAATAATCTTTAGAAGCAGGAAATTTTATGTATAAATTATCCGGAAGGAAAATCCGTTCACAGGCAATATTATCAAAAGAATTTATTAAGAAATAAAGAAGTCTAATAGAATATGAAGACATACCAAGTGTATATTTATTTGGGTAAATTAATCCGAAAGAAATATCAATTTTGCGCCAATCCTTAATAATAACATTCTCTGTAATCATATAAAAAAACTTTAAAAACTAATTTTATAAAAATTGGTTAAATATCAGTTTCAGATTCATGCTCTACTTTAATTTTCTTAATTTCTTTCACGATTAATGGTAAAATAATTCCAGTTTTATGATTGATCACAATTTCAGCACGATCATCTAAATAGGTTGGTTGATCGTTAACAATTATTAATTTTCCTCCTTCACTTAAAGTATAAAGAGGTAAATCACATACTGGTGCCACAGTAAGTGACGATCCTGCTATTAGCATAATATCTGCTTTCTTAGCTAAATCTATTGACATATATTTTTCAAAATTAGGCAGATTTTCTCCAAATAATACTACTGAAGGTTTTAAAGGTGCTGCACAATAATCACATGCAGGATTTTTCTCCTTTTTTATCTTACGTACTATTTGTTCTTTATTATAACTCGCGCGACATCCTAAACAAGTAAATCTATTTATATTACCATGCACTTCATATATAATAATAGATCCTGCTTTTTGGTGTAATTCATCTATATTTTGTGTAATTATTGCTTTAAGTATATTCATTTTCTCTAGAGCAGCAATTGCATAATGACCAGGATTTGGTTCTGCGCTGAATAAAGTTGGTGCAATATCTTCAGCCATTTTCCAAAATTTTGATGGATCTTTTAAAAACGACTGTATACTTCCATAAATTTTGGGTTTATATTTCATCCAAATTCCACTTTCTCCTCTAAAATCAGGAATTCCCGATTCTGTTGAAATTCCCGCACCAGTTAATACTACTGCATTTTTAGAATTTAAGAGTAATTCAGCAGCTTTAGTAATACTTTCTCTTTCTATCTGTTCTAATGAATCCATTTTTAATTTGAATGATAATGTTTAAGATGTTAATGTATTTAATTTTAATAAAATTTATACTTATAGATTAAATTAATACAATCTTCTAGAATTTACTTATTTTTTTTTACATGAAATCAAAAAAAATTAATATATTCAATAATTCTAACATTCATAAAAGCTAACTTCTTAAAGTTTTTCTACATGATCTCTTCTTTCAGTATTATCTTAGAGAATGATGTTCTATATTGTTCAGATGAAAATAAATACAAAGCATTCGAAATAGTATTATTTGTAGAAAAACTCATGAAATTTTTTAGATGGCGACTAAAAAACATATGTTTGAAAAGTAAGAAAAAAAAAGAACACATTATCGTTGAGCACGTTATTACAAACGCAGGTCAAAATTTATTCTTTTGTTGTGTAGGTAATTTTAGCGTAGGATCACAGGAATCTTTTAAAATGTTAAAAGAATTTCGCAATCAAGTAAAAACTCAATACAAGGATCTTGCTCGGTTAAAATTTACTTCAGAAGAACCTACGTTTAATCAAGTTATTAATCTTATAATAGAGTATTTAAAAGACAAGTATTTAGATCTTTTAGAAGAAGAAATTATTTATGATAAAGATAATAATAATGGAGGAAATGCAATATTATATGCTGGTATTTCTGCTCAAGGATTACCAATTATTTCTCAGTTATATGATAATAATCTATTGAGTACTTTACAAAAAGAAAAAACTTTTGAAAATATAGAATTATTTAGCTCAGATCTTTCAGCGAAACTAGCAACTATTTCTATGAACACCCAAATCCGTGCTAAAACAAAAATAAAAGAGATTCATTTAGATGATACTACCGACGATGAAACTCATAATAGTAAAAAAGTTATATTATTTGGAAATATTCATGGTTATTCAATAGATTTCATAGCTACTGGTAATTTTTATAAAATAAAATCGGTCTTTAAACAACTTAAGTCAAAAATGGCTTTAGATTCGGCTTTTAAAAATGAATTTTCAGGAGATTTAAGACCATTTAAACATTTAAAATATTATCTTGATGAAGTTGTAAAAGGATTTGACCAAATAAATTAATCTCCTAAAATATGAATAATGCTCTTTTTTTATAAATAATCAAGAAAGCTGTTATTCTTGCTGCGGGAGAAGGAAATAGGTTAAGACCTATTACATCAACTCGCCCTAAGCCATTAATACCTATTGCTGAAAAACCATTACTTGAACATTCTATTAAGGTTTAAAGGATGCTGGAATAGAAGAAATCTTACTTATTGTAGGGTATAAAGAAGATTTAATTAAAGAATATTTCGACAATGGAATTGATAAATATAATTTTTTTCTATATCTCTCTATTTCTCATTGAATTTTTATTTTTTCTAGCATTTTTGGTAGATCTCTTTTTCTAAGTTTTCGTAATAGTCTCGAAAATTTTAATGGTTTACCAGTATAATTAAGTTCCATCAATGCTTGTTCTTGAAATGCAATGAAGAGTTTATTTGAAAAATCCTCCCAATTTTGACAAATTTTTAAAGTTTCTTCATCATTTCTTAGAAGACTGTCATGAGACATTAATCTGGTAAACACTGATGCATAATCTTCAATAAGATCTGAATCTCTCCCCATAAGTAAATCTCTACAAAAATCATCAGCAGGATACCAATCTTTTACTCTTGAGAAATCTCGATGAATTTGAGTGAGAAGTACATTTCTTGGCCCTTCCCACAATTCCATAATCATAGAATCGCGATGCAATCGTGGCGATGATAAGAAATCTTCCATTATACCATGTCCCCCATAAAAGGAAATTGCTTTTCTTATCATTTTCGGTGCTTCATCAGCTACAACGATTTTTTGGAGCATAATCAATTCACGTAATCTAAATCGGCGTTTACGCTCCTCAAGATTTTCAATCTTTTCTAAATCTCTAATCCCACTAACTAAATGTTCTTTAAAATGAATGTATTCATAATAGATTTTGAAAGTACCAGCAACAGTTCTTTTTGCATAATAATCTAAATCATTTATTTGATTTATCATCATTGGAAAGGAAGATATAGGTACATCAAAGGCAGTTCTAAATTGTGAATATAATATCGCTTCTCTTGCTACTCGCAGCGCTCCTGAGGCCATTCCAAAAGCAACATGGAGTCTCGATAAAGAAAGAACAATCCCAACTATATCAGCAAGACCCATTTCGAGTGGTCCTACAGGGTATGCTATAGTACCATTATAAGTAATTTCTGCTGTTGGTAGTTCAGCAGTTCCTAATTTCTGTTTAAGTCTATCAATTGTGTAGGAATTTCTTATTTCTTTTTCTTTATTCCCTGGAAGCCAAGCAGGAACAGCAAATGCTGCTACTCTTGTTGATGATTGAGTTCCTTTGGGTTTTGCAGTTACTATTTGATGATCTGCTTGTATTGCAGAACAAAAAAACTTCTGACCATAAAGACGCCACACATTTGAACAACCATCTGGACCTTCTTCTTCTTCAAATATAGCTTCAACTAAGTTCGCGGGCACATCGCTTCCTCCCTGAATTTCACTAACAAATTGGGATCCTAAACTGTATTCACCATTTGCACCATCTCTAATGGAAGTAAGGATATTTTTTGCTTCAGAACTCAAAGTATCTTCATATTTTTGCATCAGTTCAACAGCTCCATGGGTACATGCAACAGGACACATAACTCCTGCTTCTCCGTTTTCATATAACAAAAACATTTTAAAAAATCTACTCCATGCTGTATTTCTCGCGGGATCAAAAAGTCCAAGACTGAAAACTTCACGTTCTAAAATTTCAGTCTCTAAACATCGTTCAATGCGGTCTATCCTATGATTATGAGCATCATAATGTTTCAGCTTTGTAACTTTTACCCTATTTTCAAGTTCATTCGCTTTATCAGCAAGATTTCGAAATCTAAACGAAACATAATCTGAAAGAGCTCGAAGATCTCTATCAATTTTAGCATACTCATCTATAGGGGCATATTTTTTAACAAGAGTTTGTAGAAACTCATCATCTTCATAATAATTAAAATGATTCCTAACAAATAAAAAATCATCAAAAGCGTATGGATTATTCCGATTTCCTTCTTGAGCAGACAAATTTACCACTTATTAGAGTTAATTATAAGACACTTATTACTTGGATTTTAAAAAATATTCTTAATATATGTAATTAATGGATTAATCTTCATAAATTAAACCTTCTTTCTCAAAAATTAATAAGCTTCTTATGTATAAATATAAAAAAATTATTATTCAAGGCTAGGTTCTTCCGATTCTTCATCATCAATTTCTTCTGTAGGGGAGTCCAACCCTTGTGAACTATCGCTTCGAGTTCTATTTGAAGATTGTGCTAACTTTTTTACGTTAATTCTTTCAGATCTTTTAATTTCTGATTTTCTAGATCTTTTAACATCAACTTCTACAATCTCAAATTGGTCATCGGGAATTTCCTTATCCTTCCCTCCTTCAGGCATTGAAACTAATTTGCTCTTAATTAAGACGGCGTTGGATAATGGATATATTGTTTTTGCAACACGTTGAATTTGATTTTGAAACTCACCGAAAATGATTCCAGCAATAAATTTTTCATGATTTAAACTTTTTGCGAACTCTGCTAATATCTCTCTCATTATTTTTCTAATTAATATCTGTTGACTACTTCTAGCTCTCTTTATAGTAGTACATAACATCGTAATTCGAAAAATATATCCATCCTTTGTTGTTAAATTTTTTATCGTCTGGATTTTTGTGCTCCCCCTTCCAATAAGGGATCGAATAAAATCGTTTGTGTAACTATGACCTTGGAATACGGTATTACATTTTTTCGCTTCTTCATGGATATCTGTAATTTGAAATTTTAACTTTAAACTTATATCAGAATATTTTCCCGTAAAATCATATAATAAAGTCTCTAGGGTTCTTCCAATCAAATTATCTTCCAAACCAATAACTTCACCAATAGGTTTAAAGTTAAAGTTCTTACTGGCTACAACAGAGTACCAGTTTTTATCTTTGAAAGTAACTTTCTTTGTTTTTACTTTTTTTTTCCTTGCTTTTGAACTCACTTTAAATCCTCCATTTATCTTGCTACTAATGTTCTTATCTTTTCAACGTCGTATTTGAAATCTTGAGGCATTATCTTTTTCTTTTTGTAGTATTTTATTAATCGGTAGATTTTCGATTCTGTTCTATTAAGACCTTTTTTCGCTTCTAAGTCTTTATGATTTGACTCGAGATGTTTTCTTATAGCTAAGGCTTTTCGTACTAAATTTGCTAATTCTTCTGGCAAAGGTGTATCAATCTCATTTTCTTTGAGAATCTGACTAATTTTTTTACCAGCTACAACTTTAACTAGCGGTACACCCCGAGAATCTCTCATTATTGTTCCGATCATAGATTTTGAGTGTCCTCTTCTTGCCAGTTTAACTACTTCGCTTTCAACTTCCTCTGGTGCGAGTTCTATCCATTCTGGTTTCTCCAATCTGGCAGGTCTAGTTGACCCACTACTCCCCTTTTTTCTACTGTGCATCCGGGCCATTTCTTTTTTAATTCTCCTGTGTTTTACAGATTAATATTGAGATTAAAAATATAACGATTTAAAATAATTAAAGAAATATACAAAATAAAATTTTGTAATTTTGTTGTTGTAAAAGACAAATCCAATATAATCTTGCTTGCTCAATTAGTTTTGATTATTAATTATTTAAAATTATAATAATTATGAAACAAGAAGAAAATATGATCTATTTTGTAACTGGAAATGGGTATAAATTTAACGAGATTTTGGATCTTTTCTCAAAAGAACATGTAAAATATAATTTAAAACAAAATAATATTAAAACAATAGAAATCCAGGCAATCAATATAAAAGAAGTGGCTTCATTTAAATTAAATAGCATAAAAGGCCAAATAGATGGAACATATTTCGTAGAAGATGCTGGATTTTTTGTTGATACACCCCTAAATGGTTTCCCGGGAGTTTATTCTTCCTACATTATGAAAACCATTGGTAATAAAGGATTATTGAGATTGATAGATGATTTTGAGAATACTGAAGCTCATTTTACTTCAGTTATAGCTCTTTATTTTAAACCCCATAACAAAAACTACTTTTTTGAAGGGAAGATTCAAGGGAAAATCTCACGAACAATAAGAGGTTCAGGTGGTTTTGGATTTGATCCTGTTTTTTTACCTAATGTTATGCCCAGTATGACATTTGCGGAATTAACAACTGAAGAAAAAAATAGCATATCTCATAGAGGATTGGCTTGGATTAAATTCATTAGATTCCTAAAAGAAAATATGAATTAATATTTCTTTTTATATTCAATTTATTTATTAGAATGTTTGGCGGAATATGTCCATTATGGTTTTCTTATAGAAATATTTGATTAAGATCACATAAGTTCCTAGAAATGCAAAAGAGATTGATAAAATAAAAACTCTGAGTAATGTATCCATAGGAATTGTGAAGATCACCGGCATCTCTGTCATTAAGCTTATAGTTGTTTGAAGGAGATATGCACTATATGATCCAATAATGGTCCCCATAATTCCTGCGGCGAGCAAAATAGTCATACTTTCAATTAAAAACATATTTCTAACATTTCTAACTTTCATACCCATTGACCGAAGGATTCCAATTTCAAACTTTCTCTCCAATATAATTGCATACATGCTACTAACTAACCCAAAAATGCTTATTATTATCGTAAACATCAGAATCAACTCCATCAAAAAACTCTGTCTTTCAGTCATCGATTCCATGAAGTTTATTTTAGAAATTGCATCATCAATAAGTATATCTTTATCTTGATACATTATACGAATATCATCTTTAGTTTCTTCAATATTTTCCTCTGTATTATCAATCAAATTTATGAATACTTTATCTAAAATCATATTACTCTCTCCAGGATTCTTTATTTTCATTAGGCGTATATAATTGTCTAATGAGACCATTACACCTCCTCCATTAGCTGACATCTCATTAGTTCGGAAATTATAAAATCCAGGAATTCCTCCCGAGATTCCTACAACCCTAAATAGAGTAACATTCCCAGGATGATCTTCTATTTTTGGATCATAGAACGTTATTCGTACATATTCTCCTACATCCTGGATACCGAGTCTACTCGCAATAGATTTTGCTATAATACATGTATTATTATAATTAAATAATTCATTAAAAGAATATGAAGTACTACTTCCAGTACTTTTCCATATTAATAATTTCTTATCAATTAAATCAACAAAATCTTCATTAATACCTATAAATCCAGCATCCACGACATCAAAATCCATTATATCTCCTGCTGTAGTTTTGAATTTTATCTCTTCTTGAGTTGTATAGAATTGAAACATACCCATCATCATTTCTTCTGATGATCCACCCGAAAAACCTACTTGTCCTTCACTAACTTCAAACATCGCTGCTAGTGTGGCTTGAAGATCGAATGTATTATGAAGTGAAATCGCTAATTTATCCACTCCCGCTAATTCTTTTAATTCATCAGCCATTTCAAGAGTAAGAGCACTCTCAGGACTATATAATTCTTGATTCATTAAAACTAAATCTGACCCGTATTGAAATTTTAAATTTAGTGCTGTATTAGCTGATTGCATTTTAGTAACGCTTGTAAGGAAAAAAATAAATGAAAAACTAATAGCAAACATAACAACAGTACTAGTATTACGTCTTCTATAACGCTTTAAGGAAATGCCAATGATACTACTATACTTTTTTATAGCCGGTGAAATTACTCCTAAAAAAATTCTCTGAATTAGTGGTATTATTCCAACTGAAGCAAATACTAACCCGATTACTATAGCAGCAAGTAAACCGATAAAAAGTCCATTTGTTAACATATAATCACCAGTGACAAAGATATTTGGTAGTAAGACAAAGACTATCATCCCAATAGTAGCGATCGAAATTCCCGCAAGAAAACTTTTAACATTCATACTCCCTTCTTTTTTAATTTCCCAACCTTCTTCTTTAGTTTGAAAAGGAGTAATAGATTTAATTAGATCAACCCTTGCAGTTCTAAGAGCAGGTATTAAAGCTACTCCTAAGGACACTAATATACCTATTGAAAAGGTTAAAATGAGTGTATCAGGTTGAATGACCCATTCTACGTCAGCAAACTCAAATTGAAAGTGATACATAGGAAATATGGATTGTGCTATAGGTCTCATCAATGCAAATCCAAGTATCATTCCGATAATCGATCCAAACACCCCTAACATAACCCCTTCAAATAAAACCATTTTCATAGGATATATTTTTTTACTCCCAACCACTCGAACAATTCCAAATTCACGCACGCGCTCTTCAGCCGAAGTAGAAAGTATGCTATTTATTAAAATACCTGTTATAAGCATTGAAAGAATTATGATAAACCAAAATATTATTGTTACCATCATTAGCATAAATTGACCACTTTCAAGTTCGTCTAATTTTGGTAAACTTATGGAAAATTCGTTTAGATCCAACCTTTCTTGTACCCTTGTACCGATTATTCGAAGTCTTCTTGTTGTTAACGTTAAATCACTAGCATCATAGACAATTTTAGGATTTTTAATTGTTCCGACTATAAAATTTATTTGATTTTCTCTTTGCAAAAATTCTTGAGCTTGTTGTAAATTAACAAGAATTAAAGAAGTTTCGAATTGCATAAATCTAAGATTTTGAATACAAATTTCAGCAACAGTTAAATTTAATTCATAATTTTGATATTCTAAGTGTATTATATCGCCCCTGGTAACATTAAGGATCTCTGCTACATTTAATAATATTACACATTCACCATCATCTGGTTCATCATCATAAACTTCATTGGTTTCTTTTCCTTCATCATCAACTATAAATAAATCTCCCAGGTTACCATTTTCAGCTTCCTTTATAAAATCAAGACCATAAAATTGTAAGGTACCGCTTGTGTTAATATTTTCTGAAGTACATGTTACTAACATCATAATTCGGGGAAATAGTTCATCAACGCCCTCAATATCCTTTAATTCATTATTTATAATGTCTTCATCATAGAAAGGATCAAACGTTAAATCGGTCTGAATTGTACGTGTAATCATAATATCAGATTTTCCTGTTGTTGAAGTAACATATAAAAGATAATTATAATTCACTGTATCATTTAACATTCCAATAACAGTCAATAAAAATAATGAAATTGCGATACCACTTATCCCGAATATAACTTTAGTTTTATCTCGCTTGAGATCAAGCCAAGAATGTTTGAGAAATTGTAGATTTATTCGTTTTCTTAACCTATATAGAAAATTTCTTATATCCATGCCTTTTTTATTATGAATTTTTAATTTTTATTTTAAACATCTAAAATACTAAATTTTTTCTCCTTACTCTTAAACTTTTTAAGGACTTTTCCCTCTTTAGCTAAAAGTTCTTGAATTTCTTCTTTTTTCCGCCTAATTAACCTCACACCTTCACATGTTTTATTTTTGCAATAATAATTTTCGCTGGGTTCATCCTTGAAATACCATTTTTTGCAGTTCTCACATAAATATGCTGCGTAAATTTGATCATGTTCACAAACTGGGCATATTATATCAAATTTCGATGAAAAGAACCAAGATTTACATGATTTACAGTACAATGTTAAAGGTCTTGCTAGTTCTACTTCATGTTCAATTAATTCTATCCGTTCTATTACTTGATCTTTATCAATATCTTTTATTCTTATTTTTTCAGCACGACTGTCTTTTATTCTACCAATCCAAAGTTTACCCTTTTTTTCTGAGATAATATAAATGATAATTCCAATAACAATAACAGACGCAATTATGATAATGTATGGACTCCATGTACTCCACCACTTCATATTATTGACTTTAACTACTATGATTTCTTCTCCAATATTCCCTTCTACATCATAAGCTACTACTTTAATTTCATATGTTCCATCATTATATTTCTTGGTGTCCCAATTAAACTTTAAATTATGAGTAGTACTATTAAATGTGAGTTTATTTCTGTCAATACTCTTACCATTAAGATATATATAAATTCTTGATTCATCTAACCTAACATTATCAGAAATATTTGCTTCTATTATAATTAATGATTTAATTGTACTATCAGATTTTGGATTTATAATTTTAATTTCTGGAGCTATAAAATCTGTTGATTTATCGTACCCTATATAGATATTTGATAATAACCATCCATAACCTAAGCCAATTACATTATCATTTGAATGTAATGTGAACATTATCATTATATCTTCATCAGAATATTGGGAAATATCAATTTTACTACTACCAATAAGGTCTTCACTATCATATGTAAATTCTTTTAACACGATCCAAGTTTTACCAAAATCTTTTGATAATGATATATTACATTTATCTAGTTGATCTTCAGGTTGATAATATTCATTCTGTAATGAAATTTCATAATCAAATTCTAAGTAAACCTTATATTCACTCTCCAAATGGAGTGGATGAGTAATTAAATTTATATCCCAATTAGAGCCATATCCTTGCTCAGAACCCCCAAAACTCTGGCCAATCCCTCCATAAAGCAGAGGATTTCCATATCGAATTATTGGATGCCAACTATTATCTCCTCTAAACCATGCCGTTGTTTCTTTTGGAGGTGGAGTACCAGACACATAGTAATCAGATAGATCTATATTTGAAAAACTGTATCCTATGTACTTGTTATCCATTAAGACCTTAAATTGTAAAGGATTTGGATTAATGAATTCAAAAAGAGAATTATTTTTATTATACCATGAAGTCGTAATTATATTAAATCCATCTGAAACATGGAACCTAAATGATTGATTTGAGATATCTTCCAATGTTAAGGATTTTATAAAATATATACCATAATCTCCCAAAATATTAGAGCTAGCATTCCAATCACCAAAAATATTATACATAGTGTAATTTGTATCACTCATCTCTAAATATATAAAATCGGGATAATTATTATCCAAATCAAAATATTCACATGAAAATGTATACTTCTGATATTTTGAATCTTGAGTTGAGGAAATATCCGTATATGGATTGAAAAATATTGATGGTGAATTTCTATTAGTATAATTTTCAATAGCAAAATAATCTATAATAAATCCTTTATAATTTCTTGAATCAGACGTATCATCCAGATTAGATTCGAACCTAAATTGAATAAAATTTCCAATATATTGAGTTAAATTTATTTCTTCCAAAAACCATTCATCCTCTACGTTAGTATATGTTTTTAAAGTTATCCAACCAGTCCAATTTAGATTGATCTGTAAATAAATAAAGTCTCCAGCATTTATACTTGTTCTTAATCCAAATTTAGCATACGGATTTGTAGTGTTCTCATTAATATTTGTTAAGTTAAATAAAGGGCTTATTAAAGAACCATTTGGGAAGGGATCTTCAATCAGGTTAATGGGTTGATATGTATAGTTCCTTGGATAATTATGGTATATTCCAAAATATAAAGAATTCCATGAATTCTCATATATCCTAGATCTATTATCAATATCATTGCTTTGGTTAAGTAATTCCCATCCAGTACCTGTATAGCTCCAATTACCAATTCCTTCATTAAAACTATATTGATGCGGGAATTGGATACTATCCGTAGGAAACTCAATTGTTATGTTAAGGCAACCTGTTTCTGGATAGAGCGTTTTAAATTTACCATCGCTAGCAACGAAAAAATATTGATATATTCTTGGTTTAGAAAATTGAACATAATCACTTACAAATAAGGCTCCATCAGTATAATTGTTATCAGTAGGGTAGTATTGAGTTAAAGTATAGTTTTCAGAAGTTTCTATAATGGAGACATAAACTTCTTGTGGAGGAACATTGGAAGTATCATTATCATAATATTCAATATAAAACCTATAGCTATCAATACTATAGTTCTTTTTAGGTTCATTTCCCATTAATTCTTGGAGACTCATTACAGTTGTATTTTTAGAACCTCCCAAATAATTTATTTCGGGTATTTTCAATTCTGGTGTAAAATAATTTTCTACAATAGATATATTCAAGGTAAAATCACTGTTTCCCTCAATTGCTTTAACAACGATTACGCAATTGGTTTGATTATTCTTTGGAATAAAATAGAAGTTATCAAAATTACTATACCATTTTCTCGAAGACCCTAATAAAATCGGTTCTCCATACTGATTTGATTCATTTGAAAACAGAAACATATTAAAATTAGCATGTGAATCTGCTGTTGATAAACTAAAATTATATTGGACATCCTCAATCAGCTCAACTTGTCGAGCAAACACATGTGTTCCTAAAGGATCTTCTTGTGAACTTAATAAATTTCCATTAATTGAATTATTTACCTTAATAATTTTTGTTAGAGCATCAATGGCAGCTTGAATGTTTAATCTACCATAACCTTCATGAATATCTTTTAAACCACTTGTCAAAGGAGCAAGAGATAAAGATGGAGAGTAGGAACTTTCATCAATCGTGGTAGCCGGGTCGTCCTCTCTTTCAAGGTTAGTTTCTGAAGCAGTCATTAAGAGAAATGCCTTTATGTATTTAACCCATTCTGTTAAATTTAGATTATTCCATTGATTCCATGTATCCCATCTTGCTTCTATCAAAAGATTAATCGAAGCAGAGACTATAGCTGTAGCAATTGAAGTTCCATAAGAAGATGTAGCTTTATCTATTTCTTTATCAGCAGCAATTACTGAACGATGATTAGGTATCTTGCTACCACCAGGAGCAACAATATCAGGTTTAATGATACTATCGATTTCTTTTCCCATACTACTGTAAGAGGTAACTTGATCTTTATCATTTGTAGCACCAACAACAATAGCGTTTTTGTTTTCAGCTAATTTATTCAGTGAATCTGAGATTTCTATGCCTGTATTTCCAGCTGCAATTACCACTAAGATACCCTTCTCTATTACTTCATTTATTACAGAATTTACTGCTTCTATATCTTCTCCTAAAGTGCCAACACTTAAACAAACACTTACTATATGATATTTACTTCTGTTTTGTATAACACTTGCGAATGCGGATATTAAATCAGAAGTGCATCCCATTCCAGATTGATTTAAAATTTTATAAGCGACAATTTTAGTAGCATTTGCGATACCTGTAAAATGATTTCTATTTTCGGTATATACTTCAGGAAAATAAGAAATTTTTGAATTAAATGAGAAAATTGGCTTAGCTTGAAGCAATTTATGGTATTTTATATATATATCATAAACACCTATATTATCTAATGTAAGTGGATGGTTTATTGTATAATTGGTATCTTGAATTTCATTATGAGAATAATTAACAAGCGTATTATCATAATATAATTCAACCCAGAAGTTATCTATTCCACCATCTTCCAAATTCCATGATGAATTAATTATAATATTTGAACCTACTTTTGATGCATTAAATGAAATTATTTTTAGAGTATAATTTTTTGAAACTGAATATTCATCAAATAATTCTATGTGAGAATAATTCCCCTTAATTTTGATTGTTGAAGGATAATTTGAATCATACTTATCCTTACCAGTCCCAGCAATAACAGATGAGATAAAAGTTCCATGGCCATTATCATCTGATATCGGTTGTATGTCAACAAAATTTTCCCAACCAACAATAACACCTCTCAAGAAATCATGATTAGGGTTAATTCCAGTATCCAACACTGCTATGGAAGAATTAGTATTACCTTTTAAGCCATTCAAATACCATGTAGTATTAATAGCTCCTGATTGAACAGATGCATAATTCATTTGAGCCTCCAAAATCTCATCATTTTCTATTTTAGCTTCAGGAAACTCATTTTGAAACCCAATTAGATTTATTTCAAGAGGCATATAACCAGCAAATCCTGAAATCGAGTCGAATTGATTATTCCATTCTTTTTTTATTGTACCACCATAGAACTCAAAACGATCCTTTACTGTATCACTATAAGATGGTGAATTGAAAAAAACAATAATATTCTTTTGATAATTATTTGAGACTATTGGATTAGATTCATCATTCAAATTTTCTGATAAATCGATTGAGCTCTCTTTTGAATTTATTTCATTAAAAAATAAACCAGATATTGACATTGAAAGAATTAACAATATTAGAATGCAATATGTTTGTTTTCTTCTCATTTTATATCCCTATTATTCATTTTTATATAGTGATTTGTCAATAGGTTCATTTACTTTAATATCAAATGTTTTTTCTTTAGATTTGTCGGATAAAATATGTAATCTTTGTCTTAAAGTATATTCTTTTTTGAGGATTGTTTCTCTTGAGCTGAGTTCAAAAATAGAACTCTCAGATCTCTGAAATTCGATTCTTTTCTTTTTATATTTTTTAATTTGCCAGATATATAGCATCAAAATTAAGAAAACAATTAAAATTGGTAAAGTAATATATGAATATTGTCTAAATTTAGGAGTAATAATCTTAACTAAGATTTTATTAGAAGTGTCTTCAAGTTCATGTAGGTAATAATATTTTATAAATGCTGGGTTTAAACTGACAAGAGCTTGCCTTTTTGCCTTTAGAGAATAATTAATAGTAACTTTCTCACCTGGATCCAATGAAATAATTAGATTAACTAATTTTCCTTCTGATAATGAGAAATCTGACTGTGAATAACTAATCATATCATTAATAATTATATTCTCAATGCTAATAGTCCCTGTATTTCGCACTTCGATATTCACAGTTATGATTTCTCCAATCTCAATTTGATCTTTACTTACATTTTTAACAATTGAAAAACTGATTTTTCCTAATATCTTGGATAAAGAACTATAAATCTGTAGTGTCCTACCTTCTGAACTTTCAATGAAGTTAATAGGAGGATAATAATATCCTCTCCACCCACTCTTTTTTAAAGTAATAGTAAAAGAAGAGGTTTCATTATAGGCAATATTTATTAAATCTATTGTGTTATTCTCTATTTTTTTTAAATCACCAAATTGATCATTCATGATTATTTTAAGATCTGATATATTAAATCCAATTGGTCCTGCATTTTTAATATTTACAGTAAGATTAAATATATCCCCTACAACAGGAGCAATATCATTATCTCCATAATATATTTCAATAGCTCTGACAAAGGGAAATAAATCTTCATAGTTAACTGGAGCAGAAATGTAAACCTCATTAGATAAACTTTCAATTCTGGAAGAATTTTCCCCTTCAATATTCATTGGATTATTATAAAAAATGGATACTTCACTAATAGAAATCGAATTAGGCACATAGAACGTAAAATATACGGTTTTTTCTTCAGAAGGTGCTAGTTTTGAAAGATAATAAGTTAAATTACTATTTTTAAGTGTAAAATTATTCAAATTTTCCATTATACCTGGAGTTAGCAAAGAAATACTTACATTTTTAGCAATAGCAGAACCAATATTCTTAAAAGTAAGAGTATATGTATTTAATTCTCCTGGCTTTGCATTGTATTTGGTTAGATATGATGAAGCTATTATTGAAGCTGCGTTATATGTACTAAGAGGAATTGAATTAGATTGTCTTTCATATTGGACATATCCCGTTGAAGAGCTATATATAACTCTAGCTCCTGAATCTTCATTAAAATTAATGTCTCTTGTGGAAAATTCAATATCCAGATTATTGATTGAAATGTTAAACGGTTCTGGATCAGTGCAGATGATTTTAATTACAGCTGTATAATTTTTATTATCTAATGGATAAAAAAGCCAATCAAGACTTTCGTTAAAGCTAACAATTGAAAAAGTCCGAGTATTATTTATAATTGAATCTAAATATGGACTCAAATCTTGAAACTCCTCAGTATCAAAATTAAAAATTTCAAAATTAATAGAACCAATATTTTCAGACACATTAAAATCTATTATTATAGAAACATTTTCTAAAGTGTTATTAACAAAATCAATAATTGTATTATTTTTAAAAATAAAATCAATCTCAATTTTTTGATCTAAAAATTTTTCATCTGATTCAATTATCCAACTATAGTTATCGGCTGTTAAAGCCATTTCTGGAATTGTTCCCGCAATCTGTGTACCTGAGATAATTTCTGGGGTTTCTGGAGATGTATCAATAGAAAAGTTATTCCTATAAAAAGGAGTAAAAGAATCTAAATTTGAAATCGAATAATTATCAATATGGTATGATATTATCTCTCCGGGATCTAACCTCCAATTATCATCATTCCAAATACTATTTTCATTCATAGTAAATTCTTTAACAGTATCAGGAGGCAATGTAAAATAAAATGGGCTTTCGCTATAGACTATATCAATAATCTCACCTACATCTTCATTATAAGGCCATAAATTTGTTATATTAAGAAGATCAGGATAATAATTATCGTAAGTACCTACTCCAAATGAATCAAAGTAAAAAATACGAGGATCTTCATCAAAATTGAAAAAATCCTCTAAAGATTCGTATTGATTTGGATATTCAATTTTGATAACATTCCACATATCATTTTTAAGATTTTCCCAAAAAAATGGACTTATTATTTGGAAGAAGTAATCAAGTTCTAAAGCAATTGGGGTAGGTACACCCCACGCAGTTTTACTTCCGATATTTTCAGCAGAAACATTATATGAAAAATCTCGAAACGCACCATATGACGCATTTCCTCCAATTAATTCTTTTTTGAGTAATAAATTTGGTTCTGAATTAGAAATATTATAAGTTATAATCAAACTTTCTATTGGATTCACAATACCAGTGGGAATATAGGAAAATCCTTGAAAACCTAATTGTTGCAGCATATTTACAATGTCTGAAGGATTTTCCCTATTTATAGGTTTAACATATGATTGTTTAATTCCCTCTTTATTCAACCATAATAGTTCAAAGGAGTAATTCTCAAGGCTTTGTGCATCAAATTCAATACCAGCATAATAAAAAAGTAACCCTATTTGTTCTAGAAGATACTCATAAAAATCAAAATATTTTGGAGTTATATCAATGACATCTGTACATAAAATATTTATTTTAATTTCACTCATTAAAGCTCCCGTTAATGCAATATATATCTTTTTACTAGGGGCTAATGGACTTCCTTGATAACCCATTGCGTCCCATAAATTGAACTTATATTGATTTTTTCCAATCTTTTGGATACCTTTATTTAAACCTTCATATTGAATTGATATACTTGTATAATGTGAGTTATTTTTAAGGGTAAATGAGCTAAAAATATTAATGAATTGTTCTAATGAATCTTCTGAAATTGTAGCGTTGAATAAGTCTCCAAAATTTTCTAAAGCTGAACCTAATTGTTCAACTAGATTTTCTATTTCCAAACTTTCTAAGAAAGATAGATCTAAAGATTCAGTATTAAAATTAACTTGATCTGTTCCAATATTAAAATCCCCTTCAAAAAAATCTAGTGAATTTAGAAGCATGAATGTTGAGGAAACATGATAATTTTCTAGATATTCTTGGTTAGTTAAGCGATTAATATCCAATGCTTTCCAATACCCATCCATAGGAAAATTTTTAGTGAGTTCCTCGTAAAAACAATTCCAATTGGGATAAGATCCAATAAATGGGAAGAAATTAGGTGCTGTTACATTAATCATAATAAGATCAATCATAAATTTTCTTCGAATTATCTCAAGCGCTCTTTCTGCTCTCAAACAAGCATCCTCTTTATCCAAATCTTCATCATAATAGAGAAATCCTACAAAATTATTGAAACCAACAGCAAACTGTGAAGAGATATCACTCTCAGTTAGTATAGTTGGAAAAATTTCTGGATTAATTCCATTTGAAGCACTAATAATTACATTGCATTTATAAAATGCGGGATCATTTGAATCAAATTCTGAAAGTATATTTGTATCATTTGTGAAAAGTGACTGTTTTATTATTGATTTATTACCCGCTACAAATGCATTTATTTTTTCGGCATAAAGATCTGATCCAGCAATATCAGAAGATTTCAAATAAGCTTCATTAAACGGTGATACATAATCTTGTTCTGTAAATACATTTTTATTATCTATATTTATAATTGAAACTATAGGTGTAAGAAAAATCATATTAAATAACACAAAAATCATAATCAAATTTTTTAATTTAATTTCTCTATCTCCTTAAATTGTTTCTCTATAAATCTCAACTATTTTCTGTTTTCTGGCTTTTCTTAACAATATTATCATTCCGAAAAAAATCATGATTACAGAAAGTAAATAGATCAGTATTATATTAAACCACGGAACATACAATACATTTGGCATCCCCACTAATGTACCCAACAAATTCCAAGAAACCAACCAACTAGTTACCCATCCTATAATTATTCCTATAGTTCCACTACTAAGCATAATTATTAAGGATTCAATTATAAATAAGCGATTAATATCTCTACCTTTTAACCCTAAAGTTCGAACAATACCGATTTCTTTCTTCCTTTCAATAATAGTTGAATAAGATGAAGATAGCAATCCAAAAATACAAATAAATACTGTAGTAAGAGCTATGAGAGTAAAAAGAGTATCTAATACAGAAAATGCGGATTCTTGTTGTGCTATCATTCTTGCTAGATTGGATATTTCATAATTATAATCAGTTTGATAATATTCATCAATTAAATCCTCTATATTATGAGCTTCTGATAATTTATCTTCTCTAAGTTTAATGAAAATTCTATCCAAATAAGGGACAGGAGGAATATCCATTATTTCGATATATGTTGCTTGAGAGATTAACACCCCTCCATTCGAAGCCCCCGTACTTGATCCACTAAATTCTCGAGAAAATCCCGGCATACTTTTCGCGGTTCCTGCTATTATGAAAGGATACACTTCTAATTCGTCTCCTCTTTGGATTACAATTCGAATTTTATCACCAATTAATAAAGACATTGCTAAAGCTATTGCTTCAGAAATTATGCAGGTATACGATTGATTATTATGAAATAGATCGTTAAAGGAGGTAATTACATTTCCAGAAGTCATTTCTATGTACTCACTTTTCACTGTGAAAGGATATTCTTCATCAATTCCTATTAAAGTTATCTCTTGCGTACTTAATCCGGCAAAATCCCCAATTTCTGCCACAAATTCTTTATCCTCTCCAGCATAAATTTGAGTTAATTGATAAGGTCTTGCTAACACAGATGACACTTTCTCAATGCCATCCATAGCTAATAATTCTTGTCCAAACTCCGTTGTAATGATTCTATTTGGATTAATAGAATCAAGATATGTTTGAGTACTATACAAATTTAAACCGGATTGTTCTGAATCCTCACTAGTAGCCATGAAACCAAAACCACCCCCTCCAAATCCATTTTCGAGTTCTTTCCATCCAGTAGTTTCAATTAAGATGTCTGATCCATATCTTAATTTAGTTGAAGCACCAACTTGTGCTGATAAAGTATTAACTAGAGATGATGTAAAAATAACAAAAGAGAAAGACAATGCAAAGATCATGATAGTACTCGAATTTCTACGTTGATATCGAAAAACAAAAATCTTAATAATATTATGCAATCTTCTTGATATTGGTCTGAATAATTGAATTATTAACCTTAATATTAGAGGAATTAAACCTAATCCAGCAAGAGTTAATCCAATATTAAATATAAGTAAAATTGCAACCAATGTACCAGCAAAGAGAGTCATATCACTCGCAACCATAATTCTCGGTATAACAAAAAACACAAATATACCATTAAATGCCAAAATTAATCCTGCTAAGATTAATTTGTAATTTACTGATGCTTTTTTTTGTAGATGATATAATGTATCTTCATGGCGATATGGATGAATTGATTCAATCAATTGAAGACGCATCACTTTTAAAGCAGGAGCGATACTCACAATCATCCCCACACTAATACCCATGATATATGATATTATAACAGACCACCAAGTGAAAGAGAAAGGTATTGTACCTAAACCTAACATACTGCCGGAAACCACAGTATTTGCAAAAGGTATTATTACATATATGGAAAGAAAAAATGCAGTTATTATTCCTGAAATTGCCCCAAAATTGCATAATAAAAAGCCTTGCATCAATACTATCATAAGATTATACTTTTTATTCGCACCTAACGTTCTGAATATCCCAAATTCTCGAATTCGCTCCTCCACTGAAGTTTTTAATATTCCATTGATGAGAACACCGGAAATTAGCATAGCTACAATTGAAACAAACACAAACACTATAACTATAAATACACTTAAAAATTCAGCAGATGATAATGCTCTTAATTTAGGTAAATCAATGCTATATTCATCAATTCCTATTGCAATTTGAATATCATTAACAATATTCTTTACATTTATCGTAGCTAATTCAATACTCCTAATATCATAGAGTTTACTAGATTCTTTAAAAGTTAATATCAAATCGCTACATTTACCCTTAAATTCGTCATAACCAAAAATTTGGTATAGCGTATTAATATCTACTATAATTAAATTCCTACTACGATACTCAGCAGACCATTTTAAATTGAAATCAAAGATTTTATCAATTATTAAAGATTTTGTTCGATTTATTGTTGTATTTCCATTAGTTAATTCCATGAATATTTTAATGGTATTACCTTCAGAATATTTGATAACATCATTAAACCCATAATAGATTGCACAATGATTTGAAGGTAATTCAGTTAAATCAAGTAATTTATTAAATACTGGACTTACAAATGTCCCAAAATTTATATCATTTTCAAAAGAAAAATTAATTGCTGATATTATACACGATTCTTCTTCATCTAGTAGATTTGTGGTATGGAAACCTTCGGAAATATTAACAGATCCCGTTATTTCCATTCTCGGGATAAAATTCTCTATAATACTAGTTGAAGATTGAATAGTCTCAATTAGGGGATCATAGTCAAAATACGATGATCTATTACTTGGTTCTTCGTAATAATGTCTTACAGAGATAACAGCATCTTGATTACCTGCTTCAATGGTAAGATAATCTGCATACCCCATAGAAATAGAGTCAGATAAGAATAAGACGACAGTTAACAAGCCAATGGAAATTAACATTCCTATTATTGCTAGTAAGGTTCTAATCTTTTGTTTACTTAAATCTTGGAATGCATATTTAAAAATTAGCTTTATTTGTGTCATATGACTTAAAATAATTTAGATTTTTATTTAATCCTCATTTATGAAAAGTTATTTTAAAATCAAAATTTCTCCTTCAATTTTGCCAGAAAAGTTATTCTCTTCAATAAGTTCTTGTAAAATGTCATTAAAGTGTTCTGGCAAATTCATAACTATAGAATTTGGAATGCTGCTTTTAATATCACTAACTGGAATTTCAGCTTTACCTTGATTTGCATAGAGGTATTGAAAAATTTTACTTTTACATTTCTCTTTATTTATTTCTGTTTCTTGTCTTCTCTTAAGTTGCATAATCTCAGTTTCTTTTAAGCCTCCTATTTTTCCTTCATGAGTAAGTTTTCCATCTTTCATATGGAACACTCTAGTCGCAAATTCCGACACTGCGGCATCATGGCTTACCGCAACAAAGGTAGCACCTCTTTTGTTTAAATCTCTAAGAAGATTTAGAACCATTACACCCGTTTTAGAATCCAAATCACCCGTAGGTTCATCAAGAACACAGATTGCAGGATCATTTGCGAAAGCCCGAGCTATCGCTACTCTCTGCTGTTCACCGCCACTCAATTCAGAGGGAGTATGATGTGCTCGTTCATCTAAACCTACCAATCTCAAGAGATCCATTGCTTTTTTCCTTTTACCTCGACGACTTAATTTCCCTGAAAAATGTAAAGGTACCATAACATTTTCCATAGCTGTCATCTGTGGTAGAAGGTTATAGAACTGAAAAACAAATCCAATTCTCTCACGTCTTATCTCTGCCAAATCATTATCTGAAAGCATTGAAATATTACGCCCTTCTAAAAAGATTTTCCCTCGAGTGGGGGTATCTAATCCACCGATCAAGTTTAGGAGTGTTGTCTTTCCAGAACCAGAAGGTCCCATAATATCAACAAAATCTCCGTTATCTATTGTTAAATCAATACCTCGAAGCGCGGCAACAGCCGTGGTACCTAATAAATAAGTCTTATGAAGCCCATCAACCACAATTAAATGCTCATAACTCTTACCTGCCAATCGATCCTCTCTGAATTCTTTTTTCATTTTTTTCTTTTCTATACGAGACTGAGAAAGAATATCT
The DNA here is from genome assembly GCA_019058365.1 of Promethearchaeota archaeon. GTDB lineage: Archaea > Asgardarchaeota > Lokiarchaeia > Sigyniarchaeales > SOKP01 > Loki-b32. Next base: position 144,124 of record JAHPZE010000005.1, on the reverse strand, counting down.
TCTTTCATTTGTTTTATTTCATTTTGTTTCTTTTTTTTTTCCCACTTTTTAAAATTTTTTGATAGTTCCCCCTTCCAAATTGATACTTTTCCAGTTTCTTCTTCAAATTCTTCCATAAGGGGAGTTTTTTCTATTACTGGGGATTTAGACATTTGAAATTCTCTCATTTCTATTTTTTTCTTCTTTATTATATCATAATGCTAACATAAAATAAACTTTTTTAGAATATAACTCTTGTACAGATACGGAAATATAGCACATTTTTTAAAAATTAAGGTTCTATTTTATTAGAAAATTCAATATCCTTTACTGTTTTTTAAAAAAATCTGAATTTAAAAAAGATTGGTCAATCTAAAAATCTTATTTTTTTTTCTTTTCTAAAAATTTAAGGATTTTTACATAAAGATCTTTTTCTGACATTTTTTTTGATTTACTCTTTGTTGATTTTAGACTTCCAGGTATTTTAACTAGTTCCTCTCGACTTTCTTGTTCTAAAATTCTTGGATTTTTTGCGATCCAGTTAGGATTATGCTCCACTCCACTTTTTTCATATTCAAGTTCGATAATTATGTTTGTTTTAAATCTCTCCTGTAAAAATTCTAATAATACATTTTTACTAGAAATTATCGACGTCTGAATGATTACATTCAAATCTTCATAAAAAGGATTAATCATTTTTTGTTCTACTAAATCCAGATTATATTTAGAATCAAGAAAAATAGCACCACATAATGCTTCAAAAATATCTGCTAAAATACGAGTTCCTTTTACTCTCTGTTTTTCCGTCTTAAAAATATATTTTTCTAAACCTATCTTATTTGCGATATTTTTTAGAGCATTATCACTTTCTAGAGTTGCTTTTATTTTTGTAATTTCCCCCGAATCTTTAACTCCCTTCTTATAAAGTTGTAAAATAAGTATAATTTTAATTATAGCATCTCCTAATGTTTCTAAAAAATCATAACTAGGTTTTCCAATTTCATTTGCTAACCTTGGAGTTGTTAGGGCTTCAATTAAAAGTGCTTCTTTATTAAATTTATATCCTATAAATTCTTGGAAATTACGCAATTTTTCTTTCTCAATAGCATTCATTTTGTAATTAACTATTATTTTCAGTTAAATTTAAAAATTTAGACAAAACTTTAATATAATATGGAAAGAGGAAATAAAGAAAAAATTCTTGAAATGATAAAAGCAATTGAAAGTAAGAACTCAGAAATGGAAGACTTCATTTCAAATTTATCAATACCTACAAGAAATGATATGTTAAAAGAAATCTCGCGGGAGATCATTAGTAATAATTCTTTATTACAAGAAATCTTAGGAACTGAAGAAAAAATCGTTATAAGTGAAAACCAAGAGACAATTTCTTTTGATCATGTAATTAATGGATTTATTACTAAAATCCAGCAGAATCCTTATAAAAAGATTATCTTTTTAAGAGAATTTCTTGAATTATTTCAAGATCGAGTATCAGAAACAGATAAAGATGTAATTTTACAATCATTAAAAGATGAAAAAAATGATGAAAAATTAAGAGAAGAGATGGTATCTTTAGCTAATATTTTTAAAATTAATTTATAAGTCAAACAATTGTAGTAATACTAAAACATGTTTTATTCCCCTAATTTTTATTTTGCGTGTTAGGATTTTTTTAATAACTTTCCCAGTTGAAAGTTCGTCGCTACCAAAGAGCTGCAAAAATATATTGGTGGTTGTTTGTAAAAATCCATCCCACCCCGCGTTTTTCTTATTTATGTTTTCTTTTGGGTCATTTTTAATACCTTCTACATATATTTTACCTTTATCTATTATCAACATTGCAGCCCATTTTCCATCCTTTGCATTTAAAAGAACTTTAACTTCAGTATCCTTAAATTTTTCTTTAAATTTTTCCATCTCATTCAACGGTTCCACTTGTTTGGATAAAATTCCAGCGAAACCATGTAATCGAGTCTTTTTTTCTTCAGACATATAAATCTACATTTGATGTGTTTTGTAATTATATTGTGAAATTATTTTTCTAATTATAAATTATTTACTTCTCAGATAATTTAAAACTTTAAATATTTTGGATTAAAAAATTTTTTTTAATCAGGTAAAACCAAGGAAGAATAAGTGATCTAACTATACGTCCTCTAAGTAGGACACTAGAAGTTATCTGATTCAGCACTTCCAAAGAATTCTTCAAAAGCCTTCCGATCTTGAGCAGAAATTCTTTCGCTTCTTAGCCCTTCTTTTATAATAATTGGAGCACTTTCTTTTTCATCATGTTTAATGGATTTAGTTATTTTATAATCTTCCTTCTTTGAAGTGTCTAAATCAAATTCTTCTTCGCATGCTTTACAATATAATTTTCTATTCTTTGGGATTAATATATTGTCGCAATTAGGGCAAAACTTCATCATTTCTATATTCTTTTTTTTGGTTGGTTTATATATTTAAACTTATCGGTTTATTCGGTTAGTTCTTATGTTTTTTTAAAATTGTCAGAAATATAAAAAATATTATAGCTTTATAAATTTATCGCATTACTCAAATAATTGTTATCGTATCACAGATATATAAACCTGCAGTTTTACTATTAATAAAATTTTCAAAAATTAGATGATCACATAAAAGAATCTTTGAAAAAAATCCCTAGAATTTGTGATCAAATATTTATTTGAATAAAAACATATATGATGAAATCTCTCTAAATCTGAATTATTAAAGTATTAGAAAAAGATAATTAATAATCTAATATTTCTACTAACAATAAGATGTGATAAAGGGATATAAAGAAATATTTGTTTAAAAATGAATAATGAAAAGAAAGTCTTAATAATTGCTCATAGAGGTGCTAGTAGTATAGCGCCTGAGAATACTTTAAGAGCCTTTAAGAAAGCTATAGAATTAAAAGCGGATTGTATTGAATTTGATGTTCATAAATCTAAAGATGGGGAAATCGTAATAATGCACGATGCTAATACATTCAGAACAACAGGTCATTTTGGATCAGTAAAAGAAATGACCCTTGAAGAGTTAAGGCAACTTGATTGCGGAGATGGTGAGAAAATACCTACTTTACGAGAATTAGTTAGGCTAGCAAAAGGGGAGATTAGCTTGAATTGTGAGGTAAAAGTTAGAGGTATCGCTGAAGAAATTATAAAAATTATCAAAGAAGAAGATAGTCTCGAAACAACGATAATTAGTTCATTTAAACATGATGTTTTGTTGAACATTAAGAAATTAGAACCAAGAATTAAATTGGCATCGTTGGAACCTAATAAAACTGGATGGATAAGAAGTTGGATATCAAGGAAAAAATTAATTAGGGTAGCAATTAAGAATAAGTTTTATGCTATTAACCCTTTCTTTAAACTTGTTAATAAAAATTTTATGGCTAAAGCTCATAATAATAATCTCAAAATTTTTCCTTGGACTGTGAATTCTGATTCCGCTATAAAGAAGCTGATTAATCTTGGGGTTAATGGAATTATTACTAATGATGTTGAGAAAGTTAGAAAGTTATTGAATCAAATAATTTAAAAATCTCTTTTTAATGAAATAAAATAAATAGTATAATTATGAATGAAAATAAAAGTCAACCTTTAATAATTGGACATAGAGGAGCTTATGATAAGGCTCCTGAAAACAGTTTAAAAGGGTTTAAAAAAGCAATTGAATTAGAAGCGGACTATATTGAATTTGATGTACACAAATCTCAAGATGGAGCACTTGTGGTAATCCATGGTAATGATATTCTCAGAAGAATGAGATATAATAAATCAATAGACGAAATGACATTAAGCGAATTAAAAAAATTAGATCTTGGAGAAGGTGAAACCATCCCTGAATTATGGGAAGTATTAAAACTTGCTAAGGGGAAAATTAATTTACTCTGTGAAATTAAAGCAAAAGGAATTTCTTATGAAGTAATCTCTCTCCTTAGAGATGAAGATATGTTAAATTCAACAATTTTTCAGTCATTTTATGTTGATGTGTTATTAGAAGTTAAAAAACTTGAACCAGAATCGGATTTAGCACTAATTATTCCGATTACTGAAGAATATTTGCCTGAGTGGGGAAAAAAAAAAGAACTTATTGAAACTGTAATTAAATTAAACTTTCCTATTATAGAAACTAGATTCAAAAATGTAGACGAAGTATTTGTAAATTATTCTCATAAACACAATTTAAAGGTATTTGTTTATCCTCTTAATACAAAAAAGATAATAGATAGATATGTAACTTTGGGAGTAGATGGAATTATCGTAAATAGTATTTCAAAAGCAAAAAAAGTCCTTGAACAAGAAGATTAAAATAATTTTAAATCGCTATTAAAAAATACATTTTATAAATTCTTATGAAAAGAAATAACGATTTTTTGGTAATAGGTCATTCAGGAGGTAAAGCTGTAGCTCCAGAGAATTCTTTAAAGGCATTTCAAAAAGCAATTGAATTAAAAGCAGATTTCATTGAATTTGATCTTCGTTTATCTAAGGATGGTGAAATCGTTATCATGCATGATGAAGATGCTATTGACATTACGGGTCATAATAGATTAGTTTATGAAATGGCATTAAAAGAATTAAAACAATTAGATATTGGAGAAGGTGAAAAAGTAGCTACTCTCATGGAGTTGATAAACCTCACTAAGGGAAAGATTGGTCTCTTGTCTGACATTAAAGTTCCAGGAGTAACTCTGGATTTCGTAAATATCTTAAGAAAAAATGGTCTAATTGAAAGTTCTATAGCTAGTTGTTTTGAAGTTGTAGAGCTTTTAAAAATCAAAGAAATAGAACCTACCTTAAAATTAGGCTATTTAATTCCTAGAGCCTTAACTTATAAACGGATAGTAAAACGTTATGTTCAAAGAGCAGGTAAAAATGAATTCTACGCAATTCATCCCAATCACCAGGTAGTTGATAGAGAGTTTGTGGAATTAGCTCATGACAATGGTTTAAAAATTCATGTATGGACAGTTAATGAAGAAAGCTTAATGAGAAAATTAATTGATTTAGATGTTGATGGAATTATGACTGATGATATTGCTTTATTAAATCAAGTCTTAGGGAGATCTTATTAATAAAGTATTTTAGTTCAGAGTTATTATTCTCTATAATTAAGTTATCTATTTTATATGTATTTTAACATGTCTACTATAGAATCCGCCCAAAATATTAATTTTGACAAATTATTTTTTCCTAAGTCTATTGGAATAATCGGAGTTAGTAGTGATCCCGGTAGTGGGGGCTTTTTTCTACGATGTATGAAAAATAGATTTAAAGGACCGATTTATTTATTTAATCCACGGTTAAATGGTCAGAATTTATATGGATATAAAATTTATGCTTCTATTTTAGAGATAACTGAACCAATTGATTATGTGATCTTAGCCGTTCCTGCTCGGTTATGTCCTATACTAATGGAAGAAATCGGTCAAAAAAGTGTACCTTTTGTGACTGTTTTTGCTTCGGGTTTTCGTGAGGTAGGAAATGAAAATCTAGAAAAAGAGATTTTAGATATTGCCAAACAGTATAATATTAGAATTATCGGACCAAATTGTATTGGGGTTTATAATCCTAGAGCAGGATTATATTTTGCTTTTGAACAATCTAAAAAAGCAGGGAATTTTAGCGGGGTTTTTCAATCAGGCGGGATTGCTCAAAATTTATCTCATTTAGCAGTCTCTTATGGGTTATATGTCTCTAAATTTATATCAATTGGGAACGCTTTAGATCTATCTCCCGCAGATTTTTTAGAATATTTTCTGGATGATGAGTACACAAAAATCATTGGATTATATATTGAAAACTTAAGATCCATAAATCAGGGAAGAAAATTTATGAGAATGATCAAAAAATGCAATTTAAATAGGAAACCGGTGATACTTTGGAGAGCGGGATATGGAGAAGCAACGAAAAAAGCAATTCTATCTCATACTGGGGGTCTAGCCGGGAAAAATGAAATCTGGAAAGCTGTTGGTAAACAAACAGGCAGTTGTGTAGTTAACAATTCAAATGAACTTACTGCATTAGCATCAGGCTTCAATTTAACCCATTTACCAGAAACTCGTAATGTGGGCATTATTGGAATTGGTGGAGGTTCCACGATCGAAGCAATAGATATACTTGAAAAATACAACTTAAAAATACCCAGTTTAACAGAAAAAACCATTAATAAAATGAATAGGTTTTTACCGGATGTAAATACAAATATTACAAACCCCCTTGATCTCGGTAGTGCTGGTATACAACCTAATATCTATTATCGAACTATTTTGGCTTTAGATAAAGATCCAAATATCTCAGCAACCGTTTTTATAAAAGATCCTGAAAGATTTGGAAGTTTTCAAGAGTTATTAGAAGAAATGGGCTATAAAGACATGGATCTTAATAAAGAATTTATCAGGTATATATCTAAAGCAAAAAGAATCTGCACAAAACCAATGTATTGTGTTATGCTTAAAATTAATGAAGGTTTTGAAGAATATAAAAGCCGGTATAAATTCAAATTAAAACTTTTAAATCGTAATGTGCCAGTATTTGAAAGTTTGGAATTAACTGGAGCTGTTTTAGATAAAATAAATTCTTATAGAGAATTCTTACAAAAGCATGGAAAATTTCCTAAGAAATAATTTTAAAGCCTATTCATAACTTCTAGTTAATCTGATTTTTAGAGTACTTTTTTTGCATCTTGGACAATTTTATTTAGATCTCGTAAAACATCGGCATCGAGTGGTTGAGGTTCATGAGATGCTAATATTTCCTCCTTGCGTTCCTGACAATGCTTTTCCATACTTTTTCCTCCTTTATCTCTCCAAACATCATAAATATCCCTATTTAATAATGAAGGAAACCATAATTCTTTTCTAAAATGCTTACGAGTGTGGGATTTTTCAAGAAAAGAACCTTTTGGTTCCACTTCTTGGATAATATCTAAAGCAAAGGTATCCTCATCAAAAATTATGTCTCGATTAAGGCTCTCTACATAAGAAATCATTTCTGACTGCATAATAAGCATATCTAGTGAACTTGCTTGATCAACTCCGGAAATTCCCATGTGTCCAAAAATATCAGCTCCTGCAGCAGCTCCCATAGCTAATGTTAATCCACATTCTAGACCTGCTTGGGCATCGGGTATTTTTGAATCAGTGAGTCCTACATTTAGATAGACTGGAAACCCATAATATTTTCCCATCTGAGCCATTGCAATACTGAATATTGCTTGTTCTGGACCTGAAAAAATCATTTGTATTTTCTTCATGTCAAAAGCATGACATATACCACCATAGCACACGGGAATTCCTTCTCTAATAAGTTGAGTAATGCATATACCCGCTAAAATTTCAGCATTTTCTTGCACTAAAGTTCCAGCAATCGTAGCTGGTGCCGTTATGCCCATCTGAGCCATTGGACCAATCATAACTGGCATATTGAGCCGAGCAGTCTCGAATAATAGATCAATACCATTAAAAGGAAAACTTAGTGGACTCACTGGTTCAAAAAGAGGGAAAGTTAGAGGATATTTAATTGCCTTTTTTTCATCTCCTCTCAGAGATATTGCAATTTTCACTAAAAATTTCGTTGAAGCTCTATCATAAAACCAAAAATAAATTGGTTTAGTAGTATTTTTTATCATTTCAGTAGCTACTTTCACACAGCGCCATTCGACTGGAATTTCATGCGGATCAGCCATAGCTCCTGGAATTGTAATTTGATTCAAAATATCAGAAAATCTCACAGCAGTAGAAATATCATTTAAGGTGGAATACCTTCTTTCATCACCAGGATTATCAATCCAGAATGCTTGACCAGCAGTTGTATTATAATTTCGTTTCTTGACTCCGAATTCAGCCTTTCTTGAAAGATCTCGACCATGTATGGTAAAAATTTTTCCAGCTTTTGAGATAAGCTCGTTAACTAAATTTTGAGGTAATTTGACCAATTGATTCTTAAAATCTACACTTGCCCCTATATTATCAAAGCGTTTTAAAACCTCTTTATGTGGAACATTAATACCAACATTCTCAAGAATTTTAAGTGAATTTTCATGTATCTCATCAATTTCCAACCGATCAAGTATTTCTACTTTCATTAGTATCCCTCTTATCAATTAGAGCTATAAAGTATATAAAAAAAATTATATTATGTGGTATAGAATGTATGTGTACTTTAAAAAAATATTATAAAAAAAAAGATTTTAATTAATTGAGTTTAAAATCCCACTTCTTTCAATTGCCTTTGAATGTCCTGCATTATTTCTGGTGTTAGTGGATGCTTTAGATAGAATATTAGAACACATATTGCCAAGATAATTGCGGGGATTATACCCATATGTAAACGTATACCAATCTTAGCTAATCCTGTTTGAGTAGATGAACCTTCCTGAAATTCAGTGAGAATATGAACTATTGCAAATATACCAAGCTGAACACCACGGGATAATCTTGAGAAGAATGATTGAACTCCAACAGCTGTACCTCTTATAGGAGAACGTGTTTTGAGCATTCTTTCTTGCAAGACATCTGAAAAATAAATTGTCATAAGAGCCCAAAAGTTTGCCATCATAAAACCCAAAATCGACATATAGATCATTGAGTCGATTAATCCTGTAAAAAATGGCGTAATAAATGCTGATATGCATAAAACTATCCCTCCAATCACAGCCGTTTTCTTGTTATTCTTCATTCTCTTGGCAAACCAGATCCAAAAAGGTACACCGAAGATTGCAAACTGGAGAAATGGAGCAAATAACAATATCATCCACCATTCAGGACCACCTAATAGAAATTCTGCCGCATATGGAATAGTTGCTGTCAAAGAACCTGTTACTATTTGAAATCCAAAGAATAGAATAATATATGTTATAAAACTCTTTTGCTTAAGAGATAATTTCAATTCTGAGATAAAATTAGGTCGTCTATATTCTCCTATATAATATCGTTCTTTCAACTCAGCATTTTCATACATACCAGGTAGTAGTACAATTACTATTGTTGCCGCTATAGCTACAAAAATCCATGCCATGAAAATATATGTAGATGCAACAGCATAAGATATTAATAAAGGTGGTATAATAGATGCTACCGGTAGTGCTAACATAGATAATGGTGTACCCCACCCTCTTGCTTTTCTCATTGCTTCGCCCGTGCGAAATTTATCATAAAAAAGACTGTCAACATTAACAAAAGCGAGTGATGTTAGAGAATCAAATAAACAAGTCATTAAAACTACCCATCCAAAAACAGGTAATGGATTTGTAGCAGCATTAGTAACAGGAGGCATAAATAGCAAAGCGAATAAAAATGTTGCAGGTATAATACCTATAACTATCCAAGGAAATCGTTTTCCTATTTTTTTTGTGAATTTGGTATTTCGATCTGTTAAGAAACCAAGGAGTGGGTCGTCTATAGCATCCCATAAGGTAAAAATTAACATCGCAAGAAAGATATAAATTGTTTCCAAACCTAGAACCCTTTCGTAGAAGAAAAATACATAAGATCCAAAAACCGTCCATAACATCATACTCCAGAAGCCTGAAGAGCTATAAGACAAAATATTAAGAATCGAAGGTGTTTTGTATTCCTTACTCATTTGTTATCACTTTATTGTTATTTTTAAATTTAGTAGAAGTTTCAATAATAGTTGAATTATGATCTATATAAAGATTTAAAAAAGAATTTAGTTCAAAAAAAAAATTATAAGATTTTTGGGGGTTCAGGAGGATTTCCTAACATTTCTGACATTTGTTGTTGGAAATTATCGAAATGCCCAGGTAAAGTTTTTTGTACGTAGAAAGCTTCAGCTGCTTTCAAATTGATATTTTTACCTATTGCAGAAGCCATGGAACGTAGTAGCCTATTCGCATACTTGGTAAGCTTTTTTAATTCATCTTCAGATACATTTGCGGGATCTATATTAGGGGCAAACAAGTGAGCTAATAGTTCGAGGGTTGCTTCAAATTTTAATGCAGCCTTAACTTTTTTTTCAAGAGTTGTGGAGATATCTACAAAATAGTTGGGTGAATGTCCTAATTGTCCCATTAACCACACCTCAGAACAATTATATGGTTCTATCCCTTCTTTTAACTGATCGGAATATAACAACGGAAATGCTGAGAATGCTGCTGCTTCTGCTGCCATTCTTCCTACTACAACATGATCAGGATGAATTTCATAATTTACCCAAGGATCAAATGTAACTACTCGATCTGCTTCAGTTTTTCTTACGTGGAAAACCAGTTTTTCACGTAATTCAGGTCCATTGATAAATCCTGCGTCAGGATAATCTAATACAATTGTCTCTTCCACACCTATTATAAGATTAGCAGCCATTAATTCTTTCATACGTTTTTCTGCAACTTGTTTTTTTGTTAATTCTCTCCTTAGTGTGCCAACTTCTCCTTTTGTACAACATAAAGCATAAATAGAGTGACCCTCTTCTGCCCATCTAGCTAAAGTACCAGAACAAGAAAATGTTGTGTCATCTGGATGTGCAAAAATAGCTAATATATTCATAACATTCAATATAATTTCATTTAATTTATAATATTGGAAAAATGTATAAAACAAAAAAGAATAGGAAAATTATTAATTAAATTTATTCTATCTCTCCATATTTCTTTATCCATATCGGATCTTTAATTTGTAAAATTCTTCTCTGCACCTTACCTACCATAGATTTGGGGATTTCCTCGATAATTTCTATTTGTTTCGGACACTTATAATGAGTAATATTATCTTTACACCATGCAATTAAACCATCAGAGTCAATTTTACCTTTTGAATCATCATTTAACTGTACCCATGCTTTAACCATTTCACCTGTTTCGGGATCTGGTAAACCGGCAACTGCTACTTCAAGAACATCTGGATGAATTCCTAGTAATTCTTCTACCTCCTTTGGAAATACTGAATAACCTTTATATTTAATCATCTGCTTCTTCCTGTCGCGAATAACCATTTGACCCATTTCGTCCATATAACCGATATCTCCAGTTAAACACCAAATCCGACCATCCCACTCCCGAAGAGTTTCAGCTGTAGCTTCGGGTCTGTTCAAATAGCCTTTCATTACCTGTGGACCACAAACACAAATTTCACCTGTATAATCAATTCCATAACCTTCCAATGGGCCTTTACTAAAATCTTCACTATTAAAAATAGCCCAATCAACTCCGGGATATGGTAATCCAATTGTCCCAGGTGTATCTGTCCCATCAAAAGGCCCGACACTCACTGCAGTTGTGCATTCTGTAAGACCATATGCTTCAACTAGTCTACCACCACTAATCGCTTCAAAAGCATCCTTTACAGGCTTATGTAATGGTCCTGCTCCACTTACGCATAATCTAAACATATCCTTGAGTCGAGGTTCTGGATTTTCTTTTAAGTAGCGAGTTAAACCAATAAAAAAATTTTCCACACCAGGTAGAATTACTCCGTTTTCCGGTCCTACTTCCAATATTGTATCAACAACTTCTTTTAATATAAGTTCCCGTTTAGCGAATAATATATTATAATCTCCTCCTTCAATAACAACGTTCTGAACGATGGTCATTCCGAATGCATGGAACATAGGTATTATTCCTATACATGCCATTGGATGGTCTGCATCAGGCATCCACATCACATTTTGCTTAGCATTCGTAACACAATTATAATGTGTGAGAACTGCAGGTTTTGGTACACCTGTAGTGCCACCCGTCATTAAGTAAACAGCGGTATCATTTAAAGGATCAATTTCTACTTCAGGAATATCGACTTCTCCACGTTTTTGACATACGTCTAAGAAATTTATAGCTCCAGGAACTTCGCCTTTAGGAATTGTTCCGTCCGCAATTAACTGTTCTTTAACAGCAGGAGGAATAGCTGCTAAATCGATTATACAAGTGGAAATAACAAAATCAAATTTATATTTTTCTTGTATAGGTTTTATTAGACCATACATAACATCCATACACAAAAGCCCCTTCGGTTTTACCTGTTCGAGGACATGGAGAATCTCTATAGGTTTATATGTTGGATTTAGTGGGATTACGATTCCCCCCAGCTTAACAGTAGCGAAATATCCAATTGTAAATTGAAAACAATTAGGTAAAAGAATGGCAATTACGTCACCTTTTTTTACTCCTAATCTGGACAATGACGTAGCGAAAGAATCTGTATACTTTCTTAAAACTCGATAAGTTAAAAATGTCTTCGAAAACCAAATTGCTTTATTTTTTGCGTTTTCATCTGTTTTTTGATCAAACCAGTCGCCTAGGCTAATAACTGGAAATTCAGGGTGTTTTGGAACTCCCTTTTGATATTTTTTAAACCAAGGTTTATTATCATCAACAGAAAATTTGAGTACATTCATAGTAAATCCACACAAGTATTTTTTTAAAAATTTACATCCATTTAAAAATATGCACTAAAATTATTAATAAATGTTTGTGAATCTTGAAAAATTTGAAAAATAAAGGAATAAATATTGTAAAAGCAATAATTAACTTTTATATTCTTCATCTATAGGTCTTCCTGGACTGCCTTGGTAGTATAATTTTCCCGGTTTACCTCTCCAATTTTTATGTAAAACTGTATTTGGATATATAACAACATCATTTGTACTTAAAGCTCCACAACCCATTATTGTTCCAGGATAAAATGTATTATTTTCACCTATTTTTATTTCTATCATTGTAATTTTTCCGAAGATAGTGTTTACTGCATGGCTAGAAAGACTACTGGTTGGATAAAAGAAAGAATTATCACCAATATCAGTAAATTCTAAACCCACATATGAATCATTATAAATAACATTCTTACCAATTTTGTTATGGCTAATTCTACGTAGCGTCCGATTAATAAGCCAAGGAAAAGGTGATTTTGATGTTAACCACATAGGATATTTGATAATAAATCCTCTTTTATGGTAATATTTCATCAATTTTCCTTCCTCACTATTCACATCATCGAGTACACGCTTAAACACACCTTCTTTAGGAGGAGATTTTTTATTCCAACTTCGAGCCCACAAAGCGGTAAATTCAATTAAAATAATTAGATAAATATAATAAAGGATTAAAAAAACAACTGGTAAGGTAAAAATATGAATAATTGGAGGTATTGAGAAAAGATTAATGAAACCATATTCAAATAATAAGAAAAGGCTCAAGCATACGTAAAGAGGTACCAAAAAGCTAATAAAGTTAATTTTAAAAAAATCTAAAGCAGGAAGCTCAACTGTTTTCTCTAATTTTTCCTCAAAACTTAATTTATCTTCTTTTTCCTGTTTATTACCATCCATAATAATATATCTGAATAACGTATATAAAAAATTACTTATAATTCTTTTTTAATACCCAATTTAATTATTTATAGAATAAAATCCAAACTTTTTAAGTTAATAATTAATTTGAATTTTCAATTTAGGAGTTATTTCAATTTTATTTAAGTATAAGAATAGCCATGCAAATATCCATCTTTAAATACCCTAATCTATCACCTTTATGGATAGCTGTTTTTATTGATATCATTGGATTTTCTATGATCCTCCCAATGGCTCCATTTATAGCGGAAAGTTTTTCCATTCCAATTTTTATAATGGGTATCGTACTTTCTATAAATGCGATGTTTTCATTAATATTTGGGCCAATCCTAGGAAAACTTAGTGATAAATTTGGGAGAAGACCATTACTTTTGATTTCACAAGCGGGAACGTTTGCGGGATTCATATTACTTGCATTTTCTGGTTCTATATGGTTGTTAATAATCTCTAGAGTTATTGACGGGATCTTCGGTGGAAATTTTCCTATTGCTAAAGCAGTAATTGGTGATGAAGTACCTCCAAAAGATAGAAGTATTCAAATGGCAAATATCGGAGTTTGCCACGTTTTGGCTTCTCTTATTGGTCCGGGATTAGGAGGAACACTTTTTAGTATCGGTGGTTTGTTATTACCTGGATTGTTCGCAGCAGGGCTTTCTTTATTCACTATGATAATTACTATTTCTATTTTACCCGAAACTTGGCCTAAGGAAAAGCGTGAATTAAACCATGAATTACAGAAAAACATTGTTATTCACATCAGAAAAAATAAAGGTGCAATGTGGTATTTAATACTATGGGGTTTTCATACAGCATCATTCATGATTGCTATGGCTTCACTTTCATTTTTTGCACAAATTGCTTTTGGATTAAATGCATTTGAGATTGGACTTCTTTTAATGATATCGGGTATTTTTCGAGCAGTTGTACGGTTTACCCTGTTTAAACCAACAATAATGAAGCTTGGGGAAAATAATGCAATTAAACTTGGTATGACAATGTTTCTTATTTCATTCTTCCTTGTGGGGTTCTCTATTAATTTAGTAATGTTTTTTGTTTTGATAATGATCATTAGTTTTGCTGCATCTTTAACTCGCGGGCCATTAAATAGTAAGATAAGCCAGTCAGTATCTCCCATGGAACAAGGAAAAATAAATGGCTACTCCTCGGGTCTAGATAGTTTTGCTCAAATTCTCGGACCTTTACTTGGAACATTCATGCTTAACTTTTTTGAACCCTATTTTCTAAGTTTTCTTATTAGTTCTATTGCTATAGTTCCATTCATAATGGGTTTCAAAACAATTCAATTAAAGAAATATAGTATGCCTAAGTTAAGTCAAGAAAAGATAATTGAAGAATAACAATTTAAAATATAAAAGTAGTATATTAGTTAAATTAATCGCTTGGTTTTAACAAAAATAAATTTAAAAAAAATTTTATTGACTTTCCTCAGGTGTTGGTTCTATTAGATCCTTTTCCCTTAAGGAAAATAGTTTAATTTTCCCTTTTTTTATGAGTATTCCTAATGTTACTCCTACAGCTGCTATTCCCGCAATAACTGAAACAATTATAATAATTAAAGTAGTATCTGGACCAGTTTGACCTCCTTGGCTTGGGGAACTCTTTATAATAATGACATATTCAGATGCTAAATTTCCAGCAGTATCATTAGCATAAAAAATAAGAAGAACATTTCCATCCGTTAGAGAGTCCCATATTGTTTGATTTATTGTGCTATTTTGAGTGAAGATATACTTAAAGGCCATATTATTTACTGTATACCACATGGTATCTAAATTTGGGTCCATAATTTCAACAATGAAATCAGGAGCCTCAACTTCAAATACTTCATTTTCAGTAGGGCTAACAATGGCTATGATAGGATCTGAAGTATCCTTTATTACATTCACTTGCTCGAAATTGATGTCCCCTAAAGTGTTGTTAGCATAGAATTGAATAGTAACTACTCCATCCGGTAATGCATCCCATGCTTCTTGATTAATAGTTCCATTCTCAGTAAATATGTAGTTATGTAATCCATTGTCCAAACTATACCAAGTGCTATTTAAAAAAGCACATGTAATCTCAACAATAAAACTTGGTGAAATAACTCTAAAATTCTGATTCTCTATTGGACTAATAATATCGATAAAGATTGCATAAATATCTTTTGTTACATTTACATCTTCAAAGTTCATATTTCCTATGGTATCATTAGCGTAAAATCTAATAGATATAATTCCATTTGAAAAGGCATTCCACTCTGCTTGATTAATAGTTCCATTGCCGGTAAATGTGATATTTATTGATTGATAAGTGTCATTAAATATCCAATACCACATAGCATCTAAATATGGATCTGCAATTTCTACTGTAAAACTCGGGGCAGCAACTCCAAATAATTCATTTTCTATGGGACTAACAATATTGATATTTGGTCCGGTGGTATCTTTTATAACATTCACTTGCTTGAAATAAATATCCCCCAATGTATTATTAGCGTAGAATTGAATAGTAATTACTCCGTCTGGTAATGATCCCCATGCTGTTTGATTAATTGTTCCATTTACAGTAAAGATGTAATTTTTTGGCACAACATCCAAAGTATACCACATAGTATCTAAATATAAAGACGCCATTTCTACTATAAAACTTGGTGCAGCAGCCCCAAATACGTCATTTTCCATTGGGCTAACGATATTAATAGAGACTCCATAAATATCTTTTATGATGACTACCTCCTCAAAATTAATATTTCCAAGACTATTGTTGGCGTAAAATCTCAGAGTATAGGTACCATTGGACAAAACACCCCATTCCGTTGGATCAATTGTCCCATTATTTGTAAATGTAATATTTAATGAACTATAGGTATTATTAAATATTGAATACCACATAGCATCCAAATTCGGATCAATAATCTCTACGATGAAATTAGGAGGATTAATCGCAAACTCTTCATTTTCTGTTGGACTGATTATATTTATACTTGGTCCTGAACTATTCTTTATAACATTAACTTGCTTGAAATATATATCTCCTGATGTGTTATTAGCGTAAAATCGAATAGTAACTATTCCATCAGATAAAGCGCCCCAAGCCCCTTGATTAATAGTCTCATTTTCTGTAAATATATAAATATTTATTCCCCCATCCACAGTATACCAAGTGGCATTTAAATTCGTATCCGAAAATTCAACAATGAAACTGGGAGCACTAACACCAAAAACTTCATTTTCAGTTGGACTAACAATATTGATAACGATAGCATCAAAATCTTTTATTACATTAACTTCCTCAAAATTAACGTTTCCAAGACTATCATTCGCATAAAATCTAATAGTGTATGTTCCATCGTATAATGCATTCCATTCTGTTGAATCAATTGTTCCATTCACTGTAAATGTTCTATTCTGTGATATATACGTTGTATTAAATATCGAATACCACATAGTATCCAGATTCAAATCCATAATGTCTACAATGAAACTTGGAGGGTCAGTTTTAAAAATTTCATTCTCCAAAGGGCTAATAATAGTAATATTTGGTGCTGAGGTATCTTTTATTACATTTACTTGATCGAAATATATATCCCCTGAAGTATTGTTAGCATAGAATTGAATTGGAACTACTCCATCGGATAATGCATCCCATGCCCCCTGATTAATCGTTTCATTTGAAGTAAATGTGTAGTTGTTTAATCCTCCATCCAGGGTATACCACATAGCATCAAGATCTGGAATTTTTACTTCCACAGTGAAATTCGGAGCGATGTCTCCAAAAACTTCATTTTCAGTTGGGGCAATAATATCAATACCAGATGCAGGCGAATTTATTGCTATAGTTGCCGCATACCAATAAGGATTAAAACCGCTAGTGTATACATCCCAAGTTCGCTCATCAGAAGCTCCTTGATTTGCTTGAATTTCATAATACATTCCAGCACTGCACATACCTCCCCCTCCTCCAGAGGTATTTGCATATAAAACTGTAGGTCCTGGTTCAAGAAGATGCCCATAATTATTACCTTGAATACCAGTATCACGTCCATGAAATCCAATAATTAAAGTATCATCTTGTGTAGTAGTGACTGAAGGATTTACAATATCTCCTGTTCCAAAGGCAGTATTATTTGTTTGAAAGGGATCATTTCTATCGTATCCAATAATTCTTATAATTCCAACAACATAAGCTTCGTCCCCACCTCCCCAAGATACATTATAGGTGAGTGGTTCTGAACCTCCAGCAATTCTATACCATAATGCTACTGTTATCCCATTAGATGAATATTCTGGTAGAAGTTCATTCCAGCCAAGAGGATCATTAAAAGAGTCGCCATTTCCATCAATTGTGCCATGAAATATTAATAAATCACCATCTTGGGTTCCACTAGGTCTATCTACTATAGCTATAGTATCACTTGTACCTGTTGCGATTTCCCAATCTGGTTGAATTGTTGCTGCTATTTTAGGATTATCAACATGCTCCGCACTAGATCCATTTCTGTCAGAAATTATTAGATTCTGCTGAGAAAAACAAATAATTTGGACGGAGCCAAATATAAAGGATAGTATTAATAAAAATCCGATTATTTTTTTTTTTTTATTTAATTCTATAATCAAGAATTTCACCACTAATTGCGTATTATAAATAACCTAGACTCTTTAGTATATAAATATATTTTAAATCCTTTTATTTACACTTTATATCATTAGGAATTGAAATTAGAAGAGCAGAAGGATAATATTAATTTTTATTAAAAGAATAATTCTCTATGAAAGAAACAAGTCATTTATTTTTTAAAAAATTTAGAATAATATTATTAACTTCAAGAGCTCTCGTTTTTGGAGATTCATGACCCGCTTTTTCAATTATTCTAAGTACACAATTAGGAATTCTTTTATGCATTTCCTCTGCATTGCTTTTTGAACAAACTTTATCATGTGAAGCAGCTAATAATAAGACAGGACTCTTGATTTCATGCAATTTCTCAAAAATATTGAATCCCTTCAATGCTTCTATTTGAAGTTCAATATCACGCGGAGTTGGCATAAGAATTGTGCTCTCCCTTATTTCATCTTCAGCAGACCAAATTCCAAAAAATTTTTTTTTAGGATTTGCCTTTAATTCTTTACGGTATTTATGATAGAACCAAATATGAGCATTATCCCAAAAGGCTTTCTCTGGATCATTTTTAATAAGCTTTAGCTGTTCTAATCTATTCTTTTTCAATATTTCTAATCCTACATTATCCGGTGTCCCGCTAATAGTATTCACTAATACCAACTTTTTAACATATTCTGAGTATTGCAGGGTAAATTGTTGAGCAATCATACCTCCCATTGATGTCCCCAACACATGTGCTTTTTTTATTTTAAGGAAATTTAATAGTTCCTTAATATCATCAGCAAGAGTTTCCATAGTATAGCGTTCATTAACTCTTTCTGATTTTCCAGCACCTCGATTATCAAAAACTATTACTTCAAATTCCCTAGACAACGTGGGAATTTGGCATTTATAACCCTCCTTTCTTGAACCAAACCCATGAATTAATATTATTGGGTAGCCTTCACCAAATATTTCATAGCAGAGTTCTATTCCATTTATTTTTGCATAAAGTTCTGTCATTTAAATCTTGAAGATTACTTTTTTAAAAAATTTATAATAGTTTCATTGACTTCTGGTGCTTTTTCTTTTGAAACACCGTGTCGTGCATCTTTTATAATCTTAAAAACACTGTTAGGAATTTGTTCATGGATCTTTCTTTGTACCGAAAGTGTTGCGATTCGATCTTTTTCTCCACAGATCAAAAGAGTCTCACTTTTAATTTCATGGAGCCGGCTTGTAACATTATGACCTTTGACTGCATTTGCAGCATTATTATTATCTTCAGGAGTAGAAGGATTAGTTAAATCTATATTTACGAGATCCTCTACTGACCATAAACCGAAGAATTTTTTCTTTGGGTTTTCTTGCATCATTTTAAAAAATTCTCGAGAATAACTGGCTTTTGCTCCTTTTAAAAAAGCATTAAGAGGATCCTTTTTTAGTTCTTCAAAATAAGCTATTTTCCCCTGACTATACATTTCTGGACCTTGTTCATTAGGGAAACCGGGCCATGAATTTATCAAAATAAATTTATTTACCCGTTCAGGATATTTAACTATAAAATTGAGTGCTATCATACCACCTAAAGATTCTCCTATCAAATGGGTTTTCTCTATATTCAGAAATTCTAACAATCCATTGATATCATCAGCATACATATCCATTGTGTATGGATAATTAGGTCTTGAACTTTTACCCGCTCCTCTATTATCGAATGTTATAACTTTAAAATATTTTGATAAAGCGCCAACTTGAACAAACCATCCATCTTTAGACGCACCCCATCCATGCACTAATATGACGGGTTCTCCTTCGCCATTTATTTCATAGCAAATTTTTATTCCATTAACTTCAGCATACAATTCTGTCATATAAATCAATTTAGTAGGATAATATTATATATAAAATACTTTAGGTTTTTAAAAATTTTATAATATGTTGATTAATTTTATGAGGATATTCTAGTATTGATTGATGACCAGCGTTCTCAATAACAATAAACTTACTATTAGGGAGCTTTTCATGAATTCGTTTAGCGATAACCAAAGGAATTGTTTTATCCTTATCTGCGGCAATTATTAAAACTTCATTTTTTATTTCATGTAATCGTTCATAAGTATTATGAGTTTTTAAAGCTTCACCTAGGTGATAATAATCTCGTTCTGTTGGGCCATAAGCAGTTTTTTCTTCTACTAGATCCTCTACCGACCAGATATTATGAAACCTCTTTTTTGGATTCTCTTTCATTTGTTTCCAAAATTCTCTTGAATAACTTTTTTTAGCACGTTCGATAAATAAATTTAGTGGATCTTTTTGTAGTGATTCATTATCTTTAATAGCTTTATTTATATACCATTCAATTCCTTGGTCAGGTAGAGCTCCTGGAGGGACGATACCGGCTATTGTATTGATTAATATTATTTTGTTAATTCTTTTTGGATATTTTAAACAGACATTTTGAACGATCATCCCACCTAAACTGTGTCCGATTATGTGAGTTTTCTTTATTTTAAGATAATCCAATAAGCATTTGATATCATCAGCAAAAAGTTCCATCGAATAAACACCATCAGCTCTATCTGATTTTCCAGCTCCTCTATTATCAAATCTTATAACTTGGAAATGTTCTGATAACTCTCCAAATTGAGCACGCCAATGTTCTTTTCTATCACCAAAACCGTGAACTAATAGAACAGGGTCTCCTTCACCTCTTTTCTCATAACAAATGTTTATACCATTCACATCAGCAAATAAATCAGTCATATCTATTAAAAAAACAGAAAAATAATAAGTATTATCATAAAGTAATTTTAAGAATTATAAAATCTTTAATTAAATACGTTTAAAGTATCGTAACTAGGGAAAATCTATGATTGAAGAAAAAGTGCTAATTTTAAGTACTACAGGTAGTGATCTTCATGGGATCCATTTTATACATAATAAAGAAGCAAAAAAATCGTCAATTCTAATAATGTGTCATGGTTTTACGGGAGATAAATATGAACACGGTCATTTTCCTGCATTAGCAAATGCTTGTAATAATAAAGGTATTGACGGACTTATTTTTGATTTTACAGGATCTGGAGAAAATGAGAGAGTACCTGTGACTCTATTTAAACAGATTGAAGATGTAGAATCAGTATATAAATGGGTTCAAAATCAAGGTTATCAAAATATAGCTGTATTAGGTTTATCATTCGGAGGGCTTACCATACTAGGAACTAATTTACCAGGAATCAAAACGTACATTTTTTGGGCACCAGTTTTGTTTCTTCATACTACTGACGATCAAGCAGATTGGTTCAGGGATTTAGACAAAGGTCCTGTAGAAATTCCATCATCTGTAGAGGGGAAACCTATAATTATAGATATGACTTATATGACAGATTTTGCTAAATTTCGAGTAAAAAATCATCTAAAAAAGTTTGATTACCCCGTATTAATTGTAGT
The DNA here is from genome assembly GCA_019058365.1 of Promethearchaeota archaeon. Lineage (GTDB taxonomy): Archaea > Asgardarchaeota > Lokiarchaeia > Sigyniarchaeales > SOKP01 > Loki-b32. Next base: position 122,771 of record JAHPZE010000005.1, on the reverse strand, counting down.
TGGAAAAGCTGATGAAAAAACACCATGTGATTTAACAAGGAAAGCATTTAATTTTCTACCAAAAAAAGATGAAAACAGGTTTGTGCCAGTAGAAAATGCTACTCATGAAATCGAAGAGAAATATCTAAAAGAGTTTATAAAGCATACAATTGAATGGTTGAAACTCCATTTTGGAAGAAATTAAATATCTATAAAAAGTCTAAAATAACTTTATTTACTTCTGGAGCTTTTTCTAAATTAACCCAGTGGCTTCCTAGAATTATTTTTAATGTATTATTTGGAATCTTTTCATGCAACTTGTCCCTTGCCGCTTTAGGAGCAAGTTTATCTTTATCTCCTGCAATTATTAGAGTTTCATTTTTAATTTCTTGCAATCGATTCAAGACTCTATAAGTGATTAAAGTATTAGTTAGGTTGTTAATATCTTGAGGGGTTACGGGATTTATTTTTTCACTTTCCATTAAATCATTCGCAGAAAAAATTCCATGGAATTTCTTCTTAGGATCTTCCTTCATTAATTTAATAAATTCGCGAGAGAATCTTAATTTAATTTTATCATAAAAGGATTTGATTGGATCCTTTAATCTTGCTTCATATATAGCAATATGGTTTTCTTTATACATTCTTGTGCCCACTTCATCGAGTGGTAAATCTGGAAATGAGCAAATGAGTATTATCCTATTAACGCACTCAGGATATTTTACGGCAAAATGTTGTATTACAGCTCCCCCCAAAGAGTGCCCAATAAGATGTGCTTTATCAATTTTCAAAAAATCCATTAATCCCTTTAAATCATCAACTAACATCTCCATCGTGTAGGGTATATTCGGTCTATCAGATTTTCCAGCACCCCGATTATCTAGTGTTATTACTTTGAACTTTTTAGATAAGTCACTAATTTGTGCAATCCAATACTCTTTTTTAGCAGCAAATCCATGTACAAGAAATACCGGGTATCCTTCTCCATAAATTTCATAACAGATTTTTATTCCATTAATATTTTCAGCAAATAATTCAGTCATAAAAAATAAATATAACTTACAGAATTATAACTTTATTCCTATAAGAAGTATAATTTGATTAACCTATTTTTCAATAATTTTTGGTGTTTTTAATTTCAAGTAGTTAAAATTTTCTAGAATTTTTGAAAGATCATCCTCAGATATTATTGTATTAAGTCTTTTTTGACTCGAAATTACATTTAAAGCATTCCTAATAATAATCTCACCATAATAATTTTCGAATAAATTCTGGATATCATAAGATTCTTTACCAATTTGATATATCTTGCACTCAATGAGTTGCTTTCTTAACTCATAAATTAGTTTGAGGGTTAATTTTTTGAATTTGGGAAATCTTCTTAAAATTTTTAAATCAATTTCTTCAAAATTCTTACTTTTTATTAAATCTGCTAATTTTTGTAAAATAAATTTCTTAAAATCACGTTTTAATTCTTGGAGTGAGTTTCTTTTTAGATCTCCCAGTTTAAACTGTTGTAAAATCGTTCTTTTTTTAAAAATCTCAGAATATCTTTCAAATCCAATCAATCTTAGAATTTTATCTCTATAGTTAGTGTTATTAATTACGTTCAAATATACTTGATTGAGCTCCTTTATAATTTTATTTTGAATAAATTCGTGAAATAATTTTCTTGAAGAGTCTTTATTTGGCAAGAAACTATTATTAAAGGTCTCAAAAATTTTATCAATAGCGTCCAATTCATCAATTTTGTATTTTTTTAATTCCTCAATGAGATCCAATGGCAAATAAGAAGATATATATTCAATACCAGCCCATACTAACTCGATTGCTGTTTTCTGATTTATTCTTCTTAGAGGTTTCATGATTTTAATATTATGGCTCTTTATTACTACTGGATTTTTTTCACATAATATTATATCAAAAGGTTGTATTTCATATGTTAGAGGATGAGTTCCATCTGGTATAAGATACCCATCAGAAAATTGACAAGTATAGCTCCCTAGGATCGGTTTTTGTGCCAAATCCCATTCGACTAAAATAACTTTATTAATATCTTGTAGATTTAATTCATAGTCTAATTCAACTTTTTGATTAGATTGGACAGTGTTTTTTATTTTCGGTTCATAATCGCCCCAAAAATTTTTAACTTCATAACGTACTGGATTATTTCCACGGAAAATATCTTTAAATACAGGATAATTCTCAATAAAATTATTAATATCAGTATATTCAAGATGATGGCTCTCAAATCCACACTTTTCAAGAATATAATAATGTAAAGGTGTTTCACTTTTGTATGGTGAAGTCCAGATGAGAGTTGGATAATTATATTTCTTGATAAATTTCATTTGCCTTAACTTATCACTTTGCGTATTTGCTATAACTAAAGACCGAAGAAAGGCATGCTTTAATTTTAAACCTTCCAAATAAATATCCTTTAATTTCTTCATGTAATCTTGAACTTTAGAAAAAATTATACCATCGTTGTTAAATTTGCAGTTCTGTGCTATAGTAATAAATGCTTTTACTTCTTCTTCTGATTCCATATTTAATATCGCTTCATTAACTAAATCTAAAGTATTCTCTTCCATTAAATCTTTTAAATTAGATTTAGAATCTTTTGGAAAATCTTTAAAATAATCCATGATATAAAACTCAGACTCAAATTTATGCAATAACAAGTATCTTAGAATTGGTTCCTCAATTTCATTTATTGTTATATGTTTTAAAACATCCAGCATGAGAAGTTTTGGAAAATTCATCATTAAAATTTGACTATTGATTAAAATCTCAACCTTCTTTGAAAAGTTAAAATTGTCGAAGTTAGAAATTGCTGTGCTTATAATTTTTGGATATTCAGTTAAATATTTATCTGCTAATTCTTTAAATTGTATAGAATATTTTAAGAACTGATCGTAGAAATCATAATTTAGCGTAATTTCACCTATTTTTAAGATATATTCAAAATTTTTCGATTCATCAAATGCTTGATGTAGGAAATTAATAGCTTCATAATACTTAGCTTGCTTAATTAAATCTTCAGCTTTAAGAATATAGCTTGTCGTCTTGCTTTTTTTAACCAATCCAAAATCTGAGGTAAAAAACATTCTGGAAATACTCTGACAAATTGTTTGACAAACTTGATTTTCAAGTAATAATAAAATTTTAACAATGTGTTTACAAAATTTTGTCCCTTTTTTAAAATCAGGACAGTCATGTATGATTTTAAATCCAGTATTATCTTGAAAAATATTAATAACATACCGAGAATTTCCTGATCCTTGAAGCTCTGCTATCACTTTAATAACTGGATCTTTTTCAACATTAAAATTAATAATATTTTTATTAGGGATATTAGTTCCTCTATTAAATCTAGCTCCTTGGACATGCCTCTTGAAAGAGTCTGCATTTTTAAGATTGTTTTTTAAATCTATAATTAACACCTCTATAGTTTAAGAAAGTTTTCTTATTGGTTAGTAATAATTTCAGAAATTAATTTTGGAAATTCTCTCCACTGATTCAATGTTAAAAGAACTCCGTTTGCTTCCTCAACCATTTTTCTAGCCATAACAGGAGAAAAATTAAATTTAGGCACGACCATAACAAATTTAACGTTCTTTTCACTCATTTTCTTCAATTCTATAAGACTATTATTAAGATCAAATACGTCGGCATCAGTAAAGAGCACATTTAATTTATGTTTGGATCGAGTTTTTTTCTCAAATTGATGATTCGCCCATTTAAGGGCAAAATTTATACATGTACCACCCCTAGCTTGAATTTCTAATAATTCATCAACGACTCTTTCTAACTCAACATCCTCATCGAGATTCTTTACCCTTTGAGTATTAGATTCAAAAAATGTAAGAGCTAGCTCTTCTGGCTTGAATGCATAGACTAACATAGTAGCACAAAGAGCCATTTGCGATAATTTCTGTCCTGTCATACTCCCACTAATATCCAATTCCAGGACCAAACAACGAAGTCCTTGACTTGTTTTAGCTACTAAAAAATCATCATTAGAAATCAAATCAACTGTTTTACCTCCCTCTAGTAGATTGTTTATTGTTTCCTCAAGATCTATTAATTCAAAGTCATCACCAGGTGTATAAGGAATTACTATATTTTCTACAATTGGACCTGAATTAGCTGAGCCAATTAGAGAATTTGCCGAACGTATCCCAAGATCTATCATAATGTGTTTGATAATCTCTTTTAGTTTTCTTTTAACCTTTGCCGAGATATTATGTCTTGAAAAAAACCATTGCTCAAGAAGATCTAACCCACTACCTGCACCTAAAGAAGAAAATGCAGAATTTAAAGCTGTATCACCCATGCTTTCAGCAGTATTAAGAACTTGGGATAAAAGTTTTTCACTTAATACACTTAGTGCATCTAAGTTAGTAGTTTTGGGTGGTACGGTCCCCATGGCGCTTCTTATGATCTGATCAACTTGTTGAGGTGTAAGTTTTAACTGCTTAAGATAATCTTTATAGCCTTGATAAGTTGTTGAGTGTTCTTCTACCATTTTCTTAAAGTATTTAAAATTTGCTTCTATCAAACTAAGAATCTCTGCTTCTGACATTTTTAATTGTTTTCCCGCTTTCCTGATGGAATCAAGATTAGGAAGAAATCCCATTTCATTAAAATTTTTAATAAGATTTCTTAATACATTTTTATTTACTGCAATTTCTGTGGTTTTATTTACTACATCTTGGATTTTAGTAGATAACTGAGCGTTACAAACAAAATCAGAGCATTCATCTTGAGATGCAATTAATGTATCTGCTAAATTTTTCATTTGTGCATTTAATACCTCAGTTTTAGCATAATTTTTTTTGAGTTCTTGAACTTCTTTATCGATTGTTTTAGACAATAATTTTCGCCATGAAGGGGTCTTTGTTGGATTTTTTATTAAAATTTTTCGGATATCCTCTAAATTATATTTCTTATTGATGGTATCTAAATCATTACTATATTTCTCTAAATACTTATCACTTAGACTCCCACCAAAATATTGATCATAATTCTTAACACTCTGAAGAGCATCTTTAAAGGGTAAATCTAAACTATTATCAATAATATGGTCTAAATCTTGCTTCTCAATATCAAGATTCGAACCCATTACTTTAGTAGCTCTAAATAGATCATTGAGATTTCGATTTCCCTGTTTCAAACTTTCTTTAAAAAGTTTCTTCATAGTCTCTTTTTCTTTATTATCAAGGATTTTCCCTTTTAACCCAAATTCAGCAAGGTTTAAGGCATCATAAAAACTTTTTTGAAAAGTCTTTTCTAAAGATTTCTTTAATCCAATTATATTATCAGCTTTTGGTTTTCCTTTTTCCTCTCTACTTAAAGTTTTATCTTTAGCAAATTGAGACAATATCTTTTCTCTGGCAACACTAGATTCCTCAATTATATCATCAAGAATTCCTAATTTTCTTGCAAAATCAATATCTTCCGGTTCTAAATGATTTACTTTTTTCCTTAAAAGATCTTTTGCTTTTTTTAATAAAGATTTGAGATCCGGGATTTTTTCAAAATTTACAATTGAATTTCTTTCTATTACATCTAGTGCTGTTTTATATGGATCTTCCTCAAGTTCATTAGCAAATCTATCAAAAAAAGTATTAAAAGTTGATTCCATCATCGTTTCCAAATCTAAGCCTTCGATCTCACCAAAAAAGTCTTTCAAGAGCTCTAAATCATCATAAATTTCATCCAAATCGCTAAAATCTTGTGCAATATCATCTACTAAATCTTTAGGTTTAGTATGATCAAAAATATCAAAATTATTAATTTCACTAGAGATGGTATTTTTTGATGGATCTACATAAGTTAGAACATCTCTTGCTAATTGTTTAGCTAAATCTTGATTTTCTAAGGGGCTTGTTACTACTGCAACTTCTAAAAAATCTTCAATATCACACATACCCCTATTTAAAAATCTTGCGAATATTAGCTTGCACATAGCAATAGCTTGCCTAACAGATGGTTTAATTATACACTTTTCATGCTTTCTCAAAGCATTTATAAATTTAAGAGAAAACCAAACGGGATTAGTTGGAAATAATATCACAATCTTTACCTTCTCTTAAATGAATTGAATTTTTAATTTATGCAGAACCTACAACTTGGGAAATGATATTTTTAATAACATCATTTATTTTAACTCCAGGTTTTGTTTGTATCGCTCCGAATAACACATTACTAGCAATATCCCCAAGAATTTTATCTGGATCCTTTTTAACTTTCTTTTGTGCTACTCCGGTAAGACGTGCCAGCGCGATGCCACTCCTTAAACTAGCAGGTGTTTGGATTTGATGATGAGTACGAGTTCTATTAATAATCAAATATATTTTCTCAAGTGTGCTCTCGTTTATTTTATAATATGGATTATTATGTTCAATTATCTTCATCTCTGTTTTCTTATCAGGATAATCAAGTTCAATCCATACATTAAACCTATCTTTTAATGCTTCTCCTAATCTATGCGTACCTACTAATTCAGAAGGATTCATGGCGCCGATAAAGAAAAATCCTGGCGATGCTTTTATTCTTCCTATATGTGGAATTGCTAAGGTTTTTTCTTCTAATGGTTCAAGAAGTGAATTTTGAGTATATTCAGTTGCTCGATTGATTTCATTCGCAAGAAATAAACCTCCATTTAACATTGATTTAATTAAAGGTCCTGGATTAAATGCTTCAAAAGAAAATCCTTTTTGTATTGTAGTTGCAGGGTTGAAACTTCCAACAAGATGAGCCGGTTTAGTCGATTCATCAAAAGTTATCCACTCAAATGAATCATTTCCCGTAATTTCTGCCCTTAATTGGGCATAATACCGACATAATGTTGTTTTGCCAATCCCTGGTGGTCCCACTAAAATTGGGTATAGATTTGATGCGTCGGCTTCATACATTAAATCAAGGGCATCTTGATATTGTCCACTTAATATAATTTCCATCTTTTCTTCCTTTTGAGAAAGCAGATTTCTCTCAAACAATTCTTTTAAAGTAAAATGTTTTCCAGATGTCTGAGACTTTGATGATTGTTTCAAATATGGAGAAGTTTTTAAAATTGACAGATTATCTATTGGTTTTTTTTTTTTAGATATTGACGTGGGGGGTTTTTTTTGAGTGGGTGCTACTTCAGGAGATTTTAATGTTGGAATTTTAGATGGAGAAGATTTTGATGAGGTTGTCGTTTTAGATAATGGTTTTTTCGCCATTTTTTAAACCTTTAAAAATGAAATTTGAATTCTTGTACTTCTAAAAATAATTACTAAGTGCTATTTAAAAACTACATCTTATTTGAATTAATAAAAAAAAGTTGAAGAAAAAAATCAAATAATACAAATTGGAAATCCACAAAACTTGCAATTTCCCTCAGAATCTAAATATAACTCTTTGATCCCAAATACTTTTCTTTTGATGACTAGTTTAGAACATTTTGGGCAATAAGTATTATCATAATTGTTTATAGGTAAATTCCCTAAGTAAATGTATTTCAAACCAACATCATTTGCATTCTTATAAGCTTCATATAGAAGATCTAAAGGTGTAGGCTCAGAAAGTCCGTAGTTTTGTGCTTTATAATGAGGAAAGAACCGACTGATATGAAATGGTGTTAGTTCACCTAATTCACTAACTATTCTCTCAGTAAGTTTTCTAATAATTTTTTGATTGGAATTAAATCCTTGAATTAATAATGTTGTTATCTCTATATGAACACCTAAGTTTTTTGCTAACTTGGCGTTTCTCCATACTTTATCTACATTTGCGCCACAATATTTCTTAATCATATCAGAATCTCCTTTTATGTCTATGTTCATTGCATCAAGACCAGCGTCTACTAGATCCCTTAAAACATCTTCAGTCATATAGCCATTTGTAACATAAGTATTATATAATCCATGCTGCTTTGCTAGTTTGAATACTTCTAATGAATATTCAAACAGTAATGTAGGTTCGTTAAAGGATATTGAAGTTCCTTGACATTTTCTTTTTAATGCAATCTCAATGAGCTTTTTAGGAGTAAAATAATCTTCAGATGCAGTAAATTGAAAAAGATTTAAAGGGTTTGCCTTTGAAAGGTGATGATTTTGACACCAAAAACATGCAAAATTACAACCATAAGTTCCTATTGTTATAGCTGTACTGCCGGGATAAAAATGATAGAAAGGCTTTTTTTCTATTGGATTAAACGATAGAGCAGGAATTAATCCATAAACTATAGAATAAATTTCACCGTCTATATTAATCCGTGTTTGACAAAATCCAGCATTTCCATTTAAAATCTTACATTTTCTCTCACAAGTTAAACATTGAGAGTATTTATCATCAATCCTTCTCTGATATTTAGCCTTCTTTATTAACTGTGAATTCATATAATTTCAATATTAAATTTTAGCAGTATTAGTATTTTTCAATATTTCCTCTAAAGAATAAAAAGCCACCCTATCTAAAAAATTCACGGGCAATTATTTGACAAAATTTTATCATCTTTTGCCCTAATTCTGTTTGATTACTAGAGTTCGTTAAAACCCAATCATTCCCATACATTTTATTTAAGTATTCTCCTTGCGAATCTATAGAGAATGCGAAAGTTTTAAACTTTTTTCTCACTTGGTGAATCTCCGGAATCGCATCATTTAAATTGTAGCCACCATTAGCTGCAGGCTGTCCATCTGAAATAACAATTATTATATCCTCTTTATCTAATTTATTTGCTTCATGCTTAATTGATACACCATCAATATTTTGTCCGTCTCTTGAATGGCAACCAAATTTATCAATTTTACGAGGATTAAGCATTTCCTCAAAATCTTTTACTAAAATATTTAATGCATGGAATGTACCTGTAAATAATACAATTCTAATCTTTGCAATATCTTCAAGAGCTTCACTTAGCATAACCAACGCTATTTTAGCTGCTTGTACTTTTATCCCCCTCATACTGCCACTTATATCGACTAAAACTAATAATCTCAATTCTTTATTTAACAATTTCCTTGTAAAACATTGTTTAAATTTATAATCACTTGTAATCGCCTTTACAAATTTATTGTTTAATCGCCCTTTTTTTTGAAATGAATCATTACCCGATTTGTTTTTTAAATCTGAAAAAATCAATTTCATTTTTTTAATCGTATTCATATATTTTACTTTTATTTGAGAATAAGACATCCCCGAAGGAATCATGCTCTCATTTTCAATTTTAGTATCTTTTACATTCCTTTTTCCTTTATCTTTATGAGGAATAATTAAATATTCCCCCTTTTCTAAGAAAATCAAACGTTCTTTCATTGCTTCTTCCGCTTCTTTTACTAATTTTGATATTTCTTTTAATTTCGTTTCTTTTTGTTTTTGGTTAAGATCACATTCTAAGAAGGCAATATTCATTTCTTGTTCAAGTGATTCACTAATTACTAACTTTTTTTGACTTTTCTTTAAATCCTTATTTTCAGGTGTATCAATAATTTTATTTTTATCTTTTGTATTTTCTCTTTTACTTTTTGTTCCAGACTTTTTTTTACTTTTATTTTTCTTTTTTCTAGCTTTATTTTTGTCATTCTCTTCTTTTGATTCATCTTCTTCACTTAATATCTCTAAATCTCCAGGTTCTAAATTGATGTCTTTTAGTTTTTCAATTAGTTCTTCACTAGTTCTATCTAATTTAGTTTTGTCTTGATTTTTTTTATTTGTAGATAAATTTTCGATTTGATGGATGGTGTTGTTATTTTTACCTTGAAGACCATTAATATCCTTCGTTGTATTCATTTCTTCGAATGAAAAATACTTTTTGAGGAATTTACATAATAAATCACATGAAATAATTGAAGAACTAGGAGTTAAATTTTTAAATAGAAATTTTTTCACTTCTGAAATTCCCTCCCAATCATCTCCACTCATTTCGATATCTTTTATAGTAGGTTTCAACTGAAAACCTTCATATTCTTCAAGAAATAGATTAATGTAGAGTAAAATATCTTTAGCTTTTTCAATCCTTGATATAAGTCTAGGTAACATTCTTTTTGTTAATAATCTTAGATTCCTGTAAAAACCTGGGAATTTTATATTATTAATAGCATTAACTCTTACATCTTCAACGACATTTACAACGTTTTTTACAAAAAAATGAGGCATTTTATATTTATTAGCAAGTGTATCAATTAGCTTTTTGAACGCAAGCTCAAATGAGCCATACCCTATGTGTCCACTTTCATGAGCTACAAGTCCTTGAGCATCTTTAATTTCTGATTTATATTTTGTAGGTAAGTAGATAAATCTACAATCTGTATATACTGCTTCTACCCCATTTAAGAATTGGATCATGATTTCATTATTTCCACTAATTCTTTTCCCAATATTAGTTAGTGCTAAAATATCAGTAAAAAAATCTCTTTCAAAAAGATCAAATAATTCTGCCATTTTTTTTTAAAACTCTTATTTTGAATCAATTTGATTTGAAGTCTAAATAACTGGAAATATTTTTGCCATAAAATTTGTTAATTCTTCTATTTTCTGTTGGTAAAGCCATCGAATGTAATTCAATGTCAATACTTCATTGTAGATATGATCTTTTCCTGTTTCTTGTTTATAGATTACTGGAAATCTTAATAATTCTGTTAGTTTGATATATTCTTGTAAAATTAATCTATTTTTATTCCACATCCATTGTAATGGCTTCCACATTATATTTCCATTTTTTTTAATTGTATTTCCTCTCCCCCAAGTCTTAATATAATTATCAAAACACGATTTGGTCTTTAAAATAATCTGATCTACTGAGCAATTATCAATAGCATCTTCCCATACTAATGGAACACCTGCTTTATTAATTAGTTCTTCTTTTAATTTACTCTCAAACATTTTACCATCTAGTATCATTGCGATCGACTTCTTTTCTTCAGGAGTATTTCCAAGTTTGTTTAAGATTACATTTTCAATATTATTTTTTAAAAATTTAGGAGGCATTTTGGAAATTAACATACAAAAATTAATAATCAAACGAGTTGAGAAGATTTTTGTAATTGAGAAGTCCTGTATCGCTTGTTTTCTTATTTGCCGGGCTGCATCTACAACAATTTCAGCGATTTTTTCTTTACATCCTGACATTTTAATAGCGATATCAATTTCCTTATTTTTTAAAGGGTAATTTATTTCTGGGCTTATTATGAATCGATCTTCAAATGCTTCTTGAAGTTTATTTATTCCAGCAACTCCCTTATTCATGGTTCCGATTATTATTAACTTACTTTTAGAACTTAGTTCATGTTTCTCAAACGCCTTAGAGATTAAATTGATGTGGTATTCAGATAATAACGAGTTTAAAGATATTTGTTCATTCTCTCTTATAGCATTTATTTCATTAATGATAACAAAGGAAATTCCACGTTTATTCGCATCTTTAATTGCTAAAGTTAATGGTCCATAGTTAAATTTGGTTGCTCCTTTAATAAGTTCCCAATTACCTTCAATATCTCTTCTATCAAGATCAGGAGATCCATCAATTATATAGTAAGAAGAATTAAAATTCTGTGCAAGTGAAATTGCTAATAAAGTCTTACCAGTACCAGGAGGACCGTGTAATAAAATACCAACACATTTCCCTTTATCAACAGAGCTAATCAAACTCTTCAAATAATCAAATTCATCTTTTTGTTGAATATACTGTATTGAATTTTGAGATTCTATATCAGATATGAGTAACTCCTCCAAATACTATTAATATATTGATTTGGATATCTTAATCGATAATTGTCTTTCGAATATGAGGTAATTATTTAATATTTTTTAAAGATATTTAAAAAGTCACTCTATAATGAATTATAATAAAACCTTAATTTTCACTAAAAAGTATGTGAAATTACCTAGTTCTTAAAATTGGCATGAACAAACGAAAAAGTAAAGCATAAACCTTTCTGACTAATGAGATCTTAAATAAAGCTCTCATAATTTTTAAAAGAGTATGCCTTTTTGGCTGGAAAGAACTGAATTTTTCATCATATATTAATTTATTTAAGAAAAAATTCTTTTTATAAACAGAAAGTAGTAGCGAATAAGATATAATTGCGATAATATCCCATGCTCGTTTAATGTGATCTTGCGGATAATTCAACCTTTCTCCCATAGCCATTCTTACAATTTCAATAACATGGAATATATCTATTTTACTTCGTTTGAGCTCTTTTATAGCCCATAATAAATAAATACAGCCCCCACAGTAGGATATTAAAGCTTTTGCGCCCGTGTCTTCTGCTTCTTTGAATTTTTTGAATCCTTCCGAAATAATATCAAATGGGATTGAAATATTTTTTACCCAAGAAGCCCCTGCGCCGAAACCACAACACAATGAATTCTTTCGATTATGTTTCATTTCTTTAATTCGACATCCACATTTTTTTAATATTTCTCGAGGAGCTTCCCAATAAGCACCATCTAGACTTTTAGAATAACAATTATCATGAACTGTTACTTTCAAATTTAATTGATTTTTTAGCTGAATTTCATTAGAATTAATTTTATCTAATAACCATTGGTTAAAATTAACAAATTCTTGAGCATGAACTACTCCCATCTCTTTAGGATGAACTTCTTTAAATATATATTCAACCGCATCCAAACAAGCAGCAATTTTTTTTACACCCCAGTTATCAAATTCAATCTTTGTTCTCTGAGCGATCCTTTGGACAACATCTAAATATCCACCTTGGTATAAATATGCACCACCTTCCCATTGATCAATTCTGTCAATAGGCTTAAAATAATCTAATAATTTACTTCCGCCTATTATAAATGGAAATAAATGGGTATAATTTCCAATCAATAATGGGGTATCATTAGGTTTTGGGATGTAATTAAACCATTTATAAATCCATCTTCTTTCCTGATTAGATAAAAAAATATTTAGTAGTTGCCAAATATTATTTTGTTCAGTAGGACAGACAAAACGATATAATGACGGGGCTGCTCTTTTTTTGTAAAGGTCATTCCATCTCTCAAGAATTAAATTATAAGGATTTGCATTTTGAGGACAATACAAATTACAAGAAAAACAGGTATTACATTTAGTTAGGGTATATTTGGAGTCCTTTCCTTCAATTAAGTTCTTAATCTCTTCCTTTGCATCCTCAATAGGTAGGCTTAAGACAGGACATAAATGTAGGCATTCACCACATAAATTACATAGGTCTTCTCTAAATCCTGATATTCTTTTAAGTTTACTCATAATTACCAAGCCTCATCGTATTCAGGAGGTTCTTCAGGAATTTTAGCTATTTTAAATGTTTTTTTTGATAGTAATTTAGGGACTTGTTTTCGAATAGCACCCCAGAAAAAATAATTGCCCCTTTTCTTTTTCAATTTTGATGTTAAGCAAGGTTTTTCTCCAATAGCCATTTGTATTAACTCAATAATATGATAAACCTTAAGTTTTTTAAAATAAAGTTTCTTATTTCCAATGAATGTTGCTAAGCATCCAGCACAATATACACATACAGCATCAGCTTTAGTCTTTTTAAAATCCTTAAAGTTTCTAAGAGTTGATGACCGGATTCTAAATGATTGATAAGCGGAATCAACTGAAAATCCTGCACCAATTCCACAACATCTCATATTCTGCTTACATGACTCCGTTTCAATAATCTCTATCCCTATTGCATCTAAAATCTTTCGAGGTAAATCCATATATTCTTCTCCGAACATTTTAGAATAACAAGAATCTTGTATCGTAACGGTCATATCTAATTTTTTCTTGATTTTAAGTTTCCCAGTCTCAATTTTTTCCCATAAGAATTGAATATATGACTTTATCTCTTCAAATTTATAAGTTAATCCATATTGAGGAAGTACATTTTTGAAAACATTTGTACCTGCAGTGCAAAGAACAAGTAAATTTTTAGGTTTCAAAATATTAAACCATTTATCTAATCTTTTAGTAATCTGATAAAGCTCCTCTGTATATCCTGTTCGAAATAAAGTTTCACCACAACAATATTCTAAACGGCCTCTTATATCTAAGTCCTTAAAAAAACTAGCTTGTGTAAGTTCAGCAAATGTTATGATATTACAACCTGGATAAGTCAGTGTATCTCCCTTTAAAGGTTTTAAAGAAGCCCAACTCTTAACAAGATCTTTTGTTTTTTCTGGTAAATGTTCCATAACATAGGATCGGAAGTTAGGATAATATGGATAAAGTGTCATATAATGTTTTGCTCTTACTTTCAGTTCCTCTTTTTGATATTGCTCATTCCATCGCTGTAAAACAAGACCAGCTGGATGGGCATTCTCTGGACAATAAAAATTACATGAGAAACAGCTTTGACATTCACTTAATACTTTTTTGGTCTTCTCTCCCGCAATCAATTTTTTAATCTCATCAATTGCTAAATCTTTAGGAAGTAACATAACTGGACATTTATGAAAGCATTCACCACAGCGAGTACATGCTTTCTCATCAAAGTCAGAAAAAAAATCTTTACTTACAGGTTTTATTTTCGATATTTTTAATCCCCTTTTAAAAACTTAAATCAATTTATCTAATATTAGTAGATATTAATATAATTCTTATTGTTTTTATGGAGCCAATATTAAAATAATGATATACACTAACATAAGATTTCCTAATATAATTCCAGTATCTTTTAGCGATGTTCTTCCTAATAGATCAGTCCGAGGTTTTCTATAAATATACATAATTCCAAGTGGAAAAAATACAATTGGCAAGAATATCCAGTATTTTGTAATAATGAAAGAGATTATTGAAATTAGTAAAGAAATTATACAAGCTACCCAAATTACCATTTGAGATGATCTTGGTTTTAATTTAGCTAATGAGTCACCATCAATCATCTCATGAACCATTTGCCCTGTAAATGCTACAACTGTTATAGTTGCTAATATTAAAGATTCAAATAACCCCATTTCGGGAAAAATATTCATGAAGACATCTCCAGCATTAATTTTAATCATAAAATAAGGTAAAATTATATGAGAAATGCCCAAAATAATATGATTAATAATAACAAGCTTTTTAAATAGACAATAGAAAACTACCATAAATACAATAAGTCCCAAGTATATTCCGAGAATTGGTCTCACTAAGATACCATTTATAAAACACATGGTTCCAAGCATGAAACTTGCCATAGCAAGAACAGCAATTTCTTTTCTCCCATATCCTTTCACTCGTTCTAAGGTTTCTTTTTCATTAGGATCTTTCATATCAATGAAATCATTTAGAGTATTCCCTGTAATCGCATAAAAAGCAAATCCTGCTAATATCCATATTTGAGAAATTATATAATAACTATTCAAATATATACATAATAAACATGGTATTAATACAGAAAATATATATTCTACGCGAAGAAGTTTAAATCCCTTACTCATTAAAATAGAACACTTTAAAATTTATCATTCAAAGATAATTCTTTACTATTATTAAAATAATTTAAAATTTTAGAGAGTATTTTAACTATCTTGTACTTTGAATAAATTGTACTTCTTTCTTTTGCTGTTTTTCCCATTTTTTGCGTTCTGAACGCAATTTAAAAAGGTCTATGTCTTTATAAATCAACCCCTCTTCTTTTGCCGGAATATTTCTCTCAGTGCGATCTTTCTCGGGTGTATAGATAAGAGAATCACCGAATTCAGCTACGTTGGCAAAAAAACAGTAAGCATAAATAGATCTCCGAGCATCGAAGTGTATTGCTTTAAAATCTGCAGTGACAGGAGTAAAAGCAGGATTTAGAATTATATCAACCGGTGGTTCAAAATTTTTCAGTTCTACTCTTAAATCCATATCAAGAAAATCGCGGCAAATAGAAATTACAATTCTTCCAAACTCTGTATCATAAACGAATATCTTTTGGGGAAGATTTTCTACCTCTATACCTTCCTTAAATTTTCTTTCTCCATGTTGTATAATTGCCGGTATATGTTTCTCTTGTTCCCAAAGAATACCCTCTGGTCCAAAGACCCTGGCAAGATTTCTCTTTGTTTTTTGATCATGAAATGAACCTGGAATTATGTACATTTCATATTTTTTAGCAAGATCAGAAATATCCTCTAACATTTCACTGTAATTGAGGTCAACGATCATTTCTGGAAAAAGTAAAACATTAACACCTTCTTTATGTGCATTTTCAATCATATTTTTTACTTTAAATCTTAAAGCTTCAACTTTATTACGTCTGAGGCTTAAGAGACCTGAAAATGTCATAGTATAGAATTCTCTCATAATATCACCAGATTTGGATACACCAATTTGAGCAATTCCAACCCTAAATTCTCTTTTTTGAGCTCTTGAATATTCTTTAAACAAGTCCTTATAGATTATTTCATATTTCTTTTTAGTTAACCTTTCTCCTAAAACTCTTCTTTCTTCTTGAGTAAATTGAGTTACTTCACCTAATCTCGGAGATTGACTGATTTCTACCGCACAAGCAGGAGCGATAATCCCAACAGTACTACCCGATATACCTGGTTTTTTAATTGAATTTAAAGCTGAAAAAATTATTTTTTCTTCTTTTGCGACAATATTCAAGTGTTTTAAAGTTTCTTTTTCCTTATCTTTATAACCAGCTTTACTAAAAAGTGCTGCTGCGGACTTTAAATATTCTGATCCAATACTTAAGAGTTTTTTCCTTTCCTCAAACTCTAATTTTTCATCTGCTTGTATTAAAGACCATGCAGCATCAAAATAGGTTAATGTTGCTAACGCCCAGTCACTTCCTTTTTCAAAACCACCTTTTTCATAAGAAGAAGCAGCTTTTCTTAATCTTGTTCTGATTTTTGGATATAATTCTGCTTTTATATTATATTCATGAGTTCCATCAAACTCACAACCTAATTCTAAAGCTTCACAAAAGGCTGAATTACCAGAAGCTAATAATTTTAATTTGCTATCACTAAAAAGTTCACTTGCTTTAATGAAGAGATTTGCTGCATCTGCAAATCTTTCTGGATCAACAAATTTCTCAGCCAGTTCCATGCTTTCCCATGCTCTACAGAGAAAGTATACTGCTTCAAGTTCAACCCTTTCTGATTCAATTTTAAAGAGATTACAAACATCTCTAAACTCAGATGCGGCAGAGGCAAATAACTCTGCTGCTGCGCTATACTCACCTTTTTTTCCAAGAATTCTCGCCTTTTCTATATGTGATCTTGCTAAACAATATTTAATCCGTAATTGTGCTACTTTTTTAAGCCTTTCAATCCTTTGTATAGTGAATTTATCTTTTATCTGGTTAGCGATTTTATTCATAGCCTTTATGGAATCGTTAAAAATTGTATTTGTTGCATCAAATTTTTCTATAGCTTCTTTATGATTTTCAAGTTTGCTAAATTGTTCTGCTTCTTCTTGTATAGCCCAAGCAGAATAATAAACAGATTCATAATTAAAATTATGAAATCCTCTAAGAATTTTAAAAGCTCTCTCATAACTTTCCTTAGCTTTTAGATGATTTTCCTTTTTATGGTATGCTTTTGCTTTTTCTATAAAGCTCCAAGCATCTACATAATTAATTTTTTCATTAATTCTGTTTTTAAGGAGTTTGTAACCAACATTTTGCAGTGAATTTAAATATGCAGTTTTAGCTTTTTCATAATAACATGCAGAACTATTGTGATTCCCTAATCTATCTTCGATCCGAGCGATATATTCACATCCAGCTGCCGCGTATGAGTGATATTTTTTTTCAATGCATTCACTAATAAGATTATCAAATAATGTTTTAGCCCGGAGAAATGCCTCTTTATTCAATGTTAATATACCCATTTCTTCATATAAAAGTCCTAATCGCAATGTTGCCGTTATTATGCCAGTCCGAGATTCCAATGCGTGATTCGCGTAATTTTTACCAGCATCAATAGCAATGTTTAACATTTTAACTTTTTCTTGCTTATTATCAGCAATATCAGCTAAAGTTTTATAAGCTCTGTATATGGAAGAATAACCATCAGTTCGAGTAAACCCACCTTCAAATTTTTCACCAATCTCCTTAGCCTTATTTGCATATTCAAGCATTTTCTGCATAAACTCAATACGTTCTTCTTGTAAGTTTGTTAAGTTAATTAATTGAGAATATGACCAGACTAAAGCTTGATATGGCAATGTATTCATAAATTCACATATGTTTTTTGTTAAAGCTATTCTAGCATATTCAATACCCTTCTTAGCATATGAAATTCTTTGGGTTATGGGAAAAAAGCTCATTTGAGCGCTATTCGAATAATAGAATGCAGTTAAATAATTAGCTATAAAATAGGAAGAAATATTAGTATTTTCAAATATTTTTCCTTTCTTGGTGATTTCATCGATATCATTAATAATTCTTTTCTGAAGATAATCGATTCTACCCGCCACGAAGAGGTAGAAATCGAGATCGAAGAATATCTGAATCAAAACATAATTATTTCTCGTATCTCTTGCAAATTTGATACTTTTTTCAATTAATTCCAGACCTTTATCAAGATATTTTCTCTGCTCTACTTCTTCTTCAAGATAATGAAATCCAAAATTTACATAAGCTAGACCAGTTACCCAATTAATTGTTCTAAGAAGTTGTGAATCTTTAGATTCTTCTATAATTTTTAGACTTTCTTCACATCTTAAAATGAGATTTCCTAAAAATTCTTTCCAATGTTTATCTTGTTTGAAGTTTTTTATAAAAGTTAGAATTTTCCAAGCTGTAGTTTCTAACTCCAGTGAATTAGTGAGAAGTTTAAAATCTTTTACCTCTTTTGAAATTTTCCAAGCCTCATACGCAAAATCTAACCCTTTTTGTAAAGTTATATATATTTCTTTAGGATCTCTACTACAATAAGCTAGAGTAACTGCAATTAATGAACAAACATATGGTTTTCTAGCAAGTTTTTCGTTAATCACATCTTTATTATAAAGTTGATATGATCTTATGATAATCTCAAAAGATTCGCGTACTAAATTTGGGACTTCAGGTTTTGATTTTGTAAAAAACATAGCTTGTAACAGTATTCTAAATCCTTTACATTCTAATTCCTCAGATATATTTCTATTTTCTTTGAAGAGATTTTCAGATTCTTTTAATGTTCTAATCAAATTTTTACTATTCTCTATTAAATCCTCAGTATTTTCTGATGCATAAGATGCTTCAAAAAAAGACCATCCAGATTTATAATACATTTCTGCTGCTTTTTTCTTATCACCCATACTTAAATAAGATTTTGCAATTTGATCATATAGGTTAGCTGCTTCTTTCCAGCTATAATGTTTTTCTTCAAGTATTGCTTTCTCTAATAAAATCTCTATATTTTCTCCATTCATTATCATACGACTAAACTCTCATATATATTTTCCTTTTAATAACCTTGGATTCATTATGTATATCTAAAGAATGATTAATATTCAAGTTAAATCATTTTATATTTTTTTCTTTTTTAAAGGTATGATTTAGAATATTTTATCTTGTACTTTGGATAAATTGCAATTCTTTTTTTTGTTCTATTTCCCAGTTTTAGTGTTCTGAACGTAATTTGAAGAGGTCAATATCATTAAATGGATGATTACTTGCTTTATTTTTTTACTACCCAGATACTATCTCCACCTTCTCTTATAAAATTTGCCTTAGTAAATGGAGTTGAATCAATAAATTCTTTGAAGCTTTTTTCATTATAAAACAGAGAAGCTTTTACTTCTGTAAACTTATGTGTGATATCAAAAAGTTGAAATCTTTTTTTCGGGGTAAAAGTATCAGGAATCATACTTTCTCCAATCAGTAAAATCCCATTATCCTTCAATAAGGAATATAGATTGTTAAATACACCTCTACGGTAATTCTCATCAGTGTTCATTTCGTGGAGTACCTGATTTAATATGATCAAATCAAATTTCTTTTTAAAGGAACGGGCAAATTCATCAATTTCTATATCAAATATTTCAATCCTTTCATTCCACATATTTAATTCTATTAATTTCTTTGCATGTGCTAATGCATTGGGATCGATATCAATTCCTACAAATCTAGCATTTGTATACTTTTTTGCCCAGGTTTCAAGATTAAATCCATAACCGCATCCTAGTTCAAGAATAGTACCTTTCTTTAATACATTTTTACAAAAATTTTCAAACTTTTTAGAAAACAATCTTTCTACTAAAGTACCAAACCTTGCCCCACGTTCTTGTAGATCTTTCATAACATCTCCAGGTAAATCCAATATGCTCCAGACTTTTCCTGTTTTAAAATTCTCTATAAAGGTATTCTGAGCTGGAGCAATATAATAGAATGCTCCTAAAGTTCCTCCAATATAAAACTCATTGTTTGGATCAACAAGTAAATCATATACATAAGGAGCAGTTTTTAAAATTTTCTTTTCTGAATTTTCAATCTCAAGTATACCACATTCAAGTGCCAAATGAAACCAACCGTCTAAGTACTTAAAATCCAAATTTAGATTTTCAGACAGCTCAATTGGAGTAAAAATCACCTCAATATTTTTACCAGAACTATGTGAAGATTTAACTTTTTCATATAAATAATTAAAAATGCCTAAACGTCTACCCATGCCAATTAATATAATGGTATTAAAACCATAAAGACCGTTTATAGCAAATTTTTTTATTTGACTGTTAATGGAAATTTCATGATTATTTTTGTTTTCAGATTTAATTAATTCCACCCCAAGAGGTTATTTTTAAGGTTTATCTAATTAAAAATTGAATTTCAAAATTTATAAAGTTTTAAAAATCACATCCTAAAAGTACATTCTAATTGCTAAACCCATCAACACAACAGCAACCAAAAGTTGTAAATTTTTCTTTTGTATTTTTCCAGAAATTTTAGCCCCAAAAACTGAACCTAAAATAGCACCTAATCCAATTAAAATACCAATTAAATAGTTTATTTGACCATCAATGCTTTTAGCAATAGTATTATATATTGCAGTAAAAAATATTATGCCCGTAGAAATTGCTGTTGCATTATGAATGGGATATTGAAGAATTATGTTAAGAACCGGAGTATTGATTATACCTCCTCCAATACCTAATAAATTAGCAGTAAAACCTGCTAAAAAAAATAATGGTATTGACTTTTTCAAATTTGATTGGTAATCATGATCATTAAGTATGAAATTATTTTCATATTCCTCTTGAGAAGGATTAAATTTTCTAGATTTAATTACCTTGTATATCATATTTAATCCAGCTATCAATAATGTTGAAGCAAAAAAAATTTTTAACACTGTATTATCTAATTTAAAGAATTTGAATATAATCGTACTCACTATGCTCCCCAATATTGAAAATGATGCAAATATAAGAACTTGTTTAATATGCAGTCTTTCTTCTCTGAAATAAGTAAAAAATCCTCCCCCAGAAGAAATTAATATTATAAAAGCAGAAGTATCTACGGCTATATTTATAGGAATAAGAAATAGTAGAACCATAATGCTCACAAAAAACACACCACCACCTATCCCCGCTATAGAGCTTAAAATTCCGAAAAGAAATCCCGCAATTAATAAAATAATAACTACTACAGCATCCATATAATGTGAAATACCTTCGGCTATTATTAGTTTTCTAAAAAGTGAGAACTTAATAGAAAAATAATATATTATTAAGTCAAGATTATAATTATTGATAAATTAATATAATTAAAAATTCATTTCTCTCTTAAATATGCCCGATTCTAACACTGACAAGTTATTACTTGAGCTTGTTGCTTGTTCTCGTTGTAAGAATCCTTTTATGATGCAGAAGGGAGAAAAATTAAGAAAACAAGAAAATAATGAAGAAATCGTCTGTGAGAATTGTATTAAATTAGAAGAGAGAAAAAAACAACTAACATCTTCAGTAATTGAATCCCAGAACATAATCAAAACATCTATAAAAGAATATGAAGATAAATTAGAAACGGCCGAAACACAAGATACAAAGAAAATTTTTTATGAAAAAATCAAGCGACAGTCTGAAATTTTAAGTAGATCAGTAGAACTTCTTAAAAAGATAGAGGAAACTAATGATGAGAAATATATCGAGGAATACAAACAATTATTCGAAAAATTGAAGAGTGATACTTCTTGAAAGCTTCTTAAAAATATACTCATTTCTTTATAAAAATTAAACCTAAGTTCCTAATTCTTTTATTAGATTGAAATTTAGCATCTATTTTCATAAACTTAGACAGAATTCCTACAATAATATTCCAAAATTTACGAAATAAAACATTGGATTCGTATTTATTTCTTAATCGTATAAGACTCTGTTCAATTTTTTTAGGATTCGTAGACTGTATATCTGCTATTATCATCAATCTCCCATAAACGCCAAAGATTCTTAGGTTTCTTAGATTAAATTTATTGAAAAGAGAAATAATTTGTTTTATTTCGTACCGTCTATAGTGTCCTATTATTTTATCCTGAGTTGTGTAGTATTTCATTCTGTGAGGAACTGTTATTACAGCTATCCCATTTTTCTTTAGAATCCTCCCGATTTCTGATACTGCTAAATTATCATTTTCAATATGCTCTAAAACGTCAAGAGCACTTATAAAATCAAATGTTTCATCTCTATATGGTAAGTTATTAAGATCACCACATAAAGGATAACATACTTCTTTATTTTTATATTGCCTTAATGGAAGATCCGCAATATCAAAGAAAGATTTGTGTTCTATATTATTTAGAAAAGAGAGAATCGAATTTCCAGATGAACCGAGATCAATGCCATGCGAAAATTTTCTTTTAGTTTTAATTTTTTCTTTCAATATATCAAACTTACATCTTATTCCTGGAGATAGATAGTATTCTGATAAAGTTCTAAAGGAAAAATTTTTGTGTTGATCGTAAAAATCCTTCAGCATCAGTTTAATTTAAAATCATATCTTCATAATAATTTTCTTACTAAGTTTAAAAAAAAGGGAATATTAAAATTTAACATCTATTTACTTTTTAAAAATTTGGTTAAAATGATTCAGCTCTCAGTGTTTTTAGAAGATAGACCAGGTGAACTTGCTAATTTTATAAAACTTCTTATGGATAATAAAATCTTTATACGAGCCTTGACAGTAGCAAAAACCAGTGATTATGGGTTAATATTAATTTTAGTTGATAAACCAGAAAAATGCATTAATTTATTAGAAGAAAAGGATTTTCTTATCTCTACCACTAATGTCATTGCTGTCAGGTTGAATGATCATCCACAAGCACTTTATGAGATACCAAAATCTTTAGGCGAAAACAAAATTAACATTGATTATTTTTACTCTACTTTAGTAAAAGATGAATCTATGCTTATATTACGTGTTGAAGACACGATCATCGAGGAAGCCGTAGATATCTTAGAAAAAAAAGGATTTATCATTGTAGAAAAGTAGAGATAATTACTGTTTTTAAGTCTTTTCGACCCATTTTATTCCCGATTAATTTGATCTTTTAATTGAATAATAAAACTTAAGAATTTTTAGCAATTAAAAGGTATACAGATTAACTATTATCAAAAAGGTAAGATATATGAGTATTAAATTTACTGAAGAACAAGAAATGATTCGGGAAAGTGTAAGGGAATTTGCTCAAAGTAAAATAGCCCCAATTGCTCTTCACATGGAAGAAACTAAGGCAATACCTAGAGATATCGTCAAAGGAATGGCCGAATTAGGACTAATGACCTGTACAGCTTCAGAAAAGTATGGTGGTCCCGGATTAGATGCCGTAAGTGCCGGTGTTATCGCAGAAGAACTAGCAAAAGCAGATTGCACAGGTTCTACATGTGTATATTACTTGGTTCCCGCGTCATGGGGTTTTCTTTTAAATAAATATGGAACAGAAGAAGCAAAACAAGAAATATTTCCTAAAACAGTCTCAGGTGAATGGTTCCTTGGAATAGCTACAACTGAAAGTGATGCTGGTTCTGATGTAGGCGCCACTAAAACATCCATAAAGCCAGATGGAGATGGATTTGTGGTGAACGGTGAAAAAATGTATATTAGTGGAGTTAGAGAGGCTGTAACACACGGTGGCGGACATATCACAATTGCCCATCAAACTCCTGAGCGTGGGACAAGAGGAATGACTACATTTTATTTACCATTGACAGCTGAAGGAATTACACCTACCTATATAAACGATTTAGGTAGAGAGGGGATTTCATGCGGTGGGTTCTCTATAGATAATGTAAGAATCCCAAAACATTATATATTAGGAGAAGAAAACAGAGGATTCTACATACTCCATGAAGGATATGAATATGCAAGGGCATTAATTTCTGTAATTTGCGCATCCGCTGGCTTGAAATCGTTAGAAAACGGAATAAATTATATTAAAGAAAGAAAATCATTTGGAAAACCTTTAGCACAATATCAAGAAATAAATTTTAGACTATCTGAACACTATACAAAATTGAATATGTTAAGGGATTTGGGTTATAAAGCTTTAAAGACTATTGATTTAGAACAAGAAGGAAAGGTAAGTAGATTCGAAACAAGTAATATTGTAGCTCAAGCTAAAATGTTCTGCTCGGATTGGGCTTGTGAAGCTATAAATGATGTCATGCAATGGCAAGGTGCTTTTGGATATTCACGAGAATGCCTTGATCAAGCCGCATGGAGAGCTGTTCGATCATTTTCACTTGCAGAAGGAACAAAAGAAGTAATGAAGATGATTGTAGCGAGAGAGCTACTTGGTAAGAAACAATATTAATTAACTTTTTTTTATATTTTTAATATTTTTATTTAACTCTTAAAAGATTGAGATTGAATTTAGAATCTTATTTGAATTTTGATGAAACTATGAGATTTATTGTATGTGTAAAACAAGTTCCAGATACTACTGAAGTCAAAATTGACCCAGAAACCAACACATTAATAAGAGAGGGTGTCCCCAGTATTCTGAATCCCTTCGACCAGTTTGCGCTTGAGGAAGCTATTAAGATCAGACAAGAAGGTGATGAAATTATTGTTATTTCCATGGGGCCACCTCAAGCTAAAAAAGCTTTATTGAAATGTTTAGCATTAGGAGCGGATAAAGCTATCTTGCTAAGTGATAGAGCTTTTGCTGGTGCTGATACATGGGCAACATCATATACTTTAACTCAGTGTATTAAGAAAATTGGTGATTTTAATATCATTTTCTGTGGTTTACAAGCAATTGATGGAGACACCGCTCAGGTTGGACCTGAAATTGCGGCTCATTTAGGGATTCCACAGATAACACACTGTGAAAGTGTTGAAAAATTAAAAGGTAAAAAATTAACAGCACAAGTTCAAACAGATGATGGGTACAAAATTGTAGAAGTAAAACTGCCAGTACTTATAACTGGAATAACATCTTCTTCCTTTGAGCCAACCAATCCTCCCATGATGAATATAATGAAAGCAAATAAAAAGCCATTCTCTACCTGGGATGCGGATGAACTTGGAGGTAATAAAGATGATTATGGCTTAAATGGGTCACTAACTGAAGTTATTAAAGTTTATTCTCCCCCAGCAAGACAACAAGGGGTTGTTATTAAAGAAGATACCCCTGAAGCTTCAGTCCAAAAATTAATTGAGTTATTATCTAAAGATAAGGTGATTTAATCTGATAAATGTAGATAAGGAGAAATGTACTGGATGCGGGCTCTGTGAAAAAGCATGTCCATTTGGAGCAATAACAGTTGTAGATAAAATAGCTATAATAGGAGATGAGTGCACTCTTTGTGGTGCATGCGTCGATCAATGTAATGTAGGGGCAATTAAAATTCAGCGGAAAAAAATTGAAGAGATTGATTTATCAAAATATCAGGACGTATGGGTTGTTGCTGAAATAAAAGATAGAAAGGTTAGAAATGTCTCATTTGAATTACTGGGTAAAGCAAGAGAATTAGCAGATATTATATATCAAAGAGCTTGTGTGTTACTTTTAGGAGATAATGTAAAAAGGCTTTCTCAGGAATTTTCTAAGCGTGGTGCTTACAAAGTATATGTTGCTGAACATGAAGCTCTTAGGGATTATCATACTGAAACTTATTCTTCTGTAATTACAGGAATAATTTCAAAATATAACCCAAATATTGTATTATATCCTGCAACAATAAATGGAAGGGATCTAGCACCAAGAGTAGCAGCAACTTTAGAATTAGGACTTACTGCTGATTGTACTGGATTGTCGATACGCGATGGATTATTATTACAAACCAGACCGGCTTTTGGTGGAAATATTATGGCTGACATTATTTGTCCTGCAACACGCCCCCAAATGGCAACAGTCAGACCAAACGTCATGGAAATGGCACCGATTCAAGCTGATAATAATGCAGAAATCATTGAAGTGCCTGTAAAAGTAGATCTTCAAGGTTTAAAGGTAAAAACAAAAGAAGTAATCAGGGGAACTGCTTTCGAATGTGGTATTCCCGTATGTGAAGCGGATACTATTGTATCTGGTGGTAGAGGTGTTGGAAGTAAGGAGAATTTTAAGTTGATTGAGGACTTAGCCAATGTATTAAATGCAGCTGTGGGAGCAAGCAGAGCAGCAGTTGATTTAGGTTGGATTCCAAAATCACAACAAGTCGGACAAAGTGGAAATACCGTTTCTCCGAAAATTTACATCGCATGTGGAATCTCAGGGACTATTCAACATTTAGTTGGAATGAAGAGTAGCGATATAATAATCGCAATTAATAAGGATCCTGATGCTCCAATTTTCCAATTTGCTAACTACGGGATTGTTGGTGATCTATGTGAAATTTTACCTCTATTAACTAAAGTTTTAAAGAATAAATTAAACGAAAATCAATTCTAAAACAGATCTTCATGAAGATTTTTATTTCAATCAAAAATTATGGTTATAATTTATCTGCTGTCGACATGGATACAACCTGTAGGGCATACAATCATACATGAAGGTTTTTTTTTCTTTTCTAGTCTCTTGACACATAGATCGCACTTTATAGCTATCTTTTGAATATTATCAAATTGCATAGCTTTATAATTGCAGGCTTTCACACATTCTTTGCATCCAATACATAGTTCACTATTGATTAAAACTATACCTTGTTCATTTATTGATATTGCCTCTACAGAACAAACTTCCTTACAAGGAGGATTTTCGCAATGATGGCAGTATATAGGAATGAAATCAGGAGATTGCTCAATGACTTGCACCAATCTTGGACCTATTCCAAGTTTGCGCTCCTGTTTGCATGCTATTTCACAGGCATGACAACCCATGCAGTTATCCTTATTGATTATTAGTGATATCTTTTCCATCTTGTTCATCTTCACAGCGAATTATATTACATAAGAGGACTCTTAAACTTGTTGCCCCCATTACGGGATCCATTGACTCATAGGAGTTGTCTGTCAGCAAATTTATATTTGAAGTATCCCATCCATGATCAGAGCTCTTGACCTCTGGATACCACCAGCCATGTTCTGCCACGATCACTCTGGGATCTATTCCGGTGTTCAGTTTTGCCCGTTCCTTAATATGTCCTCGTGGTGATTCAATCCAAACCCAATCCCCTTCCTGTATATCATGCTTTCTCGCTGTTTCTGGATGAATCTCAACAATTGGATCTGGTCTGATTTCTCTGAGCCATGGTATCATTCTGTTTTCAGAATGGAAAAAAGTTGGAGTCCTTAATCCAGCATTTAGAATGTATGGGTATCTTTTAGCCAAATCTGGAGTAGATAGGGGGCTTTCTGGTATCTCCGTATATTTTGGTAACGGATCAAAACCCCATCTTTCAAGAATAGTTGAGTATAACTCCACTTTTCCCGTAGGAGTGGAAAAACCTTTTTCTCTGTATTTGTAATATTTCATTTCTCCTTGAAGATAGCCTTTCTTCTTAAATTGCTTCCAAGTCAAACCTGATGGTTCGAGTAACCAGTCGAGGGAATCTTCCACGGTGTCCCACCATTCTTGACCTAATCTCTTACCCAATTCCATGAAGATCTTATGATCTTGCCAGCATTCACCGATCTCTACGACCTTCTGTCTTGCCAGTATATATCCATGAAACTTCCAGTTTTCCGATACATGATCCTGCTCAAGCCAAGTACCTGCAGGGAGAAATATATCCGCCAGTTCAGCGGTTGGTGTCAGAAAGAAATCCGATACAACAAGAAAGTCTAAACTATTTAATGCCTTATAAACTTCCTTTGCGTTCGCTCTTGAAACAACCGGATTAGTCCCCACAAGATATCCTGCTTTTATAGGATAGGGTTTTCCAGTCAGAATGGCATCCCATGCACATTTTGGTGTGATGATTGTCATTCTATCAGCTAGCTTATATTGTTCCCCTCCAAGGCGTTTTTTTCTTTGTTCGGAAGACAAAACAGCATGAGCAGAAAATTCAGCAACTTTTCTGACAGGGGGTGGCTGATAAAA
This sequence comes from Promethearchaeota archaeon, assembly GCA_019058365.1. Taxonomy (GTDB): domain Archaea; phylum Asgardarchaeota; class Lokiarchaeia; order Sigyniarchaeales; family SOKP01; genus Loki-b32. Next base: position 94,439 of record JAHPZE010000005.1, on the reverse strand, counting down.
AACATTACCACCAGGAATATCGAGGTTACCAGTAGCTGCCATAAGGCCTATTGCTGTTCTAGTAAAATCTGTACAATTGATATTCTGTTCTGTTGGTACACCCCAATGGATTCCAGCTGGTTTTATAGTGGCATACAATCTAGCGGCATTTTGGATTAATTCTTGATCAATCCATGTTATTTTTTCCACATGATTGAGAGGGTAATCATTCATAACTCTTTCAACAAAATAATTCCAACCGTGGATATATTGTTCTGTAAACTCCTTATCGTATAGTTCTTCTTCAATAATTACTCTAAAAAATCCTAAAGCAAGTGCTGTATCTGTTCCTGGACGTATCTGAAGCCATTGATCTGCCTTTTTTGCTAAGAAACCCTTTCTTGGGTCGATTACAATCAGCTTTGCACCATTTTCATAAGCGTGCCAGAAACTTACACCTTTGTATTCATCTGGATTGGTCCATAGAGGATTACAACCCCACATAATAATACACCTGGGATTATTTGCATAATCACATACTGGATGCTTTCCACAAGTGATTAAACTGGCGCCCACTCGTGAAAGATAACACATATGTCCAGCTGTAAGCATATTTGGAGTGCCCAATAAGTTTCCAAATCGGGAAAAATGGCTCTCATAATCCCGACCAGTCCCCTGACCGATAATGATAGCTTCGGGACCATATTTCTTGATCACTTCATTGAATTTTTCGGTTATCATGTCTAAGGCTTCATTCCAAGAAATCCTTAGCCAATCACTCCCGATTTTTTTCATCGGATAAAGAATCCTATCTGGATGATATGCCAGTTGTGTGATAGCTAAACCTTTACTGCACATGGAACCATAGCTTATGGGTGATTCAGGATCGCCTTCCACCTTTATCACTCTACCGTTTTTCACGTGAGCGATAACTCCACATCCACCATGACAACTTCGACAGACAGTCCTAATTTTCTCGACTTTTTCCATTTTAAATGTTTATTTAATTCTTGAAATTAGAATTCTTTGTACCATTATAATTTTTCATTACTTTTATAATTTGAACTAACACTAGCTAAAACAAACGGATTCCTAGTTTACAAAAAACTGCTCCAGAAGATTCACGAATCGTGCCGATTCAAACTCAATTCCTCAAACCCCAAAAGGAGCGAGTTTTCTTGTGTATCATGACAAAATCTCAAAGATTAGTTATCCAATTTTTAAGGATATTATTAAAAATATTTATAAAAAAGAAAATGTTAATAGATGTCATGACAATTCTTAGCCGTATATTTGGTAAGATACTGAAACTTCCACCAGCTGAAACTCGTAAAATCTTGGTTGAACGCGATCTCAAGGTTCCAATGCCCGATGGCGTTGAGTTGTTGGCAGATCATTATTATCCTCGTGGAGATAGCAAACTTCCGACTGTACTCGTTCGTTCCCCCTATGGTAGGCGTATTTTTTTCGGTCTCCTGTACGGACGATTCTTTGCAGAGCGCGGATTTCAAGCACTGATTCAGAGTTGTCGGGGAACATTCGGCTCGGGGGGCCAATTTTATCCCTTCTTTAATGAGCATGATGATGGCATCGCTACCATTGAATGGATCAAAAAAAGGGATTGGTTCTCCGGCGAACTTGTCACCAATGGTCCAAGTTATCTCGGTTATGCCCAGTGGACAGTAGGACGTGATGCTGGATCTATACTAAAAGCGATGGCTACTCAAGTTTGCACCTCTGATTTCGGTTACGTGCATTATCCTGGGGGATCTTTCTCACTCCATGGTGGTTTGTCTTGGACTACAATGACTGCCACCATGAAGGGTTCCAGCCTCCGTCGTAACATTTCAGATAAAAAATTAATTCCTGCTTTAAATCATCTACCCTTACAGGACGCCGTTGAACTCGCAATTGGGAAAGTAGTACCTCATTGGCAGGATTGGCTCGAACACACCAATCCTGAAGATGAATATTGGAAGCAAACAGACTTTAGAAAAACATTAACTGAGCTGTCCGTACCAATTAATATGGTTGGTGGTTGGTACGACATCTTCCTTCCATGGCAACTCAGAGATTATGCAATTCTTCGTAAAGCAGGTCATCAACCATTCCTTACCATCGGTCCTTGGAAGCATGATGATATGGCTGTTATGATAACAGGCGTACGCGAAGCGATCCCATGGTTCCATGCTCACCTCAGTGGTGATTTTAGCGAACTCCGGGAGGAACCTGTTAGACTCTTTATTATGGGGACTAATGAATGGCGGAATTTCTTGGATTGGCCACCATCAGGTACTCTACTACAACATTGGCATCTCCAACCTAATAATGGTTTAAGCCCTGAGGTTCCTACAGAATCCGAGCCTGATCATTATCGCTACGATCCTAGCGACCCTACACCGGCAGTAGGTGGTTCAATACTTGGTCCAAATTCAGGTTCGAAAAAGAATAATGATTTAGAATCTAGAGCAGACGTACTTGTGTATACAAGTGCTAAGCTTGAACAAAATCTAGAGGTTATCGGCCCTATACAAGCTGAGCTCTATGTCCGTTCAAACCTCGATTATACAGATTTCTTTGCACGTCTTTGTGATGTTAATTCCTCGGGTAAGTCTATTAATATTTGTGACGGAATACTCCGTTTAATGCCAGGTAAGTTTAAGCAAGAATTTAACAAGTATATCAAGATCATTATTAACCTCTGGCCAACAGCATATTGTTTCCTTCGTAAGCATCGCATACGACTTCAAGTATCGAGTGGTGCTCACCCACGTTTTGTACGTAATTTTGGTACTGGAGAACCGTTAGCAACGGCAACAAAGCTCCTTATTGCCGAACAGACCGTATATCACGACTCTATTCATCCATCCGCGATTATCCTCCCTGTTATGAGCTGATAATCGTTTAATAAACCGAAAAAAATAGAAATTTAGGAACTTAGGTTAAAAAAGAAATCTAAATTCTTCATTCATATTATTTCTTCTTTCTTTCTTCATTTTCTCTTAGTTTTCTTCTTAAAACCTTTCCAGCAGGACTTTTTGGCAAGTTATTTACAAATTCTATAATTCTAGGATACATATAAGCTGCTATTTTATCTTTACTCCAATTAATAATTTCCTGCTCGCTAATCCTATCTTTAAATTCATCCTGGAGAATAATACAGGCTTTTATATCCTCTCCTTTGATAGGATCCTGTACCCCAATTACACAACACTCTAAAACAGCGGGATGTTCATATAAAACCTCTTCAACCTCTCTAGGATAAACACTGTGTCCTTTATATTTTATCATATCCTTGATTCGATCCAAAATATAGATATATCCTTCTTCATCAATTTTAGCAAGATCTCCCGTCCTTAACCATCTATAACCAGCTGTCTTAAAAAATACTTTTTTATTCTCTTCAGGGCTATTATGATAACCCATCATTACTTGAGGTCCTGAAACAACTAATTCGCCAGCATTTTCAAAAGGTAGAAATTCCAATCTTTCATTAATTATCCCTACTAAAGTGTTAGGTAATGGATGACCACAGCTTCCAGGTTTTTTTCTTGACCAAGGTGGAGAAATAGCCACACCAGGGCTAGCCTCAGTGAGTCCATAACCCTCTCCTAACGCAAATCCGCTTCTCTTCTCCCATTCTTTTGCTGCTTCAATTGGCATTGGAGTTGCTCCAACATGAGTAGATTTTAAGCATGACATATCAACATTTTCATTAAAAGATGAATTTAGGAGATTAATATACATAGTAGGTACACCGAACAATGAATTTGGCTTATATTTCCTTAATATTTCAAAGATTTTTTCTAGATTAAAACCTTTTAATACAAATGCTTTCGAACCAATAAAAAGAGCAGATACCATTTCCACTATTTGACCGAAGATGTGATACCATGGGAGTACAAAGATAGATACTAAATCTTCCTTAAGAAATTTATCTTTAAGATATTCATTAACTTGTCTGAATTGTAGACTATTAGCAACTAAATTAAAATGTGATAAGCATGCTCCTTTTGGAGAATCTGTTGTTCCACCAGTATATTGAATAACAGCAATATCTTTTTTTGGTTTAATTTTAAGTTCTGGTGTAGGAAATGATTCAGGGTTTTGTTCCATTAAATTATTAAAATAAATAAATTTATCGGATTTGGTTTTAATTGGAATTCCATCCTTAAGGTTAACTAGAATTACTTTTTCCAATTTTAATTGATCTTCTGCTTTTTTAAATTCACTAAAGAGACTATCAATCATAATGAGATATTTCGCACCTGAATCTCTAATTTGGTGAGCTAATTCTCTTACTATATATAATGGACTAATAGCAGTCACTGTTCCACCAATATTCAATACAGCAAAATAGCTTATAATGAACTGTGGACAATTTGTTAACCATAATGCTGCTACATCTCCTTTCTTTAACCCTAATTTTAATAATGCATTGCTAAATCTTAACGTTAGTTCTTGTATATGCTTGTATGTGTATTCTTTATTATCATATACTATGAAAGTTTTATTCTTATATTCTTCAGTATATTTTTCGAATAAATCACATAGAGAAATATTTTCAGGTATTTCTAATTCTAAAGGAACTCCTTCAGGCAAATAGTCTTTCCAATATCTACTTTTTATATATTCAGGTAAATCCATAACATTTCATCTCTTCTTTATCAAAATTTAAAAGAGATCATCATCTAAATCTTCATTTTCCTCTGGGAACCTTCCGAATTGTTGCATGAATTGTTGAAGCATTTCACTTTCTCTTTTTGTGAACATAGGATCCTCGTCGTAATCAAAAAAACAAGCATTTGACTTTGACGCTAATTGTTCTTCCATTGCTTTGCGTAAATTAGGAGTTCCTTGAATTAATATAATCTCTTGATTTTCATTTAAAATTTGAATAACACCTTCCGCTTCAGGTACAGTCTGTATATTATCTGAATTTAATTCTAACCATCTCTGAGGTGGAAACAGTACAGGGGAGATTTTAAAGCGTAGATCACATCTTAAACATCGGTTGGCTTCTTCAATTGCTAATTCTTCATTAAACCCTAATTCAATTTCATTAAAACTGTTTTGTCGTTCATTTAAAGATAGGAGTGGCATTTGAACACGTGCTTTATCGTAAAACTTATCATCACGTCCTAGATTTGGATTAGGAATATCTTTTTCAACAAACTCATCTTCAATATCCCCATTTCCTCCTAAATATTTATCAATTGAACTAGTTGCTCTTCGACCCATTTCAATCGCATCAACTACAGAACTGGGACTATTTATAACTTCACCACCTGCAAAAATTCCGGCAATATTTGTTTGTAACGTTCCATCTTTTACCTCTATTAGACCTGAAGCTGATATTTTAATTTTGCTTTCACTTCCTAAAAGAGACAAATCTGGAATTTGCCCAATTGCCAATATAACCATTTTAGTTTTAATTGATTTTGTATTATTATCATCAAACGCAGGATTAAATAGATGTTCATCATCGAATACGGAATCGCAATGGATTAACTCAACTTCAGATATCTCACCATCCTTATCAATAATTTGTTTTGGACCCCAAGAACAATCAAGTGTTATCCCTTCATCCATTGCTTTCTGAATTTCCCATTCATGAGCAGGCATTTCTTCTCTGCATTCCAGACAAGTTAAATGTACATCTTTAGCACCTAATCGTTTGGCTGTTAAAGCTACATCTATAGCTACATTACCTCCACCAATAACAATAACACTATTTGGAACTTTTACTTCTTCACCTAGATTAACTTTTTTAAGAAAATCAAGACCCCAAAGAATATTTGGTAAATTTAAGCCTTCAATTTTAAGCTTTTTGGTATTTTGTGCTCCTATAGCTAAAAATATTGCATTAAAACCCTGATTTTGCAAATCTTCAAGTGATAAATGCTCTCCTACAACTTTATCAGTTTGAACATCAATTCCTATACCTAAAATATAATCGAGATCTTTCTGAAGGACTGCTAGTGGCAATCTGTATTCTGGTATTCCTAATCTTAACATACCCCCTAAATAAGAATTAGCTTCAAATACACTAACAGAATGACCCAATCTTCTTAAATAATACGATGCTGTTAATCCGGATGGACCTGAACCTACAACAGCAACTTTCTTGCCAGTTGAAGGTTTGAAATTTATTTTATTTTTCCATATTTCACTATCATGATCCATAGCAAAACGCTTTAAAGCACAAATGGCAATAGGGTCATTAATTTGGTTACGACGACATTCAATTTCACAATCATGAAAACAAACTCTTCCTAGAACTGATGGAAATGGTGTTTTTTCTCGAACAACTGCTGCGGCTTCAGCATATTTCTGTTCTGAAATTAATCGAATATAACGTGGTACATCGATCTTTAATGGACAAGCTTCTCTACAAGGAACAAGTAATTTTTCACGCTCGGCCCATAGGATATCTTTATCTGTAAGTGCTCCCGTTGGACAAACCTCAATACAAGCTCCACAGAATTTACATCCTGACTCTTTTAAAGAAGGTGCAAGACTTCCAACCACGGTTTCTCCGTTAGAATATACAAATCCCAATGCCTCAATTCCACGCACATCTCGGCATACCCTAACACACCTAGTACAACCAATACACAATTCATAATTTCGAATAAAAAGTGGTTCATCCTCAATTATCGCACGTCCTTGAGGTTTATAACGTTGAGTATCTTCTGGAATTCCAATATATTCTGCAACTTTTTGAAGTTCACATCTTCCCAAGATTGGACAACAACGCTCTTCAACGGGAACATTAGGTGAGCATGGTTCCCGAGGACAACCTTCACGTTGAGCACACATCAAACATGCATGAGGATGTTTTGAAAGGATATTCATTAACTTTTCACGACGAAACTTTTGAATCTCTGGTGAATCTGTTGTTATTATCATTCCTTCCTTTACAATAGTACTACAAGACGTCGTTAAACCATCTATTCCTTCTACTTTTACTACACAAAGTTGACATCCCTGATGCTCATTGGAATCAGAGTTATTGAATTTATTTCTCCCTTGAAAAACTTCTTTATTTGGCTTTAATCCAACCAAAGGTGGTAAATCCGGATGAGCACAGAGACTAGGAATATAAATTTCAGCATTAAGTGCAGCTTCTAAAACACTACTCTCTTTTTTGACATCAAGTTTGGTACCATTTATTGTAATTGATAATGTTTCCATGTTAAACACTCTCTAAAGATAATTAAACATAAAATTAATTACTTTTTAATTGAGATTTTTAATTTTAAAGTTTTTATTTCAAACTTCTTAAAATCTAAACGAATTTTATTGGATTTTAAGCTAATTTCACTATTATTTAACTCTCTTTCTAAAAGATCTGTTTCTACAGCATTTAAAATCCTAAAAAAGTCATTAAATATAATCTCAACATCTTGTTGAGAATTTCCAGAAGTCTCAAATAATCTTATAATTAACACTATATTATCCATATTTTGTTGGATACTTGATTTTTCAAGTTCTAATATCTTCTTTTCTGGATTCTTAATAGCTTGTAATATAATATTGGGATTTGATATAGAAATTAACGACAAATCTTCCTTCAAGCTGTTTTTAAAATCATCTCTGATGTTAAGTTTATCAAAATCACTACTAGCTATTTCATTGAACCTTTCAAAAAGTAGCGGATAATTATACTCATAACCTTTCCTCCATGCAGATGACTTGATAAAATCTCCTTCGTGAATCCATAAAGCATAATGAATTGAATGCATTCCAATATCCGCACATTTTGTTCTTTCTTTTTTCGGAACTAAGTCTAGATAAGAATAGAAAATTGATTTAGCTCGTAGCGGTGTTCGCAATAATGAGAGATAAACGCCATTTTTATTAGAACTAAAACCATATTTCGAATTGTTTAAAATTGTGACTCCCATATTTGATTCTGAAATATCAACATATTTTTGAGCTGGGAATTCCCATTTTCCTTTCTCATAATATTTTTCGGCTATAATTCTTCTTCTTACATTTCCATAAGGAATTTCAGCTGTTAGAAAATCAGTTTCTAAATTGAATGGAAATCTCACTTTAAAGAAAAGAGATTTATCATGAGTATCAATATCAGTCCTAAATTCTATAAGATCTGAATCAGCTCTTACCGAAATATAATGATGAAGTATCGTTTTATTAAAAAAATATGTAAATTTGATGGTTATTTTCTTTTTAGTATCAACAATAATCTGAAAATTATTCAAGATTAATCTTTTTATTTTATTTGAGGTATATCCTCTATAAATATTCCAAGCAGGGTTTTTATGTCGCTTTTCCTTATAAATATGTAAACCTATTCCATCAGGATTTCTGATGATCTCTTTATTTCTTTTTTTATATACTATTGAAGTAATTTTTCCAGTAAGATTGTTAATTGCAATATGGAGTTTTGAATTGGCAATAGAGATTTCCTTCTTATGATAATCAATATTTAATTTACTCTTTCCCATCGTATCTATTCTTTCTTCAGAATTCAATTTTTCAAAATCTATAACTCGAAAAGATAACGGTGGAAGGTTTTTAATTTGTAAAACTTTCTCTCTCTGATTTTCAGGTTCACTACTTATTTTCAGGATACCATCTCGTTCCCAAGGTAATGAATTAAATATTAAAGCATAATCTTTCATTTGTCTTTGATATGTTAGCTTATTATTTTTCAGAAACGTTATTAAAAAAGACTGTAATGTCATTGAAATGGAATTATTTATTTTTTGTAGGAGAGCTTCCATTTCTTTTTCTTGTTCATAGTATACATCTTGTATACTTGAACCGGGAAGTATGTCATGAAATTGGTTGAACAATAATACTTTCCACGATTTTTCAACTTCCTTAAAGGGATAACTAAAATTTTTGAACATTACACTTGCTAAAGATAATAAGATTTCCCAATTCCTAAGACTAATTTCACAGAAACGATTGAGCTTTTTGGTATTTGCTTGTGTTGTATAAACTCCTCTATGAACTTCTAAATAAAGCTCATCATTCCAGATTGGTAAAATTTCATCACATTCTTTTCTTAACATCATAAAATATTGCTCACAATTACGAAAAGATAATTGTTTACCTCTTGCTAATTTCCCAAGTAACTCAATTTCTTCTCTAATTGGCCCCATTCCCCCATCTCCAAAGCCAAAAAATATCCCACATGTCTTTATCCAATCATCTGATAAACAAGATTCAATATATTCTTGTTCGGATAATGAATCAAAAACTAGATTAGGTTTTGTTATTTTTCGTCCACTTCTTTTATATAAAGATAAAGCAGTAAACACACTCCAATTACATTTATACATATGGGTAAAGATCTCAGACCCATCAATACCTTGCCAAAAAAAATTTGCAAATGGAAATTCTGTGAGGTCATTCCAAGTTATTTTTGTAGTCCAAAACACATCAGCTCCACTCTTTATCAGAATCTGGGGAAGCTGGGCATTAAATCCAAAAGAATCCTCTAAGCTCTCTATTCTGGCTATTTTCCCGAAATGTTCAAGATAAAAAATTTGACCAAATAATCTTTGTCGAACAAGAGATTCTCCATTTGGTAAATTAAGATCAGGTTCAACCCACATACCACCTATTATTTCCCAACGACCTAATTTTTCATAATCTTGAATTTTTTGAAAAAGGCTAGGTCTTAAGCGTCTAACCCAATCATAGTATTGAGGAGTGGTTTGAGAAAATGTATAAAAGGGAAACTTCTCGAAATGTTCAATGTTTCGCTGAAATGTGACTATTGCTCTTCTAATTGTTGAAAGCTTAGTCCATAACCAACATGCATCCAAATGGCTATGTCCAATACAATAAAGATCAAATTCTTTAAAATTATATTTATCAATTCTTTCAAATAGTCTTCCTAGCGCTAATAATAGATAGTAATTAATATTACTTCTATTCTGACAATAATTCCACCATTTTCTCCATAATTTGTTGTTCAAAAAAGTATCTAATATACGATCAAATTTAATTCGTAGTTTAAATTTCTTTATTTTGTCCTTCATTAATATCAATTATCAACTAAAAAATTTGTATAAAAACCTAGAATAAAGAAATAAGGATGTAAGAGAATTTTAATCTTGTCTAATATTACCAAGAATGAGTTATAGCTCCTGGTTCACAGGCTTTAACACAAGGTAATTCTTGTGTTTCACCACCTTTACAAGGAGCACATGAATATTTGATTTTTTTACGGTGTACTTCAGACACAGTTGCAATAATTTCATCCCCTAAGGGATCTAACTCATCTTCCGCCATTTCGAGAACACCAGCTGGGCAAACTTCTACGCATTTTCCACATGAAGTGCATAATTCGGTATCAATAGTAATAAAATATTCTCCTGAACCGTCCTTGTAGCCATAATTAGCTTTTGTCATTAACTTCCCTTTATTTTTTTATTTAATTTAAAATAAATTTAAGCTTTTTTTCGTTCCTTTTCAACAAGAGCTTTCGCAAACAAAGCAGCACCGATAGCTCCTGCAATTTGTGGATCGATACTAGGTTCTGGTGCTTTCAATTTCAATTCATCTTCGATTCTTTTAACCACTCCAATATTTTTAGCAATTCCACCAGTTATTGCAAACTTTTCTTCAATTCCGAGCCGTAATAAAAGAGTTACCACTCGATGTGCCATAGCTGAACAATATGCTGCTAAAACTTTTTCTTTTGGCCATCCTTTTCGAAGTAACCCCACTGCTTCTGATTTTGCAAAAACTACACAAGTACTACTAACTGGTTCAGGTTCTTTATCTACATTTAAAGACATTTTCCCTACATCATTAATATGCACTTGAAGTAAATCAGCAAAAACTTCCATACCTCTACCTGTTCCTGCTGCACATTTATCATTCATGAGGAAAGCAGTTACTTTTCCACGCTGATCACAACGTATTGCTTTACAATCTTGACCACCCATGTCTAATACCGTTCTTATCTCAGGTCCATAAATAAAGTTAGCCCCTCGTGCATGACATGCAATTTCTGTGATCGCTCGTTTTGCGAATGGAACATTAACACGGCCATATCCTGTTCCAACTACATATTGAATTTTATCTAAAGTTAAACCAGTACCCTCAAGTGCCCAATCCATAGCATTATTAGCACTATCTGGGCTATTTGATCCAGTTCGCATGCTTGAATAACAATATATTTCTCCATCTAACATTATTACGGCTTGAGTACTTACCGAACCGACGTCTACACCTGCTGATATAACATCTGCGGATTCCCATTTTAGATCTGGGTTTGTATAACGGGATTCAGTCCATCTCCAATATTCTTTTTCTGATTCTGAATTTGACATTATTTTAACCTCCAATTTTATCTTGTGCTATAAGCGCTGCTCCCAAAGCACTTACATATTGTGGGGCGATATTATCTTTTGGTATTAAGAGATCAAAACCTAAATTCTTATTCATAGCCTCTACAAAACCAATATTATTCGCAACGCCACCTATCAATGCAACATCTTTCTCAATACCTATTTGACGTATCATACTTGTGTTTCTGTCCGCAATTGCATCATGAACTGCACGAATTATATCCTCTTTTGAAGTTTTTTGGTGAATTAATGAAACCACTTCAGATTCCGCAAAAATTGTACATTGGGCATTCATAGGGATTTGTTTTGTAGATTTTAACGAAAGCTCTCCCATTGTTTCGATATTAACTTCTAATGCTCGAGACATAGCTTCTATAAATGCACCTGCTCCAGCCGCACATTTTTCATTTATTCCAAAATCCTTAACTCTACCATTTTCATCGAGTTTTACTACTAATCCTTCTTCTGCTCCGATATCTATAATAGTTCGAGCTGAAGGAAAAAGAAAAAATGCTCCACGACCATCACAAGTTACAGTTGTAACATTGTCGTCTGCAAAAGAAATTGCTTCCATTCCAGCTCCAGTTGCCGTAATATGTTTAATCTCTTCACGTTTAATTCCTGCCTTTTCAAGTGAATTATTTAATGCTTGCTGTGCTGATTCTTCTTGATCAAATCCGCTTAATACCGAAGCTGTTGATAGAATATTAATATCCTTCAAAATTACAACCTTAGTATTTTTACTACCACAATCAATCCCAGCTGTTATCATATTAAACCATTTTTTATTTTTTATTGAAATTTTTTAACTTTAATTTATATTATTTTATTTTTTCAACGCCAATTGATTCCATAAAAGTATCTACACGCTTCATAGTTCGCTCAAGATCGAATTCTCTCTCATCTCCCATGTTACCTTCAAATGGCATAGTTGGAATTCCTGCTTTTTGGATAGCTAAACGATTTTCTGCAATTCCAAGACTTAAACCCTCACAACCTCTATTAAAATGCAGAAAAACACCATCCAGTTTCCATTCTTTAGCGATTCTAATCATCATATCTGATTTGAGTTTTGGATGATAAAAGTGTTGCCATTCGGGTTTAGAAAGATTCCATTCAGCAAGTGCTCGTAAAGCTTCATCTCTATTAGTAATTTCAATGTCAGGAATAGACCTGGGTCCCCATGTTCCATCTTCTTTTACTTCCCATAATCCAATAAGACCAAATGTGTAAAGGCTTCCTATAGAAACACACCCATATTGTTCTAAATAGCGAAAAATTCTTAAAAATGCCCATGGGGGCTGAGTATCTGTCATAATTCGACATTTTTCATTTCCTACGGCAGCTATACCTCTTGCAACACGATCTTTTACCTCAGGATATAACTCCTTTTCATAAAAATCGGCTGTCCATTGAGCTGACTTCTTTAAAGTCCCGAGAACATATAATGAATACATTGATTTCTCGTCTAGTGGAGCTGGAATTGCTTTATTAAGCTCGCAAATTGCTGCCCAATAATGACATGAACGAAATTCGTTCTTAACTGCTTTTATTAATAATTCATCATCATAATCTCTTCCAGTTATTTTTTCGAGCCATTTTATACCATCATGCATCTGACCAACAATATAATTAATTTTATGGTCTGTTAATTCTTCATATGGTCCTACTGATACATCAATGTCGAACATTGGAATTCCTCCTTCAAGATCACTTGCAACTTGATACCATTTAGCATGTGAACAACAAATATGATCTTGCCAAATAAAATCTGGTTTAGGGAATTCTTCCGAAAATTGCGGCCATGCATATTTATTTATAAGTATTGAACCCCAATAATTACGCATATAAGAGCATAAATCCCGCGCAAATCCCTTCGCTTCAGTTGCTTCTTGACACTCCAAAGCAAATTTATCATTAAACGCAACAGTTGCCCCATAAGGTTCCCCAGTTAATGAATATACGTCATCTCCTAAACCGGCAGGAATAGCATCAAAAGACCATGCTCCTCCTACCCATCGGAGACCACCCTTATCATGAGCTTCAGCAAAATCTTTATAATAACTTTCTCTAAGAGCTTTAGCCTTATTCCAACACTTTAATGGTTCTGTTGGGTACTTAGTTTCCATCATTTTAATCACTCCTTCTTAAAAAAGATCCTCCTCTCTTATAATTTCTAGAAATGCCTCTACACGTGTTTTGAATTGACCAAGTGGTACAGTTACATCAAATTCAAGAAATAATGTCTGAATATCAAGCTCCTTCTCCAAAGCTTCTTTGATAAAAACTGTGTCTAACTCGTGAGGATCACAAAATTTCATCTGCATTATAATAGCTCCTTGTACATTATATTCTTTAGCTAATTGGAGAATACGATCGAGCCTTGTACGTTCAGGCCAATCCTTACTTGGACATGGCGTACGTTTCACATACCTTTCTGCTATTGAAACCAGTGGATCTCCATTTATATTTACAATTGTATTAAAATATCGTGTACCAGTACAGTGATCATCAATAACAAATCTTGCGCCTAAATCTTCGACCATTGCTATAAATTTAGTATCATCATCTTCAGATCCTAATATCATTAATCGTTCACTTGGATCATCTAATGTTCTTGAGGGAAGTTTTTGAAGAAGTTCTTCTAAAGCTTTATTATGTTCTCGTTTATCAACCATCTGTGAAGACACTACCATATACATCGCCTCAAGACCAGTTAATGGTGGATTAGCATTTTTTCTCAATTCATAAACTTGTTGTAAAAGTTGCCTATTTTTATTCATTATTTCAATCCCTCGCTTGATGTCCTCATCTGTAATTTGTTTCCCTGTCCAATCTTCAATTGCTTTTTTGAATGATTTTAATTCTTCCGTTAAATAAGGGACAGCATGAGGGCTTTGAACGTTCATAGGATGTGGTAAATAATATTTAAAATCTACTGGAATGTGAAGATCCCAACTCGTAAAAGCTTGTCTAATATGAAGACAACTTTGAGCAATTGTGATTCCATCAAGATAGTCAAACCTACCCTTTAATCCTTGTGCTAAACAATCACGACAGAAAGGGCAAAACATTGCAAAAATATGCGGTTCAGAGACATCTTGTGGCTCGTGGCTACCTAATATTCTTACTGGTAGAATATCCGCGGCATAGAGAATTTCTTCAGGTACATATGTGCAAAATGTTCCTATTACTTTTCCACCAGTACGTTCTTTCCATTCTTTTGCATAATTATGACGGTTTTCATACCAATCTTTAAATTGTTCAAACAATCTTTATATCCCCTTGATTCATTCTATTTTGTAAAGTTAAAAATAAATTAAATATTTTATTAAATCTCTATTTTTGACATTGAATAATAATTCTAATTCCCTCTCCGCGACGCATAACATCAAACGCTTCATTAATTTCTGAAAGTGGGAATTTGTGAGTAATTAACGGTTTAACCTGAAGTGATCCATTCTTAACCAAGTCGATAATATGGGGATAATCGACAGGACGGCAACCAAGGCTTCCCATAATTTCCATTTCTCGAAACATTACACGACCAATATCGAAATCATCCCAACGCTTGGGTGAATATCCCACGGCAACCAATCGACCTCCAGTTCGCAAACTATTAAATGCTTGTTTCATTGTTACGGGGTGCCCAATGGCTTCAAAAGCTATATCTGCTCCTCCTCCTGTTATTTTTCGAATAGCACCAACAATTTCTCTTTCATCCATATCTTTTGCTAAAACAGTTTCTACAGCACCAATTTGTTTAGCAACCTCTAGTTTTTTTGGGACAATATCAACAGCTATAGGGAAGCCCCCTGCTGCTTTTACATTTTGAACGACATTTAATCCAATTCCTCCACACCCAATCACAACTACCCAATCACCGGGTCTTACTTGACCTCGATTTTTTACAGCATGATATGGTGTTGAAATAGCATCTGAAATTATACAACTTTCCTCTAATGACATTTCAATAGGGAGGTGTACAACATCTTTTATAGGAACCTTAATTTGCTCAGCAAATCCTCCATCAATATGATTTCCAAGCATGATCTGATTAAGGCAAATATTCTCTCTGCCTGTTCTACAATTAACACAGTACCCACAGGAAAGTACAGCAGGAATAATAACATGGTCTCCTTCTTTGAAATTTTTTACATCTTCACTTACTTCTTTAATACGTCCCGAAATTTCATGACCTAAAATAAGAGGTGGTTGTTTAACTGTTGGTACACCATGTTCTAAATAACCAAAATCAGTATGACAGACTCCACATGCTTCTATCTTTATTATAGCATGGCCCATCTCGCCGGAAATATTGGGGTCAGGATAATTATTATCTAATTTTAAGGGTTCCTTAACTTTTCCAAAAACAGCTGCTTTCATTTCAATTTCCTACAATTTGTTTTATTATTATTTTAATTTAAACATAATTCCTATTAAATTTAAAAAAATTAATGATTTTGCCAATTTGGTGATCTTTTCTCTATGAATGCTTGTAAACCTTCATTTGCATCATGTGTAGACATTAATTCTTTAAGATATAATTCTTCAATTTCATCTAATTTGGTATTAAAATCGATTCCTAAGGCTTTGTTGAATGCTTTCTTTGTATATTGTAAAATAATTGTGCTTATGGTATTAAGAGATTCGATAAATTTAGCAAATTCTTGTTCATATGATTCAATCGGAAAAACATGATTAGAGATTCCAAGTCTCTGAGCCTCTTTAGCATCGATTGTTTCACCTAACATTATTAATTCAAAAGCTTTCTTATTTCCGATGATTTGGGGGAAAGCTAAAACAGCAATAGGCGGAAATACTCCTACTTTTATTTCTGGTTGTCCAAATTTTGCTTTATCTGAAGTAAGTACAATATCACAGAATATAGCAATTTCACACCCACCACCAAGAGCGGCTCCTTTAACGCTTGCTATAGTTGGACATTTTAATTTGTTAAGCTTTCTGAAAATTCCGTGAAATTGCTTAATCATTTTAGGAGCTTTGTCACCCATATGATCACCAATATCAACTCCTGCAGAGAAGGCTTTTCCATTATGAGCAAAAATGACAGCTTTTAACGATTCATCTTTAAGAAACCCTTCAAGAGCATTATTAATTTGCTCCATCATCTGTATAGTTAATATATTCAATGGTCCATTGTTGAATATTATTTTACCTAAATTATCGGCTTTTTCAACAATAATTAACTCATTTGACAAATGTTTTTCACTCAATATGGCTATTATTTTCTTTTAAGCTATTTTTATCCTTTTTTTCTGATAAAAAAATTTATTAATATTTATTTTAATTTTGCTCCACATTTACCACAAAACTCGAAATCAGAAGGTATACATTTTGCTTGACAAGAGGGACATGTAACTGACGGCGGCCCCCATAAAAATTCAGGATGAGGACTTTCACGTATACCCTTATAGTTTGGAGGGCGTTTTTCTACAAAAGCCGACATCCCTTCAAGTGGCTCCCATGAAGCATAATGAATTGATAACCAATCTTTCGCGTGTCCAATTGTTTGATGCCAAACAAAATCCTTCCAGAAATTAACCTGTTGTTTTGTATATCTCATGCATTCTGGAAATTTGTCAATAAGTTTCTGGCACATTTTATCAACTGCAGCATCTATTTCAGCATAGGGTACTACTTCATTAACTAAGCCCCATTCCATCGCTTTTTTAGCTGAGATTGGCTCACACAGATATAGGATTTCTCTAGCACGACGGTCACCAACTATGATGGGTAACCATTGAGTAGCACCTCCACATGCCACAGAGCCTACTCTCGTCCCTACTTGTTGGATTGTTGCGTGTTCTGCTGCTATCGCTAAATCACATTCCATTTGCCATTCATTACCTCCACCTGCGACGATTCCGTTAATTCTTGCGATTGTTGGTTTTCCAATATTGCGAAATACATCGTGAACTTCTTGAAAAATGCTCATCCATTTCCAATATTCAGCAGGCTTGATGGTAAATCGTTCTCTATACTCTTTTACGTCACCACCAGTACAAAAAGCCTTATCACCTGCTCCTGTTAATATAATAACTGCAACTTTATTATCCCAGGCAGCATCATGAAAAGCTTCAATCATTTCCATTAATGTAAGAGTTGAATAAGCATTATAGACTTCTGGACGATTAATTGTGACAGTTGCTTTCCAATCTTTCTTTTCATAAATTATTTCTTTAAAATCAAATTCTTTTGGATCCTTTGGAGTAAAATTTGGTTCTTTTGTGTAAGTCATTCCTATCACATTTATATTGATTTTTTTGATTTCTTTTATTTTTATTACTATTCTTAGATAATTTTCCAAATTAATATAAAATTTGTTAATAGAAAACGTTGAGTGGGAATAAAATTCCACTAAAAGCATAATTCAGATGGAATATAAAAAAGAGTAATAATTAAACTGAATATTATAATTATATCTAATATAGAATCGATAAAGAAATTAGAAAATGAAACAGAATTGAGCCGTTCTTCTTTTTTGTGTGGCTTAGAAGGTTTTTTTATATTATTTCAATAGTATAACAAAACTTAAAACTTATTTCAACTCTTTAGGCATTTGAGGTAAGCAAATAATATCAGGTAAATTTTCATATTGCTGATCAAATGTATAGATTTCCTTAATATTATTCTCCTTCATTAATAAGTATGCGGAAATATCATTAGAATCCATACCATATTCAACCATCTTATTAACAGCATTGATATACAGCATTTTTTTTACCTCAATTATTTCTACTGATTTATTAGAAATCAAACCCATAACAAATTCTTGTAAAGTTTCCCATGACATAATATTTTTTAGAAGATTGACCACTTCAGATAATTGAATTAACGAGATACAATAATCACTATCTTCTTCATTTATTTTTTGAACAATCTTTTTTGCTTCTTCTTTACACCATTTTATTTTATTTGATATAGATTTCCCTTTTTTTGGTTTAAAATAAGCATAAATGAAAATATTTGCATCAAGATATATCATTAGAATTACCTATATTTTTTATTTAAAAGATAATTTTCAAAGTCGGACCATTCTTCAAGTTTATCTATAAGATCTTCATCGAATTCTAACGAATCAAAAAATTTAGTTAAATCAATTTTTTTTTTTGGGATTATCTTAAGAATCCCTTCATCTTCAAGAATTATTACCTCATCTCCATTTTTAAGTTCCTTTTCTCTCCATTTTAGTGGTAATACGATTCTTCCTTGAGAATCAACTTTTCTTATTTCAGTATTTATTTTCAGAAGAATCATCTCCTATGTAATATATTATTCCCATATATATAATATTCAACCACAATATAAAATTATTTGGGATTTTTTTTCAATTTCCCATTTTTCTAATTAAATCAATTTTATTTTAATCTTTAATTCTACATTCAAATATTCAGGTGATTAAGCCCTATTTTTAAGAGAAAATGTTTAATGAGAATAAAATTCCACTAAAAGCACAATTCAGAGGGAATGGAAAAAAGAGTAATATTTAAACTGAACATTATAATTATATCCATTGTAGAATCGGAAAAGAAAAAAAAATTGAGTAGGATAACTGTGGTATCAGATAAAGAAAAAAGGCAAGTAAATAAAGATTTAGAGATTCCTCCTAGAGGAAAAGACTGGGAGAAGGGATTCACCGTCGAAGAAAATAGAGTAGCTGAGTATGTAGAATTGTATGAATCAATTGGTTATGAAGTACGTGTTGAGCCTACAACCCCTGACGTGCAGGAGGAGTGTCAAATATGTTTTAAAACTGATTTTGATAACTTGCGAACAATTTTTATAAAGCGAAAAGAAAATTGAAATGAATTTAGAAGAATAGTCAATATTTTTATCTATATCTTCATTAACTTAATTTATGTCGAAAACTGTAATCGTTAAATTTGATGATTATGAAGTAGGAACTTCTGCTGCTTGTAGTAAAACTATTACAGAAGCCGATGTAACCCTCTTTGCGGGAATCAGTGGAGATTTTAATCCTCTTCATGTGAATGAGGAGTTTGCAAAAACACAGATGTTTGGTAAAAGGGTAGTTCATGGTGCATTTAGTTCAGCATTAATTTCAGCAGTACTTGGTGTTCATTTATTTGGTCCAGGAGCTCTTTATGCATCTCAAAAGGTAGTTTTTAAAAAACCAGTCTTTATTGGAGATACATTGACTGCTGTAGCAACTGTATCAAAGAAATATACCAAAGAAGGTAAAAGTGGAGTACTGCAATTTTTAGATGTAGACACTAAAGTGCTGAACCAGAAAAAAGAAGTTGTTACAGATGGAGAAGCGCAAGTATTAATTATGTAATAATATTTTTTTTCTTTTATTTTCCTATCAATTAAATGAATAATTTTGTTTTTGAAAATAATCTTAAGTAAAAAAATTATAATTCATTTCTGTAACTATCAAATATTAGCAATAATCCTATTAAAAATGAAAGAGGTATAACGACGTTTAATGACATAATTAATACATCAAGGATTTCAGAGATTCCTATATATCCTTCAAAAATTTCTGGTTTAAATAGATAACCCAATCCAATAAATATGGCACCAAATATAACCTTTAAAGTTTTTTTTCTTTCGGTTCCTGTATTTTTAAAAAATATAAACAAAATTAGGAAAGGAACGTATGTTGTACAAAAAAAAATTAAAAGTAATACTAAATTTGGTATATTTGTAAAACCCAAAACTATTACAATAAAAAGAGGAATAATACCCGCAAAATAATGCCTTTCGTATGTAATTTTATCCATAACTTTCTCTAAATGAATCATTTTCGTCCAAAATGGAAAAAAAACGATTAGAATTCTAATTCTCAAAAATATAAATGAAAGCTCATTATTAAAAGAAATAAATAGCGAGAATATTTTTATTATATTTTCAATACCAATAAAAATATAGAACATCTCCCAAGAAAACAAGTCGTTATAGAAGTGAAAATCTTTTTCTTTTGAAAATTTCTTGGAAATATATAGCTTGTCAATTATAATTATTGCTAATGTTATAGATAAGATGATATTAGCTATATATATTAATGCACCAATCATTACTAAATTCAAAATTATTCCTCCAATCAAATTAAAATAATTTTTAACCTTATTAGTTTTGAAGATAAAACAAAACTACTGGCACTAAGTTCCCTTTAAGCGATAATCTCTCATTTTTTGCCTGATTGATGAGATTAAGTGCCATATTATTTATTGATTGTTCAGCAAGATTGAGATTGAATAGCTTACTATATTTAGGATCATCTGAATTTGAGATAATTATTTTTTGCCATTGAATCCCTAAAGCATTTGTTTGAAGTTGCAGTCCTGCTAGTGCCATACCTGCTTCAATTTCAGCCCAATATCTCGTGTTCATGAAAGCTTTTCCAATTGTACTATGCATAAATCCTGAGCATGGCTTTTTTCTATCAATGCATATTAGAATAGCATAATTTGTTAAATTAACGTTAAATTCCTTTTCGATTTTTACTTTAGAAATATCTGAAGTAAAATGCTGAAGAAAATGATCATAAGTTATCTTTTCATTCACCTTTATCCATCGATTTAACGCCGAATATCCAACAGGATTATATATGTACGATCCTTTTGGTAAATTAGCAAGACTCTCTACGATAACTATAGGATAAACGGAGTATCCCGCGCATCCTGAAGCATGAACTCTACCATAACCGTTTTTTTCCAATGCATCTCTGTTTCCATGAGTAGCATGATCATTTTCCCCTTGGCAAGCCCATAATAATTGAGAAATCTGATGCAAATTAGTATAGTTTGGAACTGCTTTTTCCGTTTGACTAAATATGGCAGCATCTAATGGAATCCCCTCATATTGATTCTTATAGATTGCGCGATCTTTGTAACATTCAGGAGTCTCGAGTAATACTGTTCCTTCCTCCACTTCTATTTGAAGTGGTCCTGAAGAATCTTCTACTAAAACCCCTCGATCTCTTTCTCGAACCGCTACTGAATATAAAAAGGTATAATTTTGATTAAGTACATTATTAATGAGTTTATTAAATCCTTTTGGTGCTCTTGCACGTTGTGATACTCCAAGTCCTAAACTTTCCACTTTTAATGAGAGAAATTGCCAAATAAGACCTACATCAATTAAATCATTTAACGCAATTGATTCTTTCCACATCAATTCTGGATAGACTTCCATAGAATATTGTGTTTTTTCTCTATTAGTGATTAACGTTAATTCATTTTGTTTATATGAATATAATCCACCAGAATAGTCCTGTCCATCAGGGAGTGCCACAAATAAAGATTTCATAGGTGCTGCTTGGTTGGACGATTTACAAATATCTATGATTTCTTTCATCGCTAAAATTCTACACTGTCCTGAGCAATCCTTACGACTTGCTAAACATTTTTGAAGACTCATTTCAATATCATTTTTTTATATAGTAAGCCTAATTAGGCATTCATTTCAAATTAATTTTATTATAATCTAAATCATCAGTATAGTCTGCGAAGAAACAACCATTTTGTCAATCCAAGCCGATCAAGCCATTAGAAAAGGAACAAAAAGAGTCAAAAGAACAAGTGAAAATAGATAAATTAAAATAGGACTTCTTAGTGTGTTTTCGAAAGATTTTTTGTATTTGCTTTATTTTTTTTAATTGGTATTAAATGTCCGAAAAAGTCGAAGATCGAATAAAAGAATTAGAAGAACGATTAGCGTCCACTAAGGTAAACAAAGCTACACAAAAAAGCATAAATTTTATTAAAGCACAATTAGCTAAACTCCGCGAAGACTTGATTCGAATCGCAAGTTCTAAGAAAGGCGGTGGTGGTGGTTTTGGTATTAAAAGAACTGGAGATGCCCAAATTGCTTTCATTGGATTTCCCTCAGTTGGGAAATCTTCTTTATTAAATTTGCTAACTGAAGGTAATACTCATTCTAAAGTTGCATCATATGATTTTACTACTGTTTCAGCTATACCAGGTATGATGAATATCGAAGAAGCAAAAGTTCAGCTTATCGATTTACCTGGAATAATTTTGGGTGCTGCTGCTGGTAAAGGGCGAGGAAAGGAAGTATTAGCAGTAGTACGCTCGGCAGAATTAGTGTTAGTTATAATATGTTTTCTTTCTGATGGAACGATTAATCTTTCTGATTTGAAAACTATTAGAATGGAGTTAAATAACGCAGGAATTCGGTTAAATACAAGACTACCTAAGATTGTAATTAAAGAACGTACACGTGGAGGAATCCATTTTACTTATAAAGGTGACCAACTAATGGATGCTGATGAAGTTAAATCTCTAATGAATGAACTTAAAGTCAGGAACGCGGGAGTTTATTTTGCTGAACCAGATATCACACCCGATGACTTAATAGATTTCATATTTGGAAACCGCATCTACACAAAAGAGTTTGTAGTAATTAATAAATCAGATTTAATGAAGGAAGAAATACCGGAGAAAGTCATTACAGAGGCAATAGGTCATGATCACTGGGTTATGATCTCAGTTAAAAATCATAAAAAAATTAAGACGCTCCGTCATAAAATTTTCGAGGAATTGAATTTAATTAGAGTATATTTAAAACCTCCAAGAAAAGAAGCGGATTTGGATGAACCTATTATTCTTCATCATGGTGATACTATTGAAACACTCTGTCGTAAAATTCACAAACGATTTGTAAGCGATTATCGCTACTCGTTAATTTGGGGTAAATCTGCTAAGCACCCCGGTCAAAAATTTGATAACCTAGATCACGTAGTAGAGGATGGTGACATAATTTCAATTTATCTGAAGCGATAATAGGAATTTTCATGACATGTATATATATAACTATAATTCTATAAATATACTAAATACTAAAAAATTGGAAGTGTTGACTTTTAATGAAAGAGGAAAAACCTCAAATTCCAAGGGATGATGAAATGATTCAAAAATGTATTGATCCCATTACTGGAAGAGATATCACGGCTGAACATATAAGTCAACGTTTAACTGAACTAGGGATAATTGCAGTTGATATTATAAACAAGGCGATCGAAGAATATAAGAAAAATCCAGATGGAAATCACACAATCTACGAGAAATATTATTGGGAAATTCATCAAAAATTAGGAGTAGATTCTATTGGACCTGCAACTGCCGCAGTTGGATCTATAATGTATTCGAAGATGGATGAATTGGCCAATAAACTAGGTATTTCTAAAGAAGAGCGAATTTCTTAGGGAAGATATGAAATAAAATCCCATTATTTATTTCTGAACATAAAATTTAACGTTCACAATATTTCAGAATATACTCTAATATTTTCCCATAATTATGGGAAAAGGTAAAATTTTTTATATAATTTAGATGTTTAAAATAAGATTAAAATATTTATAGAAATCGTTCTGAATCAATATAACAGCAACGTTTATTAAAAGAATAGAATGATGAAAAGAGGATAATTTCATGACATGGCTTAATATTGGAGAAATTATTAGCGTTAATGCAGCAAAATATCCAAACAAACTTGCATTAAAGGATAGAAGGCGTCAATTAACATTTAAAGAGTTAAATGAAAGAACTAATAAACTTGCAAACGGATTCCTTAAAAGTGGTTTAAATAAAGGTGACACAATCGCAATATTATCAAATAATTCGATTGAATTTATGGAAGTGTATGTAGCTGCTGCTAAGGGAGGTTTAATTGTAACCCCCCTAAACTTCAGGTTGCATCCTGATGATATTTCATATATAATAAATAATTCTGATGCAAAATGGTTATTTGTAGAATCTAGATTTAAGGAAGCTACAGAAAAAATTTGGGAACGAGCTAAAGAGTTGGGATTTGAGAATGTTGAACGCATTTTGATAGCTGATAAACCAGCAAAAGGTTGGAAATATTTTGAAGATATTGTAGAACTAGGAGAAAATACTTATCCCTCTGTAAAAGTAAATCCAGAAGATACGTGGGTTATTCTATATACATCAGGGACTACTGGGAAACCAAAGGGAGTTATTCGTTCACATCGTTCTTACATAGCCTTTTTCCTCATTAATGAAGCAGAATTTTCATTTACTCCACTAGATTATGGAATGATCTTAATGCCATTATCCCATGTAAATTCCACCTTTTATTCATTTGTCTTTACTTACATAGGAGCTCCAGTTTATATTCATATTGAATATAAATTTGATCCAGAGGAAGTTTTAGAGATAATTCATCAAGAAAAAATCACATTTACTTCAATGATTCCTACTCATTACAATCTAATTTTAAGCTTACCAGAGGAAATAAAGCAAAAATATGATCTTAGCTGTATAACCTCATTATTAACATCATCCGCTCCTGCTACAAAACAAATGAAATTAGATGTAATGAATCTTTTTAATAAGACAAAACTTTTTGAGGCGTATGGATCAACAGAGGCTGGTCTTGTAACACTTCTTAGGCCTGAAGATCAAATGAAAAAATTAGGTTCTATTGGGAAAGAATGTATTGGAACAGATATAATCAAATTATTAGATGAAGAAGGAAATGAGGTACCTATAGGAGAAATAGGTGAATTATATTCTCGGGGACCAGAAATGTTTGATGAATACTATAAATTACCAGAAAAAACTAAACAAGCCTTTAAGGGAGAATTTTTTAGTGCTGGTGATATGGGAAAAAAAGATGAAGATGGTTTTTATTATCTTGTAGATAGAAAAGCCAATATGATTATAACTGGTGGAGAGCATGTCTATCCTTCAGAAGTGGAAAAAGTCATTATATCACATCCTTCAGTTGTAGAATGTGCTGTAGTAGGATTAGAAGATTATAAATGGGGCGAAAGTGTAACTGCTGTCTGTATAGTAAATAAAGAGGTTGCATCTCCAGATGCTTTTAATGAAGAAATGCACCAATATTGTGAAGATAAATTAGCCAAATTTAAGGTTCCAAAACGATTTTTGTGTATAAATTCTGAAGAAATGCCTAGGACAGGTTCAGGAAAAGTAATTCATCGAAGATTAAGAGAACGATTTAATAAGCAAATTAATAATAAATAAGAAATTATCAAAATAACAATTAAATAATAAATTAGGTTATTAAAAAATGGTCTTTAAAAAAGCTTACATACCATATGGACAGTATTGGAGTACTCCTTTTTCAAGATGGCAGATGAGTTTTCAAAATCTCCATGCAATAAAGTTTGCAGCAGAAATAACTAAACGATTTTTAAATGAAAGGGGAATTTCTCCTAATGACTTTGATGAACTCATATTTGGTATAACAATCCCCCAGCTCTATTGTTTCTATGGAGGTCCTTGGTTAGCAAGTATGATTGGAGCTGAGCATGTCACAGGTCCGATGATTAGTCAAGCATGTGCTACCGGAACCAATACAATTTCAATTGCAGCACAAAATATTGAAACGGGAATAAATAAAAATGTTCTTGTAATAACTGCAGATAGATGTTCAAATGGACCTCATCTTGTTTATCCGAATCCTGAAGCACCAGGGAGCACTTTAGATGCAGAAAATTGGGTATGGGATAATTTTGGAAGAGACCCTTTTGCCAAGAACCCAATGATACAAACAGCTGAGAATGTAGCTAAAGAAGCAAAGATAACAAAGAAGGAACAAGATGAAGTCACTATATTACGTTATAATCAATATCAAGATTCTTTAAAAAATGGCAGAGCATTCCAAAAGAAATATATGATAACACCAATCGAAATTAAAGATCGCTCAGGTCGAAAGGTACTTGCAACTGTAGAGGGAGATGAAGGGATTTATCCAACAACAATGGAAGGTTTATCGAAGCTTAGACCTGTACTTCCAGAAGGTACAGTTACTTATGGAACTCAAACACATCCAGGAGATGCTAATTGTGGTGTTATTGTTGCAACGAAAGAGAAAGCCAATCAATTAAGGAAAAGAGAGGACGTTGAGATTAGAGTTGTATCTTATGGAGACTATAAAACAAAAACAGGATACATGGCAATGGCTATAGTTCCCGCAGCAAAGAAAGCTTTAGAAAATGCAGATATTTCTATAAAAGATGTATCCGTAATTAAAACACATAATCCTTTCGCAGTTAACGATGTATATTTCTGTAAGGAGATGGATATTGATTGGAAGGATATGAATAATTACGGAAGTTCACTTATATATGGTCATCCCCAAGCACCTACAATGATGAGAATCATAATTGAATTGATCGAAGAACTTGTGGAGAAAGGCGGAGGATATGGTCTAGCTGACGGCTGCGCTGCTGGTGATACCGGTGCAGCTCTAATATTAGAAGTATCAGTAGATTGAATTAAAATCTCATTAATTGTTTTTTTAAATCAGAACATATTTAATATGGAGGTATGCTTAATGCTTAGAAAAAAAATTAAGGCAACCAAAATGTTAAACCAAATCATGTCTGATTATTATCATGAATTAGATCATGCTTCCAAAAGCAAAGATAAAAAAGTTGCTTGGTGTTCTAGTGTTGGTCCTGCTGAAATACTAAGAAGTTTAGAATTTGAAATTTACTTTCCAGAAAACCATAGTGCTATGTTAGGATCTTCTAGAATGGCCACAGACTTAATCCCTTACGCCAATGCAATAGGCTATTCACCTGAAATTTGTTCTTACCTTACTGCTGACATAGGCGCATATTTAAAACATATAACTCCATTATCAAAAGCTTATCCTGATATTAAGAGTATTCCAAAGCCCGATGTGTTAGTCTTCAACACAAATCAATGTAGAGAAGTTCAAGATTGGTTTGGTTGGTTTGCAAATGAATTTAAAGTACCATTAGTGGGTATTTCTACACCTAGGACTGTGGATGAAGTTACAAACGAACATATTACATTTATAGCACAGCAAATGGAGAATCTTGTTAAACCATTAGAAAAAATATCCTCCAATAAATTTGATATTGATATACTTAAACATGTTGTAGCATTATCACGTGAGTGTTCTGAACTTTGGAAAAAAGTGTTAGAAACAGCAGCCACTATACCATCACCTTTTACATTTTTTGATGGAACTATTCATATGGGACCTGCTGTAGTTATGAGAGGAACCCAACAAGCTGTAGATTATTATAAGATTCTATTATTAGAATTACAGGAGAGAGTGAAAAATCACATAGGAGCTGTAGATGGTGAGCGTTTTAGATTATATTGGGAAGGGATGCCTATTTGGGGAAGACTGAGGCACTATTCTGAATTGTTTGCTAGTCTTAAAACATGTGTTGTTGCTTCAACATATTGTAATAGTTGGATTTTTAAAGCTTTTGATGAAAAAAATCCTTTTAGAAGTATGGCAAAAGCATATACAGAGCTATTTATCGTTCGCTCAGATGAAATTAAAGAAAAATATCTTCATGAAATGATAGAATTCTTTAAGATAGATGGTATCATCTTTCATGATGCAAAAACCTGTCCACATAACACTAACTCTCGGTATGGAATGCCTCAAAGGCTTGAAAATGAAATTGGAGTACCGAATTTAGTAATAAATGGAGACTTAAACGACTTGAGATGTCTTTCAGATGAGCAATCAAGAACAAGTATAGAAGCCTTTATTGAACAACTAGAAGAGAGTTAAAAGAAATTCTGTTCAAGGAAAAAAATATAACATTTTTAAGTAATTGTAAATAAAAGAATTTGAAAGAAAGAGCGAGATAAAAAATGGTTAATAAGATAAAAGCTATTGAAATAAAGAATTATATTGGGAAAGAATTTAGTACAAAATGGTATCAAGTTACCCAAGAAGCTATAGATAAATTTGCAGATCTTACACAAGATCACCAGTATATTCATATCAATCCAGAAAGAGCAAAAAAATCACTTTACGGGGAAACAGTCGCTCACGGTTTTTTTGTCTTATCTATGCTTGGTTTCTTTACATTACAAGATGGAGAGAAAGATTCAATGCAATTTTATGTATCAGATGCCAAATCAATAGTTAATTATGGATTCGATAAAATAAGATTTATATCTGCTGTTCCAGTTGGTTCTTATATTCGAGATGTTACTCACATTTCAAAAGTCGAATTAGTCAAAAGAGGAATGAAATTTACTTCACATCATATAATTGAAATTAAAGGTCAAGATAAGCCCGCTGTCGTTGCAGATTGGATAAATTTGCTTATTTTATAGATAAAATTCAGTTGGAAATTATATTCTTTAGTAAATTTTCTATTTTTGATATTTCTTCTGAGCCTGGGCTTAAAATATATGCTTTATCTTTATCTTTTTCTTGAATTACTATCAAACCAGACTTTTTAACTCTATTGTTAGTATGACTCTTCTTATTTTTTATAGCTACATTCAAACTTGTAGTTAATTTATTGAATTGTATTTCACTGATGTTTTTTTTTGTATAATCTCCTCCACTATAAACTCCACTTGAGCTAAAAGATGGCTTTACTGGTATGTATTCAATGAATTTAATATTTATAATATATTTATTACCATTTCCATCAAAATAATTATAAATTTTTAGAGTTGATTTCGGATCTATTTTTTTTATCTCCGTTATATTTAAAAATAGAATTATCCTCCAACAAGAGGAGGTGAAATAGCAATTTCATCTCCATCCTTCAATTTTGTGTTCAATTCTTCTAAAAACATATAATTTCTTCCATTCACTAATATAACAATATGCGACTCTAACTTTCCCTGTGGAGATAAAAAATTTTTTCTTATTTTCTTTCCATGCTCACTCATGAATTGATCTATCACATCCCCTAATATTTCCACATTTGAATAATTGATCTCTGTTAATCCAACCTCGGTTGAAAATATTGTCATCAATTTCAGTATGACATTTGCCATTAAATCTCTAATATTATGATTTTATTAAAAATTTTATCCAATAGAATTATAAAGGTTAATAGCAAGGTTAAAAACATTTTATTCTATTCTAAAATCAATGGATATATTAGTTATTATATTAATCACCTATTATAATCATCTGACGTGAATGAATTCTAAAGATAGAATTACTGAACAATTGAAACGGGTTATAAAAAAAGGTCAAGTTCTAACAGATTTAGAAGACCGTTATGTCTATTCTTTTGAAAAGATTTTTCTTGATAGAATTGATATACAACCTGATATTATTGTTAGAGTTTCTTCTTTGAAGGAAGAAAACGAAGTAAAAAGATTTTTTGAAAATAAAGACGCTATTTTAATTGAAAGGGGTAAAATTTTTTCGCACAATAGGAACAAATCATCTAAAACTATAGTTTTATTAGATAATGTAGAAATTCCTACGCTTAAAAATTGTATCGATGGGACTGGAAAAAAGGATGGAAGTAGAGCAAAATTTGATAAATTAGATATAAAAGGATACGGGACTTATAGAAATCTTGCTTTAGCATTACAGAACTTATTTTTAGGAAAAACACTAACTAAGTGCCAGCAGTGCACTACATGTAGTGGTTATTGCACAGTAAGCTCTTCCTTTAATGGAGTCGAATCATGGTCATCGAAAGGAAGAATGCTTATTACTAGAGGTATAATGAAAGGTGATTTAATATTTTCAGACAAGATTGTGGATATATTATATAGTTGTACAAAATGTGGACTTTGTTATGCTCAATGTTTTCAAGATTTAGAGTTTCATGAAGCAATACTTTATTTGAGACATCTTATCGCTGAAAAAAATTTGGCACCACAGGTATTTCACACTGCAGCTGATAACATTTTTGAACATGGAGACCCTTCTGCAATACCTACTAATCGGCGTCTTTTACGAGTAAAAAACATTTCTAATTTGAATTTACCAGAAAAAGCAAATACTCTATGCTGGTTAGGGTGTACTGTAGCAACTAGAACTCCAAAAACAGCTGAAGCATTTATTAATATTTTAAACCGAAGCAATACTGAATTTACAACGTTAGGGAATAAAGAAGGATGCTGTGGTTATGTATTAATTTCATCTGGATTATGGGAAGAAGCTAAAAAAGTTGCGAACGATACTGTTGAAAGGATTGAAAAAACTAAGGCTCAAACTTTAGTAACTCCTTGTTCTGGTTGTTACTATACCTTCAAAAGGCTTTATCCTGAAATCCTTGATATTAATATGCCTTGTGAAATTCTCCATACTTCTCAATTTCTTGAAAAAAAGATTAAAACTGAAGAAATTAACCTTAAACCTTTAGATTTAAATGTAACTTATCATGACCCCTGTTCACTTGGAAGACATTGTAACGTCTATAATCCACCTCGTAACGTATTAAAAGCAATACCTCATCTTAATCTTGTTGAAATGCCATTGAATAGAAATTGTGCCAGATGTTGCGGAGGTGGAGGTGGACTTTGGACATTTAATAATGATGTAAGTTTACAATCAACCCAAACAAGGTTAAAAGAAGATTTTATCCCTACAAATGTTAATATTTTAACAACAGCTTGTCCACAATGCCAATTAAACTTCCGTTTTGCTTCTCGGACGAAAAATTTTACTGAAAGATCATTGAAAATCTATGATATTACAGAATTATTTGAATTAGCAATGCAATTTGAATAATCTGACCTTATTTCGCCAATCCTCTGACTTTTGGTTGGCCTGGCCATGGCCAAGAAATTCTATATGTAATATTACAGCGAGGACAAGTAGCCACTTTTGCATTTGGAGAAACTGGAAAGCGTTCAAGACAATTCATACACCTACATTTAGTCTCTTTACTCATTATGAATCACTTCTTAATATGAAACGATAATATAGTCTAGTGGTTTTTAAGGATTTAATAATAGTTCTAATATAATTTTAATTATTAAATTGTTGTTTTACGGTTTCTATTATATTATTTTAAATTAAATTATTACTTATTAGTTTTCGTTGAAATATTTAAATCTAATGAATAATTTAAATAAAAAGTAAAAATATTTAATTTTGTAAGTGAATACTAGTATTAAAATTGCTTTTGAATTCAATTCTGTAGCTTAAGTGGGCACATATTCCCATCGCACTGAAAAGCATAGTGATTTGCAATTAAACACCATTAAGAATAGGGGTGGAAAATTATAGTTTGGAATAAAGAAATTGCATATATTGATTTATCTACTAGAGAAATAATAAAAAAGCAGATTCCAAAATCAATTAGAGAACAATTTTTAGGTGGTAGAGGCATAAATATGTATCTTCTATACAATCATCTCTCACCTGGAATTGATCCTTTAAGTCCTAAAAATATCTTACTTGTAGGTGCAGGTTTACTCACTGGAATCCCCGCACTTGGAAGTGGAAGATGTGACATTGCTGCAAAATCTCCCATAACTGGTGCAATTGGAGATTCAAACGTTGGAGGGTTCTTCGCTCCAGAAATGAGAATGACGGGATTTGATCATCTGGTGATAACAGGAAAAGCTGAAAAACCTTGTTATCTTTGGATACATGATGGAGAAATAGAAATATTAGATGCTAATCATCTATGGGGAAAGGATACATTTGAAACACAAACCATAATCCGTTCAGATCATGGAGATGAAGAAATCAAATCATTAGTAATAGGTAAGGCTGGAGAGAATCTTGTACGCTTTGCTAATATAAGAACGGGTATGAAAAACTCTGCTGGACGAACTGGTATGGGCTGTGTCATGGGTTCAAAGAATTTAAAGGCAATAGCTGCGCGAGGAACGATGGATATTGAATTTGTGCACCCAGAGGATTTATTAACATATTGTAAAGAAATTATCGATATGGTTATGAAGAATCGATATTCAAGAGCGGCATCGAAATGGGGGACACTCATAATTTATAGTACTACAAATACCACAGGCTTAATTCGAACAAGAAATTTTCAGTTAAATCAATTAGAGCAGGGTTGGGATATTGAACCGGAAGAAATGGATAAATATACTATTGGAATGTCGGGTTGTTATGGATGTCCTGTAAGTTGTCGTCATCGCTATACATTAAAAGAAGGTTCGTTTGCTCCTATTTTTGCAGAAGGTCCAGAATACACTTCTTTAGGCGCATTTGGTACAATGGTTGATTGTAAAAAAATGGAAACTGTTCTTACAGCTAACCATCTTGTTAATAAATACGGCTTAGATACTTTAGAAACTGGAGGACTCATTGCTTGGGCTATGGAACTTTACGAGAAAGGAATCCTAACTGAAAAATTTACAGATGGATTAAAGCTTGAGTGGGGTAGTGAAGAAGTTCTCTATGAACTAATTAGAAAAATTGTCTATCGTGAAGGTTTTGGTAATATACTTGCTGATGGATTTAAAAATGCTATAGCTAAGATAGGAAACAAATCTGAATATTATGCCATTAAAGTGAAGGGAATGAGCAATTTACATTCAGACGAACGTCCAACTCCTAGTTTAGCTTTAGGTATTGCCACATCAACGAGAGGAGCTGATCATTTAAGAAGCCGACCAGCCATCGATCTTTATGGATTACCGGAAGATTTCTTAGAAGAGATTTATGGTGGTTCTATGTCATCAGATTATAGATCTTATAAAGGGAAAAGTCGCATGGTTTGGTGGCAAGAACTTTTATACGCAATTACAGATTCGTTGGGGACATGTAAATTTCAAACGGTTTTCTTGGCAGTTCATGCACCTAAATGGGAAGAATATTCAAAACTAATCTATCTAGTTTCAGGGATGCAATATTCGACGCCTCAACTTATGGAAATTGGAGAAAGAATTTACACCATTGAAAGAATGTTTAATATTAGGGAGGGATTTTCAAGAAAAGATGATACTCTACCAGAACGGTACTTTGAGGAAGCTACACCTATAGGACTTCCCAGAGTCAAAGGTTTAAAAATTGATAGAGAAAAATTTAAAAAAATGCTTGATGAATATTATGCCCTTCATGGCTGGGATAATAATGGAATCCCTACTAATGAAACCCTTCAAAAACTTGGAATTGAACGAAATTCAGCTCCAATTATTTAAAACGAGGTATATTGAATGCAAAAAATATTATTTGTTGACCCAGAAAAATGTACTGGATGCAGATTATGTGAAAATGCATGTTCTCTCTATCATGAAAAAGTTAGTAATCCCTCTCGAGCAAGAATTCATATCGTAAAGTGGGAAACTGTTGGATTATATATACCAATGATTTGTCAACATTGTGAAACACCCATTTGTGAAACTGTGTGTCCTATGGGTGCTGTAAGTAGAAACGAGAAAACAGGGGCAGTAATTATCGATGAAGATTTATGTGTAGGATGCAAACTATGTGTAATGTTCTGTCCACTTGGTGGAGTAGGAATTGATAAGAATAGAAAGATTTTAAAATGTAATCTTTGTGAGGGTGACCCTATATGTGTAAAATTTTGCATACCCGGAGCACTTCAATTTATAGATGCAAATACTATAAATCTGAATAAGAGAAGAATAGCGGCAGAAAAATTATCAGACTTAATGAAAAAGTTGTTAGAGATATCTATATAGAAATTTTTTATGATTTTTTAAAAACGATTAAAAATGGTAAAAAAATATAAATTTGGAATAATTGGTGTTGGTCCCACTGGTGGAATTTTAGCAGCTCATCTTGCTAAAGCAGGACACAATGTGGTTCTTGTTGATATTAATAAGAATCATATGGATAAGATAAAAAAGAAAGGATTAACATTGACAAATCTAAAACAATTCAAGGTCAAATTCCCAAAAGAAAACATATGTTATTCTATAGATGAGCTGGAAAATAAAGAAGTAGATACTTTATTTATCGCTGTGAAGGCATATTATCTTAATGAAATTTTACCAAAAATTAAAAAAGTTATGGAACCTAAGACAACTTTAATTAGTTTACAAAATGGGTTTGATACCGAGGAACTTATTGCAGAGTATGTAGAAAAAGAAAATGCAGCTCGTATTGTTGTCAACTATGCTGGAAATATTATAGACAATGGTATTATAAGAATGTCATTTTTTAACCCACCAAACTATTTAGGTGTAATATCCTCAGAAGCAGAAGATAAAGCCAAACATATAGCAGAAATCATCAACTCTACTGGATTAGAGACTATCTTTACTCCAGAAATAAAAAAGTTTGAATGGACAAAATGTATACTCAATACAATAAGTCCTGTTTGTGTTACCACGAGAACTACTATGAAGCAAACAATGGAATTTACGGAAACACGAGAAATATGTAGAGAAATACTACGTGAGGGAATAGAGGTTGCACGAGCACGTGGTATAAACTTCGATTCAGATTTTTTAAATAAAGGTATGAGTTATCTGGATAAAGCAGGTCACCACAGAGTTTCAATGGAGGCAGATATTAATGCGGGTCATCCATCAGAAATTGGATTTCTTAATGGAAAAATAGTTGAATATGGAGAAATCGAAGGAATACCTACACCATATAACAAAATTTTCGTATCCTTAATTAGAGGATGTGAATTACCTCCAATAAATCATGATTAGTTTATAATTCTAATATCGTATAATTATGCTTAATGAATTTTTCTTTGTAGGTATCGATGTAGGAACCTCATATGTAAAATCTGTAGTATTAAATGGTAATAAAGAGATTGTAAGCTCTTTTGTTAAACGTACTGGTACTTCTATAGAAAAATCAAGCAAATTTGCTTTTGAAAATACCCTATCTAATGCTTCATTATCAAATAATTCTATAAAGCATATTACAGCAACAGGTTATGGAAAAGATAAAGTTTCTTTCGCTAACACTAATAAGACTGAAATTAGTTGTCATGCAAAAGGTGCTTATCACTATTTTCCACAGAAAATCACAATTGTTGATATTGGAGGTCAGGATACTAAGGTCATTAAACTTGATGAGCAAGGAAAAATTATAAGGTTCAAAATGAATCGGAAATGTGCTGCAGGCACGGGGGCATTCATAGAAGAAATTGCTTATCGTCTTGATATTCCATTGAAAGAGTTAAATAATTTAGCAACTAAATCTACCTCAAATCTACCTCTTGCTAGCTTTTGTACAGTTTTTGCCAAGACAGAAATTCTTACTCGAATTAAAGAGGGAGAAAAAATTGAAGATTTAATTAAAAGCGCGTTTGGGTCTGTAATAAAAAGAATTATCGAAATGACAGAATTAGAGGGTACTGTAGTTCTTACGGGAGGATTAATAGCTTATAATTCCATTATTGGAGAAATCTTAAAAAGTGAAATTAATGGTAATATTTTAATACCACCTTCTCCACAATTAACTGGAGCAGTAGGGGCTGCTTTATTTGCTTTCGAAAACAGTATTTTAAAAGGAAGATGAAAAATTAAAAAAAAGAAGGATTTTAAAAAATTCTAACTAATAACTTTCCCATGTTCTTTTCTTGCTTTCTTTGTGGTCTCATTTGTAATATAGAATCCAATGAAATAGGAAATTAACATAATTAAGAAAGATATAAGTGCTGACACATAAAACCATCGTCCTCTTTCACCCATAACATCCATAATTATCCATTTCATTAACCATGTAGCTGCACCGCCACCAATAACAAAGATTATATCAAAAAAAGCATTGACAAAAGAATCCTTTCTATTTTCATACTTTAAACCTAATTTCAAGAGTATTGTATTTTCTATTATCTCCCAGCCGACACCAACAACAAGAACAAAGATAAGAATAAAATACCATGATATTGGTGCGGGTCCAACGAACAATTCCCATAAAGTAATAATTAATGAAAAGATCGCAAAACTAGCGATTCCAAAAGCAATATGTCCCCAACTATAATAATCCATAGGAGAACGGCCTACATAATCCTCGAGAAGTCCCACAAAAGGTACATAATGTTTACCAGATTCTTCACTAGACATTATAAATCATATAATAAATTTTGAAATAAATTTCAACCAGATATGATAATATAAAAACAATCCATTTACTTAATAAATTTAAGTGAATTTATCATTGGAAATTTATTTATATCTTCTTTAAGAAAATTAAAATCAGAACTTCATAGTTAGGGCTTATTCTTCTTTAATATTTAGTCAAATATGTGTAAAATTATACCCCTTTATTTAAATATTCAAATTACTAATTATTAGCTTACAGATCGTTTTTTAGATCTATAATAAAAAATAAAATGAAAAAAAATGAAAAATTTAATTAAAAATAGAAAGGCAATTGTGATTTTAGGAATATCCCTATTTCTTTTA
The DNA here is from genome assembly GCA_019058365.1 of Promethearchaeota archaeon. Taxonomy (GTDB): domain Archaea; phylum Asgardarchaeota; class Lokiarchaeia; order Sigyniarchaeales; family SOKP01; genus Loki-b32. The sequence goes on along the minus strand of JAHPZE010000005.1, from coordinate 58,042 downwards.
TTCAACACTATTACGATATCTAATGTATTAGCAAGAACTATACAAGAAAACGCTGTCTTTAATCTTGATAAGGAAGACCAACTTGGCCCAGAAGGTTATGGTGCGTTAATTCCATCTCCTAATACAGTTGGTGCTTTATATGTTGATGGAACAAATCAAGGTAAATTTACAGTAACCAATTGGTTAGGAGGTACTGTTGCTGAAGAAATAGTTAATTATCCAGGTGAAGATATTTCTTTATATTATCCCACAGACTTAGCTAATTGGGGTATAGGCAGTATATCATCTAATGATGAAATCGATCCATGGAATGAAGTTAGATGGTTAAATGTTTCTGCATATAATGCTGAAGCTGAAACATTATCACCTTTTACAGTAAGTACTGTCTTTGATTATTATGCAATGCAAGAAGGCGGAGTTTTTTCTCAATCTTTCAATTATGAACATCCAATGCAAGTTGATCTAATTGTTAAAAGTACAGGTCCAAAGGCTTTAAAAATAGATTGGATAACGCCTATTCCGGGTTCAGTTTCATATGTTTATTATTTAATTTCACCATCAGGAAAGACTGTTGATTGTTATGATGACGTAACAAATTTCATGGGAATTAATCCACTTTATGAATATATTTTATTTTCCGCAAGTGAAATTGGTGCTTATCGTTTAATTGTAGTTGTAACAGGTTATAGTGATCCTGCCTCTTTAAATCTAGAATTTTTAGATGTTGATATTTCTTCCTTATCTTTAAACTCTGTAGGATTTGGAGGTAATTTTGATGATTATGGAACTCTTGATGTGACTAAGATTGCTAATTGGCAATCACAGTGGTTTAGATTTAACGGAAAAAAAGGAGAGGTGTATAATCTAGATATTTATCAGGAATTTTCAACTGGATTTACTCCAAGAATAGACATTTGGACTCCATGTGCTAATGGCTATATTTTAGATGGTAATGTTGGTACTGGATCTCATGAGATATATTTTGCTAAAAGTGGTGCTGCTTACATCTCATTAACTGATGACGATTTTGGGGATTGGTATAGATATACATTATTCTTAACAAAAGCTAGCAATGAAGGGTATACATTAGGCGATACAACTATATTTAGCATTTCTATGGAAGAAGCTAAAACAATACAATTTACAGTTAGAGAAGATTCAATCGTACGTTTTAATTATACTAGTTTGCCTAATCCTCTTGGAGCACCAGTTTTGAATTCATTAGGAAATCTAAATGATTTTATTTTCAGAGATTCAAAGGAATTTATGTGTTATGATATTAATGAACCTATTCTTACGAGGACAGTAGACTCAACCGTTTTGCGCTGGCATTACATGCCTGCTGGAACTTATATAGGTGTCATTAAAAACACAAATCCTTTTGCAAATGGGCTTTTTAGGGTTAGTACACAAGTTTATCCCTTATCTGATGAATCTATTCCAGTTAATACTTTAACCTATCCCAAAAAGTCACCAACAGAATTTGTTACTATTGAGTTTCAACCAGATGCGGAGTTCGCAAGTCTTAAAAATCCAGTAGGTGTTGATATTGTTATTCCAGATTATGGTCAGTGTAGATTAAATACAACAATGTGGGTAACAGATAATGATGGAGCGGCTATAAGTAGCATTCCTTCACATCTTTATACTTTAAACGATACAGATTTACAATTTTATACCTCTGACTATCCGTATCCTGCTTTTTCTACCGATGGTATGGACAGTGAAGTAAATGATTACTTATATATCGGAGCCCCAACAAGATGGACTGGAATGACATTTGACTTTTCAGTTCCAGGAGTGGCAGGATCTATTGCTACACCTCTAGTTTATACTGATCCTGCATGGGGTACACTTTCTATGGACAATGATGGTACTACTGGTTTTACCGCGGATGGTACTATTGAATTAGATATATCTGATGCTGATTTTAATGGTTGGACTAAAGGAGCTGATGATGATTTAGATCCTGATGTGGATGAAAGTGACTATTATTGGATGGCAATACGTTGTTCTGGAGATTATTCAACTGTACCTATTATACAAGAGTTGACTTTATTAAACAATACTATAAGAGGAGATTTACGATACATTCTTATAGGAGAAAGTGGATACGAATACGATGATTATTGGGGGCCAAGCGGTATAATTCAGCCTGGTAATCCAAGTGGTCAAGAAATTGGTTTAGAAGTGAGTTTGGATGATGATGATAGTGGTATCTATAACTTTGATAGTAGAGAATCTTTTATTATTGATAATCCATCGTCAGATCCATGGACTATTGGTCCTGAAGGAGGAACATATAGACTATTAATTGTTCCCGAACAATGGGATTATAATGGTTCAGTTTCTGTTCAGTTTGCTGTCGAGAATTACTGGGATTATGCACCACATGCAACCTATAATATTCAAGATTTAACCCCTACTCCAAAGCTTCATGCAATTGATATAAAAAACTTTACACTAACTGGATATTCAAATATTACTGGGGATATCTATGATTACGGATTAACAATGGAATATAACCATACTGAAAGTCTTCTTCCCTATGGTGGTGAAAGCTATTTTGTTCTTGAATGTGTTGGTGAACCCTATCAATGGACACAATTAGTTGCTACCGTAAAAGGTTTAGGTTTAGGTGACTATGATCTTTATATACTCCAAGACCTTCCTTGGATTAGCACTACTGGCCCCAATCAAGAATCGAAATCCTTCAGTCCTATTACAAACGTTGATTATAATTATACTTATGAGTTTGGAGTTTTCTCTGATCATTTTACTCTACTATTTGAAGTTGACGCAGATGCTGGAAATAATGTATCTTTTTATCTTTCCTTAAGCCAATATGATACCGTACTACTCACAACAAGTGATTTGAGAGCATCTTATACACCACCATTAGATCCAGCATTAATACTCGCATTAGCAATAGGTATCCCAGCAGCAGCTGGTGCTGTCGTTGTAGTATATGTCTTGAAGAAGAAAGGCAAAATTTTAACAAAACGTCCATCATAAATTCAAATTTATAATTAACTTTTTTTTATTTTCTTACTTCTATAATTGTTTTCACAAATTAACAGAAATTCGTAAATAAGTGCTCTTTTATTTTAAGATTTTCAAGTAAATTTTAAGGAAAGTGTCATAAAAGCAAAATGCAGGATATTAAGAAGGTCTAGAGAGATTAGAGTTATAAATTTTAGAGAAATAAGATCTATGATTGACATATTGGGATTCTATTCTTATTAAGATCTTAATAAAATTTAAAATTATTTTATTAAAATGAAGTGGATTAACAATTTGTGCAAAAATTCGGATAAGCTTTTTCATAAAAAACGATTTATTATTCATATTTTTTAAGAAAAATTTTGTTTTTTAATTAAAATTATGAACTGTTTTAGCTTTTATTTTTAAAATAAGGAAGTATTATATAAAAATCAAAAACCTAATCGCATGTTAATATCATAGCAATACAATTCACGCAATAATAGAACAGAACGTTCATTAAATTCACGAAACATTTATTAGGATGGGTGACTAGATGTATATTAGAAAAAAATATTAGTTTTTTTCTAGTAGTGGAATGTTTTTTTTAGGCCATAATTTATTCCTCCACGAATAATACTAAAATGCATTCCATTACACTATTTTTTTTTATAAAATTCTGCAATTACCCAAATATCTTTAAATTGGGAGATCTCTATTTTTTGAGCTCAGATTTCTTTAAACTTCAATTAGTCCTGTTTGAATTTCTTGCTTTCTTGGTATCCCGTTCCGATTATTTCACCAATTTTGTAATAACGATTATCTAATGCGTAGATAATTGGATCTAGTTTTGCCATATCTGCAATTATCTGTCCTTCTTCGCTTTTAATCACAAAATCTTCACTCACATAAGATTGTACAACATCTCCAATAAATATCTGTCTATGTTGAATAGAGAATTCCTTGATAACTTTACATTCTAAATTCACAGGGCATTCTCGTATCATGGGTGCTGTTTCTAATTCACCATAAAATAAGTTAAATAATTGTGATTTATCCACTTCATTTCCAGATGCTACTCCACAATAATCAGTTTTTACAAGAAGGTGAGTGGTTGGAAAATTTATACTAAAGGTTTTGTTTTCGAGAATTCCTTGATTTGTATAATGATTTTGACCTGAAGAAATGTAAACAAGTGGAGGTTTAATACTCATAATTCCAACGTCTCCCAATGTCTCAAAATTAGGTTGATTATTAACAAGTGCTCCAGCAAGAATGATCGGGATAGGATAGACTAAAGAAACTTTTCCGAATTTAACTTTCTCAGCAGAGGATAATGTTTTTATGAAGAAGTTATCTATTTGATTTATTAGCCAACTTTTCAAAGGATCTTGAAGTGGAACTTTTTTAAGATCTTCTGGATCCTCATAACGAACTGTAATTAATTTGTTGACATTTTTGGCCCGATAAACAACCGGACAGTTGTAATATAGATTTAATGGATAATTATAGTCAAAAGGGAGTTCATAAAGTTCGGATCGTTCCATAGTTGAGAGAATCACACCTGATAAAATTGCCTGATGAATGAAAATGGCATAAATGTAGTTCTTATTGTAATAATCTTTAAAGTTTTGTTCATTAAATAAATATTTATAAAAATTCCACCATGATTGAAGTAGTCCTTTCTCGGGTCTAATAATTAAACAACCCGCATTAAAGTAAGGTCGAAGCTTGTTATGGTCTATGTGTGTTTTCATTGGAAAAATCTGTTCTTTAGATACATTACATTTTTGATATACTTGTTCCCAAAATGGATCGATTGGCTCATCAAAAAATGACCCAATATTAGTGTGATGAACTGGCCGATATCCTAAATTCTTATTTTCATCTAAAAGAAAGTGTTTTGGCTCATTAAAAATTATTGTATTTGAACCAAGCCATGCAAGAAGTTTTGTCTTTTCTTTCGCTAATAATTCAGCATTTGCAGCAGCATGAACATATGTAATAAATGGAAAAATTAGCTCATCCTCAGGTGAAAAAGAAATAAGTTCAACATTCATTGATAAAAACAAGTCTCTCATTTCCTTAGTAACACTTTCTACTGCTTTTGGAATTAACACCCATATTGGATTATCTGACAAAGAACCACCAAATTTACGAATGCTTGCTGCAAGGATTAAATCTTTTGGGTCTGAGCAATCAGACATATATGCATAAATTAACTTTTTCATCTTAATTCATCATAAATTTTCAACTTTAAATGAATATAGATATAAAATTGAATAATTAAATTATGCTAATGAAAATAATTCAATAATCAATATTATAAAATAAGTCAATATTGAAACTATTCATCCACTTTAATCTTTTTAATCTCCTCTATTAAAACTGGTATAATTTCATGAAGATCTCCAACAATACCATAATGCGACCAATTAAATATCGGAGCATTAGGGTCTTTATTTATTGCAACAACAATTTCTGAATTTTCCATTCCAACTATATGTTGAATCGCACCAGAGATTCCACAAGCAATATATAGTTTTGGAGTTACGGTTTTACCTGTCTGACCTATTTGTCTATCTGGATCTAACCAATTTAATTCCACAGTTATCCTGGATCCTCCCAGTTCAGCATCTAAAACTTCTGCTAATTTTTCTATAACTCGAAATCCTTCTCTGGAACCTACACCACGCCCTCCAGCAACTATAATTTTAGCATCCTCAAGGTTAACATTGGTTTTTGTTTTACTTATTACTTTTACAATTTTTGAAACTGAATCTTTCTCTTCAAATTCATACTCAATTTTCCTAATATTTACCTTTTTTTTCACTTTTTCAGGCATACTAAAAATGCCAGCTCTTACAGTTGCCATTTGTGGTCTACTAGAAGGTGTTCTAATAGTTGCCATAATCGCTCCACCATATGTTGGACGAGTTTGAAGTAGATTTCCTGCTTCAAGATCTATCTCTAATCCCGTACAGTCTGCTGTTAACCCAGCATTAAGTCTTTTTGCCACTCTAGGGGCAAAATCTCTTCCGGTAGGGGTAGCCCCAATTAATATAATTTCAGGTTTGTTTTCTAATACTAATTCTGTAATTACTTTTGTATATAAATCTGAATAGTAATCCTTCAAAATCGGTGATTTAATATATATGATCTCATCCATTCCATATAGGCTAAGCTCTTCTAATTTATCATCGAAACTAGCTCCTAATATAATAAGTGATAAATTTACTTTTAAGATATCAGCTAATTCTCGTCCTTTACTTAGTAGTTGTAATGAAACATTATTAATTTTTTTATTGTAATGTTCTGCAATAATCCAAACGCCTTTAAATAGGGAGAGATCCATTTTTTGAGCTTTAACGTCACCCCGTTCCAATGAAATTGCTTCTTCGGGACAAGTTTCTACACATGCTCCACATAATGTACAATTAGGTAGAACCTTTGCTATATTGTTTTCTAATTCAATAGCTCCATAAATGCAACTCTCCTTACAGCTAGCGCACCCAGTACACAATTCCTCATCAATTATTATACTCAAATGAATAATCCTCTTAAAAAATTTTATCCTCTTTTAAATGTTGACATAAATTTTGAACAACTTCTTCAGTGGACCCTTCTAACATGATTGGGTTTACCTTTCTTTTAGGAATGAAAATTTTCCTGACTTCAGTCATAGAACCATTTAAGCCAATTTTAGATTTATCTGCATTTATTGCATTTGAATCTAAATATATTACATTTGCTTTTTCATAGGCTTTCATAATTCCCGACATACTAGGATATCTAGGTTTATTTATATCGGTTAATACTGAAATTAATGCAGGTAAATTAGTTTCAATAATGACAATCTCAGTAGCTCTAAATTTTCTCTCTGCGATAATTTTATCTTCACTTAATTCAACATTCTGAACATAAGTTATTTGCGGAATTCCCAATTCTTCTGCTAATTCTGGTGGTACTTGACCAGTATCTCCATCTATCGCCTGAGCACCGCAGATTATAATGTATTTTTCTTCTGAATTAGATTCTTTTAATATCTTTTTAATTGCTAAAGCAAGAGTGTGTGATGTAGCTAAAGTATCTGCCCCAGCAAAAGCTTTATCGCTTAATAAAACCCCTCTATCTACTCCCATTGCTAAAGCTTCGCGTAATATTTCTTCTGCTTGAGGGGGGCCCATGCTTAATGCTATAACTTCTGAACTTTGTTTTTCCTTAAGTATTAAAGCTAATTCAAGAGCATTTCGATCATTCGGATTAAGTATTGATAGGACACCTTCTCTTACAAGTGTATTAGTGTTTGGGTCGATTTTTACTTCTGAAACCCCTGGTACTTGTTTAATACACACAAAAACTTTCAATCCGAAATCACTACCTTATTACCTCAACTCAAAAATCATATAATTTGTTTTAAAAGGAATAAAAATTTTTAAAAAAATAAATTTTCCGATAACAAAATAAAAAATTGAGAAAAAATTAAATTATTGTTATTCATCATGTTTTAAAATTCCAATCTTAATTAAATGATCAACCATTAATGTTATTGTTCTTCTATCAAATGGGACAAATGGATCTTTTGATAATAATGTAATATTTGTTTTTTCTTTATTAATATAATTTTCAATCAATTTCTTATTAAGGAAGATTAAATTATTTAAATATTGATAAGTTGGCTTATTATATTTAGTACTGTTAAGTAACCAATTCATTATGATTAAATCTTGATTTTCAAATTCTTCTTTTAACAACTTAATAATTTTAGTCTCAGAAATTTTATTTTTATATTTTATTAAGATTCTACAAATTATTTCATTAAGAATATTACGTAGCTCATTTGGAAAGACATGGATCTGATTATCCTCATTTATTCCAATCCTCATTTTCGGATTCTCATTTAGCCATTTCTGATAATCAAGATTTTTTTCTTTAAAATATTTTTTTAGATGTGCTATAATTGTCTGTCTATGTGGTATGTTAACTTCTCCTTGATCTATTAAATATTCAACAATTCTAAGTGTAGACCTAAGTTTTTCATATAAAACCTTTAAATGTTCAGCTCTAGATTCATCATACATATATTTCTCGAGATCTAAGACCTTTGAAATAGTTTTGTTGATTAAATCATTATCTATAGTAATACCTAATGTCTTTTCGCACGTATCTTTTAAAAAAAAGGCATTTTTCTTTGAATATTTAAATATTTTTTTGTTATTTTGCTTTATCCATATTTTTATTTTATTACGTATTCTTTGTTGCTCAGCTTCAGAAGAATTTAGGTAAATTAATTTTGAAGCGATCCAAATTCGCCTAAAGGGTTCTTTTAATTTCTCAGGTTTGATGATTTGGAAAAATTTTAAAATAGAATCTTTCTTTGCAACATCAACCCTCCAAGCAACTCTTTTTTCATCATATCTAATTGTTGGTGATGGGATTATATCTAATGCTAGACACATTCTATAGAAATCCTCTACTAATGTTTTAGAGCAATTTTGAAATGATAATCGTATATCTCTTTTATTATCTACATTTATGCTCCCATCAGTATCAAATAAGCCTTTTAAACACCTAATAATGAAAGATATATTTTTAAATATAAAATCAGGAGTTCCCACTTGATTTTTTACTTTATTTCCAACTTTTAATCCTAAATTTACTAGAGTTTTAATAATTAATTTACTATATACTCTTAGACTAATCGCTTTCCCTTTTTGTTTGCTTATCTTAATTTCTGTATTAAGTAGTGTTTCCATTAAATTTTTTACATAAGATACGTATTTTGGGTCATCTATGCGATTTAATGATATATCTAATTGATTTTGATAATTTTTAGAAAACAAATTACCATCTCCTAGCAAAATTCCGATTAATTCTGAAGTTAAATCATTTTCGCCTAAATTTGAAATTAGATCTGTAGTATTTAAAAAATTTTGTATCATTAGTTTCTTAACCGCTGAATCAAAATTCCAACCCCATTTAATTTATTTTTGTATGTGGTGTTTAAAATCATTTCCTAATAAAGAAATCAAGTCTTCTGTTGGAAGTTTGCTTAATATAGATAAGTTGTTTTTTATCATCCTTATCGAGCTTATCTTTCTTGATAGTCTCAATGATTAATGATTTCTCATTTATGCTCAAAGTTATATTTTCATATAAATTATTCTTTAAAAAGGCCCTCCAATTTTCTAAATCTTGTTCTCTAAAAATTGAACTTTATATACAAATTAATAAATAAGAAAAAAAAAGGTTTAATATTAGAAACCTTTTCTTAATAAATTTCCCGCAATTACTAGTCTTTGAATTTCAGAGGTGCCCTCATAAATTTTTGGCTACACAGCTGAGATAGCTGTATAATCACCCATCTTGGCATCTCGGAAATATCTTTCTACGGGATATGCTTTCATTAGACCATAACCTCCATGGATTTGAACAGCTCCATGAGCTGCTTGCATTGCAGCTTCAGAGGCTACTAATTTTGCCATTGAACTAGCCATTCCAAAATCTTCTCCCTTATCATGTAAATAAGCTGCTTTATATGTGAATAAACGAGCTGACTCCACAGCACATGCCATATCCGCTATCTTCCATTGTACTCCCTGAAATCTCCCTATAGGTTTTCCAAATTGGACTCTTTCATTTGAATATTTAACTGAAGCCTCTAATGCAGCTTGCCCTAGACCCACACATTGAGCAGCAATGCCTATCCTTCCAAAATCTAAGATTTTCATTGCCATCTTAAAACCTTCTCCATCTTTTCCTAAAATATTTTCTTGGGGTACTCGTACATCTTCGAATACAAGTTCTGAAGTATTTGAAGCTCTTACACCTAATTTATCCTCTTTTACTCCAACAGAATAACCAGGGGTATCTCCATCTACAATAAATACAGTCATCTGTCTTCTACTGTCTTTTTCTCCTGTTTTAGCTACAACTAACAATGTTTTAGCAATACCTCCAGATGTGGCAAATATTTTAGTACCATTCAAAATATATTCATCTCCATCTTTAACTGCGGTTAATTGAACTCCTCCCGCATCAGAACCTGCATTCGCTTCGGTTAAACAAAAAGCTCCTACTTTGTTACCTTTCGCAAGATCTTCTAAAAATCTTTGTTTTTGGTCTTCAGTTCCAAATTTATAAATAGGGTATGCTGCAACTCCATTATGCACAGCAATGACAATTCCCCATGCCGCATCAGCACGACCAATTTCTTCAATAATAATGCTAAAGCCTATTGTATCATTGTGAAGCCCTGCTCCTCCATATTCTTCTGGAAGACATCCTCCAAAAAAATTCATTTCTTGCATTTTTTTGAATGTAGTCTCATTTAATTCTTGTTTTTCATCGCTTTCCTTTGCTACAGGTATAATATATTCCTCAGCAAAATCTCTCGTTATTTTTTTTAACATTTTTTGCTTTTCAGTTAAGGAAAAATCCATAATAAAATCAACAAATTATTTTCTGTTTTTTAAATAAACTGTATTAAAAAATTAGTTAATAATCATAATTATATTTTATTAAATTTATATCAGAGTGAGAAATTGGATAATGCCCATTTTTTTTACATTATTAAAAAGGCAAATTTTTTTTTTTTTACATAATTTTTAAATAGTTTTGCGCTTAAACTAGAAATTAGCTAATTAAATAAATGGGTTTTTAAAAAAAAAAAGTCAACTAAGTTTTGGTTTAAAACTCTATTTATTAATTATTTAATTTATTAATTATTTAATTTATTAATTAAAATAACTTTATGGAAAAAAACAACTATGGAAATTGAACAAGTTTTTTTAAAACTCTTTGGGAGAAATCTCATAAGTTATAAAAAGCTTGAGAATGGTCAAGTCGTAGGTTCAGGGATTCTCAATCCACTTCTTGATAAGTTAAGTATTTACCGACTAATTTTCATGATTCTCTTACAAGCTAATTTTTATAAAAATATGGAAGTTGGAAGATGGAAAGGAAAAATAGTCTCAAATACTTTTGCTCCACCCGTTGGAAGTCGACCGATGATACGTGCTTTGAAAGGACTAATAAAGTCTCAATTAATGCCATATCCATTTCCAATTGCGATGACATTTGCTGTAACCTATAAATGCCAATGTAATTGCGTTCATTGTAGTGCTGGAAGGCATCTCAAAACAGAACAGAAAGAATTATCTACAGAAGAGGCAAAAAAGTTAATTGACGATGCTCAGAAATTAGGAGTAACTATTATTGCATTTACTGGAGGAGAACCTTTATTACGTGAAGATCTTTTCGAGCTTATTTCTTATGTAGATAAAAAAAAAGCTATGCCGGTCATGTTCACTAATGGACAATTCCTTACAGAAGAAAATGTGAATAAACTAGCTGATGCTGGTCTCTATTCGTTATTCTTGAGTATAGATTCACCTGATGCTGAAGAACATAACAAATTAAGAGGTATGCCAGGTCTTTTTGAGACTGCTTTAGAAGGAATTAAGAGAATACAATCAAAGGGGATTTTTGCAGGATTTTCCGGTTATGCAACTCGTTCTGGAACAGAAAAAGGAGTATATAAGAAACTGCACAAATTAGCTATGGATCTTGGTCTAAAAAATATAATCTATTTTGATTGTGTACCTACCGGAAAAATGTTGCATGATACAAGTGAAATGTTAACATTTAATTTACGAGAAGAACTTCATAATTATTCTGCTGAGGCTTTTAGGAAAAAGGTTGTACCTCCTCTATCATCTCAATCATGGCAGAATTCTGTGGAAGCATATCTTTCTGGGATAGGATGTCTAGCAGCAAATATTCAATTTTACGCTTCTGCTTACGGAGATATTTCTCCCTGTGATTTCTCACCACTTTCTTTTGGAAATATACATAATGAATCCTTGAAAAAGATTTGGATGCGAATGGTTAAACATCCAGCTTACAATCACCGAAGTCCATTCTGCCGAATGCAAGACAAAAACTTCCGACACTTTTATATCGATCCGATTCCTGATGACGCTTATTTACCTTACCCAATTAATAAACTCCCTCGGGTAGACTATCGGAAATAGATTAACACTTTTTTCCTTTAATTTCTTACAATTCTTATAATTTTCTTGGAACTTCAATCTCAAGATCAGATATCGGATAAGATGAGCAAGGATGGAAATAGTTAAATAACTTATCAGCGTTTCTTCTCGAATCATTTATAGGACTAACATAAATATGCCCAGAAAGAAGTACAGAACGACAAAATCCGCACTCACCAGATCGACATTTTGATGGTGGTGCTAAATTAGCTCTTTCAATAGCAACAAGAATAGATTCTGTTGCTTTTCCTGGTATTTCTTTAACTAAATTACCAATCTGTACTCTTATTTTGAAGACTTTTTCAGCAATTTCATATGGAAAACCAGAGTAATTTATAATATCTTTAATTTCACCAAACACTTCTCTTCGAATTCTTTTAAGTGGAATTTTGAGCATTTGCAATTCTTTTTCAATAAACTTATACATTTCCTGTGGACCACAGATAAAAAATGAACACTGATTTGCATCAACGTATTTTTTAATTATATCAGCCGTTATAAATCCTTTTTCGCATTCTTCTAATGTAATTTCATCACAGCTCAAGACAAAAACTGTTTTAATGTTATCTGGATGTTTTTCTTCCAGTTGTTTAAACTCATTATAAAAAAGAATATCATCCTCATTACTACTTCCATATAGTAAAGTTAATTTAGTATTTAAATTTCCTTCAGTAATCTCCCTAGCAATTGAACGAAAGGGATTAATTCCAGTCCCTCCTGCAATTCCTACAATATGACCTAAATCCCGAAGTGATTCATAATACAAATGCCCCTCAGGCCCAGAACTCTCGACCTTAGTTCCAACATTCCAATTATCCCAAATGTAATTTGTTAAAAACCCGTGCTCTTCTTTACGTATAGTAATTTCATAAAATCCTTTCAACGCATCTGTAGGAGAAGAAGATAAAGAATATGGTCTTGTTATGGATACACCATTAACTTGAACTTTCAAGCTTAAATATTGACCCGCTCTAAAATACGCCAATGTTTCTGTTTCCGAATCAGGATCTGGTATTAATCTGAAGGTTCTTGTTGATTTTGTTTCATCAATAATTTTATTTATAATCATATGTTGTTTTTTTGGATGGAGATTTTGAACAAGTTGATAGATAGGATCATATTCAATTGGTTTATTAGATGCTTTTTCAATTTTTTTCTTTCTTTCAGACACTAAATTTTTAAATGCTAATAAATCCCTTATATTTCCTTTCACACTTACACTAAGTTTTTTATCTTTATCATCTTTCATTACAAACTTCCCTCCCTCTTTTCTAAATCTAAAATAGTTAAAAATGCTGCTATTTGACCGGAGAGTAATGCATTAGTATAACTTTGACAATTTGCAGAAAACCCTCCGCATATTTCTAGCCCCTCAATATATTTTTCATCACCCATAGCCATTAATCTTGGCATGAATGAATCCCATGGGTCAGTTTCATAACCGTAAGCAGAGCCATAATAAGTACCTGTATATCGAGTAAGAGTTTGAGGTGTAGCAATTTCAAGTTCTTCTATATGATTTTTGATAGATGTTCCAGTTGCTTTTTCAAATGTATCAATTAAATCACTTGCTATTTTACTTTTCAACTTAAAATAATCCCTAGCGGTTACATCTTTCCAAGCTTCAGGTAAAAAGAAAGCTGTGATTGTTAACATACAGGTTCCGTTAGGAGAACAATCTGGAATAATATTATTTAAACATACTGTTGCTTGAGCTTTTGGAGGATTAAGAGTTTTAAAGGATTCATAAATTTCTTCTGTATTAAAAGTATCGTAAATATGGTAGCTGTAATTAATAATTCCTAATTCTTCTGCTGATTTATCCAAACCTAAATATACTACAAAACAACTTATAGCATGCTTTCTCGCATTAACATTTTTATATGCTATTTCAGGTACTTCTTTCTTAGGATATATTAAATTATTATATATTAGAGTAGGTGAAGCATTTGAAATTACATGGCTAGTTTGAATTTTATCACCTTTAGATGTCTCAACTCCAATCACTTTACCTTTTTCTACTAAAATTTTTTCTACTTTTGTATTATATTGAACGTTTCCTCCCATTTCTCTAATTTTAGATTCTAATGCGGAAGTAAATCCGTGAGATCGATATTTTGGAAAGTAAGCTTTCCGGATTAAAAAATAGTAATGCATGGCAGCATAAAAAGAAAAGTTTATCCTGCTCGTAGGTATTGCTATATAACACCAATAAGCATTTAGTATATTTTGTGCTCTCTTAGGTATTTTTAAGGCATTATTTACCTGATCTAGAGTGTATGGTGTTACCTTTAGAAAATTCTTGAAGTTCTTGATTAAAACTTTTTTATCGGGATTTCCCTCAGATTCTGTTATATATTTGATAGCATTTACAATCTCATCACATAGTTGAATATAAGTTCTTATTGATTCGGTGGATCCGGGTACTTCTTTTTCTAAAGTATTAATAAAGTTTTCTACTCCAAATGGCACAACAAGATCTAATTTTTCATTAGGATTTGTAACAATTAATCTAAAAGCTTCAGGAATTTCAACAAAATCTAAATTTAAGCCAAAATTATCTTCAAATAATTTTCTAATACTTCCCTTATTTGTTGCGGGACCATAATCACATAATTCGTGAAGTGTAGCTTCGAATTCAAATCGACCCCTTATAAAACTGGTAGCAAAACCACCTGGTAAATTATGTTGTTCAAATAATATTACTTTCTTACCACTTATAGCTAATTGGGTAGCTGCTGTTAATCCACCATTTCCCGCGCCTATAACAACTACATCATAAGATTGGTTAAAATTTTGTAGCTTCATCATTCTTATCTATAATATAATTTTAATGTTCCCAAAATTTACTCAGCTAAATATTAAATAAAGTAAATAAATGAAATTTTAAATAGTTTCATTTTAATTCTAACTCGTTAGGAGCTTAAATTAAACATCTAATTTTTTCAAAAAAGGAATCAAAAAATTAACGTTAGTATTCCTAAATAAGTCATCCCATTTTTAAAATCTTCTTTACCCATTTAGGTAGAATTAATCCAATATAAAATTCAAGTGAACTTGAAAGTAAAATTAACCTGGCAATAAGATATGTTATCGGTGAAGATAATGCAAAGTCTAATACGGTACCAGTTGCAAAAGAGATAAAAGCAAATAATAGAAATTTACCCTTTATATGTATTTCAGGATCTTCTGAATGTAATGAAACTCTTGAAAATGGTATTCCCACTAATAAGAATACTATTAAACTAAATATAAAGTATATTTGACTTAGTATTGACCATTTAAGAATAAATAGGCCCTCGTAAGATGCAATAGCAGATAAATCTACAAAGAGAAAGATAAAAAAGTAGACTTCATAAGCAATATTTGCACAGAGATCTATAGCAAAAAAGACCTTCTTGTTTTTCTTAGTTAATGGTAAAACTTTTAAAAAAGCAATTAATCCTAAAGTAATTGTTATTGGCAAAAAAGCTATACCCAATACCACATAAATTTCAATATCAATTGTTCCACCCGTTACTAATACCATTATAAAACTAATTATATTTGGCCACCAAGGAGTTGTCATCCCAATCCAGAATATTCCAAATAAAAGAAATTGATTTTTTTTTAGTACAAAATATCTTGATATAATTCTTAATCCAATAAAGATTGAAATAACAACGAATACTATAGTAAGAGTTCCATGCAATATCTCCAATAAATTTAAGACCATAATTAGTCACTTATGTTTTTTTTTTTTAGAACTTCTTTATTTTTTTGTATAATCAATGTTCAATGAAATACTTAATATAGTTTTTTAGTGTTTTTCCAATTATGTCAATCTTTTCAAAAGGTAATTTGGCAATTAATATTAAATCCAATATAAACATTAATTAAAATATGAGTAGCAATAACCAACATTTTGAAATTTCAAAACGTAAGGATTATTTATTTGTTATAAATGAAAATATATCCTTGGTTCATCCGGTTTATACAAATGATCCTCTCAATATGTATTTACTTTTAGGAACTCATACTGCTCTTTTACTTGATACGGGCTGTGGACTCTATCCACTTAAACCAATAGTAGATGGTTTGATAGGTGAAAGAAGTCTTTTAGTTTTCAATACTCATTATCATTGGGATCATCCTTTAGGTAATGTGGAATTTGAAGAGGTCTACATTCATGAAAATGAGGTTGATAAAGTCTCGAAACCCTATGATGTTTCATTCTTTAAAGATTCTCCTAATGAAATTGTAAAGGTATATGAAGACCAAAATTTTTTAATCCCTCCAGCAAAAGTAATTAAGCCTTTAAAAGATGGAGATGTATTTGATTTAGGAGAAATAGAGGTAAAAGTTATTCACTGTCCTGGACATTCTCCTGGCTCTATATGTTTGTTGACATCTACAAGCGAACTTTTTACAAGTGATGTTGCTTATTACGGAGATCAGTTCCTACCTAAAAGAGAAAGTTTTTCAGAAGTTCTTGAAACTCTTTCTAAATTGATAGATTTATGTGAAAAGCAAAAAGATCTTGAATTATATCCTTCACATAGAAAATATCCATGTGATAAAACTCTTTTAACAGATCTTTACAATGGTATTGAAAATATAGAGAATCTATGGCATACTAAGAAAGCTTTTGATTTTTTTGAAGCATGGCAAATTGACGATGATAGTGGAAAATTTAGATATTACATTTCAAGATCCTAAAATATAAAGATAAAATTATTAGTGTATCTTTTTATATGATTTGAGAGAAACTCATATATATTATTTAATTTTTGAACTATAATAGCCTTCTTTTTGATTCCACTAATAAAAGAATCTTTCAAAGATAAAAATTTATATTAATTTGCATCCTTAATCATTACATATCCAAAAAAGTCTAATTTTAAAATAAAATGGTGTTATCATTTGGAAAGTATTGAAAATTTAGAAATAACAGCAAATAAAAATTTAGATATTGCTAAAAATGAAAAAACTTTAACCAAAGATTTCAAATTGACCATCAAACTAGAGCAAAAACGAGCTAAAGCACGAGAAACGCTTGTTAAGAATGAAATTGAATTAGCAAAAATGCGAGAACGATTAGCTGAAAAAAATATTAAATTGATTAGAAACAAAGAGAATGTTAAAGATATTCTGAAATTCTCTGATATTGATTTAGAGATTGAAGAAAAATATGTTATTTATAGCGAAAAGATTGCTGGAGCCCAAAAAAACGTTGCTGAGGTGCAAAGAAAAATAGCGCATATAGAAATAGACATTGCTGAAGATGAAATGAAAATTATAAATGAAAAGTTGAAAGTTGCTAAAGAACGTGAAGCTTTAGCAAATAAACAATTAAAGTATATTAAACTTGTGAAAACTTCAGCTTTAAGCGAAAAAATAACAAAAGCAGAAAAAGATTATCTAGATCAACAACTACATTTAACTAAAGCGATGAAAGAAGTTTCTGAAAAAAGTGCAGTAATTAGAAAAAAAGAAGACAATTTAGCTGATTTAAAAAAAGCACTTTCAGAAAAATTAGCTGAGCGTGAAAAAATCAGGCCCCCAGCTCTCTAATCTCCTACAATGTATAAATATGCTGAAATAATTTTTTTTTATAAAAATTGCTATAGGTTTTATTGTATATGAGTTCAATACCTAAGACACATAGATTTTAAATTAATAGATTTAGAATTAAAAAAGCAATAAATTTATTAAGTATTTTAATCTTCAAAAATGAATAAATCAAATCAAATTAAGTGTTTGAATTGGAAATAATTAGTAGTATTATTATTTTGAGTTGCTTTATAGCAGTGGTTATTTTAATTTTAACTAATAAATTAAATAGAGCAATTGCTGCGCTTGTAGGAGCATTAATTGCGTTTTTTACATTATTTTTCATTGAGGGAGAACCCTTTTCTAAAATAGTAGAATTTTTATTTGGGACTCAAGCAGAGGGTTTTGTTAATTTACATTCTTTAATATTAATTTTAAGTATGATGATTATAGTGCAAATTGCCAATGAGGCCGGATTATTTCAATTTATTGCCATAAGTTTGATCAAATTAACAGGAGAAAAACCGATTTATTTACTAATAATATTTTCAATTATAACAGTAATTCTATCTTCTATTTTAAATAATATCTTAACAGTCATTATATTAATTCCCCTTATTATAACCGTATCACGAATATTAAATATAAATCCTTCTCCATATATATTAACGCAAGCAATTTTAGTAAACATAGGTGGAACAGTTTTTTCAATATCTTCAATTCCTAACATTTTAATAACGAGTTATGCAAATATCTCATTCATTGATTTTTTTATAAATGTAGGTATAATTTCATTACTAATGTTCCCCTTGACTTTAATATTCTTTATTTTTTTATATAAAAAAGACTTGGAAATACCCACAGGAGGATTTCAGATTTTAAAAGAAATAAATACCTGGAATTTTGTTCAAAATAAAATGCTTCTATATAAATCTGCTATTGCACTCTTTGTTACATTTTTACTTTTTATTATAATTCCTCCCACCATTATATCAATTGATATCTTAGCTTTAACGGTGGCATTAATATTAATAATTACAAGTAAACTAAATCCTAAAGATATAATAACAAAAATCGATTTTGAACTCATTCTCTATCTTATAGGAATTTTCATTATCTCTGGTGCTCTTGAATATACTGGACTTTTATATTCAATTGGTGAAGGAATTTCATATATCGCTGGAAGAAGTCCGTTAAATCAGATTCTAATAATTATGTGGTTCTCTGCATATCTAAGTAGCAATATAGATAATATTCCTATTACCAAAATATTAATTCCTGTAATTGGAAGAATGCCTCTAATCCCATCAATTGAAAATGTAAATCAACCATTCTTTAGTTTAGCATTAGGAGCTAATTGGGGTGACAATTTGACTCCTATGGGTGATAATATCCTTGTTGCTAATATTGCTGAAAAGAATAAACGACCAATTAGTATGAAACAATTTTTTAAGTTAGGATTTTTTACAACAAACTACCAATTATTAATTGTTTCTCTCTATTTTGTAATCATTTACCAATTTTTAATTGGAATGATGATTCTTTTAATCATATTCTTCATTATATTTAGTTTATCTATGCTACTAAGAACAAAATCAAAAAAAGGTAAAACCTCTAAAATACAGAACTTTATAACTAAAATTAGAAAATTAATAATAAAGTAAAGGTTTAAGCTTAAAATTAGAATAAAGTATTTTAAAAAATATGCAATTCATTTTAAGCTAAGTAAAAATTATAATAGTATGATAATGAAATGGTATTTAAAAATATTCTAAGAATTAAATCGGCTTTACCAGAAGTGAAACACGTTGCTATGTTCTATAACAATGGCACAATTTTTCAAACTACGTTTGAACAAGAGATTAATATACCAAAATTAGGCGAAAATTTAGCAGAAATATTAAATCATACAAAAAAACTTTATGAAATTTGTAATTATAATTTTGAAAATTATAAAAAAATTATTTTTGAAACTGATGATATGTCTATTATTATTTTGAAACTAGGTGAGGATAGTAATATTGCTCTTTTTTTCAAGAAAGAAGAAGAAAAAGAACTAAAATTAACTGCAATAAAAAGGTATATTTCTAGAATTGAAGAATTAATTGATATGGATGAAAGTGAACTCATAATACAAGAGATAATAGCAAAGGAAGAAGAAATTAAGTATTTAAAAGAAGTATTCAATGAAAAAAAACAAACTATTGAAAAATTAGATAAAGAATTAAATAACATTGAAGAAGGAAGAATCGAAAGTGATAAAAAAAAAATAACTAAAGATTTAAATGATCTAAATCTTGAATGTGTAAATTTAAACCGTGATATAGAAAAAAAACAAATTGAAATTGAACAGTTAAAAGGAAAAATAGAAAAAACACATAAACAAGACTAACCTAATTGAAAAAGTTGACTATAGTATATCTTGGATCATTCCTAAAATTACAGATATTAAAAAACTTATCACAATACCTATTAGAATAAGAAGGATAAGGTCTTCATCTGTTTTTTTCAATTGATCAATAAATACTTTTATCATTAATATTAAAGTTATTATTAAAAGCCCAAATGAAAGAAAGATTAAAAATATTAATTGATTTAAAATCATAAAATCGCTTTTCTACTTTCTTTCAGTCAATCCAAAAACATTTTTTAAAATTTAAACTTTCATAGAATATTATTTATTAATAAAAAAAATTAATTATTTGATTTTTATTCTTTATTGTAAATAAATTTTTAGGAACTACTTTCAGCAGGTCTAACTTTTTCTCTTTCAGATAATTTTTCTGAGAGTTCTTTCTTCAAATCAGCTAATTTATTCTGTTTTGCAGCTATATTTTTATTTATTACCATTGTATCAATTTCAAACTTAGTTAAATTTTTCTGTATTTTAAGATAATCTTCTTTTGCTTTAGAAACCTTCTCACCAGGAGCATTAATATTTACTAGTTTTACATAATCTAATTGTTTTTTTCCTAAATTGCCTCTTTCTTTAGCTTCATTAAACTTTTTATTAGAAAGTGTTATATTTACTTCAGCAATTTCAGTTTCTACATTCGCAATCTTTGCCTGAACTTCAGCTATCTTTGTTTGAATTTCAGCAACTTTTTCATTGTAAATCGCTTGACTTTTCTCCGCTTTTAAAATGTCATTGCCTAATTTCAAAAGATCTTTTACTATTTCTTTTTTTTCAACTAATTTCTTACTCTTCTCGGCTAATCTCTCTCGTATTTTCGCTAGTTCAATTTCATTTTTAACAAGCATTTCTCTAGCTTTAGCTCTTTTTACAAGTTGTTTAGCTAAAGCTTTCATTTCACTAGCAGAATCTTTTTCACTTTTCGCTATATTAGAATTTTCTTCGGCTATTTTTTCAATACTTTTAATTTCTTCCGTATAAACCACCTATTTTTTTTTATTTTGTATTTTTAATCATGAATTTGAAATCTTTTTTAATCATAATTTTACTTATTGTATAATCTATTCAAACTAACTATAAATTTCATCGAAATTCTCTATCTTTTCTTCCTCGTCGTCATCTTCATAATCCCAATCATCTTCCTCATCAGAATCAATAACTTCGTTATCTCCCTCATTTTTATCATGATAATCATCATATTCATAATCATATTTCTTCTTCTTTTTTTTGGGGTCTCCTCTCATTTTAAGCAATTTTCCTCCTAATTTTTTTAGTTACTATAGATAATTTATTATAATGATAACATAATATTTAAATGTTATCATTCGAAAACAAAAAAAGCAATAGACAACTTTATATGCATATAAAAACATTTAATATGTATATATACAAGTTTTAAAGAAGATATTAATAAAGAATAAAAAGAGAAAATGGCAAAAAAACCAATAAAGAAAAAAGATAATTTTCTTGGCTTTAGACTTTCAGAAGAAGTACTCAATAAATTAGATATTATTGCAAAACAAACCAATAAAACTCGTGGATTAGTTGCGAAAAATGCTATTGAACAATGGCTTAACCTGGAATTATTTAATCAAAATAACAACTTGATTATGATCTCTAAAATCGCATTCTCTAAACTTTTATCTAAAATAAATAGTGAAAACTTAAACATTATAGCTAATGAAGCTTCTTCCCTATATTCTGACCTAATGAAATTCTTAGTCGCTAAACCTATGAATAACGATTCATTGAAGACTTATGCTGCCTTTTCAGTTAATTTATATGGAAAAAATGGATTAAAATGGTTTAATACTATCGATGTTCAGATTCGAGACAATATCTTTATCTTTAGGGGTTTGCATGATCTAGATATATTCTTTTCAAACTACTTTTCATTGTTATATAAAAATCTGTTATCCGAATATTTTCAATTAAAATTTATAACTATAGAGGAAGAAAAAACCTCAAATTTAATTCATTTAGAGTTTAAGTTTACCTGAAATTATTAGAATCAGAGTCTTAAAATTCAATAAAATTAAAATTTTTGGGGATATAATGTGCATTTAGATAAATTAGAACAAGCAAAAATCTATTTGTTAGCTTTTACAATTCAAGATTTAAAAGATATATGTAAACAAAATAGAATTAAAGGTTTTTCAAATTTAAGTAAAGATGATATAATAAACCTTATATTAAAATCAATTCCTAATAATGCATTTCATTCTTTTTTAAAGGATTTGGAGCAAAAATCGTTAAATTCAATTATTTCACTAGTACCAAAATATTTTAAAAAAGAAAATCCAACAAAGCTCGAATCTTTACAGTTTGATGAGAAAAATAATAATATAATGTTATACTTTAAAGGTTTTAGGTGGGAAATATATACAAATATTGAATTTTTAAATTTAGAGAAAAAGATTGAACCTTTAAGATTCAAGTTTAATTGTACTTGTGAATACGCTAAAGATGGAGGATTCTGTAGCCATTTTTGGATAGGTATGATATGGGGGTTCCGCAAATTTAATATAAATGCTTCTCGTTGGGATAAATGTAATCTCCCAGAAATATTTAACGAATTGGTAAATAATCTGGATTTTAAATCCTTCTATAAAGACATCTCAAAGCAGAAAAAACTTGGAACTTATTCAGTAGAAGAATTTTTAAAAACAAATTTAATGGGCAAGACTGAATTTAACTTTGAAGATTTAGAAGATCTTACAGTTAAAGAGATTTTAAACTTTATTTCAGAATCAAAAATCAAGATTTCAGAAGACGAGAAAGTAAAACCAGTGAAAAAAAAATTAATTGCTTTAATAAAAGATCAGTCAGATATCGAAGAATTTAGTAAAATGCTTTTTAATTTTAAAAAGAATTCTAGATTTTTAGAAGCTAAAAAAATTTCAGTAGATATAATTAAGGTTGGTTGGGGTCCACCACTTAATTGTTATGCAAGGTTAAGAGTATCTAACCAAGGAGAGGAAGAAAACCTAGAGATAATTATAGAAAATAATCAGATTAAGCATAGTAATTGCCATTGGGTTTATCATCGCTTAAATTTTTGTAGCCATTTAATTGCTTTATTTTTAAAATTATCGAATACTAATCTCTCAAAAACTTATGAATATCTTAAAATGTACTCAAAAAAATAATTAAATAGAAGAGATTAAAAAACATTTAAATTAAATTAATCATATGGAGATATTTTATAATTAACATAGATTAATAGAAGGAAAACGGCTGCGGGGGGTAGAAATATTAACATAAAGATTCCTGTAATTTCATGGAAGCGGTAGTGAAGCTCAATCATGAGTACGCCAATATTGATTATAAATGCTCCTGTTAAAGCCATGATGTAACTAGGTTCTTCTAAAATTTTCCATGTTGTAAAGACATAAATTAAGAATCCTCCTACAATCATAATGTATGCCCATATTGGGACATTTGCTTTTTGAAAAAAATTGGGAATTCTAAAAGCAGCTTCAATCATTAGAAAGAAGAAAGAGCCCGATATTAACATCACTGAAATATTATATGCATTTTTATTGGGTAAGATTTCCTTGCTATAATAGTACGCAATAATTATTAAAACTGAAAAAGTAATTACAGGAAAGATAATAAATATACTTACCCAAACTGTTTTTAAAGCTATAGCAAAATATGTAATTATAAATATTTCACCTATAATTACTATAATAGCCCCTATTGTTTCTAAACGATAGCCATCAACAAGAAATAATCCCGTTAAATAAGTAATGAATCCAGCTATCATTATATATAGTCCATAAATCCATGCGTTTTCTGCTGTTAAAGGGAAAACTATAATAATATTAATTAAAATAGCTATTAGTATGATAATATTTACAAATCCAGAAATGAAGAGTACTTTTTTTTTATCCATCAGATTTCACATTTCAAAATTAATTCAATTAGATATTTATTTTTTTTATAATGGAAAAAATCTTATCTCATATAATTTTTTAGGTCTTAATTATTTTTTTTAACAAAAATACATTTAGATTAAAATTCAATATTTTACTTTTAAATATTTTCCTTTTAAGAATACAAATACTAATTTTTTTACTTAAAAATTTAAAAAAGGAGAAAAATGAAGAATTTTCGATTGTAATTCCTTAATAAATTATTAAACTAGCTTTCTCTTTCAAGTATAGAAGTTACGTATTGAAATTAAGCTTATCTAAAAGTAAATATACTGTAAGCAAAAACCTTTTTACATTACAGTAAAAGCTTTAATAAAAAGATGACTTTAATTAAAATTATACTTAATTCATATAAAAAAATCTTAATTTAGGTTAGAAGATTGATCTTTCAATTATCTCCATTGGGAACAACATTATTAGTAGTAGAGTTAATATTATTTTGGATAATTCTATTTATTATAAGCCTAATATTTATTGCTGTATTTTTAGGTGTGGGTTTAAATTTCGTTAAAAATGCTGAAAATGTGGAATTTATTGATGTTTTTGGAACAGCTCTTCTGATTGTAGTCATTGTGGATTTCTTAATTGCGTTTTTATCCATTATTCTTGCGCCATGGATAGTACTTATTATTGGTTTTTTAATTGGAGTTTTAATTATTAATGCTAGACATAATACAGGTTTTTTAAATGCTTTACTTGTTGCTCTAATAGCTATTATCGTCGGAGTACTTATCACCGCATTAATTTTAATGCTTATAGCTTCCTTGCTAGGACTAGCATTTAACATCTTTCCAAATATCTTCCCATTTTAAAATTCTTAATTCTTTTTTATAAGAAACTTTAAAAAGATAGAGATTAGCAGAAATGGCTTGTTTATAATGTTATAGATCTTAATAAAAGAAATAATTTAAACTCAAACTTCCTTATTATATAAAGATTAATGGTATTACGGAAGTAATAAAAAGCAATATTCTTTTTTTATGGAAATAAAATATAATATTAATTAATTCTTTAAAAAATTTAGGTGAAATTTGAAATGGACTATGATATTATATTAATTGGTGCGGGACCAGGAGGTTATCATGCAGCTATTAGGGCTGCGCAATATGACGCAAAAGTTGCTCTTATTGAAAAGGATAATGTTGGGGGAACTTGCTTAAATCGTGGATGTATCCCAACAAAAGCACTCTTTAGCTCAGCAAAATTAATTGAAAAAATTAAAAAGGATGCTAGGGACTTTGGAGTGGATATAATTGGAGAAGTTAAACCTAACTTTAAGAATGCCGTAAATCGTAAGAACTTAATTGTGAATGAATTAATAAGTGGCATTGAGACTTTAATTAAACAAAAAAAAATTGATTTATATTATGGAACCGCTAGAATTCTTGAAGCATCCTTGGATTATGGAATAACAATTAATATTGAAGGTAAGAATACAAAACAGATAAAAGGAAAACGTTTAATAATAGCAACTGGAGCAAAACCAACTTTAATCCCCTCCTTTAATATTGACCATAAATTTATACTTACAAGTGATGATGTCTTAGCTAAAGATTTCAACAATATCCCGGAAACTATATTGATTGTAGGTGGTGGGGTGATTGGTTGTGAATTCGCAAACATTTTCAATAGATTTGGGTCCAAAGTAAAAATTTTGGAGTATTTACCCTCAATAATCGCTATTGAAGAACAATTGGTCGTTCGGGAATTAAAAAAGAAATTCAATGTCATGGGTATTGAGATCCATGAAAATTGTAATATTCTAAAAATAGAAATGGTTAATTCAAAAATTATCGCAACAACTTGTGATTCAAAAGTTCCTAAAGACCAAATTGATTCTGCTGAGAAATCTTTTCATGAAGCGGATCTCTGTCTTGTGTCAGTAGGACGAAAACCATGTATAGAAGGATTAGGGCTAGAAAATACTAAAATTGAAGTTAATCAAGGAAAAATAGTTGTGAACCCAAATACCTTAGAAACTAATGAGAATGGAATTTATGCTATAGGGGATGTTACTGGAGGAGTATTGTTAGCGCATGTGGCGAGTTATGAGGGAAATATCGCAGTATTTAATGCCCTTAGCAGTATTGGAGGATTCGATACTTTTCCAGTAGTTGCAGATTATACAGTAATCCCTGCTTCAATTTTTACTGCATTTGAAATTGGATCTGTTGGATATAAATCAAAATTTCTCGAAGATCGTGGAGTTAAAATAAGGACAGGTCGATTTGGATATGCTTCATTAGCAAAAGCGAAATGTATGGGGGAAGAAGAAGGCTTTCTAATGATTATTACTGATGAAAAAACAGATGATATATTAGGAGCTTCTTGTATTGGTGTTTCGGCATCTGAATTGATCGCAGAAATTGCTCTAGCAATGAAGAACGGACTAAGCATTCATGATATAACTAACACTGTTCATAGCCATCCTTCATTGTCCGAAATGGTTTTAGAGGCTGCAGAAGATGTCTATGGGCTTTCAATTCATAGAGCAAGAAGGAGAGTTAAGCAAAAAATAGATCTTAAAGAGGATATGATACGACAATTTGCCCAAAGCGAAAATCTGAAAAAATATGGGCTTATTTCAATAGAACCTTTACAAACTACACAATGATTTTTTAATAAAAATATCTTAAATCTTATAATATGTAAATTCTTTCTTTTTTCCCATCAATTCCTTTATCTATTTTTTGATGCGAGATAAAAATTATATGTTTAGAGGATTGCAGGAAGAAAAAACCTCAAATTTAATTCATTTAGAGGTAAAATTTAAATAGAATTATACAAAAAGCAGAAAATTTCAAAAAAGTTCAGAAAATAAAGATATCAATAAAAAAAGGGAGTTTAGTATAACTTCTTTAAAAGAGAAATTATCTTAAATGAGTAAGAAAAGATTAAACACATTAATATTTTTTCTAAATATATTTGAAGGTAAGATGTGTCTAAAATCAATACAATAATTATAAACAGATTAAATTTAAATACGATTTTAACTTGCTAAAATATGTTTATAAATTCATTTTTTACATCTCGTTTTAAAGGTAAAAAGATATGGAAAATTTAACACAAATTGAAAAGGAAGCGCAACACAATCGTAAAATAGCCCTCTCTGAAAAAGAACTAGCCCAAAAACAAAAAACTAATGCTTTAACTGAAATTAAAAAAGCAAAAGCTAGAGAAACTTTATTAAAAATTGAATATGATCTCGCTGAAATAAAAAAAGATTTAGCGATTAAAAGAAAAGTTTTGGCGGAAGAAAAAACAGAAATTAATAAAAATCATATTTTAGATTTTTCGGATGAAGAACTAAGAATTGAAAATAATTATGCAATTTATAATGAGAAGATAGCAAAAAATCAAAAGGAAGTTGCTGAAATTAACAAAAAAATTGCATTAGTAGAGAAACAAATTGCTGAGCAAAAATTAAAATTAGCTAAAGAAAAATTGGATGTTGCGAAAGCACGAGAAAAATTAGCTAATAAGCAAACTACTTATTTAAAAGTTGCTCGAGCAAACGCTTCTGAAGATAAAATTTTGAAAGCTAAAAATAATGCAGATAACCAAAAAAAGATACTATTAAAACAGAAAGATGATGTATTGGAAAAGGAAAAAGATGTAAGAAAAAAAGAAAATAAACTGGCTGATTTAAAGAAGGAACTTTCATTGATATTTGCTGAAAGAGAAAAAATTAGACATCCTGGTGTTGTTATAGCAGGATAAATTAAATATAGTTATTATAAATGTAAAAAAGTTGTCTTTTACTTTTTTATATCCATTTTTTTCTTTTAAAGAAATACAACATTACAAGAGCTATTGAAGCCATTATCATTATTAGGATCGGATACGCCATTGGTTTTGATAGTTCAGGCATGTAATGAAAATTCATGCCGTAAAAACCTGCTAAAAATGATATAGGGATAAAAATTGTTGAAATAATTGTTAAAACTTTCATGATATCATTCATTCTATTGCTAACGCTTGATAAATACATATCTAACATCCCAAAAATGATGTCCCGATAATTTTCTAATAGATCACTAATTCTAAAAATATGATCATATATATCTCTTAGATATATATGCAATTCATCACCGATTAGATTTGATTGTTCTCGTTGTAATTTATTAATTACTTCTCTTATTGGCCATATTGATTTTCTCAATTCAATAGAAGATCTTTTCAATCGATATATATTTTGTAGAGTAGCGGGTTCAGGATTTTTTATTAAAATATCTTCAATATTTTCTATATCCTCGCCTACTTTTTCTATTACAATAAAATAGTCATCAATTATAATGTCAATTAAAACATAAAATAGGTAATCTGCCCCCATTACTCGAACTTTTCCTTTTGGAACATGAATCCTCTCGTAAATAGGATTAAACAGGTTAGTATCCCGCTCTTGAAATGAAATTACATAATTCTTTCCTAATATTAAACTTATTTGCTCATAATCAAAATCTTCTTTTTCTTGATTCCAACTTAACTTTTGTAGAACTGCAAAAATATAATTCCCAAAATCCTCTAATTTAGGCGTTTGATTTGGGCTTAAAATATCTTCTAGAACAAGAGGATGCAAATTAAATTGACGACCAATCTCTTCAATAACTTTTATTTGTGTAAGACCGTATATGTCAATCCATTTAATGAAAGGTTTTTCAATTTTAGTAAGGTCTATCTGAATCTCTTTAAATTCCTCTGAATTAAAACGATCGGAAGTATAATCAGTTACTTTAATTTTAGTCTTTTCTTTTACTTTATCTCCTGTATAAATGAGAGTACCTGGAGGAAGACCAGATTTTTTTTTCTTTTCACTTGAATGGATTGCATTTCTTACAGGTCTTGAAACTCTCCTCAAATTATTTCACTTAAATACTATAAAGAATATTTTAAACAATAATTTAATAGACTAACTTTTAAAATAAAAGTTTTCTTATATCTTTTTTAATTATGAAGTTTAATTCATAGAATAATAGAAGTATTGGAGTCACCTCTTTTCTTATGAAACAAGTTTATAAAATAACCATCTGGATATCGTTTATTGGAATTTTTATCTTAATATATTTTTATTTTGGCTTTAAGAATTTATACGTAAATATAGTACTTTTGAATATTGCTGCTTATGTGGTAAGATCAATATTCATTGACGTATCTCAGAGTTTGATTAAAAATTTGTTTATTCGTTATATATTCATGATAATAATAAACATTTTATGGTTAATATTTCCATTTTGGTTGATTTTTATTATTTCACCGATTTATTTTGTGGCAATAATATCATTTTTAGTAGTCTCAGTATCCTTAACTTTTCAAAATATTATAAATAATATCGCTTCAGGGATAATGCTCTTATCATCAGAAGGTTTTGAAGCAGGTGATTTAATTGAAACAAATGGAGTTGTTGGTATTGTTAAAGAAATTTCATTAAATAATTTGAAATTAGAAGATTTTGATGGTTCTATCACTTATATTCCCAATAAGCTTGCGTTTAACTCGTCTGTAGTTCGTTATACTCACAAACCTATTAAAAAAGAAAAGAAAATAAATATTTCGGTAGTAGTGAAAAAAATTGGTAAGTTAATAATTAGTGAAAAAAAAATTACACGTTATGTTAGGGTAGTAGAACTTTTAGGGTCAGTAGATTCAGAGAAACTTGAAGTATTATTAAATCCTATATTTGATAAGTATGAAGCCCTTTTTGGAGAAAGACCTTTTTTCTATGCTAATAATACAGTCAGTGGGGTCCCAAATCGATTAAGTATTACTCTACAAATTATTACAGAGGATCCACAATTAATCTTAACATATACAGATCCTTTATTGAAAGATATTCTTTTTAAGATCTATGAACCAGACATAAATTATGGATCGAACCCTGCCGATAAAAAAAATTCGAGAAATATCCTAAAGGTTGATTAAAATAAAAACGCCAATATTTAGTTCAGACCCAGAAGCATTTATATATCTTTTAATTATTGGAGCTGGTTTATATTTATTAAATAAATTAATCTCTTCAACCTTCGGGAAGAGCAAAAAAATTCCTCAAAAGCAAAAAACTATTGTAAATTTCATTTTAAAAATTGCTACAGTTCTTATAATAGTATTTTTTATTATTGAAGGATTTCCTACATTTTCTAAAATAGACCCTACGTACACAGCAGTACTTACTGGAGCAATTAGTACTGCGATTGCATTTGCATCTAGCGGTATATTTGCAAATTTTATTTCAGGGATTGTCTTAATGTTAGTAAGACCCTTTGAAGTGGGTGATTTGATTAAAATCGAAGGAGATAAAGGAATTGTAAGAGAAATTAATTTAACAAAGATGAAATTAGAAACATTTGATAATATCATAATTGAAAAGTCTAATAATCAAGTACTTTCTTTAAAAATTGTTAATTATACAATTAAACTTGGTAAAAAAAAGTCTTTTGAAGATTTTAAAAGGAAGATCCTAGCTCCTCAGGATAAAGGATTCAAAGATATTTATGAAGACGCTCCGGATTCTAAAAAAGAGTTTGAAAATAGTTTAAAAAAAATATACGATTCCTTTTTGACTAAAAACTATCCAAAGTTGTACAATTTTACATTTAGAATGGCTTTTCCTTATAAAGGATTTCGAATAATGATGAATAATGTTGCAGAAATTTGTGATTTATACAATCAAAAAAATATCTTTAGGATTAAACCTCAATTCGATGTTGTAAGTTATAATTTAAGTATCATTGTCAAATTTCGTATATTGACATTCAGTCCGCAGAAAATTTTTGATTTTCAACCGAAATTTGCAAAAGACGTTTATAATATAATTTATAAGATTACATCTAAATGAAAGGAAATAGGGATATTTAATTGAATTGGTTTATATACTTGAGAAGAATTACTCATATGGAGACATTTTATAATTTATGTTAATTAATAAGAAGAAAAATCCTTCTAAATAATTAATAATGTCTAATAAAAAAGTAAAATATTTTAGATATTTACAAAAATATCATAATTCTTAAGATCTTCTATTAATTTTTCTGTATAGTAATAATGGATTCCTTTAAAACCTAAAGATCTAGCAATCTTT
Source organism: Promethearchaeota archaeon (assembly GCA_019058365.1). GTDB lineage: Archaea > Asgardarchaeota > Lokiarchaeia > Sigyniarchaeales > SOKP01 > Loki-b32. The sequence continues at coordinate 27,049 of JAHPZE010000005.1, read as the reverse complement.
ATGTTTTTCTTCTCATCATCAATTAATATTGCTTCTGATGGTTCACATTCTATATGTTCGATTAGTTCTTCATAGAACTCAATATCATCTTTATTTTTTTGATAATCAAAGCTAAATATAGTATCATCAAAATATTTTAAAAAATCACTTTTTTTATCGAGATATTCGATACGTTCTCTTACATTTCCACTGAAAATTAGCAGTCTATATTCTTTTTTTAATACTTTTATTAACTCTTCAATGCCATAATGAATACAATAAGATCCAAACCATATATATCGAGTATGTTTTTTTTCTTTTTTGTTAATTTCTAATTTTGAAAATAATTTTTCTTCAAACTCATCAATAGTCATTAAGCCTCTCCTTAACAAATTACCTTCTGAATTTGGTTTATCACTAAAAATTTCCCGGAGTAATTTTTCATTTTTAATGTCATAAATTTCTCTAATTTTTTCAATTGCTAAAAAAGATCCCGGGGTAAAATAAACTCCTCCTAAATCAAAGATTATTGTTTTAATATTATTCATTTCTGACAAATTTCATATTTTATATAATTCACACTCTAATAATTCGTATAAGATAAGGATGATATTCTTTTTATCTATTCTAAATATAGAGTAATCTAATTGCTTTATTTTTAAATTTTTTGTGAAAAATGTGTCAAAAACTTTTAAATTTCTAAAAATATACCCGAAAAAATAAAAAAATGTAAGAGAAAAAGGTTTTTTAAGATAAATTAATCATATGGAGATATTTTATAGTTAATATAGATAAGCAAAAAGAAAACTGCTGCAGGTGGAAGAAATATTAACATGAAAGTTCCAGTAATTTCATGTAAACGATAGTGTAATTCTATCATAATTATTACAATATTGATAATAAACGCTCATGTTGAAGCTGTGATATAACTAGGTTTTTCTAAGATTTTCCGTGTTGTGAAGATTAATTGGAATTAAAAAGTAAATTAATTTGTTAGAAACGTAAAAAACAAGTAAGTATAACTAATTTGGAATAAGAAATTAATAATCTGTGGCTTTTAATTATACATTATTCAACTTTCTTCGAATTCTCCTTAAATGTTTCGGTTTTTGTTGTTCCAACGGTTTTATGAAACTTAATAAATCTTCAAAAACCACTAATTGTTTCAATTGGGGGCGAAAAACAAACTTATAATATTTTTTTTTCCAATAGAAACGTAAGCTATTAAGATACACTAATATTTCTGTAATTTGTTGAGGTTTAATTTCTGTATATGAAGTTATTATATTTTCCTCGGTATTAGATTCAATATTTCTTTTCAATAAACTACCATCCGTTTTTAATATATAGATTGTTCCATTTAAATAGGCATCATTTTCCTTATTATGAGTTAATCCGATATATTGGGAGTATAACTTAAAATTTTGAGTTATCTTAGCATTTAGATAATTTTTTTGTATTACATCTCGATTCTTATTTTTTATTAATGTTTTTAGTTCTTGGTCTTCCATTTCTCCTTTGTTAGTTTGGAGTATTTCATAATATTTCACTTGGAGATTGGTAAATATTAGCATCTCTAAATCACTATAAAAATCTTGGACTTCACGCGCTAAAATCTTGTCATCTTTGATATGGTCCCAAATTATAATGAAAAGCACCGCAATTGAGACTGCTAAACTTAAATATACGAGTATATCCTGTGGTTGCATAAGATTAAGATAATTATTTTTATAATTCTAACTGATAGATGGTGTAAGTTAGTTATTTATAGATATGTATTGTTTTTAAATTCATCATTAATAAATATCAGGATAAAATAGACAAGAATAAATTTTTTAGATCAATTATATAAAAAGAAAATATATAATTCAATAAATATAGGTTAATCATATAAGCATTAGAACTCTCAAACATCCCTGTTTTTCATAATATCGAAGAAGCAGTTCAATCTCTTAAAATATTAACGGGAAAAAATAAATTTTAAAATTAGGAGTAAAAAATAATTTAATAAATTAACTCTAATTTATTATCTCTTTTAATTAATTAGCAAATGAATTTTCTAAAAAACTTTTCTATAAAGTAATGATAATCTAGATAATTTCGTTAAGGAAGATAGGAAATAATAACAAATTGTAAATAAAAAAATCTAATCTCCTTAGTTGGTTATTGAACTTTAAAAGTGGCTTTTAAAAAATAATTAAATTATTAATATTTAAGTATGGCTATAACAAAATTATAATTATAACTCATTGTATCTTAAATAAATGTCAATTCTAATAAATAAATGAAGAAATCATAAACCTAAAGACTCGATTATCATCTATTAAAAATAAACTGTATCAAAAACTTGCATCGTTTTTTAAAGAAGAGGTTGATAGTAAAGATCTGAAAAATCTTGAGAAAATTATACTCTTAATCATATTATTGGTTTTTACACTTATAGCTTTAGATTTTAATAAATCTCAAAGTTATAATAAATACGAGAGAGTGCAATTTTACTCGGCAGGTTCAAAATTATATGCGAATTTATATTATCCTGATAAATCTTTGTCCTTTCAAGAAAAGAGACCATTGATTATTTATTGTCATGGCATTGGTAGTCAGCGTGATTTTGATCTCAAAATACCGATAGAATTCTCTAAACGTGGTTTTTACGTTGTTGCTCTTGATTATCATGGACATGGGAAAGGGGAGGTACTAGTAACGATATTAATACAGTAACTAATGTCCCTGCTCTTGCTGAAGATTGCACAAAATTATTAGAAAAGCTCAAGACTTTATCATTTTTCTCAGCTGTGAATTGAAGCCAAAATTCTTTACACAATTCATTCCTTTACCATTTTTAATAGCTTTATGATCTTCATTTCATCTATATCTTCAATAGTATTAATTTTAATATGTTTTGTTGTTTTCCCTGTCCCTTCAAAAACAGATATCTCTTCTTTTGTTAACCCTTTAATTGAGAATCCCAGATTAACATGTGTTTTTAAAGCAACGATATAATACTTATTTTCGTAATAAGGAACTCCGTATTTCATTTCTTCTTTAATATCAGGAAATATACTTAATATAATATCTCTTAATTTATGACAAATCTCCTTTTGAGGAGATTTCTGTTTTTCTATATATTCTTTAACTTTATTTCCCATAGTCTTGTTTTATAGAGAGTTTTTTTCTATATTTGAAGAAAAACTAATTAGAAAAATACTATATTCTTTCCAAAAACTCCGTGATATCTTCAAACCTTAACTTATAAATTTTAATCCAAGTATTTAGTTCTTCTTGTGTTAATAAATGAAATTCAAATGGATGACTAAGTGGTAATCCTGCATTTTCCTCAATCTCTGCGATTTTTTCTGCTCTTTTTAAGTGTATTTTTGGGACATCTGCTATTATTAGAATATCTATATCACTTCCAGCTACTAAATTTCCTGTAATTATACTTCCAAATAAAAATATTTGAGAATTTTTTAAAATAATCTTTATACTCTTCTGAATTCTTTTTAAATATGTCCTGTAATTTTTAATAATATCATTTGTTTGTTTCATTGACTCTAATAATTTCAACAAGATCTTTTACCTCTTCCACAATTTTTAAGGCTTCTATAGCATCTTCTTTCTCATAAACAAAGCCAAAATATCGTGAATTTAAATACGCACTTTCAAGAAATATAAGGGACTTTCTATCGTATTTAAATACATTATTTTTAGTTTGTTTTTTTAACTATATATTTTTACGTCATACTGAGATCATCTTTAATTATTATTATTATTTTTCCATGAGACTCTAACAAAGCTAAAAATGAAACTCATCTAAAAGATTAGTTAATTATTATAACTATATTTTATTAAATTACATAAGTATATTTTACTAATTAGCGTGGTTTAAGAGTGTTTGATAAAAATTATTTGGAAAAAGTTAGAGAAGAAAAAGAAAAATGGGATAAACTATATGAAAGTTTGAAAGAACGAGATGTAAAATTTGTCACTGATTCTGAAATCCCAATTAAAAACCTTTATACTCCTTTAGATATAAAAGATAAAGATTACGTAAGTAATATTAGTTTTCCTGGAGTACCCCCATATACACGTGGAGTTTACCCCTCTATGTATAGAGGCCATTTATGGACTATGAGATTATTTTCAGGTCATGGAACTCCTGAAGAAACTAATAAGAGATGGAAATTTCTTTATGAAAATGGTGAAACTGGGTTTAGTGCTGCAGTAGATGCATTAACTTTCAACGGAATTGACCCCACAGAACCCGACGGGGCACCAGAGGTGGGAACATCTGGTGTACCACTTTATTGTATTGACAGTCTCTTTGCATTAACTGAAGATATTCCAATAGACAAAATTAGTGTAGCTTTAGTAGTAGAACCTTTCACTTCTGCTCCCGTTTGCTCTATGTATTTTAATATGGCGAAAATGCGGGGTTATGATATTAAAAATTTAATGGGAACAACTCAAAATGATATATTAACTATGACGGTTGGATATATCCCCTATAAGAATAGTCCTCCTAATCACATACTTCGCTTAGCTTGTGATTTCATCGAATGGACAGTAGCTCAAAAAAATGTCCCCAAATGGCATCCAATAAACTTCACGGGATACAATTATAGAGAAGGAGGAATTGACGCAGTTCAAGAATTAGCTTTTGTATTTGCAAGTGCGAGTTCTCATATTGATAATTTGATAGAAAGAGGATGGAAAGCTGATGATTTTGTAGGCCGTTTAGCTTTTCATTTAGCTGCACATAAAGACTTTTTTGAAGAAATTGCTAAATTTAGGGCCGCAAGAAGAATATGGTATAAATTAATGAAAGATAAATATGAAGTTAAGGATCCAAGGAATCTAGGTTTTCGTTTCCATGTACAGACTGCGGGATCTTCTTTAACAGCACAATCGCCTAAAATCAATATAGTAAGAACTGCAATTCAAGCTTTAGAAGCAAACTTAGGAGGATGTCAATCTTTACATACGAATTCATATGATGAAGCTATTTGTCTACCTTCTGAAGAAGCAGCTTTAGTTGCTTTAAGAACTCAACAAGTAATATCAGATGAATCTAGAATCCATAATACTATTGATCCTCTGGCTGGGTCATACTTTATCGAATGGTTAACAGATGAAGTAGAAGAAAGGGTATGGAAATATATTGATAGAATCCAAAAAGTTGGTACTATTGATAAGGCTCTCTCTACAGGCTTTTTATATAAAGAGATGAGGGATGCTTTTCATAGACGGCGAATGAAGATCGAGAATGGAGACGAAATAATGCTTGGAGTAAATAAATATACGGTACCTTATGATACAGTCACAGACGTTTTTAGAACTAATGAAAAGGCAATAAATATTGAAGTCCGTCGAATTGAAAAACTAAAAGCTCGAAGGGATAATGCAAAATTAGAGAAAATTTTAGACAAGCTGCGAGATGTCTGTGAGAAAGAAGAAAATGTCATGCCTGTAGTCATGGAAGCAACAAGGGAAGGAGCAACTGTCGGAGAAGTTTGTAATATTTACCGGGAAATCTGGGGAACTTGGGATCCTCCATTGGCAATCTAACTAATGAGGTGCTTAACATGAGCGAGAGAAAAATAAGAGTTTTAATGTCTAAACCAGGTATTGATGGCCATTGGCGTGGAGGAATCGTAGTTTCAAGAGCTATTAGAGATGCTGGGATGGAGTTAATTTTCGGAGGATTTCAAAATGTAGAACAAATTGTTGAATCTGCAATTCAAGAAGATGTTGATGTCATAGGACTAAGTATTCATTCTGGAGCTCATTTTGCTTATACTCAACAAGTCATTGACCTCTTAAAACAACGGGGTGTTCTGGAAAATATTATGATACTTGTTGGTGGAGTAGTTCCCGCAAAAGATTTTCCAAAATTAAAAGAAATGGGTGTTGCCAATATATACGGTCCAGGTTCAATGACTTCGGATATTGTCGAATTTATTAAAACGCATGTCAAAAAATAAAAAAGACATGTAATATTTTTTATATCAAATTTTAATTTTACATCTATTTCTCATTGAGGAATGTATTTCATTGAAAGCTGTATATGATCTTGATATTTTGATTAATAAGTTTAAGAATAAAGATAAGGTCGCTTTAGCAAGGTTAATTACTATAATAGAAAATGAACCAGAAAAAGCACATGAGATATTTAAGCATTTTGAGAATATAACTCATGATTCATATATTATTGGAATTACTGGGTCTCCTGGTGTTGGAAAAAGTACACTAACAGGTCAAATCTCTAAAAAATTATTAGAAGAAGGAAAGTCAGTTGGTATTATTTGCGTAGATCCTACATCTCCCTTTAGTGGGGGTGCTTTTTTAGGAGATAGAGTTCGTATGACAGATATATCATTACATCCAAATATATTTCTACGAAGTCTTGCCTCAAGAGGGTATAAAGGAGGTATCTCAAGGGCAGTGTTTGATATTAGTTTATTATATGAAGCATATGGAATGGATGTAATCATTATTGAAACTGTTGGGGTTGGACAAGCTGAATTCGACATTTACAATCTTGCGTATTCTGTCGTAGTAGTTTTAGTCCCTGGATATGGTGATGCAATTCAAATGCAAAAAGCCGGTATCATTGAGATTGGTGACATGTATAATATAAATAAAAAAGATTTAGGTGGAGAAGATATCGCGGTTCAAATTGAAATGATGCTTGATGATACTGTATTTCATAGTGGGTGGAGACCCCCAGTTTCTATGACTGATGCAATTTCAGGGGAAGGTGTTGAGGAACTTATTCAAAATTTATGGGATCATAAGGAACATCTTGAACTTTCAGAAGCAATAAATGAGAAAAAAAAGAACAGATTTACTTATAAGATTAAGGAATTAATTTATTCAAAAATTGAAAAACTGATTTCAGAAAGTTTTATCAATGAAAACGAGATTAAGGATATTGTAAATCACGCTGTAGATGATGGTAAATTTAAAATCTACCAAACAATTCATAACAAATTTGAAGAATTAAATTTTGAAATTAAAAAGAAAAATTAACTTTTTTTATTTTAATATTCCAATATTTTTTTATTGGTTAAATTGATTTATAAAATGAATTCAAACCTTAGCTTGAAACAATTTAAAAATCATAAAGGACCATTATAGATAAACAAAACAAAATACTCAAAATAGTTGAAGATTTTTATAGTATAAGAATTAAATTATTAATATTCATAATTGAAATCTAAAAAGGGTGAACTCATTGGATTTAATTATTTTCTTAAAAGATGGGACTCAACATAAAATGCTAATTGATAGATTACAAGAATCTGGTATTAACGGGAATAATTTTTTTATTGAAAGCAGCAAAGAAGGTCGTCTTGAAATTCCTCTTGATTCTATTGACGGTTTTAAGCTTGAAGCCAAACGTACTTATATTCTTCAGGAGAGCACTCAGACACATTTAATTACAGCAGTTGGAATTCTTTCTAAACACTTGAGATGACTTTTTCAATACAAATAATATTAACACATATATAAAAATAAAATAGAGTTTAAAATCAGGAAGGTTGAATCAAATGCATATAATAATTACCTTAAAGGATGGATCTGAACATTCTCTGCAAATATTTGAACTAACAGAGTGCGGAATATATAAGAAAACATTTTTTATTGGGAGTAGAAAAAAAGGACGAATAGAATTTCCCATTGACACTCTAAGTAGTTTTAGAATCGAAGCATCTAAAGGTAGACTCTGGGAGGGCGATCAATGCTCGATTTTAAATCCAGCAATTATTATTCTCTCTCAATTTTTACCTTAAAAACAATTTTTTATTTCTTTTTTTTTATTTGTAGTTATTTAATTTAAATTTATAGAATATTAACGATTTTTATCCATTGCATGCTTTAATGCCTTAATATTATCCTGAGGTGCAATTAAAATATTATAAATCAAAAATAAAATTTATTCCAACTGTATTTAATACCTAAATTAAATTTTATTAAGCAAATTCATTTTACTAATTTATATCATATTATAGAACTATAATTTATACTAAGACCTATGAAATTTGGTATTGCCCCATTATCATTTGAATTCATGTTAAATAGAGTTGCAAAAGAGTATGGTATAGAAGGATTATCAAAATTTCGTCTCTCAGAAGTTATTGAAGAAATGGCTAGAGAGGGTTTTAAACATTTTGAAATTACAAGTGATGTTTTTCAAATTTTACCTATTCAAATAAGCGATGAAGATATTGATGGGTTAAAAAGAATCAAGCAACAGTATAATATATCTTACTCAATACATTTTCCTATTTTAAGTATTGAGCTTGCGAGCCCGAATAAATTCATACAAGAAGCAAGTATTAAATCTATAATTAATGCTTATCAATCTTTTATTCAATTAAAAGATGATATTGAAATGTATATAATCCATCCAACCGGAGAATTCATCAAGGATGCAATGAGTTTCATTAGAGATCCAAAAATTGTCCCAATTGTTACAAATATTTTTACTGATACTGCAATTCAAAGTATAAAAAAAATTATTAAAAAGACAGGGATTAACCGAAATAGATTAGCAATTGAGAATATTGAGTATCCTCTTCAAGAAACTATTAAAATGGTCAAGAAATTAAAAACAAAATTATGTATTGATACAGCTCATATTTTGGGAGGATTTTCAGGAAATTTTGATTTGTTAGAGATTACAGAAAAATATTTAGATATAACAGGCGAAATTCATCTTCAAGATTATGTTGATGACAATATATATGCCGATCATGGAGCTTTAGGTAAGGGTAAGAAATTTCCACCTGGGTTCTTAAATCTTATATACCAAAGGGATTTTAAAGGACCTATTGTTTTTGAATTACCCAGAAATGAAATTATTGATTCGATTAAATACATTAAACATCATGCTCCTCAAATTAAAGTTCTAAACTTATAAAATAAATATTTAGAGATGATCTTTGTTTGATTTACAATATTGAAAAATTTCAACTATTTCCCTATGAAAACAAAGAAGAAGTTGTTAGAACTATTAAGTATTATAAACAATCCTAGTACAGAGAGTGAGTATCTTCTTAGTTGTTATAAAAATATTAATCTTCATTTTTTTGTTTGGTCTTTCTTTCTCAATTCTTTTCTATAATTCTTTTTGAAGGTTTTATAATCACCCTCTGCTCCATTACCTCCCATAAAATTTGGTAAATAATATATAACATCTAATTTCCGAGAAAATATCATATTCATAATTAAACCTTTATGATCCAAATTTTTATAGAGATGAGTAGCATAGTTAGGTGTTTCTCCAGTGTTATCTATTACAAGATTCTTCCCTGCTGCTTGTATTTTTTTATATAACGGGAATCATTTTTCATTATTAGATAGCTCATCTCCTGCTCCTGGAACCCATTGTATTCCAGTGTTTGAAGGTTCTTTTAATTATTCATCTAAATGTATAATTTGGCCTGGACCATCTAAATGATAAATTTCCCAAAATTTCTTCAACTATAGATAAGAATTTATCAAATTTATCCCAATTTTGAGCTAAATACCTTGGCATCCCAAAATACTCAAAAAGATACTCCATCTCTATATTTTTTGAATCTGAAAGGAGATAATAAGCTATATAAGGGCGATCAATTATTTCATGATCCCACCATGCCTTTAAACGCTCTTTGGCCTCATCTATATCCTCTTTATAAATGCTCACTAACTCTCTCCATTATTTCATTATAATTATTAATTAGGAGAATAAAGAATTAATTAATAAATTTGAGAAGATTATCTAAATAGTTTAAAGCCATAACAATAATGTAATTTCATATCATGAGTTATGAGAACAAATAGCTAAATTTAATTTAATTATAAAATTAGAGACTTTTTAATTAATTATACCCTATTATATACAACAATAGGTGATAATAGAATATTGGTAGAATTCTGTCCTGAGTGTGGAAGCATTTTAAGGAAAAGATCTTGTAAATGTGGATATAATAATCAAAATTCTCCTACTGAGAATGTAGATGGTACCTCTTTGATTGATATATGGAAACCTCCCTTCCCAAAGATCATCTTTTGTAAATTGACGGGAACACCACAAGATAAACTCAATACCATATTAAGTAAAGGAATTTATCCTGAAAAATTAAAGGATATAACTAAAAAGCTGAAAAATCATCTTTATTCCTGTTGTAACTGTGTTTATTATAATGAGGAGATATTTCATTGTCAAATTAAGAATAAATATTTAAAAAAGGAATCTATTTGTAGAAGTTTTGAACCTTTTGAGGAACCTTAAGTCCAATATTAGAAAAAAGATTTGAGAATAAAATCTTTATATACTTAAAAATTCAAAATATAATAACTGTAATCTCACATAATTGGTGGCAGCTATAAATCAAACCAAAACCTCAAAAAAATCTGATATAAATATTAGAGCCGAGAATTTAATTAGAAATACGAAGATTCTCAATATTGCCAGATTAGCTAAAATGTTGGTTGATTTATATGGTCAAGACGAGCCCTTTAAGAAAGTAGGAAAGCATAAAGGTAGAGAAATTGAATTGTACCTTAAAGAATTAGATGGATACATTACCTTTATTCTCACAACAGATCGGAATAATTTTAATTGTCACGCAGAGAAAGCTATAGATCCTGTCGCAAGAATTATTATAAATGTTAAAGAAGAGAAAATTATTCCTGTGATAAGTAGTATAATTCGTTCTAAGAGCAATATTTTTGGTTTAGCAAAGCTTTTAAAATACATCATTCCAGGAAAAGCTAAAATAAAAGGATCCTATATTGCTGCGATTAGATTGGTAAGGTGTTTAATGATAGGTAAGCATGAAATGTATAAAATGAGTAAATGAGGTTTTCTTTTATGAGTTTAAATAATGATCCTTTTTTATTAATCTCCAAATCTATAAAAAATTCTTATATTGATGACTGGCAAAAAAAAGGTAAAAAAGTAGTAGGTTTTTATTGCACTTATATACCAGAAGAATTACTCTATGCGGCAGATTTATTACCATTTAGAATTAGGGCAACTGGAAACAAGGACACTGATCTAGGAGACATATATATGGTTAGATTTACATGTTCTTTTGTTAGAGCAACATTGGATATGGCTTTAAGGGGTATTTATGATTTTTTAGATGGATTTTTGGTTTGTAATAGCTGTGATCATAGTCGGAGAATGTTTGAACTATTTGATCTTAAAGTATTTAATCGAGAGAATTTTAAGAAGAAAGTCCAAAGATTTTATTTAGCATTACCTCATATTATCACTGATGAGGGATTTGAATGGTACAAAAAAGAAGTAGAAGAGCTTAAAGAAGAGTTGGAGCAAAATTTTAAATTAAATGAAATTACAAATGAAAAATTAACAAGATCAATAGAGATATACAATGAAAACAGAAAACTTCTCAGAGAAATACATAAGTTAAGAATTCAGAATAATCCTAAGCTTACAGGTAGTGAAGCATTACAAATAAATATGGCAAATTCTTCAATTCCTAAAGATATTGCTAACGAAGAATTAAAGAGAATTAAGAATCTACTTACCAAACGTGAAGATATTGATATTAGTAATAAAAAAAGAATACTTTTAGTAGGTAGTGTAGTAGATAATATTGAATTTACAGAATTAATAGAAAATTCGGGTGGATTTTTAGCATCTGATGTATTATGTTTTGGAACTCGAAATTTTATGGATGATGTTGAATTTGAAACTAAAAAATTCCCATTAGAAAGAATTACCAAACGATTATATTACAGATTGTCATGTCCTAGAATGATGGATGACCATCAAAGAAGACTTGATTTTGTAAAAGAAGAGATAAAAAGGGCTAATATTGAAGGCGTTATTCTACAAAGAATAAATAATTGCGATTTGCATGGATGTGATAATATGCTCTTCACACACGAATTAAAAGATCTCGATATCCCTGTTCTCAACATGGATAGAGAATTTTATCAGGCAGATACTACTCGTCTGCAAACACACATAGAAGCATTCTTAGAAATGATTTAATATCTTTGGAATATGGTGGTATAAATAATTAACAAAAGGAAAAATCTTAATCGAATAATTCCCTATAGAATGTTATTGATTGAATTTGATGCGGGAGATGCAAGAATGACATCTTTAAAATCATTTAAAGAAAAAATTAGCATGTTTACCCAAACGTTATCTTAAAATTCAAAAGAATGATAAATAAAATTTAGGAGAAAAAGTTTGGCAGACAAAGCAGAATTGGAAAACAGAATTATTCCATATAAAATGTTATATGAAGCAGTCACGTCTACTTATGGATTAATTGAAGGAGTGCTCCCAGATCATGGAATCCCTTCATTAAGAATTGGATTAAAACTTTTAAAATCAGTAATGGAAGAATATATTCAAAAAGCAAGAGAAGGTTTACCCATAATTGGCCATCATTTCTCTTTCCCTACGGAATATCTCTCATGCTTCGAATGTGTGCCTGTATGTATAGAAGCTGTTTCCTATTTATTAGCAGCATTATTACCGCACGGCTCTGAACCATATTATGATTTAATTACTAATTGGGGTCACCCATTTCACACTTGTACCTCTCAGAAAGGTACAATGGGGATGGCATTGGATGATCTATTCAAATTCGATGCTATTATAACTCCAACAGCTCCATGCGATAATACCTATGCATCATATCCATTTTTTTCTTATTATAAAAAAATTCCAGTGATTGCACCAGATTTACCTTTTTTGAAAGAGGAAAAGAGTTATTACTACCATGGGGAGCAAATTAAAATAGGGATAGAACAGTTAGGTAAAATAATCAATCAAGAACCTGATTATGAAAAATTACGAAAAGCTATTGAAACCGAAAATCAAGTATCTAAAATGAAATTAGAAATTTTTGAATTAAAAAAAGCAAAACCTTGTCCCGTAGAAAATATGTTTAACGCAATGTCAGCAGCAGCAGCAATTTATTTTTCGGGACGTGCTGAAAATGTAAATTATTATAATGACATGCTAGAAATTGCAAAAACACGATATAAAAATAATGAACATCATGGTGGAGAGGAAAAAGTTAGGAGTATTTGGCCATATATGATTATCTTCTTTGATTTAGAACTTGGAGAATGGCTGGATCGCCATCTAGGAATGTCAATTCTATTTGATATTTTTAATTATAATTTTGCTGAACCAATTAATACTAAATCAGATTTAGATACTATGCTTTATGGAATGGCAAAAAAGGCAATGGAAGCTCCCATGGTAAAACAATCTGCGGAATTTTATTACTCTTTTATTGATCAATGTGTCCAACTAGCAAAAGATTATTCAGCTGATTGCTTTATCTTTACATCACATATAGGGTGCAAACAATTTGGAAGCGTTCCTCAGATTTTAAGAGAAGCATTGCGCGACGAAGTTGGCATACCCATGCTCCTAATTGATGTGGATGTAGGTGACGCCCGATTTGCTTCTGAAAAAATTATAAGAGAGAAAATTAAGATGTTTGCTCAAACTCTGATGTGAAACTTATTATATCAATCTTAAACTTTCAACTGCTATACAAAAATGCTTTAATATCATTAATTCAATATCTTTAAATATTATAAATTTAAATTACAAGGCTTAAAAGGTCATTTATAAAATGAATAATAGCGATATTGTAGCAGAATTGGGAAATATTGTAGGAGATCGATATGTATCTGAAGAACCTGAGATACAATTTTTATATCATTATGATTTCATTACAGCAGAACCAGAGGGAAAATGTGATATTGCCATTATGCCTGAAACAGCTGAGGAAGTTCAAGAAATTGTAAAGATTGCAAACAAATATAAGATTCCAATTGTTCCTTGGGTATCAGGGATAAATTTTGGCTCTATTGCTACGCCTCGAAAAGGAGGTATTGTTGTAGATTTACGGCGTATGAATCGAGTACTTGAGGTAAATGAAGATGATATGTATGCTGTTGTTGAGGGAGGTATTACTTGGGCTGATTTCGTAGGATATCTTAATAAGCATCATCCCGGTTTTAGGACAGGAGTAACTTTTTCTCCCCCAGGTACAGGAGTAGTCCCATCATGTTTAGCTTATGGAATGTGGGATCTTGGTATGATAGGAGGGACAGGAGCAGAATTTACTAATGGTTTAGAGGTAGTTTTACCAACTGGAGAATTAATAAGAGCCGGTTCATGTAGTCTTACTGATTATTGGTATGGTAGACAACCCTTACCAGATATCTCAGGATTATTTATAGGATGGGAAGGCACTACTGGAATTGTAACAAAAGCAGCAATAAAAATTTGGCCAAAACTCCCATATCGAACTGATTTTCTTCCATTTGCAAATAGAGTTGAGGATGGAGTTCCAATGTTGCTTAAATTATCAAAAGCAGGTCTAGGAATTGTTGATCTATTGATGACAAATTTGGGATGGGCACAATCTCTTCAATGTTTTGATCAAAAGAGTGTTGCAATAGATCCTGTATCGCTTGGACTACCTGATTTTATTGGTTTAATTACAACTGAGGCCTACACGGAAGAACAACATGAAGCCCAATGTAATGCTATTAAAAATATTTGTCGGGAACATAATATTGAACCATTAACTGCTGATGTTCAAACAAGAAATTTTCCCGAACAGATGAGAGGGGTTTTAGGTCATATCTTTCCAGCTACGGGAGGACAACTCCCAATACAATTTTGGGGGTGTTGGAATTTTGCCAGAGGTGGTGGAGGAGAGTGGATTGGATGTTATAATACAACACGTAATATTATCAAATATTACAATCTTTCAAGAGAAATATGTCTTAAATACGGAAAATCACCACAATATTATTGTAGAATTATGTTTGGAGGGCATTATTGTGTTACAAGAACAAACGTGAATTTCAATAAAAATGATCCAGAAGATATTAAAAATACAAGGCAAATTTTAAAAGAAATTCATGATGCTGTCCAACAACTTGAAGGTACCATTATGTATAAACCTCCAAAATGGGTAGTTCAACACTATAAAGATAAAACTTTACCAGAAACAACCAATCTGATTGATAAAATCAAAAGGTTTCTAGATCCAAATAATATAATGAATCCTGGACAGGGTATTGGAGATGAATGAAATGGTAAAACGAGAAAAGACAAAATTTGTTGATGGCAAGGGTATAACTCGTATTAAAACAGTTCCAGATCAACAAAAACTTGATAGACATAAAAATTTAGATTATTATAAAGACATCTTATATCAATGTGGAAAATGCGGTACATGCCGAACTGGATATCAGGAAGAGGATTGGTTTCGAGTTTGTCCTTCTGGAGAATTTGGAAAGTTTGAAGCTTATTATTTAGGAGGAAAAAACCTACTTTCTTGGGCAGTTAATTCAAATCGCTTAGATTGGACAGAAAATTTAACAAATATATTTTACCAATGTTCTGTTTGCTTAGCATGTACACAACAGTGTCAAATCCCTGAAATCCACTATTATGCCGGAGAATGGTTAATGGCAATGAGAGAAAAGGCTGTTCAAAAAGGTTTAGGACCAATGCCAGAGCAAAAAAAGTATTCTGAACATGTTGCTTTAGAATACAATCCTTATATGGAAAAGCATAAAGATAGAACAAACTGGTTACCTTCTCATATAAAACAATCTCAAGATGCAAAATTAGCATATTTTGTCGGATGTACGACTAGTTATAGAGAACAAAATATCGCAATTAATACAGCAGAAATATTGAATTCCCTACAAATTGATTTTAAAATACTTAAAGATGAACATTGCTGTGGATCTCCTGTATATATGACAGGGCAAACTGAAAAAGCAAAGCAGATTGCTAAGGCTAATGTTGATATTTTTAAAAATGAAGGGATTGAAAAAATTATAACCTCCTGTGCTGGTTGTTATCGAATGTTAAAAGAAACTTATCCTAAGAAATTCGAGCTTGAGCATGGTATTGAGATACTTCATTTACCTGAGTTTATATCAGAGAAATTAAATAATAATGAAGTTAAATTCAATAATAATTTAAACATGAAAATAACATACCACGATCCTTGTCATATTGGTCGCCACATGGGAATCTATGAACCTCCAAGAGAAGTTTTAAAGAAGATTCCTGGAATCGAATTAGTTGAAATGCCGAGAAATAGACAAAATGCTTGGTGTTGTGGTTCTGGGGGAGGTGTGAGATCAGCTTTTAAAGATTTATCTAGTTTTGCTGCGAATGAGAGAATTGAAGAGGCTAAAGAGACAAATGCTGAAGCAATTGTATCTTGCTGTCCCTTCTGTTTAAACCAATTCAAAACAAATATTAAAAATGAGAGCATTAAAACCTATGATCTCTCAGAATTAATAAATAAAGCAATTAAGAGATAAAACTATAAATCTTCTCTTTTTTATTATCTTTATAGAATTATAAATGGAATTTTATGAAAACAGAATTATTTGAAGAAATTCTTGATAATTTAAGGAATTATATTATCTCTGAATCCCAACAAGGTAAAAGTGTTTACTTTTATCAAGAAAATCCAGATCCACTTAAGTTATTTGAAAAGTTAAATATTAAAGTTGAATTAAACAAGCAAAAAGAGATAGTTCTTCAAGAAGAAACAAAACTTGAATTAGGAGGTATTAATAAAAAGTCATTTTCTTTAGTATATCCCTTCTCTAATTCAGATTTTATTACTCATATAAATGACGGAACAATTACTCTAATTGGACAAAAAATCAAGGATATAACGGATTTATCTATCGATTTTGGAATGATAATTCTAATTGGAGGAAAAAATATTATTGGAAAAGATTGGGATTCTTTGAGGCAATTTAACGTTATATCTAATGGAATAGAAGGTTTTTTAATAAGAACAATTCCTCGGAAATTTTGGTGTAGAATTAGTGAGACGATTATAAAGAATTTTACATTTGAGTTTTTGGGAAATGCGATTTTTTATTTATATCAGCAAAGATTTAAGGATTTAATTGAATCTATGGAGATTTTCTTTGTTAATTCTTATCAAAATGTAATAGATGAGTTTATTAAAATTACTTCTAATATTACTGCACATATAAATGAAAAATGGCTAAAGAAAATAGAAAATTGGAAAAAAAGAATTGATTGTGAATATGATTGGGGTTGTGAAATTTGTCCTTACCAAGAGGAATGTTATGAGATTAAACAAGTTTTAGTTGAAAGAGAAAAAATTGAGAAATAATATTTTAGAATTGCAGTTATTATGAAAAAAAAAAAGCATAATGAAAAACCACTAATAATTTCAGTTGTTGGCAAGGGTGGTTCTGGAAAGACGCTTATAACGACTCTCTTAGCAAAGAGTATTTCAAAAGGATATAATCTTAAAATGCTTTTAATTGATGCTGATCCTACACATCCTCATTTAAGTAATATGGTAAACTTAGTCCCAGAAAAAAGTCTTGAGAAGTTAAGAACAGAAGTTATAGATGAGATTTTAACAAAAACAAAAGATTTCGAAAAAGTAGCAGAAAATATTGACTTTGAAGTATATAATGCTATAGCTGAAAATAAAGATTTTAGTTTATTTTCTATTGGTCAACCAGAAGGGCCTGGGTGTTTTTGTCCTTCAAATACTCTTTTACGAAAGGTTATTGGTTCTATTTCTAAAGATTTTGATATAGTCCTAATTGATTGTGAAGCGGGGCTTGAACAGATAAATAGAATGGTAATAGAAAGTGTTGATATTCTTTTAATTGTTTCAGATATTTCAATAAGAAGTATTGAAACTGCTAATGCTATTCGTAAAAGTGCTAAGAAATTTACTAAATACAAAAAACTTGGTATTATCTTGAATAGAGTCAAAGGAAATATCGATTTTATTCTTAAAAAGTTAAAAGATCTTGAGCTACCTCTTTTGGGGGAAATTCCAGAAGATAATAATATTACAAAATTTGAAGTAACGGGGAAATCTATAATTGATATCTCTGAAAATTCAAAAAGTTATCTAGCTCTAAATAAATTAACAGATATAATACTAAATCCAAAATTTTTAAAAAGTTAAATTTTAAACAACCTTAAATCCTATTTTAATGCTAATTTGAGTAATAAAAAATCTTTTTAAGATTAGCCTAGATAATTTATTATAAGTAAAAATGAATTAATTTTACTTATAATCCAATTTTATTCTTTTATATAAACGTGTCAATTTTATGGGTAAAAGAAATCTATGACTCTAAATCCTAAAAAAGTTCTTATTATTTATGTTTTAATCTCTTTAACTTCCTCTATTCTTGAAATCATTTTTCTAAAATCGTTTTTTTATAGTTTTTGGATAACATATATTGGTGTTTTCTTCACTGGACATTATATTCGGCGAGCAATTAATGACTTCTTTAAACAATTTCACATAAAAAAGGTTGTGAGATCTTTAATAACTCCTTGGATTATGTTTTGGCTTGTTTTTTTTTATGTACAACTTTATTTTATTTCGGATTTATTGGATAGAGGTGATGGATACTTAGGATTTAATCCTATTAGCTCTTTTATTTTTTTCTTAGGATTAATTATTTTAATGTTACTCTCTATTAATCCCCTTATTAGAATTGTTGCAGTAGCATTCCACAGAAGAAAATCAAGTTTATTTCCAATTAATAGAGTTGAGTATGTTGCAATGGAATATTTAAAAAGATCACCCCAAAATAGTCTTTCGTTTTCTGAATTGAAAAATCGAATAAAAGGCACTTTTAATATCTTTATACCTAACGTATATTTTGATGAAGAAACTTCTATTTCTAGCATTTATCATTTATGTGGACTTAGATTAGCTGATATTAATGATAATTTAGTTAAATTAAATCAAGATGGTCTAAAGCAAGAAAAAATTTGGAATGATACACTTAAATATCAAAACAGTAAATTTAGTAAGATATTAACCAGTAGTAGCGTCCTTATACGATCTTTTATTGGATTATTCATATTAAGTCTTCTTAAAATATTTATTGGGTTATTTAATTCTGAGTCGTTGTTAGCAGAAGGTTTTGAGAATTTTCTTGACTGCATTGCGGTTGTATTAATCGGAATCGGTATTAAGTACAGAAAAGAAAAACTTGTTAATATAATTTTAATTAGTTTAATGGCTTTTGCTGGTAGTTCAATCTTATATCATTCAATTGAATCCCTAATACTTGGTCCTAACCAGATTTCAAATACACTAATTATTGTAATTATCGCTATGATATCAATTTTCCTGAATACATATATGAGAGCATTGAAGAATTTTGTTGGAAAAAAGAGTAGGAACTCATCATTGGTAGCAAGTGCTATAGACTCGAGGGTAAACATAATAATTTCTATTGGTATAATTATGGGTAGTCTTTTTTCGGATTTCGGGAGAACTATTAATGCACCATTTCTCTATTACTTAGACCCAATTATAGCAATAGTTATTTGTTTTTTTATTTTTAAAGAAGTAATTGAAATTTTCAAGGAGTTTATTACTCATAAGGAGGAAGATATCGAATTAGAAAGCTTTCAAATGAATTATGAAGAAAATTTTAAGGAATACATTGTTAAGTGGATCCTTACAATTTTTTATAATAATAACCAAAAAACATTCACTAGTGGGCAATTAGACCAATTATTTCAAGATTCCTTAAGTAAAGGAAATTTAATATATACTGATTTATCTCATTTTGGCTTATATTTATTTAAAGAAGAAGGATTAGGTTTTATAATTCATAATCTTATTGATCTTGGTGTGTTAATTCAAAATGATGGTGATAATGTACAAATAACAGAAAAGGGAGAGTATATGTATGAAAATTTATATTCAAAACCACTTTTGGATGACATTAAGGATCCTTTTGATTTCTTTTTCGAACAGAAATACGATTTTGATAGTTTAATGAATAAAAAGCAAGAGTTATTAGAGAAATATACAAGAAATTGATTTTTTTTATATTCAAAATTTTAACGTTTTAATCTTCCATGGACCTATTTTTACATTATGTGAATCCAACGTAGAAATTACATTATAATTAAAGTCAATCTCTTTTATTTGATTTTTTACTAACATCCCATCTATTTTAATTGCACATTCTTTATCAGTTGGATTAAATAACCTTATAAAAGACCCATTATCACGTCTCCATAGATTTATTACCGAAATAGGAGGATCTATAGATAAGAATTTATCAAAATTTTTAACAAAATGAAGATTCTCCTCGATTTCAATTCCAAAAAATTTGTAGTAATATGAATTCACATAAAATAAGGGAGAAATTGAATTATTTTCTTCTGTTATTGATATGGCAAATTCATATCTCCCATTTTTTTTTAATTGGTTTCGAATTTCAAAATTTTCCCTATTAATTTTGAATTTCTGACTATTTTTTTGAATATAAATTATACCTTGTTTAGATCCCTTTAACCACATAAAATCTAATGTTTGTATATTCGATCTTCTCGTCTCTTCAATCCCAAAAGGATAATTTATAATAGATTTCTTAATTTCAATTAAAGGTGTAAGTATAATTTCTTGTACTGAATCTGAATCAATGAAGAATTCAAGTCTATTTATTTCTCTATATTGAATTAATTCAATTTTTAACTTGTGTTTTTTTAATTTCCCGATTATCGTGTTCCTCTCAGCAACATCATTTTGATACCGTTCTTTTAAATACAGCTTGTAGTTTTGTTTTGAATTAAATTTTAGTTCGAAAACCTTGTTATTCTTATAAGCTATCTTAATCGTCTTCAAATCTTCTAAGATCTCTATGTTAAATAAAAACCTTGATTCTTTATGAGTTTCTAAATTATTTTCCCTTGTATACGAAACAAATTTATATCCAAATTGTGGGATTTCCTCAATAATCTGGAAAACGGAATCCTGTTTAGAATAAATTGAAATTACATCACATCTAGTGTACGGTGTGGGGTTAAATATAAAAATTTTTTTAGTTATATTTTTGAAATCATTTTCATTTTGACTTAATTCTTTTACTAAATAAGAAAGCGAATCATTAATGAATTTTTGACATCTTTCTTGAATTTCTTTATGAATTTGAAGACTTAGATCAGAAATAGTTATATTAGGGAATGTAATATCTAACTTTTCCAATTCTTCTTTGCCTAATTGAGTCTGAGTATAATCCCCTGATCGTATAAAAGGTACAGCATAACAATCGTGAGCTTGGGCAAGTAAGAGTTTTTTCCATAAATCTTCAAATAAAATATCATTAATTTTATACTCAAAAAATCCTAAAATACAATTAATAACTTCTGCTGATAATAATAATATTTCTGAATTTTTATTTTGAAGAAATAATTCAGATTCTATAAAAATATATTTTCCAAGTAAGAACTCATCCCTTTTATATTTAAATTCACCATTTTTTTCAATTATTTGAAAAAATTCAGAACACTGTATAAAATTGCCAAAGATTTCTGAAATTTTAGAGATGCGCCAGATTTCCTCTTGAAATGGTTGAGGATTCCTGAAATCTTCAAGATTAGAATAAATGATATATTCCATAAAATAACGAGCAATAGACTGAAATAATAAATTTGGAATTTCTTTAAAGAACGTTCCATGCCAATATTCTCCATTAAATACTCCCGATTGATCAACTATTGCATCAATTGAAGTATTATCTAACCCAATCCAATTTATATATGCAGATATAGACGTTGGGTTAACCCCTAATAACCTAGTTCTCAAAGAACCATATTTTATATTAAATCCCTTTAAAATTTGAGGGATTTGTGGATGAATTGAGGTTTCTGAACAGTAGAATATATTGGCATCTAAACCTAATTTTCTTAATTCTTTCAAACCATATTCAAATTGCTTAATATTTGACTCAGGCCCTATTATTAAATTATATGGCTGTGAATAAGAAGGATTTATAATTTCAAATTTCCCTTGTTGAAGTAATTTTAAAAAGTAAGAAATTTTATCAGTCGAATTCTCGTTTAACCATTCTAAACATGAGATTGCAATTTCCAGATTATAAGGCATGTTAGTTTCAATCGCTAATTCCATTTTTTTTATGAGTGCCTCTATAGCATGCTCAGGAGAATCAAATTCACAGAAACCAATATTGTTAATAATAATACCTCCATGACCCCCTATAATAAAGAATGTTTTTATAGGTATTTCATGGCTTAAAATTGAGGATAATTTATTTAAAATACTTTTATACAATTTTAATTGCTTTTCTTCCTCAGTTATATTCTTAATATTATAAAATTTTTCTCTAATTCTATTTAGGTTGATTTTTTTCTTTGGAATTATGTTTTTTTCAACAAATTCTTCAACTAAATCAATAGCTTTCTCTAATGCTGAAATTTCTTCAGGCTTCATATTCTAATCTTATGACATTTGTAATGTAATTAAAGTTTATGGTAATGACTTTTCTTTTTCAATCTCTTCTGGTTTACGCCCTTTTTCCGGCTGTTCAAATCACCATTTATATATTCAATCGCAGCAATCATAATGCTTTTTTCAATTATTCCAATTCTTTTAGCAAAAGAATTAAAAAAATCATAGAAATATATTAAATTTTGAATTTTATTTTTTTTTTAACATCATTTTAGCTACATTTCTAGCTCCAACCGCAGCCCCAGTAACTCCCCCTCCTGACTCACTATATGCTCCGATGTACCATAACCCCTCTATTGGTGTTTTATGTGGGGGATTAGATTGTCCTAATACTGGAGCTGTGCCTCCAAAGGAATGACGTAATACATTTATACGCTTTTTAAAATCATCTGGTGTCATAATTTTCCTAGTTTCAGATCCTTCATATAATCCAGGAATTATCTTCTCTGCCTCCATAATCAATTTATCAGCAAATTCTTCTCTTTTTTCCTCCCATGTTCCTTCTTTTAACTTGTGAGGCCCAACCGTGTAAATCGTAATAGCATGTTTTCCTGGGGGTGCCATCTCAGGAGAATGCATTGTTGGGATATATATTAAAAACCCATCAGATCCTTCGTGATAATGACCATCTCTCATTTTTTTAATGGCTCCTTCAATATCATAAGTTAGATAATAATAACATAATGCTGCTCTTTGAAAACGTGAAGGATCAAAATCTATGCCAAGATGAACCATAAAAACAGATTCCATTAATGTAATACCTTCAATATTTTTAATAAAATCCTCAGACAAATATTCTTTTCCTACTAAGTTATAGAATGTATTAAACATACCTCCGCTTGCTAGAACTAAATCAGTTTCAATAATTTCTCCATTTTCAAGTTGAATTCCCTCAACCTTGGCGTCTTTGATAATGATTTTTTGGACTTTACTATTGGTGAAAATTTTACCACCATTTTCAGTAATTAAATCGGCTAAAGCTTTTACTAGTTCTCCACAACCATTTTTTATATAATGGTAAACTGGAAATTTTCCCCCTTGAAATTTTATTGGAATCCGTTTATCAAAAGCAGTTTCTACATTAAAAAATGGAACTCCTAATCCGAAGAATTCACTTGGTTTTACAACCATATCTGCTAAAATTCCTAGATATACAGCTTTTAATTTTTGATCTTTAAAGTAATAATCTGTTATTTGAGAAGCACTCCAATCTTTAAATTTCTTAACTTTTAGAAATTTAATTAAAAGTTTTAACTTAATTCCTATAGCTTTTAGGCCTTTAACAAATAGTGACTGATTTCCAAGATAAGCAATTGCCATCATCCGATCATAGAATTTATAATAATTATCCAAACCTTCACTCTCCTCAGGAAAAAGGCTCTTAAAATAATCACGTCTCCAGTAAGGTCCTTCATATTTCTCTGGTCTCCATACTTGAAAATCTGGAAATGATTGACCGCGATCTTCTTTAATCACTTCAATTTTATTATATATTCCCAGTTCCATCAAAATTTTGGCTAGTTTCTCATGAGGTGCAAGTCCTTCTAATAATAGTGGACCAATATCCCAAGAATATCCATCTTGAGTAATAGTCGCTGTTACACCACCAATCTCAGAAAACTGTTCATAAACAATAACTTCATAGTTTTCACGAGCTAAATAAGCCCCAGCTGTTAAACCTGCCATTCCTGAGCCAATTATAATAGCTTTCATAATTTACTCTTATCATAAAATCTTTAAATTAATCTAGTTAATCAATAAAAGTGGGTTTCAAAAATTAAATCTTTTGAATAAAGTATTTAAGATTGTTCTTCAAGAAATTTCATAACAATTTCATTAAATTCTTTAGGTTTCTCTATTGGAACGGCATGTCTGGCATCCTTAATCTCTATAAATTTAGCATTAGGGATTAAAGCAGTATATTCTTCTTTAATTGATGAAGGAGCATAATCTTCTTCTGATCCGATAATTAGTGTTGGAAATTTAACTTTATCAAGTTGATCTCGAACACTCCAACCGAGTAATGCCCGCATTGCAGATAGATAAGCTTTTTTATCATTTTCGCCCCATCTTTCTATTAATTTTTGTCGTAATTCTTCTTGTTCAGGTTTTATGAACAATCTAGGGGCAAGAACTTTGCCCATTTTTTTCATTCCAACTAACTTGACTATGAATGTACGCTTAAACGCTTCTAATTTCATTTTAAATGAATCTACTGGCATTTCTATTCCTGCATTTACAATAATTAGACTTTTTACTAATTCAGGATAATCTACAGCAAATTGAAATGCAATACCACCCCCTAAAGAGATCCCTAAAACATGAATTGAATTTATTCCTAATTTTTTAAGTAATTCAGCAATATCTTCAGCAAACATCTTCATGCTGTAAGGTCCTTTAGGTTTATCTGTTTTTCCATGGCCTCTAAGATCAATAGTAATAACTTGATATTTTTGAGAAAAAAACGAAACTTGTTCTTCCCAATCACGTGTGCTTGATCCTAACCCATGAATAAGAAGTAAATTTTCTCCCTCTCCAGTTAATTCATAATATATCTCAATATCTTTAACCTTTTCTTTTGGCATGATAATATTTCTCAATAAATGCTTGATTAATATTGAAACAGTATTAAAACTTTTAAAATGTTCGAAAAGTGCACCTTAAACGTTTAAAAATAGATTTATTTCTTATTTTATAAATAAAACTCAAAATTAAAAGGTAAATTTGAATGAATCTTAATGGAGATAAGATAAAAAATAAAATAAGTTCGATTTTAACGAGTATTTCTTCAATATTAATCCCAATCTTCCAATACGTTCCTTGTACTGCTATATGGTTTGGTATTATGAGTGTGCCTTTATTAGCTTATCTAGGTTTCTTCTTTCAGAATCCAAGAATTCTAATATCTGATATTACTTATTTATTTAGCAGTTATGAAATCTATATAATATTATTGGGATTTACATTTTATATCTACTGCCTAAATTATCAAATAAGTCATAGAAAACAGTTAATTCAAACTGGACCATATAGATATGTGAGACACCCTCAATATATTGCTTTAATCATCATGACCTTTGGCATGACTTTAATTATCTTGCAAACAAGCCCAATTATCAATTTCAATTTGAACATCGATGGGTTTACTTTTATATTTTTAATTTGGATTGGTGAAGTTCTAGCATATATCATTTTAGCAAAGATCGAAGATTATGCCTTAAAAGCTAAATATAGAGATGAATATATAGATTATGTAAATAGTGTTTCTTTTATGATTCCTTTCTTAAAATTAAATAGAAATAAAATTCAAAATGTATAACTTTTAATAGGTTCCAAAAGATTGAATGAGAATAAACTATCTAAAAAATTAACATATTTTTTCCTCCTAAAATTTTCTCTTCTAATTACTTCTTTTGTATTATTATCAGTTGTTTTATATCAATTAATTAAATCTTTTGATGAATTTTTTGGCCCTATTGAAGATTATACACTTGGTATAATTTTAGTTTCAATTTTAATAGCTTTAGTTTTATTGTTATCTGTTTTTGAAATACTTTCAGTAAAAGAATATAGAGGATATTTTATAAGAAAGTCATTTATTCAAAAAGGAAAGTCTTATTTAACCCTCACAGATATTTTTGAAAATGAAAACCGTGTGAATATAATAAAACAAATTCTTAGTAACCCAGGGATACATCAAAATGAGTTATTGCGAAACTGTGATTTACAAAAAGGACAATTACAATGGCATTTAAATGTTTTATTAAAGAATCATATTATAAAAAAAGAAAGATATGGTCAATATACAATATATTTTCCAATTACTTCCTCTATTGAATCAATTGAAAAATTTAAAAGTTTGCCTACAAAATCAGAAACTACTGAAAAAGTGTTAGATATTATTCAAAAAAATCCAGGAATTAATTCTTCAAAGATCTCTCGAATTTTAAATCTTTCACGTAATACTATAAAATATCATATAGATAAACTTTTTGAAGAAAATTTAATTGATCTTAAAAGAAATGGTCGAAGACTGGATTTATATCCTGTAAGTTGAGAAATAAGAAATTTCTCAGACAAAAGGTCAATGAAAATTAAGAAAATTTGACATTTTTTAAAGTTATGATTCAGTAAGAATGATTTTGTTTCTCTAAAAGCAATTTAAGTAATTTAAAAACTTACTTTATAAATGGATTTAGGTAATGATATTAATTATATATAGCATGAAGTTTAATAAGATATTATTATTAATTTAGTGAATCTAAAATGGTAGAGTTAGAAAAAATAAAGCAAATATTTGGAATAATTTAGCTGGTTATTTTAATAATATTGTGGATTTCTTATCCATACTTTCCTGGGAATATTTTCTTTTGGATGTGGTTAGCAATAATTTGGACTATCATTGGGGGAGTTATAGGGACAATATTTTTCATGACTGAGAGTAAGAAAAATGTAAAAATAATTGGAACTATTTGGGCAGTTATCTTGGTACTTCTATGGACTCTTTATCCTTATTTCCATGATAATATATTAATTTGGATGTGGACTGCAATAATCTGGAGTATAATTGGCGGTATTATGGCTGTGAGCCTTTTTATAATCAACAAAATAAAATGAGTGAGAAATTACGCATTTTTTCAAATAAACTTTTTTATATTAATTTTTTTTTAAGTTTTATTCAAATAGATAATTTTTAATTTCCCTTCATCGACAAAAATATTTATAGCTTGTGGGTTTTG
>JAHPZE010000021.1 GCA_019058365.1 Promethearchaeota archaeon | reverse complement strand
GGATAAAAAGAAAGAAAAAATAAAAGAAAAAAAAATAAATCATTAAATACTGAAAGAGAAAAGAAATTTTACCATCTAAAAATTTTCAAAATTTTTGGATTTTTTTAATATAATTAAAATCAGAAATCATATATTTCCTACAAGATCGATTGGTTCTTCTCTTAAGGCCTATTCTAAAACCTTGCCAAATAGAATTAAACCTTATAATTATATAATTAAATTTTTTTGATATGAAATATGAAATAATTATGCCCAAATTCATAATCCAGAAAATATAATAAAATATCATAATATCTGTGAATTTTGCGTGTTTCCACACTAGAATTTGGGAATTTCTTGTAAAGAAATAATGATTAAATATCATTCTTTTCTCATTCATAGTTCGTTTTATATTGTGGTATACTGTTGTTGTTGGAACATAATAACTTTTATAACTTTTCATTTGAGCTCTTAAATTCCAATCAGGATCTTCATGATACATAAAAAAAATTTCATCCATTAACCCTATGTCTTCAACGACTTTTTTATTTATAAAAACCGCTGTTCCAGGAGTAAACCCAATAGTTTCAATCTTATTATACTTTTTATTTAGCGGATCATACTCTAAATAACCACGATTGCCAATAATTATGGCTGATCTGAAGTTCAGAAACGCTCCGGTATTCCATAGAATATTTTTATCTTTATATACCTTAATTTTAGGTGTAATCATTCCAGCATCAGGATGAGTCTCTAGAAAAGCTACCATTTTTTCTATAAAATCAGGATTAACAATCACATCATAATTTAATAAACAGATATAATCTCCATTAACCATTTTTATAATTTTATTATTACCAGCAACAAAATATAAGTTAATATTGCTTCTAATCAACTTAATTTTCAAGAAACTTTTGAATTCTTCAAGTTCTTTTTTAAAATTTGAATATAAATTATATTTAGAACCATTGTCTAAAATATATATTTCAAAATTGTAATATGTTTGATTTTGTAAAGACCTCAAACAATCTAATGTGTAGTGATATTGATTATAATTTAAAATTATAATAGATACTAATTTTTCCATAAAAATTAGCCCTATATAAAAGATGTATTAAATGGGTATTTTTTAAAAATTATCAAAATATATTAAATTTACTCAAGATGAAAGAATTCATCAAATATTTAATAGAAGCAGTAAATTATAGATTTTGAATCAGTTTAGCAAAATAATAATCGTTTAGAAGATATTTTCTACAACTTCGATTTGTTCTTCTTTTAATTCCTATTCTAAAACCATGCCAAATAGACTTAAATAGTATTATTTGTAATTTTTTGTGTCTTCTAACCGTATAATAGAGAGTATCATAAATATTTATATATGAAAACCAAAAATAGAAAATTAATATCTCTCTCAATTTCGCATATTTCCAAATGATTATTTGAGAATTTCTTTTGAAAAAGTAATAAGTAAATAAAGAACCTCTTTTTTTAATATCAATAGGAACGTTATGATATACTGTTGTTGTCGGAACATAGTAGGATTTATACCCTTGCATTTGAGCTCGTAAATTCCAATCGGGATCTTCATGATACATAAAAAAAATTTCATCCATTAAACCAATTTTATCTATTACTTTCTTATTTACAAAAACCGCAGTTCCTGGAGCAAAATCTATAATTTCAATCTTATTATATTTTTGATTTTTTGGATCATATTCTAAAAATCCACGATTTTCAACTATTTTCGTTGTTTTAAAATTAATAAATGCTCCTGCATTCCATAAAAATCGTTTATCTTCGTAAAATTTAATTTTCGGTGTAATCATACCTGCATCGAGATGTTTTTCTAAAAAATTTACCATCTTTTCTATAAAAGTTTTTTCTACAATTACATCATTATTTAGTAAGCATATATATTCTCCATTTGCCATTTTAATAGCTTTATTATTCCCTGCTCCGAAATATAAATTTTTGTTACTCCGAATTAAGATTATTTTTAAATAATTATTAAACTGATCTAATTTCTCTTTTAATTTCAGAAAGAGGCTATATTTTGAACCATTATCGACAAGTAAAATTTCAAAATTATTATAGGTTTGTTTTTCTAATGATTTTAAACACTCAATAGTGTATTGATAATTATTAAAATTTACTATTATTACAGAAACTAAATTTTCCATGACATTAATTCAGTAATTCGATTAGATTTTTATTGTTTTTAAAAGGATTTAAAATGTCTTAAATATTTCTGATTAAATAAAATCAATAATTACAATAATTTAAAAGAATCCCAATAGTTTGCTATTTTTTAAAAAAAATTGAATAAAATTAATATCTAATAACATTTTTTAATCAATATTAGCAGATTAAAGAGATATTAACATCATTATATTGATTAGAAAAAAGTTAATATTATCCTTGGAAAAAACTTCAGGATAGAATCTAATTGATATAATTGAGTTTATAGTTCAATTGATTGTTTATGAGAAAATTATTTTATTTTGATAAAAATCCTAAAAGGAATTTATGGGATCATATGTGGTCAAATAGGACTATCAAGCAAGAATTAAAAGCATGTGAAATAGAAACAGCACCGAGAGTGATGTTTCTTTCTTATCTTCCTAAAAAAGGTAAAATTTTAGATGCAGGATGTGGATTCGGTAAATGGGTTATATATCTTACAAGATTAGGCTATAATATTACAGGTATAGATAACAATGAATTAGCAATTAAAGAATTAAAAAATTTTGATGATTCCTTACAAGTCGAGTTTGGAGATATTTTGAATCTTAAATATCCAGATAACTATTTTGATGCCTATATTTCTATGGGAGTTATAGAACATTTTGAAGAAGGGCCTTTTCTTGCTTTAAAAGAAGCTTATAGAGTATTAAAGCCAAATAGTTTAATTTTTATATCTACCCCAACAGTAAATATTATAAGAAAAATCATAATTCAACCGATCCAAAATGTTATTATTAAACTGTATATTTTATTTAGAGATTTCAAATTTAAACTAAATAAACAAAGAAACTATAATAAGAAATCCAAAAAAATTAAAAAGAAGATAAAAAATAAGAAGAAATATTATCATTTTCTTGAATATAGATATACTATAAATGAATTACAATCTTTTTTAAAACAATCAAATTTTAAAGTGATAAAAACAGTACCTCACGATTTTCATGATTCTTATAATCATAGTATTGGATTAGGAGTCGATTTTCCTTTCTTAAAAACTCAAAATAGTGTGAATTTTAAACTTAACTTTATCGGAAAATTGATTGCAAGAACCCTAGAGCATATCTCTCCATGGATTGCTACTGCTAGTATCTTATGTGTTGGAAGATCCCAAAAAATAGAGGCGTAATTATTTCAATTTAATATTGAAATAATTAGAAAATATAATTTATTAATATTTTAATTAAATTAACAATTATGTAGAAATCTAATGGAAAAAATCGAAAAAAGATTGACTCTATTAACCAATAATAACGAAAACTTCTTTAGTTTTAATATATAAATCACAAATTTTTTTAAAAAAGTTAAATTAAATAATAGAATAAATTTCAAGAATCAATGTGTTGATTTTTTAAACTGACACCTCCAAATATCATCTTCATTGTATTAGACGCATTAAGAGCAGATAGAATAAATGCTACCCATGATGGTAAATTATTAACTCCATATATTAAAAAATTACTAAGTAATTCATTATATTTTAAAAATTGTATTTCAAATAGTACATGGACATTACCATCTCACTTATCTATGTTTACAGGGTTATATCCTACTCAGATTAAATTAACTGGTAAATATCTTGATAGATTAAGCGAGAAAATTCCTGTATTAACAGAAATACTAAAGGATAAAGGATATTATACAATTTGTTATACCGAAAATCCTTGGGTTAATAGATACTTTAGAGTAACTAGAGGATTTCATAAGACACTTTATAATTATGGCTTATCTTTTTTCAATTTAAACAATAATAAAACTTTAAACTCCATGAATTTATTGATGAATTTTTTCAATCGATATATTTTTAAAAAAATAAAATCTGAGCAATTTTTAGATCTATGGAAAAGATTTTATCGAGGAATTATAAATATTAATAAAAGAATCTTAAGGACTATATTTTGGAAAAAATTTTTATGCGAGTATAAAAATACTATTAAGATTTTTGAAAAATTCGACAATTTCTTACAGAACAACCTAAATGAAAAACCACTTTATCTCTTTTTTAATATAATGGCGACTCATAGTCCATATACGCCTGTTAAAGAAGCATTAAATTATCTTAATATCACATCTAAAGATATTAAAGTTTTAAAACATTTTCTCTTAAATTCCGAAATCTATTTTAACAGAATTAACTACGGATCTAAATTTTTAAATAAGAAACAAATACAAGCGTTAGAGAAACTTTATGATTCATGTGTTTATTATTGTGACTTAATTATTGAAGAATTAATTTTGAGTTTAAAAAAATTTAGATTATTAGAGAATTCATATATTATTATTACTTCTGATCACGGCGAACATCTTTGTTCCCACCTTGATCATAATTTGTATGGACATGGGGTTTTTCAAAGCGTATTGGATTCGCTAATAAAAGTCCCACTTATAATATATAATCCCAAATTAAATCATCAAATCATAGACGATCAAGTGGAGTTAAAAGATTTATTCTATACAATACTTCACTTAATAGGATTGCCTAATGAAGAAGATAAATCTTTAAACCTTCAAAAATCAATAATTCATCAGATCAACCATATATCAACTCCTAAATATATATTTGGAGAAAATTTAAAACCGAAAAAAGAAATATTGAGTCTTATAAAAACTTTCAAAAGATATATTCAACCTCTTTTAATCCCTAAATTATTTTACGATTGTTATTTTGTGAGATCTAAGTCATTTAAATATGTTTCATATGAAGATAAAATTGAAGAATTTTATGATCTAATTAAGGATCCTTACGAAGAAGTAAATATAATTTCGGAAAACCATGAAGAATATAAGAATATGAAAATATTTTTAGAAGAACACCTAAAAAGTATAAAGAATCCGAAATATTTAGCTCAAATTTTAACTAAAAAGGAAGAGTCTATAATTAAAAAAGCTTTGAAAAACATAAAAGTTTAATACAATATACCTTGAAAATCATTCCCAAATATTAGATAACATATCTCCATGAATAGCTACTGATAATATTTTATATAAGGGAAAAATTTTATAAGAAAATTAATTGCTAAATTAAAAATTTTGAAGTTTTTTAACATAAAAGTAATCTTTAATAAGATATTTTCTACAAGATCGATGGGTTCTTCTCTTTAAACCAATTCTAAAACCATGCCAAATTGATTTAATATTTATAATCAAATATGGAAATGCTCTATACCATAATTTTTTAATAACTTCTAAAAAGGTACCCTGAGTGAAATTTAAATAAAAAACAATTAATTCCTTTATTGTGGCAAATTTCCATACAATAATTTGTTTATTTCTTTTAAAGAAATAATCATTAAATATTTGTCTTTTAAAACTTATATCATCAAGTATTGGGATCTTGTGATATACAATTGTTGTAGGGACATAAAAACTTTCATATCCAAGCGCCTTCGCTCTAAAATTCCAATCTGGATCTTCCCAATACATAAAATAAATTTCGTCAATTAACCCAATTTTTTCAAGATATTCTTTTTTAACAAAAAGTGCTGTTCCAGCAGCAAAATCATTGAGTTCTACTTCTGAATATTTTAGATCATGTGGATCCAATTCTAAATATCCTCTATTTATACCAATAGCGGCATTTTTGAAATTAATTCGATTGCCGGCATTCCAAATATATTGTTTTTTTGGGAATAACTTGATTTTTGGTGATATCATGCAAGCATTAGGATGTCTTTCTAAAAATTCAACCATTTTTTCTATAAAGTCAGACAAAACTTCTGTATCGTTATTTAATAAACAAATATATTCTCCATTTGCCATTCTAATTGCTTTATTATTCCCTGCCCCAAAAAACAAATTTTTATTGCTCCGAATTAAATTTATTTTCAATACATCTTTAAATTGATTTAATTCTTCCTTCAATTTTAGAAACATATAATATTTTGAACCATTATCAACAAGCAAAACTTCAAAATTTTTATAAGATTGATTTACTAGTGATTTTAAACATTCAATAGTATATTGATAATTATTATAATTCACTATTATTACAGAAACTAATTCTTCCATACCAAAATTTAAGAATAATGTAAAATTTTTTTTGATTTTGAAAGTGTTTGAAATTTCTTAAATTTTTCTAAATAGAAAGTTTAGACTATTAAAATTGAACTAGCTAATGATATATATCATGTTAAATCTCATATTTTTTTCAATAAAATTAATATCTAATTATAATTTTTAATCAATAGTATGAGATATGTTAAATAGATCAATAAAAGTATTAAAGATAATGACTAATTTAATAAGATGATAAAATTAAAAACCATAAAGGAAAATATATCACAAATTTTAGCTTTAACTGAAAAAAATATTAAATTGTCATTAAGATATAAATTAGGATTAGTTTTATCATATATTAACCATATAATCGCTATTTTTACACCACTTATAATAATGTATTATATCTTTGATTTTAGAATAAATGTCGGCTATTGGACCTATCAAAATTTTATTTTATACCAATTTATTGCATATAATATAATGTTGATATCGGGAATAGTTAATACTTTCCCTAGCCAATTTCTTGGAGAAAAATATTGGAAAACTCTCCCCGCTTTGATAATTGGGCCTTTCAACAGATTCAATCTCTTATTTGGAATATTCCTTTCCCATTTAGCAATTATTTCCTTTCCATTTATTCTATTTTTTATTTTAGGTATAATTTGGGAACCGATTTCAATAATTACAATAATTTTTATTATTTTAATATTTTTCTTGATAGCATTAATTTTTAGTGGGATAGGATTAATTCTTGGCGTCTTCGCAATTTCAAATGAAAATGTGTGGAAGCTCTTATCATTTTTATTACTGTTTGTTTTTTGGTTTAGTTGCATCACATACCCTTTTGAAATCTTTCCATCAATTATTCAAAGAATAATTAATTTAAATCCTCTCTATTATATTTTTGACGTTTTACGAATAACATGGATTCAAGATAATATAATAATTACAATTCAAAATTACCCTTTTAATTTTATCATTTTGTTAGGTACATCAACAATTCTACCGTTTATAGGTGTATTCCTTTTTAATTTAATTTATAAAAAATATGGAATAGCAGGCTATTAGTTATAATGGAAAAAATAATAGAAACTGTGAATTTATCAAAAAAATACAAATTAAAGCGTCCTTGGAAAGTTCTCCTAGCATTAGATAACATAAACCTTTCAGTTAATAGGGGGGAAATCTTTGGATTACTAGGACCAAATGGAGCTGGTAAAACTACATTAATTGAAATTCTAACAACAATAAAGCAACCCACAAGTGGTTATGTTGCTATTAACGGTTATGATGTATTATCACAGCCCAAAAAAATAAAGCCTTTAATTGGACTTATGCTTGCTGGTGAAATGCTTTATCACAGAATAACTGGTTACGACAATTTGAAATTTTTCTGCAAAATTTATAAAATTCCACATTACAAAGAAAAAATCCAAGAAATAACTGAAGAATTCGGCCTAACTAAATGGCTTGACCAATACGTTGAGTACTTCTCAAGCGGAATGAAAATGAAATTAGCATTCTGTAGAACTTTATTATTAGAACGTGATATTTTATTTTTAGATGAACCAACTTTAGGTTTAGATGTAAAATCAAAGAGTTTCATTATAGAAAAAATAAGAGATTTAGATAAAACAATATTTTTAACTAGTCATGATATGAGTGTAGTAGAAAAATTATGTAATCGTGTTGCCTTTATTAATTCAGGTAAAATTTTGAAAATTGGCACTAAAAGTGAAGTTAAAACACTTAGCGAATTGGATATTAAAATCAATGTCGAATTAAGGGAAAATAAGTCTGAATTAGTAAACGAATTGAATCAAAAAGATTTTTTTAAAAGTATTATTGAAAATAATGATGGATTAGTTATTACCTTAAAACAAAGAGAAGATTATGCTAATTTATTTCCAATATTAGCTAATTATAAAGTACTAAGGATTAGTGAACCATCTTTATCCCTTGAAGATTTGTTTCTAAAATTAATTGATTGAATTTCTTAATACTAATAAATTCCTTAAATCTTATTAGTAAAAACAATATTATTAAAAGTTAGACAATTTTGCGTCTTAAATATAAATTGCCATAAAAAAGTGATTTTTTATTAAAGGTGTTATTTTAGCAGGAGGTTTCGGAACTAGATTATCACCACTTACTAAAGTTACAAATAAGCATCTTTTACCTGTTTACGATGAACCGATGATTTATAAAGTCATCAAAACACTTACATATTCCGGAATTAAAGATATCACAATAGTGTTGGGTGGTGAGAGTGTTGGTGACTTTATTAAGTTACTAGGTGATGGTTCAGACTTTAATGCAAATTTTAGTTATGTTTATCAACAAGGTGCTGGTGGTATTGCAGAAGCTCTATATTTAACTAAAAAGATATTAAAAGGTCACAAAATCGCTGTTATTTTAGGAGATAATGTATTTGAAAATTCTTTTTCTAATGCTGTAGAAGAATTTGAAAATAATAATGAATATGGTTGTATTCTATTTTTAAAAGAAGTTCCTGATCCAGAAAGATTTGGGGTAGCAGAATTAAATGAAAGAGGAGAAATTATTAATATTGAAGAAAAACCAAAGCTCCCTAAAACGAACTTATGTGTAACTGGACTTTATTTCTACGATGAGAACATATTTAAAATAATCGAGAAAGTTATAAATGATATTGGATATTCTGACAGAGGAGAGCTGGAGATAACTGATGTTAATAATTATTATATTAAAATAGGAACCGCAAAAGCGCAAATCGTTAATGGATTTTGGTCTGATGCTGGAACATTTAAAACATTGTTAAGATGCTGTAATTTTGAAAGTGAATTTTCAAAAAGGGAATGAAATTTCAAATAGAAAAGTTAATCAATGAAAATTATTAAGTATTAAATAATTCAATTTTTCCTTCATCACTTATTTTTTTATACCAATGAACTACTGAAGTTTTTTCACTTTTTTCAGTTCTTTTTTCATTTAAAGCATTATATACATCTTTAGCTGCTTCTGGTACAGTATGTTTGATTTTAAATCCTAATTTATTTTTAAGCTTTGAAAAATCTACTCTATATGAACGTGTATCTGGTTCACCATACCATCCTAATTCATAGTCTACCCCCACTGAATCCCCAATAAGCTTTGCTAAAGGATGTATTTGATAATTTTGCTCATTAGCTCCAACATTAAAAATTTCTCTTTGTATTTTATCTTCATCTGTTTCGATTAATTTAGCTATCAGTCTCACAACATCATTAACATGTACATTGGGCCTCCATTGAGTTCCATCCCTCATAACATTTATTTTTTTAAATTCTTGCAGTGCCCATGTCATTCCATTAACAACTAAATCAAATCGCATCTTAGGTGAAAATCCATACATAGTTCCTGGTCTTAAAATAGTTACGGTGAAATTATTATCAGCTATATTTAGTATCTCTTTTTCTGCTAACAATTTTGATTTACCATATGCTTCAAGAGGATTAGGATCGTTTTCTTCACTAATTATATCCTTCTGAAATCCATATACGCTACAAGTTGATGTGAATATATATTTTTTTACTCCCATTTCTTTACATAATTTCGCTACTCTTACTGAACCTTCATGATTTATTTCATAATATAATTTTGTATCAATTGCTTCTGTTTGATCAGGTTGAGAAATTGCTGCTAAGTTAACACATACGTCAATATCATCAAGAATTGAAGGATTAAATGTTCGGATATCTTCCTTTATGAGTTCTATATCCTCTCTAAAAGATTCTATTGGTTCTTCTCCAAAAAAAAGTTTATCTAAACATTTTACATCATATCCTTCATCTAGAAGCTTTGGTATTAAAATACTACCTAAGTATCCCCCTCCTCCAGCAACCATTATTTTCATTTAATCTACCTTGAAATTTTTATTAATATTCTGTAAAAGAATTTTTCATTTAATTATTTATTTGGTAAATAATACCAATCCCAAGGTTTACCGACTCTAGGATCGTTAGCTTTTCCATTAATTGATTTAGGAATTATTAACTCATCATTCCAAGCCCTTCTTTCTTCATCAGGGTCCTTGTAGTTATAGAGTTTATTCACACCATATAACATTTTAATTGGTTTTGCCCCAAGAACTTTATAACCATGCCAAAGTATACCCGGTATCCTTGCAACTTTTAAGTCTTCTTCGCTAAGAATAATTTCATCAATTTCTCCAGATGTTTCTGAGTTCTTTCTATCATCATAAGCACACACTTTAATGGCTCCAGAAATACAAATAAAATAATCAACCTGTCCTTTTAAATGCCTATGCCATGCTCTAACAATATCCGGATAACTAAATGACAGATTAAATTGAACTAATTTATCATCAGATAACAAATCTTTCCAATCATCTCTTAAAAGTTCAGAAAAGAAACCCCGCTCATCTACAAATTTTTTAACATCTTTAATAACAATACCATCAATCATCTTTGTTAACCTTTATATCTAAGATTAATTCCATTTATTATTTAATTCAGTAATTTTTGTATAGTAAATTTTAATATTTATAATTTTTAAAAAATCTATATCATTATGAAAAAATTACTAATTATTGGTGCAAGTGGGCTAACTGGATATAAATTAGCAAATTTATCTGCCCAAAAGTTTGAAGTTTATGGTTCGTACAATAATCGCGCTGTAACAATTGAAAATTGTGAAATATTTCAACTTGATAAAACAGATAAAGAAAAAATAGATTCTGTAATAAAAGAACTTAAGCCAAATATAATAGTAGATTGTTCTGCCCTTCATAATGTAGATTACTGTGAAACTCATCACGAAGAGACTTGGAATGTAAATGTTAATTCACCAAGTTATATAACAGATCTTTGTAAAGAAATTAATGCCAGATTTATTTATATCTCCACAGATTATGTTTTCGATGGAACTGCTAAAAAGTATAATGAAAAAAGTAAAACAAATCCATTAAATTATTATGGGATTTCCAAACTTAGAGCAGAAGAAAAAATTGCTACTTCTGGGATTAGTTATGCAATAGCAAGAACAAGTCTCGTTTTTGGTTGGAATCCCGGTGAACTTAAGGGACAAAAATCAAGTTCTGGAAAAACCATGAACTTTGTTATTTGGGCACTTAATAAGTTAAGAGACGGAGAAAGTTTAAAAATCGTTAATGATCAATTTAGCACTCCTACACTAGCCGATAATTTAGCTGAATTTTTATTATCACTTGCTAATTCAACCGTTAGTGGTATTTTTCATACCGTTGGTGCTGAATGCATAAATCGATATGAGTTTACACTAAAAATTGCTAAAATATTTAACATCAACAGAAAGTTGATTACACCTGTAAGTAGTGATATGTTTAAACAGGTTGCAAAAAGACCTATGCGATGCTGTTTAGATGTTAATAAAGCACAACTATTGCTAAAGGTTAAACCTTTAAGTATTGAAGAATCGCTTCTAAAAATGAAAGCCCAAGAAAAAGAAATGAAAAATAGTCACACTATATAATCTTAATTGATTTTGATCTATTTATTAAGGTTCCTATAATCGGTAATATCAAATTGGGATTCTTAACTAAAGTATTAATACTATTAAGCCACCACTTGGGATTCAGATACAAAATCTTATACAGTGTTTTTTTTTCTTTTATTAGATTGAGTTGGAATGGTTCATATCGATTTTTTTCTAATCTTAGATCCGTAATTTTCTCTTGCCAGCTAATATTATTGCTTATCCAATTGTTTTCAATTGCTAAATTTGTAAATTCAGTTCCATTCATTGCTATTATAAAAGAAGTCTGCATAATCTGAGGTAATGTTAGTCTTACAAGATTTTCTGTTTCTTTAAG
This sequence comes from Promethearchaeota archaeon, assembly GCA_019058365.1. Taxonomy (GTDB): domain Archaea; phylum Asgardarchaeota; class Lokiarchaeia; order Sigyniarchaeales; family SOKP01; genus Loki-b32. The sequence continues at coordinate 64,047 of JAHPZE010000021.1, read as the reverse complement.
TGTATTTTCATTTTCTCCAATATAACCCAGTAGCAAATTTAATTGAAGGGGGATTCTTGCTTTTCTAGTCCAGTTTAAAGCCTTAACTGCTTGAGAAATTGTGATTGATTTTTTCATATTATTTAAAATTTTTTGAGATCCTGATTCTATACCGTAAGCAACCCCTATACAACCCGCTGCTTTCATTATTTTTAAGAGGTTTAGATCAACCAAATCTGCTCTTGTATCACAAAACCAATTAATTTTAAGATTTTCCTTAATCAACTTTTTACAGAACTCGATTATTCGCTTTCGATTGATAGTAAAAACTTGGTCATAAAACCAAACGTATTTTATTTTTCCTAACTTTTTTAAAACTTTTAATTCTTCCACAATATCTTTTGCTGAGCGCCCACTATATTTTGTATTAGCATCAGGGCAATAAACACAGCTATAGGGGCACCCTTTACCAGCATAAACTAATGCATATGGCTTTAATAAAGGAGTATATAAATAATAAGGTTTAAAGGATTCTATTAAGTTATATGATGGTAAGGGTAATTCTCTAAAGTCTTTTTCATAGTTCAATTTTCTATTTATTCTTATTTCATTATTATTATCTCTATACGCAAATCCTCCAATTTTCCCGAGATTTCCTCTTTTAGTTAAACAGTCTATTAAACTTTCAATCATAGAAAACGGATCTTCAATTATTTGAATATCTAAATTTGTAAATCTTGATAAAATTTCCATTGAATGGTTCTTCGCAAACCAAGAATACCCTATTGTTTTACAGTTTGGATTTATATTTTTTGCAATCTCGCAAATTCTTAAATCGTAATCAATTATCCAAGAATTAAAAGTAAATATTACACAATCGGGATTCTTATTTTTTAATAAATTTCGTATAAATGAATAATCTAAATTTCGAGCATTAGCATCTATGAAATCGATCTGATATCTTTGGTTTCTTAATAAAGAAGCTATTATTAATAATGTTGCTGGTGTGTCGACACGGTAATTACACACAAATTCGCAACGTCCCTCACGAGTAACCGAGGACCCTTGAAATCTTGGTAAATTGATTATTAATATTTTCATATCTAGAATTATTCTTAACTCATGTTGGTTTAAAGATCTTAAATTAAAATTATTATGATCAAATGTTTATATAATTGTTTCAAAAGATTTATCAAAATTAAAAGTACACAATTGGCAAGAATTCCGAAATTTCGTTGAGGAAATCAAGCATGATTTTAAAAGAAAAATCTCGAGCTGATTATAACTTCGCTATTTTAAAAAAGCAATTCGAAAATTTTGGAAGCGAAGATATTATAAATGAATTAGGCCAAATTATTGGTAAAATATTCATACCTTTCTTTAATCCAAATAAAAAGTTAAAAATTCAGGATTTAATTAACAATAAAATTATTGTAATTGAAGATAAGAAAAGTTCTTTTTATAAAAGACAATATTTAAAAGATAAAACTAATAACATAATCGGTAAAATCAAAAAGAAAAAATCACTCTTTCCGATTTCAAAAATTTATATTGAAAATAGCTTTGGAAATACAGATTATACTGCTGTGGGTGATTTTAGGCATTGGAATTATGAAATTATAAATATTTCTGATGATGAATTGATAGCAAGAGTCAAAAAAGTGAATGGAAAGAACTCGTTAACCCGAAAATTGCATCTAAATTCTTTTAACTACTATTCCATAGAATTTGTAAATCAGACTATTGAAAAAATAACAATTATAGGCTTTGTTATTTCTATAAACACCCTTAGATATAGATTCCATGGTGTCTCGGATATTGCGGGAATTGAACGTAGAATTGCTAGATTACGGCCTTTTGGGCCGGGAAAATCATTAAACTGATCTTTCGAATTAAAAGCTTAATCAAAATATGGGGCATAATGTACTGATAGACCTCCTTCCTGATACAAAGTAATGTTGTAAAACTGAGGAATTAAAATATTATTAGTAAAATCTGATTTGTTAAGATAATAAGATATAAAGAACTGCGAGATTACCGCATATTGAATTGTTTCATTTTTTAAATATTCGATTTGTTCTATACACTGAGTTTCATTAAAATCTTCTTCAAAAATATCATAAAAAAAATATTGTCTAACAAAAGTTATTGAATCCACACCAACCCCCATAAAAAAATTATCACCTACAACTACCCCTTTATGAATTGGGATATTTTCTGAAACCCACTCGAGAGTCTTAATTTGATTATTAGAATATCTAAAATTTTTATTCCCATAGATTACTCCTGTTATAATAATTCCTGAAAAAGAAAGATATAAAATACTAATTAAAGATAAATTCTTTATTAAGATTTTAAACGATTTATTTCTTCTCTGAAAAAACTCGATTTTTCTGATTTTCTTAATAAATTCAAATATTCCAATACAAGCAAAAATACATAAGGGTGGAATTGAATAGAACCAAATTCTATTGAACCAATGAATCATATATTGATTATTGCTTTCTGGAATACTTTCTGGTGATAAAGGGAAATTAATAATCATTTCGAGAAAAATTATTAAAAGTGCGAAAATATATGAAATAAGAATCCAGAAAAGTAAATTGAAGTATAGATTTTTATTTTTTTTAAAACAATAATAAGATAGATAAATACCAGAAATTCCAATAAGTCCAATATTCAAAAAAAATTTATCTAAAATCAAAAAGAAGAAAAAATTATCACTTAAATTAACGTCTAAAAAAATTAACTCAAAAATACCAAAAAACAGTTCTATCAAAAAAAAAATTGTTAATGTAACTAAAACTATTTTATATAATTTAGATTTATTAAATTTCATTTTACTCTTTTCATTTTTTTCCGCAATTTCTTTAAAAAAAACCTTATTTAAAATGTATATAATGAAGATAAACAGTAAAAATACTGGATAAATTAATAATGGTCTAATAAAAATACTGATTTTTGTGAACTCATTACTACGAGTAAAAAATAAATTGAGCCATTCAATTATATTATAACTAAGATAAAAATTTAAGAAAACATCAAAGACTAATAAAAAACCAGCTATCATTAATGTAAGAAGAATTAAATAATTGAAATTCAGGAACTTTCTATTACTATCCGAGAACAAACAATATATTAATAAAAAAATAATACTTATCAATAAGGGGAACATATAAGTCATTAAGCTTAATATTAAAAAGAATGATGCAAAAAAAATCATTTTAAATTCCGTAGTTTTAAAAAACTTCCCAATTTTTAAACTCTTATAGGATTTATTATTAGTAGCCGCAATAAATAATGCTAAACTATTAAAAAATAGGAAATATGAATAACTTTTATAAATAAAGTAGTACTCACTCACAAAAATTAATGATGAGACAAGAGGATATATAAATATTCCTGAAAAAATTGACATTAATACTGTTGAAAACACAGCATATTTAATTTTAAAATTGAATAAAATAGATTTCATAAAGAGATATATAGAAGTAATAAATAAATAACTAAAGGGTGCTAATAAGGTATTAATATTAATAATTGGTGCACTACTCAAAACACTTAAACCAAAAGAAATGTAGCCCCAAAAGTTTGGATAACTCTCAAGAAAAAGAGGACTCTTATTAGGATCTCCAATTTGATTAGCAAATTTTATTGCGTCCCAAGGATCTCCTGAAATAAGATATTCCAATCCAAATGAAAATCCTATCGAAATTATGGAAATTCCGAAAGCTAGTAAGAGTATAATAAAACTATATCTTGAAATATTTACATTAATCAATTTTAAATTTATCGCATTAGAACGTTTTACTTGGAATATAATATCAACAAAAAATAGGGCTAAAATTGTTATGACTAAATTTATCTCAATTTGTACAATGTTAAATCCAAGCTGATCAAAAAATAAAACAGAAATTCCTAGAAAACCAAAAGAGAGGAGAGGATAAAAAGTTAATTTTAATATCATTGGTTCAATGCCAAATTTTTCACTTAAAATATCATCGGGAAAAAATATTTTAAATAAGCTTGCTCCAGGTAAGTAAGCACACACAATAATAGTAATTATTGCTTTAAAATAATTTAAAAAGTTTAGATTTTTCCATAATATTATTGATTTAGAGCCTAAGTTAGTTGAGATAAAAATATTTATCATAAAGAATATTAAAATTAGAAATTTGATAGAATTTTCTGATAAAAATCGGATTTGAAATAGCGTTTTGTTACCTTTATGATGATTTAAATTAATAAATATGAAAAATACAAGTATTATTACACTAAAGCCTAAGAGCAATATAATTGAAATTTCCCATCCAATTAAATTGAAGAATATATCCTTAAAAAAAATGAAACTCATAAAATAAAGAGAAAAAATAGAAATTAAAAAAATATTTTTTATAAAGCGACCATTAATCAACTTTAACAGTTTTATCTTATTATATTAAAAAATTGTTAACTTACTAAATTGAAGTTAAAAATTAATGGTTTTTAATAATTTTTTCATAATTGTTTAAATTTTTTTTTTGTATTTTCTTCTATCTTATTTATTAAATTTATATTAAGAGAAGTTAAGTTTCTTTTAGTTTTTGAAATTCATAAAATATTATTTAAAAATATTTGAAAATAGGACTCTAAAATATAAAAAGAAAATATTTATTTATATTTACTGAGTTTTCTCTAAAAGTATATGACCACTGAAGTGCTGGGGTTATAGTTACTAAAGTAAGAGTTAGAGATGTTAAATAATTCTCAGAAAATTATTAGAGTACAATTTTTTTAATTATTGTCATTCTATTAAAATTAAAAATAAAATAATAGACTTTAAAAATTAAATAGTGATTACGATTTAACAGCCTCAATTTTAGCTTTAAATAAATATAAATAATAGTTTTTATATGGAAAGAGAAATAAAATTAATTTAATTATTTGATATTTAATTTTATTATCAATTTGTAAAATTATTTGCTACATTGCATTGCAAAAATATTAAAGTCATCTGTATAATCTAGAAAGGATAATGAAATAAATGCTTTAAATTAAGATTTAAAAGGGAATTAATAGTAAGTATATATATTAAATACATAAGAAAGAGAAATATTGAAAATATTTAGAGATTTAAAAGATTTTTTTACTATTTTAGAATTAAAATTAATATCTAAGTAAAATATTATCATTGAAAAATTAAATTGACTGAAAAAGAACCTTTTATATCTATCATAATTGTAGAATATTATTATCCTGAAGAAAAATTCATTAGATGCATGAAGTCATACACAAATCAAGATTATGAAAACTATGAAATAATTTTGATTCTTTGGGGTAAAAAAGAATTTAATGACATTTCCACATTACTTAAAAGTAATAACATTAAAAGAGAAAAAATAAAAATATTCGAATATTTTGGAGATCCAGGGTATGCAAAGGGTAATAACATAGGAGTTAATAAAACAAAGTCTGAATTTATCCTAATATCAAATCCTGATGTCGAAACAACTCCAAATTTTCTAAAGAAAATGATAAATTCATTTTTTTTTCTTAAAAAAAAAAATAATACAGATAAAATTATTGTCGGTCCAAGAATCTGTAATTATAATGGAATTATTGAATATTCAAGAAGAAAAATTAATTTTCTTGGCTTTGGAAATATTGACATTTCAAAAACTAACAAAATTCGAAGAACTATGATAAGTTCAGGGTGTTGTTTTATTATAAAGAAGAAATACTACGAAAAACTTAATGGATTTGATGAATCATATTTTATGTATAAAGAAGATATTGATTTTTCTATAAGAGCCATGAAATTTGGAATAAAACAATATGTAGATAATTCAATTCATCTTTACCATTTAAGGTCAGATGAGGAATATAAGTTAAATAAATTTAAATATTATTATCATGAACGTAATAGGATATTATTATGTCTGGAGCATTCTAAAAAAAAAAAAAAAATGTTATTATCGCATTTATTATTTGAGCCTATTCATATTATTTTTTCAATAAGTAAAGATTTTTTTAGAGAAAGGTATAAGATTTATAAATTTTTTTTCCAAAACTATTTCAAAATTATTAAAAATAAAAAAAATGAAAATGATTTATTCGATAGGTATTATGAAATGGATGGAATATTTAATGAAACTAATTTAAATTCTTTAAAATTCAAAATTTTAAATTATTTTGCTAAAATGCTGTTTTATTTTTACCACCATTAAATTATAAAAAAAAATCATTTTTAAATAAATATTTGTTTAAATTATTACTTAAAAAGCCTTATATTGAGTAGGAGAATCATAATTTGCTTTAACGATTATTAAAAATTATTAGATTATTTAAAAATTGTTATAATTAAAAAAAATTAGTTTTTTTTCAATAAATAAGTAAATCTTCAATTAATCTAAGATTTTCAAAATATTAAATGAAAATATACTCAAATCAGATTAAAATAATAGTATTAAATAGTTTAATATTACATATATTAATTTATTTCTCTCGTGAATTTTTATAGAGTAAGGTACTACGGATATCCTAAGCTTTTGATGTCAAATAAGATATAAATCCTTTAAATTGGTGACTTTCCTAAAAAGAAAATTTTTTTACCAGAGAGTTACTTTACTATTTAATAGAAATTATTCTAAGTGACTGTTAAAAATTATAAATAATATGAATTGATGAGAATAAATGAATCTTACATTCGTTACAACTCATTTATCTGTATTTAATGGTGCTGGAAAGTTTTTAATGGATTATGCTAACAAATTCTCAGAAGTAGGTCATTTAGTTACTATAATTGCTCAAAAAATCGATAAAAATAATTATTTTCTTGATAAAAAAATTATTATTATTGAATTAGGAGACCTTTTGCCAAAAAATCCTTTATTTTGGGTGAAATTTAAAAAAATAAAAGAGAACTATTTAAAAATATTAAGAAAAATTGATTACGATCTATTGATTTCATTACAATTTCCAGCAAATTATTTTTGCAGTGAATTAAAGAATCATCCAAATAAAAAACATATTTATTACTGTTTTGAGCCATTCAGATTTCTACATGATAAAAATTATTATTCTAGTTCATCTTTTTATTACGAAATAATGAGTTTTTTTCTCAGAATATTATTTAAAAAATATGATATTAAAGGAAGTCAAGATGCAGATGAGATTATCAGTATAAGTAAATTTACTATGAATAAAATAAAGAGAATATACAATAGAGATAGTTATTTACATTATATTGGTACAAGAATCGATAATAATTTATTGAATTCGAATAATTCAAAATTTTTAGAAAAATTGGATTTTCTTAAAAAAGATAATGCACTTCTTTTAAATTTAGGACTTACTCATTACATGAAGGGAGCTGAAGAATTAATTATTATTTTTAATAAAATTTTAAAGAATGTTCCCAATGCAATTCTAGTAATTGGAGGGAGTATAAGAAAAGTCAATAAAATCAAAATTGAAAAATTGATTAAGAAATTCCAAATTGAACACAATAAAATTATTTTTTCAGGTTTTATTAAACAAGATCTGTTAGATTTCTGTTATAAACAAGCTACTCTCACGCTCTATACTGCTAAAGATGAAGCATATGGATTAATTCCCTTAGAATCTATGAAAAATGGAACTCCTGTAATAGCATTTGAAGGAGGTCCTTCAGAGACTATTATTGATAATAAAACTGGATTTATTATTAAGAAAGATGATATTAATTCTTTTGCTAAAAATGCTCTAAAACTCATTTATGATAAAAAACTTCATGAATATTTTTCTAAAAATGCAAGAATCCATGTAAAAGAAAATTTTTCTTTCGAGAAAAGTTTCAAAATTCTTGAAAATATTTTCAATAAAATATCTCAAAAATAAATATATTCTTAATGTTGTTGATAAGTAAAATTGAATTTGCATTATTTTAATTTTCTATATATCAATTCTACAAAAAAATGTTATTGATTTTCTATGAATAAGAATTTGGATAATAGTAAAAATAGAAAGAAAATAAATATCTTGTTTATATCAAATTTTGATAATTATTTTGTTGACAATACTCCTTCATTTTATAGAATGTATAAAAATTTAATTTACTTCTATGACCTCAGCGATTTTAACGTAATTGTATTACAACCGCTCAAAGATAAGAAAAAAGAAAATATTGAGTTAAAAAAAAAAATAATCTGTCATTATTATAGAATACTTAGCGTTTTTGGAAATAATCTTAGCAATTTTTTAGATTTTAATCCATTCTTTATTACAAAAGTAATAAAAATTTTAAAAAAATATAAAATAGATTTAATTCATTTTGATTACCCTTTTGGAGTAAATATACTGAAATTAATTACAAAAATTCCAATATCATATAATGCCTACAATGTTGAATCGATTTTTTGCCAAGAAGTGGCTACTCAATATCATAAAATTCCAAAATTTTTAAGAAATTTTTATATAAAATATATTTATTTTCTTGAGAAAAGAGTTGTGAAAAATGTAGAAAATATCAATGCAATAAGTAGGGATGATAAAGAAAAATTTATTGAAATTTATAACATCCCAGAAAATAAAATCTTAATCAATAAAATGGGTTATAAAATACAGATTTTTAAAAATAGATTAGATAAAAAGAAAGCTAGAAATAATTTAAATATCAGTAGAGATAAATTTATAGTTATTTTCCATGGTTCATATTATAATAATATTCCCAATAGAGAAGCAATTCACTTTATAAAAGATATTATTGTTCCTAAGATTAAAGATGATGAGATCTTATTTTTAATTGCTGGAAGATTACCCCAATTTGAAGAGAGACATAATTTGCGATTTTTAGGTTTTATTGAAAATTTAAATGAATTTTTATATTCTGCTGATATTGCACTAGTTCCAATCTTTAAAGGTTCTGGCGTAAGAATCAAAATGATTGATTATTTATCAGCCAGGATTCCTATGATAACTACAAAAAAGGCGATTTTAGGTTTAGAGTTTAGAAACAAGATTCATGGATATATAATAGACGAAAGAAATAAAAATTTTATAATGAAAATGATAAGTAAAATTATTAAATTAAAGAATAATCCCAATAAAATTGAACAATTCAAACATAATATTGAAAATTTGCTAAAGAAAGACTATAATTGGAAAGAAACCTTAAAAAATTTAGAATTAAAATATCGAAAATTAACTAATTCAATGAATGATTCTAATTCTTGATAATCTAAAGTTAGTAGAGGATATTTAATAAATGGCTAAAAGTATTTGTTTCTTTAAGAATTGATATAAAAAATGTTTGATTTTTCTTAACTAAATTCAACTATAATAGGGAAATTCAAGTATTAAAAAGAGATTAAAAAAATTTATTTATGTTAGTATCGATCTTATATTAATTTAAATTATTGAATTGTGATTTTGATGACAAAAGTTTTAATAACAGGAGGAGCTGGATTTATCGGTTTACTTGTTGCCAAATTTGATCGTAATCGTGAAGATATTGATAATATTTTGTAATAAATAATCTCTTAAGAAAGATAAGATGAACTATGAGGGTTTTAATTATTCATCATGGGGTATATGTATATGGCGGAGCTGAGTTATTAATAGTAAGACTCGCAAATTATATGACAAAAAAAGGAATTGAAAATGCTATATTAACAACATCCATGTTACCTGAGATGGCAAAAGATTTAGATAATACGGAAATAATTATTCGAACAAGTTCTAAGAATCTTTTTGGAGAATTTATTGCTTTACATAAAGGAGTTCGCGACAATATTAAAGATTTTCATGTATTAAATCCACATAATTATCCAGCGGAGCTTTCAGTTTTTCCTTATTGTAGACCTGTAGTTTGGATGTGCAATGAACCTGTATTATATTTAATTCAGAAACTTAGAAAATCAATACTTTCATATTTAAAAAATAAGTCATTATTATTTTTGGAGAAATTTGTGTCTAAATACTTTATAAAATATACTGTTGTGGCTGACGAATTTAATGCAAAAAGATTTGAGAGAATATATCATTCCAAGCCCGAAATTATTTATTATGGAATAGATTACGACTTTTTTTCAAATGGAGATAGAAAAAAAGCTTTAGAAAAGTATGATCTATTTAAAAATTTTATCGTATTACATGTTGGCATGATAACACCATTTAAAAATCAGATTGAAAGCATAAAAGCAATAGAGAAGCTAAAAAATAAGATTCCCAATATAAAATTAATTTTAACTGGATTTGAAGAACCTATCTATAAATCGATCTTAGAGAAATATATAAAAAAAAGAAATTTGGATAATATTGTACTTTTTACAGGGCATTTAGATCAGATTCATGTAAGAGACCTTTACCATACTTGTCATGTTTTATTACATCCAATTAAGTCCCAAGGAGGATGGTTATCTGTTTTTGAGGCATTATGTGCAAATAAACCTGTAATTGTTTCTAAAGAAATGACCGCATCCAGCATTATAGAGGGGGAAAGTATTGGGATTGTTACAAAAAACTATGATGAAGCCATCTATGATATTTTTAAATACCCCAATAAATATTATAAAATGGCAAAAAGAGGACAAACATGGGTAAAAAATAATTTAAGTTGGGAGAAATTCTGTGAAAGTATGATTAAATTTTTTTATAAAGCAATGAATGAAGGAAAATAATATGAAAGTGCTAGTAACTGGAGGATGTGGATTTTTAGGATCTCATGTATGTGAGTATTATATTAAGAAAGGAGCTGAGGTTGTTTCCATAGATAGTTTGACAAAATATGAATTGAGGAGGACTGGATATGCCGTAGAAGGTGCGCGATATTATAATTGGAACCTTTTAAAAGAATTGGGTGTTTCTTTAATTAAGGGTGATATAAGGAATAAGCAAGAACTGTTTGAATTAAGTAAAGATTGTGATTATATAATTCACACCGCTGCACAACCAGCAATGACAATCAGTATTGAAGATATTGAATTAGATTTTACCACTAATGTCCTTGGTACTTTAAATGTATTAGAAGCTGCTAGAAATTATAGTATCCCTATAGTTAATTGCTCCAGTATCCATATATATGGTAACAAAATAAATAGGACAATAAAAGAAGGAGAAACTAGGTTTTTAAGAGAACCACAATCAATTGATGAAAATTATCCTATTATGGAAGGAAACTTGACACCACTTCATGCTTCGAAAAGATCTGCTGAAATTTATGTTCAAACCTATATTGATACTTATGGGTTGGAAGCTGCAACATTTCGTTTAACTGGGATGTATGGACCGAACCAATTTGGAGGAGAAGATCATGGGTGGGTAGCTAATTTTGTAATAAGAACCTTACTTAGATTACCTATAAAAATTTTTGGTACTGATAAACAAGTTAGAGATATTCTTTATGTTTCTGACGCTGTTGAAGCATTTGATGCTTTCTATAAAAATAAAAAACCAGGGATTTATAATATTGGTGGAGGAGTGAAAACAATCATATCGTTAGGAGAGTGCTTAAAAATAATTAGTGAAATAACAGATATCGAACAGAACATTTCATACGGACCTCAAAGATTAGGAGATTTATGGTATTTTGTTTGTGACATATTAAAAGCAAAAAACGAGTTGGGATGGGAACCTAAAGTTTCTAATCAAACTGGGGTTACTAAGTTAATAAATTGGGTGAAATATAATATAGAGATATTCGGCGGATAATTTTGAAAGCCTTGATATTAGCAGCAGGAAGAGGAGAAAGGTTAGGTTCTATAACAGAATCTTTAAATAAATGTATGCTTGAATTAGGAGGAAAACCTGTTTTAGAGTATAACCTTGATAGAGCCGCTGAACTCGATTTAAATGAAATTATTCTTGTTGTTGGATACAGAGCAGAAGACATTATAAATAGATATGGAACAAGCTACAAAGGAATTAGGATAAGATATATAATTCAATGGGAACAAAAAGGATTAGTACATGCTATTGAATGCTCTAAGAATGCTCTTAATAATGATGATTTCTTTTTGTTGTTAGGAGACGAGGTGTTGGTAAACAGTAGACATCAAGAAATGTTAGAGGAGTTTAACCACGGAGATGTTTTTGCAATGTGTGGTGTTACATCCCAAGAAGACAAAGAGAAGATAAGTAGAACATACACCGTACTAAATGATGAAAATAATAGAGTTTTCAGATTGATAGAAAAGCCTAAAAGAGCCCTAAACAATTGGCAGGGAACAGGACATTGTATATTTAAAAATAAATTATTAGCTTATATCGAAAGAACGCCAATACACCCTGAAAGAGGGGAAAGAGAACTTCCAGATTTGATCCAATGTGCTGTTGATGATGGCTATTTAGTGAAAATATTTGATATATGTGACGTATACACAAATATAAATTCAGAAGAACATCTAAGAGAGACAGAGAAACTGTTAGGAATAAACCGTTAAAGCAGATAATAAACAAATCAGATTATATACTTTTATTTGCTGAGAAGATATTATTAAAATAATTTTTCTCTTACTACTTAAAACGCCTTCTATTTCAATTATTTTAGGAAAATTAAAAATTAGAACAAAAAAAAGAATGTTGGTATAGAGAGATGTTATTTTCTTAGACCCCTGCAGAATTTTTTAGAAAGGGAGTGGTATGATGTAATTTATAATCAATTTTCAAAATATCTTGATGTTTTAATATTCGAAAGCCTTTTTTCTTTGTATAATGAGTATAAAATATTAATTAAAAAAAAAGGGATAAAATTAAATTTCTTTACTAATTATGATGGTAAAAATATTATAAATTAATTAATAATTACATTTTAGCTATAACTAATAAAAAAATGTTTAATTTATAGATAAGGGATTAAATGGTTGAATTTCGAATGAGAGTTTTATTCTTTGCCTCTTTTTTTAAATATAAAGAAAGTGAAACATATTATACAGAAGAAATAAAATCTATAATTAAAAATTTTCCAAGTGTAGAATTTTTAGTTTATAATTTTGCCTGCAAACATAATAGAATAACTAGGTATGATAAAAATGTTATTTGGGTTGAGAAGAAAAGTAGAATATTAAGTTTTGCCTTTTTTAAAAACATGATTAAGATTTTTACAAAATTTAAACCTACAATACTGCATTCTGTCTATGTTTTCCCATCAATATTTATGGGTTTATTTGGTAAAATCTTTAGAATACCATCAATTCTTCATGGTCGAGGAACTGACATAAATTTTCTTCCATATAATAATTTAAAGAGTAAAATTTATTTAATAATCGCAAGTAAATTAAATAATTTAATTCTAACAGTAAGTAAAGCAATGAGAGATGATTGTTTAAGGTTTAGATTTCCTAAAGATAAGGTAGTAACATTATATGATGGTGTTGATTTTGAAAAATTTAATCCTAAAGGGAAAAATTTTTTCTCAAAGGATAATAAATTATATATTTTAAATATAGGTAGATTTTCTTATGAAAAATGCCACAAATTAATTGTTGAAACATGTAAAGAATTGAAAGATAATAATATTAATTTTCATCTAACTTTAATTGGTATAGGTCCTCTAAAAAATCAAATTATTAAATTAATTAAAAAATTAGAATTAATGGATTTTATTAGTTTAAAAGGATGGGTTAATCATGAAATGCTTTTTGATTATTTACTTAAAGCTGATCTTTTTATATTACCTTCTCTAACGGAGGGATTGCCTATTTCTGTATTGGAAGCAATGAGTATGGAGTTACCAGTAATTTTAACCAAAGTTGGGGGTATGCCAGAATTAGCATTGGATATTGGGAGTATATTAATTGAAAAAAATAATAAATCTCAATTACATAATGCCATTATTTATTATCTTAACAATCCAGAGGAAATTAAAATTGGAGGAAAAATTAATAGAAAATTTATACTTAACAATTTTAATTGGGATTCACATGCTAAGAAACTTTATAGTATATATAAAAAATTAAAAGGGTTATATTAATCGGATAAAATAATATTAAATTTCGTCTGCATAATAAAAACCAATATTACCATATTCAAAAAGTTTGTTTCTGTAAAAAGATAATGTTAATTCCTCAGCTTTAAATCTCTCTTCAAAAGATTCAGATAGAATAAAATAACTAATATTATTTTGAATTAAATGTTTGATTATTATGGGAATTTTTGATACTAATGACTCAATATCAGTAACTTTTTCTGCCCAAGAGAAGGACATATTAGTTAAATAAGAGTTATGATTATAAACATTCTTACCCGTTGTAAATTTAATTTCATCTATTTTTGTTATGTTTTCTATAAAATTAAATTGACCATATTTGGTTCCATCAATAATTAAATTCCATTGATATTTATCCAATCCATCATAATTGTTATTAGTAGTTTCAAACAATATTTTTAAATTATACCATACATCATTATCAATATTAGTTATATTTTGATATTTTGTACCATTAAAGCAGTATATCGTATCCATTTTTAGAATTATTGACACGCTTTTATCATTTTGGTGTGATGTTAAATTTATATTAAAATTATTAAATTCTTTATTTGATATTTTAAATGAAAAATTTATATATCCATTTGTTTGTGAGTCACCAAACTTGATATTTAATTGTGTGCTACCATTGCTATTATTGTCAATAAATTTTAAAGTATTATTTTGTCCATTTAAATCTTCAATATTTTCTACTTCACATTTTGCATCATAGATATAAAAAACACTCCAATTTATATATTTCTGATTATAATAGCATAAATTATATTTATCAAAACCTAATGCATCATAAAGCTCAGTAGTAAAATCTCGAATATAGTTAGTGCAATGTATTATATCGTCTAATGGGTTATATCTATTAGAATCGGCTAATATATAAGATCCAATAGGTATATTATTTGAGATCCATCCCATCATTTGAGCTTCATCATCCGTTACAGAATACCAATTATTCCATTCAGTTGCAGCTATTATGGTATTTGAAAGAGAGAAAAAAATAATAATTGAACTATAAGTCAAACAATTTATTAATCTGAGGTTCTTCCTTGGCTTAATCCAACTTTTTTGTTTAATAATTTTTTTTAAACTTAGTATACCTATAGAAAAAAAAATTGATAAAGGATATATTGCATAATACCAATTTCTGCTAAACCAATACACCATATTATGATATTGTTCATCAGGTATCTCTTGAGGTGATAAAGGAAATAATTCAATCCAATTTTGAAATATTATTAATGAAGCTATTAGGTAAGCAAGACAACTCCAGAATAGTAAAACATAAAATAATTTTTTGTCTTTTAAAAATGTATAATAACTAAAATAAATGCCCAAAATCCCAATAATTCCTAATGGAAAAAAAATAGTGTCTAAGAGGAAGGTAAGAAAATTCTGATCAAAATTTAAGAGAATATTAAAAATTACTTGAATCCCAATTAATATTGAAAAAAGACTGATGAAAATTATGAATAAATAAGCTGATTTAATTTTATAATAACATTTAAATCTAACCGAGATGTGATTTAGATCCTTTTTATTTAACAAATAACAAAATGCACCCAAACAAAAAAAAGCGAAGTATAAGAAAAGAGTATTGAGAATTAATAATTCTTCATTAAAAACCAAAGGTAAGCCAATAAATAAGAATATTAGCGATCTTGAAATCCAACTGAAAAAGAAGATTGACATAATATCTAAGATAATAAAAATTACAATGAAATATAGTATAAAGCTGAGTAATAATCGAAAGGTTTGAGATTTATTATATGAAAATATAGAATATGATATTAAAAATGATAAACTTGCGATAAAAGGAAGGAAGTAAATTATGAAACTTTGGGCAATTAAAAAAGCGATTAAAATTATTGCGGAAGAATTTTCATTTTTTAATAGAGATTTAATTTTAGACTTTTTTGAATTTTTACTAATAACCACAAAAAGTGCTAATGCCAATATTAATGAAACATGAGCAAAACTTTTATATCGAAAGTTAAGAATTCCATCAAAAATTAAAGCTGATAAATTATTTCTTCCTAAGTAGGAGTTGAATACATAAAAAAGTCCAGAAAATGTTATACAAACAATAGTTGATAATAAGATGTATTTTTCTTTTAAATTTCCTAGTAAACCTTTCATAAAAAGATAAGATGATGTGACAAATAAATATTCAAAAATTATCAATAAAACATTTATATTAATATAGGGAATACCACATAATACACTTAAACTATATGATATATACCCCCAATAAACTGTGTAATCACTACCACAAAATTTGTTAAAGATTCCTCCGTTATCTCGACAAACAAAATAAGAGTAATTAATACCTCTCCAACTATCTCCAGGGATTAAATATACAGTTGATAAATGAACACCAAGAGCACATATTATAACTCCTATTGAGATTAATAAAATAAAAACCGTACTTTTTGAAATATCAATCGTATTTTTATATAAGTAAGATTTAGTATTGTTTTTATATTTCTGATTTAAGAGATCAAAAATAAATAAAAATATTATGAAGAGAAAGATCATTATTGAATATAATTCTCTATTTAATCCAATAAAATCAAATAATAATGTGAAAGTCCCTAATAATGTAAAAGATAAAATGGGATAAAGTGTAATTTTAAACAAAAAGGATTCAACTTTAAATTTATTTGGAAACTGGTTTTTTGGAAAAATAATTGAATAAATAGAAGCACCTGGAAGAAAAGCACTTCCAATTAAAGTTAAGACCACTCTAATATAATTTGAATATCCAATTTGACTCCAATCAATTATTACTTCTGAAAAAGTTATTGGAGGAATAAAGTAACCTATAATCATAAAAATTAAAAATAGTGATTTTATGCCATTTTCGTTAATAAATTTAAATCTAATAATAAATCTTTTACAAGTGTGATTATTGTTTATGTCAAGAAAGAGATAGAAAATCCCAATAATAATAATAGCAAATCCAATTAAAGAAATAAAAGGAATCTCTAAATTGTTAGGAAGAATATATAAATTTATTATAAAATTGAAATAAAGAATTATAAATAAAGAAACAAATAAAATTATTGAAAAAATTTGAAATTTATTTAATTTCATTGATTTAAAATTTTTCATTTATAGTATTTTAGAATTATATTTATAAAATTATTTAATTTATTAAAATATTTTAATAAGAATAGTTATTTATTATATCTCTATATTCAATGAATAAAAGAAATAATTAATAAATTTTAAATCAATTCAATTGTCCTAAAAGTTAACATGTGATATGTCAGAGAATTTTAAAGAAAAGAAAATGATTGTCACAGTGATAGTGGGGTTAATTGGAAGCACCCCAACAGATAGTTTGTTGGGAAAAGGTGTTGAAATGGTTGGTATGGGCAATTTATTTAATAGAAGATTAGAAACCTTAGATGAAGATTTTAAACATAACAAATTATAATTTCAAAAGGGTGATATTCGAGATTTAAATTTCTTACTAGATTGTTTTAAGGATGTCAGTATGGTCTATCACCTCACTGCGTTTAAGATCGCCCCTCAATCGGTAAAAATGCTAAAAGGCAATTATAACATCAATGTTAAGGCAATTTTATATGCCTAAAAAGTTATACGGAAGATATATATTGAGAATACTAGTTACAATATCTCAGTAAGACATTACTAATCTTTAAAATTAATATCTTCAATTAATTCTTAATTAATTGTTTTTTAAGTTTTTAAAAATTATATATAAAAAAGACATATCTAGGTTTGTAACAAAATGGAATTTAGATTTTACCATTAGAGGATAAATACCAAAGCAAAATACAGTGCATTCCTGTATGGGATACTGAATAATTTATATCAGAATCACCACAAACTCCATTGGGATATAAACATTTTCCAGATTTAATATCATTGATAATTTCTGTTCTTTTTTTCCTTGTCCAAATTTCAACAAAATCAGTTTCTTTAACATTTCCAAGAATTCGATCCTCAGATAAATTAAAATTACAAGGATAAATATTTCCATAGGGATCTACATGAAAAAAATCTCTAAATGCAGTACAATCTAAATGCCTTTCTTCAATAAATGAATTAAATAAATATTTTTCTCTAATTCTTTTTACTTCTTTATTCAACATAGGTCTCAATTTTTGATAAAATTCTTTAATAGTTAAATCACCTAAGAAGTTTCTATCAAAGAATCTATTACTAATAACTGTCCAACAAATATAAGCATCTGTTCTCTTCTCTTTAGCAAAACTTTTTATCCATTTATATTGATCTATATTATATGGTAAAAAAGTGAAGCTAAACCTTACTGGAAGATATTCTTTGATTAATTCATAGGTTTTCATTGTCTTCTCAAATGCATTTTCTATTCCTCGAGATCTATTATGGATTTCTGGGGGACCATTCAAACTTAATCCTAAATTTCTAATACAAATATCAGGAGATAATTCAAAGATTCTTTTTACCAATCGTAATATCCTATCAGGAGTTAAACCATTTGCTGTCATACCGAAATAAGCCTTTGGACAATTCTCATGCAAGATTTGAAGTCGTTCCGGTAAATCTTCAAGTAAAAAGGGCTCACCTCCCGAGATTATAATTCTTCTAACATCTTTAAGAAGTTCAGAACTGGTAAATCGATCTAATTCTTCTAGAGTCATTAATTCATCTTTTTTCGAATTTATTTTCCAAATAAAACAACTGTCACATTTACTATTACATTCCCATGTTGTTGTATATCTTATGCACCGAATTTTTGGAATATTACTCCATTTTCTTATTGTATCTATAAAAAGGTTTTTACCTATATTGATACCATTCTTTAAGCTCTTAATATATAGGTTCATACTCAATAATAATTATAATTTTATTACTTTTTAATATTTATAATATTTTTTAGTTTACGTTTATTTTTTGAATCAATTTGCAATTTTATATTTTTATCAAGCATTTATTTATACTTAAGAAATATTAATTGTTAACCCATAAGGATCTTTAAAACATTTTAAGAGCAATAATAATTCATCTAAAATAATTTAAAATTGGAAAGATTCTCATGAATTAGATAACTATGAAAGTTAAATTTATAATAAACTTAAATTATAAACAACAAATAAAATTAATATTTTAGGAAAGCTTGATTTGAATCTGAAATTAATTATTTTTATATTATATTCAATAAGTTAATAAATATTACATTTTAATAAATTTCTATAGATTTAAAAGTAGTAAACTATAAAGAGTATTGATATTATATGAACAAAGATAAAATTCAAGAAGATCAGTATTCATTTCCTTATCATTATTTGATAGAAATAAAAAATGATTATTTAAATTTTAAAAATTTTTCTTACGGATTTGAATATTTCACTTATTTAGATTTAATTAAAAACAGAATTTTTAAACTGCGACCAGGGTCTATAATTGATATCGGATGTGGGGATGGGAAATTAATTCATGAACTTTGTAGAAATCAACAATTTTACAATAATATTAAAAGAATCATTGGTATTGATAAAGACAAAAAAGCGATTTCTTTTGCAGAAGCTTTTAATGAATATGAAAAATCAAGATTTTTCGTCGAGAATATTCTAAATTTTAAAAGTAAGAGTTTTGATATAGGAATCCTAATGGAAGTTATTGAACATTTTTCGGATCAAGACTTAAATGAGTTAATACATAAAATCAGTGAATTAATATCCATAAAAGGATTATTATTTGTTTCAGTTCCTTCAAAAAATCTAAAAATTCAACCAAAACATTATCGACATTATAATAAACACGAATTAATAGAGCTTTTTAAAAAGTATTTCAAAATACAAAATTTCTTTTTTTTATACAATGAAACATTCATAAGTAATTTATTAAAAAAATTTTATCTGATTTTAGATCTATTAGGTTTTAGTTTTCTTAAAAAGAAATTATTTTCATTAATTAAAAGGAACTATTTTTATACAGATGAATCGAAGTGTCTACATATTGTCGCTATTTTTAGAAGAATTAAAGAGAATGAGAATCTTAATTTGGAGATTAAAAGATAAAATTCTAATTTAAATTTATTTAAAATTTAGTTAATTAATTTTTGAATAGCAATTAAAAAGGAATTCTTTCTTGATACATTTGGAAATCTATCAAGTAATACAATGATTAATTTTTTAATTTTTAGCATTTGTATGAATTTAATAAAAGTTCTTATAATTGGGTGAAAAGTAATTTTGAAATATTCTAAAATTATCTCATTTTTCTTATAATTAGGAATACTTTTATTCATTCTTCTGATATAGGTTTTATATTTTGCGATATATTCATATCCTTTTGCTTTATTTGCATTATTTCCTTGAGAGATTCCTTGATCATGTTGTCTATAGTAATATAGAGGAATATTTACGAATTTAAACCTTGTAACTTCTTCGAGTTTATATATAATATCCTTATCTACACTTCTTTTTTGTGTAATTTCAAAGCCTAGGGTTTTATCATAGTCTTTTTTTCTAAATGTTTTAAAATGGGAAATATATGGATGAAAAATAAAAGTCTTTGCTGGAATAATTTCTTTAATATCTTTATCAATTTTACAATTAGTTAAATTGGAGTCGCACTTCCACATCGTACTATAAATAAATCCATAATTAGGAGAATCAATATAAATATTTACAATTATTTCTAAAGCTTTTTTATGTAATTTATCATCTGCATCAAGTATTCCAATAATTTCATTTTTAGAATTATTTATTGCTGTTTTTAAAGCGCCCCCGTACCCTTGATTACAATTATGGTGTATAAGCTTAATTCTTTTATCATTTAGATAATTAGTTATTATTTCATTTGAATTATCTGGTGAACAATCATCTACGATAATTAATTCCCAATTCTCATAAGTTTGTGAAATAACACTTTTTATGGCAGTTTCTATGTATTTTGCATTATTATAACTTGCCATTAAAATCGAAAAAGAAAATAAATCTTTTTTTCTGCTCATTATATTTACTTAAATAAAGGAGTTAAACCTATTTTTATAATTATGAAAATTTTTTTCATAGATTTAAAATGTAAAATCTCATTTTAAATCTATTTAATAAACATAATTATTTAATAAATATAATTTCTTTTGTATCTTTTTTTATTATGACATGTTTCTTAAAAACAAGCAGAGAAAAAAAAGTCAAAATAAAAAAGATGAAAAAAATTTATACTAACAATGTATAATATTTGTATTTTAAAGATTTAACAAGATTTTAATTGAAAATAAAAAATGGTAAAAATCAATTTATTTAAGATATATAAAAATCATGGAGAAAATTATCTATGGAGATCAATTCAAACATTTGGAAAAATGGGATTAGAATTTATAATTCTTTATATTGTTGCTAGATTATTAACTCCGATACAATTTGGGGATTATAGTTATTTAATGGCAGTAATTGGAATTTTTATAATCTTTGGAGAATTTGGGCTTAGTGCTTCTGTTAGCAGATTCATCGTAGAGTATGAAACTATTTCCCCTCAAAAGGTTAAAGATATTATATTTTCAACATTTATATTGTGCATCATATTTTCATCTGCAGTATCAGTTGTTTTATATTTATTAAGCATACTTTTTTTTACGAAAATTTTTGAGTTTATTCTTATTTTCATCCCGCTTATCTTTTTAATAAGTTTAGTTAATGTATTTGATGGTATTTATAGAGGATTAAAAAATTTTAAAAAATTGTCATTTATATCAATTTCAAGTGGTATAATTGTTTTACCAATTTCATTTTTTTTAATAACTTTATTTGATATAATTGGTGCTTTAAGCTTTCATGGTATTTACTATTTAACTTTATTCATTTTATTATTTAAATCTATACATGAGAAAAATTATATTTTTGATAAAAAATTAGCAAAAAAAGTTTTAAATTACGCATTTGTAATAGGTTTTGCCAATTTGGCATATTTTTTATATACTAATATAGATATTTTAATTTTAGAATCTTATGGTTTTATTATTGAAATTAGTTATTATAGAATAGTTAATAGCATTTTTAATTTCATTTTTGTACCATTTATTATTTTGGGACAGATATTAGCTCCCAGTATTACCCAAATGGCTACAAAAAAGAGATTTGCATTAATAAAAAAATATTTAAACAAACTGCCCTATATATTTATACTGGGATTTATTATTAGCTTTTTATCGGTTTTTTTTTTCCCATTTATAATAACTATTTTATTTCCTGAATACTATAATGAAAATATTCTAATAATTTGGAATGTTCTACTATACCTCATACCTTTTAAGATTTTTGGTGTCATATTAATACAAGCTTTTGTAGTTCCTACGGGTTTTGGAAAATTAACGTTTTATTTGACTGCAATTGGTGGTGTCTTTAATGTAGGGCTAGATTTTTTATTCATAAATTTATTTGGGTTTATTGGAGTGTTTTATAGTACAGTTCTTGTACATTCTTTAACAATAATATTTACTTTCATTATATTTTATATAAGAAATTTAGAAAAAGTAAACGTGTTAAAATAAATTGAAATTTTTAGTTTCTTTATTAAAATCTTTATATCTTTAAAATTCTAAGTCTTTAAGATGTGTACACCGACTATTTTTCTTGTTTCTTCACTAAAGATTTTTCTAGAAATTTTTCTCACTTTTGGGAATACATAATATTTTAAAACAATAAGGAACATCTTGATAAAGTATTGTCTTAATTTTACAAATGAATGACCGTTTTTTCTTTGGTCTATTTTAACTGGAATTTCTTTAAAACTATACTCTGGTACTAATTTTAATAACATTTCTTGAGATATTGAATAATTTGATTCTAAGTTTAAATCCTTCAAAGTTTTATATGACAATGCTCTATATCCATTTGTTGGATCATGTATCCTTTTGGAGAAAAAAATCAAATAAATTGCGCTAATAATTTTTGAACATAATTTTTTAGATACTTTCATTTTATAAGGAAAATAATATCGATTTCCAATAGCAAAATCAAAGTTTTCTAATATAATAGAATCTATAAATTGAGATAAACATTTTGGATTATGTTGACCATCTCCATCAAGAATTATTGTAATATCATACTTTTTATTCTTGCAATATTTCAATCCAGTTTTGACCGCAGCTCCATAACCTTTATTTTTATTATGACATAAAACAATTGATTTATGAGTAAGGGCTATTCCTTGAGTATTATCAGTTGATCCGTCATCTACAACTATTAATTCTAATTTATTAGATAAATTTTTAGGTATTTTTGAGAGGACTTTATCCAAATTTAATTCTTCATTAAAAGCAGGAATAACGATTCCTATTTTCAAATTTGGATAGATATAATTATCTTTCAAACTGATAATATTATCATGTATATTGCGTTTGTAAAAGTGGCCATCTAATATATTTTGGTTATTTAAACTATCTTGCTCCAATAATGGAAGGTGCATTATAATTCGGTTTGAAAAAAATCTGGTTAGTTTGAATCTTTTCAACAAATAATTTAGAACACAAGAAGAAATTGATATAAGAACCTTAAATAAATTTATATTTGAATTTCCATATTTTCTACCATTCATATTAACTGGAACTTCAGAAATTCTTAATCTATTGTAAGCAGCTTCGAATAGTGTTTCAGTGCAAAATCCAAATGTGGTTTGTTTCATCTTCTTAAATATATTTAAGCTTGAATAATTAAATGCTCTAAATCCACTTTGATTATTATAAACTCTTTGCCTATACAATGATCTTAAGCAGATCCTAACAAAATACTCTCCTATACGTATATAAAGAGGGATTTTATAATTGGCATTACCCAAGTATCTTGATCCAACTGTTATATCGGCTTTATCACTAAAAATTGGTTTAATTAAAGCAGAGATTTCTTCAGGATTATGTTGTCCATCTGAATCCATTGTGACTATGATATCGCCAGCAGCATGCTTAAAACCAGATAAAACCGCAGCTCCATACCCTTGATTATTTTCATGTTTGATTATCTTAATCTCGCGGTTATTAATCTCTAGAATTTTTTTTAAGCTATTATCAGTTGAACCGTCATCTACTAAAATAATTTCATACCGTTGATGATTGGGTATTCTTTCAATGACATTTCTGATTGTCTTTTCTTCATTAAATATGGGTATTATCACGGAGATTAAAGGAGTACTAGATTTTTCACTTTCAAATATATCATTATCTGAATTAAGCTTAACAGTTCTCCATATACTTTCTTTAAAATTAAGTTGGTTCGCTCTCATGGTAAAGTTACTTTTAATGATCTAATCTTATTAATTATTACATTTCCTTATATTTTTTTCGTCTTTTTTAATTATTGTAAATGATTATTTTCACATATAAAAATCTAATGGTCTTAGAGACGAGAAGTAGGTCTTTCCATTATTGTAAAAAATTGAAATTCTTTATTATATCAAAAAAAATTGTTTTGTTAAAGATGATTTCACTTAAAACGGACATGTAAAACTGGATTTGTCTTTTATAAAGACTTTGGTTATCTCAGTACATTGTCAATCATTTTAGTTAAATTTTGTTTCGTCTGAGCTCCTACAATCATTTCTTTAATTTCACCGTCTAAAAAGGTAGCAAATGTCGGAACGCCTGTTAATCCATATTTTTTTGGAGTATTTCTCTGTCTATCGATATTTAATTTGGCAATCTTAATTTTTCCATCGTATTCTTTATCCAATTCTTTTAACAAATATTCCACTGCTTTGCAGGGGACGCACCAAGATGCCCAAAATTCGATTAATACGGGGATTTCTGATTTAATGATTTCTTGTTCGAAACTTTTATCTGTAACTTCCATAATTATGTGTCAAATATTGGTTTATAACCTTTAGATTCTTTTGTCCCGGGTTCGTACTTTTCTAACTCTTGCATTTTTCTCTTTTCTCCTTGCCACGTAGTCACAGGTAAAATTGTATGTTTTTTCAAATCAATCCGATTTTTTATTTCTTCTTCTAGTAAAACTTCAATCATTCTCTCAATTTCTTCTTCTAAATGTATTTGAGGGGTAAATCCAAAAAAACGAGGTAATTTTCTAGAAACTACTTCCAGTGGATGATTGTCTGCTTCTACTCTAGGATTTTCAATTCTTTGTATCGTTACATTCAAGTTAAATTTTGTATTACCGATTTTAGCAACAGCTTCTGCTAAGTCGTTTATTTTGTATAATCCAGAAACTTGATTAACTACATCATATTGTCCTGGTTCCGGTGGAGAAACTATTAATCTAATCATGCATTGCATCGCATCATTTAGCGCTATAAATCCTCTTATTTGTTCACCTTGCCCATAAATTGTCAATGGTATTCCTGCTACTGCTTGTGCCACAAATCTATTTATAACTGTACCAAACCACTCATCTATATCATATCTCGTCCTTAGTCTCTTGTCTACAACCAATTCTTCTGTATAAACCCCATAAATAACACCTTGCATAACATCATATGAACGTAACCACCAATATTTACAGGCTTCTAATACATTAAAGGTATCTTGAACCTTACTTGCATGATAAAAACTAACTGGATCTCTGGGTGTTGTCTCTCCCCCCAAACTCCATTCACGTTCGTCCCATTTAATAATAGCATCTGCAGGGAATAAGCCTTCAAAGAGAGGTCTTCCAGTTAAAGGGGAACCATACTCACCCATGGTCCCTAATTTAATTAGGCAAGTCTCTGGTATAACATCTTTTATGATCCACAAAAGTTTCAAAGTTCCTATTACATTGTTTTCTTGTACCCTAACAGCATGTTCAGAATCAGCCATACTGTATGGAGCACTTGGAATTTCACCATAATGAACTATAGCTTCTGGTTTAACTTCTTCTAAAAATTCTCTGACCTTCGGTGCGTCAAGCAAATCAATTTTTCGGAAATTAATATTTATTCCAAAAATATCACTCGCCAGTTTTAATCGTTGTGTCATTCTCTCTATAGGTATAATTGTATGTGCACCCTTTTCCATTACACAATCACGGCGAGTGTAATTATCAAGACCGCTGATTTGAAATCCCAATTTTCCTAATTTTAATGCCAAGGTCCATCCTAAATACCCATCAATTCCTAGAATCATTACTTTCATATTTTTTAGAAGATATCCATATTCAGAAGCAATCCACTCTGGACATTGCTCAAATGTGATATTTGGTTCAAAATATCCTAATTCAGGTCGCCTCCGACATTCTATTACAATCTCTCCTTCCTCATCTGAACCACTTTTAAATTCACGTGCTTGACCACAAGCTCTAAAATCAATGTTTCCCATTAATTTAGCTGCGGGGCAATTCCAACAAGTTTTATCGGAATTATGTATGTTATCCATTTTAATTTCCTCCTAATAAACCTACTACATCTTGAACTTTTGGTAATTCTAAATTAATTTCTTTATTAATAAAAAGAAAAGCACTATCATTATGCATTCCAGATAGATTATCTTGTTCAAAAATGACATTTTTTCCAATTCCGCCTTTTGGACAAAATCCGGAGTTTTCTAAAACTACTAAATCAGGTGCTTTATCAATATTAACTCCACTATATATATCATTCTTTTCATGAATTGTTCTAATTACTCTTTGGTTTTGATATTTTAAATCATAAAATATCTTTTTTAGTTCTTCAATTATGTCTTTTTCTTCTAAGTTAGATATTGAACCGTTAGGATAACGCCCTTTTTTATTAAGATAAACTCGTCCTGGATCTAATACAAAAGCTTTTGTGCCTTTTGCGATGCGGTTATAATTTTTATGTTTATCAGAAAGTTTAAGAAAACCTTCTTGTTCTAGGTACGTATTTAAATTCATGTTTTGTTTTGTTTCTTCCATTCCATGATCAGATAATATAATAAAATTATCATTTTCTTTTAATTTATCTTTAATATCGCCGATAAAATCATCTATTTTTTGAAAGAATTGTAAAGCTCTCGAATGTAATTTATTATCAGTATTTGCATATGTATTCCATAAGAAATGTCCAAATCTGTCTGAACTTGTAATTACAACCATAAAATTATTCCAATTAAGTTTATTCCAAAAGAATTGATAAGTCTTTTTTCTTATTTCTAAAACTCTCATAAGCTCATCGAATAAAATATCTTTAGACTGTTTATGAGCTAGACTTGAATCAATGTCAATGACATATTCTAATTTTTTTAGACTAGGAATACATGTTTTTGGGTATACTGCTTTTTCTAAATCCAATGCTACAAATCCAGCTATATGGATACCGTTAAGAATTTTTGCTGGATAAGTTGCCGGAACATTAATGATGATATGTCTTTTTTCACTTTCTTGATGCCAAAAGGCTTTACTTTTTAGAGCATTAAAATTTGGATAGCTAAGACTATATGTCCCTGGTATTAATTCGGAGAATCCAAAAATTCCATGTTCTCCAGGATTTGTTCCAGTTATAATTGAACTCCATGAAACAGATGATATATGGGGTATCGATGATTTCATCTCTTTAAAATAATATGAATTCTTTAGCTCTTTAAAATTTGGCATAACACCTTTATCTGATAGTGATCTCATTAATTCAAAAGGTATTCCATCAATTCCCAAAATAACATTTCGATTCTTCATTTTTATCTGTTCAGGCAACTAAATAATAGAGTTTTTTAAATTACAAGAAGCTTTTTAATTTCTCCTAAGAATTTTAAGGTTGTTATTTTCAAATCAAAATTTTCTTGGATATTTTTTTTATTTAAAATACCCATTTCTTTTCGTAATGATTCATTTTGAATAAGATTGATAATATTTTTTTTTAGCTGAGATTGATCACCGGGATTTATTAAATTCCCATACTTTCCATTTATATTGATATCCGGATTTGAACCTACGTTTGTTGTAACAACCGGTAAACCACTTGCCATAGCTTCTAATATTGCTGGAGATAAACCTTCACTATAGGAAGGTAATACATATATGTCACTAATAGCTAGAAGATTAGGAACATCCTTTCTAAATCCTAAGTAAACAAGATTTTTTGTCATTTTAGCCTCATTCTCTAATTTTTTTTCTAAAGATCCTTTTCCAGCAATAAGAAAAACTACATTTTCATACTCATTCAAGATTTGTTTTGAAACAACTATTAAATCCTCAATACCCTTTAATTCAAAAATTCTGCTAATAAATGTGATAACAATTTCCGATTTTTGTATTTTCAATCTTTTTCTAAGCGCTTCTGTGTCAGTAATTCCAGAAAATCGTGCAAAATCAATTCCATCCTCAACAATAGAAATTTTTTGAAGAGGTGCTCTTAATTTTAGGGGTCTAGAGATCATACTTTTAGTTTGTACTAATATTTTATTGGCTAGTTTTAACGTTATTTTTGCAAAAGTTTTATCATATAATTTTGAGAGAATTTCGATCCCATTCTTATTAGTAGTACTACTTGCTCCTACTATTCGGCAAATAAAAGGAATTCTGAGTATCTTAGCTACTATTGCTGCTGAAAAGCATGAAAAAAATTGGAGGCTATATCCAATTATTATATCAATTTTCTGTTTTTTTAAAATTTTGATGATTTTTTTAATTAATAAAAAATCAAAGGTATAAGGTAATTTTGGTAAATAAATTGTCGGTGTAAACCTATAAATTCGTAAATTAGAGTTTAAAATTTCTTTACTCTTAGTTCCTTCGACTTTTGATGATATAATAGTTATATCAACGTATTTTGATAATTCTTTAACCAATAAAATTAAGCTTGATTTTCTATTTGGTTTTTCATTAAAAAATGGAGCCACAAATACGATGTTTATAATTATATCACCAAAATTACTACATCTAATTTTAAATGTGGAATTATAAAATTAATACTTTGGTATTTTGAATTTATTCCTGGAGTAGATTAATGAAACTTGAGGCTTTTTAAGAAAAATCTTAAATTATTTTTTGTTTTCTAGGTTTCTATGAATCCAAAAAATTAAAATTAAATATAATCAAATTAATATTAATATCGAAATATTGAAAATTGCAACTCTTCAAAAATAGCAAATATTTTGACAACTCCATCCTTAGACATAGAAAAAAGCTCCTTATTGGAAAGTCGAGATAAGAAGAACTCGAGAAAAAATGATAACTTTAAATTACTTTACGACTATTTAAAAAAATATAAAAATGAAAACAATCAAATGTTTATTTCTATTATTCTCCCTGTTTATAATGAAGAAAATACTATTAAATATGTATTAGAAAATCTCCCAAAATGTGAATTGATTGAAGTAATTGTAGTTGATGATCATTCCACAGATTCAAGTTTAAATGAGATGAAAAAGATTAAGCATAATGAAGGAATTCATATTGTAGAGCATAAATTTAATCAGGGATATGGAAAAGCGCTTCTTACGGGTATTCGCCATAGTAAAGGGGACATTTTAATCACAATGGATTCAGATGGCCAGCATAGAGCAGAAGATATAATAAATTTATTAAAACCTATTTTTAATGGAGATGCTGATATCACTATTGGATCGAGATATAAAGGAACCTTCAATTATAAATTACCTATAGCTACAAGGCTCGGAGAAGCATTATTGGAAGTAATAATACTTCTTTTTTTTGGACAAAAAGTAAAAAATAATCAATGTGGTTTTAGAGCACTTCGTAGAAAGACTGAAAAAATCTTTGAAAATATTAGATTTAATGGATATGCATTTACAACAGAATTAATATTACAAGCTGCTTTACTTGGTTATAAAATTGAGGAAGTTCCGATTAATTTAGCATCGCGTGAATTCGGATCTTCATATATAATCTTAAGAAAATTAATTCCTATGCTCTCTCTATGTATAATATTATATTTGTTTAAGAAGATCAAAAGGATTTTTTTTAAATGATAATATATATTAATTAAAAAATTGAGACCCTTTTTTCTGTTATATCTTTATAATTGTCCAAATTGAGGTTTTTGTGAAATTAATTTTTGAGTACTTTAAATAAGGGTTTGATGGAGCTATACCATAAAAATCGATTTTATTATAACTTTTGAGAATCTTTTTAGCGGCTTTATATCTCTTTTATCTCATAAATTGTTTATGAACCTCAATATTTCTTGTTTCCTCCTTGTTAAAGAGAAGTTTTTGATTATTCTCTCTCTTGCTTGTTTTTGACGCTCTTTTGAAGAATTCAATGCCTCAGTAATCTTTTTAATAGACTCCTCTACATCGTTATATTTTATAGTATACCCCACTTTACCTACAACTTCAGGCAATGCACTTGTGTTTGCGATTACTGGAACACACTCACATAACATCGCCTCAGCTAAAGCTAACCCGAAACTTTCATGAAGAGATAATTGTGCATAAACTTTTGCTTTTGAATATAATTTTATTAAAACATCTTGATTTATAAAATCTAATAGAGTTAAATTCTTAGGTTTACTTTTTAATATTCTTTTGACAAGTTTATGTTTTGTATTACATTTACCAATTAGGAAAAATTTAGTTTTTGGCATTTTTTTAGCAATATCTACAAAAGTTCCTAAACCTTTTTTATAATATTGGTTTCCTATATCTGAGGCAACGGTTATAACTATATTTTCTTTTTCTATTCCTTTAATTTTGTTAAAATTCTCTATATTTATCCCGTTATATATTGTTTTAATGTTTTTTGGTTTAGAAAAACTCAACACTTCCTTTTTAGTATAATTTGAAACTGGAAATACGGCTGTTGAATTGTTTAAAATTAAGGATACTATATATTTCTGAAAAAGTCGATTTCTCAATCCATATTTATATGTTTTATATTTAGCATAAGCTACATCGTAGCCTCCTGCTACAACAATCCTTTTCTTACCCAATATCTTAGAAAGAATTACAAAGGGAAGGAAAATTGGGCTAGCAAACCAGAAAAATACTATTGAATAATTAAAAATATAAATAAAGGCTTTTATTAAATTTAAAGAATTTTTAATATTTTTAAAATTAATCATTATTTTTTTAATATTATATTTCTCGCTTAAGATTTGATAATCTTTTTCTATAAAACTTCTATTAACTTTATGGAATAATAAAATTTTTTCTTTCCCCATTTATATTACCTATTGTATTTTGCGAAATATACTAAATAAACCTTTTTCCTTGAAAATTTTATATCAATAACTTTAATTAAATAAATTTATTTAGGTATTTAACGATTAAATTTTAAGTTTTATGTAAAGTTTAAAAACTAACTTACCTTCGTTTTATATTCATTTCATCCCAAGTGTTGATTTTATGAATGATGATAAAAATGTTCTCGATAAGGGTGAAGATATTGATTTTAAAATGATGGATCACATAGCTGATGCAGGAATTCGATGGAATTCAATCTCACTAACATATTCCGCAATGATTCAATTTATTATGATGATAATTCTTGCCCGATTATTCACACCTGAAGAATATGGTATTATGGGGTTGATTTTAATTGTTCTTGGATTCGGAATTGCATATTCGGATGTTGGTGTTTCTGGGGCGGTAATACATTATCAGAATGTATCTAAACGACAAATATCTACATTATTTTGGATAACATTTATAATCGGTTTTTTAATATTCTTGATTCTTAATTTATTATCACCATTAATCTCCATTTTTTATAATAAACCCGAATTAACATCTCTCATAAGAATAACCGCAATAATATTTCTCATCATTCCAGTAGGTCAACAATTTGAGACTTTGCTAAGGAAAGAGCTGGTATTTAAATCTATTGCAATAATTGAACTTATAACTTCAACACTTTTAGTTGTAATTTCAATAATATTAGCATATTATGGTTGGGGTGTCATGTCAGTCGTATTAGGATATATATTAAGAAGTATAGTGAAATCTTCTCTGTTGTTATTTATTGGATTAAAAATCTGGAAACCAACATTTGAATTCAATTTTTCAGAAATTAACAATTTTTTATCGTTTGGTTTATATCAAATGGGTGAACGTTCTTTAAATTTATTTAACTCTAATATTGATAAAATTTTAATTGGGAAGTTTTTGGGAACTGTTTCTTTAGGTTATTACACTATTGCATATAATCTTGTTTTATATCCGATTACCTTAATTAACCCAATTTTTACCCGGGTATCCTTTCCATACTTTTCTAAAATGCAAAATAATACAAAAATGCTGAAAGAAAAATATTTTAATCTGATAAGTATCGTTAGTTCCATCAACTTTCCGATATACATCTTGTTAATCTTGATTGCACCCTACTTTGTTCCTTTATTGTATGGCTTACAATGGAATCCTTCGATACTTTTAGTACAAATTCTTTCAGTGGTAGGTTTATTTAGATGCATCGGTAATCCAATAGGTTCTCTTTTACTTGCAAAAGGATATGCAAGGTTGGGATTCTTATGGAATGCACTCGTAGCAATAATTCAGCCTTTTATAATATTACTTGGGATTTATTTTGGGGGAATTAATGGGGTAGCATTTTCTTTTTTACTTTCTAACTTCCTCCTCTTTTACTTTTTCTACCATTTTTTAATAAAGAAGGTATTAGGGCCTTGTTTTACAGAATATATAAAATCTTTTGGAATATTTCTATTATTTAGTGTTTCTGCTTTATTTATAAGTCTATTAGGAGGTATGGTTTACTGGACTTCATCATATTTATTTCAATCATTTTATCATATTTCAATAGGAATTATTGCATATTTTTGCTTGATATTGATATTTAGGAGAGAATTTCTTATTGAATTCATTAACCGATTTTTTAAAAAAAAACAAACATTAAACACTTGAGTTACTTAAAAAGCTAAAATTTTCTATCTCTAATTGATATTGTCAATAAAACTTTGGTTTAATCTCATAGAAGACAGGAATGAGAGAGGAAAAATTAGTTAAATTTAAACCAAAAAAATAAATAAAATAATTATGTTAAAAGTACTTAAAAAAAGCTATTCTATTATCCAAAAAGTAGTACACTTGTTTGGATTTAATATAATAATACGTAGAAGTAAAGTTATTTCTGATACAAATTTTGAAAACCAAGTAAGATTAAATCAAAAAAATATTAAAGATCTCAAAGTAGTCCTTAATAGAGAGATATTGTTAAAATTTCTCCCAAAAAATGGTATTATTACCGAACTAGGCGTTGATAAAGGAGATTTTTCAAATAAAATTATTTCTTTGACACATCCAAAAAAGCTATATTTGATAGATATATGGGATTCAGAAAGATTTGATAAGAATAAAATGCATTATGTTAGAAAAAGATTTCAAAAAGAAATAGATGCTGGAAGAGTTATTATAATAAGAGGTACATCCGAGAAAGAATTAAAGAAATTTGAGAATGGTTATTTTGACTGGGTATATATCGATACAACACATTCTTACAAGCAAACAATAAAAGAGCTGGAATTATGTCGAATGAAAGTAAAAGATGGTGGAATAATAGCGGGTCATGATTATTGTCAAGGAAATATTAATAAAGCACTAGCATATGGCGTGGTAAAAGCTGTAAACCAATTTTGTATAAAATTTGATTGGGAATTTATTTATTTAACCCATGAAACTGATAGAAAATTAAGTTTCGCAATAAGAAAAATAAAGTAGTATTAAAGGATTTTAAATTCTTAATTATTATCTCAAATTTCATCTACCTGACTCAATGGTTTTTGGTTAATTTTCCCTAAATTTATTAAAGTTAAAAACAAATTCTATTTTTGTATTCACACCTAATTAATTCAAAACTCTGAAATTATTCAAATAATGGAATGGTTGCGTCAAATTAATTAAATATATCAGTTTAAAATTTAAATCATAAAGAAAATTCAAAAATTTAACCTTTTACTTTAAAACGTAGGGTTTTTAAGACTTTTACAAATTTTTTTATTTAAACCAATGTTATAATTTATATCCTTAAAAATGAGACTGAATCTGTATAAAATTTTTTAGGAAGGAGTTATGAAAGATAGAGCACAAAATATTTATTACTGTACTCATTCAAATTTGAGCGATCTTTCTTATGGGGGTTGTATTAATGATAACAAATTTATTATCTCAATTCCCTCAAGTTTCAATATTATTAAGGTGTTTCCAAATAGAAATGAAGATAGTTCACTGAGTTTTTTGAATTCTTTAAAAATGATTCTGAAACTAGTAAAGTTATCACTAAAACCGCATCAAGTATTTGTTATAAGAGCTACTCGCCCAGGATTTATTCCTATTTTTTTAAAAAAAGTAATGAAACACAAATTTATCCTCAATATGGGATGTACTCCATTTTCCACTATTGAAAGAAGTGCTTTTTATAAAAATCCCTCTTACAAACCTAAGTTTAGCGTTCTAACTAAAATTTTACTGAAATTAGAATTTCAATTTGAGAAATTTCTTGTTCATAGCGCTGATCTTATCTTTGTTGAGAATAAACAAGCAGAAAAGATTGTTGCAAAGTATGGAGGGGATTCTTTAAAAATAGTAATTGCACCTTATTATGTTCAGAATTATTTTTTAACAACAAGAGAGTTAACCTATAATTTCAATGATGGCAAACCTTTAATAGTTGGTTATACGGGAAGATTTCATAAGTATGATAAACTTGCTCCGTTAATAGATGCTGCTAAAATATTAAAAGATAAGGGATTTCCAATCATAATAAAATTAGTAGGGGATGGTCCTACTAGAGCGGAAATTCAAAATAAAGTAAACAATCTTAATCTTAATGATAATTTTCAATTTTTAGGATCTCAACCACACCAAATGGTCTCAAAAATAATCGATACTGAGCATGTGTTAATTCTTCCGATGGTTAATAATATATGTCCCTCAACAGTTCCTATTAAAATGCTTGAGGGAATTATTAAGGGGAAAGTCATTTTAACAAATAAGGCGGGAAATATAAAATCATTATTTAATCCCTATACTGAACTTGTTTTAGAAGACTTTTCAGATCCAAAAATAATAGCTGAAAAGATTATTGAAATTGCTCATAATTATGATAAGTATTGCAAGAATGCTCAAATCTTAAGAAATCGACATTTGAAAACACATAATAAAGAATTTTTTAGAACACAAGTAGTGAAAAATATAAGTTCTATAAAATAAATTGTAATTTCCACTAAATTTATCGTATTCTTATTTATTTCTCCTTATTCCATATCATTTAAAGAGAATTTGTGGAATAAAAAAAGATATAATAACCCAATTATTATTAACTATAAAATTTATTGATTAAATTTTCATTTAAGTTAAAAAATGAATAGCAATATATTTATTATCGGGGGAGCAAGACCAAATTTTATGAAAATCGCTCCTTTGATAAGGGAATTGGAAAGACAAAAAATTAAATTTAAGTTAATTCATACTGGGCAACATTATGACTATAACATGTCAAAAATCTTTTTTGATAATTTAGGAATATCGAAACCAGATTATTTTCTTAATGTTGGGTCAGGGTCCCATGCCTTTCAAACAGCAAAAATCATGATTGAGTTTGAGAAGGTGATTTTAAAAGAAAAACCGAAATTAATTATCGTAGTTGGAGATGTTAATTCAACTATAGCCTGTGCCTTAGTTGCTAAAAAATTACTTATAGAAGTAGCTCATGTTGAAGCAGGATTAAGAAGTTTTGATAAAAAAATGCCTGAAGAAATAAACCGAAAATTAACAGATCATTTGGCAGATTATTTATTTGTAACTGAAGAGAGTGGTTTATTTAATTTAAAAAATGAAGGTATTGATTCTAGTAAAATATTTTTCGTTGGAAATATAATGATCGACAATTTACTTACAAACTCAAAGCTAGCTCGAGAAAACAATTATTATAAAGGATTAGGATTAATCCGTGATTCTTATGGATTAATTACTATTCATAGAGCTTCAAATGTAGATACTAAGAAAGATCTCGAAAGAGTTATAAAAACTTTAAATTATATCCAATCCAAAATTAAAATTATCTTTCCTATACATCCAAGAACTCAAAAAAATCTGAAAAATTTTAATCTAGACGAACAACTCAAAAAACCAAATATAATTCTTACAGAACCATTAGGTTACTTGGAATTCTTAAATTTGATGATGAACGCTAAATTTATTTTAACAGATTCTGGCGGAATTCAAGAAGAAGCCTCTTATCTTAAAATTCCTATTCTGACATTACGACAAAATACGGAGAGACCCATAACAATTGAAAAAGGGACTAATACCTTAATTGGAAATGATTTTAATAAATTAAAAATGTATGTAGATAAGATTTTATCAGATTCATATAAGAAAGGACAAGAGATAGAGAAGTGGGATGGGAAAACATCTCAAAGAATAGTAGAAATAATTAAAAACAAAGTATTATAAACTTTATAATTAAAAAAAGAATGGTATCAGTATGTCTTTTAAGGGGAAGCGAATTGTTGTTACTGGTGCTGCTGGGTTTATCGGCAGTAATCTAACTGATAAATTACTCGAATTAGGAGCTGAGGTAATTGGTATTGATAATCTTTTTAGTGGAAGATTAGATAATTTGGAAGATGCGTTAAAGAATAAGAATTTTGAATTTATTAAGGGGGATGTAAGAGATCTTAACTTTCTTTTAGATATATTTAAGGATATCGATATTATCTATCATGAAGCTTCCTTTGTTAGCGTACCTCAATCAGTAAAAATGCCATCCTCGTGTAATGATTTTAATGTAAATGGTATTCTAAATTTATTAAACGCAGCTAGAAAAAAAGATATCCAAAAGATTATATTTGCTTCAAGTGCTTCTGTGTATGGCGATTCTCCCACTTTACCTAAAAGAGAAGATATGCGGAGATTACCATTATCACCTTATGGGGTATCAAAGCTAGCTTGTGAAGCATATATCCAATCATATCATCATGTTTATGGATTGAATGGCTCATGTTTAAGGTATTTTAATATTTATGGTCCAAGGCAAAGAGATTCTCCTTATAGTGGAGTAATTGCAATATGGATAGGTAGAATTATTAGAAATGAAGATTTGATTATATTTGGAGATGGTGAAAATATAAGAGATTTTACTTATGTTAAGGATGTTGTTCAAGCAAACTTATTGGCAGCAGAACATGATATAGGTGGTGAAATCTTGAATATTGCATGCGGATCTCCAATTACAATGACAAATCTCGCAAAACTTATGTTAAAACTAACTAATAAGGAAAATCTTAAAATTGAATATACTGATCCGAGACCTGGTGATATACTACATAGTTATGGAGATATGTCAAAAGCAAAAAAATTAATTGGTTTTGAAGCAAAATTTAATCAAGAAGATGGTCTTCGAGATTACTTCTTATGGTATCGGAAAAACTATAACGTAGATCTAAACGTAAATTGAGAAATTCAATAGTTTTTAAAGCATTTTATCTTTTTCTTACATTAAATTCTAAATTATGAAGAATAAATCAATTGAGAATAAACTTTTAATTAGTACAATTTTTAACTAATTTAAAAAAAATTAATCAAATTTTAATGATAAAAAATCAGAATGTATTAATTACTGGTGGAGCAGGTTTCATAGGTTCTCATCTTTTTGAAAGATTAATTGAAAATGATAATTTTCCATTAATTTTAGATAATTTTAGTAGTCCATATTCTGAAAATGAAAAAATCGTTTCAGAAATCACAAAAAATTATGAAACCAATAAAGATTATGAATTAATAAAAGGAGACTTGGTAGATAATTCAATTCTCACAAGTATTGATTATGATATCGATATTATTTTTCATTTAGCAGCCATACCGGGAGTTCGTTATTCTATTAAAAATGCTGCTGAAGTTACAAATAATAATATTATCAGTACAGTGAATATCTTTGAAAATGCACTAAATATGAATGTTAAAAAGGTAGTTTTTGGTTCCTCGTCTTCTGTATATGGAAATCCACTTTATACTCCTGTTGATGAAAATCATCCAAAAAATCCAATATCTCCCTATGCAGTTTCGAAATTATCCTGTGAAAATTACGCAGATTATTATTTTCGAGAGTTTGAATTGCCAGTAACTTCTCTTAGGTTTTATACAGTTTATGGACCAAGAGGCAGGCCTGATATGGCAATTTGGATATTTATTAATAATGTTTTGCACAATAAACCAATAATAATATTTGGTGATGGAGAACAGATTAGAGATTTTACATTTATATCAGACATTATTGACGGCTTAATTTTAGCGGCAGAAAGCAATCAATCTTCGGGTGAGATATTCAATCTGGGAGGCTCTAATCCAATTACTATAAATCAATTGGTTGATAAAATATATGAAATAGCACAGAAACCTATAGATGTTCAGTATCTTGAAAAACAAAGAGGAGATGTGCAAGTTACGCATTCCAAAATAGAAAAAGCCCAAAGAGTGCTACTGTTTAATCCTAAAGTCAATATAGACGAGGGATTAATAAAGACTTATGAATGGCAGCTTGAAAATTTAGAGTAATTATAAAGATAATAAAACCGGGTAAGCTATGAAAGATATTAAATTTGAATTCTATAGAGTTCTTTTTTATTTAAAAGAGAAAATTAATATAATCTTCTTTCTGTTATCGGTATTTTCTATATTATGTGTTTTTCTAAATTTATTAGGTTTTTCATTAATAATTTTTCAACCCATTACCTTGTTAAGTACAATTTTTATTCTATTATTTTTACCCTCATATCCGATTTTTTATATAATACTAAAAAATAAGGATTTAAATTTTTTAGAAAAACTTAGTTTAACAATAGTACTAAATGCAGTTTTCTATATTCTTTCAGGATATATAGGTAATTTCCTTGGAATCCCCATTACAGGATTTTTTTTCTTTATTCTATTAATAACATGTTATTTATTAATTATTTTATATATCATATACCGCGAAGTTAAAGCAGGGACAATAGGATTTTTTAAATCTGAAAAATCTTTAGATGAATACAATAGAAATGTTAGAGAGTTTTCATTATATCGATACATTAAAAATCGAATTCCCTTGAGTGGGTTATTACTCATCATTTTTTTATTTCTCATATGTATTTTAAATGTTGTAAGGGTGAGTTATTTTGCAGGTACAGATCCATGGAAACACATTTTTAATAGTAAAATAATTACGGAATTTAATTTTCTACCCCTTGAAAATTACGAGGGGGGGATGGGTTTAAACATAATTGAAGCGGTTATCACGTTTTTTTCGGGTGTGGATCATATCCTTATTCCACGATATTTCTTATTTTATACAATTTTCTTATCAGGTTTAATATGTTATAACATCTCTATGAGGATTTTTAAAAATCAAAATTTAACGTTATTTGGCATTTTCATCTTAGAATTCTCTTCATTAGGATTTTCTATAATGATGATTCAGTATTGGCCTTCTGGTTTAACCTTAATCATGTGTTTAATGGTATTTTTCCTTTTATATATAAGAATACAGAATTTAATTCAATTAGAACGTCCAGAGAAGAGTACAATTTTCAAAGATATTTATTTTACTTACACTTTAGTTGCATTAATTTTTATAAGTGCGTTTCTTACTCACGTAATTACTGCCACCATTTTCTTATTTTCATTTATATGGTTGTACTTTATTTATTTTTTAAAAGATCGTACACGAGGAATAGACTTCTTTTTAGTTGTTGGGTTATTTGGATTTTTATTAATCTTGAATTATTTAGGTATAGGGAGAGATTATGTTGGTCATTTTATTCCAATTAATATCTCCTGGTATTTTATTATAGCAATTGGCATAGCAGGAATCTTAGCAGGAGCATTTCTTTTCTGGAAGATACAAAAATCTATTAATTTTACAAAAGGAAGATATAAATCAACAATAACGGGAAAAACAAACCCAATTTATAAGAGAATTGAAGATAAAGTAATAATTCCGCTTATTTTTAGTATAATAATTTTATTAACAATTGTAATGCTAATAGTAAATATAATCTGGTTTAATTTTGAAACCATAAACGTTTTAAACATTTCTGAAATCATATTATTCAGTGCTTTTGCATTCTGGGGTTTAATTATATTTCAAAAAAAGCCTAAAGGTAAAGTTTTATTTATTTGGGGTGCCTTTTTTATTATATTATTAGGAGTAGGTTTTATTCTTAACATATTCCTAATCAAGATAATGGTTTGGGAAAGAATATTATATCTTATCCCTCCTATAATTGTTATTGGATTTATCTCATATATTTACAAGCTTATAAAGTTGAATTCAATTCAATTTTTACATATTAAACTGGTTATTTTATTAGTTATTACATTTTCACTATTTACAACTTACTTTAATGAATTTGTAAGTATTGAGATATTCAATATGAAACATAGAGAGGTAAGCACTCTCCAATGGTATTCAAATAATACTTCTAATGAAAATATTATTTTTTCTGAATTTGGGTGGGGGTATGTAATTGATTACTATGATTATCCCTTTTATGATAAAGATGAAGCTCTTCTATACAATGGGAGTATCTATATATTACCCAGTAAAATTGATTTATTTCCACCTAAAAATCATATAAATGAAAGTGGGATAAATCTTTTAAGATATTTTAAAGAAAAATATAATTCTGATGTTTATTTAATTTTTGAAAACGATTATGTAATAGATAAAGGTTTTAACTTATTTGGCCATTTAACACCCGAGGAAACAGAAGAATACTATACTCTAAATTATTTAAATAAAATATGTTCATCAAAAACTGAAAATGGTATAGAAGTTCCTCTATTTTGGGTTATTTAAATATCTCATAGTCACCTGGAAATTCAATGTCCTGCTTTTCATTCAAAATTTTTTGTTTATCTCCTTCAATCTTTACTAGTTGAGGGAGTTTTCCTGTCTGACCAACTTTATTTTCTCTAGATATAAATGCACCTATGAGCCCGTCAATATCATCTACAGCATCTAATCCCTTTTTTATGGATTTCTCAATATCTATTCCTTTAACTAAATTGCATATTTTTGTTGCTGCTGCATCTGCTAGAGCAGCATTTTTTGCAAAGATTGTAACCGCATCGGCTTGTCCTAAGCTAATTGCATGACCCACTGTTGCGGAGCTTGTTCCAATCCCCAGAGGACAATCGCTTTCTTTAACTAAAAAACCTAAATTAAGATTCAATTCATTTTCGCCTGCATATAATGCGATAGTTATTGGTTTTTTGGAATCAATTGCAATTTCTCCTCCATTTTCAACTAAAGCAATTTTGGAAGGTATATAATCAGGATCTTTAGATTTCATTGTTTCAAGCATTAAATCTGCCAACGCCCCAGCTACCGCAGCCATAGGTCCTACATCACATATCTCTGCTACTTCAGCCATAATTTTAATGATTTTAAAATTTGTATTTATTTTAAGTGGAGAAAAAGAATTTAGAAACTGGTTATCTTTTAGTACATATTTCTCTAAATTCTTTCGGTGGAAATAAAAACTCTTTTTCGCACGTATAATTGCCTTCTTTGATTCAGATATAATTGTAATATCAGATTCTTTTTCCAAAAAACGCGTTTTGTAAGTTTTCAAATCAAATTAATAAGCAAAATTGTTACAATTTTAGTAATATTATGTTTCTAATAACTAAACAAATATAAATAAATAGTTTTTCATTATTTATGTAAAAACATTTTCCCTTAAATATGAGTCAAGTTAAATATGAGGAAATAATCTCTCAATTAAAGTCTGACTTAAATGCTGAATGTGCTATAGCAAATAAGTATGGAATTATATTGGGATCGTTAATCAAGGAGTTTGCGAAAGGAAGAATTATTCCCCATGGGATATTATCCTTAATTTCCAATTCTAAAGAAATTGCGAATGCACTAAGTTTAAATAAGATAAACTCCTTCGCGTTAGAATCAGAAAAGTACAATTATCTGTTTACATTTAGCAAGGAATTAATCCTTATCTCAAAATTAGATTTAAATGTAAATTTAGCAAAGTTTATGCCAAGTGTTAGTGTTTTTTTAAAGAAGTTGAGTGTAAATATAACAACAGAAGAGGAAGTTAAAAGTTTTTCAGTTTTTGACTTTTCAAAAGAAATCTCAAAAATTGAAGAAACCTTAGAAGACGAAAAAATTAGAAAAGATAAATATTCAATTATAAAGGATTTAGTTAAACACATTTCAAGTTAAGTTGTATTAAGTATAATTTTATAAATCATGGTGAACGATTATTTTAAGACAGGTATTTGTGTACAGAAGCAATGAACTTTTATATTATAGACATTTTGGAAAAGCCCTAAAACAAGAAGTATTAAATCTTCTAGTTGAAGATATCATTAATGAAGCTTTGATTAAAACTGAATCCAAGATAGCATTTCACGATTATTATAAATTTAGAATATCTTACATCACAGATAACGATACTAAGCTTATTTTTTTATTTGTAACAGGTTTGACTGATAAATTTGAAAATATAAAAAAAGAATTGGAAAAATGTAGAACTGAATTTTTAAGTTTATTTGAAGATATATTACAGCATCGTTTTGATGCAAAAACATTTGAAGTTTTTGATCCTACAATAGATGCAATCCATAGAAATTTACGACCTAAAATATCTCTAATAGGTTTTTCGGGAGTAGGAAAAACTACTATCACGAAATTAATCAAAGCTGATGAAATTCCCATGCAACATATACCAACCATTACGGGAGATATTGCCACTATAAAAATTGGAAAATTACACTTTCATTTATGGGATTTCGCTGGACAAGAGCAATTTAGTTATTTATGGAACAATTTTATCAAGGGAAGTGATGCGGTTCTTTTAATTACTGACTCTTCATTAGAAAACATTGAAAAGAGCAAATATTTTTTAGAATTAATAAAAGAACAAGCACCTAACGCTCAATCTGCAGTAATAGGGAATAAACAAGATTTAAAAGAAGCTTTGAATCCCGTTCAAATTGAAAAAATACTTGGATTAAAAGCATACTCAATGATTGCATTAGAACCTAAAAATCGAGATAAAATGATTCAAATAATTGCTGATATTTTAGAAATGAGTGCAGAAGTCTCACCTCTCTTGAAGCCATTGCTTGAGAGAGATAAATTAACTGAAGAAGCAGTAAGAGCCCTTAAAGACGCTGATTTTAATAAAGCAGCATTTTTATTTGACAAAATTAGTGATTTATGTTTAGAATTAGGAGATGATTCGTTAGGTAGAGAATTCTTTGATAAATCACAAAAAATTAAAGATATGTTAGATACAGTGGGCGCTCCACAACCCACACCGGCAACATCTATTGAGCCTGTAGAACAAAAACCTCCAACAATGGATAAAAAACTTAAGGAATTAGAAAAAGCGCATTCTCCTCCAACTCCAGCAATACCAGAGCCCCCATTGCCTCCCAAATTGCCTCCCCAATTACCTCCCCAAGAGCAATCATTAAATACTCCCCAAAAATTACCAACTGAACAAAAACCAATAGGACCACCCAAAATTAAAAGACCTTCAGAAATTTCAACTTTATATGATAAAGAAAAAGTAACTGAAGTAAATACTCAAAAGGTTAAAGAAATTGAACCACCAAAAGAGTCCGAAATAAAACCAGAGGGAATTGGTTTAACACTAAATCCAGAAGATTTTATGGTAAAATCTAGACCAAAATCAGTAAATTTTGTCCCAAAAGATGCAAAAGATAAATTGAAAATGTCTCCGGTTAGTCTAGTAGAAAATGCGGATGAGCCAAAAACTCTTGTATCAGTATCGCCGTTAAAATTAATGGAAAAAAAGACAAGTATAAGTCCAACTCCGTCTAAAACTCCTCCAACACTAAAAACTACACTTGAACCCAAAGCAGTAATAACTCCTCCAAAATCAAAAATTACACTTGAATCCAAAGCAGTAATAACTCCTCCGATTCCTAACCAAGTTGAACAAAAACCTACAGTTTTAGATATAAAACAGATAGAAGAATTAAAAAAATCGTTATTGGAATTGAAAATTAAGAAAGCAGATATTTCTAAGATGTTATTAGATCTTGATATGAAGGAACTCACTGGGGAAATCACATCAGAAGAACTTCAAGAAAAGAAAGAGAAAATAGATTTATTAATGAACAAAATTGATGGCCAAATTCAAGAATTGCAGAATCTTTTAAATGATTAGGCTCAATAGAATTTAAATT
This sequence comes from Promethearchaeota archaeon, assembly GCA_019058365.1. Lineage (GTDB taxonomy): Archaea > Asgardarchaeota > Lokiarchaeia > Sigyniarchaeales > SOKP01 > Loki-b32. The sequence goes on along the minus strand of JAHPZE010000021.1, from coordinate 20,095 downwards.
ATTTTTATACTTAGAGCCTATTAAAATGAAAAAGAGCGAGATTCTATCTATAGCACTATTCCTAAGTTTGATATTAATTATTATAATAGATAGTTATTTAGTTCTGTCAACTCAAGTTTTAATTGCTCCAGATTTGGATATTTATTTTGATACAAGTGGATTAATTGTTCGAACTTATATCATTGTTAATGGAATTTCTATTATTTATTTTGGGTTTCTGACTGATAAGATTGAGAAAAAGATCTGAGAAATTGAAAGCAATAGAGATTAAATAAATTTCTTTAAATAACTATCAGGAACTTTTGCTTCTCCCATCATAATATGCTTTTTACCGCCATGATAATCTGAACCTCCTGATTTAATAAGATTAAAATCATTCGCAATTTTCCGAAAGTAATCAGGAAAGTAATTCTGAGCCCAATCTGCTTTATCTGTCTCATAATAGGGTCTATTTTTTGCATATGTGTATTCCACTTCAATACCTTCAATCCCTGCTTCAATACAAAATTTTATAAATTCTATCCAATCTGAAATTTTATAAATTCCTGGATGTGCTAAAATGGGAATTCCGCCAGCAGATTTAATTAACTCAATAGATTCTTCAAGGTTTAACTCAACTTTTCTATTAACATAAGCAGCGCCACCAATACTTATGAGTTTGAATAATTCATTTGTAGATTTTCCTTCAACTTTTCTAGGGTTATTTTTTCTTAACATTTCTACAATGTGAGGGCGTCCAATAATCTTGCTTCCAGCAATAGCTTTTACGTCTTCAAACGAGATATTATAGCCAAATTCATCCCTTAATCGTCTACAAATTGCTTTTTTTTGCTCTAATCGTCCTTTAATCTGTTCATTAATCGAATTGATCAATTTTGTAGAAGAATAATCTATATTCAAACCTATAATATGAACATCTATTAATTCCCTTAAAGGATCATGTCTAATTGAAACTTCTATACCAGGAATTACAATGATCTGCTTTAATTCTCCATATGACAAGAATTCCTCTATTCCTCCTATTGTATCATGATCTGTAATAGCAATCGCCTTTAGCTTAAACTTTAGCGCGTGTTCTATTAATTGTGAAGGAGTATCTGAACCGTCAGATGCAGATGAATGTAGATGAAGATCGATCATTTTAATTATAAATTTAAAATCTGATTTTATTTTTGTTTAACACTACTTAGATGAATAAAATTTACTAATAAAATATAATTAATTATTCATATTCAGAAGAACTATTATCTTAAAAAAGAGAAGTAAATAAAATGCCGATAATCGTTATGAAATTCGGAGGTTCTTGTTTAAACGATAAAGATTCGTTTAATAAAATTCTCAATATTACAAATATTTATGAGAAAGTAAAGAAAGTATATGTTGTCTCCGCTTTGACTGGTATAACAGATTTACTTTTAAAAACTGCAAATATGTTAGAAAAGGATAAAGATACAGATAATAACATAGCATTAATAGAAAAGAGACATATTGATATAATTGAACAAATATTCACTGAAGATTCTGAGCATTATATTAAAGCAAGGGATTGGATCGATGATAGATTAAGTGAATTAGAGGATACTTTTGCAGATATTAAAGAATTTGGATTAGAACCTTATTATAAAGACTTTGTATTAAGTTTTGGAGAAATTTTATCTACATATATATTAGATCAATTTCTTCTAAGTAATGAGATTGATTCTGTATATATTCCTGCAAATAGATTAATTATAACTAATGATGAGTTTAATAATGCTTATCCATTGTATGATTTAACAAATTCCCGAATAAAAAGAATGTTAGTTCCATTATTAGAAAATCCGAATAAAAATACAATAGTGTGTTTAACTGGCTTTATTGGTAGAAATAAAATTGGCTATATCACCACTTTAGGGAGAGGGGGATCTGACTATACAGCAACTATTATAGCACGAGCTCTGTATGATATCGGAAATGATAAAAATATTAGAGTTATTTTATGGAAAAATGTTGATGGATTATTAGCGATAAATCCCAAATTTGTGCCCAACTCTTCTCTTATAAAAAATTTAGATTATAATGAAGCTAAACATATTGCTAGTTTTGGAGCTAAAATCCTTCATCCCAAATGTTTGGAAGCTATTGAAAAAGACAAAATACCTTTAGAAATAAGAAACTTTGAAAAACCTTTAGAAAAGAGCTTCACACAAATTTCAGAAATAACTGATAAGGAACATATTAAAGGGATTTCTGCTGTTGAATTTGTTACAATCATAACCATCATTTCTGGAAGCATGGTTGATATACCCGGTGTTCTTGCTAAAATATTCAGAGTTATGAGTAAAAATAGAATTAGCGTTTCATTAGTGGCTCAAAGTTCCTCTGAAATAAGTACTTCCTTCATAATAAGTGAATTAGACTCAGAGCGCGCAATTGCCGCTTTGAAAAGTTCAAAATTCTTTTCAGAATTTTTCAAAATTAAGTGGGAGCATGTTTCTGTAATTAATATCACAGGTCTTAAAATACTTGAAACGAGGACAAAGGTAGAGATATTCAACGCATTAGATAAAAAAAACATACAAGTCAAAGCAATTTCACAAAGTCATGATGAGTTAAATTTGTCAATAGTTATTGAGAGAGCTAAATTAGAGGATGCAATAAAAATAATTCATGATGATCTTTACAAGGAATTTGAAGGTCCAAATTAAGACCTTCAATACATCTTTAAAAAAAGTTGAAGAAAACGACTTTTATTTTTAAGAAACAGAACTTCTAATCAAATTACTAAATTAGAATTTAGGTAAATAAATTTATTCTTAAAGCTTAAGTTCTTGAGTCAATTATTCGACGGGTTAACTCTGTAAAAGATTCATCAACATTAATCCCAGTCTTAGCAGAAGTTTCTATATAAATACTCCCCTCATTTTCTGCAAATGAACGGGCTTCATCTCGATCAATTACTACGCCAACATCTTCCATTAAATCTGCTTTATTCCCAATCAAAACAAATGGAATGTTCTCACCGGCGAATTGACGAATCTCCGTAAGCCATTTCCTTGTTTCCGTGTATGTCTGTTCTCGAGTTAAGTCAAAGACTAATAAAGCTCCAGCTGCTCCTTTGTAAAATGTACTACGGATAAACTCAAACCTCTGTTGTCCTCCAATATCCCATATAGAAAGTGTTGCTATTTCACCTTGTCTGAATTCTACATCTTTAGTTAAAATATCTACGCCAACAGTTAATTTATAATTTGCTTGGAACCTGTTTTTGATGAATCTCTGAACAAGACTAGTCTTTCCCACAGCAGCGGCGCCAGTTAATAATACTTTTAGTTTAAAACTTGACATAAAGCTTCACTCACGTCGGTTTTTACAATCTTTTAATTTTTTTTTTAATTGTGTATATAAATAAATATTATAAATGGTATTTAAGAATTTATTTAATTTATTAATATAGACTAAATTAAAGATAAAATAAATTCTAAATTTAAATATTTTTACATAAAGTAATAATGATTTTTATTCATTTCTATGGTTTTAAAATCACATAAAAACAAATAAAATTAAGTAGGGAAATTCTGATGACCAAATTTTACCTTTTGGGGATTACTTTATATTCTTTTAAGCTTGGAAAATAATCAAGATTTAAATGAGGAAAGTACATTGCCTCAGCGTATTCTTTTTGAAAGCTTTTATCTACTGCAATTTCAATGTATTGAATTTTCTTTAATAATGTTTGTGCTTTATTTCGCAAATCTTTATTCAATAAACAGTGTTGTGCTCCTATTCCAGCAGCATTGCCTATCTGAAAAATGTTATCATCATGAATATCTGGAATCATGCCTATAAATTTTGCATTATAAGCATTAATATAATTTCCAAAAGCGCCTGCTAAAAAGACTTGTTCAATTTTTAAATTACGCTTTAAATTATTCAGAATAATCTTTGCGCCAGCATAAAATGCAGCTTTTGCCATTTGGATTTGTCTCACATCGTTTTGGCTAATCGTTATGTCCTTATCTAAAGATGTTTCTTCATTTTTAGCCACAATAAATTCTACATTTTTATCGTTTTTAATAAATCTTTCATGATTAATAATTTCTTTATTGAAATTACCACTTCTTGTAATTATTTTAGATTTCAACATCTCTGCTATTACATCAACCAATCCAGAGCCACATATCCCTATTGGTTTCTTATGTTTGATTGTAGTATAGGATACATCCAAATTCTTGGGATCAATTTTAATTTTATCAATTGCACCTGCCGCAGCTCTCATTCCATCAGCAATATGAGCCCCTTCCAAAGCAGAACCTGCAGCACATGATCCTACTGCCAGAATCTTACGATTCCCTACAATGATTTCGCCATTAGTACCTATATCAATAGCTAAAGTAAGCTCTTTTTCATTAAAGACACGCGACGAGAGAATAACGCCTATAGTATCGGCTCCAACAAAACCAGCAATTAATGGAGATGTATACACATTTCCGTTTTTTAAAATATTAAGATTTAAATTTTTTGCTTTAATATTCAAATTTTTTTGAATGACTGGAATAAATGGACTTAAACCTATATTAACAGGGTTTAATCCTAAAAAAATGTGATGCATAACAGAATTTCCTACAACACTAGCTTCATAGATTTGAGAAGGTTTAATATTTGCTTTATTACATACGTTTGCAATTATTTCATTTAAATCATTTATTACGGCAGAATTTAATTTCTGAAGATTTTTTTGATTATCTTTTATAAATGTTAAACGTGTTATTAAATCCTCTCCATATGCAGTTTGACTATTCAATTTTGAATCAACCGCATAAATTTTTCCGTTATTCAAATTCATCAGATACCCCACAATTGTGGTAGTCCCAATATCAAAAGCGATTCCAAAATTCTCTTCAAGAGTATTACCTGGCTCACAAGTGATAATATTAGTATTATTCCATAAAACTAAAGTGATTTTGTATTGATTTTCTCTTAGAAGAGTCGGAATATCATTTAGAACGTTAAAATCTATCTTAATTTCATCATTTCTATTCAAATTCGTACTTTTAGACAAAAGAGCTGATTCAATCCTTTCAAAATCTGCAATTGGTTCCTTTAATGATGATTTTTTTACTTCAATGAAAATCTTTGTAATAGCTGGTCTAATTTCAATTCCCTTACTGATCCCTGACACTAAAATGTTAAAATCTTCAAGTAAAAGTTCACGGGGCAAAAATACGCGAAATTGTGGGACTTGAAGTGTTTCAAGATATGTTTTTTTTTTAATATCAATTTTTGTTTGACAAGCGAGACGCCATCCATCTTCAATTTCATTATTACTTAAAAATTTTTTTTCAGAAGGAGTGGGATTATTCAAATACTCCTTACCCCGTTGAATTAGGACCTTACATTTTCCACAGGTCCCTAAACCTCCACATATCGAACTTATTGGCACGTTTAATTCTGAAAGAATTTCATAAAGCGAGTAATCATCTGAAAAAAGCACTCTTCTTGAAATTGGTTCAAAATCAATAATAATATTTCCGTTTTTTGCTTCCATATTTTAGGTTCAATTATGTATATAATTTCTATTTAAAAATTTGATTTCAATATTATGGTAAATTCAAAATTGCGTATCGTTTTCACTAAATTAGTTAAAATAATAATCATAATATAAAAAGTTTAATTACTTAGTTGGTTAAAGTAAAGTAAGAAAAGTGTTTACATTTTTAATTTCAAATTACAATTAGGTGGCTTCGGTAAAATTGCAAAAACCAGAAGAATTAGCGCAAGAAGCTATAAAATTTTTAGAACTTGCTCAAAATTTTGAAGTAGAGAAAGATGTAGAAAATGCTATTTCAAATTATCAAAAAGCAGCCGATCTTCTTAAGCAGAGTGGGTTTTTGATTCATAGAATCCAAGAGATTTATGATAGGATTGGTGAGTTAAAGGATTTTATCCAAAAAGAGACATTATATCAGCGAGTTCAAACTCAAGCTCAAATTGAACAATTGCAAGATCAAGCTTTTATTTTATTAGAAGGCGCAAAGAAACTGGAATTTGATGGTTTCTTTGAAGATGCTATCCAACAATATTTGTCTGCAGTAAAGCTATTAGTTCAAGCAGGATGGTCTGAAACTCAATTAGAGAATATAAAATTGAAAATTCATAAACTAACAAGAGATTTAAAACAGCAAAAAGCTGTTCAGCACCCTCAAGAACAGGAAGTGGACTTGAAACAACAGATTCCTACTGTATTATCAGACGAGAAACCTCAAGTTGTTGGTATGTTTGGACAAAAGAGCAGTGTTGAAAAAGGAGAAATTATTAACAAATTCCAAGTACAAAAAAAACATGAAGAAGATATACAAAATCAAGCTTTTGCCCATATTGATGCTGCTAAAATATTTGAAAAAGATAAGAAATTCGATAATGCGATAATGAATTATGAAAGAGCTATTGAATTACTAAAATCTATCGGATGGGATGCTCAGACTCAAAATATTCAATTATTAATTGAAAAACTTAAAACAGATAAAAAATATTATGAGTCTCTTCAAGTTCGGCAAAAGCAAGAAGCGCTGCAGTTAACAAGTAACATTGAGGACCAAAAAATTGTTTCAGAAAAAGAAGCAGAAATGAAAAAGGAAAAATTGATTGAATTTGAAGTGAAGAAACAGCATGATGAACAAATTCAGATGAAAGCATTTAATCTGATAGATATTGGAAACAGACTTGAAAGGGAAAAAAGATATGATTCAGCAATTGAAAAATTAGATGAGGCAGTTCAACTTCTTAAATCAATAGAATGGGATTCATATGTCCAGCCTATTATAAGTTTAATTGATGGAATAAAAAGTAAGCAAAAAAGAGAACTTGCAGCTGATTATTTAAAAGAGAGAAGACAAAAGGATTTAATGATTCTTCAAGACTCAATTTATAAAAAGCAAAAAGAGCAGATAGTCCAATCAGCAAAAGAATTAGATACAAAGAGAAAGGAGTTTGAAGCAAAAAGAAGCGATGAAGTATTGGAAGAAGAAAATCTTTTCATAATATTAGATAAAGCAGATGAAATATTAAAAGAAAAAAATTTTGATGATGCCATAAAAGAATACAACCAGGCTTTAGAAATACTCACAGATTTAGGCTCTGGTTGGGAGGTTTATAAATCAATGATCAAGAACACAATTTCAAATATAGAAAATCTGAAGCATAGTCGGCTTACAAAAAAATATGAAGAACAGAAGAAAGTAGAAGAAAGAAGACGAGAAGAATTAGATTTTCAAAAGCAAATTGCTATTCTTTTAAATAAAGAGCGAGATCGTTTAAAAAAGAAAGAAATTATTGTAAAAGATACTGAAAAAGAAATTAAGTTTTTTGAACATCGCAAAAATATTGCGTTTGAATTTTTGGATTCTGCGATTGAGTCCTTAAAAAAAGGCAACTATGAAGATACAGTTCTAGCATATCAAAATGCAGCAAATATATTTGCTGAAATTCAATGGACAGAAGAAATTCCATTAATTGAGGATTCGATAAGAGAAGTTGAAGATTTACAAAGACAGCAAAACATCGAAAAACAAAAAAAACTGCAAGATGCTATTGAGAGAGAAAAAAGTGAGGAAACATTCCAAAAACAAATTTCAAAATATTTACAACAAGAACGTGAAAAACTAAAAACAAAAGAGATTGAGTTAGTGGAACGTGAAAAGGAATCACAATATCGTGAGGAAAAAAGAGAAGCAGGTTTTAAATTACTAGAAGAGGCACAAGAAAATGTAAAGCAAAATAATTTTGACGATGCAATTGAGATCCTCCAATATGCTATAAACTTTTTTGCGGACATTGAATGGCAAAATGAAATCACTCTAATCCAAAATTCTATTGTAGAAATTGAAAATAGGAAAAGAGAAGCAGAATTGCAGAATCAGTTAAAATTGCAAGCTGAATTAAAACGTGAAAAACGAGAAAAGATATTTCAAGAACTCATCACAAAAGAAATGAAGACTCAACGCGAAAAATTTATGGAAAGAGAAATTGTTTTAAGAGAAAGAGAAAAAGAGCTTTCCTATCGTGAAGAAAAGAAGAAGGAGGCATTCGATTTACTAGAAAAGGCTCAAGATTTTGTTTCGCACAGAAAATTTGATGATGCACTTGAAATATATTATAACGTGGCAAATATGTTCGCTCAGATTCAATGGACTGATGAAATTTCAGTGATCCAAGAAGCAATCAATGGTATTGAAAATAAAAAAAGAGAGAATGAATTAAGTAAACAAAAGCTCCTTCAAAAGGCAATTAAAAAAGAAACTGAAGATAAAGCATTTATTGATCGAATTAGATATCAAAGAGAGAGAGAAAAAACGGATTTTTTGAAAGAAAAAGATTTAATGGAACAACAAAAGCGCATTTCTGCTCAAAACTTAACAGAACAGCAAGAAGGATTTAGATTAATTGAAGATGGAGACATTCTACTAGAAGCTGAAAATTTTGATGAAGCAATAAACAATTATAGAAAAGCAATAGAGCTTTTAAAGGATATTGGCTGGGGAGAAGGATATTTAAAATTATTGCATGATACAATTCAAACAATTAACATAAAGAAAAAAGAGAGCGAAAAAGAAAAACAATTAGAATTTGAGGCTTCATTAAAACGTCAAAAAGAGGATGATGTGTTTCAGAAGAAAATCAGTGAATATATGCAGGTAGAGCGAGAGAAATTTAAATCCAAAGAAATTGAATTGCAAAAGAGAGAAGATCTCGCAAGAAGTATGGAGAATCGCAAGCTAGAGGCTTTTAAGATAATGGATGACGCTGAAACATTATTAAATAAAGGGGAATACGATAAATCAATCGATAGATATCATCAAGCTGAATTGATATTAAATGAAATAAATTTTCCATCTACAGTTATTAAAGAAATGATTCAAAAGATTCAAGAGAAAAAAAGAGAAGAAGATTTAAATAAATTTAAAGAATTAGAAATAAAATCAAGAAGAGAACAAGAAGAACTGCTATTTCAACAACAGGTTTTAGAAAAAATAAAATTAGAACAACATAAAATGAAAGAAAAACAAGCTGAACTATTAAAACAAGAAGAATTACAGAAAATTTATGAACAGAAAAAGGAACAAGCATTTAATAAATTAGAGGAAGCTCAAAAGCAAATCGACAAAGGAAAGTTTGATGATGCAATTGTATTATATCGAACTGCAGCTCAAATCTTTAAAGAAATTCAATGGGAAAGTGAAATTGAATTAATACAAAATTCAATTATAACTATTGAAAATAAGAAACGTGAGATGGAATTAAAAAAGCAGCAAGATTTAAAAACTGCTTTAGAAGAGGAAAAAGAAGAACAACTATTTCAACAAAGACTTATCGATGAGATGAAAATACAAAGAGAAGAACTAAAGAAGCAAGAGATTAAACTTAGAGAAATAGAAAAAGAAATTGCTTATCGTGAGAAAAGAAAAGAAGATGCATTTAAGTTATTAGAAAAATCTCAAGATTTACTTTCACAAGGTAAATCTGATGAAGCTATTGAAGTTTATCATGATGTAGCTAACATTTTTGCGGAAATTCAATGGATTGATGAAATTCCAATCATAAATAAAGCAATTCAAGAGATTGAATACAAAAAAAGAGAAAAAGATCTATTAAAACAGAAAGCTATTCAGGAAGCTTTAGAAACGGAAAAAGAAACTGACGCATTTATGGAAAAGATAAATGATTTGAGGAAGATAGAGCAAGAAAAAGTACTAGAACAAAAATCATTAATCCAAGCAAAACAGTTGATTACTACACAAACTTTAACTACGCAACAAGAAGCCTTTAAATTAATAAATAATGGCTATACATTACTTGGTCAACAAAATTATCATAATGCCTTACAGAACTATCAAAATGCAATAAAACTTCTGACTGAAATAGGATGGACAAGTGATTATTTAAAATTGCTCCAAGATACAGTTAAAACCATTGAAATTAGGAAAAGAGAAATTGAAAGAAAGAAAGAATTAGAAATTGAATTATTAAAAAAGCAACAAAAAGAGGAATTACAATTTCAGCAAAAAATTTCTGAAGACATGCAGAGAGAACAAAAAAGGTTAAAAGTTAAAGAGATAGAGATGCAAAAACGGGAAAAGTTAATACAAATAATGGAAAAACGTAAAGTGGAAGCTTTTGATTTAATGGATAAAGGAGAAAAATATTTTAACAACCAGCAATATCCTCAAGCAATTGAAAAATATCGTCAAGCAGAGTTATTCTTAAATGAAATTGGATTCCCAACTGACGCAATTAGGGAAATGATTTATAAAATTCAAGAGAAAAATAAAGAGAAATTGATTGCTAAACAAAAAAGTCTAGAGTTACAATTTCAAGAAGAACAAGAAGAACGTAGATTTCAAAAGAAAATTGCAGAGGGTGTAAGAATAAACGAGATGAAAATGAAAGTTAGACAAGCAGAATTAGAAAAAAGAAGAGAAATTCAGGTATACATGGAAAAAAGGAAGGAAGAAGCTTTTAATCTTCTTGAAGATGCTGAAATATTTATGAATCAATCGCAATATGATAAATCTTTGGAATATTATCATGCAGCGGAATTAATTTTAAGTGAAATTGCGTTCCCAACAGATTCAATAAGAGAATTAATTCTTAAAGTTCAAGAGAAAAAACGAGAACATCAACTGACAAAACAAAAAGAATTAACACAAAGCATTCAAAGAGAACGAAAAGAGTGGAATATTCATCAAAAAGTAGCGGAAAGTTTACAGATTGAAAAAGAACGTTTGAAAACAAAAGAATTAGAAATTTTAAAAATGGAACAACTAAAGTCAAAGTTAGAAGAAAGAAAAGAACAAGCATTTAAGATTTTAGATGAAGGAGAACGCTTTCTAAAAGAACAAAATTATGATAATGCAATAGTTTGTTATAGAAGGGCGGGAAATATTTTGAATGAATTACAATTTCCAACTGATTCTATAAATAATACTATATTTAAAATAAAAAAAATAAAACATCAAAAGGAAGAAGAAGAAGGCTTAAAGTATCAAAAAGAATTAGAGCGATTAGAAGAAGAAAAAGCTTTAAAAGCCCTTATTGAAGAAAGAAAGAGGCAAGAAAAAGAAAAAAGAGAAGCTCGACAATCAGCACTGAAAGAACGAGAAAAAATGATCCAAGAGCAAATGAGTGTAAGAGAATCAGCATATTCTCTGTTAGAAGAAGCTGGAAAGTACCTGAAGCATCGTATTCCCAACTATAATAAATCAATATCTCTGTATATTCAAGCAAGGCATATTTTAGAAGAAAATATTGGTTGGGAACCAGAGATAAAAAACTTAAATGCTCTGATAAAAGATTTACAACAAGAACAGGCGAATTTTTTTGAAAAGAAAAGATTAGAAGAACAAGCTCACCTACAAAGGCAAAATGAATATGCAGTATTTCAAGAAGAAGTGAAAAAAAGACGGTTAGAACAAGAAAAGTTAAAACGAAAGCAAGAAAAGCAATATAGAAATGCAATTCTGAAAAGGCGACAAGTTGATAAATTAAGAGATGATGGATTAAAACTTATTGATGAAGGCAAAAAATGGTCATCCTATCATAATTTTGAAAAGGCATATCAAAATTTTAACTCTGCAATAATGAAGTTCAAGGAAATTGGATGGGATGAAGAAGTAAAATATATTGAAACCGAAATTAAAAATGCAAAACTATTAGAAGAAAGAGTTAAAAAAGAGGAACTTAGGATGCAATCTATTCAAGATCAATTAGATAAGCAAAGAGCTTTAGAAGATAGCCGTAGAAAAGATGAAGAAGCAAAATTAAAGAATATGATTGGAGAGGTTGGTGAATTATCAGATGAGGTAATAGGTCTAATTGAAAAGAAGAGACAAGAACAAAAATCAGTTGAAAAACAGAAAAGAAAGAAGATTAAAGATGAAGCAAAAGAGTTTCGTAAAGAGATGGGAGATTTACTAAAAATCAAACAAGAACTTATAGAGGAAATTGGAAAAAAGGAAAAACAAAGAAGCAAATTCCAAGAAGAACTGCGGAAAGCCAAAGAAAGGGAAGAAGTTGATAATCTTAAAAGAATGATTAAAGAAACTGCAAAAAAGAAAAAAGGTTAAAAATTATCCTCTAAAAAACAATATTAACTATTTATCTAAATTATTTTCTTATTATTTGTAATAAACGACTAAAAGAATTTAAATTTAGATCTTGAAATATAAATATTATAATAATAAAAAATAGCGTTTTTGAAAATGACTGAAAAAACAGATGATATTGTTAAGTCCCGTATGTATGCTAGACAACAATTAATTGAAGGCTGGGATCAAGAGACAATAGATAATGGAACAATCATGATTATTGGTATAGGCGCCCTTGGTTGCGAAATAGCTAAAGATTTTGCTCTAATGGGAATTGGTAAGTTGATCCTTGTTGATCTAGATACAATTGAAACTTCTAATTTATCACGACAAATGCTCTTTAAGCCTGGGGATGAAGGTCGTCCTAAAGCTGAAGTTGCTGCCGAAAGATTGAAGGAAATGAATCCTTACCTTAAAGTTGATTTTTACTTCGAAAAACTCCAGAAATTACCAATGTCCGTTTATGAAGAATCTGATGTTATAATCGCAGCTTTAGATAATTTTAACGCGAGATTGGATTTAAATAAGATATGTTTAAGATTAAAAAAACCAATGGTCGAAGCTGGAACGGTGGGATTTGAATCACATTGTCAAATTATAATTCCTGAAGGTTCAGGTGTACAATATAAGAATAGAGACAGAGAAATTGACAATTTAGTTGAAGCAAAGCTTTGGGAAATATCTGAAATTGAATATCCCGAATATTTTCAGGCTCAAAAAAGAATTGAAGAATTAGAAGAAGAAATTGAGACAATAAAAGCTGATAAAATAACGCCTATTATCAATAAAATTCGAAAAGAAATAGAAATGGTGTTTGATTGGAAATATGCTCCAAAATTATTAGATCAAACTCCCTGTTATAGATGCTTAGTGCCAATACCTCCTGCCGATGATAAACTCGTTGCTGCATGTACATTAAAAGGTTTACCACGCAATAGGAATCACTGTGTAATAAAGGCGGAAGTAGAGTTTGAAAAAAAATATGGACATAAACCCGATTTGAATTTAAACGATGAAGTGATAAAGCTAAGAGAATTAGCTCAAGAAGAATTAAGGAAACTGCGAGAAAGAGTATTTAATGAAAATCTTTCTTCTGAAAAGAGAGAAACTCTAACAGAAGAAGAAATTAAAGAATGGAAAAAAAATATTGAAGACACATTTGGACCTGATTACAAATTCGAAGAAATGGAAAATATACTAGGTAATAAAATTGCAGCTATACAAACTGTAAGCTCTGTTATTGCTAGTATACAATCTCAAGAAGCATTAAAATTGCTATTTAGAGTTAAAGGGAGAAATATAGGCCCTCCTATGGATCCTCCATATTTAAATTATAACGGAATATATGGCCAATTCGATCATCTAAACATCATTAAAAGAGAAGATTGTCTAGCTTGTGGGAAAATAGAAGGAGAAGAGAATGTACAAATTGTTGTTCCATTTGATGCGGATGTGGGTTATATCTTTAAAGCCATGAAAGTAACAGGATTTGGGTTAGATCCAGATTTATGGATGATAACCAATCCAATGACTAAAGAGATTTATTGGAATCCGTATATGCCTTCACTGAGAGACCCCGATATTAAATTAACTTCATTGAAAATAAAGAGCAATGATATTATATCTTTAACTCCACTAGGAAAAGCTTTAGCAGAGTCAGAAATTAAAAAATATAATGTTATAATCTCTTTTATGTGAAATTCAATTTTTTAATTATAAATTTATATCTGAAGAAAAGGTGTTGTTGATTCCAGAAAAGTTAAAGAAAGATAGCCCAATGAGTAAATCACATTTTAAGTTTATGGTAAAACATTTTGAAAAACGTGACAAAGAGTATCCTCCTCTTGATAAAATTAGAAAAACTAAAATTAAAGAGGGAAGTATTGTACTAGATTATGGCTGTGGTCCAGGTAGTTACTCAATTGCGGCAGCACAGGTTGTCGGCGACTTAGGAAAAGTATATGCTGCTGATATTAATACTTTAGCGATCAATGAAGTTAAAAACAGAGCAAGAAAAAAGGGAATAAATAATATTGAGACAATTTTAACTAACTGTAATACAAATTTAGATGAAAATTCTATTGACGTTGTTTTATTATTAGATATTTACCATAATCTTTCAGATCCAAAGAGTGTCTTGGAAGAATTACACCGTGTTTTAAAAAAAAATGGGTCACTTTCTGTAGATGACCATCATTTCAAAGATGACGTAATTATAAGCAAAATTACCAGCACCAACTTATTTAAATTTTCTGAGAGAAAAGAGGAGCTCTTTAATTTTATAAAAGTATAGGATTATTCGAAGTATTTATTTTATTTTTGTTTTATTTTGCTTTTTGTTTTATTTACAAGTTCTATTAAATCGTCTATATAGTAGGATTCAATACCAGCATTTTTCCCAGTTAATATATCATGTTCTAAATCCCCAAAATATATCATTTCTTCCTTCTTTATTTTAAAGTATTTTTGAATCTTTAATAGACCTTTAGGAGAGGGTTTCCATTTCCTTACATCTTCTCTACCGACAATATATTCTATCTTATTAACTATATTTGCGAGTTCTAAAGCCCATTTAATAGTATTTCTTGTATTAAGAGAGAGAATGGCAAACTTCGCTTCTTTTTTAACACCAAATAATTCTTTATTATTAATAAAAAAAATAGTTTCTTCAATAAGTTGAGTATCTTTTATGTTTTTAAGCTCAAATTCTCGAATCAAATCAAAAAAGTTGCTCAAAATTGCTTCATCTTGCTTTTGAACAACTTCATTAAGACAAGTAGAAATTCTTTCAATATTACAATCTTCATTATAATGTTCCTTATACCTTTCAATTAAAATATCTCTTAAAGTATCCCAATCCGCTGATAATCTTACTACTGTGCCATCTAAGTCGAAAATTATGATTTTTTTGTTTGCAAATGAAATATTCATAATAATCTGTTAGAGAATTTGATAAATTTTTTGGGTTAAAATCCCTAAAACATAAAAATCAAAAATGAAAGATAAAAATTAATTAAAGGAAGGCTCGGGATTGACGATTTGGTTAATCTCCTAGTCTTTTGCATACTTTTCTGTCCATGATTTTGCTTTAGCCTCAAACTTTTTCTGTGCTCTAAAATACTGTTCACCTGCTTCATGATTTAATGGATCTCCAGGATTAAAGAAGGGAGGTTCAACATGCATCATCCCTTTTAATGCTTCTATAATATTTGTAAGTGTCTTACTTGGAGTCCAACCTGATGCACCAGTACTAGCGTCAACTTTGCCTACAAGATCTGGATTAATTAAATCTAAACATATATTTAATTTTCCAGGAGGAATTGAAGAATCAATATTAGGATGCCACATTAAAGTGACAGCATATGCGTAGGGAGGAGCAAATGGGTAGTTTTCAGGAAACTTGATTTCAAATACAAACTTACCATCAGCATAAGGAGTTCCTTTTTTCCCAATGATGGTAAGTCTTAAATGATCAATACTTCTACCCCATGGTTCTAAAATTATGAGGGGTTCGTTTTTATATGACTCGATTGCCTCAGTATAGTCTGTTTCTTCTCTGATGATTATCACCCATCTTTTAATTTTGCATTTAAATTGTAATTGTTATATTAGTTTAATGTTATAAAATTATAGATTAATATATTAAAAATTTTTCACAACAAAAGTATTTTACGATTTTTAGTTGTAGAATTTTTGGGTTAATATTCTTATAATATAAGTAATTTTTAAGTTTTGTTAAATAAAAAATCACTATTATATCTTGTATAAATTTGTTAACTCTAATCCTAATTCAAAAAAACGTAAAAAATATATAAATTCTATAATTACATTACTTAATTTAAAAAATAACCCCTCCCTAACTCAGTGGTTAGAGTGCTCGGCTGTAGATAATATCGCGTACTAAAGCTTGTAGCTAATGAAGTTACGTCAGCCGAAACCGAGCGGTCCCCGGCTCGAAATATGGATTTGGATCGAATCCCACTAGATTCCGGGGGGAGGGACCATAATATTTAATATTCGAATGAAAAATACATAAATGATGAGAAAATAATTATATGAATCAAAAAGACCCTAATTTTGATCAGCATGAGCTTGAGAAAATTCGTATGAGAAAAATGAAGGCAATAATGGACGCTAAAAAGATAAAAGAAGCAGCTCAAGAAAGAATTGTTTCTGTTTCTGAAAAAATAGATTATGTCTTAAGAGTTGTTCTAGCTCCAGACGCTTATAATTATTTAAATAATATTAAGAACAATGAGCCAAATGTCTATCAAGCCATTTATAATGAATTAATTAGCCCAGATGTGGTACAAAGTATTGATTATTTACTTGCAATAATTCAAAAGCAAGGAGGAGTTCCAAGAAAAATCCCTTTAGATGCAATTATATATTTAGAACGGAAAGTTAAAGGGATAAAATCTAAGATACAGGTGAAACGAGGGGATGATCTGATGGATTTAAGCTCATTTCTTAGTAAAGATTAAATTGCATTTTAATATTGTATTGTATTTTTTATTGTTCTCTTCCAGAAATTATCGCTACTACTTCCCATTCATCATTAGGAAGAGGATTTGCGGATATATCAAAAAATTGAAATGCAAAAGGTCTCCCAAATATTTGCTCAACCATAAAACCAAAAGAACTTATTGCAAAGATAAAGATTCTCTTTAAAATTGACTCTGTTTTAACTTGAAGATTTAATTGACTTATTACGTCTTTAATAATTTCGATTTCTTTATCGTTATAGTGATACTTAAATACTAATTTGAAATCAACTGGAGTTGGAGCTTCTGGTTCTGAGAATGATAAACCCTTCTTCCGAAAATGAAAAAATGTATTCAAATAAAAACTAAAGATTTCCTCATGATGATCTACTAAGAGATTAGAAATGCGAGAACGTTCTTTGTATTGAGGCCAATAATTTTGCATTAATTCTAAAAGCCGAGGGTAATTTTTATATTTATTTTCGCTCTCTTTCTTTAAATTGTTAAGTAATTGGTTCTTGAGAGGTTTAAACTCTGATTGTTGACCGACTCGAGTGATGAATTTTCGGAAGTTTTGGCTCATTCTCTTAAGATGATAACTAATTTTATATGAACTATCTACGAATACATTTATTTTTTTCTATGATATTTTGATAATACAAGTTCTCATATTTATTACTACTTTTTTTTACAACTTATCAACTATTACCTAGAATAATAAAAGAGATTTGTAATATACAATAATAAAATTAAAAGGAATTTTAATTTATATAACAATTATGGTTGATAAAGTTGGTTTAATTTATACTGAGGAGTATCAGAAATACAATTTTGGCAAAGATCACCCTTTAAGGCCCTTAAGACTTAAATTAACCTATAGTCTGATGGAAAAATTGAACCTCTTAAATCATGAAAGGCTTACAATTATGAGCCCACGACTCGCCACACAACAAGAAATTGAAAGAGTGCATTCGCCACAATATGTAGAAGTTGTTAAAAAATTAAGTGAAAATCCCGAAGATAAAAGTGTGGTTTCCTATCGATATGGATTGGGTCCGGGAGATAATCCAATATTTAAAGGAATGTATGAAGCATCTGCTTTAGTGTGTGGAGCGACTATTATAGCAGCAGAAACGGTTTGGAGCAATGAAGAATTTAAAATTTCTTTTAATCCAGCAGGTGGGTTACACCATGCTATGAAGGATAAAGCTTCAGGATTTTGTATTTTCAATGATATTGGAGTTGCAATTAAACATTTAAAAAAATTAAAAGAAGATATTAGAATTGCTTATTTGGATATTGATTGTCACCATGGAGATGGTGTTCAATGGTTATTTTATGATGATCCCAATGTTTTAACAATATCTTATCACCAAGATGGAAGATTTCTCTTTCCAGGAACAGGAAGTATTAATGAGATTGGAGAGGGAAAAGGAAAAGGTTTCTCTATTAACTTTCCGTTGCTTCCTGGAACATTTAACAAACCATTTAAAAATTTATTCAGAAAAACCGCACCAAAATTATTAGAAACATATGCCCCTGATATTTTAATAACACAACTCGGTGTTGATACATATTATGATGACCCTTTAACTCAAATGGGCTTTTCTTTAGCAGTTTATAGAGACATTGCTCAAACACTTAAAACCTCTGCTCGTGAGTATTGCCAAAACAAATGGTTAGCGGTAGGAGGTGGTGGTTATCTAATGACAGTAGTTCCAAGAGCATGGACTATTTTTTTAGCAAGAATGCTTGATGTAGAGTTAAAAAATGAATTACCAGATAGTTGGATACAAGAAGTTAAAAAAAGTGTCCCCTTTGAAGAAACTCCTTATTTATTGTGGGATAGAGGAGAAAAAGTAGAAGTTCAAATGCTTTCACATCCAGAAGTTGCGAAACAAATTATAGATTATACAAAAAGTCTAATAGAAATCTCTAATGAGAAATTTCTACCAAATTTAGGGAAAGCATGAAATTATCAAATATAATTTTATCTTAGCATTACAATTAATACCTTTAATGAAATTTATTAATCCTTTTACCCGTTTCCATTTATTTTTAGAGATATTTTTTTCTTAACCAAGATAAAGATAAAATATCACATGGGTAAATGAAATGTCTAATCTTTTGTCCACTCATAACACTAAATCGGAATCTTTTTATCATAAAGCAATTAAAAAATTATTTTTCAAATTTATTTCCGAAAATAACAAAAATGTTAGAGAGAAATCACTTGAAAAATATATTAATAAGAGAAGAGCAGATGTTTATTTTAGGTTAAATTCAGGGGAGCAAATTGTTATAGAAGTCCAGAATTCAAAAATTTCAGTAAAAGAAATAATTGCTCGGACTGAACATTATAACAAGAATGAAATATATGTTTTATGGATCCTCTATGGAAATGGTTCTTGCATTGCTTCACCAAAATTTCCTCAAGATAAAAAAAATATAAAGATTGGACCAGTTGAAAATTTTTTACATAGGATGTATGGTGGAAGAGTATATTATGTTAATTTTAACTTTTATGAAGATAAAACTACAATCTCTGTTCCTTTTGCTTTACATTTCTCTGATTCTTCAAATAAAAAAAACCGAAAAATTTTCCGAACAAAATATGAGGGTTATTATATCAAAAATGTTAATTATACCAAAATTCCAAGTTGGAATTTACTATGCGTAGAATTTAATGAGTTTAAACTAGCTAGATTCTACGACAAAAGCATAAAACGAGTAATCAAAAGTCAAATTATTAGTTTTTACAAGAGAAATTTAAAAAAGGAAACAAATCACAAGAAAATACTCAACTCAATCATTACACGTTTTAAACAAAAATATGGATTGTCCTTGATTTTGCAAACACTTTTAGAATTAACAAAAGAAAAAAAAATTGAATTAAATCACAGAATTATTAATAAAATTCAGAAAAAATTACATTACCAATAATCATAAAATATAAAAAAGTCGTAAGAATAGAATTATTTTTAAAGATCTTATCAAATCGTTATTAAAATTGCAAAAATAATTATAATTCTTTAAGATTAGCTAATATTGAGCCTTAACATTAAAGTCAATTTTGTCATGAGAAAAAAAGGAAATCCTTAAATACTAGTTTTTGATGAATATTAAATGATGTAAAACAAAAAAAGATCGGATAATCATGATACTAAAATATATTCTTATACCTAATGCCGTTGAATCGGCTAAATACCTCAACCCTTAACCCTGTTATTAGATAAATACTGTCTCCTCTTTTTGATTTTGATTATCATGTTTTCCGATTTTTTCTCTTTTTTCTTATAATACTCCCAGTTAGAGATCTGAAAAATTCTAATTTAAAGCATAAGTTATTTGTTCACATTATCCTTTACTAACTATTAAGGCATCTTTTAATCTGACTCCCCATTTACAGATCCAAGAAAATCTATATTCATTTATTTTGGGTAGTTACAAAACCCAGTGATGGGTTTTAAATATTTCGGTATCTTGGTT
>JAHPZE010000020.1 GCA_019058365.1 Promethearchaeota archaeon | reverse complement strand
ACGTTATTGAAATATATAAAGAAATACGAGAAAAAGTCTATGCGAGGGGATGGAAAGACCAGGCAGAAGTATATGCCAATCAGATTAAAATTTATCAAGAGAAATTAGAGAAGCATCAAAATCTACTTGAAGTTGAGGCTCAGAAAGTCCAAAGGGAAAAAGATATCGAAGAGATGCATAAACTAGAAAAGAAAGTTGAAGTTGACCATAAAAAACTAGAAGTTATTGAGGACCAAAAGGAAGAAGAAGCTTTTGAAAAATATATTAATGACAGGATAAATAAAGCTGAAAAAGTAGTACGTGACTATGAAATGGATATGAGAAAGGCTATTAAAAAAGGGGAAATAATAAAGAATACACCATATTCAGACGTTATTGAAATATATAAAGAAATACGAGAAAAAGTCTATGCGAGGGGATGGAAAGACCAGGCAGAAGTATATGCTAATCAGATTAAAATTTATCAAGAGAAATTAGAGAAGCATCAAAATCTACTTGAAGTTGAGGCTCAGAAAGTCCAAAGGGAAAAAGATATCGAAGAGATGCATAAACTAGAAAAGAAAGTTGAAGTTGACCATAAAAAACTAGAAGTTATTGAGGACCAAAAGGAAGAAGAAGCTTTTGAAGAATATATTAATGATAGGATAAATAAAGCTGAAAAAGTAGTACGTGACTATGAAATGGATATGAAAAAAGCTATTAAAAAAGGGGAAATAATAGAACAAACCCCCTATTTAGATATAATAGAAATATATAAAGAAATACGAGAAAAAGTCTATGCGAGGGGATGGAAAGACCAGGCAGAAGTATATGCTAATCAGATTAAAATTTATCAAGAGAAATTAGAGAAGCATCAAAATCTACTCGAGGTTGAGGCTCAGAAAATCCAAAGGGAAAAGGATATCGAAGAGATGCATAAAGTAGAAAAGGATGTTGAAGTTGACCATAAAAAACTAGAAGTTATTGATAGAAAAAAAGAAGAAAAAGAATTTCAAAAATATATTACGGAAGAGGTTAACAAAGCAGGGAAACTTGAAAGAGAATTTGATACAGTTATGAAAAAAGCTATTAAAAAAGGGGAAATAATAGAACAAACCCCCTATCTAAAGATAATAGAAATATATAAAGAAATACGAGAAAAAATCTATGCGAGGGGATGGAAAGACCAGGCAGAAGTATATGCCAATCAGATTAAAATTTATCAAGAGAAATTAGAGAAGCATCAAAATCTACTCGAGGTTGAGGCTCAGAAAGCCCAAAGAGAAAAAGAACTAGACGAATTGCAAAAAGCGGGGAAAAAAGAAGTTAAACCATTTAAACCAGAAAAAATAGAAGAACTTGAAACTGAAAAAGAAGAAGACGTTTTATTAGACAATGCAATGAATCTTATCGATGAAACCGAAAAAGAAGTTAAACGTTATGAATTAAACATTAGAAAAGAAATTTTAGTGTATGAAAGTCCTTATGAAAAAGCAATATCTAATTATGAACAAGCACGAGAAATATTCCAAAAAATTGGGTGGAATGATGAAGCTAATCGTTTAACTAAAACAATTAAATTTTATGAGGATAAAAAAGAAAAGGATGACAATTTAAGAATCCTCGAACAAAAGAAATTAGAAAAGCCAGAAATTGAATTAGTAGCTCCTGATTTTGATATTGATAAAGATTTTCTTGAAAGACAAAAAAGATTATTAGAAATTCAACAGAAAGAAAAAGAATCTGATGATATTACAGCGGGAATTTTTAATATGATTCAAAAAGCTGAGAGAATGGCTCAGGAGTATGAACTAAAAATTAAAGGTGGTGTTTTTGATTTTGAAGCACCATATGAAAAAATTATTGAAATTTATCGCGACGCACGGAAGCAATTTGAAAAAATTGATTGGAAAGAAGAATCAGCTAAACTAGTCGAGACTATTAAATTTTACAAGGAAAAATTAGTAAAAGATAACAATATTCGTGCTTTAGAAGCCGAAAAAGTTAAAAAACGAGAAGAAGAATTAATGCTTCAACAAAAATTATTAGAACAAGCGAGAATTGAGCAAGAAAAATTACTACAACAGCGAAAAGAATCTCTACATTTAAAAAAAGAACGAGTCGCCCAATTCGAAACCCAAAAAGATAAAGCTTTTCGTTTAATGGATCAAGCTAAACGTGAATTAAGACAAAATCATTTTGAAAATGCCATTGAAGTTTACAAAGAAAGTGAAAAAATATTTTCAGACATAGAATGGCAAGAAGGAATCAAGATGGTTCGAGATTCAATTACAATGATTATTAATAAGAAAAAAGCATTTGAGCTTGAACAAGAAGCTATCGAAAAAAGGAAAGCCGAAAAAGTACTTATTGAAGAAAAATTAGAAGAAAAATTAGCTGAGGCGCAAATTATAAAAAAGCAGCAACAAGAAGAGAAAAGAAAAGAGTTCCTAAAAATTCAGAGCGAAAAAGAACAGGAACGACAAATATCTGAAGAAGCATATGAACTTTTAGAAGAAGGCACAGCATTAATGGATCGTGGTAAATTCACTGAGGCGTATGAGAAGTATATCGCTGCTCGAGAATTATTCGAAAAAGTATCTTGGCAACGAGAAGTTTCACGAATAAATAATGAACTTCTTTTCAAACTTAAAAGGGAACAAAAACAAGCTGAGATTTATGAAGATATTAAAATTAAAAAAATAGAAGAAGAAAAAGAAATGGCAATTTTAAAGGAAGAAGCAAAGAGAGAACATAAAGAACTTGAAAAGAGAAAAAAAGAAGAGAAGCGTAAACTTGCTAAAGAAGAACTTGATAGAAAGATCTCTATTAAATTGGATAAGGCAGATAGATTAATCGATAGTTTCAGATATAATGAGGGAATTATGATACTAAGAAAAGAAGTCCAAAGATTGACCAAATTAGAAAAATTAAATGAAATTGAGAGAATTACTGAGCAAATTAATATAATTAAAACTGAAACACAAATTCCTTTAATAACAGTAGATGTATCCTTTGATGATTTGGAGAATATAAATTTTGAATCTGCATACAAAGCATTAGATGAAGCTCATGTATCATTAGCTAATGGTCAATTCAAGAAAGTTATTTCTGAACTAAATGAAGCTAAATATCAACTCAAAGAACTAAAAATAGGAAAAAAATTCATTAAAGAAATTGATAAAAAAATTAATGACCTAAAAGCTAAAGTCAGTAAGAAACCAATTAAAGAATTAGTTAAAGGTAAAGAAGAACCAACTGAAGACGAAATGGAGAAACTTAGAAAAAGAATCAAAACGCGAAGAGAAGAGAGAAGGAAAAAGGTTTTAGATTTGTTAGGAAAGAGTGAGGAATAAAGAAATCAACCTTTTAACAAACTGTTTTAAAAAAAAGAAAAAAAAATTGTTTAGATTAATAGATTTTCTTGGATCTCATTTTCCACTTCAGATTTTATTAAACTTGGTGCAAGATTTCTATTTACTGATTCTTCTATCAAATATTCTGTTTTTATTAAATCCCTTATAGCCACACGAATCGCTTCACTTCTATTAGGGAATTTTCCATCAACTACGAGTATCTCTAAAACCTTAAGATAGGATTCGGGTAGGTTTACTGAAATTAATTTCATCTCAAACATCTATTTCTTTTTTATTTTGACTGATAAAAATATATACGAGAGTGATATATTTAAAGGTTTAGTGGAAATTGACCCCAAGAAATCCGACAGAATGCTATTGTAATTCTAAATATTAGTTTTAAATAATATATTCATAGTAATTTTATAATCAATCAATTTATTAATTTTTTAGGAAGGTTTAAGATTTTAATTCGATCCAAAAATTTTTAAATAAATATTATATGTAACACGTAACATATATTACAAATTTATTCTGTGAATTAAAATGGTAGACATTCAAACACAATTGAAAGATCATTTGAAAAGTGGAAAAGATTGGGAAAAAATGGAGACTCCCGTCCCCGGTGTATTTGTAGTTAAAGTTCCTGCAACAAAAACGAGACCAGCTTTATTATTTCTAGAAGTAAATCCTTTAAAAAGCGATGGTAAACCAATGAAGCGAAAAGGATTATTTATTGGAAGTAAAGAGATGTATATTGCTTTTAAAGAAGCTTTAGAAGAAGATGCAATATATACATTAATTCAAAACCTTGAAGCGGTCAATCCTGAAGTAACAGGAGCTGGAGCAGCTAAGAAATTAGAAATGTAAAGATAATAACTCTTTTTCATATTTCTTCAATTTATAATTTATTTTTTAACTAATTCTTACTTATAAGAAAATATTTAATTTGTAATTTTATTATTTAATTAATATTACTAACTAGTAAATGTATTATATCTAACTCGATTAAACCTAAATTATAATAAAATTTATTAATTAAAAATAATAAAATGTGAGTTGAATTAGAGAAATGTCTGAAGAGGATGGAGTTCATTGTATTGTGTGTGGAAAAGAATCCTTCTCTCTGGCCCATGATGAATGGATGCGGAGAGCTTTTCCGTTTGTGGAACAAGGTCAACTGAAAATGTGTTCCGGCTGTGGAGCAAAATATCTAGTATGTGCTAGTTGTGGTGGACTATATTGTCGTATCCATCCAGCACTTGAAAATTGGGAGCTTCCAGATAAATGTCCAAAGTGTGGATGGGTAAATGAAAGTGTTAGGGCTTGGGATGGTACATCTGCTCGCCATTTTTAATATTTTTATTCACAAATGCCAATTCCATTTTAATTTTTTTAAAATGCTATTGTTTTAATTAAAAGATATATTAATTAACACCTCACTTGTTATTTTATTAATTTTTAGTCAAGAAAATTTAAATTTTAAAATAGCAATTATTATTTTAATAAGAAAGTAAATGTCATTAACGATGGTAAAACATGAGTTCAAATATTAAAGTTGAAGTAGCCTCTCCTGATCATATTGAAGACTTAAAAGAGTTAACTAAAGAATTAGTAGAGGGATTGGGGCAAAAATTTGATCCTAAGCGATTTGATTGGGGAATACGACGTCGTCTATATGATCCACTTCAACGTCATGGGATATTAGTAGCGATTGATGAAGATTCTAATGACGTTATAGGAATGATTATTGCTGAGCTACGAATTGATCCATTTGGTTTATCTGAGGGCTATATTAAGCAATTTTTTCTAAAGGAATCTTACCGTAAAAAAGGAGTAGGAAGTCTTTTGTTAGAAAAAGCCTTAGAGCATTTAAAAAAGATAAAAGTTGAGAAAATTCGAGTAAATATTAAAGAAAGAGCAGTGGAAGCTTCTAAACTTTATGAACAAATGAAATTCAAGAAGGTTTATGAAGTTTTAGAGTTGGATCTAACAGAAAAGAACTCTAAAGTTTAGTTTTTTGATAATACCAATAGGATTACTGACATGTTGGACGTTTGGACAGAGAAATATCGCCCAAGAACATTTGATGAGATTGTTAGCCAGAAAATAGCAATAAATAATCTAAGTGAATTTGTGAAAACAATAAGTATACCTTATCTAATTTTTACAGGTCCAGTAGGAACAGGAAAAACAAGTACAGCATTAATTATAGCAAAATATTTTCTTAAAGAGGAAGAATTATTCTTGAAATATTTAAAGGGTTTAAAAAATAAAGAGAAAATTACCCCATATCATAATCAATGAGTTTAATTTATTTAATTTTAATATCTTCGAGTGCAAATTCAATTACAGATTTAATTTCCTCTTTTAGGTGTTAGGTTCTATGGTTAACGAATTTTAAATCAAACACGTTCCAGATTCCAAGAATTCGTAACCAAGGTGCAACTATTAGTCATTTAAAAGAATGAGTACGTATCATTTTGAGAACGTATCATTTTGAGAATTTTAGTTATTAATAGATTTCTTTTTCTTTCTTAATTTTGGAATTATAGCCCCTGTTCTTTTTTTATATTTTAAATATTTTTCCCCATATTTTCTAGCAAGATCTTTCTCTTCAAAATAAAACATAATGGGTGTATAGATTATAATGAAAGTTGACAAAATAAGAATAAGGAACCAAGAATTTAGCGCAAATCCGAGTGCGATATAAATTAGAAATTCTCCAATAGTTTGAGGATGACGAATATAATTATATATTCCTCCATAGAGTTGGGTCTCGGGGGAAGGACTCATCGTTTCAGAACCCGCATTTTTCACTCCTTTACCTAAAAGAATGAGTGATGGGATAAATATGCATATTCCAATAATAATTGCAATCCAATAATCTTGACTCATTCTCCAATTACTTACTATAGGGAGAGGAAACCAAATCCATAGAATTAAATTGATTACTGAGATAAATTCAAATATTCCTGCAGTAGATCGAAATTGAGTACTTTTTTTCCACGTATTATCACCATATTTTTTAATCTTCTTCAAAGGTTGACTACTCAAAGTGTAAAAATATCCTACCGAGAAAAGAGAGAAAATTAAAAGAATAAAATTAAGAATTGCGATTATCAACATAGTAGAATTTTCTTTTCAAAGATTTAATTAGTGAATTATAATATTTTATGAAAAATTTTTAAGTTTGTTAAGAGATCATACCAAATATCCATTTATAAAGCTTTTTGATAAAAGATTTGAATGATTTAAATATATTCGTATGATATTAAAAATTTTGTTTAAATTATAAGCGCTACTATATAATCTCTTTTTCCAGATTATATTGAATAGATTAATTTAATTATTAACCTTATAAATCTTGATAAAAATTTATATATCTTAAATTTAAAGAGATATGGTCCTATGTATGAAATTTAATGTTATTAATTCCGAAATTTTTAAAATACTCAAATCAAAAATTAGAATAAATATTCTAGAACTTTTAATAAATAACTCTCAACCATTGAAATTTAATGAACTTGTAAAAAAATTAAAAATTTCTTCATCAACCCTAGAGTACCATCTAAAAAAAATGACTGAATCAGGATTACTCTGTCACACAGAGGATCAATATTTTACAAATGCTTATTCCAATGTTATTTGGAGTAGAGTAATAGAAATTCCAATCTCGCATGACATTTTGATATATTTAAAATCCCATTTATTACCTATATTGAATATAGACTTAATAAGAGAATTTAATAGAACAACTCCAACTCTTATACCTGATTTAATTTCTTTATTTTTAAGTTTACAAAACTCTGTTCCACGTCAAATATTAAATTTAAAACTTGCAGGAAAATTAAACCTTGAGTTAGAAGAAAAAATGATACAAATGACTAATAAAGAATATGATATAGAAAGCATAGAAATCATTACTGATTATCAAAACTTCAAGAATTTAATTTGCTATAAAAATATAGGAGAATTGTTTACCAATAAAATGTTAGCAAATCTTAAAGTTTCTCTTATAGAGAATATCAATTTATATATAGCAATATTTGACGAACAAGGAATATTATGCTTACCTAAAATTGATAATGTAATTGATTATCAAGAATGTCTTTTTTTTAATAATTCAAAAGGAATAGAGTGGTTAAATCACATATTTAATTATTTTAAAAAATTTTCAAAACCTATTCATTACAATGAATCTATTATTAAGGAAAAAAAATTATTCCTGAAATATTTAAAGAATTTAAAGAATAAAGAGAAAATTACCTCAAATCTTAATTAATGAGCTTTAAATTTTATTTTAATACCCTTAAGCACAAGTTCAAATACACATTTAATTTCCTCTTTTAGGGGTAAGGTTCCATGATAAACGATTTTTAAATCAAACACTTTAAAAACTCCTATTAAATACCAACTTGCTAAATTTAAGTCGATTTGACGGAGCTCGCTTTTCTCAATACCAAAAGATTATAAAAATCAAAAAGAGAGAGATGAATATTTGCTGGATATGTGTGGTGATTAAGATATTATCTTAATTGAATTTTGGTATTATGATGATGTGTCGAATATAAAAATTTACTTTTCAGACAATTTTATAGACAGTTAAAAGAGTTGGGGATTTTTAAAGATAGATATAATCTTAAAAATATTCTTAAATATACCTCTAGAATCCTTCATAATAAATTTTTAGGAGCTACCCAAACCAACCAGAAGTCATTAATAGATTTTTATATTTAAAGAGCGTTTACTAAATCTTTTCTTATTCTTTGAAATAATTAAATATATTCCATTCTTTTTAATTATAATAGTCTTAAAATAATATTAAGATTTATTTAAATTGAGAGGATGAGCATGGAGATTCCGTGGGTGGAGACATATCGCCCAAAGACATTTAATGATATTGTGAGTCAAAACATTGCTATTAACAACCTTAAGGAGTTTGTCAGAAATAGAAATATGCCCCACATGATTTTTACTGGTCCAGCAGGAACAGGAAAAACCAGTACTGCCTTGATAATAGCAAAACATTTTCTTAAAGAGGAGGAGTTGGATACAAATCTTTTAGAATTGAACGCCTCTGATACTGTAAGAATAGATTTTGTAAGAAATGTTCTAAAAAATTTTGTTAATCAGAGCTTAATTAAAAACGGGTCATTAAAATTCGTAATTTTAGATGAAGCTGATAATATTCCTGGAACAGTCCAACAGGCTCTTAGGAGGATTATTGAAAAAACATCTAATAATATAAAGTTCATCCTCTTATGTAATTATATAAATAGAATAATAGATCCAATTATTTCTCGATGCGCAGTATTTAGATTTGTAAGTTTACCAAAAGAAAAGATAATCGATAGATTAAAATATATTGTTACAAAAGAGAAATTGAAAATCCCTTCTGATAAATCGGAGCAATTTTTCAATCATTTATTTTTTATTTCGGGAGGAGATTTAAGGAAAGCTATAAATACTCTACAGATGGCGGTGGCTCTTGAACTTTTGGAAAATTTAGACATAAATGAAATTTTAAGAATTTCAGGATTTTTAGACGAAAAAACTTTAAATAGTTTAATTTCAGTCCTAAAGAAAAAGGATTTTATGAGTTCGAAAGAAATTTTTGATTCTATTGAAATTCTTGACAGTCGTAATTTCATAAGGCAAATATCGGAGGTTTTACCTTCATTAAAAATAGAGCCTATAAATCTAGTCAATTTAAAGACATATATTGGAGAAATCGATTATCGAATAAGTCAAGGGGCAGATGAAAAAATGCAGATTTCAGCACTTTTAGCAACGATCATAGAATATATTCAAATTTAAGGATTTATAAAAAAAAAGGATCTTAAGGAAAGCAAATATGACTGAAGAAATTCCAATATGGCGAATAAAGTACCATCCAAAGAACTTGGATGAGATCAGTGGAAGAGAAACGGTTAAAGAGACCTTAAAGCATATAATTCAACAAAATAATTTTCCACATTTATTATTGGTAGGCTCGAATGATATCGGAAAAACGGTAATTGCACAATTATTTTCAAAGGAATTTCTGGGTAAAGATTATGACGCCAATTTTAAGTTAATTTACGCAGATGTTCCTCTAACTGATGAAGAGAGAAAAGAAGCTAAAGCTGAGGCTTATGTTTCTACTAATAAAATTGGTAGTAGTGCTGGAAGAAGCATTACAACTCCAGCATTTATTCAAGCCAGAGTAAAGCCTTTTGTTCAATTAAAAGTATTAGGGAATGCTCCATTTAAGATTCTTGTTGTGAAAAATTTCGAAGCTTTAGGATCAAACCAACAAGGTTTTAGAAGATTAATGGAGATTTATGGAACTAATTGTAGGATGATTTTAATTACGACTAATGTTTCAAGTATAATTAATCCTATTGTTAGTAGATGTCAAATAATACTGATTTCTCGTGTTAAATTTGTTGAATTTAAAGAATTGATTCTTTATATCGCTAAAAAAGAGTCATTAGAAATTTCTGACGAATGTATTGAAATTTTGTATCGAATTTCAGATAGTAAAATCTCTCGAGCAATTGATCTCTTACAGTTAAGTAGTATTAATGGAAATAACATTACTGTTGAAATTTTATATGAAAACGCTCAGAAATTTCATAATGATCTTATTAAAAGCCTTTTATTAGTAGCTTTTAAAGGAAATTTCCCAAAAGCTCGGGAATTATCACGAAAAATTCTTTCGAGTTATAAATTTAGTGCTCATGAATTTTATCGGCTTATACTTATTGAAATTAATAAACTACCACTAAGTAAATTTACTAGGATTAAATTAATTAACTTAATTGCCGATTCTGACTTCAGAACACTTGATGGGAGAGATATAGATATTCAAATATCTGCTCTTCTATCAAAAATCTGTTTATTTTCAGAATATATGTAGGTGAGTAAAGCAAATGTCAAAAAAGGATTCAGATATTCCGTGGGTGGAGAAATATCGCCCAAAGAGCATCAAGGAAATGGCTTTACCCTCTGCTAGACTGGGCAGGCAACGAATTAACTTGAGTGAAGAATTAGAGAATTTTATAAAACATTTCTTCGAAGAAAGAAAAAAGATCAATATTGAGAATAAAGAAATTCGGGAATTTAATAGAACTGTAATTGAAAAGGAGCAAAAAGAAGAAAAAAAAATATCTTCTGATATCGCCGCTGTTTTATTAGAGGGTCCTCCTGGAATTGGTAAAACATCTATTGTTTATGCACTTGCAAATGATTTTAATATGGAAGTAATAGAAACTAACGCATCTGATACACGAACAAGAAATACATTAGAAAGGAGATTGAAAGAAACTACTAAATCTCGAGGAATCATGGATTTTATTACTGAATCAAAAGAGAAATTAATACTTATTGATGAGATTGATGGAATTTATGGCGTTCAAGATAGAGGGGCAATTCCTACAGTTTTGGATTTAATTCAGAATACGCAGTTCCCTATTATAATGTGTTCTAATGAATATAAAACAAATCTACAACCATTATATAATAAGATTAATAGGTATGAGGTTCATCCTTTACCCAAGAATGAAGTAATTAAAATAGCAAATAATATCTTAAAGAAGGAGAATATTACAAATCTCAAAAATGAAGATTTAGAGTTAATTATAGATAAAAATAACGGAGATTTGAGAGGAGTAATTAATGATATTCAAGGAATTGGTCAAGGAAAGATAGAAGGAGATGTTAAAGATTTAATTCTAAGTTTACATCGTGATAATTTGGAAGAAATTTTTACCCTAATTAGGGATTTATTTAAAATTTCATCTTTAAAAGAAGCTAGAGATTTAACTGACAAATCTGATGTTGATTACAACTTTCTATATAAATGGATAAACGAAAATCTCCTTACTTTCCTGAAATCAAATAGAGACCTTGCCAATGCTTTTGAGAATCTCTCGTTAGCAGATGAAATTTTTGGTAGAATTCGCACTACACAATATTGGGGACTTCTACCCTATTTTTTTGATCTCTTTGCTGGAGGTGTTGCTTTATCTAGAAAAGATACACCTTTATCAAAAGGATTTCAGAGAGTTGTATTTCCAAGATACACTTCAGGAACGTATTTTTCTTTAACAACTGTTGAAAAAGAATTTGTAGAAAAGCTTAAAAGAAAATATCAAATCTCTCAAATCGATTTCATTCAAGGATTCCTTCCATTTTTAAAGTTACTATGTGGAGCTTCAAGAA
Organism: Promethearchaeota archaeon; assembly: GCA_019058365.1. Lineage (GTDB taxonomy): Archaea > Asgardarchaeota > Lokiarchaeia > Sigyniarchaeales > SOKP01 > Loki-b32. The sequence continues at coordinate 66,170 of JAHPZE010000020.1, read as the reverse complement.
AACAATTAAAAAATGTAAGTGATTGGTTAGAATTAGATGCTAAAGAGAAAAGTTTATTGAAATAAATAATATTATTATAAAAGAAATTGTTTGAAATGTTTGTAAATTAATGCTTTTTTCATTTATTAATAAAATGGGAAATTTAAATGATGATATCATTATCTTATGAGGAATTAAAAGATTTAGTTAGAAATAGAAAACTTCCATTAGTTATTTGTGATATTGAAGCTTTTAACCAAAATTTAGAAAGAGTTGGGAATTATTTAAAAAAGTCGAAAAAAAGTCTGCGATTATGTACAAAATCAGTACGTGTGCCAGAATTGATAAAAATGGCGGAACAAAAAGATTTTGTGAATGGAATTTTTACATATAATTCTGCTGAAGCACTATTTTTTGCTGAAAATTACAAGATTAAAGATATATTATTAGGGTATCCTACAACATCGCCCGTTGATATAGAAGAATTATGTAAAGCAGCTTCAATAGAAGGAGTAGAGATTTCTGTAATGGTGGATTCCAAATTTCACATTGATCTTTTAGAGAAAGCAGCGATTAAACATAATGTAGAATTTAATATATTAATAGAAGTAGATATAGCAGATCGATTTTTTGGGGTAAATGTAGGAGTACTTAGAAGTCCTTTAAGAAATTCCGAAGATGTAATAAATTTAGCACGAGAGATTGAAAAAAGAAAAAACCTTCAATATAGAGGAATAATGGGCTATGAAGCTCAAAATGCAAGTATTGGAGATACTAGTGCTTTTATGAGATGGATTAAAAAACGTTCTCGTAAACATGTGAATCAACTGCGTCAAGATGTTGTTAAAAGTTTAATGTCAGAAGGATTAGAACCAGAAGTAGTGAACGGAGGAGGATCTGGATGCTTCCAAGAAACTGCTCAAGAACCTTCAATTACAGAAATTGGTATTGGATCGTTACTATTTAAATCTCATATATTTGATTCAATTAATTCATTACAGGATTTTACACCATCTCTTTTTTTTGTACTTCAAGTTGTAAGAAAACCTAGGCATAATATTATTACCAGTTTTTCAGGAGGTTATGTTAGCTCTGGTTCTGTAAGAGCATTTCCAATTGTAGTTAAACCCAATAATCTAAAAACATATAAAAATGAAGAATTTGGAGAAGTTCAAACTCCTTTTAAGTTTAATCCCAAAAAAATAAGTCTTAATTTGGGTGACCCAATTTTTTGTAGATTTGGAAAAGCTGGTGAACCTCTAGAACATTTTAATGAAGTAAATATTTATTCAGATGGCGAATTCATAGATAAATATTTTACATACAGAGGGCTAGGAAAAAGGTTTTCTTAACACTCTTTTTTAATCTCCAAAAATGAGTAGATAAGAATTAGTAAAATGTGAACAGTAAATGTAAAAATGTAGAATTTAATTGATCTTTGAGTTAGTTCTAAAATAATTGAAAGCAAATCTTGGAATAAAGTTTCATGATTCATTAGAAAAGTTAATTCTATGTAGTTTAATTAATATTTCAATTACCCGTAAGTCTTAAATAACCAAAGAATATTACATTCCTCAATAAAAATAAAATGAATTATTAAGGATACATTATGTCTGAAATTAGACCAGATGAAATTGAAGTTACAAGAGGAAAGCAATTACAAATTAAGTTGCAAATCGCGGGAGGGGTTATTTTTGCTGCTCTCTCTACTGTAGTCGCTGTAGTTCTATCTCCCATCATTAATGCTTCGAGGATTATAGGTTGGGGAATTGCGATGTTTGACCCAACATCTTGGATATGGATTATTTGTTTTTTACTTTTTGGTACAATAGCAGGTATAATTTCATGCGTAGTAGGCTCATTTGGTTTATTGATAATTGATTATACTGGAATTGGTCCAGCGTTTAAATTTTTTGCTACAATCCCATTGATAATCATACCTTTCTTAATTTTAAGATTAAGGGAAAAAGGAGTGATAAATAGTCAGAAACTAAAAGATCCAAGAAGATTTGCTTTTACTGGAGTAATAAGTATAATTGTAAGGATTGGAGTAATGTTAATATTAAATTTTCTCTTCTTTGCAATAGTTTGGGGAATAGATACTTTAGCTTTTGTAAATCTTGGAGTTCTTGGTCTAGGCAATATTACAGGAGTTACCGCATTATTAATTTTTACTCCTATAATTAATCTTTATTCAGGCGTTTTAGATCTAGTCATTCCTTATTTTATAGTGTTTGTAACTAGATTAGATGAGAAATTTGAAATTTGGTAATTAAATTATATTTTTTCTTCTATTTAGTTAATATAACTATTCTCAACAAATCTATATCGTAGCGTCTTTCATAAATCGGTTTGGTTGTTGTTGATGTCTCCTCCTCAGATAAATTCATTAAAAATACTTATTCAATATTTTAAAAAATAGTATTGATTAATCTATAAGTAAATATTATTTTTCTAAAGATCTATATTTTATTTATCTTAATTATTTAAATTAGAGAGGATTCTGATTTTAAGTACTAACTTTGAATATATAATATATGAATTTAAAAATAGTATTAGTAAAATTACTATAAATCGTCCATATAAGTTGAATGCTTTACAGTACCCATTATTAATGGAAATAGTAGAAGTATTCGAGTCTATCATGAAAGATAAGTTGGTTCGTGCTGTTATTATTGAAGGAGCTGGTAAGAATTTCTGTTCTGGTGATGATATGAAAAGTATGAGTCCAGAAGGGGTTAAATTCACACCGTTAGAAGATGGTTCTAAAATGCCCCATCATAAAGTTGTCAATTTGATACGAGGTATTCAAAAACCTGTGATAGTTTTATTGAAAGGATATTGTTTAGGAGCAGGATTTGACATAGCTCTTGCATGTGATTTTAGATTAGCAGCAGATAATTTGAAAATTGGTGATCATCGTACAAGAAGAGCCCATTGTATTTTAAGCGGAGCAAGTTGGTTTCTGCCCAGAATTGTTGGTTTTGGAAGAGCAACAGAGATAATTTTGACTGGGCGTCATCTTGAAGCAAAAGAAGCTTTGGATATTGGTTTAATTACTAAAGTTTACCCGTTAGACGAATTTAAAGAAAAATCATTAGAATTTGTTCGAAAAATCGCACAGATGCCTACAAAATGCCTTGGATATAATAAAGCTATGTTGAATTTTTCTCAATTTAATGAACTGTTTCCATCTTTACAAAATGAATTTCGATTATATTGTAAAAATATAAGAACTTATGATTTTGGAGAAGGAATGAAATCTTTTATAAAAAAAAGAGAACCAAAATTCAAAGGACGATAAAGTTTTAGATTATTTTAATAGAATATCTACCTTTAAAATTTAAGATTAATTTTCATTGATATGGATCTTACAAAAGACATACAAGAATTTTTGTTAAATGAAGCATTAGAACGATTTTTGAGGTATGTGAAAGTTTGGACTGTTTCAGATGAGAGTGTAGAAACGGTTCCCTCAACAAAAATCCAATTAGATCTTGGAAAGTTGCTAGTAGAAGAATTAAAAAAATTAAATCTTGAAAATATCATTCATGATGAATACGGTTTTGTTTATGCATATCTTCCACCAAGTAAAGGCCTTGAAAAAGTAACTCCTATTGGATTATTAGCTCATATGGATACTTCACCAGCAGTTAGTGGAAAGAATGTAAAACCTGTAATTCATAGAAAGTATGATGGAAAAGAGATAAAATTCACTCAAAATAAAGGTTTAGTTTTAAGCATTGAAGATTCTCCTAATTTAGAAGAATATATAGGTCTCGATATAATCACATCTGAGGGAGATACACTGTTGGGGGCAGACGATAAAGCAGGTATTGCCGAAATAATGGCTGCATGTGCTGCTTGGAAAGAGTTTGATGAATTAAAGCACGGGCCAATATTTGTTTGTTTTAGTACAGATGAAGAAATTGGTTCAGGAATTGATAAAGTTGATATGAAAAAGCTTCCTAAAGTATGCTATACAGTAGATGGTGGTGAAATGGGTGAATTAGAATTTGAATGTTTTGATGCATGGTTAGCTCAAACTAAATTTATAGGTTTAAATGTTCATCCGGGAGAAGCTAAGAATAAAATGATTAATGCTATAGAGATTGCGAGTAGGTTTTTTAGTGAGCTTCCTGAATCTGAGGCACCTGAACATACTGAGGAACGTGAAGGATTTTTTCATTTAACAAAATTACAAGGTAATGCAGAAGAAGCTAACTCAAGAATGTTTATCAGAGATTTTTCAGAAGAAAATAACCATAGACGGATGGATTATTTAAAAAATCTAAAGAAAGCATATGAAATTCGTTATCCGGGATTAAAAATTGAAATAAATTTTAAACATCAATATCAAAACATGTTTATTTACCTAGAAAAAACGCCAAAAGTTATCGATTTAGCTAAACAAGCAATCGAAAAGTCGGGTTTAGAATTGAAAATTCATCCTATAAGGGGAGGTACAGATGGAGCTCGGTTAAGTGCGAAAGGAATTCCAACGCCAAATATTTTTGCTGGAGGTTTATTATTTCATTCTAGAAAAGAATACATCCCAACTTTGGCTCTTCAAAAAGCTACTGAAGTTTTGATATATTTAGCTAACTTATGGATTCAATCTAAGTAGAAAAAATAACTCTATTATCATCTATTTATTCTTAACATTGTAGCTAATGCAATATCTCCTTCAAGTTCTACACAATCTTTATAATGGTCTTGTTTCCATGAAATATTCCACCCCTCAAGAGGATTATAATAGCTATAAAAAATTACACCAAATTTTATCTGATTTTGTTTACATATTGTTGAGAGAACATTAATCTCTCCATTTTCCATTGAAATACACCCTTTCTGTTGCATTTCAAGAATTTCTGTTTTATTAATCTTATAGAATGCTTCTTTACAATAGTTTTTCCCTATATGGTAATTTTTAGTTCTATTTTTTGTTTCTTCTATAAAAATGTTTACAATCTCTTTATTTAATTCAATTTCTTCATTTAGTTTTCTTCCATAATGTATACTTGTTCCATCTGGTCCTAAACCATGAGTAGGTATAATATAATCAAATAATTCTACTTTTTCACCAATCCCCCATGAACCACAAACAAGAAGAATTACTTTTGCACCACAAAAGATTAAATCTTCTGCTACTGAAGCCATTGTTGATGCTCCCATAGGTGGAACAATTACTGTTAAAGGAAGGTGTTCATATTTACCTCGATGCAATCTTTCAGAGCCATATGGGTGAAACGGTAATAACCAATCTGATTGTTCTAAATTAGCTTTCTGTTTTAAATAATTTAATAAAGCTCCAGAGAAAATAATCATAACATTAGGATCGACTTTAAAATCTTCCATATTTTTATTAGATGATTGTATAGCTGCTAGAACCACATCCTTTGAAGTAAGACAATAATCTTTTTTCATGTGTTATATCACCGAAAATAACCTATAATCTAATTTATTTAATTGTTTAGGTATACTCTACATCGATTCATAATTTAACGAATAATTACTCCTTGTGTAGAATCTTGGAGAAATCAGTGATAATAAATACTATAATACAAATAAATAAAAGAATTGATACATAGAGAAAAGCCCAAAAAAAAGAGAATATATCATAAATATATCCAAAAAGCAGTGATTCACCTAAGGTAATTATCCCTACAGAAAGATAATAATAACCATATGCTCTACCTCTTTTATTTTTACCTGCTAAGTCAGCAATATACGCCCTTGAGATGGGATCAACTGATGCCAAATAAAATCCATAAAATGCATAAATAATTACTATTGATATTAATGAAAATACTGAAGATTCAATTGGAAATGCTAAAAATATTGTAGAAACTAAAAGAATTGATAACCCACTTACGATAATAGGTTTGCGTCCGACTTTGTCTGATAAAGATCCCATTATAGGTGATAAAACCATATAAACTATGTTTGTTAGTAAATAAAAAACAGGTATTAAAAAGATTAATCCAGAAAAAATATAATCTCTTGATCTAACTTGGAGGAATGCTATATCTAAGCTAGCAAATTCAATTACTCCAAGGATAATTATAAGTTTAATAAAGTTTCTATCAATTTTATCTACTTTTGGTACATCATGATATTTCAGTTTTGTTTCATCTAATTTAGTAGGATCAACATCCTTGATGAAAAGGATTAATACAATTGCACAGAGTCCTGGAAAAATAGAGAAAAATATAATTTCAGAATAACTCCATGCCCAAAATAAAAATAGAAAAGCAAGAAGAGACCCAACTACTGCACCTAAAGTATCCATTGCGCGATGAATTCCAAAAGATTTTCCTTGCTCAACTGCATAATAAGATATAAGTGTATCTCTGGAAGATGTTCTGAGACCTTTGCCAAATCTATCTGTTGCTTTTAATCCTAAAACAAATTGCCATGATGGACTAAAACCTATAAATGGTTTAGAAAGATTTGAAATAGTATACCCTGCTACGACAAAAGGTCTTCTTTTGTTGATTTTATCACTTATCCAACCTGATACTCCTTTTAATATGTTGGCTAGAGCCGTCGTAATTCCTGCGATTAAACCTAAAATAAATATAGGATTCGTTTCTACTAGATCTATAATAAATAAAGGTAAAATGCTTTGGATCATTTCACTTGAGATATCAGTGAAAAATGATACAAGTCCCATTATAAAAACAGGCACTGAAACTCCCAAAATTAGTCTTATCTTTTGAGTATACTTTTGATTTGAATCATTATTTCCTGACATAAATCAATCAGTATTGCTATTATTAAGTTATTATTTTACTTTTTTTGATATCGATTATCGATATCGATTCGCGATAATATTAAATATAAATTATTCCTTTTTAATATTATTGAATTCTTGATCTTAATTATTTGAAACCAATATAATATGGATCTAACATGAAATCCATAAATCCTTTAAGAAGATTTCAAAAAGGTTCGATTTTGCTACATATATTATATCATGCTAGTAAAGAACCTTTTTATGGTTCCTGGTTAAAGAATGAGTTGGCTGAGCATGGATATGATATTTCGGATGGGACTTTATATCCATGGTTAAATAGGTTAACTTATTCTGGTTTATTATCTTTAGAAAAAAAAAATGTGAAGGGAAAAATTCGAAAATATTATTCCATTACAGAAGGAGGTACAAATCATTTTGAAAAAATTAAAGAATATCTCAAAATATTATATGATGAAGTAATTAATGGAAGATAAAATGGGAAAAAATTATAAAGAAAGTCAAATAACAAAATACAATGCTTTTTAAGGGATTATATGTAGTGTTATATCTCTAATTTTAAATAAAATTGATAACCTTACACTAAAATATAATGAATAAAATAAAATTCATTATTTTGATTTATTTCCTTGAATTTTTATAAAACTTTAAAAATTTCTAATAAATCTTTATTAATATAAAATAATTAGTTTTACTGTGATTCCAATGTCAGATAAAGAAAAAACGTTAAATGTTATTGATGAAACAATTCAAGCTGCTGAATCAAGTTTTAAGGAATTTATTGATGTATTAGAGACTTCAAGAACTGCTTTATTAAATCTTGAGAATGATAAAATGGAACTTAGTAAAGAAAAAGAAAAACTCGAAAATGAAAAAATACGATTAGAAGAAGCAAAGTCTAAGTTAGAAACTGAGAAACAACAGTTAGAGATAGATAAAAAGAAATTAGAAGAGGAAACAAAAAAGCTAGAGCTTGAAAAACGAGAAAAAGACCAAAAAATAGGATCATTAACAGAAGATCAAATGAAATTACTAGATGAGTATCAGAAAGTTAAGGTTGAGTTAGAGAAATTTATGCAAGTAGCATCAGAAGCAGAAGAAGCAGAATATAACTTTGAGAGAGTTCGTGCATTATTGTCAATTTATACTGTCTTAGTGTCAGAAATATGGCAAGGTCAACCACATTATCGAATTTTAATGACTTTACATGGAGAAAAGGAAGAAATGACGAGAGATCAAATAAAAACTACAACTGGTATTGAAGGAGCCTTTGTATTACATTCAGTTCAAGAATTAGCAAAAGCTGGCTTAGTTGAATATGACATGGACACAAGCAAGGTAAAATTAAAAAAACGCCTATTTCCAAAAAGAGCATTGGATGAAAAAAAATAAAAGTTCTGATAAATTGATTTCTTCTTACTTAGTAATTACCATCTCGTGAAGCGTACTTCCTTTTTCTATAAATGATTTCCCTTCATAAGATATATTGAGTTGAAATTGAGAATTTAATCGAAAATAACCTGGTTTTAATTTTAAAAGATTTTTCGCTAGGAAACGTGTGATGGGTCCTAATTCTTGAAGTAAATTATCAGCATCAATGATCTCTTGAACTTCGAGAAGAATTTCATGCTGATTTCCAATAATAAACTTTAGAATTTTCGGAAATTTATTTCCAGCTTTATTATTATGTTCAAAATTTTCTTGAATTAATTTATATTCACCTGTACTGAGAAATACATTCTCATTTTTCGCGAGCATTAAAACTTGAATTGGATAATTATCTATTTTCTTGTTACATTTGATATAAGCAAAAACCACAGTAAAATTCTCAGAATAAATCCTACCCCAGTACCAATAGTCAATTATCATCGCAAAATTGAAATTTAACCAATTATGATCATGATATCCAATTCCATTTACTTGAATTGTTTCATTATTAACCTTAATAGTTCCTACAACGTCTGCTCGAGGTAGAGCTATAACCCAACCGAATTCATTTGACTTTCCAAACTCAATATATCCTTTTCCGGGCTTCCAACCATGAACTTGGGCAGTATATTTTAAGTGAAACCCATATTCAGCTTCATCTAAGAAAATTTCGTATTTTGGTAATTCTTTGTTAGAATAATCAACATTAATATAATTTTTACCAATTTGCACATCTGGTACTTCTTGGGAAGCTATAAGATCTGAATGAAGATACTCTATTACTTTCTGTATTTTTTCTCCATTTGGTTTATAAATCGTAATTTCTACACCAGTTTTACCAGTTCGTTCATGTTTTGCTCGAAAGAATCCTACTACTGTATATCCATTATCAAAACGAGCATCAAAGTACCACCATTCTCTTGTTCCTTTCTTTTTCATATCGATGTGTAATGCATCATCTTTTGGTTTGATTGGATTAATTTGACCATCCTTTCTACCAGGTCCTAACCAGGCTTCCTTAATTTTTGTACTCATCATAAATCTTCTCCTTAATATTTCATCTTGATATATATAAAATCTAATTGTTTTAACTTGTTAAAAATTTAAAGACTTTTAATAAAATAAGTAATTTTCTAATTCCGCGCATTTTTATTTTACCGGATAACCATTTTTTTATCATTCCCGGAATTGAAATTCGACTCATGGCAATAGCAAGGAAAGTTTGTGTATCCATCTCTAAAAAGCCATTCCAACCTACCTTTTTCTTTTTCAAATTTTCTTTTGGTTTATTAGGAATGCTCTCAATTCTCACAAATCCATGATCAATAATGATTAAAGCCGCATAATTTAAATTCGTGGCATTTAAAAGAACTCTCGTATCAATTTTACTAAATTTTTCTTGAAATTTTTTGTTTTCATTTAAAGGTGAAAGAATACTATTAATTAAAAGTGCAAAACCCCTTATTTCATTATTTTCTTCATTTGATTCTGCTGCCATGATGTGTGACTTAAACTAATATTTTTTATTTCTTTTACGGTGAAATGTAAAATCCAGAATCAGATATATTATTTGGGTCAAAAGTTTCTTTAATTTTTCTTAGCCATAGATGATAGTTAGACATAAAAGGTCCAAATAATTCATGCATGCGTGTGCCTTCTACAAAGAATGGAGCACCAAGGTGTTTTAATAAATCTAATTGATTGCTCTTATCCATATATTCAGCCATTCCTTTCACACTACTCTCTTCAGTTTGATCAAACATCGTTGGGGATTCCATATGAAAATAATGCCCTGATTCATAAGAAGTCATCCATGTACCCTCTCCAAAATCGTTAGCAATTGCCTTCTTCTTGATAAACTCCTGCTTTAAAGGAATATTTGATTTAGTGCTTCGAAGACAAACTGCTGCTGTATCTGCTACTCCTTTAGAAGATTGAAAACCTCCAGTAGCTATAAAACCATGTAAGCCTAAATTCGAACGGAGAGCCTCAGCATAAAAGATAGGTTTAGGAGTATATATTTTTCCAATAATATTTTCTATTTTGAATTTTTTAATTAAGAAGTCCATTACTTTTTGTTTATACGTAAACTCTTGCTTTGTACGAGCAGTTATTATTACAACCAACGGAGCTTTCATCTGACCTATTGGTATTTTATCCATTAAACTTTCAATTGAATTAGAAAAAATAGCCATCACCGCAAAACCAGATAAATAACTGCACATAAATGATATTTCTTCCTCTTCTACCCTCAATATAACTTTTTCTAGTTTCTTGAAATTACCGCAATCCATAACATATAATTTCATAAAATCAGGGATATCAAAATCATAATTGGGAGAATTACCTTTAATAATAAAATCTGTACTACATGGATAGGGAAATAACTTTACTGCAACCTTAGTAAAAACTCCAAGTCCTGATTTTGTGCCAGCCCAACCTCTCATAATGCCACGTAAACTCGGTCCTGGGCCATCTCCATAAAAAAAATCAGGATTGTTTTTTTGACCATAAGTCCCTAATCTCATAATTTCTCCATCGGGCAATACCCATTCAACTGCTAAAACGTTTCTAGCACTATGCCCTGTAGAAGGAGATGTAAAACCCGGACCATTCATAGATGTTGCACTAGCTAATGGAGAGACCATTGGGCCTGCACCGGGCATGTGACAATTGAGTCCGTATTTCATTATTTCAACTTGTAACTGTGATCCACTCACATATGGTTCAATTACAGCATATAGGTTTTTCTCATCAATTTTCACAATATTATTCATTCTACGAAGATCTATAATTATTGAATTATCCACAGAGGGTTGATTCCAAGGACCAAGTCCCGTACTTTGAGCTTTGAATACAATTCCGTATTTATTACATAATTTTACTATTTGTTGAACTTCTTCGGTAGTTGATGGTAAAACAACCGCTTTAGGAATTGGAGAAAAGGGAATTGGATCTTTACTTTCCATATAATTAAAAATTTCCATACACCAGTTATAAGCATATACATTAGTTATAACATCACCATCATCGACATTTCCTACACCAACTACGTCCTGAAATTCTTTAAATGCGTCTTTCTCTAAAACCAATTAAGCAACCTCCATCGAAGATTCTTTAATAGATTTATTTGGTGATCCTATTGCTATTAATAATAACTCACTTATATCATAAAACTTTAGATTAGAGCCTTTTTCAACAATTCCATCATTCAAATTTGTAGAGCAAAAAGGGCATGCAGAAGCAATTATTTCTGCTCCGGTTTCTTCAGCTTCTTCAATCCGAGTTATAGCAGTTTTAAGAGCAAACTCTGGAAATGCCGATTTAACACCTCCTCCAGCACCACAACAATAGGAATATTCTCTAATTCTTTCCATTTCTATTAATTTGAGCCCAGGCATTTTTTCTAGCAAATATCTTGGAGCGTCATAAATTCCAAATGCCCCACATCTCTTTGGTTTTTCAGGCATATTGATAGATATAAGAGGCATCATTTGTAATGCATCACCGTCCCATTCTACAAGGGGTTCGGAGTTTCGTCCTAAATGACATGGATCATGATAGGTTACTATTAAAGGTAGTTCTTTTGTTAGATTTAATTTTCCAGTATCTATTAATTCATTAAATAATTCCGTTGTATGTAATACTTTAAAATTATACTCCTTTTCTAAAGTATATTCAAGTTTAAAGGTATCATAACAGCCAGCACAGCTAAAAACGATAGTGTCTATTCCTTCTTTTTTAATAATATCAATATTTTTGTGTACTTGATCATTAAACGACTTTTTATCTCCAGTTCTCAAGATTGGACTTCCACAGCAATATTCATTCTCACCAAGAATTTTAAATGGATAGTTCGCAGCATTCATTACACGAGCAGTAGCAATCGCTATTTCTTTTCTCCTGTACGATGAGGTACATCCTACAAAATATAAGGTTTTTGCATTAGGATCAATCTTGATATCATTTGGTAACCAATCTAACCTCTTTTCATGAGGTTCATTATAAGGATTATTACAATTTTTAATAGATTCGATATATTGTTGCTGTTTTGGCATTGGTCCATATCCTAAAGAAACCAATTTTTCTCTAAGTTTAACTATGATTTCAAGGGGTTCTAAAGTATTTAAAAACTTACAAGCGACAGCACAACCTCCACATTCAGTACATTTATAAACGATATCCATTAATTCTTTGGAGGGTTTAATTCTTCCCATTTCCAATGCTAAAGCTATAATTATACGTCCTCCAGCGCTATATGCATGAAAATTAAACATATCTATTGAAGGACAAATAGTAGAATATTTTTGACTTTTTATTTGTAGCTGTGGTATCCATTTACATATCGAGCACCGAAGACATCGTTTTATCATCAGTTTATATTCTTGTTCATTCAAAAATCTTTAAACTCCTCTTTTTATTTCATTTTTCTTATTTAAAGCTTCCTTAAATTGAATTTAATTTTTTTTTATATTAGTTCTATTACTCATCAAAACATAAAACTCCAGGATTTAAAATATTATTAGGATCAAAAATTCTTTTTACTTTTTTTAAGGCAATTCGAGTAGAGACTTCATGTCTCTTAAAAACTTCTTTTGCCCAAACACCATAGGGACGACTGAAAAATGCTCCTGATTCCATTAATTCTAAGCTAATTTTTAAAAACTTTTCTTTTATCAAACTTGACTCTACTTTATTATTTGGATTGTAATAAAGATCAAATTCACAATGATAAGAGGTTCCTTGATTTATAGCCTGAATATATATACCAAGATCTTCAGAAATTTCATTCTGAACAATATTGATAAATTCATGAATTTTTTCATAACTAGTGATAAAGAAAATATCTTGAAAGTTACCCTTTAATCTCTTTCGCCAAGAGTATGAAGTTGATTCATTTAAAGCATAAATCATTTCACTATCGGTAATAGAACTTACTCTTTTCAAATGATCAAGTTTTAGATCTTCAATAATTTTTTGTATATCTCCCTCTTGATAAGATATTTTATCACTTGCTAATTTACCACGACCTGCTAAAATAAAGATTAAATTCCATTCGGCTAATGAGGTACTTAACTCTTTAATATCTTCCAATTCCTGTTTAACTAAACATGCTAAATTAATATTATTTATAATTAATATTTCATCACCTAATCGGTATTTTAACAATTGATGTTGAAGATTTAATAAATCTTGAAGATTATCCGATTGGAGATGAAACAATTTTTGAATTGTGGGTCTTAATTCTAATTTTAGAGTAGCCCATGTGACTATCCCAAAGCTTCCTTGGGCACCTTGTATTAATCTGTAAGGACTGAATTGTGTTGGACCCATTGGATTTATTTGAGCTTGACCCGACTTTTTTTGTTCCTTAATAGATCCAGGACCTGCGGCAGTACCAGTTCTAAAAAGGTCACCAGTTCCGAAAATGACCTCAGTACATAATAAAGGATCTGAACTATCCCATTGATAACGAGGAATTGTGGTTGGTACTCTTTCAAGAGCAGTTGTTAGTACAGATTTACCTTCTCTTGGAAAGAGAGGTTGAATTAACCTTAAACCTTTTTTTTGAAGGATTGGAAGTAATTGACCAAATACTACTCCAGGTTCAACCATTATTACTCTATTTTTTCTGTCAATATTGAGGATTTTATTCATTCTAGATAAATCAACAATAATACAATTGTCTTTTTGTGGAATTGTATCTCCATGATAACGTATAGGGGAACTAGAGCTTACTGGAATGATTGAAAATCCTGAAGAGTTTGCTAATTTTATGATATCTTCAATTTGTTTTGCTTTATTTAGCCATACTACATACTTTGGTTTTTTCCCTTTAACGAAACTCAAATCAGTAGAAAAGTCTTCTAATAACTTTGGATCTTTAGAAATAAACTTCGATCCGGAGATTTTCACTAATTTCCGATAAATCTCTTCTTCACTCATATTTATAAAGCAAGAAAGTAAATCCTTTCTACTTAAAATATTTCTCTCTATTAAGATATTATCATCTAGAAAACTAAATTTTTAAATATCAGATGAGCATTATTAAATAAATATTATTTTTAAATAAAATTTAAATAGGAAATTCAAATGAAAGTTTTTGACTTAATTATAGTCGGTGCTGGACCAGGAGGCTCTATGGCAGCGAAAGTTGCTGCGGAAGAAGGGTTAAAAGTAATATTTTTTGAACGTGGCCGTAAACCGGGTGAAAAGAATTCTTCTGGTTGTGGGTTAGGACCACGCATGTTTAGAGATTTCCCTGAAATGATGAAGGATTTAACACCTGATAAGTGTCCTTCAATGAGAGCAGGAGCTGCCTCGCGTAATTATTTTGTAAATAATGATGATAATGTGGCAGGTTATATTATGGCTCGACCGACAGAATCCGTTTCATATGAACCCGCAAAATCATGGATTACTATGAATGTTTATCGTAGTGAGTTTGATCCATGGATTGCTAAATTTGCTATTGATGCTGGTGCTGAATTAAAGATTTCAACATTAATTGTAGATTTATTGAGGAAAGATGGAAAAGTATGTGGTGTGATTGATGAAAAAGGAGAGAAATACAGGGCTCCACTTGTTATTGGTGCAGATGGAGTCTTATCAATTGTGGCACAAAAGTCTGGATTGAGAAATAAGTGGGCTCAAAATCAAGTTACATTAGTACCGCAATACGATTTTCAAGCACCTTCGGATAAAATTGATGATATTATGGGTGATGAAACATTAGGTGTATGGTGGGGTTCAAACTTTCCAGCTTCATATCAAGTTTTTTTTAATGATGGTTTTCATCAAGGATTAGGAAACTGGATGAATTGGTGGGATAGCAATCCATTATATTATTTAAATCGTGTTATTAATTTAAAATATTATCAAAGATTGTTAAAAATACTCGATGCTAAGCCACGCGAACTTCAAGCTCACCTGCTTCCTTGGTTAGATTTTCCTAATAATACTCATGCTGATGGTGTTATATTAATTGGGGATGCTGGGGGGTTTCCATGTCCTCTGGAGGCTGAGGGGATATATCCTGCTATGGTAACAGGAAAAGTAGCAGCAGAAGTAGCTTCTGAAGTAATACCATCTGGAGATGTGTCTAAAGCAATACTTAAAGAATTTGATGAGAAATGGCAAAAAACTAGTATTGGAAAAGAGTTTAAGGCGGGACATGAGTTATGGAATATATGGAAAGCTTTACCATTTAGTCCAAAAGAAACAATGTCATGGTTTGTTCCTATGATAATGGAAATTCTTGGAGGAATCTTTGATTGGTCTCAACCTCATGCTTTAAGGGTGCGTCAAATAATAAGTCATGTAAGATCATATATACCTAAAGCGACGCCATTTATAATGGCATATGTACTTCCTCTATTATCCAAGGTTTTTGAGGATGATTTAGATAAACTAATGGATCCTAAGAAAATTTTAAAAGTTTTACCTAAACTTTTGGATATGTTACCACAGAAAAAGAAGAAAAGAGGTGATTAGTAAAAATGAATATAGAAATAGAAGGCTTAACTAAACGAATTTCAGGCACAGGTAACTTCATTTCGATAGATTATAATAAATGTAATCACTGTGAACGTTGTTTAATTATATGTGTTATGAATTTATGGCGAAAAAGAGAAGGGAAAATCTATATTATAGAGGACTATCAATCGAAATGTTTAGAATGTGCTGCTTGTTATCAAATATGTGATGCTGGTGCAATCAGATTTCAATATCCTAAAGGTGGTACAGGAATAGTCATTGAAAAAGGGTAAATTTCTTATTATTATATATATTTTGCTTGATCTGCTGATCCTAGTGTATCTTTATTTCTTTGTTTTATCATTTCAACAAGCTCTTGACGAGCTAAACCTAAATATTTTCTTGGACCAATTTGATCTGGATATTCTGCTAAATATTTTCTTATCATTGCTGTAAAAACCATTCGACTATCTGTGGCAATATTGATTTTACAGACTCCATATTGAGTTGCTTTCCTTAATTGAGCTTCAGGTATTCCAAATGTTTTTGATAGAGTACCTCCATATTCATTAATTATGTTAGCATATTTTTGGGGAATAGATGATGAACCATGCAAAACGATTGGAAACTTTCCTAAACGTTTTCTAACTTCTTGAAGTATGTCAAACCGTAATTCTGGGATATCTTCCTCTCTTTCTACTTTAAATTTATAGGCACCATGAGAAGTCCCAATAGCGATTGCTAATGAATCACAACCAGTACTATTTACAAAATCTTCTACTTGATCGGGGTCAGTATAGAAATGTTCAGTCGCTTTTACATGTCCTTCAATACCCGCAATAACTCCCAATTCTGATTCTACACTTACTTCTCTTTCGTGAGCATAGGAAACGACTTTTTTAGTAATATTAATGTTTTCTTCATATTCTAAGTGGCTTCCATCAAACATGACACTTGAAAAACCAGTATCAATGCAGATTTTTGCTAACTCAAATGAATTTCCATGATCCAAATGTAATGTAATTGGGATATTATAACCCAAATCCTTTGCCATCGCTACTGCCCCCTCCACTAAATATCTAACCATTACCCGATTTGCATATTCTCCTGCGTCTGGACTGTTTTGAAGTATTACTGGAGAGTTTGTTTCGCCACAACCTATAATAATAGCCTGCAATTGTTCTAAATTGCTAAAATTATATCCAGGAACTGCAAATTTTCTCTCTAGGGCGACTTCAAACATTCTTTTTGTATTTGACAATCCCAATTCTTTATATGACACCATTTTTACATAAAATTGAGTTTAATTAAAAATCAAATTTTGTATTGATATTGAAATATCAGTACTCATATAAATATTGATACTAAAATATAATTTAAAATTATATTGAAATTAGCATTAAAAAGATATTGTGAGAAGAAATTGAAAAAAAGAGCTTATTGTAAATATATGTTCATCGTTGCAGCAATATATCCCTTCATTAATACATTAGTACTTTTTTTAACTTCGATTTTCATGAAAAATATAATATTTTCTTTGTTTAGGACAACAATATCAGATGGTATAATATGGCTTCATAATTATCTGTTTTTAATCTTTACTTTTTGAATTGGGTATATCTTTGTAAGTCTAGATATTTCAAAGAATCATGGTATCATAAAGATTGGTATCATTGCAAAAACTTGATTCTTTATAATTTCATTAATTTACTTTATTTTAGGAGAAAAGAACTTCCCGGTAGTTATATTGGGAGGATTAGATATTCTATTTGCGTGTTTATTTATTGAATTTTTACTAAATTATAAAATACTTTAAAATTAACAGATAAAAGGAAAAAAAATCTTTTTAATTTTATGTGGGTACGGTAATTTTTAATTTATTTTTCAGTTCTTTATATCTTGAACGAAGAGTTACTTCTGTTACCGCGACTGATTCTACAATTTGTTGTTGTGTAATGTCTTTATTTTTAATTCTGCAAGCTAAATATAAGGCACCAGCACATAATCCCTTTGGGTCTTTTCCACTAATTGAAAATTTAGAATTATAGGCGTTTAAAATTTTAGTGGTTAATTGCTCAATTTCTGAATCTAATCCTAACTCGTTTATATATCTCGGTATAAGAGATACGGGATCGGTTGATGGAGATTTTAAATTAAATTCCCTAATTAATGTGGTATAACTTCTCCTTACATCTTTAGCATTTGCTGATGCTTCATTTGTTATTTCTTGAAGTGTTCTTGGAATTTGTTTTCTTCTACATGCTAAATATAAGCACGCAGCAACCATTGCATTGATGGATCTTCCTCGTAACAATTTTTTTTTAAAAGCTTCCTTATATAAGCGCATTCCATCCTCTCTTACATAATTGGGTAAATTCAAATTAGTGCTAATTCTTTTTAATTCTGTAGATGCTATTAATAAATTTCTCTTTTGCCAGGTTATGCGCGTATTCCATTTAGCAGCTCTTTTTAAATCAGGATTATTTATTTTACTTCTGTCTATAACAGTACTTAATCCCATATCTGGTAATAGTATTGAAATTGGAGCACCAGTTTGTTCTCTATTATTTTTTTCTTGATTAGTATATGCTCTCCTCCCTTTATTTGAAAAATCAACACTTTTTTCATTAATAACTAATCCACACTGGTTACATACAATATCTCCAGTATTCATCAATGGAATTATTGATCCCCCACATTCGGGACAAACATTTAACAAAACGTTATTTTTAGTATTTAACCCCATTTTAATAACCTCAATATACTAATTTTAATTAAAATTATAAAACAATTGTAGACCAATTATTAAGTTCCCTCCATTATTCCAATTTTTTCAAATACTAATGACTCAGTCTTATTTGCATCAATTTTAATGATGTCGCCTTCAACAAATTCTCCTTCTAATAATTTTAAAGATAAAGGATTTTGTATATAATTTTGGATAGTACGTTTCAAGGGTCTTGCACCATAATCTGGGTCAAAACCTTTCTTACTTAAGAATTTTTTTGCAGTTTCTGTAAGTATTATTTGGATTTTATGAGAAGTTAAAATTTTATTTAAATTTCTAATTTGAATATCAATAATTTCTTTTAATTGATTTTCATTTAAGAAATCAAAAATAATAAATTCATCAATCCGATTAAGAAATTCAGGTTTGAAATAATTTTTAAGAGTTTTCAAAATAATTTCTCTATTTTTATTAGAATCTTCATTTCGAGAATCAAGAATGTATTGACTTCCGACATTACTAGTCATAATAATAATTGTATTTTTAAAGTCAACGGTGCGACCATGACCATCAGTTAATCTTCCATCATCCAAAATTTGTAAGAGAATATTGAAAACTTCAAGGTGAGCTTTTTCGATCTCATCAAATAAAATAACGGAATAAGGCTTTCTTCTAACTGCTTCCGTCAAATATCCTCCTTCATCATAACCAACATAACCTGGAGGAGCGCCTATTAACCTTGCTACGCTATGCTTTTCCATAAATTCTGACATATCAATTCTTACCATAGCATTTTCATCATCAAAAAGAAACTCTGCTAAAGCTTTTGCAGTTTCTGTTTTTCCTACACCTGTTGGACCCATGAAGATAAAGGATCCAATGGGTCTATTCGGATCTTGTATTCCTGCTCTTGCTCTTCTAATTGCATTAGATATTTTGTTTAATGCCTCATCTTGTCCGATAATTCTTTCTTTTAATCGTTGCTCCATCTTTAATAATTTCTCCCTTTCACCTTCTAACATTCTGGACACTGGTATCCCAGTCCATTGTGAAATTATTTTAGCAATATCTTCATCATCTACTTCTTGTTTTAGCATGATTTTATTTTTCTGAACTTCTCCAAGTTCGTTATTAAATTTTTCTAACTTTTTTTTCAAATCATTAAGTACCCCATACGATAATTCAGCAGCTTTTCCAAGATCTCCACGTTTTTCAGCTTTCTCGGCTTCAATTTTAGTTTCTTCCATTTTTCTCTTTATCTGATTAATTTTTACAATTAGGTTTTTTTCATTGTTCCATTGAAGTTTTAATTTATTATTTTCTTCTCTGAGATTCTGTAATTCCTCCTCAAGTTTCTTCATATGCTCTCTACTTGATTTATCATCCTCTTTTTTAAGGGCTTCCTTTTGAATCTCTAATTGAATAATTCTTCGTTCAATCTCATCAATCTCAATTGGCATTGAATCGATTTCAATTCTTAATCTCGAAGCAGCTTCATCCATTAAATCAATAGCTTTATCAGGTAAGAACCGATCAGAAATGTATCTATGTGATAACGTAACTGCTGCAATTATAGCAGAATCTGTAATTCTTACTCCATGGTGAAGCTCGTATTTTTCTTTTAACCCTCTAAGAATTGCTATTGAATCCTCTAATGTAGGCTCATCAACATAGACTGTTTGGAATCTTCTTGTTAATGCAGCATCTTTCTCAATATATTTCCTATATTCATCTAGAGTGGTTGCTCCCACAGCTCTTAATTCACCCCGCGCTAATGCAGGTTTTAACATATTAGAAGCATCAATTGCTCCTTGTGCAGCACCTGCACCGACTAAAGTATGTAGCTCATCAATAAATAGGATAAATTTTCCTGAACCTTTTTCAATTTCCTTTATAAAAGCTTTAAGCCGGTCCTCAAATTCACCTCGATATTTAGCACCTGCAACCATTGCTGCCAGATCCATTGCTAAAATGTCCTTTTCTTTCAAAGATTCTGGAACATCTCCAGTAGCTATCCTTTGCGCTAAACCTTCTACTATAGCTGTTTTACCTACTCCAGCTTCTCCAATTAAAACAGGATTATTTTTTGTTCTTCGTGATAAAATGTGCATTACTCTTCTAATTTCATCATCTCTCCCTATGACAGGATCTAACTTACCTCTTCTTGCTAAATCCGTTAAATTTCGACTATATTTTTCAATTGCTTGATATTTCCCTTCCGGATCTTGATCTGTAACTGTTTGATGACCTCTAATTGTTTTTAATGCTTGTAGAATCCTATCTTTAGTTATTCCAGATTTATTCAAAATTGGAAATATAGATAATGAATCTTTAGTACTCATAGCTAATAATATATGTTCAGTACTTAAGTATTGATCTCTTAAAATATCAGCTTCTTTCCAAGCGACATCAAATAATGTTCCTGATTCACGTGATAATACTACATCAATTACTCCTGCACCAGTTACCTTTGGAATCCTCCCCATCTCATTATATAAATCACTCAATAAACTTTTTATATTTATTCCTAATTTCTGTAATAATGGTGTCGTAATTCCTTCCTGTTGGTCTATTAAAGCGACTAATAAATGAACTGGCTCTATTTGTTGATGATCTCGTTCTTGAGCTAGAGATCTTGCAGCCATTAAGGCTTCTTGAACTTTAATGGTAAATTTATCAAATTTCATCATTTTATGTAATCACTCCTATAATCCAGCTTCTTTTAATTTTTTCAATAATTCTTTTTGAGATTTATTTAATTTTGTAGGGACTTTTATACTTATTTTAACTAATTCACTTCCTCTTTCTTCTGAACCCGTTTTATAAAATCCTTGACTTTTTAATCTTAAAATCGATCTATCTGAAGTACCTGGAGGTACTGTTACATTTAAAGTATTTTCTACTCCTAAAACTTGAATTTTTCCTCCAAGTGCAGCTGTAGTAAAGGGAACTTCTTGTTCAACATAAATATCATCCCCCTTTCTTTCGAATTTTGGATGATTTCTAATATGTATAGCAATATAGAGATCCCCTGGAGAACCACCATTTTCTCCCTGCATACCTTTTCCTTTTAGACGTAATTTTTGATCATCTTTAATACCTCTTGGAATGTTTACATTTAACGATTGCATTTGACCAGTAGTAGGATCATTGTATTGAACCTTCTTCTTTCCTCCATTAAAAGCATCCATAAAATCTATTTCCATATCGTATCTCAAGTCATCTCCTTCTCTTGGAGTATTATTATAATTTGAAGATCTTGCTCTTGTACTCCCCTGACCCCTTCTATTAAAAACATCAAAAATGTCACCTAGATCATTAAAAAAATCGAATCCACCACTCCTACTCCCTGAATTATTGTGATTTCCGAAAATTTCACTAAAATCAAATCCTCCAGGTGAACCCGATGTAGAATAATAATAGGTTGTACCGTCTGGACTTTGATGAACTCTATCACTTCCGGGAGGTCCACCCCAATTCTGATATGTAGAAGTATCACCTTCTACAACACCAAATTTATCATACATATCCCTTTTTTTATCATCACTTAAAATTGTATAGGCCTCGTTGATCTCCTTAAATTTCTCTCCTGACTTTGGTTCATCTGGATTAACATCAGGATGATATTTACGAGCCATTTTACGAAATGCTCTTTTAATTTCTTCTTTTGAAGCACCTTTATCTAATTCTAATAATTTATAATAATCTTTTGCCATATTCTACAACCTCTTCTTATATACATGAATAATAATTTTATAAATATGAATTTGTAAAAATAAAAAAATAAAAAAAAAAACTAAATTAGTCATACTCAGCATCTACTACATTGTCATCTTGGCCCGTTGCTCTTCTGAATTGCTCTTCTTCGATTTCATCTTGAGTCTTTCCTTGAGATCCATATGTTGCACCTGGTGGGACACCTCCCATACCTCCAGGTGGTGCACCTTGATAAGCCCCTTGATTGGGACCTTGCTGTTGTCCATATATTCGAGATGAAACTTCATGTAATGAATTCTGTAAAGCTTCTGTAGCATTTTTAATTCGACTTACGTCCTCAGATTCCATTGCACTTCTTAAATCAGAGATCTTGTTAAGTATTGTTGATTTTAAATCTCCAATAACAGCTTCATTTTCTTTCATTAGTTTTTCAGTTTGGTATATTAATGATTCTCCATGGTTTTTTGCTTCAGTTAATTCTTGGAATTTTCTATCTTCTTCGGCATTTCGCTCTGCTTCTCGAATTTTTTGCTCAATATCATCATCAGACATCTTAGTAGAGGCAGTAATTGTTATGGACTGACTTTTTCCAGTGCCTTTATCTTTCGCGGACACATTAAGAATTCCATTCTGATCAATATCAAATGTTACTTCGATCTGTGGCATACCCCTTGGAGCTGGTGGAATACCATTCAAATGAAATCTTCCTAATGTTATGTTATCTACTGCTCTTGGTCTTTCACCTTGTAGCACATGAATTTCTACCGCAGGTTGATTATCAGATGCAGTTGAGAATGTTTCAGCCTTTTTTGTAGGAATTGTGGTATTTCTTTCAATTAATTTCGTAAAAACTCCACCTAAAGTCTCAACACCTAATGATAAAGGTGTCACATCGAGTAATAATAAATCCTCAACCTCACCAGTTAATACTCCACCTTGAACTGAAGCACCCATTGCAACACATTCCATCGGATCGATACTACGCTCTGGAGTTTTACCTAGTAAATCTTCGAATTTCTTCTGTATAACGGGCATTCTTGTTGGTCCACCAACTAAAATAATCTTATCAATTTCTCCTCTTGCCATTCCAGCGTCTTGTAAAGCTTTTAAGATTGAAATATCTAATCTCTTTAATACGGGTTCAATGAGTTGCTCCAATTTGGCCCTTGTCAGAGACATATTAAGATGCTTTGGACCTTCTTTAGTTGCGGTAATATAAGGTAAATTAATATCAGTTGTAATCGATGTAGATAATTCAATTTTAGCTTTTTCTGCTGCTTCTCTAACTCGTTGAATTGCCATAGAATCTCCTCTTAAATCTACACCTTGATCTTTCTGAAACTCAGAAACTATATAATCAACAAGAATTTTATCCATATCTGTACCTCCTAACTGAGTATCCCCTGCTGTAGAAATCACTTCAAAAACTTGATTGTCCATCTCCATTATTGTGACATCAAAAGTACCACCACCAAGATCCAGTACCGCGATTTTTAACCTTGCATTTTTCTTATCTAATCCATAAGCTACTGCTGCGGCAGTCGGTTCGTTAATTAAACGCTTCACATTCAATCCTGCAATCTTTCCCGCGTCTTTGGTAGCTTGTCTTTGATTATCGTTAAAATATGCTGGTACAGTAATAATTACATCATTTACTTCTTCCCCTAAATAAGCACTGGCATCTTCTTTAATTTTCCTCAGAATCATTGCGGAAATTTCTTGAGGTGAATAATCTTTACCATCAATTGTTACCTTGTAAGAGGTACCCATCTTCCTTTTAATGGCTGTAATTGTACGATCTGGATTTGAGATTGCTTGTCTTCTAGCAGGTTCTCCTACTAATCTCTGGCCATCCTTCGTAAAAGCAACTACAGAGGGAAATGCCTTTCCACCCAAGGTTAAACCCTCAGCACTTGGAATAATCGTTGGTTTACCACCAATTAATACCGCTGCTGCTGAATTTGACGTTCCTAAATCAATTCCTATTATTTTTCCCATTTTTCATCACTCCATTTTTATATTTATTTGCATTTTTTTTTTTTAATTTTCATTTAAATTTTTTAATTTTGATTTTTTTGAGATTTTGACCTTTGCAGGTCTTAAAATCTTTTCTTTTATATAATAACCTTTAGTTATTTCTTCTAATATCGTATTTTCTGGGAGATCATCTCTACCTTCTTCAATTATTATAGCTTCATGCTTATATGGATCAAATTTCTCACCTTCAGAATTCATCGGTTTCACTCCCTCCTCCGCTAATAGCTTTTCAAAATTCTTAATTATCAGTTCAAATCCATTCTTAATGCCATCCATGTTTTCAAGCGTGTTAAGCAAGTTCAAAGCTCGCACTAAATCATCATAATGATCAATTAACTTCTTTAACATTGCATCCATAACATATGACTTATATCTATTGTTCTCTTGTTCTGAACGCTTCTTATAGTTTTCAAAATCAGCGCGTACTCGTAAAAGTGAATTCAAATACTTTTCCTTTTCTTCCACTAATTCCTTAAATTTACGACCATCATCTTTCATATCATCAAGTTCTTTTAGTAAACGGTCGTTTTGAGTTTTAATCTTTTTATGTTCTTCCACTAACGCTTCATATTTTTCTGCTTTCGCTTTAAGAGCCTTATAATTGCTTCGTGTAATCGAAATCTGATTCGATCCACTACCTGAAATATCACGGTTTTTCATAAATCTATCAAAATATTCTTCAAATGCCATAGATCTCACATCTCCCATTTCATTTTCAAACATATACATCATTTTTTTATTTTTTGAGGTTTAAACCCCTTTTTTCCCCGTATGTAATGTTTCGTTGTCAATGGAAACTTTACATACTTTAATATAACAATATTAATTTGCCTATTTAAAGGTTACGTTTTTGAAAAATAAATAAAACCAGGCTGGAAGTACGGTGAAAAGGGTTAAAATGGGGATTCTATTTTTTTAAAAATAAACAAATTATAACTAATTTTTTGAAGTTTATACATTATGAAAGTATATAAGAGTCTTCAAAATTGTTGATATGGAATCATATTATTCATTTGTTCTTTTTTGAGAAATTAAGCAAAATATGTAATAGATTGATATAAACAATTCCGGTAACCAATTTTTAAGAACGATAACAACAAATAAAGCTCCGATTACAGCAGATAAGAAAAATAAGGATTCATGGATGAATTCAAACGGTATTCCTTTAAAATTAAAAAATAGCAGAAATACAATTCGAAAGATGTTTAATAGATAAATACCCACAACTGAAACTGTTAATGTTTTTATTTTTCTCCACATAAAACTCTTTTTACTATAAGACTCTTTTGATGATGGTATAAACATAATGATTCCAATCATAAAGCTAAAAATATGAGCTGCGATACAATTTGTAGTAATAGCATAGCTTCCCTCAAAAGGGTGGTTAGGTATATAAATTGTAGGAAATATATTGTGATCTGCATATATAATTACTTTTGAATTCAGATTAAAAAATAAATTTAGGAAAAATGATATCTGTATAGATGTAAGTTCATATATCCAATAATTAAGACTAAGTCTTAGAAAATAATAAATGAAAATAGACAATAATGGACTACCAATAATTAAATAAATAAGTTGAAGATTTGAAAATTTGTATGTGTTTTCATTCAATTGGAGTGTTGGTCTAGAATCGTACAACTGTTTATTTTGGTTTTCTTTCATTTTTCGTCATATAGCATATTGAAATTCAGTTTAAATTACTGTCATTTAAAAAAAAGGAAATAAAAATAATCTTATTTATTAATCCTATTTTTTTTTATAGCTAAATGGTACTTATATATAATAAATATAGAAAGTGAAATAAATAAACCAAGAAATAAGAATGGCTCGAAACCAGGAACTTCGACATCTGCAAATGCATTTTCCCAAGAAGTTTTAATATTATTGCTAATTTCTCGAAATATTGATCCAATAAAATTATTTAACGCATTGCTAATGGCATCTGTTATTTTTTGCCCTAATTCTTCAAGTGCAGGTGAAGAAAAAGAAAATGAACCAACAATACCTGGTAAAGCATATATAACGTAGATCGGTATAATAATAATTGCTAGGAGGAGGATAATACCAAAAAGAGCGGCACAACCCTTCAAAGCTGCATTCGTAAAATCTGACCCTGCAGCTACAGCCCATATTAACCCAACAATTATCATAAATAAAATATAAAATCCTACAAACAACATAAAATAAGTATTTAATGGTAAATGGTAGCCAAACATGAATATAAATGATGCTACAAAATCAACTAAGGCAACGATAATAAAAAATGCTAATACTTTATAGGCAGGACTAAGGTCTCTTAAGCGAAATTTACCTATTTTATCTGAGGGTATAGATTGGGTCTCGAAAGGATCTCTCAAATTTTCTTGAGTTTCTTGCGATGAGAATGGTGAGTATGGTGTTAGTAAATTACCACAATGCATACAGTATTTATGACTTTTTTTAGTCAGCTTTCTGCAATTATTGCAAATTACTTCATCTTCAGACATAAATAATCACATCAACTATTTTTTTCAAATATTAAGGATTTCAATTCTATTTTCATTTAAGGATAAACCAATCTTTATTAATTTAATTAAATATAAAAATATTTATGTTGAATCCAAATTTTATTAATATTTATTCTAAGTTTAAAGATATAGGTTTTAGATATCTGGATATCTATTATAATTAGATTAAAGCAAAACAGGTTAATGAATACTAGAAAGAGATATAAATTATTAGTAGGATTAGTTATTTTAAATGTCTTAATAACAATAATATCATTTATAATTAGTCTTATTCTAATCTCATGGATAAAACAATTACTATCTCTAAATCAAATAGTTTTAATGGTTTTATATTTATTTTTAGCGTTGTTTGAGCCTATAAGAACGTTTATAATGTTCATATCTGGAATAATTACTTTAAGGAGTAAAATAATTGATAGAAAATTGAAAGTCCCAATAATAACAGCCTTGCTTTTTGGAATTGGTTTTAATATAATTTTTTTAATTAGGTTTTATGGTTTTGCTTGTTTTGCTCCAGTATATAGTTTCTCATGTATGATATTTATTTATATTTCGTTTACGTTGATTATCATTCAAAATCATGAAAAAATCTTATAAAATCAAATTAATAGAGCTAATCCTAAAAAAATTAACCAAATTAACACCCATAAAAAAGATACAAATACGTAGATCACAGAACCAATTCTTGTTTTTTCATTTTCCTTTTTGATATTTACAAGAATAATTACTATTATAACACTCAAAAACATTAATTGCGCAGGTTGAATTACACGCCAAAATATTAAAAATATATTTACAATTGAGAATCCAGATGTTGTTTCTATACTTTGAAACCAATTAGAAACCATCATTGCAAAATACTCTGGAAAAATTATATAAGGTATACAGATTACTAAAAAAGGTAAAAAATAAAAAATCAAATCTCTTCCTTTAATTTTCTTTATAAGAATAAAAATAAACGGAATTATAATCAGGGTTATTTTAAACGTACAAATAGTAAAAAAAATTCCTGATAAAAGCTTATTATTCTTCTCTAATTGAATATATGATTCATATAAGAATAGTTGAATTATCCAATTCGTATTATTTAAATACATGTCAGCAAAATATCCAATACAAGAAAAGAGAAAGAAAAAGAGTAGGTCTCTTTTGTTTTTGATTATCTTGCTGATATTAATAGCGATATAAATCGTAGCAATGATTCTTAACAGATCCCAAAGATAGAGCGAAATTTCTTGAGGGATAATGTAAAAGGGGTAAAAAATAAAATACCAAAAATAGAGATATATTGCTCTTTCATTAATTAAAGGAGCATTTTCATAATAATGAATGATCCCGTTATACATTAAATCGTAATTGGTTTTAAAATTTAGATCTCTATTTCTCATTAACAAATCAAAAATAAACAATCCAGGAGATTCTTCTTGCAAAAATGAAAAGATAATTCTAAGAGCAACTAGGACTGCAGTGATGAAGATGATGATAAGGATATAGATTAAAATGTATGACTCTCTTTTTTCTTTACTTAAAAGCAATTCATTTGATTTCATGGTTAATATTCAAATCTATTGTTCTTAAATAGTGGTTTTTTAGTTATTTATAATCTTTTTATTTTTTTTCAAATAATATTTTATTACTTCTTTGCGTAATATAAAAAAAATTAAAACTGAAATAAGAAAATAGATACAAATAGGTATTAGATAATAAAGATTGATAAATATTAACAATGCTAATCTTAACCCAACAAGGAAATTAATAATTATTGAAGTAAAAGGTAAGAAAAATATTAGTTTTTTTGAAACAGAATATTCACTTTTTTTAGAAAAATGATTTATATCAAGAGAATATATAAAAAGTAAAATCGAAATACTCAAAAAGAAAAAAGGCAAAGTTACTTGACTATTTATGAAACTAACAAATATGATAATAAGCCAGCTTAAAAAATAACTTATTGAAAGTGTAAATAATGGATAATAAACTTCTTTTTTTTTCTGAATTATTCTTACAATTAACTTCTCAGATTTCATTTTAGACTTATTTAAAAATTTTTTTAAATTTTCCTTTATACTTTTATTTAGTCACTGATTTTTGTTAGAAAATCCCTTGAAGGTATTTCTCCAAAACTAAACATGTTAACTAATTGTTTCCTAAAGTCTAAATCATTTTCTGATACTTCAAGCATTTTATTAAATTTTTTACCATTATTTTCGAAAAAGAATTTAATCATTGAACGTTTTAATTTGAAATTCCTTATGATATTCTTGATTTCAAGATGAGTTTTATACTTTTTTAAAGAAGTTATTGAATAATCTTCCTCTTGTAAAGCTTTAATAGCTGTTTCTGCAGC
Source organism: Promethearchaeota archaeon (assembly GCA_019058365.1). Classification (GTDB taxonomy): domain Archaea; phylum Asgardarchaeota; class Lokiarchaeia; order Sigyniarchaeales; family SOKP01; genus Loki-b32. Next base: position 37,191 of record JAHPZE010000020.1, on the reverse strand, counting down.
AACTTTACCAGAGATAATAGCAGTCTGAATTCCTTCACCACTTATAGGAGAAACAAAACCCCCTGCATCTCCAACGAGCATTAAATTATCACTATATAAACTTTTTTCTAATACTCCCTCTGCAGGAAAGGAATAAGCACTTGACCACATTATCTTGTAATTTAAGTCTGGAATATATTTCTTAATGTTTGGATTATCAAGAAACTCTTGATAAACGTTATGTATGTTATATTTAGTATTATCAATCCCAAATGTGAACACCCCTATATTAAATTTTTTATTTCCTAATGGAAAAATCCATCCATATCCCTGATATGATTTAAAATATACATATACAAATTCGTTATCTAATTGATTATCCCCTCTCATAATTGCACATTTTCCAATTGCTAATTCGTTTATTTTCCATTTTGATCGGATTCCCGATTTTATAGCCAATTTAGAACTCATTCCATCAGCAATTATAATCAAGTTTCCATGATATTCTTTAATACCAATAGGGGTTTTTGTTTTTATACCAATTTTTTTCTGATTTTTAGATATAAAATCAAAAGATAAATTTTTATCATAAAAATCTGCTCCTGCATCAACTGCCGCGTCCTTCATTATATTATCGAGCTCCAATCTATCCATAATTATTGAATATTCTTCACCAACGCCTTTAAATTCCAATTTATGATAATCTGCTGAATGCATGACAACACCTACTATTTTTGGATAATCTAATTTTTTCAACTGTGGATAAAGATTCAATACACTGGAATGGATTGCTCCTCCACATGGCTTACGCCAATTTGCATCTTTTTCAACTAATGCAACTTTATATCCGGCTTTAGCTAATACTTCTGCACATTGCGATCCTGAAGGCCCTGCTCCTGATATTACTACATCATACATGATAAAACCTCTAAATAGTTATCGCTTTATTCCTTTAAATTAATTTCCATTAATCATATTTGAATAAAAAAGGTATAGCAACATTATAGACCGTTATTAATCTTTAGATATTTTTATAATCAAAAAACTGGTCTTAAACACTATCCGTTGTTTAAAAATTTTATAACTTAACCCGAAGAAATTTTTCTTTTATAATTTTTAGAGGTGATATTAAAAAATAAGGTTTGATATCATTATAATATGAATTATGTGAAGGTTAATGGCAAAAAAGTTGCCATTGATCAAAAAACTCTATATTTAGAAAGCTTCAAATTAAATAAGATAAGTGATATAAAAAGGCTTAATAAAAATTCAGACTTACAAGGTCTCTATTTAGAAAAAAATAAGATACATAAAATTGAAAGATTAAATCATCTCAATAATTTAAGGAAACTTCATTTAGAAGCAAATTTTATTTCTGAAATTTAAGGTCTCGATTCTCTTAGTAAATTAGAAGAATTAGAATTAAAAGGTAATGAAATTTCAAAAATTACAAGTTTAGATAAACTCTCTAATTTAATAAGATTAGATTTAAGTAAAAATAAAATTAAAATAATTGAACGATTAGAAAATTTACGTCGTCTCGAAGATTTAGATTTAAGTGAAAATGAAATTAAAATTCTTCCAGAATTTTTGAAAAATCTTTCATCTCTAAAAAAAATTAATTTAAGTACAAATCCTCTTCAGAACGATTCAAAAATTTTAAATATGGTCAGCGAATTGAAAAAAAAAAGGAAAAATAGTAATTTTATAGGACGATATAATTTACACTATTTATCATATAATTAACTAAGAATCGTGGTTTTTTTAAAAAGGGATCTAAAAAGTATTTAATGAAAATTATGAATTTAAAGAGATAATAACAATCCGAATTTCTGATTATCTTTAAAAAAAATATAGAAAAAAAATATGTTTTAAGGCAATTTTTTCTCTCGAATAATTATATATACAATTCCCACAAGGATTAAAACACCTGAGATCAACGCAGTTATTGCTATTGTTAAGTTACTAGTTATTTGCTTAATGAAAATCCCTAATAACGCCCAGACAATTACAAAACTGTAATTGAAATCGTTCCGTAATAAAAGCATAGAAATAGTTATGAACACAGCCACAATTATTACTATAATTGTTAAGATTTCTGCTAATAATCCAAAACTACTCACTCCAAGAACGACTAAAACTGCAGTTACATTTGCTATTGTTGCAACTGTTATCCAACCTAGATATATACTGAATGGTATATGTACAGCAACTTTTTCCATTTTAGAGGCATTTGATTTACCGATATTTAGTTTAGTATAGATAAATAATAAAGAGATCAATAGAATTATCATAAAAACTAGAGATAAAGGAACCAATTTATAATGCCATACAATTATCCATAATACGTTAGCTAAACTCCCAATAATAAAGAAATATCCGATACTATCTAAGTATTTCATTTCAATCTTGTTATTTTTAAATATATCTCTCATTTGATAAATAGAGAATAGTCCTAAAAAGATATAGATGACACTCCAAATTGAAAAAGTAATTCCCGCTGGAACGAACAAGTTTGGTATCGCATCAGATAACTCTTGAGTAGTACCAAGTCCAATTGGTAAAGCAATTGCTAAAAAATTAACAATCACTGTAGCAATGAATCCAATAAGATTAAGAATCTGTAGTAATTCTTTTTTTAACATTTGATAATTAAACCTTTTTTTAATAGTTTTTAAATAAATAAGAAATATCTAATAATTTTAATCCCTACAAAATATTTATCTATTATATTTGTAAATTATTAAAGAATTTGTAATAATAAAAAGATTAGATAAGATTCTCTTACTCTTAATTTATAAAATAAAGACTATAAATTAACCTGAAGATTTTCAGTTTAAGGTATAATTATGAAATCTTAATTTCTTTTTTTTTAATTTGATATTGAAAAATTAATAAGCAATCATAATTATATGTATGAAATGTATGGTGAAAATGATAAATTAGAAGAAAAAATTTGGGATATTCGAAATTATATTCAAAAACTCGAGGATGGCAAAGATGAAATCATTGATTATTTAAATAATCTTAAAGAATTAGATGATTTAAATAGAAATTTGTGGATTTCAGATGTCAAAGAATTTTATTATAATACTATTTCTGCGTGGGAAATGTTAAGACCAACCACAAAAATAGAATTTAAGAATATTGATAATTCAAAGGGTTTCTTATATGTTGCGAGAAATATTTTATCCAAAATCGTTAGTGAACTTAAAATTTTCCAAAATGTTAAATCATCTAAACTTATTAAAAAAGCTGAAGAAGCTTTTAAGGAGTGTTGGGATGCGTTTTGGTTTGTCTTTCAGAATCTATTAAATGAAAAAAAAATTTTGAAACCTACCGAAAGAGTTATTAAAGTCTCTGACTTAGAGTATCATTTACCATGTTCAGTGTGCAGTAAGAATGCAGTTGAATTTAAAATTGGGTATGGAAGATTTGATAAAAGTGAAGCGTTAGTTTATAGAGGAATTACACATGAAAGATCAATGAATATTAATCTCGCAAATACTTTATTTAGAATTTTACAAAAAAAGGACTTACTAGAGGTCCATAATTTTATGAAAAAGCATCATTCATTTGAAGGATTAGATGCTTACTGTCCCGAATGTGATAGAATCTATTGTTGGGAACATTATAATGCTAGAGAAGAATTTGATGATGGTTTTTATGATTGTACTTATGGGGAATGCCCAAATGGACATAAAAGAATGATAGATGATTAATTATAACTTTGAAATCACTAATTTTTAATTAAATTTTATTTTATAATGAAAAAATTAAAAATTTTACTATCATTAAAATTATGAAATAATACATAATTTAGAGAGTAACAATATGGATTTTTACGATGTAGTAAAAAAGAGAAGAAGTTATAGAGCATATAAACCAGAAATGCCTGAAAAAGAAAAACTCGAAAGGATTTTAGAAGCTGCGCGTCTAGCACCAACATGGGCAAACTTACAAGGCGTCCATTATATTATAGTACAAAAACCAGATAATATTAAAGCTATTTGGAAAGCAATTGGACAAGAAACAAAGTTTATTGAAGCCCCTGTATTTATTATTGGTATAATTTCCACAGATGGGTCAGGGATAAATAAAAGTGGTGAAAAATATTATGGTGTAGACTTTGGAATTTGTTTTGAGCATTTAATTTTAGCTGCGGCAACTGAAGGATTAGCGACTTGTTGGATAGGATGGTTTAATGAGAATGAGGTTAAAAATGTATTAAAAATCCCTAAAAAATATAAAGTAATGGGATTAACACCACTAGGTTATCCAATTAAACCTAAAGGTGAAGTTAAAGAAAGAAAGTCTATTGATGAAATTGTTCATTATGAACAATTTTAAATCAATTTTTATTTTATTGAAAAATAAGAGTAAGAAAGTGTTTTAAACGTTCAAAAGATTTGGAATATGAATATTTTTTTAAAATAAGTAATTAATTAACAATATCGAATATTTAACCAAAATTTGGAATTTCAATTATATTAAATTTTATTGTAGTCATTACTATTGTTTCAAAACGAAATATTTAATAAATTTTTTACATAATAATTGTTTCAACTTTTTAAATTCGTCAGAATTGCTTCTAAAATTTGTATTATTCTTTCTTTGTATGAAAGTTGATTTGGATAATTATAACTAAAACTTTTCCAATAAGGTCGTTTATGTCCAATTTTAAATTTCACTCCTTTCATTGAAGTCATGTATGAATTACTATCTATTTTAGTTGCAATTTGATCTGCTATTATATACCAATGAAATTTTGTATTAATACTTGCTCCTGTGTTCAAAGGAGCGGGAGTTAATCTAGTTTTTAGACTCTCAAATTTAAAATTCCATTTATCAGGGGCTTTTTTAGTTTCAAACCATTTCCCATCATTATAAATCCAAGAGTGAGAACCCCCTACTCTCATACCTGTATAAATTTTCTTATCATATATTTTATATGAATTGTACATCTTTATTTCAAATTTAAAATATTTAGTGAAGTATTATGAATCAAAAAAATAGGTTTATATAAATATAAAAAAAGTCTCAAGATTTATTGATAATAAAAAAAAATAGAAAAAGAGATCATTGATTATTTTACAGCTTTCCATTCATATGGTTTTGGACCAGCAAATATTAAGACCAATGCAGGTATTATAATTGCAAATCCACCCCATCCATATCCCAACACTTCTACAACTATTCCCCAAAAAAGCATCCATGGGAATTTAATACTTCCAAGTGGTATAACCCAATTACATAGACCATCCCAATCTTTATTGGCACATTTATTTGAGAATTTAGGCCTAATAATAACAAAAGAGATTAATATTACTAATATTCCAGCTATGATCCACCAAATAGGATATCCTATAGCCATCCCAATACCATACGGTAAAGATGCTAGGAGCATTAGACTAGGAAGAACTATTAAAATGTCGATAACTCCACTTACAATTCCTATTAACCAAGCCCATTTCCCTAGAGTTGATACCCAAGATGCATGTTTCCATTCTTCACTCATTTTTTTTTCCTCAATCCTTAACTTTTAAGAAGTAAAATTATAATTTTTTAATTGTTAAAAAAATTCTTTAACTTATTAAGATTTAGAATTTTATTGATAGAATTTAGGAAAAATTTTATATGTTTATTTATATTTGAAAATTTGTAAAAATTTGTCAAAAATCTTTTAGTTAGATTCAGATTCGAGAATTTCCCCTACATAATAAAGACCTACAAGATTTCCTCTTCGTTCAAATTTTCTTGAAACCAATAAAATTATAACATGTTCATTCTCATCTAAAAATTTTTTTTCAACAGCATGTTTAACAGATTGCTCTATGATTTCTTCAGCATCCATATTGAAGAAATCGTTACTATCGATTTGCATTGCTTGGACAGCCCATACTAAATTTAATTCTCTAGCTGTTCTTTTATGTGGTGTTATCGCAATAATGGGTAAGGGTGGTCGATACTTTGCGATCATTCTTACTCCATAACCTCTCCTTGTGATCACTAAAATTTTACCTCTAAAATTTAATGCTTCCATTTCTGAGGCTAATGAATATATTGCATGTCCTAGAGTTTGCGTGTGAGTTAATCTATCAGAATCGTATTCATCTGGAATTCTTTTAGGCATGTTCTCAGTCGCTGTTTTTGCAATTTGGTTCATATATTGAACAGCATTAAGAGGATATTTTCCTACCGCTGTTTCTGCTGAAAGCATTACAGCATCAGTTCCATCCATAACAGCATTATATACATCATTTGCCTCTGCTCTTGTAGGTATGGGATTTGAGACCATTGATTCAAGCATTTGAGTCGCTACGATAACAGGTTTGCCTTCTCGATTACATTTATAGATCATTTCCTTTTGCCATAAAGGTACTTTATCCGGATCTATTTCAACACCTAAATCTCCTCTGGCAACCATGATTCCGTCACTCAAATCTAAGATTTGATCAAAATTGGTTAACGCTATAGGTCGTTCAATTTTTGAAATTAATTTGATTTTGGAATTTCCATAATTTTCAAGTATTCTTTTAACATGTAAAACATCATCTCCTCCCGATACAAATGAGATCGCAACATATTCGGGATCAAGCTTCGCTATGAATTCAAGATCCTTAATATCTTTTTCAGTAGGGACTTTTTGAGACAATTCTCCAGCTGGGATATTAACCCCTTTGTTATTACTAATCAAACCTCCAGCTAAAACCTCTCCAACAACATGATCAGCTTCTTTCCGTATGATTTTAATTTTAATAATTCCATCATTAACAAAAAAAATTTCACCCACACTCATTGAGTTAAGAAATCCTTTCAATGGAATTGAAAATTTTTCTTGATCTCCTTCGATTTCTTTTTCAAATACTTTTACTTCTTGACCAACTCCTAAGTTATAAACTTGATCTTCTTTGAATTTTCCTACTCTAATTTTTGGTCCTTGAATGTCTGCTAAAATTCCTACATCTTTAGTATATTCACTTATTTCTCTTATTTTTTCGAATAATTCTTTTTTTTCTTCATGAGTTCCGTGTGAGAAATTTAATCTAAAAATATCAACTCCAGTTTTAATTAATTTTTTAAGCATCTCTTCTGAACTTGAAGCTGGACCAAGAGTACTTACAATCTTAACCGTATTTTCTCGAAATGACATTATTTTAACCCATACTTTATATTAAAACTAATTTGGAATCTAAAATCAAAACTGTTATATTGATTAATATAATTATTGTGTTTAAGCTTAAAAATTATTCATTTTCTACTAAATTCTTTACTTGTTCTAATTTATATCGAAATTCTCTCCTAAAAGATTTCAATTTTTCAATAAAATTAGTATAATCTTCAACTTTTTCAATTTCTTTTAGTAATAATAATTTAATCCTAAAGGTCTTTGGAAAGATTGAATATTGAATTAATTTCAAGTCATTTTTGACGGTAAATTCCTTTGCAAGTTGAACTAACAAATCAGAACTAGTGTGTGCCAGTGAAAGAGCTAAAAAATACCTTAATTTTGGTGTTTTAGAATAATTTTTTATAATAAAAAAGAAAAAATTTTTATAATTTTCACTTAAATCATAAATTTTCTCTACTATTAAGGTTTTAGGAGCATTATTAACAATCTCAGAAATTGGGGCATGTTTCCCTCTTACTTTCTTAATATTTTTAATAATATCATTTTGGATGAAGGATTTCAAGTCTGTTTGGGCTGAATTATGCATTTTTAAAATTGTTGTTCTTTCTACTTATAAATTATTAATTCTAAATAATTATACTTTGTAAAAATTATAGCTTCAATATAAATCCTTAATAACAAATTCCAAATCAAGGTCTTTAAGAGTTTCTTTTAATGGATATCCATTCTCAGGATTCCAACCCATTTCACCGCAATATCCTTTATAGAAATCTTTATACTCAACGGATATACCTTTTGTTGGACCTCTTTTATCTGGAGGGTGGCCAGTAACTCTACCAGGAAGTTTATTGCCCACAATGTCTATACCTTCACGTAAATTGAATGCTTGACGAAGAGTTTGAATCCTAACTCCAATTTTTATCAATTCATCTACAGATACATTCCAACCAGCAAAATTGTTAATGAGATCGATAAATGGATAGGGACCAAATAAAGTTGAAAACATACATAGCCCAGCACTATTTATAACCTGATGAATAGAAGTATCTAACATTTGTCCTATTTGCTTTTTTTTCTCACTCTTTCTCCATCCTTTTGGTAGTTTAAAACCTTTCTGAAATTTATTAATAGGACCTATATCAACAAAATCAATACTTGCTGCAGTATGTCTTCCTGGTGTGGGATCATAATTATAAGTGAATGCTAAGGAAGGAAACACTCTTGGATTATGCATTGCGATTTCTGAACCTAGAGATGTGATACTATATTCTGCGGACTGTTTTCCAATTTTTTCTGAAGCTATTCTACTTCCATCAGCTAAAACATCTCCAATTCCTTCCCTATTAATTATTTTTTTTACCATTTCAACAATAGCTTTTGAGTTACCCCAAGTTAATTTTAAACCATCAGTATCTTCTTCAGTTAAAATTCCATTTTCGAAGCACTCCATCGCAAACGCAATAGTTGCACCAGTAGATATTGTATCTATTGCTGCTCTATTACATAAATCATTTATCTCGAATATTGAAAATAAATCATGATTTAATAAAAGAGCTCCAAAAGAACAACATGTTTCATATTCTGGAAGTAATGTTTCATCTAGCTTTATTTCTGGAACTTTTAAAATTCCACCACATTGAACTGGGCAACTAAAACATCCATATTCTCTAATTTTATATTTTTGAATCTCAATTGCAGATAAATTTTTTGATTTTTTAAATGGAAAATCATACATCCCTATTCCAGTCCAGTTCTTTATTGGAGAATCGTTTGTTTCTGCTGATAGAGTATTTGCAACACTAGTTCCAAAAGATTTATAAATTTCTCTTATCATTTTTGGAGGCCCGGCAAACTTTATTCTAAATCTGCGAATTGTTTTAGCTAATCTTGGGACATTTTGAAGGATTGATCTTATTAATTTATTAGGCTCCCCATTTGTTCCACTTTCATTATAGATTTTCACTAATTCTAAAAAATTTTCTCGATTATGGATTGAAATTTTCTTATTTCCCTTTAAAACAAGAGCTTTTAATTTTTTAGAGCCCAATATTGCCCCTAAACCTGCTCGAGCGGCAATTCTTCCCTTATCATTAGCAATTCCAGAAAGATAGGACAATTTTTCACCAGCTTGTCCAATTCCTGCAACCTTAATAAATTTACCATGTTTTTCCTTCATCTTAGATTCTGTTTCGATTATATCTAAACCCCAAATCTCTGAAGCATCTAAAATTTTCTTTTGATCCTCAATTATCGAAATATATTTAGGTGTATTAGCAACACCTTTAATCATAATTGCATCATATCCACATCTCTTTATCTCAGGGCCAAATGTCCCTCCACTATTAGAATCCCCCCAAGTCCTTGTTAAAGGAGATTTGCCTGCTACCATATACCTTCCTGAAAATGGTGCTGCGGTTCCCGTTAATAATCCCGGAAAAAAACCAAAAACAGAATTAGCACTTAATGGATCAATATTAGCTGGCATATTTTCATAAATCAGTTTTACACCTAATCCATATCCTCCAAGATATTGACGATAAATATCTCCGGTTAATAATTCTTCCTTAAAATTCTCTTCTGTAAGATTAACCCATAAAACTTTTCCAAAAAAACCAGTTCCCATATTCAACTTTCAGATATCTTTTAAATTTTAATAAAATCAGATTTAAAAAACTTATCTGATAATGCTTTTAAATTTATACTATTTTGTCATTCATATTATAAAATGCAGTTTAAAAGTTATTTTTATTAAAAAGAACACATAGAGATATAAGTCTCATTAATAATAAGTTCATAGATAGTGTTAAGGGATAAATTATATTTTAATTAGTATTAAAGAAACATTTAAATATACAATTTATTATATAATAAATGGTGCCAATTTACGCGATCATTCAGAAATAACCCTCCATTTGTTATTTCAGAATATTTTCAGCATTCTAAAAGGAACCACATAAAATCTATGTAATTAAATTAAAATTGAATAAAAATCTGTAAAAATTAGAAAAATGGCTATGTCTTTACTCCCAACAATAAAAAACAATCAGATTTCATTACAAAAATTCATTGATTGGGATAAATTTGAGAATGTTTTTTATAATAATTTTTACTTAGATAATTATAAAATAGTAATCAAGATACCTCTTCTTCCAAAAGAAGAACTAAAAGATGAAATTAAAATAAAAAAATTTAATCTTGAAAAATACACATTTCTTATTTCCTATGATTAGGAAATAATTAAGAATTTTAGATTGTTCACTCCTCCTTGATATCTTTGCTTTTTTCTCGGCTATAATTATTCCAACAAGAGAAACAAATGTAAAATCCATCTTCCATTAGTACTAAGTCTTTTGTTGATCGAATCATACCACAATTAGAACACTTTTTCAGCATAATTGATTATAATTCTCACTTTCTTTAATATAATATCAAAATAGAGTTGTTCTATTTACAGAATTTATTATTAGGATTTAAAAACAGAAAGTTTGTGATGAAAACAAATAATTTGATAAAAAATGCATTTTTGATATATTATAATATAAAATGCTAAAATGAGGAAAAATAATGCCTATTTTAGGAATTGATTATGAAACATGTATAATTTGTCACAATTGTATAAAAGCATGCGGAGGAGCTTTATTTCTGGAATTTGAGAAAGAGAAAATTGAATTTCAGGATCCTAAGAATCAATGTATATTATGCGGTCATTGCATTGCTAGATGTCCTGAAGATGCTATTTTATATGAAGATATTGGAGAATCCTATACTTTTGAAGATGTGAATAATCCTGAAAATATTTTAAGTTATCAAAATCTTTTAAAGTTTGTCCAAGCTCATCGATCCATTCGCCATTATAAAAAAGATAAAGTTCCCACAGATTTATTAGAAAAAGTTGTCGCAACAATGTCATATGCCCCTACTGCTAGTAATATGAAGACCCAATCTATAAGAATTATCTCTAATCCAGAAGAAATCAAGATGCTTTCTGATGCAGTCCAAGAAGAATTTTTTAAAAATTCTTCATTAAAAGAAACATATGGACAAAGGTTTTCAGATCTCGCAAAGGAGTTTGATGCGCCAATCTTTTATGATGCACCTCATGTTATTTTAGTGTACTCTTCGTTGGATTTAGAATTTGAGTCTAATAACATAGCAAATCTTATTACATATGGAAGATTAGCGGCACAAACTCTTGGATTAGGAACATGTTGGAATGGTTGGACCCAGATTGCAATGGAACTCAATCCAAAAATAATGAAAATAGCAAAGATACGTGGTAAAAAAGTTGGTGTAATTACACTCGGGTATCCTGATGTAAAGTTTTATCGTACTGCTCCACGTAAGCTTAGGAAAGTTAAAGGTTTAAACTGATACAATACAGAAAAAAGCATAAAAAAAAATTATTTATTTTTTGTTTTTAAAAATTTAGCATATTGCCACATTCTTATTAAAGTCCATACTCCTTCTTCAGGATAATAAACAGGAATTCCATGATCTTGTAAGTAGGCTACAAATTTTTCTTCTCTGGTATTATAGCAAGTTAATATAATAGGTTTTTGATATTTTTCTTTATATTCAATTATCTCATCAAAAAGAGCTACAAAAAAATCTTCCATCATATCTCCAAAATTTTTCATGGTAACAACACTCTCATGTTCTCTCATAAAATCTGGTACATTTACTAAGCGCTTAAAATATTCTGTTCCCATAAGGCCATAAAAAATAAGGGAATCAATTTCATCACTTTTTAATAGAATTTCGGGTAATACATTTAAGAAATTTTGCATATCATCTGAATATGTTAGATCAATTGGGTTTATTGTTGAAGCGGTTTCCGGCATCCATGGTTTCAGTTTCATTTGTAATTCTTTACTTAGCATTGGAACTTGCATTCCATTATTTTCAAATAGGTCTGACATTAAAGTACCTGGACCTCCTCCCATTGTAAGAATCGCCACCCGATTTCCTTTAGGAAGAGGGAGTGAATCGAATGCATTAAGTAAATTTAACATATCTATGCTATTTTTAACTTTTATTACTCCTGTCTGTTCACATACAGAATCTATAACATAACCAGGAGATGTAATTGCTGCTGTATGAGATTTTGCTGATCGTGTTCCTGCTTCTGTTTGTCCAATTGGTATTATTACTATAGGTTTTTTCTGGTTAATCCTATCTAATAATTCGATAAATTCTTTTCCTCTTCTAACTGCCTCAAAGTAAATTCCTATACTTGTAGTTTCGTCATCTTCTTCAAAAACTTCTAAATAATCGACTAGATCGGTATTAACTTCATTACCGACAGAAATTATTTTTGAAATCCCTAATCCTATTTTTGAATTGATAGCGATTAATGGTTGAACAGCATACGTTCCCGATTGTGAGACAATCGATACACCTCCTTTTCTTGGAGGCCATGGTACATGAGTTATATTAACATTAGGGGTAACTACTTCACCGGAACAATTAGGTCCCATGATTTTAATATCATATTTTTCAGCAATCTTTTTCATTTTATCTTGAGCCTCTTTATTTCCTACTTCGAGAAACCCTCCAGATAAGATAATAACGTGCTTCACTCCTTTTTGACCACAATCCTCAAGAATAATATTAATTAATTGTGGATTAATTGCCAATACTGCTAAATCTACTTGCTCGGGAATGTCTTTTATATTTTTATATGCTTTAAAGCCCAAAATTTCTTCCTCTTTTGGATGAATAGGAATCACCTTACCTTGAAATCCCGCAGATAATAAATTCGTAAGATGAATACTTCCAAATTTTTGCATTATATTAGAAGCACCGTAGAATGCGACTGATTTCGGATTAAAAAATCCTTCAAATTCTGCTAGTTTAGACATTCTAATTGACCTCCTTTAGAATAATTCTAGCATCTACAACCATTATTCCTTTACCAACTTCAAATACAATTACAGGATTTAAATCAAGTTCAATTATTTCAGGATTTTTCATTAAAAGATCGCAGCATTTTAGCATAATATCAATAAGTTCATTAATATCCCCCTTAGGTTGTCCACGATATCCATTCAATAAGGGAAAAGCTTTAATACTTCGAATCATCCTATTTATTTCTTCCTTTGTAATAGGACAAACTCTGTATGACACATCTTTAAAAATCTCAACAAAAATTCCTCCAAATCCGAACATAAGAACTGGTCCGAAATTTTTATCTCGTATACCCCCTATAATAATCTCAGCAATACCTTTTTTAGCCATTTTTTGGATATTTACTCCAATAACTTCAGCATCTGATTTGTAATCTTTTCCATTTGCAATTACTTCCTCATACGCTTGAATTAACTCATCTTCAGATTTAATATTTAATCTAATAACTTTAGCATCTGTTTTGTGTACTATATCTGGACTCATTAATTTAGCAACAACCGGATATCCAATTTCGTTTGCAAATTCTATAGCTTCACTTAATGTTTTTGTATTCTTATATTTTCCAACCGGAATACCGTATACAGAAAGAAGATTCTTACTTTCATGTTCCATTAAAAAATGTCTATTCTCTGCCAAAATATCGTTTAAAATTTTATTTGATTGTGTAATTTTAATGCCCTCCTTATTGTACAACTTTAAAGATATTAAATGATAAATTTGCTATTCTCATTAAATAAATAGTAATTAGGGCAAATATAATATCCATTAATCCAAATAATAATAAACCGATTGCAATCTCAGGATTCAATATCATATTAGGTATAATTATAACCTGAATTGCAAAACGTAAGAATGTTATTAAAATGATATTTAACAAATATTTTTCAATATTTAGAGATGAGAAAATCAAGATTAAACCCACAATTATTGCTAATAACCCTCCAGTTTGAGAAAAAATTGGATATTCTAATTGAAGAATATTTGATCCTAATAAATTTAATAAAGGTATGATAAAAAATATCATTAATATTCCAAATAAAACCTCATAGATCCCTCCAATCAAGCTGAAAATCTTCAATAATCTTTTTGCTTTTCCCTTTTCCATTTTTAAATCACAAGATATTTAATTAACGACCTAAAAAGTTAGGATCTCTTTTTTCAAAAAATGCTAATAATCCTTCAGTAAAATCTTCTGAATCAAATGCTTTAAACAAGGCATCAGCTTCATTATCAAGTGCTTGTATTGTTTTATCTTCAAGGAGTTTATTAACAGTTAACTTTGCTAATCCGATCGAATAAGTAGGGCCCTTTGCTAACCTTTCAGCAACTTCTATTACTCTATCCATAAATTCCTGAGCGGGAAAAACTCCATTGATTAATCCTATGTTTAAAGCTTCCTGAGCACTAAATCTATCACCGAAAAAGATCAATTCTTTCGCTTTATGTATTCCTACTATTCTGGGGAGAATGTAGGTGGAAGACATCTCAGGAATGATCGCTCTCTTCATAAAAAAAGTGCCAAGTTCAGCATTATCTGCAGCATATATTAAATCACAATTTAGCGCAATATTTAACCCGCCTCCTAAAGCTAATCCATTTATAGCAGCTATTATGGGTTTAGGTGTTCTTTGTAACTTTAACACTGTTCTTTTTTGAGAAACATCAATTTCTAGTTCTCCTGATTGCATCTTTCCTCCATCTTCAACAGTATCTACATCTCCTGCCATCCCTTGGCTTGCTTGATTAAAATCTCCTCCCGTTGAAAAAGCACGACCTTTTCCAGTAATAATTGCTGCTCGAATTTCTCTATTATTAGTGATTTCGTCTAAAGCATCATATATTTCATCAAACATTTTGCCATTTATGGCATTTAATTTATATTCTCTATTGAAAGTGATAATACTTACATTATTTTTAAGTTCAAATAAAATATATTTGAATTCCATTTCTTAAACCTTATTTAGTTTTATTTTAATATAAAATGAAAAAAAAATATTTTAATATATTTAAGATTCTATTTCATTAACATTTGCATTTTAAGCATGTCTGACATAGGACCCTTGGCCTTTAGTTTACCACCCATAAACGCTTTTGTTGGACTTAATTCGCCATCCATGATATCAATAATAACTTCACTTTGGGTTGTTATAGTTATGTCAGGTTCTTCAATTTCACCCTCTTTAATTTCACATTTAGCATCCTTAAAAACAAGATAGTAATTGTTTGTATCAGTAAAATTGAATTGTAAAGTTTTATTAAAATCTGCGAATCTTTCTTGATATGCAGGATCATCCAACTTACTAACCATCTTTTTAATACCTTCAACTAATTCTTCATCTACCATTATTCTTACCTCCTACTTTTTTACTTTTATTAAAAAAAAATCTAATTATTTTCCCTTCCATTTTGGTTCTCTATTCCCCTCCATGAAAGACGTAAAACCTTCAATAACATCTTCACTATGGAATAATTCTTGGAATGGTTCCCATAAACTGCCAATCGCTCTAGTTCTCGTATAATGGTATCCTTGTTGAAACCATTTTTTAGTCCATTTGTGGCTTAATGGGGCAACTTTTTTCATTCCTTCTGCCATCTCCATCGCAGTATTCATTAATTCATTATGGGGAACTACTTGATTAACTAAACCCATCCTATGGGCTTCATCTGAGGAAATAATTTTACCAGTTAATAGTAGTTCCTTAGTATAACGCATTCCAATCAATTCGGGAAGTAATAGGAATGCAACACCACTCGCTAAACCTCTTCGATTTTCCCAAAAACCCATTACTGCGTCATCAGCAGCAATGGCACAATCACACCATAATGTAAGTTCAAGCCCTCCAGCATATGCATAACCATTTATAGCAGCTATTATAGGTTTTGGATAACGTGCCATTAACTCACAAGGATCGAGTAAAATACCAAGAAAATCTCCTAGATTCGTAAAACCTGTAGAAGACATCTCTTTTATATCTAAGCCAGCTGAAAAAGCACGACCTCCCTTATATTCATCGTCATTTCCTGTCAATATAATAACTCTTACGTTTATGTCATCCCAAGTATCTGATAATACTTGCCCAATACTTGCCCAAACATCTCTACATAAAGCATTTCTTCTTTCTGGTCGATCTATAGTTATTATTCCAACCTCATCTTTCACTTCATACTTAATTTCTTTATATTTTGCCATTCAAATTTACCTCTATAATTTATTTATAATTTATCAGCTTCTTCTTTTGTTGGACCCCTAACGGATGGAGTTAGCATACGTTCATCAACATCTTGTTTGAATTCTTGTCTACCAATAAATAATTTCAATATGTCATTTGACCCACCTGCTATTTGCATTAATGCTCCATTTTTTAATATGCCACCAATCCCCGTTTCTTGAAGGTATCCATCACCACCAACAATAAAAAGAGCATCTAAAGCCATTTCTGTTAATGATTGAGTTCCAAAAATTTTTGCAGTTGAAGATTTCAGAGCAAAAGAGAACATATCAGCTTCGCCAGTATCTAATAAATGTGCTAAATAATATATATACACTCTAATAAGATGCATTTTCATACTAATATTGGCCATTCTTAATTGAACTCCATTATAGCGAGAAATAGGGGACCCAAACTGAACTCTTCTACGACCATAAGCCCGAGCAGTTTCTAATAAATTTTTAGATGAACCCACTACAGCAGCAATTCCTAATCTTTCAATATTTAGTGCACTTGTCATGACTGTCCATCCATCGCCGGGATCTAATATCATATTTTCTTTTGGTACTCGCACGTTATGGTATCTTATTACAGAGTTTGCCATTTCGACATCTCCAATTAAATCATTAATTTTTTCTACAGAAATACCCGGAGTATCTGTTGGTACTAGAAATGCTGTGAGATGCCTGTGTATTCTCTTCATTTCGGGATCACTATTAGCATAAAGCATATGATAATCAGAAATCGCACCGAGAGTAATGTAACGCTTCCAGCCATTTAAAACCCATTCATCACCATCTTCCTCAGCGTGGAGTTGAATCCCAGCAGCGTCATTGCCAACATCAGGTTCAGTTACTGTAATCGAAGCCCATTTCTCCCCCTTAACAATTGGTTCTAAAAATTTCTTCTTCTGAACGTTTGTCCCAAATAAATGTACTGGACCAGCACCAAAAACACTCGTTAGTAATGGATTGACATTTAAGTTTGATCGGCCAATTTCTTCATTGAGAATGGTATATCCAGCATAACCTTTGTCGCGCCCACCATATTCTTTCTCCGCTAAAACCATTAAAGGATGGAACCCCTTTTCTACACACAGTTTTGAAGCACTCCATTGGATTTCCATTGGATCTTTATTTTGTTCTAACAGCTTTGTTGTTCGAGGAACCAGTTCAGTATCACAAAAATTTTCAACCTCATCAGCAAATTCTTTAGTTTCTTTATCCCACCAAGGCATGTAGTCAAAAGGCATTTATCGATATCCCTCCGCATTGTAATTTTTATATGCATCTTTACCCATTCCATATTTTAGGTTTACATCACCGATTTCATTTAATCCTTGCCATGAAATTTTTGCTAGCTTGATATTATCACCCTCTTCATAGAGATTTGCGAGGTTCGCATCTCCTAAAGCCCTTAATACTGGTTGTATGTCTTTATTTTTCACTCCAAGTAATTTAGCCATTTGAGGGGCTTCCATATGTAGAGCTTGATTATATTCGAAACTTTTCGCTAATAATTTTAATGCTCGTAATTCTAATTCTTCATACAAATCATAACACCTACTTTTTTTTATTTTTGACCATAAATTTTTAATAAATTTAGATTTAAGACAATATATTTTTTTATTGAAATTATATATAAATTCTTTGATACATTGATCATAAATTCGTTAAAAAATTAACCCTATAACTATTTTAAACCTTTTTAAAATGAGTTTAATTTTTTCTAAATTATTTAAATTGATTTAAATTATCTTTTTAATTATAATAATAATATTGTAGAAAGTAAAAATTTGAAAATAGGATTAATCTTGAATATAAATGATTTGTTATTTGAATTTTCTAATAAAGAAAGATATAACGTACTCAAATTTTTATATTATGAAGGAAAAAGACATAAACAAATCCAAAGAGATTTAAATATTCCCGGATCTGAAGTATCTCGCCATATAAAAAGATTAAATGAAAAAAATCTAGTTATTAAGGATATAAATAATGAGTATAGGATAACTAATGTTGGGAAAATTTTCCTACGAATGATGGATATCTTTGAGGTTTCATTAAACCACAGAGATTTCTTAAATAGTCATGACATAACGTCAATTCCTGTACATCTTATATTTCAATTAGGAAAATTAAAAGATATAGAATTTGGGGATAAAACTATGGAAAACATGGAAATATTTGAAAATTTAGTAAAAAATTCTGAAAATTTTCTTTATGCTATAACAGATCAATATCAAAAATCTTTATTGAAGGAAGCTGAGAAAAAAATGAGAGACCAATCAATTAAAATAAGAGCTTTAGTAGACAGGAATCTATTAAAATCCTATAATATACCTGATGGCTGGTCAAAATTATTTAAAGATCCAAAAATATTTTTTAGAGATATGTTAGAGAATATTCGAATTTTGGATGAAATTAAAATCTCATTGATTGTTTCTGATAAAGGAGCGATACTCTTTTTAAATAAAGATGGTGAAATTGATTATAGTCAATGTTTAATTGATAATCATGAAGTATTTATAAACTGGATTAAAGAGTTATTTGAATGGTATTGGATAAAAGGTAAAAGTTTACGACATTTTATTTGGAAAGAAATGCTTGTAAATCAATAAAAATAACTATATATAGTCAGAAATCTAAAATATATAATATATTATAGTAAAAATAAACTGAATTAATTCTTTTTAACCTTTAAGTTTAGTTTTTTCTTCAAGAATCATATCATAAAGATCATCCATAGTTTGAGGAGGAATGTATTGTTCTTCCTTTTTATGGAGTATTATTGCATCAGAAGGACATATAGCAACACAATTTCCACAACCTATACATCTTTTTCTATCAATTGAAGATACATCATCATTAAGAGTTATTGCTTTAAGTTGACAACGTTCAACACAGGAACCACACCCATTACATAGTTCAGGATTTATTTCTGAATAAAAATTAGATACAACAAAATCGGCTGGATTAGGAACTTTTAACAATCCTGAGATCCCTCTATCACAACAATAGCAACAGCTGCAAATAAATTCGACATTTTGAGAATTACTTGGTCGGAGAATTAGACCTTCTTCTTGATTTGTTCGCAAAATTCTAAGAGTTTCTTCTTTACTAATTTGAGTACCCCATCCCTGATCTATATACAATTGAATCAAATCTCCAAATCCTAGACAATTGTCCCTATGTTTAGTCATTTTACATGCTTTTCCGTGCATATCCATTTCTTGACGGCAGACACAATTAATTTTTGCGAAGGGTCCTTCGCACTCTTCTATGATCTTTCTAATATTATCATAAGGGGCAATTACAAGCTCTGGATCAAGACTTTTTTCGACGGGTATTGTTCGAAGCTGATGGTAATCAGTTCTATTAGCTTCAGCACCCCATATTTCACCCAAGTATTCACTAAAGTCTTTTAAAAATTCTTTTGTAAGTTTATTAACTTGGAATTCATACATTCCAATAATTAACATTGCATTAGCATAGTATTTCTTATCTCCTTCTCTTTTCGACAAAATGGAACCTTTATTGACTAAATTATCTAAATTGGTTTCTAATTCTTCTAGGGAAATTCCAGTATTTTTTATTCGTTCAAAAATATGTTCTAATGGTTCAAGATCTCTATTCCACCCAAATCTTAAGAATGTAGCAATTTTCGCTTCTTCAGGTGTAAAAAGGTGCTTGAGAACTCGAATATCTGAACCAGATTTAGCGCAAGGGAATCCAATTGGCATTTGATCAAGGTGTTCTTGTAATTTTCTATAAATATCAGAATCTTCAACAATACTTACATCGACCATAAGTTATTCATCTCAATATTAGTTGAATTATTTGTTACTTATTATAGTTAATTTTCATTTTATTAATTCTTTTTTAATCAAAATAAAAGAATAAGAACTTTAGAAATATTAAGTACTCATAATTTCAAGCACGCTATTTAAGTTAATTTTATCCACATTTCACAAGTACTTAACACTGTGTATATCTGCAATTTTTCATTTGCTGAAATAAAAATTGATTGTTAAATATTTTCTAATCTAATCATCTCGATTTATTATATGTTCTGGGTATGGCTTAATATTTTTCAGAAACTTACGTAGAAATAAAGGATATAACCTCAGTTCATCTAATTGATTTATGTTAACCCATTTAAAAGTTAGTTCAAGTTCTTTTCCATAGAGCTTATCTTTTTCAAACCCCAACCCAGTTTCTCTTCCATAAAAAGTATCATTTTCAAACACTAGTTTTGAATCTGGGGGAAATTCCATGAGATAAAAAATAGATATCTCATGAAAATCATTACCCTTAAAATAAAAGAAATTCTCTACAAAATAAAGAGGTCTAATTACCTTTATATCTATACCAATTTCTTCTTTCATCTCTCTTATAAGAGCATCTTTAGAAAGTTCTAAAATTTCACATCGTCCTCCAGGTAATGACCAGAAATCATCAATGATACTTCTATGTACAAGTAATCTATTATCATAAATCGCTACTCCAGCAACCCTGTAAACAAAAACTTTTCCATCTATTTTGAAAGTTATCATTTGAATTACTTTAGTGTTATAGTATTAATAAAACTTGTATATTTTTATTGGATTGTAAAATAGTAGAATCAAGAATTAAAAAACAAAGAAATTTATTAATTATTTTTTATACATTTTAGTCTCTGAAACCGTAATATGCGTTGATAAGCAATAGTAAAAACCCTACTAAAGTCAAAGTATAATCAGGTAAGGTAAATATTGTTAAATCCCATTCATAGGAAAAACAAATTAATGAAATTACTACTATTAGAAACATAACAACTGAGAGGATATTTCTTCCTTTTCGTTTCCACCAGCTTGTTTCTTCTAACAATAGTTTTTCGATAATTTCAGCTTCTGATAGAGAAGCATCCATATTAACAATTTGATTTTTCATTCTTTTCTTTTCTCGAGAATTTGCAATAGATCTAAAAAAAGCACCAATGATGAATAATATGATAATTATTAGTAGATCAAATATAGTGTTTGTAACTTCAAAGGTAACCTTTCGTATGGAATAATGAACAATTAAAGTTATGATCAACATAGATAATAAAATAAATCTAACAGAATATTTAGGCAAATATAAAGGCATCTTTTTTCTTGTTGAATCTTGGATAATTAAATCAGGTTTTTTCATTTCTTCGACAATAGTTTTTATTTTTTCGTGCTCACTTCTTCTTGCCTCAAAATAGAAGGCAACTACAACAAATATCACATTTACTATCAAACCGGGGATCACCTCACCTCTTAAAATATACCAAAAAGGAAACGCTACCAGTAGAATAGTGCTAAGACCTCGTACAGTCCCTCGTGGCATTCCAAGTGGATGTCCTTCAACTTTACCACCTTCACTAAATCTGTTAATTAAAACCCAAATTCCAAAAATTGCAAGTAAAATAAATGATATCATTATTTTTTTTCGCTCTTTTTTTTCTATTTAAATAGATTTTGAATAGATTTTGTTTTATTTTATGAATTATTTAATTTTAAGATTTTTAAGACTTTGGTAATTATTTATTAGAAGCTCTATAGAAATATATATATCCTAATTCAAATAATTTGAATAATATCCTATTAGAGTGATATTATCTCAAGCATTTAAAGCTATCATCTGCTAAAAAGATTGAAAAATTAAAATGTCTGGAGTTTCGGGGTATTTTGAGACAAGAGAAGAAATTTTACTCGCTATATAGCACTGTGGATCTGATTATGTGTCGAATTTAAGAAATCATATTAAGTTGTATGAAATATTTGCATCACCTTTCTCTCATCCATTAGTGGTATGTATCGGAAAAAATGATCGATTCTTTCCAATTGAAGGTGTTTATAAAGCATTTTATTAATATGAATATATTTTAATAGATATTCAACCAATGGGACACATATTTTATAGAAACAAGATTTGCTCATTTTTAATTAATCATATACTATTGTAAATATATTTATAAACCCAATAGGATATTATAGATATGAAGTCTATTAACAATGTGAAGTTGTGTATGTAAAAGAAATACAAATTTTGAAATTTAATTATCTTTTTCAGGTGAAAAATAATGTCTGATGATAGTAAGTCCAGATTTGATCCATATCTGCGATCTAGTTATCAATATTTAAAATCGGATGTTTCGGTTCCGTATGGATTAATATCCATTATTGTGATTATAATGGATTTAACTTTATTTTCTATAAGTCTAGTATACTTTCCTCCCCTTCAATGGTGGCTATTTCTTGGTGGATTAGTACTAATTACCATTTTAATTTATTACATTTTTGTTAAAAATAATAATTCTAGAAGAAACAGTAAAAAATATAATGAGAAAACTAAGGAATTATACATAGCTACTAAAAATAAGTTAACTAAATATTTAAAAACAAATATAGGGAAAGCATACACAGCGGAAGCTTTGTTAAATAAATTAGATGATAGTATTAAAAATTCATATTACAAGAAATATGTAAAGAACAATGGAAAAAGAATCCTAACTGAAATGGTTTCCGATAAATCTATCCAGATAGCTTGTAAAAATGAACAAACGCATTATTTCTTTCTGAGTGATTAAACTTATAATAGATGGATTATTTGAGCTTAAAAACTACACTTCCTTGAGATCTTAGAAGGAAGGAAATCAACCAGTTTTTTTAACTCAAATTCTAGTATAAGCCGTGATAAACTTTCTTCTTTTATCTAAAATTAAGATATTACTTTTTTCTAGAGTTTAGAATCTCTACGCGATCAGCTAAAATAATTTTTATATTTTCTCTATCCATAGGAAACCATTTCATTGCTAAAATCCAGAGTATTACTCCAGGCAGAATACATAAACAAACTATTAAGACAGTTATTTGATAATTTGTACTTGTAAAAGCTAACATAATTCCGCATAATAAGGGGCCAATACCGCGCCCAAATTGTTCTAAGAATTGGTTCCAAGAAACTATTTGACCTTGTGCTTCAGGTAGATTGATCTGTTGTATTACCGGACTTTGATTCACAATATAAAGAGAAAAGATACTTCTCGAGGTGAAGAATAACGCACCCATCAGCCACATAGTAGGTATTGTCATAATGTAGGCAATATTCTTACCCAGTTCTGGGCTTAATGGAACCCAAGGTAAGAAAAAGAAAAGAGCGAAAGTAATTAAACCTCCTATTTTAGCAATAACTATAATTGGTAATCTCCTTACTGGGTCTTTTAGGGCTATTTTATCACTAACTCTGGATAGAAATATTTGTCCCACCAATCCACCTGTTAATCCAAAAAAAACCATAAAAACTCCTATTGAAAATGGGGCTAAATTATAAGGAGGATTCTGAACATAATTTAAAATTAAAAAATTGAGACTACTCATAAGAATACAAGTAAAAATTCCTTCAACAAGAGCTACAATATTAGTTCTGCTAAGCATAGTTTTCCGCATCATTTCTTTATCTATCTGAAAATCATACTCAATGGAATCGTCTTGAAGTAAATCGAATAATTCTTCTTGTTGAGCACCTCTTTTAGGCTCTTCATTGTTGAGTGCAAAAATTAGACCTCCGAGAAGAATAGATATTCCAATACCCCAAAAAAAAAATCTCCAAAGCCCAATTTGGACTAAGAATGTAGCTATTAACCAACCTATTATATTTGTTGTATTAAGTACAATTTGATATACACCAAAAAATCGAGAGCGGTAAGCTCGGGGGACGACATCATTAGATAATGAATTAATAGCTGGCCATGAACCTCCAGCGAAGAAGCCAAAAAGAGCAATGAAAGTAAAAAAATACCACCATGTCTTATCTTCACCACCATAAATAGCAAATCCTAAAAAAAACATTGCAACTCCTCTGAACAGAGAAATAATGATGATAATTTTTTTTCGAGAGTATTTATCAATAAGTTTACCAAAAATTAGACCCGCAAAAGAACCGCTCCAAGATAAGGTTGTATAGAGTATTCCCATTTCCAATGCATGAATATCTGCTGGATCATTTGGCCAAATAATTAGAGCAAGAGGAACCACAAGTACAATCATTGCCCCATATGCTACACTTTGAAATCCATTTAATATATAAAGGGGCCAAAATACCCTATTGAATGATTTTTCTGAATTTGTATTTATCCCCCTAGCCATTTTCCTAAGTTTGTATTATTTATTCCAAAGATGGTTGGTAAAATGAGATTTAAAATTTTAATTTATTGAGAAAAAGTTTATTCTTTTGATTTAACACGCACAAAAAAATTAGATGAAAAAATAAAATTACTTTTTAGCTTTTTTTTTTAATAAAGATAAAATTCAAAAAAAGAATAATGTATTAATGATTTTTATCTTATCAAGGCACTAGTGCTCATGATCATGGTCATGATTATGTCCACATCCAGCATTTTCTGCACCTAATAACACTTCATCTACTAAAATCTCAGTGTTGCCACCAAGACGTGGATTACCCACACTTCCTAAAACTTGACGATTGGAAAAGTTTGCCATAGGATTTAAAGAATTACAATTTATTATTTGGTTATTATAAAAAATTCTCTTTTATCAATTTTATTTACAAAATTTAAAAGAGTTAGAATAATAAAAAAAAGGGTAAATAATTATAAATATAGAAATAAATATAGAAATAACTCCCATTTAATCATATCTCTTGTAAGTAAACAGTAACCAGAAAAATCCTAACACTCCAATTATAAAAGCAACTAAGATGATGTAGTTAATCCAATTTGACCACCATTCAATACCGCCCCATGATAACATTACTGATAACGTCTGAACAGCCATAACACTTAATACGACTAGACCCATTCCCATAGCATATTCCTCTTCACGAAACATGCCAATACCTGAGATTAAACACCAAAATCCAAGAACGATAGAAACTAAACCTGAAGGTCCGAGAATAGTAAGTGCTGCTTGAATAGCAGGATTCGATAGATCAAATCCTACACTAATCCCCGCCCAACCTAAGATATTAATTATACCCACTAAGACGAAAAGGATACCGATAATTATCATCAGAATGTTTAATAATTCATTTGAATCTTTTTTTTTGCTTTCACTCATTTTTAATTCAACTTTTTAATTTATAAGATAAATTGAATGTTAAGGATGAATAAACGAAGCTATTATATAAATTTAATTCAATACTTATTTGATGAAATAAATAAAGTCTAATTTCATTAAATTTTTTCATAAGAATTATTTAAAATTTAGCTTAAATCGATTTTTCTAGCAATTAAATAAGCAATAATAAAAAAAAAAAACGTAATTAGGGAAAGAAACCAAAAAAATGTATAAATTATATTTATAAGGGTAATACCAATAACAACTGGTATTGCTGTGATAAGTAAAATATCTTTACGTTCAATTGGTTTACGATCAGCCCATAATAAGAGAATTGTCCATCCTAACATTAAAAATGATCCAGTTCCCGTTTGATATTTATAAGAAATATCTGAACTTACATTTGACAGTGAAACCGAAAATTCAAATATTACTGAAATGATCATATCAAGGAAAACTAATAGATCAAGAATTGCACCATACCAATATGTAAATCTAATAAAAATTATTTTATTTTCCATATGTCTTATTATTTTTCTATTTTTAAATATTCTCTATAATGGGTGCAAAAAAAATAAGAAGTTGAAATTTAAATAACTGATACTGTAATGATTATCATTGTAACGATAAAACTGTTTACTAATGTACTTGAGATTATATTTCCTGTTTTCTTATATATAGCAACATAGGTAAAACTCAATAATAAAGTGGTAGGTATGGTAATAGGCAAGTAGACTCCAAAATTGAAAAAACTTCCTAATAAAAAGCTAAAAAGTAGCAGAAATACTATCATATACAAAATCTGTACCCCAAAAGTAATTAATCCCGCTATTATCTGTCCTTTAAATCCATCTTTGATTTTATTTTGGAGAACTGTTTGATTTAGTAAGCTATATATGAGAAAGACAAAGAAACATATCGCATAACAAATTGGAATGAATACTATTTTAGTGAGAGATGGTAGTATAGCAAAATAGTTTAGCCCTATTGATAAATAGATGATTATATACAAAATGGTTGTTAAGATTACTCCTAATATTATTTGGTTAATGAAATTCTTTCTACTCTTAAATGGTCCAATTAAAATGTGTTTTAAAGGAGTGTCAGCTTTTTTCCCAATTCTCCAAAGTAAAATTAATATTGCAAACATTTGACCGCATAAAAGCATTAAAACATTTCCAGCTGTAAATAAAGGAAAGAAGTATAAAGGCATAAAAATAAGTATTCCTGGTAAGCCAAGGATTAAAGAATAGGCAACTGTTCGTAATGCTAAATTAGTTATTGACACATCAGGCAAATCTATTTTTAAAATTGCTTCGTCTTCTCGATTTACCTTTCTAGTTTTCAAAATTAATTCATAAAGAGGATCAATAATTAAAAAAAACAAACCAATACCACCAATTAATTGAATTATCAAAATAATACATCTTATATTAACATAAAAATTCTCATCGGGTTGTCTTACATCTGGAAATGTACTAATCACCCAATTTCTAGCTTCTCTTATAAAATCTTGATCCCAAGCGAGTAATAAATGATTAGTGTTATCGTCTAGGAAGATCATTGAAGCGTTACCGTCTTGGAAGCTTCCATAGAGTTTATTTACATCGATATCCTCGGGAGTCATATTGAGTCTTAATGCCATACCGTCTTTTAAGCTTGATAAAGTATTCACTTCGTCAAATCGAGCTTGAATCATGAGGATATTTAAACTTCGATTAGAACTGGCTTTTATTGAATATTCAGGGTGATAATCTTCTGTAGGTAATCCCGTTCCAATTCCAATGAAACACTTAAAATCGGTATCTTCTGAAATAATTTGATTTCCTGGGAAGCCCCCCATAGAATATCCTATATATCCAAGATTATTTATGTCGACATCATCTCTAGAATTTAAATAACCTTTAATGGCTCTAACATCATCAATTATTGCTCCTCGATCGATTTCCCCGAGACTTTGTCCGTGTCCTCTGAAATCAAACACTACTGCGATAAAACCTGCATTAGCCAATTCAATAGCGTATCCTTTCATTATTTCCTTGTCTGCCATAATACCATGCCCAATTATAACGGCTTTTTTTGGATTGTTGTCATTATACTTTTGATAAAGACTTTCTTGTGGTTCGAAGACGTTGAAAGAAATCGTTACTCCATCTGAAGTTTGCGTTGTAAGCCCATAAGTGCTTTTAACACTAAAAGGGACTGTAAAGATTAAAACGGTTCCAATTATAAAAACAGAGAGGAAAAACAAAATCAAAATTACTCTTTTTTTTGTTATAATTCTACTCATATAACATTTCACATTCAGTTTTTGTTAAAAATTAAAGAGGTTATATTTTGTTTTGATTTCTCCTTTTATAAATTTAATGAACTACCATGAGTAATTTTTTATCATTTTTACCCTTACAAATCGTAATACAAAAGAACAAATTTTATCTTATATTAGATTAAATATCTAATTAACTCAATATTCTTTTTAACTCCAATTTTAGATTAATTTCTGCTAACAACTATAAAAATATGAAATTTAATAATATTTTTAAAAAATTTTGAAATTTTTGGATTTATCATGGAAACAAATAAAAATATTGAGGGCCATATTTTTAAAGAGCAAATCCTTAAAAGTTTGAGTTTTCCTATAATAAGAACTATTTCAGCAAAACTAATAGCAATCTGGCTGATTTTATCAAGTCTAATATATGGTACTATTGCAATATTAGAAACTAATATAAATTTACAGCAACATTTCCACGTGATTTTTGTAATATTATCGTGTATTACTGGGTTAACATTTGTGTTAGAATATTTTCTCCGCATTTGGACTTATAATCAAAAAGTAATAAATAGGGATTCAATTTCAAAACGATGGAATTACATTACAAGTATGACAGGGATAATTGATTTTCTAAGTGCTATTTCATTCATAATATTTTTGATAGGTCTTTTTGTTTATGAAGTGATGGACATTGCACGATTGTTGCGTTTATTTGTATTTTTAAAATTCAGTCGCTATTCTAGATCTTTTAAAATTATATTAGGGGTGATAAAACGCAAGAAGGAAGAATTATTAATCACGTTAATGCTCTCTTTAATTTTGATGTTTTTTGGTTCTATTTTTATATATATTGCTGAACATGAAGCCCAACCTGATAAAATAACAAATCTCTTTAGCTCTATGTGGTTTACAGCAATAAATCTCTTTACAATAGGTTATGGGGATATTGTACCATTAACTCTACTTGGAAAAATTGTATCAGGAGTCATATCCTTTATAGGGATAACATTATTCTTATTACCTGCTAGTGTTATTGTATCGGGATTTCTCGAGGAAATTGAAGAAAGGAAACCATCCTCAGAAGTTTGCCCAAACTGTCAAGAAATTATTCCAAAATCTGAGTTTATAAGAAAATTAAGAAAGAGGAAAGATAAAAAAAAAGTCATAAAAACTACTTTCAAGGGGAACTATAAAAAGAAAATATATAAGTTAATTCAATTTAGATTTCCAACTAAATTAGGACAAAAGATTGTATTTATTTTCTTTGCAAGCATTATAACTCTAAATATTTTGGCAATAATGATTGGAACTAACCCAGAATTATCATTAGGGCTTAGATCTCTATTAAATTCTTTGTTAATATTTACAATCATTGTATTTACCGTTGAATATTTATTACGAGTCTGGTGTATCGTTGCCTCAAAAAAAGACAAATACAAATATCCTCTTAGAGGGAGAATAAAATATGTTTTAAGCCCTTTAGCTATTATTGACATCATCATCCTCGTCGCTCTATATCTTATGGTTGTTTTTAATCATATTCGCATTTTAGTTTTATACCTCCAAATATTCAGGATGTTAGTTATATTTAAAATTGGACATTTTGTTGATGTATTTAGGGTTGCGGGATTAATTTTTAAGGAAACAAAACGAGAGTTTTTTGTCACAGTCATACTTTGCGGGATTTTTGTTATATTCGCTTCTACATTAATTTATTATCTGGAGAGAAGTGCTCAACCAACTAAATTTTCAGATATCCCTACTGCCTTGTGGATGGGAATTATCACATTTACAACTACAGGATTTGGTGATGTATATCCTATAACTACAGGCGGTCGTTTTTGTACAATAGCTTTAGCCTTTCTTGGAGTATCCCTTTTTATTTTACCAGCAGGTATCCTTGGATCAAACTTTTTTAGCACTATGCAAGATTACCGCTATTATAAAATCTGTCCAAAATGTAAATATATTATAACCAAGCCAAAAATTAAAATTAGAATTTAAAAAAAAAAGAATTTAGAAACTTAAATAACTGATACGGTAATGATTATCATTGCTACAATGAAAGCGCTTATAAGAGTGCCTGAGATTATATTTCCTGTTTTCCTATATAAAGCAACATAAACAAAACTCGATAATAAAGTGGTAGGTATAGTAATGGGCAAATAGACTCCAAAATTGAAAAAACTTCCGAATAAAAAGCTAAAAAAAAGGAGAAATACTATCATGTACAAAATCTGTTCCCCAAAAGTAATTAATCCCGAAATTATCTGTCCCTTAATTCCATCTTTAATTTTATTTTGGATAACTGACCAGGAGATGAAGTAATCGTCCCCGGTTACACATTCATCGCAAGTATAACTTCTATCATATTTGCTCGTGCAATACCAATATTAGGCGAGATAGATAAAACTTTAACTCTTGATCCGGAAAATATTGAACAAAAAATCACTCCTCGTACGAAAGCAATTATGCTTGTTCATATGCTAGGAAATCCAGGTCATTTAGATAAGATTTCTAAAATTGCTGACGACAATGACCTCATCTTAATAGAAGACTGTGCTCAAGCTTTTGGAGCTATGTATAAAGGTAAATCTGTTGGCACGTTTGGTAAAATGGGGGCTTTTAGTTTAAATGTTTATGAAACAATAATCGCCGGTGATGGTGGGATAGTAGTTACTGATGATGTAAATCTATATAAAAGAGCTTTTGCCATCCATGATTAAGGGCATTTGCCTTTAAGACAAGGAGTAGAACAAGGAAAAAGAACTGTTTTAGGGTTAAATTTCAGGATGAATGAATTAACTGCTGCTGTCGCTAGAACTCAACTCAAAAAAACCCCACATATTAGGGAAAAGCTCCATTAAAATAAAGAATATTTAAAAAAACGTTTGTCTACAATAGAAGAAATAGAATTTAGGAAAATTCTAGACAAGAATGGAGATGTAGGCACTTTATTGACTTTCTTTTTGCCCTCATCTGAAAAAGCTACAAAATTAGCTGATGAATTAGGAACCACAACTATTGCAGAATCAGGCTGACATGTTTATAATAATATGGAACATTTCTTAGGTAAAAAAAACTGTAACTGAAGAAAACTGTCCTTTTTCATGTTCTTTTTACAAAGGATCAAAAATAAAATATAACAAAGGTATGTTACCTAAAACGAATGACTTGTTAAGTAGAGCTATAAATATAAGTGTAGGTGTTTCTGATGCGGGATTAGGTTCTGCATTTGGAATTCGAATTACAAGTAGTAAAGATGAAATAGAAAAAAAAGCAGATTTCCTTATCGATAAGATTAGTAATATTTTATAAAAAAATTGTCTATTTAAACCTTTAACAACATTAAAACTTAATCTCCCATTATTGCATTATTCAAAAACCCTATTCCCCTTGGGGTCGCTTTCCAACCACTTTCTGTATTCATGATGTAAAATAATTGCTCTAACATTGATAGATGATATCTTAATAGATCATCCTCTTCTTGAAATTCATTTCTTATTTGTTCGAACGTTTTTATATTAATTCCTATGAATTTTAAAATTTCTCTCCTCGTTTGATTCATCATAGTTCTATAAGCACGACTATGATCTTCTTTATGGTCAATATTTTTGGTTAAGTGCAAATATTCCTTCAGTTCTTCTTCAGTTAACTGGCACTTTTCCATAATTTCTTTCATATTCATGCGGTCTTCTCTCCTTATCGTTTTGATTTCTATTTAATTATATAAAATTAACTAAGGATTTTAAATTTAAAGCTTAAATTTGGAATTAAATACTGAAAGCAAATGGATTACTTTAAACGCAATTAGAGGATTAAAAAAATATTATATTTAGGTTATTAAAATAGTAAAGAAGTAAGGAGCGAATTAAAAAATGTCGTATTTGGCTCCTTATACCGAAATATTAAAGAAAAATTATTAAATTATAAGCGTTAAACATATACTCTCAAACATAATCTCAATATTCAAATTATTTATAATTTTATTTATAGCAATTTTTCTGATTTGTATGAAAAATATGAGATATATGAAAAACTTTATTTGTTACATGTATTTTTACAATATAATTAGTTATTTTAGGGGAAAAAATTATTTTTGGAAAACTAGAATTTTATGGTAGCGCAACAGTTGGAGAACGAGGTCAAGTCGTTTTACCAATTGAATTGCGTAAAAAGATACAACTCGAAGCTGGTGAAAAGTTAATTGTTATGGGTACAGAAGGCGAAAGTATAGTTCTTTTGCTCAAAGCAGATTTCTTGACTCATCTTCTCAATAAGATGGAAAAAGGGCAAAATGAGTTAAAGAAATATCTAATGGACAATCCTCTTTCCGTAGAACCTAAAGACAATGAAATAGAAACTAAATAAGCTAATGGTGATTTTAAAATGAAAGTCAGAATGATTAAGTATTCAAAACCTTACCTCATAATGATTGCTGTTTCTATTGTGTTGTTATTTGGACAAGCAAATTTTAACCTAACATTACCTGATTATCTCGCAAAGATAGTGAATGTAGGCATTCAGCAAAAGGGTATAAAGAATGCGGTGCCCGAAGCAATGCGGGGGATTGAAATGAACCATACTTTGCTATTTCTTACTCCAGAAAACCAGACAGACGTGCTTAATGCTTATACTTTCATTCAAAACGGCACTACAGAAGCTAGTCATTATGTTAAAAAATATCCCGCTCTACTTAACCAATCTATTTATGTATTGAACGATTCTAATAGCAAGACAATCGCACATTTAAACCCGATTATGGCCAGTGGGCTTTTAACGGTATCCTTCGTCGAATTACTAATGACAAATGATACCTTACGCATGTTTGTAAATTTTCAATTAAATATTTCTCTCCCTGGTGGTACAGACTTATTTACATTTCTTAAAACACAACCTATAGCAGTGGCATCGATAACTGCTTTGGTTAACTCACAATTTAGCGCTCTTGGAGAAAATTTTATAATACAGGCAGCAATTCAAGTTGTAAGAGTTGAGTATGAAAAACTTGGCATAAATGTAGATCAAATGCAACTTAATTACATATTCTACTATGGTGGTTTGATGCTTCTTCTTACAATTCTTGCAATGGCATGTACAATTGGAGTCGGATATTTTTCCGCTAAAACTGCAACTGGAATGTCTCGTGATATGCGAAAGGATATATTTGAGAAGGTTGAAAAATTCTCGAGTACTGAATTTGATACCTTTTCCACAGCATCATTGATTACGCGCTCAACAAATGATATAACTCAAATCCAAATGGCAATAATGATGATCATCCGTTTGGTGTTTTATGCTCCTATTTTGGGGATAGGTGGGGTAATACACGCCCTTGACTTAGCTCCCTCGATGTGGTGGATATTAGCAATGGCAGTAGGAATATTACTTGCCCTTATCCTGGTAGTATTTTACGTAGCCTTACCGAAATTTAAGAGCATCCAAAAATTAATAGATCGCCTTAATCTCGTAGCTCGAGAGAGTTTGTCGGGTTTAATGGTTGTAAGAGCTTTTAATAAACAAAAGTTCGAAGAAGATCGATTTGATGAAGCTAATATTGATCTTACTAGGGTTTCACTGTTTATAAACCGAGTAATGGTAATTATGATGCCAGTGATGATGATGTTGATGAATGTTCTTGTAATTATTATCATATGGGTGGGATCGCACGGCGTAGCTAATGCAAATATCCAAGTCGGTGATATGATTGCTTTCATGCAATACGCTATACAAGTGACTTTTGCCTTCCTTATGCTGTCATTAATGTTTATCATCTTGCCTCGAGCTTTAGTGTCTGTAAATCGTATTGCCGAGGTTTTAAAAGTTGATATAATGATCCAAGATCTCGAAAATCCAAAACATTTTGATGAACCATTTAAAGGAGAAATTGAATTTCAAGATGTTTCTTTCCGTTATGCTGGAGCACCAGAGAATGCTTTATGCGACATTTCTTTTACGGCTTATGCAGGGCAATTTACGGCTATTATTGGGCCCACTGGGTCTGGTAAATCTACGCTTGTAAATTTGATCCCTCGCTTATATGAGGTTTCATCAGGAACGATATTGATTGATGGCGTTGATGTGCGTGATGTTAGTCAACAAGAACTTCATGAAAAAATTGGATACGTGCCTCAAACAAGCGTGTTATTTTCCGGAACTATTGAAAGTAATCTCCTGTTTGCAGATGAAAATGCGAGTGAAGATGTTCTTGAGTCATCAATAGAGACTGCTCAAGCTACCGAGTTCATAAATTCTAAACCTGAGCGAATGGCTACTGAAATAGCCCAAGGTGGTAAGAATGTATCTGGAGGTCAAAAGCAGCGCCTTTCGATCGCTCGGGCATTAGTCAAAAAAGCTCCAATTAACATTTTAGATGATAGTTTTTCTAATTTAGATTTTAAAACCGATATTGCGTTAAGAAAAGCCCTTCGAAAATCTATATCAGCAAGTACTGTCCTCATAGTAACTCAAAGAGTTTCTACTATTAAAGATGCTGATCAGATTATTGTTCTCAATGAAGGAGAAATAGTTGGGAAGGGTAAGCATGCTGAGCTCATGGAAGATTGTGTTATATATAGGGATATAGCCATTTCACAACTTGAATTGGAGGAATCATCATGATGGGACGACGTGGAGGACCCATGAGGGGTCCTGGTCCACCGGGTTCTATGTTCGGAGTGCGCGAAAAAGCAACCGATTTTCGTGGAACTATGGGAAAATTATTTCGGTATATGGGTAGATATAAATGGCTAGTTTTATTAGTGTTTATTTTTGCAGCAGCTTCTACTACAGCAATCATTATAGGACCAAAGATTTTAGGAACTGCTACCACGACTTTGGTTAATGGTATAATAGCTAAAGTTAGTGGCACGGGTGAAATTGATTTTGTTAAAATTGGAGGAATTCTACTAGAAGTGCTGATAATTTATATTGTTTCAGCAGCTTTTGGTTTTATCCAAGGTTGGATTATGGCAAATATTTCCACTAATGTTGCTTACCGACTCCGTCGAGATATTTCGGAAAAGATTAACCACTTGCCACTTAAATATTATGATCAAACAACTTATGGAGAAGTACTATCTCGTATTACGAATGATATAGATACAATAAACCAAACATTGAGTCAGAGTCTCACATCAATTATTACATCAGTAGTTACGGTTGTTGGTATCGTAATTATGATGTTAAGTATAAATTGGATAATGACATTAGTTGCACTGGGGATGCTTCCCCTGACATTGCTACTAATAGGCGTTATCATTGGTCGATCACAGAAGTACTTTAAACAACAACAAGATTATTTAGGACACGTTAATGGACATGTAGAAGAAATGTATGGTGGCCATATCGTCGTAAAAGCTTTCAGTGGAGAGGAAAAAAGTGTTGAAAAATTTAAAGGATTAAATAATCAATGGTATAAAGGATCCTGGAAAGCTAATTTTGTCTCGGGATTGATGATACCAATCACGTTTTTCATCAGCAATTTAGGATATGTTGTTGTTACTATTCTTGGAGCTTATTTAGTTATCCAGAATGTTATAACCATAGGGGATATTCAAGCATTTATCCAATACATCCGTTCATTCACTCAGCCTCTCAGCCAACTTGCTAATGTTACAAATGTTCTCCAACAAACAGCTGCTGCAGCAGAACGTGTATTTAAATTCCTTGAAGAAGAAGAAGAGGTCGTTGAAGTCTCCGAGCCTATTAAGTTAAAGCAAGTTGATGGGTTAGTAGAATTCCGTAATGTGACTTTTGGATATAGTCAAGATAAGATAGTCATTCATAACTTCTCCGCAATAGCTCAACCTGGACAAAAAATTGCAATTGTGGGTCCAACGGGTGCGGGTAAGACCACATTAGTCAAATTGCTCATGCGTTTCTATGAATTAAATAGTGGAGTAATTTTAGTAGATGGTCATGACACTCGAGAGATGACTCGCGAAGATTTGCGCCAAATGTTTGGAATGGTACTTCAAGATACATGGCTTTATAATGATTCCATTATGAATAATATCCGCTTTAGTAATCAAGATGCTACTGATGAAGAAGTACGAGCTGCTGCACGTATAGCTAATGTTGATCACTTTGTAAAAACCTTACCTGATGGATATAACATGATAATTAACGAAGAAATAACAAATATCTCTCAAGGTCAAATGCAATTGCTCACAATCGCTCGTGCTGTTCTTTCTGATCCACCAATACTAATCCTCGACGAGGCTACCAGTTCTGTAGACACACATACAGAGATATTGATTCAAAATGCTATGGATGCCTTAATGCAGAATAGAACAAGCTTTGTCATTGCTCACCGGTTATCTACTATTCGAAATGCTGACTTGATCTTTGCAATTCGGGATGGGGAGATTGTGGAGCAAGGTACCCATAAAGAACTGCTAGCCAGAAATGGATATTATGCCGATTTATATAATAGCCAGTTTGAAGTGTTAAATTCTACTTAAAGAAATTTTAATTTTTTTCTTTTTAACCTTATCTCTATGCTTCAGATAGATGTATTCTTAAAATTTACTTTGCATTAGAAGCCCATTAGTTTTTTTAACACTAAACGGGACTGTAAAGATTAAAATAGTTCCAATTATAAAAACAGAGAGTAAAAACAAAATTTCCTAGAGTATCGCTTCTTTTTTACCAGCAGATATCCTAGGTTCATACTTTTTAGCACAATGCAAGATTACCGCTATTTTAAATCTGTCTAAAATGCGAACATATCATAACCAAATCAAAAATAAAAATTTGAGATTAAATTTAATTTTTTTTTTTAAATTATCCGAAATAAAAAGCAATTAATCCTATCAATTTTAATGTAAGATTGGAATTTGTATGTTAAAACTTTAAATTAAAAAGATATGAATTACCAACTTTCTGATTAACTTTAAGTAGATTCATTTTTCTTAGTGAATACGTCATCTTTCGAGCTAGTTTAATTGAAATATTTAAACAATTAGCAAGAATTATATTTGAAAAGGGGATTTTAATCTCATCTGGAATAAAGTCTAAAAATTGCTTTGGATTGGAGAAAATTTTATGATCCAAAATTTTTAATAATTTACGGTCATGAATACTCCAACCTTTTCTTTTCCAGCACCCAAAACCATCGCTTACTCTAATTTCTTCTGCTTGAATTAGTATTATCTCTAAAATTAAATTTGGATTAGAGATTAAGTCAGAGATATATATCAATTCTTTGAATATATTAAGAATTGAACCATGTTCCGGTGATAATCTCTTTCTGAGTATGTTTTTACGTATAGAATCTAAATTTATGATCCACTTATCTTGGATTATAGGGTGAATTAAAAGAACTCTATAATTCTGGATAAGGTTCTCAAGCTTTTTTCTAATTGTTGAAAAGTTTTGGGTTTGAATCTCAATTAGAAGTTTGCCACGAACAATATCAATTACGTATTTATCAACTGATTTTTCAATTTGATCTCCAGGTTCTTCATATATCCGTTTTAAAGTGGCATGTATTGAGCTTTCTCTTATTGTTCTAATCATTTATGAATAGAACTTAAAAATAAAATTATACAGTACCAAAGGAAGTAGATCTCTAAATCCTATTGAACATTGACTTTTTATA
>JAHPZE010000019.1 GCA_019058365.1 Promethearchaeota archaeon | reverse complement strand
GAATAAAAAAAATAAAAAATTAAAGATAAATAAATACTTCATTAGATACTGAATAGAAAAATAAAAAAAAAATTTAATTTTTGAATAATTTATGTTCTTATTTAGAGATTAACTAAGCCGTTAATACCCCACGGTGGTAAGAGCATGCTTCCTGTCGCAAGCCTATCTGGATATATAGAGTAGATGGATAAGGGAGTACTCGCACCTGTTGGTATACAGATTTGCGCCCCATCTGTCAATCCCTTTGGTTGCCATTGACCATAAGCTATAGTGGCAAATGGATAATCCGCTACTACATCATGAGCTCCAGCAAAGCCCTCTGATACCTGTGTAAAAGCAAATTTTTCAACAGTAACAGACAGATTTACCCGTGGACTAGTTCTGGTAATACTTTCAAGGAAATTAATTAAAGCAGGCTCATTGAAAGAATTGGTTTGGTCGATTGCATCCGCTAGTAAATACATAGAATCGTAACATCCTGAACCTGTGTAAAGAGGAGCATGACCCCATTTAGCCTCATATTGATCATAATAAGGTTGTGACAACGGAGTTGCATTAGTGTTATTCAAACCTGCGAATGAATGCGAATATATCTCATAAGCACAACCTCCTAAAGTATCACTCCAATATTCTGAAGTTTGCGCTTGAACATCTACGCCACATAGAAGGAAATTTGGTTGTATATCTGCATATGCTGTCGTCATCTTTATTCCCCCCTGACCAGAAATTATCGGGATACAAACTTGAGCTCCAGCAGCTTGAATTTGGTTAATGTAGGTCGTAAAATCTTCTGAGGATGCAGTAATCGGATATGCGATCTCTTTGACTAGAGGATATGGTATATATGTTTTGATAGCTGCGGCAAATGGAATTGTCCAGTCCAAATCTTCTCTAAGAATGGCAATTTTAGTCACATTTAAGGAATTTTTTTGACCTGGTATCCCGGTCCCATAGTATGGATCGGTGGGAGCAGCAGCAGCACCTTGCACATACGCTTGCAGTGGTATTCCAAAGAATGCTGCATAGATCAAGAAATAAATTATTTGCTTTCCCATAGCACTTGAGTTATGTGGGTTAGTTCTAAAGAAGTATTTATATCTAGAATAACTGTCTACTACATTTTCACAGAAAGAGTCAGTAGCAGCTCCAGTACCAAAAAAGATTGTTTTACTATCCATAACAACTTCAATATATGCTTTTAAAGCTTCAGTTCTGAACCCACCCATAAGATATTGAGCTCCATCTATAGATATAATTTTTTGAGCTGCAGCAACTCCTTTGGTTACATCGAGTTGAGCGGCAGATTCATCAGTATCTTCTGCTATAACTGCAATATAATATTTTGTTCCATTAACATCAATTCCGCCAGCTGTATTTATGTTATACGCAGCTAACCATGCTCCCTGCCATGCATGATCTCCTTGAATCTCACCGATATCATTTAACACACCAACTTTTATTAACCTATTCGATGGTATACCAGTTACTCCAGGGGTTTGCCAAGGAATACTCTTCTCTTGACCTAGAAAAAACCACGCTCCAACTCCAATACCTGTTCCAATGACTGCTATAAGAACAATAGCTAATATTCTTTTTGTTAAAGTTTCCATATAATAGATCACTTCTATTTTAATTTTTTTTTAAATTTATTATGTATGTTTATTTTTAGATTTACAAATAATAGTTCATTTTAACATGTATTTAAAGTTTTCAACTTTTTATACAAAATGATCGCATAAATATGTCAAAATTACTAAGAACTATCTGAAAAAACGATCTAGATAGGTATATACTCATTAATCTATTAAATCTATAGATAGAATTGGACAGCAACAATAATTCCAAATAAAACTAGCATTGATATCAATACTATTAATGTATAAAACCTCCACTTAATTGAAATATTTTCATTTTTCTCCTTGAAAATGATATAAGGCAATAAAATTGCTCCCAAAATCCAAATTGATATCCAGGTAGTGAAAACATAGTAAACGGGGTCGAGAAAAGAAAATAAAATTATGATAATACTACTCCAGCTAATAATTAAACGAAACATTCTACGTCTAAACATGATATCAACGTCTTCAGTTTTTTCAGAAGGTTTAAGAGAATAAATTATCCCAAAAATAGGAAATATTAGAATAATGGAATGGTATGGATTTAATAAACCAAAAATAATGTCAGAAAATAGGATTCCTATGAATGTTGCTATACCCGCACTAATAAGAATCCAAAGGAATTTAAAATACCTCTTACATAAAATGAAAATTCTAATAAACATATTCTTAATTAAAATTCTGAGATGTGTAAAGATCCTTGTTAATAATTCAGTAATTTTATTAATAAGTTCTCTTAGTTCTTCTAAAAGGAAAACAAAGGGATAAATTAAAACAGTAAAGGCAAAAAATATTCCTGTAATAATAAAAGATAATGATATATGGTATATAATTGAACTTAAGAGTAGAAAAATAACAATCCAAAATATAAAAGCTCCAGCTGAGTGTCCCTTGAATGGTTTTATTTTTATCCCTAAGAAAATTACAAAAACTAAAGAAGAGACACTTAAATTTAGGAAAATATCAAGTACCAATATAAATTGGAACATAAAAAAGAGATCAATTGATATTAAACCTCCAATTATGAGAAATGAGTAAGATCTCAAGGATTTTCGGAAATCTACCTTTAAAACTGTATCAATTAAAGATAAGAAAAACATAATGAAAAAAGAAGCTAACACTAAATTAAGAACGTAAAATGGATTTAAAGAAGCAAAATATAAAGGCCAAGTTATAAAATTAAGATATGTTGATATAATCAAATAAAATTTAATTCTTTCTTTATTGGACGCAACTAATTTCCAAGATGCCGATACTTTGAAAAGATAGGCAAATTCAAGGATAAGGATAATAATAATGAATGGAATCACAGTAGGAGAGAAAGTTAAATAAAAGGTACTATAAAGCCACGTTAAATATACTGATGTAAAAATCATAATTAAGATGTATGAAAACACCTTAATGGAGTTAGTAAATTTCCCGATAAATTTCAACAAATAGCTATCTATTAACATTAATACATGTATAACTAAGGAAGAAATACTTAAATTCAAAAAAATATTGAAATTCGGAAGAGAATTCAGCAATAAGAAAGAATCAATGGACAATAATCCTCCAATTATTAGAATCGAGAACGATCTTAACGATTTTCGGAAATCTTGCCTTAAAATATTATCAATTAAGGTTATCAAAAACATGATGAAAAAAGACGCGAGTGTTAAATTAAGGGTGTGTAATAGATTCAAAGAAGCAAAATATAAAGGCCAAGTTATAAAATTGAGATATGATATTAATATCAGTAAAAACCTTATCTTCTCTTTATTGAAGGCAACAAAACTCCAAAAAGCTAACAAATTCATAAGGTAAGCAAACTCAAGTAGTAGGATAATAACGATGATGGGAATAACTGTATAAAAGAAAGCGGCAAAATAGGTGCTATACACCCATATTAAATAGGTAGATGTAAATATCATAATAGAGATCCAAGAGATTACTTGAATATAATTAGTGATTTTTCCTAAAAATTTCAGTAAAAATTTGTCTATTATCATTAATCCATGGATTACGAGACTTAAAATTAAAAGGATCAATTGTAATTCGACTCCATACAAAGTTAAAATTTGACTTAAGAATATGCATATTGTAGCATAAAAAACTGTTCCGATTAATTTTTGAATAACTTTTTGGTCTTTTTTAAGAGAAACTTGACCTTTTGGGTACAAATCCTCTAATGCCTTAAAGAGAGAATAATTAGTATAAAATTGCATTATCATAAAAATAAAAATTCCTAAACCAAGAAAGAATGGATATTGAGAGATATAATCATATAAGATTAGAAACGTTAACACTGAAATTGTTAAAAAGCTAATAGTATGAATTAAACGTGCATAGCCCTCCTTTATCTTTTTAATTGAATAAATATCTAGTGATGTGAAAATCAATAATACAGAAAGAGATACTATAATACTTTCATAAATTCCTATTACTCCGCTTAATAAACCATAAATTATAATGCTTATTTCACAATACAATATCAAAAACAAAATTGAATGCATTTTTAGCAGAAAATTTGGATATTTCTTCTCAGCTAATATAAAATTGAAATAGTAAACAGATATGAATGAAAGACATACCTCTATAAAAATGACTAAATTAACTGAGAAAAAGTTTAAAATACCATTTAATATGAAGATGTATATTAAATTAATTGCTAACAATCCCTGGAATATAATGAAAAGAGAAAATTCGATTTTATTTTTTATATCTTTTTCAATTCTAACGAAGGAAACGCTTAAAATATATAATATAAATGATGAATTTTGGAATAACAACGAATAGTAGGCAAATCCTATTAACTCTTCGAAGATTAGTATCAATCCATCAGAGATTAAGGATGCTAGATAAAAAGAACTCCAAATAAATGAATTATAAATGAGTATTAAACGACCTTTGGTAATTATTTGTTTAGAAATATCTAAGTAAGATAAGAAATAAAGAGAAATAAGTCCTAAAAGTGAGATTGTTAAAACTAACAGGAAAAAGTTTAAATGAAATAAAAAGAGGAATAGAGACAAAATATTACTAAAAATAACCCAAGACCATAAAGTTAGTTTATTCCGGGATGAATTAAATAATAAATATAAGAGATTCCGGTCTATGAAAGATACTTCAATAAATACTAATCCACTTATCACTAGCAATACAATATAAATAGTAATTACAAGGTTCGAATTAATTAAAATCATATAAAGAAAAATATTGATGCCTAGCGCTATTGGAATTAAAAGATAGAAAATAGCACTAATTTTGCTAAAATAACGTAAGATATCTTTTATCTTTATATCTATCTCCGATTTTTCTATATATTTCATACAAAGCAAAAATAAAATTGGCCATAATATTAGAAAATCAGAGATTTGGTAAACAAATAAAATTTGAGAAAATACCAAATATGGCATTAAATATGGAATAATAATTGCGAAGAAAATGGAAGAAAACATTGAATTAAGAATGAAGCATGTAAGATTAAGCCATCTTAATTGATCTTTATCTTTATAAAACTTTAATATACTATTTTTTATTTCTGGTGGTTCTTCCTTTACTGTATTTTTAAATAAGTTAATTAAAATTTGAAAAGTAAAAAGGTAAATCATGGCCCAAGTTAAAAGCCAGAAAGGTTTTATTACTTCAAATCTCAGTAGAACTTCTAATATAGGTGTTGTGATAGGAATTGGAATAATAAACCAGAGAATATAACGATATTCAACAAAAATGAAGTAAAGGAATATAATAAACACAGAAGAAAACATAGAAATTAAAATACCCGGTGTTGCATTAAATATAATATAACTTAAGGATGTAATTGAGGAAGATGTTCCAAATGCCACTATTAAAAAGGGAATTATCTTATTAATACGCATTTTCATTTTATAGCGATTAAATATAAATAAAGAACATCCAAATACGGTTAATGCTAATGATAAACCAGATATCAGTAGCCCCGGAAATAGATTGAACGTATTAAAGGTAAACCATGAAAGGTTGAGAATTAGAATCCATGAAAGACACAAATCGATAAGTCTTTTTGGAACTTCAACATATTTAGAGGAAAAAAGACTGAAACCAATTACGAGAAAACTAATATTTAGTGAAAAAATTGGATTCAAAATAATTAAGTAAAGAATGAAATAGATTGTCAAGAAAATACCTAATAAAGTAACGACATATCCACTTATTAAAACAACCCCAATTGATCTAATATTTGGAAAAAACGAGTAAACTATTAGAAATAACCCTATCACTAAAATATCAAGTGAAACAGTCATCTCTAATGAGACCCCAATTGATAACAAATAGAAAAATAGAAATGTAACGTTAATAATCGTTAGAGGGAATACCCAAAGAATTGAAATAATTTTCCAGTATTTAAATATCGCTAATAATGGCATCAATAAAACGACTGAAAACAAAATAAAAGAAAAATTTCTTAACAAAATATCCGATACAAATAAATTTAGGCTAACCCAATAAAGTAAGAATAAACTCTCACCCCAAACAATAAAAACTATTGTAGAGAAATTCTTCTTGATTTTGGTATACACAACAGGAAAGAAAAATAACGAGCAGATTATTATAGATAAAATAAATGACCCACTAGCATCAAATGCTCCAAATCTCAATGAGTTTGTAAAAATATCTATTCCGGTGAGACTTTGATAAATGATAATAAAGTTAACAAAAGGTAATAGATTCCAAGCATACCATCCAGATTTCCAAATTGCCATGGATATCTTCCATTGATAAATCCCAATAGATAAATAAAATATAAGAACGCCAATATCAATCGCAAATATTAATGGGACTAAGGAAAATAGAGGCATCATTAAAGAAGCAATAATAATAAAATATAAGAAAGTAGGAAATGAGATTATAATTGAAATCAATACAATATAAAAAGATCTTTTTCTGAATCTTGCTGGTGAACTATTATACAATAGGATAAACCCAAATCCAGTGACAGTCATTGTAATAGTAAAAGTTAGAATCGAATTGTAATCTGCAAAGACTTGGTTATTAAAAAGCCAGGAGTATGATAGAAAGCTAATAATATCAAATATGAACAAAATTACACATGGTTTGATAAACCATTTATATCGCTCATCTTTCTGGTGATAGAAGAAAATTCCTAAAAATAGCAATTCTAGGAAAAGTGATATTGTTAGGTTATAAAGAAGCAATATATTAGTAAATATCATCAATGTAACAAAAGATAGAAGAGAAATGACAGAATATAGATAAAATTTTTCTAAAGTATTATTTTTCTTTATATTTAGCAAAATGGTGAATACTAATACCCCACATAAAGATAAGAGATAAATAATAATGAAAATACCTGTTAATGCTATATCAAAGCCTATTATAACGTTATAAAAACTGAGAATAACAATAATTTCGAGGAAGGTAAAATAACTCAGTAAAAAGTATGAAAGAAACCGAAAAAAGGGGATGGTACTCCTCTTAGAAAGGATGAGCAAATAGGATATTAATATAAGGAAAATTGAAGACTCTGAGTTAAAATAAAGTAAACTTAAAAATAATAAAAAGGATAGGAAATAAATTTTATAAAATTCAAAAACAGATTTTATTTCTATTATTTTGTTAAATCTTATACTATAATAATATAAAAACAAGATTAAATTGGCAATGATAGCACTTATTTGAATAAAAGGAATAAAATAAAAGATAGGAATTACAGATATTAATGAATAAAGAAATTCTATGTATAAAATCAATATCGATACAATAAATATTGTTAAAGTGATTTTTTTCAATAGCATTTGCTTTTTAGATGAAATAAACCTCAAATTCTCCAATATATAAAGGCTTATAGGTGTTAAAAACGTGAACGTTAAGGAAAACAAAAAGACTTTATTAATAATAGATAAGAGAAATCCGAAAAATTCAATAAGTGATATGATCGAAAGACTAATGATTATCTTTACAGTTAACCATGATAATAACTTGGAAACAATTTT
Organism: Promethearchaeota archaeon; assembly: GCA_019058365.1. Classification (GTDB taxonomy): domain Archaea; phylum Asgardarchaeota; class Lokiarchaeia; order Sigyniarchaeales; family SOKP01; genus Loki-b32. The sequence continues at coordinate 71,152 of JAHPZE010000019.1, read as the reverse complement.
TGTTTGTGACAGTTGAAATTGTTTATCACATACGTTTAGGAATATAATAAAAATCACAAGAAAGAAGCCAATTAAGAATGAAATGCCTAATATTGTGGGCCACCAGATAAGAAAAGAAAAAAGCCCTGTTGTAAGTCCTAAAAATGTAAAAACGAATGAGATTGATATTATTATCCCATAGAGTCCTAGATCTTTAAAATATTTAATATTTGGATAATCGGGGAGATAATTAGACATCAATTCTACTGTATATATATTCAAAATAAAGAAAGTTAAGAAACTACAAGCTAAAATAAGAGATGTTATTGGGGTAAAAACTAATTCTACAATAAAAGTCGATGCTATATAATAAGAGATAAACAGTGTAAATAAAAACCATGAAATTAACTCTGACAATTTGAATTGTTTAATGTATTTCTCTTTCAATATAATTTTAACACTTATGCCTTCGGAAATCTTTAGAAAACTAAAAAATAGGAATAAGGTTACAGTAATTATTAATTTTATGTTTGCTGTTAATCCAATTCTCGTTAATTCTAACCCTATAATCGTTGGTAAAGAAATAATCAAACAGGAGAAGATAATAAAATTATATATTGTTAATTTTTTAACAAATTCTAAATTGAAATATTCTTGCTTGTAGGAATAATAAAAAAGGAAGAACCAAGAAAAAAGTAATGCAATTATTGGTAGGAATATTCCATAAAGAGTATTGATTAATAGGAAAAATGGATAACAGAAGATGGTTGTAATAGAAATAGTAAATAAAATAATAATTTTAAGTTGATTTAAACTTGAAATGAATTTATCCTTGATCTTAAGCTTTTTTGATAAATTAATTAGAATCAATAAAAAAGCATAGAAGATATATATAGAAGAATTTAAAATATTTAATACAAAAATATTGAAATTAAAAACCATACCTAATAAAAATAAATTTAAACCAATTAGTACTGGAATCGAAGTAAATAATCCTGTAAGAATTATCGTATTTATAATGATTACTCTTTTTATATGTTCAATTTTGAAAATTGCAGTTTTATATGAATAATATAAAAGGATATAAAGGAAGCAGGAAGTAAGAATTGAAGGTATGACAATATAATATAAAGTATTGATTAATAAGAAGAAGGGATAAAAGAAGATAGTTGTAATAGAAACACTAAATAAGACAACAATTTTAAGTTGATTTAAATTTGAAATATATTTTTCCTTGATCTTAAGCGTTCTTGATAAATTTATAAGAATCAATAAAAAAGCATAGAAAATATATGTGGAAGAATTGAAAATATTAAATACAAAAATATTGAAATCAAAAATAAAACCTAACCAGAATAAATTCAGACCAATTACTACTGGAATTGAAGTGAATAACCCTGCTAGAATTATTGTATTTAAAATGATTGCTCTTTTTATATGTTCAATATTGAAAATCGATCTCTTATAAGACAAAAAGAGAGGGATGTATAGGAAGCAAGAAGTAAAAATTGGAGGTAAGATAATATAATAATATAAGGTGCCGATTAGTAAGAAAAATGAATAATAAAATATTGTTGTAAAGCTAATACAAACTGTTATGAGTACCTGTAATTTCAGAGAATAATTTGTTTGGTTTCCATCACTATTGATTTTTTTTAATATCTGGTAGCTGATTGCAAAAATTAGTAATAAAATATACAAAGTAAAATTAATTGTTGTCATTAATAAGAATATTAAATCAAAATATAAACCTAAAAAGTATAATTCTAAACTTGTGATTGTTGGAATTAAAGATATTGTAATTGCTAATAAAATACTATTTATTCTTATAGATTTAGAGATAAGTTGAGGGTATAGTTTTTTCTTTCTTAAATATAAAATTGGTATGAAAATGATTATGTTAAAAACCATGAGAGGAATTATAAAAACATAAAAATTATCAAGTGTTAGCAACAAAAAATAGTAAAACGCTATTACTGAAGTATATAGCAGAATAAACGTGTTTAATTTTATATAAAGATCTTCAGAAAAAATCTCTTTTTTCGAAAATAGATTAATTATTATACAGACTAAAGCTAATGATAAATATGTTGAATACATTATATTCTCAAATAACGATAGCGCTTGAAAAGCGCCAAAAAACATTAAATTAAATAGAGAAAATAGTTCAACTGTTATTAAATAAGAATTGATTTTAACGTGTTTTTTAAATTTGAGTTCATCTACTCTTTCCAATGTTAACCCGAACTTTGATAAAAAGTAATAAAAAATAGAAGTAATAATGCAATCGATTGGTATTATAATATAGTAGGTAGTAAATAGAGATATTATGAATATGGATATAAAAAAATCAATTAAAACTATCCAGAGCGTGAAATAGCATAATTTCAAGAAGTATTCTAAGGGAAACAGATGTAAGCCATAATTTATGTAAAGAAAAAAAATGAAAAAAATGGGAAATAGTACAAATGTTATTATTATTCCTTGTAGAAAAGGAATTAAATCGATTAAAAAATAGTTACTGAATAATATAAAAGTAAAAATAAATAATTCGATTAAAAAACTATTTATTAAAACAACGATTCTGAATAGCTTCGGGGATTTACTGTAAAAGTATCTTACCCCTAAAACATATTGAGAGATTAAAAGGATCACCGAAATAATTAATGAATGCAAGAGAATATTTGAAATGAGAATTAAAAAAGGGTCTGTTGTATAAGCGGTATATTCAACAATAATAATCGGAAAGAATGTATATACTAATAAAGTAAAACTAGCAACAGCAAGTAAATTTTGAATTATAATAACATTTTCTTTAGTATAATATTCCAATTTAACAAATACCTGCAAAACAGCATATAAAAAAATACAAAACACCATAAAATTTAATAATACGGTCTCTATTATAGGTGGGATTATCCCAAAAGAGATGTATGTTAAAAGAGCAATAGAATTTAATAAAATTACGATTTTATTATATTTTTTTGAACAGAGGTCATACTTCTGCTCATAATGAAGAAGTATATAAATGAATGGAAGAATAATTAAGATTAATAAGGGTATTTGAATCAAAAAAGAGAATGATGTAATTAAGAGAATTAAAAATATAGATATATAAGAATTGTACTTTTGATATTTAGTACTTAACAATGAGTAAGTTTCCTCTGATTTTTCAATTTTGCTAGGCTTATCATAAAGATCGAGTTTTGAACCATAGTAGTAATCTACATAAAACTTAGATTTAAAATAGAACAAGATGAATATTATTGTTAAAAAGGAATTGTTTATCAGATCTAAGCTCGAATACTGAATTCCTGATAGACTGAATATGATAATAATAACAAAGGGCATTTGAATTAATAAAACAAAAATTAGACTAATTATAGAAACTACAAAACGTCGTTTAAAAGACGTTAATTCTTTCAAAATTGGGCTTTTTTTAACTATTGATTCATTGATTACTTTAATTTGGTTTTTAGTTCTTGTTAATGTGATGAAATAAAAGACTAAGTTTGTTATAAGAGCAAAAAGCCAAGAAAAGTTAGTATAAGCAGTAAAAATTAAAAAAATAATTTGAACGATGTGATTAATAACAACAAAAAAGTTGTAAGGTTGCTTAGCAATTAACTCAAAACTACCTGCATGTTTGAATTCCTCTTCAGACAAGTCAAAAAAGTCTATTGGTTGGAAGTAATAATAATAATAGACAATATTGTAAAGGATTGCATAACTTATAACTGGAAGATGATAAAATGAGTCAAATGGGGAAATAAGTATAAAAATAGGAGTTGAAATAAATGATAATATAGAAATCAGAAAAAGGATATGAATTCGTGCAATGAGATTATTCTTTTTATTTAGAAAAAATGGATTATCTCTATATTTATCAAAGGCTTTATAGAAAAAAAGCAAAGCGAACATAAAACTTACTACTGATAGAGATAAAGCAATAAATAAACCTACTCCCGCGAAATTCAAAATTGAAAAAAATACAATTCCTACAATTAAGGGAGCAATGATTAAAAAAAACGAGAACCACCAGAATTTCTGGAGAACTTCTGTGGCCTTCCTTATCCGTTCTTGTGAATTGTTGCTATTTTCTGATATCATCGCCCAACACAATTATTATTGGATCGTGAGAATAATAAAAATATTAATTTATAAATATAATAGGATATATTTACTAAGGTGTTAAGCTCATTTAAAAGGTTTTATTATTCACATTGGTAAATCTTAAAAAATAGAGGTAGAATTAATATTTTAGTGGTAAGAATTTATAAATTATATTTATGAATCTTTTGTTTTAAAAATAATTGGAAAAAAGAAAAACGAAAAGTTTTCTGTTGATTTAGAAAATTCAATTATAACTTTCAATTTGGTTTAATAGGGAAAAATTCATTGATTATTTGAAGTTCGGTAAAAGGCCTTTCTGTAATTCAATCATCTCATTAAAGATGTTTTCTGCCATTTCAAAATTTCCAACATTCGGATCGATAGCTAAACATGCGATCGCAATATCCTTAGATTTTCTAAGGACTGCTTCAACACATAAGTCTTGGATTGTGGCTTCTATACGAAGTAATGCAGCGATATTCTTTGGCAAAGATCCTATTTTTACCCCATGAACACCATCTTTATCAACTGTTATTGAGCATTCTAAAATTAAGTCTTGCGGTAAATTATCAACAATATTATTATTAGGAATATTTACAGCAGTTTCATATGAATTCATATTATTAATTATTGCTTCAATTATTGGAATGGCTCTTTCTCCTGAGAGTGCTGTAGATAACATTCCTTTTTTTGGATATGTACCTTTCTTAAGTCTCCGATGATAACGTAAATACCTCTTAAAACGAAGTTCACCTTCTTTATCTATAAAATTTATCCAATCTATCATATCCCGAGTTTCAGTGAATTCTTCACCAAATTGGAGATATTCTCCTAAGTGATTATCCCCCGCATATGAAAAATGTCTAAATTTCTTAAAAACTTCAAAAGTGAGAGTTGAAAACTCGAATCTATCTTCCTTATTTTTAAAATAATTAAAAGCGTTAGTATTGAAAAAAGGCATCAAATTCTTTCCCGTAGATAATTCCTCTAGTTCTAGGAGAAAAGCAAAATGATTAAGCCCGGCAACTTTCATTTTTAAGTCAGTAATGGGTTTGTTGAATAATATAGGTAAATGCTTTACCAAAAAATCAATTTGATGACATAATCCAATGAATTTTAGATTTTTTACACTTCTTTTAATTGCCAAGCAAACACGAGACATTGGATTTGAAAAATTAATGAAAAATGCATTAGGGCATATATTTTCAGCATCTTTGACGATCTCAACAATGGGAGGAATTATTCTCCATGCATGAAAAGTACCACCTGGTCCTCCACACTCCCCTAAAATCTGTGTTGAACCGTGTTTTTTTGGTATCTCATAATCTTGGCGCCATAATTTCATTCGATCTCCAACTTCTATTGAATTAATTATAAAATCAGCACCCTTTAAAGCTTTAGATCGATCAGTTGTCCGTTCAATACTGAATTTATTATTATGTTTTTCATTTTCAGCTAGTAAAAGGTCATAAATCATTTCTAACTTTTCTTTATTAATATCATTAAGAACAATTGTTGAACCTTCTAAAACATCACTTAAATAGATGTCATTAAACATTGGAGGCCCAAATGATGTTGAGCCTGCTCCAATTAAAACAATCTTTTTATTCATCTTTCTCAAAATCCACGTTGTTAATAGATGATTTATTATCTTTAATAAACGTATTATTGATTTAATAAGTTATTATGGGGTTCCTTCAAGATTATACTTACTTGTCAATTAAAGCGACTTAATAATCCTAACAAATGGGAATAGAATGGGAAGATTTATAAGGTGATTCTAACTTAATTTAAATAATGAGTTTTTCACAATATACTATGGATTGGTATAGGATACATACTACAGTATTCCCTTTAATCCATGGTATTAAGAGAGAATAAATCAAAATTCTTGACCTTTTTCTAATAATTTTTTTTGATTTGTTCTCTTTTAACATTACATCTCATTGAATCTTATTTGAAATAGGTCAATATCAGATTTAAGTCTCCCAGTGAAGGATTCAAATAAAATAGGAGGTGAAAAAAGCTGGAAAAAGAATCAGATAAAATGGATCTGATATTAGATTATTATAAAGATTGGGATTCTTATACCGCTCCAGTTATGATTTCATTAAAAGTCCCAAATGAATTTTCAGAAAGCCTTGAGGCTGAAGATGAGAAAAGATTGAAAGCATTGAGGATAAAGATGAGTAAAAAACTGGGGTAGAATTAACAACAATCTTCTCTATATTTATAACTCTTTTTTTTTAAATTATTACTAGATTATTAGATTAATTCTTTCTATTGCTTCATATATTCGGTCTTCTGGTTGGGTTAAAGCAAATCTAACAAATCCTTCTCCATATTGACCAAAACCTATTCCTGGAGTAATTACTACTCCATTATTAATTAATTTTTTTACAAATTCCATACATCCGAAATCTCTATACTTTTCAGGAATTTGAGTCCAGACATAAAATGTTGCCTTGGGTTTGTCTGTTTTCCAGCCAATATCATTCAGACCCTTAATAAGGATATCTCTGCGTTTTTCATATATATCAACTGTTTTTTGTACAATATCTGGTTTTTTATTTGAAAGATATTCATCTAATCCTTTACTTACCGCTCTCTGTATAAACTTTGGGCAGCCAGAATCAATTTGCGATTTAATATTTCTTAATCCTTTAATAAGATCTCTATTACCAGCAACCCAACCACATCTAAATCCTGTCATATTAAACATTTTAGATGCACTATTAATCTCAACATGGTTTTGATCTATTTGTAATATCGATGGAGCAATATAATCCCCAAAAGTAAACTCTGAATAAGGATTATCATGAACAATAAAAAAATTATAATCTTCAGCGTAATCTACTGCTTTTTTTAAGAATTCCTTCGAAGCAATTGCACCAGTAGGGTTATTCGGGTAATTTAAATACATTAATTTAGCTTTTTTAAGAACTTTTTTATCAATTGTATCTAATTCAGGCAAGAACTGATTCTCTCTTAACAGAGGCATTGAAAATGGTTCTGCATCACACAATTTTGTTGCGCCATTTTCATAAACTGGATATCCTGGATTTGGACAAAGAACAATATCTCCGGGATTAATAAATGCTCTTGCAATGTTTGCAACACCTTCTTTCCCTCCAATCACATTTGAAATTTCGTCCTTTGGATCCAAATCCACATTAAATCTAACCTTATACCATCTTGCTACTGCTTCTCTAAAATCTTCTTCGCCCATACTCGCGGGATAATTATGATTCTTAGGGATTTTCACCTGTCTTATTAATTCATTAATGATTAATTCAGGAGTAGATAAATCAGGATCTCCAATACCAAGAGGAATTAAATCAATGCCTTCCTTTCTTTTTTCTGATAATAATTGTTCAATTTCTACAAAAATATATTTTGGGAGTCTTTTTACTCTCTCAGAAAATTCTAATTTAATTTAAAACACCCTACTTCTAAAAAATAGATTTAGAATATGTGAAATAAATCATTATAAAATGTTAAAAATTTTTCGAAAAAACTGTTTAAAACAATTCAATAAGTAAAAGGAATAAAAAAAAGAAAAAATTAAGAGTCTATTATTTACTTCTTTCAGTATTTACCTCATATTCATTAGGATCCAATGTTTTGAAAGGAATTAAATCTATGTTTATAACAATAGCCATAAACAAGAAAACAAATGCATAAATCCAAAATGCTTGTAACCCTGCTAATACTCCAATTAATATACTCGTTAGTTCCAACCCTATTGTTGTTCCTATGTTGACGAATGAATTACATGTTGCGTAATATGTACTGTCCATTTCAGGATATAGCTGTGATTCTTGACCTATGACAGCAGAAAAAGCAGAATTTCTCCAACCAGCAGAAGTTCCCAGAAGAAATGCAAATATTATTAATACTGGCCAAACAAGGGGGATCATAAATAGTAAGAAAGAAATTGAGGATAAAATCAATGAGATGTAAACACTTCGTTTTCTGGATTGTAAATCTGCCATTCTTCCTCCAATAATAGCTCCTGCAATGACTCCTAAACCAATGATGAACGCAATAAAAGCTTGTGGAGCATATAGCTCTTGTTGAGTAGGATCACCAATAAGATCCATTGAAGCACCAGCAGCACTAACTAATCCCCATTGAATAAGTATGAAAAGAGGGATAAGTACAAACACTACTCCATCACAGAACGCATTAAATAAAGAGAAGGCATAAACTTTCCAATTTTTTCTTTTGCCAAAAATTATCTTAAGATTCTCTATGGCATTTACTTCGATAGTCTTTACTCTTTCTTTAACAATCAATGTTGTAAATGAAAAAACCATCATTGCGATCCCTAATCCTATGAAGATCATTTCTGCGGTTCCTCCTGTAAATAAAATTAAAATTATTAATAATGGTCCACCGGCGATTATACCTACAGATCTAAATCCCCAACAAATACCCTGTACTCGTCCGAGTTTTTCTTTAGGATATAAATCTAAAATTAATCCATCAATGGCAGTATCTGCCATCGCAACACCAATTACAATTAAAATCCCTAAAATCGTTACTAAACTCATAGCATTGTTAGGTGCCAAAATAAATGGAAATATTATCCAAATTAAACCTGACAAAAAAGATGCCCCAATTATCCATGGTTTTCTCCTACCCAAATTTTTGAATCCTATTTTATCTGATAAGATTCCATAAATAAATTTTACCCCAAATGGAAGAAGGATGATTGACATCATTGAAGCGATTTGTCCCGCATCTACGGGTGCCGGCGACAATAAAAAAAACAGGAATATAGGAATTATTGTTGTAAACATCGATTGGTTAATGCCTTGTACAAAGTAATTAAGCGAAAAAATGCCTATATATGATCTTTTTAATTCTACATCGCGAATTTCCATAATTATTTGCCAATTTGGTTTTATTTTAATATTTTTTAAAAGGTATTATTATTATTCGTATTTAATATTTTTAAGGTTTAATAAAAAGTAATAAATAAAGAAAATAGAATAGTAAAATTATAGATTTATCCTAACTTTATCATTAGAATTTTTCTATTACATAAAAAATAAGATTTTATTTTGTTATTAAGAAGGATAGTCTTTCCTTATCTGGAGTTCCCGTTTATAATGGTTTATTTGGTTTCTTATAAACCTAAGTGGTCTTGGTTGTATGAGATGACCGTATTTATATAAATGATCTTCCAAAAGATTAATCGAGAGCTCTAATCTATTTATTCTTTTTTGGATATCACTCATGATAAAATTTTCACTCAAACCCTATATTAAGTGTTAATATCGATTTAAGAACTCCTAATTAAAAAATTATGAGAGTCCTAAAATTTTATGGATTTTTACTATTAATAGTTATTTATTCGACTACAATTTCTTAGTTAAATATACTCATAATATAATTAAATCATGAATTTTTTTATCAATTAGAAAATTTTTGACGAATTTTATTAATTAGGTTTTAACTAAAATGACAGATAAGTTCTGGTTTAATGTAGCAAGGACTTTTATAAAAGCAGGAGTATTTCCCGTACCTATTAGTGATACACTGATAGAATTATTACAAACTCTAATAACTGAAGAACAAGCAAAATTTATTTTAATATATAAAAAACCTTCAATGACTCTTGAGGAAATTAAACAAAAAATCGATATGGAAGAACAAAAGATAATTGGAATGCTTGAAATCTTAATGCATAATGGTATAATTGTGGGTACGAGAAGTAGGAATGCAGGTGTTATGGTTTATCGCTTAATGGGTTTATATCCAGGCATTTTTGAATATACATTCTTACGAGGGGAGAGTTCAGAAAGAGATAAAAAGTTAGCAGTATTATTCGAAAAACTTTTAGGGGAAATAACTAAAGGAACTCAAAAGAATTATGATAGTATAATAAATGTGTTTAAAGATTTGCCACCAACTGACAGAACTCTTCCAGTTGAAAAAGAAGTAGAAGTCGGAACTGAAACTGTGATGCCATTTGAGGAAATAAAAAAATATGTTGAAGAATATGATGATATCGCCTTAGTTCATTGTTATTGTCGGCATGCAAAAGATCTTATTAATGATCCATGCAGATTGGGAGCATCAAAAGACAATTGTTTCCTTTTTGATAAAACTGCTAGATTTGGTATTGAACAAGGTTTTGGTAGACCTGTTTCAAAGGAAGAAACTATTAAAATATTAAGAGAATCTGAAAATCAAGGATTAGTCCATAAAGTATTTCATGTTCATTCAGATACAAATAGAGGGATTGAAGCTATTTGTAATTGTTGCAAATGTTGCTGTGGGATGATCAACATGTACTATCGTGGTGCTGCACCAATACACACCATGTCATCTTATTTAGCACGTGTAGATGAGGATTCCTGCGTAGGTTGTGGAACTTGTGTAGAAAAATGTCCTATGGAAACAATTGAATTGAATGATACTATTGCCTTTATTAATGAAGATAAGTGTATTGGATGTGGAGTATGTGCTCATCATTGTCCTGAAGAAGCTATTCATCTTGAAAGGATTGGCCCTAGACATGTTTTTATTCCCCCTAAAAGAATTAAAATAGAAAAATAACAACTATTTTTTAGAATTTGATTTTATTATCAGGAGTTTTTTTATTGGTTGTTCGTATAATTTATCATTGTAATAATGAAATTTTAGAATGGCAATGGGCATCAGATATCAAGTTAATGCCTTATCCTTATTTTACATCTTGTTATTTAATAGATGGATTTCTCATTGATTCTGGAGCACCCGGTGGGGAAAATGATCTTAGAGAATTTGTAAAATCACTCAATTGTGACCAAATGATTGAGAAATGCTTCATTACACATACTCATGAAGATCACGCAGGGGGAGCTCATATGTTAAACACTGAATTTGCAATTCCAATATTTACAAGTGAAAAAGCTATAAATTTTTTAAGAAAAGGTAATCTATATCCTGAGTATCGGCAAGCGGCATGGGGACCAGAATTATTACCTGTTAATGCAGAGATTATTGATGAACCAATAATAACAAAATCAAAAAGGTATAAATTTGAATTATTTCCAATGAGTGGACATGCTCCAGAATTAGTAGCATTAATTGAAAAAAACCAACAATGGGCTTTTGTAGCTGATGCTGTACAGCCAAAGTACAAAATGATCTTTGGAAAGAATAGTGATATCCAAGAGGATATATCATTAATATACCAAGCTCTTTCTAAACTATATGATTTTACAGAGAGTATGGATCAGTTATTAATCTTCTCTGCTGGGAATGGAGTATTGCAGGGGAGAGAAATCATAATAAAAAAAATGGAAGAAATTGAAGATTTACATAAAAAGGCTCACGAATATCATAGCCTGCTTCAAAAAGAGGGATATTCTGGAAAAAAATTAATAAGAAAAATAATAAAAATGCTTCTTGGAAGAGAAAGTATCATAAGCCAATTCACTCACGGTGACCTTTCACGAGAAAATCTTATTCTTTCCTTGCTTAAATGGGAAAAAAAAGGTAGTTAATTTGTAATCACAAATGCCTAGGGACTTTTATCTCAAGATCGGATATTGGATAAGAGTAACAAGGGTGAAAGTAATTAAATTTTTTATCCGCTGCTCTTCTCCAGTCATCTATGGGACTTGTATATATTTCTCCTGAGATGAGAAGCGAACGACAAAATCCACATTCTCCTGATCGGCATTTTGATGGAGGTGTTAAATTTGCTCTTTCTAGGGCAACAAGAACAGATTCAGTAGCTATTGCAGGGATTTCTTTTATGATAGATCCGATATGTGCTTTAACTCTAAAAGTTTTTTCAGTAACTTTTTTTGGAAATCCTGGATAATTTACAACATCCTTGATTTCTCCAAATGCCTCCCTTCGAATTCTTTTTTGAGGTAATTTAAATTTTTTCAATTCATTAGCCACAAACTCATACATAATTTGAGGACCACAGATAAAAAATGTACTATTTTTTACATCACAGTATTTTTCAATAATATGAGCAGTGATAAAACCCGTCTCACACCCCTCTAAAGAAACTTCTTCACAACTTAATATGTGGATAACTTTTAATTTATCGGGATGTTCTTTCTCAAGGTTTTTAAATTCCTTATAAAAGATAATATCATCTTCCTCACTACTTCCATACAATACTGTTAGCTTAGCATCTATCTTTCTTTCTATAATTGCTTTAACTATTGAACGAAAAGGTGTTATTCCAGAACCCCCTGCAATACCTACTATATTCTTTAAATCTCGTAGAGGTTCAAAATAAAAGAATCCTTCAGGACCAGAACTTACCACTTTCGTGCCAACCTTCCAATTATGCCATATATGATTTGTTAAAAACCCATGTTCTTCTTTTCGGATTGTTATTTCGTAAAATCCTTCCAAAGCATCCAAAGGTGAGGAGGATATAGAATATGGTCTTGTGATTTCTACTCCATTCACTTTAACTTTTAAACTTAAATATTGTCCAGCTCTAAAATACGCTAATTCTTTAGTTCCTAACTCCGGATCAGGTTTTAATTTAAAAACTTTTGCTGATTTTGTTTGATCTGTGATTTCACTTATAGTAAGATATTGTCTTTCAGGATGTAATTTTCTTGCAAGACTATTTATGGGATCAGATATGATTGGTTCGTTAGAAGATTGTTCTATTCTTTTCTTTCTATTAGGTACAAGTTTCATAAAGCCGTATAAATCTTTTGTATTACTTTTTACAGTAATATTAAACTTTTTTTTATCTTCAGTCATTTTGAACCTTCACCTTTACAGTTATTTCATTTAAAACTAATAATGCAGCAATTTCACCGTCTTTTAATGCACTACTATATCCATGACATCGTCTTCCGAAGCCCCCTGCGAATTCCAAACCTTTAATATAATTATGGTCTCCCATCATCATTAAACGAGGAACTAGAGAATCCCAAGACTCTGGCTCATAACCATAAATCACCCCATTATAAGTTCGGGTATACCTTGCGAATGTTTCAGGAGTCGCTATTTCAATTTCTTCAATATGATCTCTTATAGAGATCCCTAACGCATTTTCAAAATCAGTTATAAGCCCATCAGCAATTCTGTTCTTAACATTTACGTAATCTTCAGGTTTCACAGCCTTCCATACCTCTGGTTTAAAAAGAGTCGTAATATATATGATTGAAGTTCCAGAGGGAGAACAATCTGGTATTGCAGCATTTAAACAAACGGTAGCTTGACCTTTTGGTACCCTGAGTTCATTCCATTGGTCATAAAGATTTTCAGTATCCATATCATCCATAATGAAATAACTATACTCAGTTATTCCTAATTCTTCAGCAGATGCGTCAAGCCCTAAATAGACAACAAAAGCGGAGAGTCCATGAATTCTAGAATTTACTTCTTTGTATGCAATTTCAGGAACTTCAGATTTTGGATGGATTAATTTATTATATACTAACGTCTGCGAGGCATTAGAAATTACATAATTTGTATTAATTTTATCTCCATTTGAGGTTTCTAAACCAACAACTTTACCATTTTCTACCAAAATTTTCTCAACACGAGTATTATACATGATATCGCCCCCCAATTCTCTAATTCTTTTATCAAGGGCTAATGTAAATTCAGTTGAGCGGTATTTAGGGATATAAGCTCCCCTTTTAATATAAGTGTTAACCATAGCAGCAAAGAGTGTAAAATTAATTCTACTCATGGGAAGTCCTAAATAAGCCCAATATGCATTTAAAATATCTCGTGCTTTTTTAGGAATGCTTAATGCTTCCTCAACTTCTAGTGCAGAATAGGAGGCAGTTTTAAGGAAATTAGAATGTTCATTTATTAAGACTTTTTCATCTGGATTTCCTCTAGAATTCCCAATGTATGTAAAAGCATTTGAAATGTCTTCAGCTATCTTAAAAAAATTTTCTACAGATTCTCTACATCCTGGAACTTGTTTTTCAATTTCATTTAGAAAATTTTCTATTCCAAATGGCATTATTACGTCTAGATCTTTTGTAATTATTCTATATGCTTCGGGAATCTCCAAAAATTCCGCATCAACTCCAAGCTTTTCGAATAAGACTCTAATGCCTCCTGGATTAGTAACTGAACCATAATCCGCGAGTTCATGTAGAGAAGTTTCAAATTCAAACCTACCTCTTACAAAACTTGAAGCAAAACCACCAGGTGAGTTATGCTGTTCGATCAATAATACTTTTATCCCTGCTAATGCCAATCTTGCGGCTGCAACGAGTCCACCATTTCCTGCACCTATGATTACTACTTTATAATCTTCACTTTCTAGCATTTTCATTTTTAAAACCAATTTAAATAATATATATTGCATTAATTAATAATAATTTAAATCGGTTAGAGTTTAAGAAGTTTAATTATTGACCGATTTTTTTAATTTTAACGGGGTGATTCTACAGTATCATAATTTAAATTAAAAAAATCAATGAATTCTGAAATTTAGACTAAATTATTTATTATAATTTCAGAAATATCCCCGCTATACTCAGCCGTACGTCTAATACTCTCAATTATATATCCTATTGCTATTGAAACTTCAGCACTGCTAATGGTATTAAGGCTTATTTTTTCTGTAGCCGCTATCAATTCTTTAATATCTTCAATGTTTTCATTCGCAAGAACTAAGCTTTTTTGAAGCCATGCATCAAGACTTTTATTCAATAAATCCAGTGATAATTTACTTACTGTTTTAATCTCTTCCTTTAGATTTTTATCTAATTCTTTTTGTATAAGAATTAAAACATTTCTAGCAATTTTACTGGCATGGTCTCCTATACGTTCTAAAAAGCGACTCATTTGCTGGTAATGACTTGCTTGTTCTAACGTTATCCCCATTTTCTGACAAAGAATAATATCCCTCAATACAATATGAGATTGACGACCAATTAGCCAGTGCAATCTGTCAACATCATTATCTCTTTTAATGACTTCTTCAGCTAATTCCTCATCTCTTGTTTCAAAAGCATTTATGGAATCTTCATGCATACCTTGAACTAAAATATACATTCTTTTTATTGTTTTTTCAAAAGGCATTTCTTTAGGATTAAGCAGATCTTTTATCACTATAACATTATTAGATTCTTCTACAATTTCAGGACCAATTGCAATTTGTGTAAAATCTGTAATGGTATCTCTTATTAAAGGATCAAATTTCCTGCCAGATTTTATGATTATTTTTGAAAATCCCATTATATATGCTCCAATTAAAACTCTAAACAGAAAATTTTCATCCTTATAGTCATCGACCATTATCTCTTTCGTTTTAATAGTTATTTCATTATCAATTTTAGGAGTTATGAGTAAATTACCATCTGGTTGGGAAAGTATACCTAAAGTATCATTTTTTTTAACGCCGTGTTTATCTATCCAAACTTTTGGTAAAGATACAATATAAGAACTGCCCCCTGTCTTCTGAACCTTTCTTGTTTCTATATTAAATCCCATTAAAATCCCTTTTGTCTTTTTTTTATTTCAGATTATTTTATCTATATATAGAATAAAAAGTATCATTAATAACACATTTAATTATATAGAATAAATAATAGAATGATTTTATACTTAGTCTATATACTATATATACTTTCTATATTCTATATATATGTTTAACAATAGTTACTTATAAGTATTTACAAAAAAGTAAAGTAGTATCAATATCGTCTATATAGCTTGATATTATTATTCGACATTGTTGAGATTATTAGCTTTATAATAAATCTTTATGTCGAGATTTTGATGATAAATAAAGTCTATCTCTATAGAATATATAGTGTAAATAAACCAACATAAACTATGTCGTGATCTCTTATATTTTCTCAGTGATATCACTAATTAACCAAATTTAAAACAATTAATTTACTAAAAAACAAATTTGTGAAAAAATAATGGAAAAAAAAGGTATGTGGTTAATTGCTGTTGTTGGTATGATCGCCATGTTTTTCGTCGGCTGGGGAACTACCTCTATAATAGCTCCAGGTGGTGCTGGAACAACAAGTATCATTATTACGGGATCTACTACTTGTGAGCCTATAATTACTGAAGCTGCTAATCAATTCATGTTAATAAATCCTAATGTTGACATTTCTGTTTCAGGTACGGGATCTGGAGATGGAATTTCTGATACAATTGACGGACAAAATGATATTGGTATGTCATCACGTAATATTAAAGCATCTGAAAACCTTACAACGGGAAATAATTTAACCGATTTTAAGTTTGCGAAAGATGGAATATCAGTGATTATTGACGCTGATAATCCTGATGCAGTATGGTTACAATCAAATGGACTGACAATGGATCAAGTATTCTTAATTTACAATGGTACTTATGATACTTGGGATGATATTAATAATACTTTATCATCTCAATCTATTGATGTTCATACAAGACCTGATGGGTCAGGTACAAGAGCCACATTTGAAGAATTAGTTTTATATGAGGGTTCTGAAAAGCTTGGTGAAAATTCTGGGTATACTAGTTCAGTAACAGGATATATAGAAGTTGCCTCTAATACAGTCATGGTAACTACTGTGAGTGCAAATCAATATGGTTTAGGATACTGTGGATTAGGTTATGTTGATACTACTGTAATTGCAGTTCCTATAAACGGGGTAACACCTTCAGTATCTACTGTGTTAGATGACTCTTATCCAATTTCAAGATCTTTACATCTTACAACAAACGGTGAACCGACTGGATGGGTTAGAGCTTTCATTGACTTTATTTATGGTACAGAAGGACAAAATACCGTGGCAGCAGAAGGTTTTATCAGACTTTGGTTTTAAAATTTTAATTTAAACAAAAAATTCTTAATTATTTCTTTTTTTTACTATTTTTTTTGAAATATTTCTTAATTTTAAATAATACTCTAATTGATTTTAGGAATACACACATCTAAAAATTATTTTTAGAACACTCAAAATGCTATATATTTTATATAGAATAAATATTCGAATATATTCTATGATGGTTATAAATATATAAAATCCAATTTTCTCTTGTATAAAAATAGGGTTTTACATGTGATTCCTTCATAGATCTATGTCGACAGAAATTGATTTTGAAAATAAGCTGTATATCTATAATGAAGATTACTCTTATTTAAAAAAAAATAGAGATCCTATTATTAAATGGATTCTGTTTTTCATTGCTTCTATTGCTACTATTTTTGTATTTTTAATAATAATATTTCTATTTATAACTGGAGCTCCTTTCTTTGCTAAAGTCACTCTTACTGAATTTCTTTTTGGTACAAACTGGTTGCCTACAAATGGAGATTTCGGGGCTTTACCAATTATTGTTGATACACTTTTAGTTACATTCGGAGCAATAATCATTGCACTACCATTAGGATTAATGACTGCTATTTTTATAGCTGAACTTGCACCATCAAAACTTAGGAAGATTCTCAAATTTAGTATAGAAATACTTGCAGGTATTCCCTCTATTGTGTATGGCTTCTTTGGACTTGTTGTATTAAATATATGGATAAGAGATATTTTCGGTTTACATCATGGAAACACATGGTTATCGGGCTCTTTAATTTTAGCAATAATGGCTTTACCTACAATTGTATCAGTATGTGAAGATTCAATTAGAGCTGTTCCAGATTACTATAGAGATGCATCTTATGCTATGGGAGCAACAAAATGGCAAACTATACGTAAGGTAGTGATTCCCGCAGGCATGTCTGGCATTACTGCTGCTATGATTTTAGGTATTGGTCGAGCATTAGGTGAAACTATGGCGATGATGTTAGTTATTGGAAATTGTAAAATTCTTCCCGAACCAATAACAAATATGTTCTCTTGTGTAGCAGTAATAACTTCAACGATAGGATTAGGATTGGGACCAACTGAAACAAATAGTATAGAATGGAGGAGTTATTTTGCTTTAGGAATAACGCTATTTATAATGACTCTGGTTGTTAATACAGGCGCAAATGTCATATTATCTCGAATTCGAAGAAGATTTACAGGAGAAAAACAAAAAGAAAAACACTCAAAACTTAGAGAATCCAAATTATTCAACTTTATTAAAAAATATAAAAATTTAATATTACCTATACTTATTTCTGGACTAATTGCTTTCATATTACCTGATTTAGCTTCTAAAGTGATTGGAGTAATAATCTGTTTAGGATTAAGCTTAGCTATTTATTTTCATAAAAAAGTTCCTCAAAAATATAAAAAATGGATAGTATATGGCGTTATTTTGTTGTTTGTGGGATGGGTGCTTAGTACTTGGATTGGAATATCCTTAGCTATCTTAGTATGTGCGTCAATTATAGTAGTTATGCTCACTTTCAGAAAAATTTCTTCTGTAGGTCAAGAAAAATTTTGGTTTATAATTATTTATCTATGTTCTTCAGTTGCAGTGATTACTGTGGGAATATTACTATATTATATTATATCAAAAGGACTTCCTGTCATATTTAGACCCAATTTTCTTACAGGTACTTCAATGGAAGGAGGAATACTTCCTGCAATTACTGGAACTATTCAACTCACATTAGGCTCTATTGCCTTTGCCCTGCCTCTTGGTATGTGTGCAGGGATTTATCTTTCTGAATATGCTAAAGACAATAAAATCACTAAAATTATACGTTCTGGAATTGATAATTTAAATGGTACACCATCAATTGTATTTGCCCTATTTGGAGTTGTGCTCTTTCTGGTGCTATTTGGACTTATGAAATCATTATTAGCTGGAATGTTAACTTTAGGTTTAATGATACTTCCTACAATAATAAGAACTACTGAAGAAGCAGTAAAAGCAATTCCTCAGGCGTTTAGAGAAGGTAGCCTGGCTTTAGGTTCAAGTAAATGGCAAGGAATCAGTAAAATTGTAATCCCTGCAGCATTACCTGGAATTGTTACGGGGGCAGTTTTAGGAATGGGACGAAGCGCAGGAGAAACAGCTCCTATCATGTTTACTGCTGTCAGAACTTCTTCTAGGTTCTGGCTTGTTTTATCAGTTTTTGAGCCTGTAATGGCTCTTACATATCATCTTTATAGATTATTAACTGAAGCATTATTCTCAGTAGAAGAAGCTGCTGGGACAGCTCTAACCTTACTATTGTTGGTATTAATATTTTATGGCATAGCATTTATTGTAAGAACAAAATATGAAAAAAGAAAACAATGGTGATATACCTTGGTTTTAAAAATTAATAATAGAAATAAAACAAAAATCGAAAAAGAGAATAGCATGAATGATGTAAGTAAAAATCAAAATGAAATAATAATTGAATGTAAAAATTTGAATCTTTGGTATGATGAGACACAGGCATTGATAGATATCAATATGAAATTTAAAAAAAACGAAGTAACTGCTATTATTGGACCATCTGGATGTGGTAAAAGTACATTATTACGATGTTTAAATCGAATGAATGATGTAATAGATGGATGTAGAATTGAAGGTGAAGTTCTATTTCAAGGCAAGAACCTCTATGCTAAAGGTGCTGATGTAAGATTGAATAGAAAAAAGATTGGAATGATCTTTCAGAAACCTAATCCTTTTCCGATGACTATATATGACAATATTACATATGGTCCAAAAATTCATAAAATTATTGGAGATAAAATCTTAGATGAAATTACAGAGAGATGTCTTAAGAGAGCAGTATTATGGGATGAGGTCTATGAGAGACTAGATGAATCTGCGTTGGGATTATCCGGAGGGCAACAACAAAGACTATGTATAGCGAGAGCTTTAGCAGTTAAACCTGAAATACTTTTAATGGATGAACCAACAGCGTCTCTTGATCCAATAGCAACACAAAAAATTGAAGAATTAATACTTGAATTGAAGAGAGAATGGACAGTGATAATTGTTACCCATAATATGCAACAAGCAGCAAGAATAAGTGATTATACGGGTCTTATGTATTTAGGAAAAATGATCGAATTTGGTGAAACTACCCAAATTTTTGAAAATCCTAAGCAAGAATTAACAGAAAATTATATAACAGGAAGATTTGGTTAGGTGGATTTTTAATGGCAAAAGAAATGCGTAAAGAAATTTTTGCATTAAAGAAAGAAATTGGCGATATGGGTAATTTAGTCTTAGGAATGTTAGACGATGCAATGAAAGCTTTAGCAACTCAGGATATCGAATTAGCTAAAGTTACAGTGAACAAGAAACATAAGATAAGAGAATTGGATGCAGATATAGAAGCAAAAGCTTTGAGATTAATTGCATTATACCAACCAATGGCAATAGATCTAAGAAGATTAGCTACAATTTTAAAAATGATTACTTATCTTGCTAGAATAGGGAGATATGGAAAAGATATTGCTTCAGTGGTAGAAGAGTTATCAAGAAAGAAACCTTATCCTGCACCATTTGTTAATATACAGCATATGTGGGAACATACAAAATCTATGATTGTCGATGCTTTGAAAGCTTTTGAAGAATCGGATAGTAAATATTATGCAAATTTTGAACAAAGAGACGATGAGATTGATGAAATGAGATGGTCGATATTTAGAGAATGTATAACTTATATGATGGAGGATGCTAAAACAATTACACCATGTGCTTTCTTCATTATGATTTCAAGATATTTGGAAAGATGTGGGGATAATGCATGTAAAATCGCTGAGAAAGTTCATTATATGGTAACCGGTGAGCATAAAGAGATTACCTAAGCCGAGATTTCTTAGTTATTAAAATAAATCTTTATTCCTGAGAATTGAAAAAATGACAAAATTTTTCTTATAATTATTAGAAAATAATTTTATAAACAATAATTAAGTGACAGAATTAAAACCTATTTAAATAATCTAAGAAGATTTTTATGGATTCATATAACAACTTGCCGGATGCTGAAATTAAACCTGTAGGAGAAATATCAAAAAAATTCTTGGAACTTAGAATTAAAAATTTCAAGGATGCTTGTAATTACGTGCATGGTATTGAATATGGATACAATACAAATTATGATGACAAATTAATTTTTTTTAAAGAAAAAAAAGGCACTTGCACATCTAAACATGCAGTTATAGCAGGTCTTGCTGAAGAATTAGAAATACCTCTTTTTAAGCATGTCGGTGTTTATAAACTCACTGAGGTAATCTCAACAGGCACAAATGAAATATTAAATAAGTATAAACTTCCCTATGTACCAATGGCACATTGTTTTTTAGTGTATAAAGATTATCGTTTCGATCTTACTGAAGGGAATTGTAATGGAAAAAATACTTCAATTGAGGAATTTATTCATGATGAGAGGGTTGATCCATTTATCTCTAGAAAAGATGAATATTTACTTTTTAAAAGAGTGTTAAAGGAAGAAATTCTACCCTCTAATGAAATGAAAGGAGTTAAGGAAAGATCAATGTTAAAAGCGAGAGAAAAATCAATAATTCTTTTAAAACAAAATACTGAAAAGCAAAAAAAAGTACTAAATCTTTAAAAGGTTGATATACGCCTTAAAAGGATATTTCTAGAAATAAAATGTTTATTTTAGTCTTTTTGCTAATGTAAGCATTATTATATAATCAGCTACATCCTCTGCATTATCACTAATTGCTTCCATGGCAGAGATACAATTGTAAATTACAATTGCGCTAAATGGATTAATTTGTAGATTGCTTGATACTAAACTTCTACTTATTGCGTAATGCTTTTCATCACATTGATGTTCTAACTTATTCACTTCTTCTCCTAACCTCTGGATATTTACTTCCTCTGCTTTTAATAATAGGTCTACCATTTTATTTACTTTTTTAACAGCTTCTACTGAAATTCTTGAAATCTCCAAGATATTTTTATGAACATCATCCCCCAAGCTCATAAAATCCATATGATTCATGGAGATGAGAATCCTAGCACTCGCATTGGCTGCATTCGCAATGTCATCAATTCTTTTAACAAGATGCATTAAATTCTCACGGATTTTAGATGGAAGTTCAGCTTGAGATATCATATTTAAAATATTTCTGCGGATTCCATCAGCTTGGTGTTCTAATTCATCAACTCGGAAAAAAACTTTTAACGCAAGATCAATATTTTTTTCCTCAAGAAGAAAAGATAGACCTTTATCAAATTCAACAATACATTCAAGAACTTTCTGAGTATGAACTAAAGCTAAATTCATTGCATTTTCTTCATTCCGAGATTTAAACCATTCCATTAAAGAACTCATAAAATATCCCTTTTATTTTTATATTCTTCTTTATTTCAATATTATTTATTATTTTTATTCTAATTTTAATACTTCTTTTATTACATTATCACCAGGATGCTTGATTATTATCCCTAACTCTTTTGGAAAATATAATGTTACTTCAGAATTCTCTAAAAATGATTTATGAATTTCATAAGTGGCTGATCTGGTGACGACAATAACTTTATCTTTATGGTTTATTTTTACAAGGATTTCGAATCGGTAGAATACTCCCATAAATTTACGACGGAGTATAATTCCTAAGATTGCATTTTTCTTTTCATTAACACGATTACCAAGCCGAATTTTCATGTGGTTGGCTCGAACAATTAATAATACTTTATCTCCATGCTGAATTTCATTATATTGTGATTCATTTAAATAACCAGCAAAAACATTTTTAAAGCCAATATTTATTGGCATTGGAACCGAATCTTCTTGAATCTTCTTGAAGAATTTATCTCCTTGTTTTGATTTACTGTAAATATCCCATGCTGGTATTTCTTTTTTAGTACAAATTCCTTCAAAATAGTTGATTTCGCTTAAAAAGTTTGCAACAAAAAGATCTTTAGGTTGATAATAAATTTCATGGGGTGTCCCAATCTGAACAAGTTTACCTTGATTAATTACTGCTATTCTATCAGCAGCCATCATTGCTTCTTCTTCATCATTGGTAACATGAACAACTGTCAAGCCTAATTCTTTAGATTTTGCCATTAGGAGTAATTCTCTACTTAAACTCATTCTAAGTCCAGCATCAAGCGCTTTTAAAGGTTCATCTAAAATCAATAATTTTGTCTGCTCTAGATTTAGCAAGGATCGACATAAGGCAACTCTTTGTCTCATTCCACCACTTAACTCATTTGGATATGCATCATTTCTCCCTGTTAATAGAGTCATCATTAAGACTTGATCAACTAGAGTTTGAGTGGCTTGAGGATCTCTTGCATGAACCCGACCACTGTAAGAAATATTTTCGACAATATTCATATGAGGAAATAAAGCATAGTTTTCAAACATAAAACCAATGTTTCTTTCACCAGCAGATTTTTTGGTTACGTCCTTACCATCAAAAAATATCATTCCAGAATCAGGTTTAAGAAGTCCCGCGATAAGTTTAAGGAAAGTAGTTTTACCGGCTCCAGTAGGACCTAAAATAATAAAGTATTCCCTATCTTTAATCTCTACTGAAATATTATCTAATGCTGTGAAATTTCTAAATTTTTTTGAGACATTTTTCAATTCAATATGTACCACTAGTTTTTCACCTATGATAAAGAGAGTTCATATAGAATGTTTTCTGGGGCTTTAAATACATGGATATCATCTTTGTGAATTCCAATTATTAATCTTTGTCCGGGTATAAAGCTTTCCTCAAAATTACCTGGCTTTACTGATATAAATTTATCACCATTATCTAAATATAAGTAAAATCTTTTTGTTGCTCCAATAAATCTTGAATTTTCTAAAATTGCTTTAAAGAATTGCATATTTGACCAATCATATTGACTAGTTTTAAAATCATAACCTTCTGGAAATAAATATACATTTTCGAAGCGAAAAGCGATTACTACATTATCATCTAAATTAAATTTATTATTAAAATTATTAGTATTTAATTTAGGACCACCTAAACGAATACGTATTTCCATTTCTTTATCTTCAAGCAACTTTAGTACAAAACCTTGAAGAAAATTTGTTTCTCCTAAAAAATTTGCAACAAAAATACTATCAGGATTTTCATATAATTCATAAGGAGATCCCATTTGAAGAAGTTTTCCTCCTCTCATAATAATTATTTTATCGGCTATAGCCATTGATTCTTCTTGATTGTGAGTGACATGTATAGCGGTAAGACCCAAATCTTTTACTAAATTTCTCAATTCATGACGGAAAACTTTAGATACTTTAGGATCTAGAGATCCTAATGGCTCATCCATAATTAAAATTTTAGCTCCAGTTGCAATAGCTCTAGCTATACCTAATTTTTGCAGCCCGGGATTTCCAAAAATTGATGGATACTCATCAGCATACTGTAATAAATCAACAGTCTTGAGAGCTTTCTCAGCTTCTTTAATGATATAATCATCATCATAGCCTCGCATTTCTAAACCGAAAGTTACATTTTCCCATATTGTTAAATGATCAAAAATTTCGAAATGCTGAAAAATAAAACCCATATCTCTATCTTCAGGAGGGATGCCTTTAACGTCTTTTTCATCTATTAAAACTTTTCCTTTAGTTGGTTCTTCAAGTCCCGCAATCATTCTAAGTGTTGTAGTTTTTCCACAACCAGTAGGCCCTATTAAAAAAACATATTCCCCGTGCTCAATTCTTACAGAAATATTATCCACAGCAAGAACTTTTCCTTCATTAAATGTTTTTGTAACTTTCACTAATTCTATAGTGGGCACGAGATTATCCTCCCTTTTTGCTTACCGCTCTTAAAGCAAAAATTAGGAATGTACTAAAAATTATAACAATAACACTAGCAAAGATTCCTGATGCATAAGCATTTGCCTCAACGAAATCCACAATTAGTACTGGAACAGTCCGTATACCTCCCATTACAACAATAGTTGCACCTGTTTCTCCAAGTGAACGTGTGAATGTCATGATACCTCCCGCAATCATTCCTTGTTTTATATTAGGAAGAGTAATTTTTCTAAATACAGTCATATTTGAAGCACCTAAAGTACGAGCAGCTTCCTCGACACCTTTATTTGAAGATTCCAAAACTCCGATAATAGGTCGAACCATATATGGAAATGTAAAAGCAACATGTACAAACAGGATCATAAAAAACCCAGATTGAAATAATCCTAAACCAACTGGCCCCCAAAACATGAATGTTGCAAATCCTAAAGCTGCTGAAGGAATTGCAATGGGGATGTCTAAAATAGTATCTAAAAATGTAATAAACTTCCCCCAATTTCGGTTTGTAATTATAAAGGCAAAAGGTATTCCAAAAATGAGATTTATAAATACAGCTAAAGCTCCAATTTCTATTGAATAAATAAAACTTGTATATATAAATACCCATTTATAGTCTTGGCCTAAAAATACTTCCCCTATGATATTCTCTCCAACAATTTCTACCAAAATATAAAAAGCAGGGATAAGAATCACAACGAAAAGAATTGTTAAAGTTAAAACATCCCTTAAATATCTTAAATTCTTTTTACTTAAAAATCTTTCAATTTTTGGCCATACAGATTTAACAGGGATTCCTACTTTACGCGTTAAGAATTTTATTGAAAATAATAGCAAAATAGATACAGTTATTAATATTCCTGCTAATAATGAAGCAGATGGTAGCTCTAATTGCCTTCTAAAACCAACAATAAGAATTGGCGCAGTTTCTACTAAACCTGAAAGAATAATTGTAGCACCAGTTTCACCTAAACTTCTTGTAAATGCAAGAACAGCACCGGCTATTAATCCTTCCTTCATCAACGGAACTGTGATAGTTCGAAATACTGTAATCCCTGGAGCACCAAGGGTTCGGGCTGCATCTTCATAAAGTGTAGCAGTTTTTTCTAATACTATCTTCATGTTCCGTACAATATATGGAAAGGTAAAGACAATATGTCCAAGTAAAATCAGTGTAAATCCAGGTTCGATTCCAAATATTCCCCAAAACAACATTATGGAAAACCCTAATGCACTTGTAGGAACTGCCATTGGCAAATCTACCATAGCATCAAGAATTTTTTTCCCTCTAAAATTATAACGAGTTAAAATTATGGAAATAGGGAAGGCAATAATAATATCAAACCCAACAGCTATAGATGCAATTGAGAAGGAATATCCCAAAGCTCTCAGTATGTTAAGCCACTGTAAATTACCTAATAATTCATCATTAAAAACATCTTTATTTATTGCAGGAATATTTAAAAGAATTGTAGCAAAGATGTTAATTATTGGACCTATAATAACCAAAATAAAGAATATAATTACAATAGTATCTAAGCTTTTTCTATATATTGATTTAGAAAAGAATCTGTCTATTTTTAGACTAAGAGGTAATTTCAATTCCTCTTCCAGATACTCTTCTTTAAAACTTTGATTTTCTTTATTATTTTTTTTTAACATTTTAATTATTATTTTCTCTTATGCTGTTGCTTTACACAATAACCATAAATCGGGGATTTTTAATAATACATCTCCATCTAATGGTGTATTCATTTCAGGAACATTAAGCTCATAGGCAATTCCATTAGTCTCATAGTTAAATACTTCAGGATCTAATGGAATTGAAGGATCAATGGGTCTAAATCCATACTCCAAGGCAGAAATAACGGTTCGATTTTCATTTAGAAAATTAAGGAATGCTTCAGCTACTATTCTTTGCTGAGGACTAATCCAATCAGCATTTAATATACAAAATGGATGGTCACTATATAAGGTACCTTCCTCTGGATAAATAGCAATGATTTTTCCTCCTGTAGCTGTGCTTGAAATATCTCTTATTAAATTTTCATATAAGAAAGCTATATTCAAAGCAGTAGGGCCCTGATCTTTCATATAACGTGCTAAGAAACCTGTAGATGTTCCATACACTACAGCACTAGACTCAAATTCTCTTAACCATTGTTGATTGTTGGGATTTGTAAGATCAGACATTGTTAAATTCTCTGAAGAAGTACCAGAAGCAGCAGATAATGCCATTATCACAGTCATAAAACCTGAATTTGATAAACGGGGATCAGTATGAGCCATTCTAATGTTTACAGTTGGATCTAAAGTCAGATTATGCACATCTTTGAATCCCTTTATATTGTGAGTTTGATTAAAAGATTCCCACGTAGCAATTACTATCGGTGAATATATAATTTTAACTGCAGCGCTAATATTTACTATAGGAATGGAACTATGAGACAGATCTGCCCATTTAGAGTTTAATAATGGCATCCAAATTGAGCTTGCAGGACTCCAGATAGTAGGATAAATCTCACCATTGAGAATACTAATTATTGAGTTTGAAGAGCCATAGGGTTGCATGTCAATCGTTATTGGGTCATCCGGATGGGAAATTTGCCACTCATCCATAAAATCTGAATAAGCAACTGTCATCCAACTTGCCTTTTCAGAACTATAAATAATCGTAATATGTGTTTTTTGCTCCCTACTTGTAATTACAAAATTCGTTGTAGAAAAACCTAAAAGAAATCCACAAATAAAAATAAACACGAAAATTGTTTTACTTCGCTTTCTTGCTTTACGTTGTCGGCTCATATTTTTTTAGCCTTAAATGAATGATCGTATAAAATTATCTATTATAGCAAAAATTATACCACATGAAATCCCAATTATTAATGCGATAAATATCCAAATTTGCCTTTTCATAAGCCAAGATTACACAGTTGTCTACTTTTCAAATATAAATTCTAATATAATGATATTATATAGTGTTCTATTTATTTTATTTATTTAACAAATCATAAATAAAACCTCTATATATCATATATATTATATATAGACTCTATTTTTAAGCAAAATACCAAGAAATAGATTTTATACAAGACTAGATCCTACCACACTCTTATGTGGATTTTTTCCTAATAACTTCAATAATGTTGGAACAATATCAGTTATTTTACAATAAGTTAATTCTTTACTTGGAATTTCTAAGGATCCTCCTATTATTAAAGGAACATTCATACATCTTTTTAAGCCTAAATCATGATTAGAAATATTCTTTCCTGTCTGTTTTCCATGATGTATGTTATACACTATACTCCCATCATTGCTAAGAATGATATCTGCACTTCGGGGATTTTTAAAATGGCGTGGTATTAAGTCTGGTAGCATAGGATAATCAAGATGATAAGTTGCCATTAACCATTCTTGAGTTGTATGGAATTTATTATCTAAGAGTTGACAGGCTGTTGTATCATTAAAGTAATTAAACATATCATTTTCTTCATCATTTGGTATATATCTTGTTTTATAATCAAAGCCAGTTCCTTGATATTCAATGATAGATGTTAATATTTGATTATTCTCTTTACATCTTTTCTTTAGATAAATAATTCCTTCTTTAGAGGTATTATTATCACCTCGATAAAACATCAATTGACTAGCGTCAATCTTGAATAATTGGTTTAATAAATTTATTTTATTTGGACCATATGATTCAAGATCCATCAGAGTGGGGGGCGACCATTGATATTTCTTATCTGAATTATTTGTTCCTTTAAAATAAAAGAACCCTACACCGTCATACTTAGCTAGATCAAAATTCCCCCTTTTTTTTTTCCGAGGATGGTATTGTATCAATTTATTTCGATTAAGAAATGACTGCAAATTTCCTAACCTATCTGCTTTATAATTTCCATGATCTGAAGTAATTGCAATTACAGTATCGCTTAAATAACCCAATTTATCTAATTCGTTAATTAACAATCCTATTACTTTATCTATATGTAATAAATTTAATTTATAAATCCAGGAATCAGATCCAAATAAATGTAACAATATGTCAGAAGACACAAACCAGAGTAAAGATGCTATTGGTGGTTCTTTATTATTAAAAAATTTCTTTGGATTCTTAAAAGTCTCTAGTAATTTTTGAACTACTAATGAATTTACTCTGACCATTGTCTTTTTTGTATTTTGGGAATAATATAAAAGAAGATAAAATAAAGCAAGTTTAGTTCTTCTTTCAGGGTAGAAATATTTAGTACCTCTGTTAATAAACTGGGTAATACTCGTAGTGTTTCCTTCTCCTACCATCTCGAGGATAGTTCTGCAATTATTTCCTAGATCTTCATTTATCTTATAAATTTGCATATCTTTGGCAGCATAACTCCTTAGACTTGGAGGTATTTTATCACGATCCAACCAATCCATCAAAGGAACCCCATGACAAAATTCTTTTTTATAATCACCCGTATATGTTCCAGTAATCATCGATGCTTGAGTTGGATAAGTCACTGCTGGAAAATCTGTAATACAATTTTTGGAAAAAATACCATTATTCATTAATTTTTCAATATTAGGGAGTAAACCTTTACCTATAAAATCAAATAAATGGTCTGATCTTAGATTGTCTATTATACAGAGAATAGCTCTGTTGATTTTATTTATTAAACTTCACCAATCATGATACTATTTATATCTACATATTCTTCGAAATTAATAAATGATATTATAAAATGGCAATTTTATTGAAATATAAATCTTAATTTTCTACTTCCATGAATAATTATTATAATTTTAATTATAACATAAGCTTCTAATAATATAATGTCTGTTGAATTTAAGTGTGAAAAATTTTATACTAAAAAAGATGAAATTTCTGGACTTTTGTGGCTTTCTATAAATATGAAAGACATTTCGGATATTTCGGAGATTAAAGGCTTAGAAAATCTTACTAATTTAGAAGGGCTTTCTCTCTCTTCCAATCAAATTACCGAGATAAAAGGATTAAAAAATATGATTAATTTACAAAATTTAACTCTTAATAAGAATCAAATTTCAGAGATAAAAGGGTTAGAGAATCTTACTAATTTGGAAGTGCTTTCTCTCTCTTCTAATCAAATTACCGAGATAAAAGGACTAGAGAAGTTGGTGAATTTAAAAACATTATTAATTCATGAAAATCAAATTAGCGAGATCAAAGGTTTAGAAAATCTTACTAATTTGCGTTCATTATGGTTATGTGATAATAAAATTACTGAGATTAAAGGTTTTGAGAACCTTATTAATTTACGTGAGTTATGGTTTGAAAATAATCAAGTAACTGAGCTTAAAGGACTTGAAAATCTAAAAAATTTAAAAACTTTATATCTTAAAAATAATAAGATTACAGAAGTTAAAGGGTTAGGTAATTTAGATAAATTAATATGGTTGGATCTTTACAAGAATCCAGTATATAAATGGGGAATGAAGAAATTTGGCGACTCCGATTTCCATGCATTCGAAGAGCATCAAATTCCATATATTATAGCTTATTGTAGAGAAATTGAAGAAAAATTAGATAAAAATTCTAAATCCTCAATGATTGACACAAGTGCTCTTATTAAGTTTTTACTTAATTATCTCGAGTCAAAAGTGAATGATGATTTCGCTAAGGAATCTTATGAAGCATTCGAAGCTGAGTCTCCACCTATTGGCTATATTTCTATAGTGAATATAAATTCATGGCTTTGGGTAAAGTCTCGTGTAAATTATAGAGGTGGGAGGTGGAATCCCTCAACCGATCGTGTAAGGGGAGACCGATATGAAGCTCATGATTGGAGGGATTGGATTGGATTGGCAGATTCAGCACCCATTAAAGTGTCACAACCAGAAGAACTTGATGAGTGGGCGCTCCTCGCAACGACTTATCTACGTGAATATACAGACACGGGAAACTGGGGACGGCACAAGGGAAGCTGGGTTTCGGAATTACAAGCAGATGGTACCGTCACAATATTTATGGCAGAAGGTGTTTTTCACGATGTTTCTCCCGAAAAAGCAACTCAAGTTAAGCAGGTAAAGCTGAAACAATAGATATTTTTTTCTAAAAATCTCTATAGTAAAGAATTTCAACACTTTCAAAAAATTCGAAAGCTTAGCTATAGTTTCTATTAATATCTGCATAATCTTCGAAATTAATAAATGATATTATAAAATACCAATTTTATTGAATTATAAATCTTAATACTATTTAGGATTAAAACAAAAATAAAGAAGGAAATAAAGTGAAAAATCTTGGATAAAAATGAGATTTTTAGAATAATTAAAAAGTTTTCATCGGCAAGAGCACCTAGTGGGTTAGAGAAAGCTCGTGGTGAACTCTTTAAAACAGAATTAGAGATAATTCTTGCTGATAAAGGTATTGAAGTTAACACTGATTCACTTAGTAATTATTTTGTTAAATTCAATGGAAAATCTAGCAAAAAAACTATTGCTATATTAGCTCATATGGATGAAATTGGCGGAACCATTAGAAAAATTAAAAAAAGTGGAAGTTTAGAGTTTTCTAGAAGAGGTGGATATGAGGGTAGATGGTTAGTCTCACGAAAAATATCTATATTAAATAAAGAAGGAAAATGGATAAATGGTGTTATTGGAGGTAGATCTCCTCACGCGACCCCTCAAAAATTAAGAGGGGAAGAAAAATTTGAACCATATGAGATGGAGATATTTGTCGGAGCTAAAGATAAAGAAGAAGTAATTAACAAATATAAGATCCATATTGGAGCTCCATTTGTATTTTCTGGAGAATTTGAATTATTAAATGAGAAATTTAATGATAACATTATTGCAGGATATTCAATGGATAACTTAGTTGCATTGACAGGATTAATCTTATTAACAAATAAAATTGTGAATAATCTACTAGATGAGTTAGGAAATTTAACAAAACCATTTGATTTGTATATCGTTGCAACTACCCGTGAAGAAATTGGAACCGAGGGCTCCTTATTTTTCGCAAAAAATAATTCTATTGATGAAATTATAGCATTAGATATTGGATTGGTTGAAAATTTTCCGGGAACCGTAAGTTCTGATATTAAATTACATGATGGACCGGTAATTGTGTGGCAAGAAGCAAGTGGTACTGGTGTTTTCGATTATCAATTATGTAAAACCTTAGTTGAGGTCGCTGTTCAAAATAATATAAAATGCCAAGATGGTGTTTTAGAATTCTATGGTTCTGATGCTGGTAAAGTTCAAAAATGGCTAGGTATTCCATCATCTTTAGTCGGAATCCCCACTATGTTTGCTCATAATGTTCCTGAAATAAGCACTTTAGATGGTATAGAACAAGCAGCTGAATTGATTTATCAATATTTGAAAAGCCAAAATTAAAAAAGCAAATTTAAATAGCCTCCGGGGGGATTTGAACCCCCGACCTTCCGATTACAAGTCGGATGCTATACCGCTTTGCCAAATAAAGCGCTTGTCATTATTTTTAAGCCACGGAGGCGCTTGAGGGCTTTTAAAATTTTCCTATACTTATAAGAAAATATTATAAATTTTTAATTTTGTGGTTTTAAACGCGTTAAAAAATCAACACAAATAATTAAAAGTGTATATATCTTTTTGTTAATCAGTTACCTAATTATCAATAATATAATAAATTAGACTTCTGTTTGTGAAATGTTTTCAAAGGAAGATGTAACCTCTCTGGCATTTAAAATTTACAAGGAAAATCGGAGTTTAAAGGATTCTATTCAGCATCTAGCAACCTTATGTGTAACAATTAACCAAAATATAAAAAATGGGTATGATATCAAACCATTAGAGACCGATAACTTAGTACTGCTCATAAGGGAAAATGTAAATGGTCAACTGATAATTCCTTCTGAAAAGGAAATAAAAGAGGTAGCTTTCACGATTTCGAATGAGAGCCCCTCAAAAAGCCAATTGGACTGGTATATAGCGGAGAAGCAACTCCTCTTGGAAGAAATAAAAAAAATAGTTGAAAATAACAGATAATACAAAATTTTTGTAGATAGGAATTAGGTTAAATTTTCTTTCTATAATATTGCTTGACTTTAGAGTCATAGATAAAATATTAAAGAAGGAATAGAGGGTTTTATAATAAATATTATAATAATAATTATTTATATTAGTCAGTAAAATATTAGTTTAATTGGTAAATATGCCACCTTCGAAAAAGAAAAAACCAGATGATAAGTCTCAAACTTCACTTTTCACGTTTGTTGAAAAAAAAGAGCAGAAAAAAGAAAAACCACCAGAAAAACCTAAACAAATAAAAGTAGAAAAACCTAAAAAAGAAAAACCAAAAACTAAACCTAAAATTGTAAAAGAAGAAAAGATCAAAGAACCAACTCCTCAAGTACAGAAGGTTTCAAAAGAAATACCTTCAAATTTATTTTTTAAAGGAGATGGAAAACCATTTGGCTTAAAAGAGGGAAATATCAAATTATCCAAGGTTTTACATGAAAGTGTGTCTTCAACATACCTTCGATATTTGATTGAAAGGGGAGAAATAGTGGAAGATATGGAACGAGGGTTATTGCTTGATGTTGATTATGACGGTGGACAAAACAAAGCATATTGTAAATTCTATGATTTAGAATCTGATGATATAAAGATTTGGATTGATACCACCGATCATGAACCTTATTGTTTAAGTAAAGAACCTATTTCAGAA
This sequence comes from Promethearchaeota archaeon, assembly GCA_019058365.1. Classification (GTDB taxonomy): domain Archaea; phylum Asgardarchaeota; class Lokiarchaeia; order Sigyniarchaeales; family SOKP01; genus Loki-b32. The sequence continues at coordinate 37,775 of JAHPZE010000019.1, read as the reverse complement.
TTGGAAAACATTATTGAATTGAAAGATTATGAAGGTTTCACTAGATTTGAAGAAGTAGAGAAAGTAGATTTGTTAAAGGATAAAAAAATATTAATGACAAAAATTTATGGTAAAACGCCCTCAGATATTGGAGGATCTGGGACTAATATCAGAAATATTTTGAGTAAAAATAATAAAAAAGCGTGGGAGGCAGATATTAGATACCATTTAAACTATATTTTCGATAGGCAACTTATTCCTGGTTTAATTTATAGTATTCAAGGTGGACAAATTAAAAAATTAAGTTTTGAAGAGGATTCAGAAGAATCAAAAATCCTGGCAAAGGAATTACGGAATCTATTTAAAGATGAATCTAAAGAAATTCAAGAATTTTCAGAAAAGTTTTTGGATATATTTCTAACTCCAATTCCAGATGTGAAACGGTTAGCTATGGATATTGAAGTAAGTTTAGGATCAGAAGATTTTGTTATTCCAGATCCTCGTCAAGCAAAACAAGCAATTATTAGTATATCTTTTGTAGCTTCAGATGGATTAAAATTAGTATATGTATTAGAAAGAGAAGGATTTATTTATCGTGGGCTCCATAAAAAATTTCCATCAGATGCTAAAATATTTTTCTTTAAAAGTGAAAAAGAATTATTAATAGAAACCTTTCATCTTTTATGGGAATATCCAGTCATTATTACGTTCAATGGTGATAATTTTGATTTAAATTATATGTTCCATAGAGCAAATATTTTAAAAATAGATAAAGATTTAAATCCTATCCATATTAAAAGAGGTTTTGGGTTCTTATCATCATCAGATTGCGACCTAAGAAAAGGGATTCATATTGATCTATTTAATTTCTTTTTTAATAGAAGTATTTCAGGATACGCATTTGGAGGAGCATATGAAAGCAGTTCATTAAACGCGATTAGTGATGCATTACTTGGAAAGAAGAAATATGAGCATGAAGAAGAAATACATGAAATGGAATATGATATCCTTACATGGTATAATTTAAAAGATTCAATACTTACATTGGAGTTAACAAAATTTAATAACTCCTTAGTATGGAATTTAATTCTACTATTATGTCGAATAACTAAGATGCCTATCCATGAAACTGTCAGGCGTCAGATTTCAACCTGGATACAGAATATCTTTTATTTTGAACATAGAAGAAATGAGTATCTTATTCCTCGTCGTTCTGAAATAGCTGAATTAAAAGCAGGAGGATATTCTAAAGCGGTTATAGAAGGAAAAACCTTTGCTGGCGCATATGTCGTTCCACCTGTTCCTGGTATTCATTTCGATGTCGTAGTTATGGATTTTTCAAGCCTATATCCATCAATAATCAAAGAATATAATCTTTCATATGAAACTGTCTTATGTCCGCACAAAGATGATGAAGACAATCTTATAAAGGGAACGCCTTATCATATATGTACTCAAAAAATGGGAATCTTTGCGTATGTTGTCGGGTTTTTCCGAGATATAAGAGTAAAATATTTTAAACCTAAATCCGGTGATATCAATCTAACAGAAAAACAGCGAAGCTATTATCAAACAATTCAGCAAGCACTAAAAGTGTTTTTAAACGCCTCCTATGGTGTTTTTGGATCCCAGAATTTCCCTTTGTTTTGTTTACCTGTAGCAGAAAGTATTACGGGAATAGGGCAATACTCTATTAAACAAACGATTAAAAAAGCTGAAGATATAGGTGTAAAAGTTTTGTATGGAGACACAGACTCTGTTTTTCTTTTAAATCCTTTAAAGGACCAAATGAAACAAATATCAGAATGGAGTAAAAAAGAACTTGATCTTGATTTGGAGGAGGAAAAAACTTATCAATTCTTAGCACTCTCTGATAGAAAAAAGAATTATGTCGGTATTTATAAGGATACTAAATTTGTAGATATAAAAGGTTTAGTAGCTAAAAAGAGAAACACTCCAGATTTTATCAAAAAGGTTTTTAGTGAAATGATTGAAATCTTGAAAAATATCACAAATAGCGATGAATTTTTAAAAGCTAAAGATCAAATTATCGAAATAGTAAGAGATAATCTCAAGAAAATAGGAAAACCAAATACCTTCACCTTAGAAGATTACGCGATAAATATTGGTTTACAGAAGGATCTGAAGAGTTATACAAAAGTTGTTCCCCAACATGTTCGAGCAGCGAAAGAATTAAGGGATGTTACGGGTAAGGAATTTCAAAAAGGTGAAACAATACGATTTATCAAAAGTAAGGGGACGACCGGAGCAAAGGCAATTGAACTTGCAAAACTCCAGGATGTTGACACGAAAAAGTATAAGGAGCTTCTTATTTCTGCTTTAGAACAAGTTTTAGATGCACTTGGCATTACATATGATGAAATTAAGGGTATTAAAAAGATGGATGCTTTCTTTTAATTTTTAATGTATCTCATAAAAAATAATATAATAAGCCCATTACTAATGAACAGAATATGGGATTCAAAATATTATCGTCTACTTTAAGATTTAAGATATCAATAATTAGAAATGTCATTGCACCCCCAAATCCAATAACAACAACTTTAAAAATAGCTAAGGATTGCTGTTCAAAAATCCATAAAACAAGAATGCTGATTCCGAAGGATGCTAAAAATCCAGAAATATAGCCAATTAAAGTTTTATTTGAAGATTTTGGTATGTGAATTCTCCCAAATCTGAGTCCAAATATAGATGCTGCACCATCACCTAAAGTGGCTATTAGTGCTGTAGCAGTAAATATTCCAAAAGGAAAGAACAAGGTAGGCACAAGTGATAAAACTAAGGCAACTGGTCTAGTAAACTCATAGATCTCATTTTTCTTTAAAGTTTTACCTAATGTATTAGAAATACAATGAGGAAGTAAATGATAAATATTACTTTTATTAAAAATATGGGATAAACGAATGTAATCTAGAGCAGCAAATATGATAACTCCTGTATAGCCAACCGTCAATATTAGAAATATTCCATATTCTGTTCCTGAGATTCCCCAGAATTGATCAGCATGCCATATATCATCCCAAATATAGATTGCAAAAAGCCATAAAAAAATAATAATCACTGCAGGTAATAGATGGAATGCTTTTCTATGAAAATCAGTTCTTAAAGCAATCTTTCTATTATTGAGATTCTTTATATCCATTAAAGTAAAATGATCTACAAAGTTTTCTATGGTTCTGTCATCTCTTAGAGTTGGTTTTTTCTTTAATACAAATTGATATTGGTAATATAAAATGAAAAAAACTAACAAGGGTGCATATATACATATAATTTGAAGAGTTAAACCTTCAAACCATCTTACTTGACTCGTATCTCTTATAAAAAAGAAAGGAAAAGCAACACCAGCTACAATCCATAATAAAAATATTAAAAATGAATTTGTAAAATTATGTTCTGGATACTTCTTTTTCAACTTAAGAGCATAATAAAGGTGAATAAACCCATTAAATATATAAAAAATTGTAACTGGTAAGGTAAGAGAGTTATAAACCATAGTATAACTAAACTGTGATTTTAAAAATAAGTTATGAAAAAAAAGCAAACAAGAAGAAGAGTTTCGAGTAAAAAATTATAAAAAAAAGTATGAGTTATTTCCTATAAAATTTATTTCCTATTTAATTTCAGAGAGTTCAATGCCCTTTGTCTCTTTAAGGAGTAAAACAGCTAAGGATATAACCACTAAATTGCCCATCACAAATATGATGAACGTAGGACCTAATCCCAATGATAAAATAACAACATTACCAGATCATAATCCTATTATGCCTCTCTCTGCTCCTATTAAACTCCTAAATCTACACCAGTACCTCTTCAATCAGTAGGAAGTGTTTCTATTGTAATAAGTCTAATAATCCCAATAGAACCCCAGTAAGCGATATGACTCATTGCATATCCATACATGACGATACCATAAGCATTTTCAGTATTTTGTATCCCAAATACCCATATTATTACTGATATCCGTGCTAAAAAAAGTGTTAAAAAAGAAATAAATTAAAAATATAAAATTAATTAAAAAGATGAAATTAGAGCCCTAATAATAGAATATCATCAATTGCCTTATGAAGCTTTTTTAAATTATCTTCTCCAATAGCTTTATCAACTTGGACTTTTAAATCAAAAGCAGTATTTAAAGCTTTAAAGAACGTGTTTTGAAAGACATCGTTGAACTGAGACTTTTCTTTCTTTTGTTCCTTAAATTCATCTACTCGCTTAAGCATAGCTTCTTCATAATCTTTATTCGTAACGGTTTTTAGCTCTGCTAGTTTACGAATTTTCATCCCATCTTTATCTTCAACGAATTCTTCAGGCATCTAAGCATCCTCCTTCTTGTTAATTCCACCATTACGGGCTACTTCTTGTTCAATTTCCTCTACAGATTGACCTGTGGTGGTGTCAAACTCATTTTTAATTTTTGCAGTTATTTTTTTTGCTATTTGTTTCTCAATTATAGGTCTATGAAGTGTATTCATGGTACAAAAGCTTATTTCCTTCACGCTTTTATCTGGCATTGCAACTCCAAAATGTACGATGCATCTTTTTGTTCTTTCAATATCCATGTTATAAGCATCTTGAAAATGCATACTGGAAAGTAACAACGCACCATAACTAAAAGAGCTTACACTTTCCCAATCTCCACGCATTAAAAGTCTTGAAAACATTTCCATGAGTTTTCCCGGTTTTTTCATATATTGTAGTACTCCTAATAAAAATCTTGCTCTTAATTGAGTCTTATCAAGAAAATTTAAACCCTTATCTAAAGTTTTACCAAAATCACCTAATAAATCTTCAAAAACTCTGAGTTGGTTCTTTTCTTTATGTTTAATTTTCTCCCAAAAACGGTTAGCAAAATCAATGACTTTTAAAGGATCGAAATATTCCATTATCGGCATCATTTCGCCCGAATCTGGATCTACTACCATATAGCTCGCAAAACCACAGTCAGGATGACATGTGAATTCTATCGGTTCAACATCCGCTAAATAAGCTATGACTCTGCCAAATTCCACAATAGTACTTAGAGGGTACCACGAATTTTCCATCGCTATTTTTCCAGCAGTTTGTTCCTCTATAACCTTTAGCACATCTGCATTGGTGATTCTCAAATCCTGTCTTTCTTCAAATGCAATACGCCCGCATAGAGATACAGGTTGAAAGGTAATACCTCGTACAACATCTACATTATCAATAGCATATTGAATGATATTTCCAACCTCAATATCAGTAATTCCCTTAGCAATTGTAGCAACTAATACAATAGAATCAAGTTTAGCCTTACGGCAATTATCGATAACTCTTTGTTTGTATGCCATGAGATTCTTAATACCTCTCGTTTTTTCATATGTAATATTGTTGATTCCATCAAATTGGAAGTAAAGTGTATCTAAGCCTGCCGCTTTTACTTTTTTAGTCCACTCAAGACCACCATTTTTCTTTTGAAAACCATAACCATTCGTAGCCACGATAACCTCTTTGAATCCATTATCTTTTGCCATTTTACAAATTTCAGGAAAATCTTTTCTAACTGTTGGTTCTCCACCGGTAAACATTATTGCAATTGCGGGAATAGGTTTACTTCTGAAATGCTTCATAATTCTATCAATTTCTTCTAAAGACGGTTGAATTAAATAACCAGATTTTTGTACGTTTGCATAGCAGAAATTACAATTAAAATTACAGCGATTAGTCAAGTCAATTAATGCTAAGGAGCAAGTTGATAGATGCTCTGGGCATAGACCACAATTGTAAGGACAACCTCTTGGATCTTCGACACCACAATCAGGAGGATTTGCTTCTCCATCCTTATCAAATTTCCAAATAACCTTTCCATCTTTATCTCTTATGGCCCAATGTGTCCATTTATAATATTTAGCAGAACTGCTTATCTTATCCTTGAATTTACCATGTTCTTCACAAGTTTTTCTCATCCAAATTTCATCATTTTCTTCATAAACTTCGGCACCAATTGGTTCTAAACATTCTGGACAAACGCTACGCGTTTTGCGATAATAAGGTACATTTAAATATTCATCATCGTCTAAATGGTACATATAATCACTTTTTCTTTTAAAATAACTAGACCAATTTTGTTAAAATAAGTATTTATACAAAGATCAATTTTTTTTACTTTTAAAGTTAATCTTATCTTTCCTACTTTTGAGAATATTATTTGTAAATAAACTTTAAAATTAGGCTTTATCAGGTTCTATTAGCATTTTTTGGAGGTTGTTATTTTTAATGTAACTAATTTGTAAATGTTTATAATAATAAAAAGTAAAGTAAATACTTAAGAAAATATAAGTAAATTCGATGAAAAAAAAATGAGTAATGTGAACTCTGGTTTTGTAAACGATCAAAATATGATTCTAGCTACTGATTTTTATCAATTGACTATGGGTGCTGCTTATTATCAGTATAACCTTGAAAACAAAATTAAAGAAGAAGATGATATCGCGACGTTTGAGTTATTCATTAGAAAATTGCCCAGAAATCGTAATTATTTAATTTTTGCAGGTTTGGAACAAGCAATTCAATATTTACTTAATGCTAGATTTACAAAACGATCAATTGAATTTTTAAGAAATAAGACAGTTTTTAAAAGTATTGATACACGGTTTTTTGATGACTACTTACCGAATTTTAAATTTAATATTGATATATGGGCAATGAGAGAAGGAAATTTTTTCTTTCCCAATGAACCAATAATGAGAGTCCAAGGACCAATATTTCATACTCAAATTGCAGAGACTTATTTACTTAATGTAATTAATTTTCAAACTCTGATTGCGTCAAAAGCATCTCGAATTAAAAATGTAGCTCCAGATAAAGTATTTCTTGAATTTGGTACAAGAAGATCACATAGTCCCCTCGCCGGTGTATATGCTGCTAGAGCAAGTTACATTGCGGGATTCAATGGCACTAGTAATGTTATAGCAGATCTTGAATTAGGGATTAATTCTACCGGTACTATGGCTCACAGTTTTGTTCAGAAATTCGAAAATGAGGTAGATAGTTTTAAGTCATATTATAAGATTTATAACGAAGACTCTATCCTCTTAATAGATACATATGATACAGAAAAAGGAGCTGAATTATCTAGTATATTTGGGAATAAAATAAGAGGAGTAAGAATAGATTCTGGGGATCTAATTGACCATGCGAAAAAAGTACGAAAAATTTTGGATGCCAATGGATGTGAAAAAGTATTAATTGTCGCTAGTTCAGATTTAAATGAGTACAAAATAAAAGAAATTATTGATGAAAATGCTCCAATTGATGCTTTTGGTGTTGGAACAGAACTAGCAACCTCACGGGATGATCCAACAATCGCAGGTGTATATAAATTAATTGAATATAATAAATTACCGAAAATTAAAATTAGTGAAGAGAAATTAACATATCCAGGGAAAAAACAAGTATATAGGATTTACGATAAACATAATAAATTTAAAGAAGATATATTAGCTCTTGACGATGAGCCTATTCCTCCTAATTCTGAACCATTATTATTACCAATTATGAAGAAGGGGAAATTAATCACGAAATTACCGAAATTGGATGATATTCAGAAATTTTATTTAGACAATATTAAGAAGATACCCGATTCCTATATGAAATTAGAGGAAGCTCATTTATTCAAACTTAAAATAACAGAAAAATTAGACCATCTTACAAATTCTTTGAAAAGCAAATACCCTTAAGTCTTATTTTCAATTAGTTGGGATAAGTTACTTTTAAAATCAACCTTTGTTAGTTTAACACTTACATCCCACAATTGTTTAGATACAGTAGCATCATAAGATACTTTGACAGACTTCGCTTCTTTTCTCTTTTTGAAATATTTTCCACTGACACCATCAATATCTATATTTGATGCTAAATATATTGAACTTTTAGCCCCACGCTTCGGGCTTTTCATAAATAAGCCCACCAAATGGTAAAAATATTTGACAAAGGGTCGAAAATTACGTATCATATTCGTTTTTACATATCCCGGGTGAAGACAATTTATTGAAACCCCTGTTCCACAGATTTTTTGGGCAAATTCGTAAGTAAAGACAATAACAGCCAGTTTTGATTGAGCATATGCTTTTAATTGACTATAATGCTTTTCACCATTTAGATCATCAAAATCAATAACTTTTGCTTGGACACTTGATGCCACATTTACAATGCGGGCAGGAGCACTTTTTTTTAAGATATCAAAAAATAAAATACTTAACATAAATTGAGCCAAATAATTTACTGCAAATGTTGTTTCAATTCCATCTTCGGTTAATGTATGTTTATTTAAATTTACTCCAGCATTATTAATTAGGACGTGTAATTGACCATACTTTTTTTTGAACTCCGATACTAAATTATGGATGTCTTTTTGAGAAGACAAGTCGGCAATTATTATATCGATTGAATCATTACTAGTTTTTTTTTTAATCTCTACTATTGCTTTTTCCGCCCGAGCTTGATCCCGACAAACTAATACCAAGGTCGCCCCTAATTTCGCTAAACCTATCGCAGTCGCTTTACCAATTCCAGAATTAGCACCTGTAATCATACAGATTTTTCCTTTCATAATATTAGATTTATTATTCTCAGTTTTAGTCATCATAAATATCCCAAAGTAAATATTAAAATTCCTAATTAAAAGAGGATATATAGGAGAATAAAGTAATACTAATAAAACTTTACTGACTTAAAAATAAAGGAATTAATTATAAGAAAAGTTTACATAGGTGTGTAATTTGATTTTTTATTTCTTAGTAATCTTCCTTACATTTTTAACTATGTATCCCCAAAAATTGTCTCTTACAAGTTTTCCGCTAAAGTTGATCTTATCTCCTTTTATAAAACTGTTCTCATTTTGCAATTTTTCACTAATCCGTACTTTTAATTTTTCAGCGGTATCAGTATCTTCTTCTTTGTAATCGCTTACTTTTTTTAATTTAGGACCTAATTTGAGATTTCCAAGTGAAACCATAAAAAAAATTGTTATATTTCCTTGAAATTCAGATTCCTTTTTAACAATGTCAGTAATATTTGCCTCATAAACAGTTATCGATGAATCAAGATATTTCATTAATTTCGCACTTGAAGATGATTCATCAATCAACACTGCTTTTTCTTGCTTTTCATTACTATTTTTCCCCACTTGAGTTTCAGCAAGTTTTATAGTCTTAATTTTTTTTTCAAAATCATCAGGTAGAGCAGTCAAAGTCCAATCTTTAAGCTTAAACCAATTTTGTTTTAAAGAATAGATGAATCCAATCCAAAAATGACTGCAAAAACCCATATTGGCTCCTATTTTACAATCGCAATCACGTTCAGGATTTATTATATTTTTTGAATTAATTGATAAATAAGATTGTGTTTCCCAATTCCATCCTTTAAATTTTAATTCAATTTCATGTTTATTTGGATTTACAATCTTAATTTCAGCAATGCTCTCTCTATCTTCACCATTAATTTTTTTAATTGCTAAATCAATTCCAGCAGATATTATTTCAATTTCTTTTTGCTGTAAGAGTTCCTTGAATTCTTCTTCTGACAATGAATCAAGAATAAAATCAATAATATCAGATTTCTTCATTTTTGAAAATCCTTTTATTTCAAAATCTCGACAAATTTGTTTCAAATCATCAACATTTAAGGATTGTAAAAGAAAATTCAAGTAAGTTCTTTCATCTATTTCCTTATTCATTTTAAATCAAGCCCAATAATTTTATATATGAATTCTCCAAGTATAATTTAGATCATTTACTTATAATTATAACTATTGTAATAAATTGTTCATTATCTTACTTTGACATTGTGCCTTTAACAAGAACATCTGTTAAATTTTCAATAAGTTCTTCCTCTTCAAGCTCAAAATCACTCCGAATCCACCAAATAAAGACTCCAAGTACCGTAGATGTCCAAATTCTAGCTGTTATCTTAGGGTTTTGATCACGAGCTCCGAATTCTATTAGTTTTACGATGATTTTTTCTACTTCATATGTAAATTTGTCAAGAATCTCATTTCTCTTGATTCGATATTTTTTATCCATCCCTCCCATTTGCTCAAAGAAAATTAAAAAAGTTTCACTTTTTGCCTTAAACATTTTAGCATATCCTCGAAAAAGATACTTAACCGCAGAGATTGGGGGAATTCTATTTTCTTTGAAATAAACGAATAATTCTCTAAATTTACTGATCATAAGTTCAGCTAATCCACTAATTAATACTTCGATTACTTCCTCTTTACTTTTAAAATAATTATAAAAATTTCCCACAGATGTTCCTGCTTTTTTTGTAATATCTTTTATACGAGTGTTGTTAAATCCTTTTTCTTCAAAAACAGATAGAGACGATATTATAAATAGATTTCTCTTTTCCTTCTTAATTATCTCAGATTTTTTTACCCTTAAAGACACTTAAACTCAACTCAAAAAATAATGGACATTTTATATCTAAGTAAAATTCATTAAAATTATTATTACATAAGAAATTATATTAAAATTTATTAACTTTTAAAATTCTAATTTCAAGTGTATTTTAAAGTTTCTTAGAAATCTGGAATTCCCTAACCTTTAAAAATATATTTCTAAATATTAATATTAAATAGGAAAATGATAAGAATTATATAAATAGGTTATTCTAATATCTTTTCTATAACATTTCTTCGTAAAATAAAGGTAAGAAATTAATGAATGAATGATCATTCAGTGAATGAGGATTCGGTTAAAAGTAAGAAAAATTAACCCTCGCAAGTGTAGGAAAAGATTTATATACTTACCTATCTTTATTAATAAAAATAATTATTTAATTAAAAAAACATTTGAATAAAACACAATTGATTGAGGTGAAAAAATAGTTGAGTATTATGAATCCGGATTTTCTCTTAAAATTTGGTGAGATAAAATTCGCAGAAGAAAATAGTATGGCTATCAATGATTTTGAACTTGCTTTAAAACGTTACTTTTCAATTCGGGAAAAGAAGATGCCACGTGGAAGGTATAAGTTCGGTGAAATTGATAATTCTTTAGTAAAGGATTTTACTCGTTCTTTTTTGAGTTATTTTGAATAAAATTTTAAATATAAATTTTTAATGGATTAAAACATATTTCTTGTTTTTATTCTCTTAATTTCTAACGATAAACTCTACTTTTTTAGATTTTTATTATTTTTTAAATTCCTTAAATTTATAATATAATCATTTTTCTCAAAATTACAATAGTTGGTGTATAATTATGGGATTATTGAATGAACTTGAAGAGGTATTTATTGAAACCAATGGAATAAAGCTTCATACTATCATAATAGGATCTGGAGAACCCTTAATTTTACTTCATGGCTTTCCAGAGTTTTGGTATTGTTGGTCAAAAGTAATTCCCCTACTTAAGAATGATTTTAAATTAATAACACCGGACATGAGGGGATATAATTTATCTGATAAACCGAAAGAGGTAGAAAGCTATAAAGTAGAAATTTTAATAGAAGATATTAAAGGTTTGAGTGAAAAATTAAAATTAGGTAAATTCAATCTTGCTGGACATGATTGGGGTGGGGTCGTAGCTTGGATCTTTGCTGAGAAATATCCTGAGCTTTTAAAGAAATTAATAATTTTAAATGCCCCTCATCATATAATTTTTCAACAAAAATTAAGAACAGACAAAGAGCAGCAAAAAGCCAGCTTCTATATTTTTGAGTTTTTAAAACCGAATGGAGAGAAGTTTATAATTGAAGATGATTATAATTGGCTTAAAAAAACTGTTTTTACAAAAGATTTTAGTGAGACTGATAAAGAAAAATACATTAAGGCATGGTCTCAACCTGGGGCAATACTGGGAGGAGTGAATTATTACAGAGCAAATATTAATTTCAAAGAATGGAAAGGAATTATAAATGTTCCTACTCTAGTACTTTGGGGAATGAAAGATCTTGCTTTGAAACCTCAATTACTAGAAGGATTATCCAATTATGTTAAGGATTTACGAATAATAAGACATGAAAAATCTTCCCATTGGATAACCCATGATGCCCCCGAATTTGTCTCATCTAAAATTCGAGAATTCCTTCAAAGTTAGTTCCTTCAAAGTAATTCCTTTATATCTTATTGTAAACTAATTTTAATGCAAAAGTTTTTTAAGTTGGCAAAAAATTTAAGATTATTACATTATTCTGAATATTATAGAATAAAATAAATAAATTTATAAGGTTCATTTATTGGTTACAATATAAAAATGTGTGAAAAACTTTATTTCATTTCTTAGATTTTATGAATTAGATAAAAAAAATTAAAAAAAATGGAAGAAGACAATAAAGAATACGGCTGGACAATAAAACTCGATTGGTTAAACATTTTATCATTACTAAACCTTGATAGTATTAGCCAGATTCCAGAATACAAAAGGGATAAGGCAATTAAAAGGATTACAAAATTTTATAGCCCAGGAGCACTTATGGACTTTGAACCAAGCTATTTAGATAATCTTGTGGTAAATGAATTAAAAGAACTGATGAAGAAGGAATTACTTCTAAATGCAAGAAGACAAGAAAAAATTGAAAAAGACCTTCGTGATAAAGTAATGCCATTTAAAAGAGGTGGTATTATAAGAATTGATCCTCGAGATCTTAAAGATTTTAAAGGAGATCCCGAAGATATGCTGAAATACTTCTATAAAAAACTCCTTGGAGAAGATGATGATGACAATGATGATGACAAAGATAACTACAAGGAAGATAATACGGGTTATTATATTTGAATTCTTAATTTGAGTTATTGCACTTTTTATAGATTTTATCTTTTAAAAACCTCAAATTAGTATGTTTTATTTTTCGGTATACCAGAAAGAATAATGCATATATTAAACCTGACCAGATTATCCAAGATAAAGTCTGACCAATATCCATATTTAAGATATAATTTATAAAATCTTCTAAAACATAAAATCCAAAATCATTCAAATCACTGGGAAAATCTACTACTTTTGGATAAAACCTAATCGCAACTACTTCATGTGTATTATCTCTTAAAGTTTCAAAGATGTTTGCAATAGTGAGATTTGTAGGGTCGTCTAGTTTCAATTTTATAAAAGTATTTAAATCTTCATTTGTATGAATATCCGAACCTCCTATGCATGTTAAGTTATTAGTTATTGAATAATTCCTTATTTGTTGATATTTCCCATAATTACCACTATTAACAATTTCAAAACCATCTACGCCCCAATCCCTTAATTGATCCAAACTATAAGGAACACCAAAACCACCATTTGGATTTGGATCATAATTATAATGGTTGACTGTAATATACCCCCCGTTCGCTTTCACATAACTTATTGTATCAGAAGCGTTCATCGCCAATGGACCACAGGGAGAATAAGATTCTAATGGTACAATTTCTTCTGCTAATCCAAAATAATTCATATGGATTTCTCCTGGATTTTCGGCATTTTGTGTCCATTCTTCTGCCATGAACACAATAAAATCCAGATTGTGTTCCTTAACATATTTTTGAGCCATTGTAGCCCCTCTTATATTGTCATGGTCAGAAAAAGCTGCTCCCGATATACCTTGTTGTATATACCAGTTAATCCTTTCTTCGACAGAAAACCAGCCATCACTAAAGATGGTATGAACATGAAAATCAAATAAAAATTCATCCTCCTCGAGTGGTACTGTAGGGACTATTTCTTGAGGTGTAAAGGGGGTAGAAATTAACACAATATTAGCACCGAGTAATAGCACACCTATTCCAATGTAAAAAACAGCTTCTTGTTTTATAACCTGAATTTTTGCCTTCCTTTGAGTTCTTTTTTCTAAAAATTTCTTAGATAAGTTAAGTTTTAGTTTCGGATGAAACAATCTGAGTATTACAAAACTAATTTTTAAGAAAATAAGAATCATACTTACGTGAACAGCTAATTGGATTGGAATCATAAAATATCTGCTTACAAAGAAATAACCTTGGATTAAATACCCTATAAGAATATAAATTGCAACTATCAAAATAGTTAAGGTTAAAACTTTAAAACAAAAGTAAATAACATCAACTATAGGGTAAGAGATGTATCTATATTTATTTGAGCTAAACATCCCTTTTTTCTTTAAATATAAATAAACTCCTCTTAAAATAGGATAAAATATTAAAAAGAGAAACATCCATGTAAACTCATACTCTAAAATATTACCTATAACCATAAAAGGCTCCACAAAATATCTTTGTAGCGGAAGTTTGCTTGTAAACTCAGATGAAACATTTACTTGTCCAAGAGCATCAAAGAATATTACAGTTCTTCGTCCAATAATAGATAATATAACAAGGAAAATGATCCATATCAGGAAAACAACAGAAAAAATCGTGAAAAATTTATTTTTTTTTATTAAAGATCGAATCTTCATGATTACTATTTTTAATAAACTTACTAATAAACATTAAATTAATATAAAAGAAAATCATTTATTTAAAAAACCTAAAAGCAAGATATAGAATCCCCTTTAAGACACCATTAGTCTCACTATGTAAGTTTTTTTAAATTTATTAGTACTTGAATCAACTGGAAAATAAATAAATAGAACTAATCTATAGTTAATTTAACTTTTAAAAATTGTTAGATGATATAAAAATTGGTTATTATGTCTAAAAAATATGCGAATTGGATTGACGAAAATCAACAAGAATTAATTGAAATCAGTGATAAAATATGGGAATTTGCAGAAGTTGGCTTTGAAGAGTATAAATCATCAACTCTATTAGCAGAAACATTAGAGAAGGCTGAATTTTTCGTTGAAAAAAATGTTGCAGGCATACCAACAGCATTTTATGCTAGTTATGGTAATAATAAACCTGTAATTGCTATATTAGGTGAATATGACGCATTACCCGGTTTAAGTCAAATTAGTGAACCAATAAAAAGACCTCTAAAAGAAGGAGCATCAGGTCATGGCTGTGGACACAATTTATTAGGTACAGGGGCACTAGGAGCTGTTCTTGCGGTCAAAGAAGCTATTCTTTCAGGAGATGCTAATGGTACAATAAGATATTACGGTTGCCCTGCTGAGGAAAAATTCAATAGTAAGGGCTATATGATTAATGCAGGGGCATTTAAAGATGTCGATATTACTTTATCATGGCATCCTGCTTTTATGAATGCAATAAATGATGTTTCATTATTAGCGATTAATTCTGTAAAATTCAGATTTCTTGGTCGTACTGCTCATGCTGCTTTTGATCCACAGAATGGACGAAGTGCATTAGATGCTGTAGAATTAATGAATGTAGGAGTGAATTATTTGAGAGAACACATTATTCCTGATGCTAGGATCCATTATGTAATTACAAATGGTGGAGAGGCACCTAATGTTGTTCCAGATAAAGCTGAAGTATATTACTTTATTAGAGCTCCTGAGCGTTCTTCAGTGGAGGAACTTTATAAACGTGTTATTAAAATAGCTGAAGGGGCAGCATTGATGACAGAAACTAAAATGGTAATAAATTTTTTAGGGGGAATGTATAATCCTTTACATAATGATGTAATTGGGAATGTTCTTCTTTCTAAAATGAGATTGGTGGGGGCCCCTAGGTTTAATAAAGAAGATCGGGAATTTGCAGAAAAACTCAAAAAAACTTTGCCACCCGGTTCAATGGAAGCCTTTTCTCGCTTTATTCCTCCTAATTTACGTGATATGGCTAAGCAAATTCTTGAACAACCATTAAATCGGATGATACTTCCCGGAATTGGAAAAGGAAAAATTGTGCCAGGTTCTTCAGATGTCTCTGATGTCTCAAGAGTTACACCTTTAGGTGAAATTGCTACAACTTGTCAAATTATGGGGTCTCCAGGACATTCTTGGCAAAATGTATGCACGTCTGGTATGAGTATAGGTCATAAAGGAATGCTAATGGCAGCAAAAATATTAGCGTTATCTGCTATAGAACTTATGAACAATCCTGAAATAATTATTAAGGCAAAACGCGAATTTGAAGAAAAAACTAAAGATAATCCTTATATCTCACCATTTCCAGAAGGGTTTATCCCACCTTTTTTGACACAAAAGAAAGAAAATTAATGAAGGTAAATATTAAACCGTTCCATTCGTTATCTTCTTTAAATTGCATATCTGTAGAAAAAAGTTGGTTATAAAATAAAATTATTAATCTTTTTTGAATTATTCGACTTACTTTAAAGCATAAATAACTTTAAGCAAAAATGAATAGATTAAAACCAAATTATGATGTAGGTGTGATTCATGGTAGATTCCAAGTTCTACATAATGATCATATAAAGTATCTCTTAGCGGGTAAACAGCTATGTAATCATCTTATCGTAGGTATTACAAATCCAGATCCTTTTCTGACAAGAGATTCAGAAGCAAATCCTCATAGAAGTACATCCCTTGCAAATCCCTTAACTTACTATGAGCGCTATGTAATGTTACGCGTTGCATTATTAGAACAAGGTTTAATATATTCAGAGTTTTCTATTGTTCCCTTTCCTATTAATATTCCTGAATTAATCAAATATTATGTCCCAATCGATGCCGTTTTCTTTCTAACAATATACGATGATTGGGGTAAACAAAAAAAGAAGTTTCTTGAATCTTTAAAATTAAAAATCCATGTTTTATGGGAGGTCTCGCTTGAGAATAAAGGGCTTAGCTCAAGCGATATTCGTGAAGCCATGATTAACGATTTACAATGGGAACAGTTCGTACCTAAGAGTGTGAGAAAACTCATAAAAGAATGGAATATAATAAACCGCCTTAAAGAATTAAGTTAACCATCTTTCTAAAATTAATATTATGTTTTTTATATTTAATTTAGACTATATTATCAATTCTAGCAATAATTATTAATACTATTTATACCAATAAAAAATTAATTAATTCTTTTTTTTGGTGGAAAAAAATCACATTGCTTCAGATTGATTTACAAAGAATTATATTAGTTTATGTAATGGAAGGAATTTTTGTTATTTATTTTTCATTGATAGCATTTCAGATATTAAGAAGAAAGCGACAACGGTTAAATATTGTTCTCAGTGCATTTTTTATAAGCATTAGTATTGCAAATATTTTGAATATGATTTACGCTATTATATCTGAAAAAACAACAGTTTTAATTTTAAACTTTTTAACTAATTTTTTATTATGTTTTGGACCAGTCTTTATTTTTATGGTAAATATGATAATATTAGAATCAACTCTAATATTTTCTGTAAAAAGACAAAATAGGTTTATCTTAATCTATGGAATTATAGCTTTCATTGGGATGCTGATAATTTTCGTATTTTTTGACGGTGTAAACTTTGATAGGGGATATCCAGCATGGAAACCAATCTTTTTCTGGTATGTAGTTATTATCTCAACAAGTTTTGCAGTATTGCCTTTTTTTTATACTGCATTAAAAATCTATTTCAGTTTTGAAACTAAAACTTTAAAAAAAAAATGGTCTTACTACTTTTTAGGGTCTTTAGGAGCTATTAGTATTGGATATATGGCCTTCATTAATAATTTATTAAATAATCCTACTTTTAGATTAATTCTAAGTATTTATGGTATTTCTATAATTATTTGGGGTTATTTAATGTATTATGGAATTGGTTTCAAATTAAAACCATAACCAAGTTAACCAATGGATATTCTTAATGAAATAATAAACATGGTTATATCTTTTCATAATCCTTTTTTCTTTTATACTTGCTTATTATTGTAATTTCATTTTTTTCATATGAAAAAATAGAAAAGCTTATAAGTCCTTTTAATAAGTAATAATTAACAATTCCTAAAGCTGAAGAATTTCATGCAAACTATTATAAAAAAACATCAGATCGACAACGATGAGGATATTTATTTTCAGAAATTTCTTGCTAAAGATGGAAGTGAATATGGACTAAGATTTGGAAATGTTAATGATGCTGAAGCCATTTCTTCCATATTTAAAGAAATTTATGGTTATGAGTATGTAAATCCTTTAGTTTATGATATTGAACTTTTAAAAAAAGAATTGAAAAAAGAAAATAATTTTTGGTTTGTAGGGGAATCGTTAAAAACCAATGAAATTGCTGGCGCTGGATTATTAGAAGTTGAAAGATATATTGCTCAAGCTAGTAAAGCTGTTACAAAAAAAAAGTATCAAGGTCAAGGAATTACATCTAAAATAGGAGCGGCAGGTATCATAACAGTAACAAAAATGCCTCAATTTAAAAATATTTTAAGACTTGATTTTGAAATAAGAGCTCAGGAAATCGGAGCTCAAAAACTTGCTCAATTAGCAGGAGCTCTCCCTTATAGTTTAATCCCCGCTTATGCCAATTTTGGAGACAGAAGGAACTTTAGTATTGAAAATAACAAACCATTTCCTCCACAAAGAGAAGAATCTGTTTTTCTTTATTCTATTTTGTGTAAAAATTTATGGCGTAATAGAGATAAAAAAGTCTTTTTGATAAATAATGAAGATATCATTTTTTTCTATGAGTATATTAAAAAAATCTATAAGAAAATGCAAGAGGATATCTTAATTTTGGAAGATGGTAAGAAAGCTAAGAATTATGAGCTTTACGGTGTTTCCAAAGATCATTATATGGGAATTGTGAAATTATATGGATATATTAAACAAAAAGCGTTAAGAAGTTTACTTAAAACCTATCAAGAATGGAGAATAATTCTATGGAGAATTCCAACTACCCAAAATGGAATTTCTTCAATGTATCTTGCCTTAGAAAAAGGATTTAAAATAGTAGGTTATGATATTGGGTTCAATAACATAAATTGGACATTATATGATTCAATTATTCTAGCTTATTATCCAAACAATCATCGAAAACCACTAAAACTAGATTGTCTTGAATTAAATAAACCTCTACTTAAGGAAGTTAATAAATTATTCAACGTTTGAAAATGTTTAATCTGAAAATTTTTACATAATTTAATTAAGCAAGTAAAGAGACTACTCTTTCTTCTAAAGTTTGGGTGCCCGTTCCAAAGATTTTATTAAGGGTTTCTTTAAAACGCTCAAATTGTCCAACTTTTGTAAGATTACAGCCGTTAAATTGAGAAACAAAACTTTTTAATAATTTATTTAATAAAGGTTGAATGGTTTTCTTTAAATATTTTTCAAGTCTTGGATCCTTGTCTATAACCATGAAGGCAACAATTTCTTGAATATCGCGAAACAAGTCATTTATTGTTCCCTTTTTAAAAACTATTGAATATTTATCACTTTCAAAATATTCTACTGGCTCCATCAAGCATTCAGCAAAACTTAATAGCCCGCTCATTAATCCACTTGAACATACTAGATTTGTTCTTTCCTTACTAGCTCTATGATAGCTAGTGAATATAATGGGAATTCCATTGAAGAGTATACCAGCTTCTCGAATCAACATAATGAATTATGATGGAAACTAAACCAAATCGCTAATACAATAAATTCTTATAAGAATACCATTAATATACGACGTAATTTTCCTATTTAAATATGCTCATTTATGAAGATATTCCGTCGCGATAGTACAATTTTAATATGAAAAAATAATTATGTCGAAGAAACTAGAGTATTCAAATAATTGTATCCAAAAATACTAATTATAAAAAAACTACAAAAAAAAAATCAAATAAAAAAAATTTTATAAAAAATTTTATTTCTTTTTATGTTTAGACTCAATCCTTTTAATGATAATCGATTCTGCGTGAATTTTACAGTTCTTTAATATAACTTTAAATCCACCACTGCCACCAACACCAGGGATAGTCATTCCAATTGTGCCCATTGGAACCATCGCACCTTCTTCTTCCCATTCTTCTTCCTCTTCTACACCACCCATAACCGCTTTATAGTCTTCAGTATTTATAATTGGATGCCCTACTTTTTCCAACCATGCTGGTAGCTTACTTAACTCATCAACCTCTTCTTCAGTGGCAATTTTATCCCTTAAATCTTCTGGAAGGAATTCATAAACTCGATCTTTGACATTTTTACCCATCCATACGATAGTGTAAATTCCTCCCTCCAAACCTGCTTTAATTCCATCATATTTTTGATATTTGGGCGATATAATATATTGTATGCTTATTCCGTTAAAACCGGGCATTTGCTTTCCCCCACCTGTCTGGTTCGCCATAGCTGAGAAGGGTAATCCATTTATTGCTACACCATCATGACTTCTATCGATAATACCGTGACCCGCTCCTGTTTCGGGAATAAAAAAATCTATTGCTTCAAAACAACCACATGAAGTATGTGGGAATTCCATTCCACTATATAAGTAAATTCTATCGATTTCTCCAAGCGAACGTTTTTTTATCATTGCGTTTACGCCTTCAAATTCACCTGCTAATTCGTTATAGCATTCACCCGGGGGAATTTCGAAGAGAGGACCTTTTGGATCAACTCTAGCTGCTGCTCTTGCATCAAACCAAGAGATAGAACCGCATAAACTCATTCGATTTGGTGTTATACAGCATGCATGAGTTGGTGCGAATGATTGGCAAAGAACACAGCCATAAAACATATCTACATCTTCATCATTAATACTACGGGCTCTTTCATCTCTTTTATTATAAATCTCTAAAGCAAAATCATACGGTTCTTTGATTTTGTCTGGATCTGTATAGAATGTAACTTGAGCTTTTTTAATAATTGGAAGTTCAGCTTTATACAGTCTAATTAAAACAGTTCCAAGCATTTTAAAGTTATCAAATCCTTTTTCTACAGCAGATTTAGAAATTCGCATCCAATTAGTATATCTTTGGTTTAAATGCATTATTCCATTTACAAAATTGCAGAACTCATGAACTCTTCTTTCAAAAACAGCTTCTAAATCTTCTTCCAGCTCAGGCCCAGAGACTTCTACTAAAATTCCTATAGGATGTCTTGATCCTACTTCCATGTCTTTTATATCGGGACCGATGAGAGTTACCTTTCCGTCTTCAATTTCTTTATCTTTTTTAACTCTTACCAACTCAAAGTGTCTCTCTATTTTTGGCCCACCAAGCTCGACATACATTTGATTTCCTCTAATACGTTCTCCTTCGTAAACAGGACCAACATCTACTGGTATATCTGCAAAACTCATATTATTAATCTCCTCTTATTTTTATACTTATATTTTTTTATAATTTTTCAATCAAGCTTTCTAAAAATAATTTCCATTCAGTATCGCTTAGATTTGGTAAACTAAATCTGGCATTTGGATGAGAATATTTATCCAATTCAATTGTTTTTACCCAGTTTGTAAAGTTTTTGATTCTAGATAGTGCTTGGGAGACATAAAATACTAAGTGTCCACCGAAAATTGCCATGGAATATTGTCCTTCGCCATCAAAACCAGTCCAGTTTTTATCACATAATCTGTTTGTAATATTAATCAATGACATATCATATAGTTTCCCTTTACTGATTTTATCCTTTAAGTAACTATATGTATGACCAGTGCTAACTACATGACAATCGATTTTGTTTGCGATATTTATTAAGTAGTCTGCAACCTTTTTCTTATCAAGTTCCCAATTTAAAGATTCAGCGCCAATAATAATTACCTTCTTCTTAGGGGACTTTAGTAGATTCGCCATTACTGTTGGATCTGAGACAGAAGTACCCATCTCAGGGCCAGGAATGTTAGCTTTTTGATATGGACGTGCCATTTCACTCAATTTCCTCTGTTTTTATTTTTAGCTGTAACTTTTAAAATAATTGTTATACTTAGAATTATTAAAGACAATTTAAAAAAATTGTTTTTATGAAGTTTAACTAAAAATAGATGGGCAGAATCTTAAAATAGACGTGTAAAATTAAATATAGGTTAATTAAAAAAGTATACTATACTAATTTGTCAAAAAAAATACTAAAAAATTAAGTTAATTTAGGTTTTTTATCTTGCCATGGGGCTATTTCTTCAAAAGCTTTTGAAACTTGTAAAATTAGCAGTTCTTGGAATCTTTTACCAACGATCTGTAACCCCACCGGTAGGTTATCATCTGTCCACCCACAGGGAATAGTAGCAGCAGGATGCCCTGTAAAGTTAAAGGGAAATGTAAATGCTTGCCACGAAGTGGGCGATACATCAATCCCATTTATTTGTGAGGGATAAGGAACTCCTAATTCAAAAGCTGGAACTGCTGTTGAAGGTGTAAGAATTATATCATACTTTTTTAAAGTTTCAAATATCACCTGATAAAACAGACTACGAGTTCTCATAGCTTCTGGTAAACTTGAAGCAGGAAAGTGTAATCCTGCCTCAACCCATGTTACTAAGCTTGGATCTAACTTATCTTTCCATTTTTCCAAATAAGGTTTTAATTCATATCCAAATGTTATTAACCACATTGTACTGAAAGCCATTGAAGGATCTAAAACCTTAAATTTTGCTTCTTCTACTTCCCACCCAAATGATTCAAACTTGTGAACTGCATTAACTACTGTTTTTTCTACATCATTATCAACAACCTTTGCAAAACCTAAATCTAAACTATAACCAATCTTAATTTTATCTGGTTTCTCATTTATATGGTTAAAATAATTTACATTTTCTTCTGGTAATGAATGTCTATCTCCCTCAAATGGTCCTTTCATAGCATCTAACATTAATGCTGCATCAGATACATATCTAACAATAGGACCAATGACAGATAATGTTTGACCGCTATGGAAGGTTCTTGGATAAATTGGAACCCTCCCAAAGCTCGGTTTAAGACCATAAGCTCCACAGAAGCAAGCAGGATGCCGAATAGAACCTCCTCCATCTGAACCTTGAGCTAACGGGCTCAATCCACAAACAACTGAAGCTGCGGCACCTCCGCTAGATCCTCCAGACGTCTTCTCAAGATCCCATGGATTTCGTGTCATTCCAAAAATAAGATTATCAGTAACTCCTTTAAAACCAAATTCCGGTGTATTGGTTTTCCCTAAAATTACACAACCAGCATCTTTTAAACGAGATACAACAATCCCATCTTCTTTAGGAATGTGATTTTCATAAATTTTTGAACCATATGTGGTTCTTACTCCTTTAAGCGGCACCAAATCTTTTATAGATGTTGGAATACCATTTAGGAGAGGAATTTTTTCATTTCTTTTTATATTTTGGTCCGCTCTTTTTGCCATTTCCCGTGCTAACTCAAAAGTAGGAGTACAATATGCGTTAATTATTGGATTGATTTTTTCAATTCTTTCAATAATTATTTCAGTTATTTCTTCTGATGTTAATTCTTGATTTTTTATTTTTTCTTTCATTTCCCAAGCAGGCATGAAACATATGTCTTCTTTATTCATATTTATCGAGCCTTTTTATTTCTTTATTGAGACTAATCAATCTTGATTTGTAATTGACAATATGAAATTATAATACAAGTAATACATTTATTTATATAAATAAATTCAGATAAAATTTCTATAAAAATGTGCGAGTTCAAAATTATAAATAAATCTGATGGTTCTCAAATAGGAGAAGATATTTTGATATTGTCATATACAGATGAGAATGAATTGATTTTTAAAGACGTATTAGGTATGGGAGAAAAATTAGATTCTGCCTTAATATTGGATGTAAATACCTTAAATCAAACGTGTGTAATTCTTCAGCATCCTATAATTAAAGAGTTTATTAGTTTAATAAAAAATGTTAATGATAATAAAGTAAAATTAGAACAAATTGAAAATTTTCAGAGTCAGATTGAAAGAATAAAGGAAAACCTTTAAAATAATTATAAAAAAAAAGTATTTTAAACTCTTTTCTTTTTTAATCTCGTATTATTATGACTCACCAGATATATAAAGATGAAACTAGATAAGAGAGTGGAAGTTACCACGACATCATATCCAGGAATTGACTGTGAAGTTATTTGAGGGATTGATTCTTGATAAGGTAGATAACCTATTTTACTAACTGTAAGAATCTTTCCATTTAATTTTGCTTTGGATAAGGGGATATCAATTGTTCCATTCTCATTAGTTATTCCTTTCCAGAAAAGACCATTTTCTTTCGTGTAAGTAATAATGGCATTTTGAACGGGTGCTCCATCTGCGGTTACCAAAAGAGTGAACAAATTCTCATTATTGTTGGATGGCTGGGTGTAGCTAATATTGAGTTGTTTTGGAATTGAAAGCCAAATTGGAACTTCAGGGTCACCAAGTAAATTATATTGCTTTAGTGTTTTATTTCCCCATTCTGGATATTCTTTAGGCTCAGAAGAATTAATTCTATCTGATACATAATCTGCTTTTGCTAATGCTAATGCTTTACCAGGTTGATTATACAGAAAAAGTTGTTCATAAAATCGAAATCCTAAGCCTTCAATGAACCAACCGCCATGGTCCCGTTCATACCATTGATCTTCACCCCACGTTACCTGGCTTGCAGCTATAACCCCAATCGCAGCTTTTTTTAGAAATCTTTCAGCAAGACATTCAGTTGGATGATCAAATGTACCTGTGGAACAACTACCAAAATAGAACATTCCAGTCTTATTATCTTCTGGTTCGAAATACATATAACTCGTGTCAAAAAGAGTATCTCTCCGCATGTCATCGACTGGAGTGCCTCCTCCTTCGAAGGGGTTATTAGTATAATCAAATAATAAATCTCCATCATAATCAGTTATCCATTCATCAATAGCCATTCCTGTAGGACTACCATGGGCGAAAATTGTACCAATACTACATCCTTCATCTATGTAATTTTTGAGTGTGTTATAATTTAGGCAAGAATCGTTATAATAACTGGTACCTTTAACTCCTTTAGTTTGGGCAAGAAATGTGCTAGTCCAATTATCTGGCAGAATTGTTTTAATGAAATTATTAACTCGATTTTCATCACATTCTCCATAATCTACAACACTATCATTGTTCCAGTCTTGATCAAATTGAAGTATAGCACCAGCAAACAATGCATGAGACATCCATGGACCAATAGTAGGTCTCTTTTCATAAGTCAAGATTCTTTGGACTAATTCTTTCATCTGAATTTCATTCTCTGCGGGTAAACGTCCTACGTAAACTTCTGGTTCAAAATCAAATTCATCTCCACTAGCTCCCCACTTTCCATCATTATTAAGATCCCAGTTATTATCTAGATCTGTATAATAAGAATCACAGCTAACAGTATTACCATCAAATGAGAAACCATCCAGAGCTATAACATCTCGCGAAGGAATGTCATCAACATCTCCAGCTAATAAGATCCATTGAGTATTATAATTACTATTATAATCAATAATACAATTTTTGATTTTTTCAGCACGGTTACTACCTGGATATTGTTGTCTTATATCATCAATAAGTTCAATTTTTGCTACTAATCCTTTCTGGGTTTTCCATCTAGCCAAGGGCTCAAGATAAGGTTTAAAATTTTCAGTAGTAATGATTAAATAATCTACAGACTCATTAGTATCAGAAATATCAAGTGAGTCAGAATTTATATTATATGGTTTATTTTTAGTATCAGTTATACTAAAACCAACAGTAGAACTCATATACAATAGTATTAAGATTAAAAGTAAAGGTTTTTTTACTGTCATTTGTATGATGATTGTTAATATCTATTTATATTTTTATCAAATTCTTAATACATGTTGATATATTAGGATATATTAATAATACGAATAATATAACTTCTGACGCGAATATGAAAGCACAATTTTATGAAGATATTTCCATATTTTCTGATCTGGCATTCCCATTTTTGCTGAATCACGAGGTTGAAAATGGTCTTATTTTAACTATTTTAAATTCACTCAAAAGAAACATTCATAGATATGGAGTAGAACAACCTCTTTTATTAACATTAACTAAAGGTAATGATGTTAAATTAATTACTATAAGAACCCCTCCCCATGATCTTCTTATATCCTATACAGATGAATTAGATACTATTGAAATATTAGTAGAATTTCTTTTAAAGCGAAAGGAGAAATTACCTGGTGTTTTAGGTTTTAAAGAAGCCGCAGATAAATTTACCAGATTGTGGTGTGAGAAAAGTAGTTTAGATTCTCATCTATTGAGAAATGAAAGAATTTTTAAATTAGAGGAAGTCTCAGAAGATACTTTAGGTATAAATAAATTTCATGTTGCTACAAAGGAATATGAGAAAATAGTTCTTAATTGGACTAGAAAGATGTTAAAGGAAGCATTAAGTGAAATTACTAATGAAGAATTGGATCGAAATATTAACAATTTCAAGGAAGAATTTGAGAACAATAACAGCCAAATATTTTTATTATTTGATGACAATGAGCCCGTTTCGATGGCAAGAAAAGCAGGTAAAAGTCCTAATGGAAATGCGATTAATCTTGTGTACACTCCACCTTCGTTGAGGAGAAGAGGATATGCAACAGAATGTGTAGCAAAATTAAGCAAACTTCTCTTAGATGAAGGAAATAAATATTGTTTCTTATTTACAGATTTAAGCAATCCTACTTCAAATAGCATTTATCAAAAAATAGGTTATCGTCCAGTGATTGATGAAAATCATTATAAATTTAAAATAAAATAGTCAGTTTTTCAAAAAAATAAAATAAAAAAAAGAAGCGAGAAAGTCTCCTGATTTTCTCCTGTATATTTTTAGAATTATCTTTCTTTACCTTTTTGGCGGAAGAATTTCAATCTCAATTGATGAGACATTGCTATTCGTGCCATCCGTATTCGTAATTGTTTCAGTATCAATTAGAATTTCCCCGTAGGTACTTCCTGAAATAAACTTGTTTATTAAAATTTCAGCTACATCGACAGCTCGAGAAATAGATCGACCTCGAGCTAATAATCTCACGGGTTTCTCATTCAAAACAACCATGGCAGCCATTACATAGCTCATTGATTTCTTTCTGCCAATAAAAACCTTTGAATCATCTCCTTTAGGCAAAAATTATCACCTTTTCTCTGTTAAGTTAAATTTTTTCTTTTTTATTGTTAGATTCTTTTGTTTTCCTTAATTACAGATTATCTTAGGTTAATTATCTATAGATAACTAAGTTTTATAAATTGAGTTTAGATTTTAATGTTATGCAATTTCAATTTACTTTCTTAAATATATCATAAAATAAAAATAATTAAAAAATATAATGATAATGATAAAAAAAGCATTTTTTAATGTAATTTTTTTCTAAAATAGTTGATAAATTTTTCTTTATCCTCATATTCATACCACGCTGATCCAATTTTCTCTAAATCATAGGCCTCCTTATAAGATTTATCAGCTAAATGATTGCTGCATAGCTTAATCGCATTTAGAACTGTTTGATTTTTAGAAAACAGAAATTTAGCTTTATCCAATGCAACTTTCATTAATTCTTCGCGGTCTTCTACTATTTGGTCTATTAAGCCAATTTCTAATGCTTTTTCTGCACTAATTTTTTCTGCAAACATAAGTATTTTTTTTGTCCAGGGGATCCCAATAACTTTTGACATTAATACAATAATACCAGTACCCGGAAAAACTCCTATATTTATTTCTGGCATCATGAAATAACAATCTTTCACAGCAATCCGATAATCAGAACATAAAGAATAAGCTACACCATCACCCATTGATTTACCATTTATAGCACAAATAGTGGGTTTTCCATAATAGACCAATTCTTGAATAGAGGCTGCAGTTTCTTCGTATTCTTTTACAGTTACATGATCACTTCCATCAATTTCATCAATATCCATTCCAGTAGTAAAGGATGTTCCATTTCCAGTTAATATGATCCCCCTTATTTTATCTGTTCTTTGGCAAAATTCTAAAGCTCTTCTGAGATTCTTTGCCATCTCAGTAGTAATTGCGTTTCCTCTATGAATTCTGTTTAGCTTTATAATTCCAAACTTTTTTTTATATGAGAATTCAATAAAATTTCCAAAATCTGTATTTTGTGAGGACATCTTTATTCATGTTTAACTTTTTATTCAAATTTCTTTCTAAAATTCTTGAGATACTGTTCTTTATTTTCAAATTCGTACCAAGATGAGCCAAATTTCTCTAACTCATACGCGTCATTATAAGATTTATCTGCTAAATGATTAGCACATAATTTTATTGCATTTAAAACTGTTTGATTTTTAGTAAAAAGAAATTTTGCTTTATCTAATGCAGCTTTAATTAGTTCTTCTTTGTTATTTACAATTTTATCTATTAATCCTATATCGAGGGCTTTTTTAGTCTCAATTCTCTCAGCAAACATGCACATTCTTTTAGTCCAAGAAGCTCCAAGTATTCTCGAAAAGAGTACTAAGCAACCGGTTCCTGTAAATATTCCGGAGAAGATTTCGGGCATTTGAAAAAAACTTTCTTTTGTAGCAATTCGATAATCACAACATACTGAAAAAACAACACCCTCTCCCATATTTCTTCCGTTAATAGCAGAAATTGCTGGTTTTCCATAATATAATAATTTACAAATAGCTGCTGCAGTCCCTTCCAAATATTTTACAGCTTTATGATCGCTTCCATTAATCGCTCCTAAATCTACACCCGTACTGAAAGAAACTCCATTATTTGTTAGGATCAATCCCCTAATTTCCTTATTCTTCTGACAATATTCCACTGCTTTTTTTAAATTTTCAAATTGGCTAATGTCAAAAGCATTTGATCTGTGAAGTCTATTAAGTGTTATGATTCCAAATCGTTTTTTTACTGTGAAATCAATATATTCTCCAAATTGTATACTATTCGAAGACATAATTAACTTTAATTTTCAATTAATAAAAAACAATCCAATTAATAATAATTTCACCAATACACTCTTGAGTATGAAATATATGTTTATCAAAATAGACATTTATAACACATTATTGATTAGGAAACACTTGGAAACACATAATAATAATTGAAAAAATAAAAAGTGCAAATTTGTAAAATAATTACCCACCCTAATTTTAAATATAGAAATGGGCGTTTATTTTCTTAGCAATGGCGGGGAAATATATTTTGTTTTATTATAAGAAATAATTGGAAATTAAAAAAGAGAGTATATCTAATTAAATGTTTAATTATGGCAGAGATATATAAGAAATTTGGTGGCTTGATAAAGAAAATCGATGATTCAGAAACTTCACGATTTTCCTTCAATAGAAAAGATAATAGTGCTACGAGATTAATTAAAATCATTTTAAATCAAATATATAAAAATAAAAGGGTATTAGAGCAATATCACTTTAAACATAAAGAGCAAAACGAATTTACGTTCATACAAGGAAAAAACATTTTTCATCCTCAGCAGCAAGTTCCTAACTCAATCTCACATTATAATATAGGTAAATTTTTAGGAGTATCTCGATCAAAAGCAAGGAGCTGGTTAATAGTTTTAGATTATAATAGACTCATTATATTATCTGATCTTGAATTCAGAAAGATACGAGCTAATATAATGAGATTCTTTCAGGAATATGAAGATAGAATTTTAAAAAGTCAAAAAATAATTAAATTAGCTATGGATGCCTATATCAATAAAAATTACCCAAAGATGGATTTTATCATAAAACTTGCTTTTCTTTTAGATGACTGTACGATTTGGGAAAAAATGGGACAATCTAAAAGAGATCCTCATTCCCTATTATCAATATCTAAGAGTTTGGGTATGAATCCAAATTATCTAAGTGACATAAAGAAAAGAATCAAAAATTCAAAATCTGAACAGTATTCAAAATATTTTACATTAACTACAAATATTTTATTGCTAGATTATAAAAGTTTTAAATTTAAGAATAGAAAGACTTTTGAATGGTTTAAAACAGGAGCGATTGATATTATATATCAGGAAATGGTTCAACAAGGTATTTTTAGTAGTGAAAATGCAGAAATAATGAGACAACAATACGATGGATTAATATTTACCCTCTATGCTTTAACTAAAGCTAGGTTTAAAAGAAAATCTCAAGCAGAATTAAGAAAATTTAATAAAGGAAGGGATAATAAAGGATTATTTACTCTAACACAACTTAGTAGAGAAATTGGTGGGAGAAAATTACTTGCGGATTATTTATTATATGAGACATTTATTTCTCGAGAAACAATTGTTGAAATTAAAAATATTTTGAACAAAAATAAAGCCTACACTCCAAATGAGTGTGAATGTGCCATAAATTTACTAAATGAAATTCCTAGAATTAGATTAGGAGAGAGAGCATCTTATATAGGTCGTCAATCACACCCCATACTAGAAAACTTTTTTAGAAAATTATGGCTTAAATTAGGAGTTATTTCCAAGCATGAATATCAGTTCAATTACCCTAAAAGTCTTCATAGAATTGATAGTGCACTAGAAGTAAGTACACAACAAAAATTAATTGATATATTAAAATCCTCTTCAGATAGTTCATTAAGCAAATTTAAAGCTTTATTTATTGACTATACCATTCCAAATTTAGTGAGATTTAATGTATGTGTTCTTGATAAAATAAATCCAGAAAAGAAATATTTAGTTAAAAATCGAAGTGTAATTCTTGTCTTTTATGGTATATACAGCGAAAAAATATTCGAAACACTTAAAATGAAACTAAATTCTCTTAAATTAAAATATAAAAGAAATGTTCGTTTTATGGAGATAACTAAATTTATTCAATTATTTACTAATAATGCAGAAAGTATAAGAGAATTAGTTGAAATCAACACAATTATTAAAAGAGCTTTAGATGATGAGAATGAAGATGCATTAAAAGAATTAGAACGTAAATCAGACGAAGCTTTACTTGAGTTAAGTAAATATAATATATAAATCAAGAAGAAAATAAATCATTTTCATCAGTACTATTATTTATTTAATTTGTTCTTAATTATTATTATCATATATTATAGAGAAATCTTTCTCAATAATCTTTTATTAATTATCTTCTAAGGAAATCTTTGATATTTCTTCAATTTCTCTTCGGAATCTTGCTCTCTCTTCAATTATTAATCTTGTTTTTTTGGCTAATTTCTCTCTAATTTTAGGGTCTTTAGGAATAGGCAAATATAAGTCTTTTGTTCTTTCCCCAATAGTTGCAAGAGTAGATTGAATAACAATATTTGCTTTCACTTGTTTCTTCATAATTGGTGTATTTAAAAGATATAGAAGTAAAAAAGGATTTAAAATATCCCACTTTTCACAACGCAAAATCTGAAAATGAGTTTGTATCAAACACTTAGTATCTCTTTCTTCGAATAATATACAATTGTTACCTATTAAACGTCCTCCATCCATAACAAAAAGAATGTCATATATTTTTAGATCTTGTTTATACTTTTCATATATCTCTTCAGATATACCGTAAGTAGGATCAACTTTTAATTCCCAATTAGTAATATCAGATGTTCTGATATAAGGAATATCTCCAGTTCCATAATATTTTTTCTCAACTCCTTTACCATTATGAAATGATAAAATTTTCATGTTTATTAAATCGCCAATGGTTATCAAATCATATTTATCATGAAGTTTGTCTAAATCTTCCTTTATAGTTGGATTATAGAATCTTGGGATGATGCTATAAGATCTTAACTCTGAAAGTGAAACTAAGAAACCCTTTCTATCAAACTTTGCTGTTTTTTTGTAATTAATTAGCTGATGTTGTTTACTTATTAATAAAAAATCATCATCTATTATTTTCTTACCTTCTTCATTATAAATATATTCACCATCTTTTTTTATTTTATAGATAATATTATCTCTTGAATCATGACCACATTTCTTTGCGATTGCCATAAATATTTTATAATTCTCATTCTTTACAACGCATTTCTGAAGGAATAAGATGCAGGTCTTTGTACTAGTATTTGGTAGAAAAGTTTCTACAGGAGCATCGATAACTGCTAATACTTTGGAATTTTCAAAAATAAATTTTCTAATATATTCTTGAGTAGGATTACCCAGAAGTCCTTCAGGTAAAACAATTGCCATTTTTCCATTTTCTCGTAAAAGTTGTAGGCATCTTTCGATGAACAAGATTTGGGGTGCTTGGCTATTTCTAAGACTATTGGTTTTTGAAATAATTCCTTCTTTAGCAGCCCATTTATATCCTAGATGATATTGAGATAGTATCCGATCACCTTTAATCTTTATTTTAGATCCAAATGGAGGATTAGTAAGTAATACATCAAAATTATTAAAATTTATATTCATTTGGGTTTTTGTTTTCCAATTTTCTGGAAGTTCCAATGAATTTTCACAAAAGATATTTTCTTTACCATTACCTATAATTGCCATATAAGCTTTTGTGACTTTTGTTAGAAATTTATCCTTATCAATTCCTTTAAAGCATTTATGAAGAATTTTATTTCTTTCTTGATAAAATATTAAATCATTCCATTTTCTATTATCTCGCTCTTTCTCCAATTTTTTTAAAACTTCAGTTAAAGCAATAACTAAAAAACCTCCAGAACCACAAGCAGGATCAATAATAACATCTCCAATATTCGGATCAATAATATCAAAGCACATCTTAATAACATTTCTAGGAGTAAAAAACTGTCCTTCACTTCCTCTTAAAGCGGGGCCAATAAATACTTCAAATGCTTTTCTTATAGCATCTCTTTCTGCTTCTGTTAAACAATAATCCTGAAGTTGACCGATAATATATATTAAAGATTTTTCATCAAGTTCTATTTGATCTTCTTTTGTAAATATTTCCTGATACATAGTTTTTACTTTTAGGAATAGTTTTTCTATACGATCTCTCACTAAATTTGCTGGTTCATCTACTCCTACTCTAAATAAAATTTGATCGTCTGTTTTGGTTTCAATTTCATCATAAATCTTACAAAAAAGTAATATTATTATTTGTTGAGCAATTGTCTCATCTCTAGTAACACCAGTTAAAGATCCCGCTAAATGATTACGAATTTCTTTAAATAACAATGTTAAATTATTTGGGATGATTAAATCATTTCTTTTATATTTTCCAATATCTTCAATTCTTTGTCCTTTTCTAGGGATATTAGGGATTTCTTTATAGGTGATTTTATTTCCCTTCGTTATGACTTTTTGAATATATAAATGGTCTAATCCATTAAACCACACGCCTAAAACCGCGGTAGAAGGATTCATATATGACTTAAGTTGCTGTTTTCCTTCTTCTTTAGAACTTGATTTACATTCTACGATGATATATAGATCATCAGGATGTTTTTTTTCATTCTCAAATACTGCAATATCGACAGGACCAATTTTTTGAGAACCCTTTTTTATATAAAATTGTGGTCTTGTTTGAATTTGCTTTTTTAAATATCCAAGATCTTTAACTAATTTTTTTCCAAATGGCTGTACTGCTTCAATCTCTTCAGGAGTTGATTTAGTAAGCACTCCACTTATATAATCTCTATGATATCCTTCATTTGGTTTTGAATCTTCATCTTTTAATGTTTTCTGGAATGTCATTATTAGATTTGTTTTTAAATAAATAAAAAGATTTTATATTAATTTTTTGAGACTTGTATAAATAATCTTTCTATAATTTTAAAAATGAAAAGTTAAAAGAATATATTTTTTTATGAGTTCGTTTTACTTTTCAAGTTGTGTGATTCTATCCCCTAATGAGTCTATTTTTCTTTTAATATCACTAAGGGTTTCATCTAGCATAAGTCGAAATCGTTCATAGATATCTATAATGCCTTGTCTCCGTTCCTCTTTCCCCATTAAATCAATTTCACGCTTGAAATTCTCAATATAAGCATTTAAATTTCCACAAAATGCATCAAAGTTATCTTTATCAAATTCCAGTCCTAATTCACGAGATAAATTTCTTTCTGCTAAATCTGACCAATCTACATCATATCCCTTTATCGGAATAATTGGTATTGAAAACTTATTAGCAAGTTGTAATTCATTTTGACAATCAACTGAGGCAAATACTGATTTTTTCGTTGCAATAAATAGTAATAATTGGCATTTTTGTACTGTCTCTAGCATCCACTCATCGATATTTCCGGCAAGATCTTCCTCACAAAAATAAACTTCCGAGATTTCTTTTTGGTTTTCTAAAAATTTTACAAGTTCTCCTATTCGGTAAGGTTCAAAATCTATAACTGCATGAGAGATAAAAATTCTTATAGTGGCTTTTTTTCTAAGGTAATCTCTTATTAAATCAGGAACTTTCTGTATGATATTCTTTTCTTCGTCGTTTAAGGGATTATTGCTTAAATTCAAATCGGTTAATTCTTTAAGAGCCCATAAAACAGTGGGAATCTCTGTAAATTGATTATTGCTCAAATTTAAATTAGATATCATAGTTAAATTGGTAAAAGAGTCTGGTAGAGATTTAAGGCGATTATTAGATAAATCAAGAAACTCAAGATTAGTCAACTCTCCAAAAGAATTGGGTAAATATTCGATTGGTGTATTAATAATCGTCAAGGATCTTATATTTTTGAATACTCCGAAGTTATCAGGTAAAGATTTAATATTATATTGAGATATACGCCATTCAACAACATTTCCATGCTCGATCTTCATATTAATCGGATTAACGTATTGGTGTTGTCTTTCTTTCTCCGAATTTTCTTTTTCGAGTTCCTTAATTATTTCTGTTTTATCTTTTGAAAGATCATGTTGAATCATAAATTCGAATAATCTTGGAGCGCTTATTTTTAAATTTTTTTTATAGAAACTTTTTAGAATGTTAAGATTCTTATCATTCCATTCAAGATTAAAATTATTCCTTATTAAAAATTCTTTTAATTCATTTAAAGCAGTTAACCATTCGGGTAAAATAGAAATATCATTGGATTCTAAGTTTAAATAAGCTAACTTCTTGAATTCTTTGATCCATTCGGGTATTATTACTAAATCATTATTTTCTAAGCTTAGACTCTCCATATCGTTAAATTCATTAAACCATTCAGGTAAATTATTATTTTTAGGATACCTTATACTTAATCCTTTTAAATTTTGTAGTTTCCTAATAGATTCTTCCACAAGTTTTAATTTATTTGCGTCTAGATTTAGTTTTGCTAAATCCAAACCAAGATATTTTACAGAATCATCTTCAACATAATAACAAAAATTAAAATCATTTTTTACAGCATAAGTTCTCACATTAAATTCTTTTTCAGTTATTTTTACTAATTCTTTAATTATATTCTTATCATTACTCATTTTATTTATCACTCCTGTTTTACACTTTTCAACATTCTTAAAATCTTAAAATTATTTTGTATTTCTTTGTAGTGCATATTATATATTCTTATTAACTTCTCAAATTAATTCAAATTTTTTAAAATTTGGTATATTCTTTGAATATTCAAAAAATTAGTGATTATTGATTTTTATTTTTTTTAGGTAATTCCTCAAAATTACTTTTAAAACCATTATTAGAATGTTTTAAATCATTCAATAAATTTGATATAATAACGTTAATTAACCATATAATTTTAAAACACATGAAAATTGAAAAATTTACTATGGAATCATATGAAAACGTTATTAAACTCTGGAGGAGATCAGGAATCAATGTTGGGTCAACGGATACAAGAGATGAACTTGAGAAAATGCTTCAACGAAATCCAAATCTATTTTTAATTGGAAAAGTTAATAATAGAATTATTGGTGTTGTAATTGGGGGGTTTGATGGGAGAAGAGGTTATGTCCATCATCTTGCTATCGATCCAGATTATCAAAAGAAAGGATATGGTAAAATGATAATGGATGAATTAATAGAAAAATTTCGTAAAATCGGTGTCCATAAGATACATTTATTTATTGAAAAATATAATAAAGATGTTGTTGAATTTTATCGGAATTTAGGTTGGGAAATAAGAGATGATTTAATTATGATGAGTTTTATCCCAGATAAAAATTTATACAAAATGCGAATTTAGAAAACCATCTATTTTGTAATATTACAACAATTTTTTTTTTTGAACTAATTTTCTTAAAATTTTATATATTATAGAAATGAAGAATATTACATATTTCTAAAAAAATAAACATGTATGAAAATGAATGTCGAAATGAATCAAAAGGATCTAATAAAATTTTACGGAATAAATAAAAAATGGCCAAAGGAAACACCTAGACATGTTGATTATAATGCTATCCCTTTAGGAGAACTTTTAAGTAGGACTGCTCTTAAATACCCCGATTCTGAAGCAGTATATTTTGAAGGTTTCCGAATGACATATCTAGAATTAGATACTCTCGTGGATCAATTTGCGACCGCATTGTCAAAAATAGGTGTAAAAAAAGGAGATGTTGTGTGTATTGATTTACCAAATATTCCCCAATATCTTATTGTTCATTGGGCAGTCGTTCGAATTGGGGGAACTTCAAATCCAATACTTCCTGTAAATCGATTTGTTGAGATTGTCCATCAAGTAAACGACTCAAAAGCTAACACACTCATAATCTTAGATTATTTATATGAAGAATACCTTCTTGGTAAGGAATTAAGCAAAATGTCAACATTAAAAAATATCATCTTAACAGGATTGGCAGAATATTTACCTCCTTTAAAAGCAAAACTGGGAACTGCTCTTAGAAAAGTTCCGAGGATGAAAGAATGGCCAGAAAAAATAGAACATATCACATTCCATAAATTTCAAGAAGTTTTAAAAGATGGACTTCCAATAAACGTTCCAAAAGTAGATATAAATCTTAAAGAAGATATATCTGTTTTAATATATACGGGCGGAACTACAGGAGTTCCAAAGGGCGTAATGACGTCTCACTATTCAATGGTAGTTAATGCACTTCAAACAGATATCTGGGCGTCAACACAATTACCAGAAATGAATGAGTTAAAGGGTAAAGGAGGAATGATGCTAGTAGTACCACTTGCTCATTCTTTTGGCAATATAGGTATGACTGTTTCAGTTTTAGAAGGTTGGAAAATGATCCTATTACCACGACCTCCAGAAAAAATATCGGATATATTAAAAATAATGATGAAAGAAAAAGCTACATATATGCCTGGAGTCCCTACACTTTATATAAAAATAAACGAAGATCCTACTTCAAGAAAATATAAAGGTAAATTAGGTACTCTAATAGCATGTATAAGTGCTGCATCAGCAATACCCAAGGAAGTTAAAAATGAATTTGAAAATATCACTGGTGTAAGTATTGTCGAAGGATATGGAATGTCAGAATGTTCTCCAGTAGTTTCTTTGAATCCATTTAAAAAAGAATTTCAAAAAATAAATACTGTTGGTTTTCCTATTTCTGATACATTACTCAAAATAGTAGACGCTGAGACTGGTATAAAATTACTACCTCATTGTCCAAATGAAAGTTGCGAAAATTGTGGTGAAAATCAACTGCAATATATAGGAGAAATATGTTTTTCAGGTCCACAAGTTATGATTGGATATTTAGGAAGGAAAAAAGACACTGATTATGCATTACGAAAAGACTCTGAGGGTGTTGAATGGTATTATACTTCAGATATTGGATGTGTTGATAAGGATGGGTATTTGCGTATCAAAGATAGAAAAAGAGATATGATTAAAAGAAAAGGTCATGCTGTCTTTCCAAGAGAAGTTGAGGATTTGATTTATATGCATGAAGCTGTAAGTGAAGTAGGAGTCATTGGAGTACCGGATCCAGAAACAGGACAAGAAATTAAAGCTTTTATCTCACTCAAACCCGAATATAAAGGAAAAATTACTAAAGAGGATCTTCTAGAGTGGTGTCAAAATAATATAAGTCCATATAAATATCCTAGAATGATTGAGATTGTCCCTGAGCTACCAAAATCTATCGTAGGCAAGATTTTGAGACGTGAATTGCGTAAAGAATGAGATTAATTATTTTTAATTTTCTTTTTACTTATCTAATATATTTATTATTCTTTTAGTGAAGAAGATAATTTTTAATTTCCCTTCATCGACAAAAATATTTATAGCTTGTGGGTTTTG
>JAHPZE010000053.1 GCA_019058365.1 Promethearchaeota archaeon | reverse complement strand
TTGGATACAATTTAATACCAAGTGGTCTTCAAATCACTGAATTTTGTAGCTAATCCATATTTTTTCTTTATAAATACTCAGCAATAATTCTGTCTAATCTAAAAAATAAACACATTATAAATGAAAAGAATGATGTTACAAGGAATTTCAGAAGAAATAAAAAATAAGATCACGTTATTGGATAAATATTTTAAAATTAAACACGTTATTTTGATATTTGTTGCAGGAGAAAATGATTCAAAAAAATATCCAACTGTCCTAAATTTAATGGAGAAATTTGGTATAACAAAGAAGTATGGGCATAACCTTTTATGGGGATTGACAAGAGACCATCTATTAAAGCCGCATGAGAAAATGAAAATTAATGGATATGAGTATATAACATATGAATTAACTAAGAAAGCAAGAAAGGAACTAAAAACCATCTGTTCAATTCTAAATGAAATCAGAGCATTATAACTGTAATGTTTAAAGTGATCGTATAATAACTATATTTGGAATTGTATTTGAAATCTTAGAGATTCAATACTATCTAAATTGATCTTATAAGAGAAATTGTAAGTTTTTGTATAAAAAATTTCTTCAATAAAGGCAACCTCATAAATTTGTGGTAAAAATTTGGAATGAGTTTTGAAACACTACAAATTCTAGTGAGGATATACTGTCCACAAATTAGTGGAGTGGTAAATATTTATATACGTCTTCGTAATACTTCTTTTATATAAACTATAAATATAAATTTTAAAGTTAAAGTCTAAAAGAACAAAAAAATTCAGGTGAATAAAAATTAAAACTAAATATATAGCACTAAAGATGATTGCGTTCATCTCAATCTTAGTTCTAAGCACAGGTGATCTTAAAGTATATGCTCAAGAACCTACCCCTGGAATAACTTTTAGCTGGTCAGAAGAGACATTTACATTTTCCGTTGATCAGGTCTGGGACGGAACTCCTGAGGTGCTCAACTTTACGGGAGAATATGCAGATGATTATATTCATTGGAATCATTATTATAATGGGACTGGGGACACCTGGGTACGCGAAGATGTAGTAACCAACCATTTTGCAAATTTCAGTTATTTTTACAACGGGTCAAAAACGGGCTATATTAAATTAAATTTTACTTTAGAGGTTTATCGAGTAGACATTTCTATAGGAACATCAGGAAAAGTAATATGGATGGCCGTAAAAAGTGGTATAATGGAATATGAGAAGCATGTCGGAAATGAAACATCCTATATTGACTATCATGAAGATTATCACCAACAAATTAATACCACATACAACGTGTATAATACAACGACCTGGGAAGTAATGGATGTATGGTCTGAAATTAAAGATGTGTATGGCCACGAGAATCATACATATGGTCCTACAGTAACAGAATGGGATGAGACAGCATGGAGAACTGTGGAGTTCTCGACTCCACTTTTCTTGATAATGCAAGTATATACTACAGAAAAAAAGGATAAAATCGCATGGGCGAATGTATTTCACGATTTTATTTTCTATAAAGATAAGGATAATGATGGGATCTATTCTATAGGAGATACAAGCTCCCCTATAAATACTATGAATATGTATATCGGCGATGAGCTCACAGGAGTTATGAGACCGTTAGCTGAAAAGGTAGAGTCTCGAAAAGAAAAACCGTTATATAATAGCTCTTATACCTATCAGACTCCAAGTGATCGCACTATAAAAGAGTTCGCTTCTTCGATTAAATTTACTGCTCCTGTAATGATCGATAATGAAATTAGTTGGGATATCATATATCCAGACTTTCCATTGGATGCATCTATTAGGGACCAGGATTTGCCGATACAAGAGTGGTTTAATATCCCTACTAATGCCTCATATGACCACACTTCCCCGAGCACCTTTTCCTATCAATTTGATTATAAAATCGATGACACACAAGCAGACTTAGATATCACATTAGATTTGCCAAAAATCACGAATAAGACATTATATGACGCAGTACAAGGATACGGTCTCAGCTTTCCTCAGTATAACTACTTCTTGTCTACCTTTGATATTAAAGAAGAGACCCCTATAGATTTAACGTTTCCCGCAGATACGTTTGATTTTGTGTCGAATAATAGTGTCGTTGCCACCTTTGATATGATGAAAAAAAATAACTATACGGTCTATGATTATCCCAAACCTTTAGAAAATACAATTTCAGTAGCTGAAGGAGCAAGTGTCAATAAGCTGGTGGCGGGGCTTGCCGAAACTTCCTTGGATCCGGGCAATGTTTTCTCATCTTTAGTATACGGTATAAAAAGCGTGGTAGATTCGGATAAAACTTTTACCGCACAGGATGATCTGCTCAGAATACAGACCCAGAATTACCCACTGTGGGGAGGAGAACGATTCGTACATGATCCTACTCTTTCTATATACTATGAAGATTATACTACAGAGGTTGGGGATAACATTACTCAAGCAATAATTTGGGGATTTCCGACAGGAATAGTAATAGGGATAGTTATTACGGTTGTCTCGATCGAGATTGTGCGAAAAAGGAAAAAATTTGTAGAATAAGTTCATTTTTTTATTATTTTTATTTTATTAAGTTTGAATTAAAAAGAATGATATCCATATAGTAACTATAATCTAACCAAAAGATAATAACATAAATTTAAACTAAAAATCCAAAAGGGTGAGACCTACATGAATAGAACTAAATCTTGTATATTAATTGCGTTAGCGTTTCTTTTAATAGCCTTTAGTAACATTGGTATCTTTCCCAGTGAACTTAAGGCTCCGGTCGAGACACAAGAAAATACTCTAACACCGAACCCGAAGGCTTCAGGATCTTGGGATTTAACCGGAACTCCAATCATCATCGATAACAACTGGTCGGATACGCGGGATGCGTATGAGTGGTGTACGGGTTTAGGGACAGAAGAACAACCATATGTTATCGAAAACGTGACAATTGACGGGATGCAGAATTACACCTGTATTACCATTACAAATACAAGTGATTATTTTGAAATCCGGAATTGTACCTTGTATAATACCACGTCAGATTGGTCTAGTTTCTATCAATACGGAATATATACGTACAAGGTGGATAATGGAAAGATTCTTGATTGCTATCTTTTTCAACATGACTATAAATGCATTTTAATCAAAAATGAATCTAACGTTATCATTGCGAATAATACTTTTGAAGAGTTTTTTGACTGTGGAGTAACAGTTTATTGTAGTGATAACATCAGTATAAACTTTAATAATTTTACTAATGGAGGGTATGGAGTATTTGCTAGTTATAACTTTGATTGTGATATCACACATAATAGAGTGATTAATTGTTATAATGGATTTAATTTACAATATTGGGTCGTAGGTAATAAGATCAATAATACTAATTATATTGCTCATAACTTTCTTTATAATTTGAGTGGTTATGCGATATGGCTTTCATACAACAACAATAATACCGTATATGATAATGAGATTATTCAATGTCACAGAGGTATCACGAGTCGAGCTAAATATAATAAAATTATTAAAAACACGATTATTAATAGGGGCACTACACCAGGAATCAAGGGTATTGGAGCAGGGGATGCTGATTTAGCTTACTTAAATCATATTGAATGCCCATATGCAGAAAGTGAAGTTGAAGGGGGTAGTAACAGCACTTGGAATAACGGGTCTATAGGAAATTACTACTCACAATATAAAGGAAAAGATGCAAACGATGACGGGATTGGTGATACTCCCCATAGATTATCTATACATACTTATGTTGAAGACCCGTTTCCGATATGGTGGGATGCTCCCGTAATTTCGATCCTCGAACCTAATGCCAGTGATACGTTTGAGCATGTTCCTTCTTTCGAGATATCGATTGATGAGGGATTTGAGGACGCCGTATGGAATACCATCGATGATGGGCTGACGAATTTTACCATTACCGAGTTTAACGGAACTATCGACAATTCTGCGTGGAGCGCAGCATCAAACGGTCCAATTCAATTGGTAGTATATGCGAATGATTCACGGGGATACATCGGAAATGCCACAGTAGAATTCACAAGGAGTGTCAATCCTCCAGATATCGCATTTACTTCCCCGACGCCGAACCAAGAATTTCGAGTTAATCCTCCCAGCTTTACTGTAACTATTGATGATATGTCGCTTATAGTTGGGAAATGGTACACTATTGATGGGGGTGCGAATTACTATAATTTTACTGGTCTGGGGGCTACAGTGGATAATACCGCATGGAATTCCACCAGTGAGGGAGCAGTGGCATTAGTTGTGTACGCGATGGATGACCTTGGAAATATCGGGAGTAAGAGTATTACCATAATGAAAAATATCTCGTCAGGACCAGAGCATGAACCGGAGCCAACAGACGGTACGGGACAACCAATATCGGGCTATAACGCATATATAGTAATGGGAATTGTTTTGGTGATCTCAGTAATATTCATCAGAAAGAAAAGAGCAAGATAAATTTTAAACAACTACCTTTTTTTTAATTTTAGGCAGAAAAAATTAAAACTTTAATTGGTTATAATTTCCATTCTTTTTTTTTCTCTATATTAATAGTTGATTTCTGCCTTTTTCTGTAATATAATATTTATATTGTATTCTATTGAGATACTGCTGATTCTCTTCTTTTTTCCTTGATAGAAACCCTCGATTACATAATAATCTTAATGAATTGTCAATAGCTTTCTTATCAATACTTAATAACGCACGTATTTCGACTAAAAATGCAGAATTAATGTTATTCAATACTTTCAATAAAAATTTTTGGTTCTTTCCAAGATGTGGAGTTAGAGTGCGTGGGATATCTGAATTTTTATGATTATAAGATCTAATCTGTTGTATTAACATTCTATAATTATAAGATGGATCTTTGAGCTGATCTGGAAGCGTATGAATTCCCTGTTCCGTAATTGAATATTTATAATGTAATTTGTTTGTGTTTTCTGTATTTGCATTAACCTTTTTTACCCGACTCAAAAGATCTCGTTTTGTTAGATGCCTTAGGCGATGATCAAGAGTTTTTTTATCTAATCCTGTTAACTTTATAAGATTTGTAAGAAATAAGGGTCCTTTCTGGAGAAGTAATACTAACACTAACTTTTGATAAACTGAAAGTCGAAAGTGAACCGCATTTTTAATTCCCTGCAACATTTTTTTGCTTTTTCTATTATCGCTCCAAGCATTTAGACTTAGAGTAGATTGC
This sequence comes from Promethearchaeota archaeon, assembly GCA_019058365.1. Taxonomy (GTDB): domain Archaea; phylum Asgardarchaeota; class Lokiarchaeia; order Sigyniarchaeales; family SOKP01; genus Loki-b32. Next base: position 5,558 of record JAHPZE010000053.1, on the reverse strand, counting down.
TGCTTTTTAAAATCACGAGAAGTTCGCTGTTTCATAAACTTTTGATATTTCTGAGGGCATATAAATCTCTTATGATTTGCGTCTGATATCATCCTTCGGGGAAGGTTATTGATTTCCATAAAATTATATACAGTATCAGCAGGGCATCCCACATGATTTGCAATATCTATTCCTGACCAAGGAGGGTTAGTTTCATAATACCAATATTTTACATTCTCAATGGTTAACAATGGATACTTTTCCTGTAAACTGATCATACTCAGTTATATATTAAAACTGATATATTTAAAGGAAAATTTGACTTCTGTAATCAAAAAAAAATTTTATTCAAAAATGTTAAATAATTAAGGATAATAATATTAATTTGCAATTTTTAAAATATGAAATCCAGTACTCAAAATTTAAAAAAAATAAATTTGTGATTAAAATGAGTAATACTAATGTAGACCAAATCTCTAAATCTGAGATTAAAAATATTCTTAAAGTATTAAATATTGTAAAATCCGCAGATCAACTGGCAGAAATTATTCAAATTCCAGAGACATCCGATGTTGGGACAAAAGTTGCCCAATTAATTCTTGATTATCGCCAAGAAAAAGGATTATTTAGAAATCTTATGCAATTAAGAGAAGTACCAAACGTAGGACCAAAACGATTTAATTGTATTATTGAAAGTCTGAGAAACTATACTTTCCCATACGGACTAGATGTGGAAGAGGTGCAATCAATAGGATTTAATAGTAGTGTAAAGACTCAGATATTAAACTATGAAATTCCGAGTCCCTCTTCCTATGAAGGGAGAAATTATGTTGAGGTGGGTTTAAATCCCGAAAAATTTCCCTTCCATACGACAAGAGCCTTTCAAGAAGTGAATATAATAGAATATATTGAATCAAATAGAAATTTAATCCTCGATTATTTAAAAAATGCATCTAAGGAAGACCTTGAAAGTGTGCTTTATTTAGATTTTGGGTTGGCAGATCTTTATGTAGAGAAAATTTCTAATCAGTATCCTGCTACGTTTAGCTTTGAAGATGAGTTAATAGGAAGCATACCACAAGGATGGGAATTAAAAAAGCATGGTACTAATGCTAATGGTGATGCAATGGTGGTGAGTTCTTATAAAGGTCATGAACAAGTAGTAAAAATAAGAAATCTTGCGGGAGGCGCCACAGCAACTTCATTAAACCATACATTTAAAGAGCCCGTAGAGCAAGGAACTGTAGAGTGGTGGGCTCTCACTGACTCTGGAGTTAATAATGTATGTTATTTTCAGAATGAATCAATTATTTGTGGATTGAATACAACTGGGAATGTTATTTATTTTAATCGACATACCAGAAATACTTATACTCCTCTTACTACTGGAGTTGGAATATGGCATCATTTCAAAGTGATATTTAATTGTAATGGAGGACAGAATAGTGTGTACGACATGTATGTAGATGACAAACAAGTAGCAACGGGAATACCATTTTATAATGATCGACAATCTGTTACTGGGATTAAGTTTCAAACAGAAATAGGAAATGGTAATTATGTGTATTTTGATTCAGTAGGTCTCTCTTGGGATCCAAAATATAAAATTGGAGATAATAAGTCAGGACAAGAGAGAGAAGCGGTAAGAAGTAAACCTGTAAATGCTAAAGTCTTAGAAAAAATAAACACAATTACAGAGGATAATTTAGACCAACATTTAGGAATAAAGTATAATATATTTCTTGATTTAGTTGAAATCGCCACAAACCAAGATAAAATTCCAGCTTTTTCGATGAGTCTAGGGGGGAAATCAAAGCTCAGGTGGGCGAGAGCAAAAAATTTTATACCTAGAATCTTCTTTATTGAAACATATAGGCTTACTAATTTTCCTGGGGATTATGGACCAGGACGATTAGTTAAGACGTTTTCCTTACTCCCCGGAGAGGAAACCGAAATCGCAATAAAGACGTGGAAAAAGTCATCAACTTCTATTAAAGAGGCGTCTTCTATTTTAGATTCATATACTGAAGAAAAAGCAGATGAGTTTGAACAGAACTTACAGAGAGAGTTCTCCAATACTGTTGTACAGGAAGAATCTGACACATTTAATGTTAATGCATCAGTAAAAGCAACTTATGGTGCTGGTGTTGATTCTACTAAGAATGGAAAGGGAGTAAAAGCGGGGGGAAGTGTGTCAGCGGAAGCAAGTGTAGGATATGAGAAAACAAGAAGAGCTTGCCAAGAGACGATGGTAAAAGCTTTGTCCAATACTACAACTAAGCATGCACAAAAATCAAGCGCAAAACGTGAGGTTAATATAGAAACTAACTATGAAAGGATGGAAGATGAAGGAGAAGAAATAGCAATTACCCGCAAGGTTGAGAATTTAAATGTAAGTAGAACTTTAAATTTTACCTTTAGACAGATGAACCAAGAGTTCCATTCATTGATACACCTTGTAGACTTAACTATAGGATTTTTTAATGGTTATCCAGGGAGTATGAAAGAATACGAATTATCTGAAATAAGTGATTTAGTAAGAGAATTTGTTATTAATCCCAATGATTTTCCCATAGAATTGCCAGATGGAGCTTCTGATGAAGAACTAACCTATGATGATGCTTATGAAATTTATATAACAGCATTGAATTATCTAATTGAGTTAATTCTGGAAGAATATGGAGAAAATAAGATGATTGATTACAAAGGAATTAAAAGAACATTTGTTAAAACAGAGAAAGAGTCTATACAAACCTCAGAAGATCCTATTCCAAGAAATTTTGAATATCTAAGAGTCTTGAATGCCAACGATGGTGATGGATTTAGTGATTATGAAATAAAAGCAGATCCTCAAGAATTTAGAACTGTACCTGGTATCATTGTAGGCACAAATTTAGTCTCAATGAGAACAGATGGGGTTGTGGTTGAAGCACTTTTAGGTGAGTCTAATGCTTTGGATGATTATGCTTTAGAATCAAGAAAAGAAAAAATTAATGAGGATCGTTATAATAATATATTAAGAAAAGCTGAAGGCGAGAGATTAGCTATCGGAGTAGAAATTATTAAGAATTTTATTGAGAATAATCAATTAGATAAAGCTGTGGATGCATTTAAAGAGATTTTTGGTTTGAGAGAAAGCTTGAAATCCGTCTCTGAGATATTGGGTGCTCAATCTCTAGAATTTGAAAAGAAAATTCTCAGTAAATAGATTATACTATAAAATTTACCTAATAAATTTGAAAAAAAATGAATAATCAAGAATCTAATTATTATTGCAGCAATTGTAATCAAGAAAACAAAAAAGAAAGAGCATTTTGTGCTCATTGTGGCGTACAGTTAAAGTTTTCTGAAGAACAAGATGTGTTAATCGAAAAAATTTATAAAACCGCTAAAGAAAGTGAGATTATAAAATATTTTAGAGATCCATTTCTTAACAATGAGGAAATTATCAACGATAAGAAAATTAAAGACTCTAAGGAATTTAGACAACCAAGGCAATTTACTGAAAACCTTAAAGATATTTTGGAGAAGGGTAAATCAATAGATAGCATTAAAAGTAATTTAACAGGGGATGAATTAAATAAAGTTGAAAAACAATATTTACAATATTTTAAAAATTACTTTGAGGATATTGAAAAAATTGGAGATCCTTTATCCCTTTCAACATCAAGGTATATTCAACGGAAGGTAGCTGCCTTCTATAACGTCTTAAACGACCTGAGAGTAATCTATAAAAGGTACAAAGATGAAACTCATGAATTTTACAGATTTCACTGTAAGTTAATAGAAAGCATTGTGGATTGGGAAATAGGGAGAAGGACAAAAAGTGATTTCTTCTTTCAATATGGAATATCAGCTAAGTTACTCAACAATTATAATGAATTTTATAATACTCTCCAAGATAATGTAAAGCTTCTCAAACAAGTTTCAAATAATCCAATACAATATTTAAACCCAATAAGACCCTATCATTCAATTGAACATCCACACCGTAGAGAACAAAGTGCTAAATTTCTATTAGATCCTCAGAATATTTTTGATTGGGAGACATTTGAAATATTGTTTAGACAATTGTTTGGTAAGACATATTATCTTACTAGTCAGGAGAATACCCAGTTAAACACTTTTTGGAATACTTTAACAGAGACAATAAATAATAAGATTTCTTGGCATAATTTCTATGAATTAATGCCAAATTTTAAAATAATGTTTATATCTCCATTTCCTGTTAATCAATTTGAATTAATAAAAGAAATTAAGAAGTATGGGAATTTAGTCAATATTGGGCTGTTTTTGGATTAAGATTGAGTAGGATATTCGTAAGGTAGTATTGCAATATTTTACACTTGTTATTAGGTATTCGTGAGTGAGTAAGGCTTATTTTTAGAGTAGTATGTTAGGAATTTAGACAGGTTTGAGAATTATAGAGTTTAATTTTGGGGTTTCTTTGCTGTTATCACTCACTAGAGGTGTTGCACGTAAAACCAAAAATAGTTATAGATATTTCCAATGTTGCGAGATATTATAATGAATCCCCTCCTAAAATGGAAAATATTAAGATTATGTTTCAAACTCTAAAATCTGAATATTGGGTTATCGGAATAGCTGATTGGAATTTACAGTATTGTATTAATAATCCTGAGTTTTATAGTTCTTACTTAAAACGTGGTATAATTACACAAACTCCTCCAAAAATAGAAGCGGATATTTTAATAATAATGATTGCTATAGCACATGATTGTTTTATGATTACAAATGATAAGTTTAGGGATCATATTGACCTAATCCCCTCAGAATTATGGTTACAAGAACATCTACGTAAATTTGAAATAATTAATGGTGAATTTCAATTTTATCAGTCATAATAATACTATAGATCTTATTTATAAGAGTTTTAGTCTTCTATAAGAATAAGAAAATAGATTATTATTTTTTTTTTAAATTATAATTTATACGATGTGCTTAGTCTCCCTAATTTTTTCCTCAAGTTTCTCCCAATCCTCGCGAAATTTTTCATAAGTACTGTTATCAAGTTCTCCAAGTAAATCTAGGCACCTTATTTGGTGTATTAACTGATTGCATCGTGATAAATTATTTAGATCTTTATTAAATTCGTCAATTTCCCGCTTTTTCTGTCTCACAAAAAATGCTGGAAGTGCATTTATGAAATTAATTAGAGACACCAAGTTTAAATCGGGGAAGTAAGAGGTTATGATGGTGATCACGGTTGTAAGTACAGGAAGTGCCATTGTTATAATGGTTCTTAAATTATATTGCTTCTTTAACTGTCGGCCTTTTAGGATACTTACACCTCTAAAGTAAAATCCTTTTGCGTTCTCTATTTGTTTTACTAACTCCTCTCCTAATTGACTTAATACTATTACAGTCATTTTTAACTCCAAATAGATATTTTAATATTGAAAATAAATGCCTAGTAATCATCCAAATCTTCATCGAATTCTTCCATTGCTTCGAAAATTTGCTTTTTCATGTATTCTCCAGCATCCTTTTTCTTTTTTTTGAGTTTAGTATCTAAGTATTTATTTTTTTTTCTATTTTTTTCCGTGTTCGGGGAGCCG
>JAHPZE010000018.1 GCA_019058365.1 Promethearchaeota archaeon | reverse complement strand
ATGATATTTCTATTTTTATTTAAAATCCTAATTATATCCATAACAATCACATTGTCTCTTATAGTATTATACTATATTGTGATTTTAATAAATAACTCTTTAATTAATATGTGATTTTTCAAAATTTAGGATTTCTTCTTTCTTTTTTACCCAACATTCATTTTTACCTATATTATGATATAGAGTACCTTCTTATCCGAATAATACCTTTATAAGATCATTCTTATCTCTTGCGAGGTATTTTGCAATATCCGATAATATATTATTAATTGTACCTACTTTCAAGCTCTTATGATTTGGAATAGTAATATGAAATTCACCTTTAATTGTTGTAGTTAATCTCATATGACTCCCCGTCTTCCTTGTGATTTCAAATCCAAATCTTTTTAGTTATTTGGATAGTTTCTTCCCGCTAATTACACGGGATTTTCATAAAGTTATAACCTCTTCTTTTACAAAATGTAATCGTATTATATGGGGTCTTTCTTCCTCATCAAAATGACATTTTACAGCATCTCTAATAGAATCCTTTAATTCAGTAAGGTTTTCAGCTTCGGTATGGATAGAGGTTTCTAAGGCTCTTGCTTCATAACCTCCTTCTAAAGATTCTTCAATAAGGAATATTATTTCATTCATTATTCTTACCAGACTTTTCTAATTTATCTAAAAAATAAAAAAATTATGAAAAAATTATCTTATTTCCTATATTACTTCAAGAAATGCTGTGAATTAAATTTTATTATTAAAAACCATATCTAACAATATTAAACTAATGAAACTTTCCCTTTTACTCAATCTACTTATGTTAAATAAATCTACTTAAAATTTAGATTATATCATTTGGATACTACCTGAATATATACAACAATATTATATTTATTCGAGAAACGGTTAAAGTCTTAAAATAAATTTAAGAGTTTTTATTTACTCTTTAAACGATATTTAATTCTTCTTAAATAGCAATTTTCTAATATGAATTCAAGTAATTATCCATAAAAAGAGACCCTTCCTGCACTTAATTACTTCATTACTTAATTTCTTCAAATAGCTTTTTAGATCGCCTCAAATCCTCTTCCATTTCAGGATCAGTTAAAGAAGGGGATTGAATCTTTTCACGTTCAACATATTCCATCATTTTATAAATTGATACATTTGCTAAGGTAGCCGCTTCTGCCATGCTTACTAATCACTTCCGATATTTCTCACTACTCTCTTTCAATCGATATTCTTGAGTCATGAATTTTAATTTTATTAAAAAGAAGAAATGTTTAGATTGACATTATGAAATAAATGGTGATATAAAGATATCAATATTTCTTTATTAAATAAAAAAATTTATTAACTCTTATGATATAAATATTTATATAAATATTTAGTCATTAAATGATTGATTATATGACTTCAAAAATGATTTCTATTCGTGATGATGTTTATAAAAATTTGAAAAAGCTAAAGAGCCCTAATGAGAGCTTTTCTGAATTAATAGAACGGTTGATTGCAAATCAGCAGAAAGATCCTTTGAAATTTTTTGGTATTGCCAAAGATCTCTCATCTGAGTTAGCAGACGAATTTGAAAAAGCTATCATCGAAGCAAAAAAAAATGACGCAATGAAATCGATATCCAAATTTTCTGAATTATGGGGAGAATAGTTATGATTATTGTTGATACAACAGTCATAATTGATATCTGGCGTGGTAGATCAGGAGTAAAAATACATTTAAAAAAATATAAAGAGGAGATTTTATGTATTTCTATTATTTCTATTGCTGAAATATATGATGGATTAGGATATACAAAAGAAAAGAAGGGTGAAACTATTTATAAGAAAATTAAGGATCAAATTGAAAAAGTGTTATCTGGGTTTCATATTATGCCCCTCAATATTCAAATTCTCCAAGAATCTGGAGATATTAAAGGAAAATTAAGGGCTCAAGGAATTATTCTTGATTTAGCAGATTGTATAATAGGTACAACAGCTAAAATGATGAATGCTGATAAAATTATAACTCGAAATAAAAGACATTTCCAGCAATTTGGATTAGATATAGAATCATACAATATTACATAAATAATAACTTCAATTTTGTCACTCTAATATTTATCTTCGTGAAACGGTTAATATCCTTTAAATATTCATACCAAATATATGATTACAATAAGTATAATAAGAGATTATTTTAATTTTAGTAAATTATTGTAATGTTTGATTAAAGTATAGTAATCTATTACCTTTACAAGTAGAAAGCGGTAAAATTTAGTATTATAATAATCTTGATCAGGATAAGCTATTATGTATAACTTATCAAAATAATTTAGAATAATTATAAGCAAATAATTAAACTTCTGACATATACATGATATGTTAAGAAAGACCAATAATAAATTTTTAAATATAAGTCTTCCATTTCTAACTTTAATTCTGGGAACAGCTACATGCCTCCGGACTTGTATAGAATTATAACATAGGTGTTTCCCATGTATTAACAGCAATTTTAAAGAGAGTAACTAATATGTTTACTCTAGATCTTGCTAATAAGTACTTGTTCGGACCATTATCTATTAAGGATGCCTTTTATTTTTTTAAGACTTAATATATGTTTTGATATAATAGAAATAAAAAATAAAGTATTAATTGACTTGTTCTTCTAATTAAAGATTAGGATAAGTAAATAAACATTATTTTATTATTTTTTAGCAATTTTTCTTTTTTTCGATGTGGTTCAGCAAATCATTGGTTTCGCGATTAAATACTAGTTTTTCATATAATTCTGTGAAGATGAGGATCATAATAGTAGTAATCAAAATCATTAGCCAATCTATCGGTTCAAGAGGATAAGTTTTGATAAAAATCTGTAAAAATGGAGTATATATTGCAAAAAGAAGTAAGAAAATCCCCAGTAATATAGCACCAATTAACACTTTATTCTCAAAAGTTTTTTTTGAAAAAATATGGGTGTTTGTACTGACACTAAGGCATTCTATTGTTTGATATATAACTAATGCGGCAAAAATGATGGTTCTTTGTCGTGTTAAGTCCATGGTTATAATATTTATCGCTAAATTGAAATCAATACTCCATAGAAATAAATAAACGCACCCTAAAGCATTCAAGATTCCAAATAGCATTATAAAGATTACTAAATTTTTTGTTAATAATGGTTCTTTTGGATCTCTTGGGTTTCTTTGCATTAAATCTCCTTCGGGAGCACTGACACCTAAAGCAAGAGCAGGAAATGTATCAGTAACTAAGTTTATATATAATAATTGGATCGCTAGGAGCGGGAGAAATATATGGCCGAAAAATAAAAGTCCTAGTATCACAATAGCTAATACTGTAAATACTTCACCAATATTTGCAGATAATAAATACGTAATGAACTTTTTTATATTATCATAGATCCTTCTTCCTTCACTTACAGCTTCGATGATATTTGCGAAATTATCATCAACTAATATCATATCACTAGCTTCTTTAGCTACATCTGTTCCAGTAATCCCCATAGCAACGCCAATATCTGCCCTCTTGAGAGCGGGAGCGTCATTTACACCATCACCTGTCATGATTACAATCTCATCATTTTTTTTTAATGCATTTATTATACGTAATTTATGAGAAGGATCTACTCTAGCGAAGATCTCAACATCCTCAATCACTTTCTCTAAGTCCTCATCTGACATTTGTTCAAGCATAGTTCCCGTAATAGGTTCCATTGTTCCACAAATTCCAATCTCCTTTCCAATTGCTTTAGCTGTCTCCTTATGATCTCCGGTTATCATTTTTACTTTAATACCTGCTTCTTTTGCTTTTAATACAGCTGGGTGGGATGTTTCTCTAGGAGGATCGATCATTCCTACAAACCCTACAAATGTAAGATTAACTTCAACTAACTGACTTTCTTTCTCATTTAGTAGTCGCTCCGCTTCTTCAGAAGTAATGTCTCTTAAAGCAAATCCTAATATACGATAAGCAAAATTTGCAGAAAAACGTTCGGAGATCTTGATAATTTTTTCTTTCCTTTCTGGAGTTAATTCAACATTTATACCATTTTCTAAATAAGATATACATCGATCAATCATAATGTCAAGGGCACCCTTTACCATAATTCTATAATGACCTGTGATTTTATTTTTCACTATAGCACTCATTCTTTTTCGATCACTATCAAATGGAAATACATAGTCGATATCCCAGTTATCTTTAATAACCTCAACGTTTTGTCCTTTTTCTGCTAAAATCAATAATGCTATTTCTGTTGGATCCCCAAATGTTTTATAGGGCTTTCCTTCACCTTGGAATTCTATACTCGCTTCATTTGCAAGTGTTCCAATTTCTATTAGAGATTCTAATTCTGGTTTATAATCAGGGGTAATTTGCTTAGCAGTTTCAACCTTCATGATATTCCCGGTGTTTGTATATCCAATTCCTGTAACACTATATTGATGATTTATAGTCCAAACAAGTTGGACAGTCATTTCATTTTTAGTTAAAGTACCGGTTTTATCAGTTGAGATTACAGTACTGGAACCAAGTACTTCCACTGCTGGAAGCTTTCGTATAAGAGCATTTTTTTGTGCCATTCGAGTTATTCCTATTGCTAATGAGAGTGTCATAACCGCAGGAAGTCCTTCGGGCACAGCTGCAACGGCTAGTCCTATAGCAAAAATAAACAATTCTGAAAATTCTTCTGGACCGATAACTATTATTTGAATGAGGAAAATAACACTTGCTATGATAATTATAAAAAGAGTTAATTGTTTAGCTAACAGTCTCAGCTTTTTTTGAATAGGTGTGTCTTCCCTTTCAATTTCAGATAGAGAAGTGGAGATTTTACCTAATTCAGTATTAACCCCTGTGGATGTTACTAATCCTTTTCCAGAACCATTTGTAGTTGTAGTTCCTTTATATAGCATATTCTTTCTTTCAGCTAAAGGAGTGCCTTGAGGTAAAATCGTAACACTTTTTCTTACTGATAGTGATTCTCCTGTTAAAATTGCCTCACTTACATTGATTTCATAGCTTTTTATCAGTCGTATATCAGCAGGAATGACATTTCCGGCTTCTAAAAATACTATATCACCTGGTACTAGATATTCTGCTTTCATTTTTTTTTTTTCATTATCACGTAGGACAATAATCTCGCTTGTTGCTAAGGATTGAAGAGCTTCAATAGCTTTTTCAGCGGAAAATTCTTGATAAAAACCAAGTCCAGCATTTAAAAAGATCACGATAGTTATGGCGATAACTTCAATAATAATACTTTCATCTCTTTCAATAATTCCTAAAACAGCTGTAATCACACCTGCTACAATTAAAATAAGTACTAATAAATCTCTGAACTGATTAAAAAAGATAATAAATGGATTTACTTTTTTACCGGTAGCTAATTCATTTTTCCCATATATCTCTAATCGTTGTTCAGCTTCCAGAGAAGATAATCCTTCTTTATTTATATTTAAAATTTTGTATAATTCTTCGATGGATTTATCATGTGCTTCAATCATCTTGGACTTAGCATTATTTTATATTTTGATTTATAAATTCATGATATTATATTTAGATTTAGGTAATTTTTTATAAATGGACAGAGAAGGTCTAAGTCGTTATAGAAAGTCTTTATAAGTGAATTAATCTAATTATTAACTATTTTTCTTTAAACTTGTTTTTAATAATAATTTACATTTTTCCAAATCATTACGATAATCTTCTATCTTTCCTAATAAATTTAATGAACATTCAATCAAAAACTGTTCAACTGATTGGAACTCAGCATCAGCATTCATGAAAAAACCGAATATTAAAAATGAATAACTAATAGAAGAATATTTATCTCCATTTTATTGGTCTTTCATATTATTTAGAAGAGATTTTTAAAGCTAAAGTGGATGTTATTTCAAAACCAAGTCTAAAGGAAGATTTAAGAAAACAAACCCTTGAAGAGGTCATATATGAGTAATAAATTATGGATATATTTGAACAATATAAACAATTATCTTCATTGGTACCAGAATCTATTCCGATATAATATGTTTGTTTGTGAAACGGTTATAGGTCTTATAACTTCTATTGTAGCTATTTTTAACTAATTAAAGTATCCTTTTTCGAGATTAGTTATTCATTCTCAAATATCTTAACTTTATATCTGTGAGAACGGAATGCTTAGACATTGATTCGTGAAATAACCGAAGGTTGATATCTAAAACTGAAAAAATATTTCTAAAAAAGAAATCTTAGTGTATCAACCTTTAAAAGATAAAAATGAAAAATTACTTTTATGAAAAATATTCATTAAATTTATCTTCAAGAAGCTCAATCCATTTTAAAACATAATCATAACGATTTTTATGTATTGGCTTTGAAATTTTGTCGAAAGATTTAATAATTTCTCTTTTTATTGATGTAAAACTCAACTGATTAACATTTGAAACTTTTTTTTGAAGATTTTGATAATAGAATTTCAATCTATCATCTAAGCTTGACTTAGATATATTTTTTAGAGAGTTTTTTGCGAGTTTTGGATTTCTTGCCAATAAAGTCTCTCCTTTTGTAAATGAAACACTTCGTTCAATTTGAGGTATATAAACAAGATTTGTACTACCGCCTTTCCTCTCAGTTTCAAAAGGATCGAATAGTCTTGTTCTTTGTCCAATCATTACATTTGAACATACACAATTTAACCCAAAATACTTAAAATATTTCCCTAATTCAGAATTATTTATTAAAATTACATTTTGATTATTTATAGAAAAAAGATGTATTAAATCAATAAGATTCGGAAAGTATTGTAATAGATCCTTTTTATTATATTGATCTAATTCTATTACATTTAATATGATACCTGAATTGTTATTGAAATCTTTATAAATACTTTTTATATTATCTGAATTGCTCAATAAATTTTTATGAAATCTCAACAAAACATAATTATCATATTTAATTTTCGAATAATTTAAAGTGTGAATATAGTATGGATCATCAATTTTTGAGAATTCAAAATATGGTGCGATTATAAATGAAATATTCTCTATTGGATTAAAAGAGATTTCTGGACTTTCTTCATTAAGAATCGAGATATAATAATCTAAAGGAATATTGCTATAGGCTAATGTTTTTTTCTGAAATCTTATTACAATTTTATAAAGATCATTAAAATTATTTGAATTATCTAATAAATTAAATTTCAATTGGTAATTTTGGTTGAAAAATTCTCTAATCTCTTCGAAGTAAGTCAAATATTTGGTATAGAAAAGTTTTTTTCCACCAAATTGAAACTTATAAGTCTCAGGATCAATAAAAAATTTAAATTTTTTTTTCATGATAAGATTATAACAAGTTTCCTTATAATTGAATAAATAACTTCCCTGAAAGTATACATTACTCTTAGGTTGTAGAATATTGTTAAAGAAATTGGAAAATTGAATAAAATATTTAAAAAAATAATTCATTCATAACACTCTTTAATTTCTTTTTTAATTAATTTCAAGTAATTCTCATTTAGTATGGGAGATTTTTTCGGTTTTAAAAGAATTTCAACATTATTTTTACTAATTGAAAGAAAACCAATCCCATATTTTTTTAATAGTTTTTCTTTTACTTGTCCCGAATATGAATGCCAAATACCTAAATAGCAATAATTTGCAAATAATTGATTAGTATCAATTTGAGATAAGGCATTTTTCCAATCTCTTACCTTTAATTCAATAGCATGAAGTCTCTCATTATTATCAAGAAATACAAAATCTATCTTTTTTTTAAAAAATTTTACTTCATGTTTGAATTTATATTCTTTAAAATAATTCTCTATGTATTTATGCATTGTTTTTTCTTTTATCATAATCTTTCTCAAATTAATTTAATTTCTAACTTGCTTAAATTGGTATATTTCTCAATGATAATTTTGGGTACACCTAATGCAAATTTAATTGAACTAAAATAATTAATAAGATTTTTTGAACCATTCTTGTTAAAATCATTTTGAATTTCAGATAATGAATCAAAAAATTCTTTATCTTTTACGATTAAATAATCTAAATCATGAAATAATGAAAAAGAAATGTGAATTGCATCACCAGAATGTAATTTAAAATTTGAGCCTAAATACCATGCTAACTTTATCATTTGGTCATTAAAGGGTAGCACATCACATATTTTATATATTTTAGTAATAATTTGTGAAATTTTATGTGCACTACTCCTTCTTTTTAATAAACAAACCAGTTCCAATATGGAAAATTCAGATATACAAATTAGATGATTGTTGAGCTCGATTTCTTGAATCAGAGTTAAAATAATATCTAAATCTTTATCTCCTGTTGTCTTATTTTTTTCAAACCTTTTGAATTTCTCTTGGTTTATCGCAAAAAAACTAAATAAAATATCCGAATCTATAAACATTAAAGCCATTTTATTTTTACCATTTAGATATTAAGATATCAATTGGAACTAAGTCGAAATGTAATTTTAAGTCGATCTATAATTTAACACTTCCAAGACTCGTATATTACCTTTTTAATTGATTCTCCAGAAGACTTTATGCTATTATATTCATCTTCTAACTCTCCAGATAAAAATATAGAGATTTTACTCCTTTTAAAAATTCTATCTTTAATTTTAGAGTTCATAGCAGTCAATGGATACCAAAAATATGAATATGTGATTATTTCTTCTTGTGTTTTATCTTTAAATTTATCTATTACACTTAATTTCTCTAGTTCAGTACTTAATAAGTTTAGATAAATAGTCTCAGCAATCTTCCAGCCTTTTTCAGTTAATTTATAGACTTCTATAAATTTATTATCTTCTAACTTTAATTTATCTTTATTAATCCAAGAGTTATCAATAAAAACTTGAATTACATCATTAGTTTGCGGTGAGAAATCGCCAAACTCATATGGAGAATAGTCTACATCAACTTCTAGATCACTATCCAATCTAACAATATCTATTAATTTCTGTAATGTAGTTATTCCTCTAATTTCTCCGCCATATTTGTAAAACAGGATAAATAATAAATCTCCTAAATTAATTTTTTTATTGTTCATTTTGACTCCCTTCAATTTATATAATTGTTTTTTATAAAGAAAAATTTGATGTTTTGACTATGCTTAAGATATAAATTTAATCAAATAATTTAAAGCAAATCAGTCTCCCTAATAACTGAATGTTCATAAAATACTCGTAGAATATAAAAAATTATTCTGGTATTATTTGAATATATATAAAAGTTCTTGAAACGGTTACAATTTTTAATTAGTAAAAATAGCATGTGTTTTATAAAATAATAGAGTTCTTAATTCCCGAACTTTAAAATGGTTACTTATAAATTAGGTAATAATTGTTAGATAAGTTTTTGCAGAGATACGTGAAATAAGCGAATTTTATTTATCCTTTAATAAAAATAATTCTATCTTGCTTCAAATTGGAAATGATATTTATTAAACCTCGTATATTAATTTATTTGGACAAATCTTAAAAAAATAATATATCCTGAAGTTATCAATTATTACTATATTAATCCAGCAATAATGACAATGAAAATGCGATTAAGTAAAAATAAGAAATTTTTGGCATTTATTACGAGTTTAATGATATTAAATACGATTTCAATCGTTATTTTACATATTATAGTAAATACTCCAGATAATATTCCACCAAATGTTAATATTAACAATCCAATTCAAGGTGAGAGTATTTCTGGAACAATTCAAATTAATTTTACTGCAATTGACCGACAATGGATTATAACTGAAAGACAGGTTTTAATTGATGATGTAATAGTACAAACCTCCTCCTTTTCCTACACATGGGATACTACACTAGAGGTTGATGGTTCGCATTCTATTTTATGCAGAGCTAAAGACAAAACTGTTTGGGGGGATGATGAAATTACTGTGTTTGTTGATAATGGCGGAGGAACAGATACTACGTCACCAAGTGTTACTATAACTACTCCTACTGCGAGTTCGACTGTTTCAGGTAATATAACAATCAATATGGACGCTACTGATGCAAATGGAATCAGTTCTTATGCAATTTATATTGATGGTGCTTTCAGATCAGGTACAAAATCCTATTCTTGGGATACAACACAAGAAAGTGATGGTTTTCACTCAATTCTCTGTGAGGTAACCGATCCTTTTGATAATACTGGTTCAGATATAATATCTGTAATTACTAATAATACTGGAGAACCAGATACTACTCCACCAATTGTTACTATTATTTCTCCTATGGCTAATTCGACTGTGTCAGGTACAGTAACAATTACTATGGATGCTACTGATGCCTATGGAATCAGTTCCTACGCAATTTATGTTGATAGCATTTTTAAATCAG
Organism: Promethearchaeota archaeon; assembly: GCA_019058365.1. Lineage (GTDB taxonomy): Archaea > Asgardarchaeota > Lokiarchaeia > Sigyniarchaeales > SOKP01 > Loki-b32. The sequence continues at coordinate 71,466 of JAHPZE010000018.1, read as the reverse complement.
CCACACAGTTCTATTCTTGGAATACAACTCAAGAAATTGATGGTCTTTATACCATTCTCTGTGAAGCTATCGATCCCTCTGGAAATAACGGATCTGATACAATATCCGTGATAGTAAATAATTCAGTTATTATTCCTGAGCCTTCTGAAATCTTCAAACTGATGACATTTAATATAAAAGAGAGTGGAGAAGCCCTAACTTACCCAGATTGGAAAAATGTTGTAAAAGAAGAGAACGCTGATATAATCATGTTCTTAGAAACAGGATATTGGGATGATAATAGCAATGCAAAATTAAATCAATATGTAAGTGAATTCAACACCTATTTCACAAATGAAGATCCTTATATTGGTTATTGTACTCAAGGGATATCGTATTCTACTGATGGAGCGGCAATTATGAGCCGTTATCCGATTATTAGCTATAATCAGATTACTCACGTTCTACTCGATAATAGTACTAGTTATGATGTTACTCATGATTTTTTTGATGTAGAAGTAAATGTAAGTGGTACATTAATGCATGTTATTGGTTCCCATTTAAAGGCCATGTCTGGAGCGGTTAATGAACAAAGAAGAGAATGGGAACAAGAAGGTATTATCAATTATATGGATAATTTAGGAAATTTACCTATAGTCTATTTGGGAGATTTAAACTCCTTTTCTCCTGAGGATTGGAGTCTGAATACTCTTCAGAGGGGGCTTGGTTATGGACCTCTAAGTATGATAATCCCCCCTTATTATAATCCGGATACCGGGGGTGATTATAGTTCATATTCATCTATTATTCATAGCTGGACTGATGCTCATCGAGCTTTGAATCCTACTGATTGGGGTATAAGTTATCCAAGTTATGATTCGCGTATTGATTTTATTTATGTTAATCAATTTTTTTCGTCCAATATTATCAACTCCACTACGGGAGATACTGCACATGCTCTAACTGGTTCAGACCATTTCACTGTTGATGTTTTTATTAATCTTAGTTGAGTGTGAAGTTAGAAAGGTCCCAAGTGTATAAAATATTCTTTGAATTGCATTTAAAAATAGAAATTTTATTGTTATTAAAAATGATTTTCTCTGCAAGATATAAATCCTTGAATAGTAATGTAATTCGTCAATAAGACTCTTTAAGTTAAATTTTGGGGCAATAATTCCTTCATCCCAATTATTATAAAAATTTTTATTAATTGAGTTGTTTATAATATAAGATTTAGTCATTATCCTTCCTCTTCGAATTCATTAATGCAAGTTGAGTTCCTTTTCCATATCTTATCCACATCTTACAGAAATCTAAAAAATTACTTGAAAAATCATGGTATACTACAGCTTTTTTCTCTTTCAAAAAATGATATCCTGCTCTTCTTAATCTTAAACATAAATCGGTATCTTCTCCTCCAGCAAAAGAAAAAGTAATATCAAAGCCACCCAGACTTATTAATGGCTTTCTTTTAAAGCAACAATTGACAGTTGGTAAATAATTTAGGTGCTTTGGCGCTTCAAGAATCTTATGTTCCGTGTAATATAAACTTAATAAGTCAGATTTCAATGATTTAACAGTTCCTCCAACTCCAACCAAATTTTTATCACTATTCAAAAGCTTAGGAGTGATAAATCTAACCCAATTCTTATCAACAATAACATCATCGTCAGTAAACGCCACTAATTTATTCTTAGATTTTAGAAGCCCAAGGTTTCTTGAATCAGCAGGACCTTTATTTGATGATTTCAATATTACTTTTTTCTCATAATTTCTTTTGATTTTTTTCCATCTAATAAGTAATTCCTCGGTTTTATCTTTTGAATTATCATCAACAATTATTATTTCATCTGGAAATGGATTTAATTTATCCAGACTTTTTAATAATCTAAATAATTTGAAAATCCGATTATAAGTGGGGACAACGACTGATACGGGAACTTTTTCTATCATTATCTTATTTACTCTTTAAATTTGTATCAATATGACATGCCATTACTCCACATGCTCGATTACAATATCGCATGCTTTCTTTAACTTGTAAAGCCATTTTTCCATTCCAAAGATCATCTATCGAAGTTTTTAGGATGTTTCCAATCAGATTTTTTGGATTTAATTCCCTATTGAAACAGAATTTCACATTACCAGACACATCTATTATTAAATTCTGTTCCCAACTTTTACAGGGATTAATAGATTTTGGTAAATATTCGGGATTTTCAAAGTAATAGTTCCATAACTCAATTTCTTCTTTAGAGTTCATAATAAAGCCAGTATTTTCCTTTTCTTTCAGTAGATAACGCATTGCATTTTGAGTTTTTCCCGTTGAGTGAGGAAATTTATCAAATGTAATATACCAGTTTTTTGGAATTAAAAGTCCAAATGGATATTGGACTGGTTGAAACATTATCCCATCTAATCCTAAATTTTTAAAAAAATTAATATGAGTTGACAAAGAATCTATATTCCATTCACCAAGAATAGATTGAATACAGATTTCTATTGGATACCCATTTTCTTTCTTTTTGGATTCTAATTCTTTTAAAACTTCAATTAAGTATTGAAATAATCCTAATCTACCTCTTAAATTATCATGAATCTTATTAATATGAGAATCAATTGAAAACGTTAATGCTTTTAACCCAGAATTTAGAATTGTTTCTATTTTATCTTTAATTAAAGAACCATTCGTGTTAACATAACAATTAACACCATTCTCTTTGCATAAATGAGCTAATTTAAAAATTTGGTTGGGATAAAGAAAGGGTTCTCCTCCAGTCAATATAACATTGAGAGATTTTCGATTCGCTTCATTTAAATTATCGATCCAATAAAAAAATTTTTGTAAAAAATTGAGTTTAGATCTTAGATTTAATTTATTATGTGGATCTTTCTGTTTCCATAAATTACATAATTTACACCTTAAATTACATTCCGTTGTGATTTCTAAAAACAATCTCTGTGGGATAAATGTCATTGATGCTAATCTTGGAATATCTAACATTTATTAATTCTAAGTAATATTAAAAAAGGACCTAAAATAAGTGTTAATCAGTTAATCAAAAAAATAAACACTCACTAAAGAATAAGTAGTTATAATTTTATACCAAAACAAAAATACTTGCAGGGAATCCAATATATCGAGGGAATAAAAAACGGTTCAAGTTAAAATCGGTAAATTAGACCGCATTAAAAAGATTCATCAACTGGGAGCAGGTCCCCAATTATGGTTTTTTTTAGATCGCAGTATAATTGGTAATATAAAAGAATATGATGAAAAAATTAGAGATAATTCTAAAAATATTCTAGGAATATATTCAAATGAAGAAAAAGAGACAAAAATTTCTGAGATTTTCAAGAACGATCTTCAATCATTGATTAGAAGTAATAGACCAGAGGTAAGAGTCCTACTTGGTGACAATGGAACTGGCAAGACAACTCATTTAGATTTTTTTAAAAATATTTTAGATACTTATTATCAAGGATTAAATTTCTTTTTTGAAATAGATTTACGCCACGTAGCTGAAAAAACAGAAGAAGGTTTGTGGCTAGCAATTTTTAATCAAATTTATGCCTCATTATCAAAGAGAGAAGATATTCTCAAAATTATAGAAGATTATGATATACGAAATCTCAGAAAAATTTTTAAAAATTCAACAATAGCTAAGAATGTAAGAAATTTTAGGCAAGATACTTCTGAAGAATATTTCTATGGAGAAGATTTCCAAAGAATTTCTAATATCCAAGCATTTTTTAATGGCATTATAGATATTTTAATGGAGAATAAGATTTTAACAATAATTGCGATTGATGAAGTACAACAAATTGAAAAATGGGGAGCCCCTGTATTTCAAGCGTTTTTAGAGTCTTTTGTATCCTCGACTTATGATCGATATATGCGATCTTCTAAGGATGCAAGATTATTTTTTATTTTATCATTTCTCTTAAAAAGTCCAATGTCTCGTGACAGTAAATATACTTTTCTTGAAAGATATAGTCCTGGTTTTGTATCAAGAATGAAGGGTAAGGAAATAATATTCTGCAATTTTACAGAAAAAGAACATAATGATGCATTAAAATTGTGTGCTGAAATTACAAATTTAACCCCTGAAGAAACTAAAAAATTTGAAACTGAAACTAAATCAAGACTTACTTATTGGATTGAGCGTAATAATCCAAGAGAATTTGGAAAATATATAAAGAAAGTTTATAGAAAGCTAGGTCTTCTTGATTTAACACCTTCAGAAAAGCGCCAAATATATGAGAAAGAGGGGCGAGAGTTTATTAAACCAAAACTTATAGATAACGGTTTTACATTTATTGCTGAAGAACCTACACCCATTGAAGGATATAATCTTGATGTGTATGCTGAAACAAGGCATAGAACAATAATTAGAAAATGTGCTCTCGGAGAAATAAAAACAACTCAGAGAAAATCATTAAAAGGAGAAGTAGAGAAATTTTCAGGCTGGTTAAATAACATTAAGGAAACAACGGTATATAATCATCCAGATAATTATTACTTTTTTATATCCCCTTATGACCCAACAGACAGTACTAAACAAATACTTGAACATTACTCAATTGATTGGATAAAATTTCAACCTCCTGAGTTAATTTTTGAAGAAGGCGAAATATCAGAAGAGGGAGAAGAAATTGAAGAAGTTAATGAAATTACAGAACTTAGTTCATTGAATATACCCGGATTAGGAAAAGCTAGATTAGGACATTTAAAAAATAAAGGTATTATTACGATTGCTAACCTAAAAGAGGCAAGTTTAGGTGTTCTAGCTGAAGGTATTAGAGGAATTTCAAAAAAAATGCTTTTAGAATGGAAATCAGAATGTGAAAGATTAATTAATCCTTAATTAATAAAGGGTGTGAATAAATCATGAAAAATAATGAAAATTCAACCTTATATTCATATTGTATACCGATTGATGATGGAGCTGCTCCAAATCCTTATTGGGGGATTTGTAGTTTAACAATCTGCAAACCAGTTATAAGAAGAGTTGCTAAAGTAGGAGATTGGGTTGTTGGTATTGGTTCAAAGAATTCACCAATCGGAGATATATCTAGCTATGTAGTGTATGCCATGAAAATCACAGATGTCATGTCATTACAGCAATACGATAATTTTTGTAAAAAAAATTATCCAAATAAAATACCAAATTGGGCTAGTGACAAATTTGAACTGCGAGTTGGAGATTGTATATATGATTACTAAGACGAATCAACTCCAAAAGTAAGAAAAAGTGTACATACCGAAAAGAATAAAGAAAAAGACTTGAGTGGAAAAAACGCATTAATTTCTGACCACTTTTATTATTTTGGTAACAAGCCTATTCCCTTACCTGATGAATTGAAACCTATCATAAAAGAAGGTCAGGGACATAAATCAAAATCAAATGAACCATATATCAATGAATTTATTAAATGGATCGAAAACATTCCATACAAAATTAACAGCATTAATGGAGAATCCCAATTGAAAGAAGAAATTATGAAAATTAAAGATATCTGTTCAATTTGTTCAGATGGTCGTTATGAGGAAGCTATTAAAGATGAAGAAATTGGTTTGGATAAGTGTTAAAATAAGAATAATATAAAGAAACCTATTACAATTTATGATTGAAACCATAAATTTAACTGATCTAAAAGAAATATTTCAGTCGGATGATTTTATTAAAGATCTTCGAGAATTGAGTTATTGGGCTTCTAATATAAAGCAAGAAGCGCCAATTCTTCATATATTAACAAAATTATTGAATAGAAAAGGGTATAAGGTAGCCTTAGAATTGAAAAATAAATCAGATAATGGCACAAAAACCAAATCTGACATGGTGATAAATGGAACTATTGTAGAGGCTAAATTTTGCTATGAAGAAGATATTTATCAGAAGATAAGGCTTTTATTAAATAAGACTAATTATAATATCGACATTATTCGAAATTGGTTGAAAATAAAAATAGAAAATAAAGAATCTTTTCACTTTCAGCTCACATGGGGTATCCTTAAGGATATTTTTTACAAAAACCCCGATATCTTCATGTTAATTATCTTATCAAGGAATCTAATGGAAGTATCGGAACATGAGCTAGAAATTATCAATTGGACAGATAATTGTTTAAGGTATAATAAATATAATAATCAAAAAACATTCAAAATCCTCAGCGAGTTCTTGATGATGGTAAAAAAAAAGAAACCGTACGAGGACTGTTATGTAGATATTGAAGTAAATACTAAGTTCCCATCTACTTATCACATAAGCTTACTTGATTTTAGAAATAAATAATGCAACAATTTTTGGTAAATATTAAGACTAGGATTTAAAATATATAAAAGAAATTGAATGGGTTCCTATTTGAAGAATTGTAAAAAATACGATGTAATTTGTATATGTCTTAAATCATTCTCTTGGAATTATATTTATTGCATATAATAACAAAGAATTCACGTTATGACAGGGTTATTAAAACCAAAATGAAAGTTTGTAATAAAGATACAAAACCTCAATGTCATGAATGCTGGCTTAAAAGTAATAAGTCAAAAAAAAACTATCGGATGATTACAAAATCTCAGATGTCGAAGTTGAAGAGAAGGATTTCCAGTCCAAGTTTCCTGCTAATTTTAGAACAGATGATGGTCATTGGGTCGAGTCAAAAGCAGAGTAGATCATCGATAATTGATTATTTCATAATGAAATCGTTCACGCTTATGAAAGACGAGTTCCAATCGAAGAAGAGCTCTACTGCGATTTTTTTGTACCAATAGGAAAAGTATGGATAGAATACTGGGGTCTTGAGGATAAAAAATATATAAAAAGAAAAGAATTGAAAAAAGAGCTTTATAATAAATATGATAGGAACCTAATAGATTTAACCGATAAAGACATAGAAAATCTCGATGACATTTTACCATTGAAATTACTGCCCTATTTACCCCCCAACTTTAGCATTGATTAGAAAAATAGAATTACCAATGTAGTAAGCGTTCCGAGGATCATTCCAAACAAAAAAAAGTAGTTGGATTCGTGAAATAACCGAGGGATCACTAAATTTTAGTTCTTTTTAAAAAAAAAGGAAGTTAGAAATTCATACTTTAAAAAAAATCCTAGATCAATATTTGATTTTTAAATCCCTTAAAAAATTAAATTTAAAAATATGGAATTTTATTGATTTAAGTGTATTCAATAAAATTTTTAGAAAAGAACAAAGAAAAAAAGATAAAAACCTATATTTCTGGCTTAGTAAACAATAATGAAATAATGTCTTTAGATCTGATATTACTATTTCTTAGTTCTCTTCCAAATCCTTTTTATCTCTTTACAGAAATTCAAATTGACCGAGAAAAAAGAAAAAGAATATTTTGGGATTATTTGAGCCACATAAGTATTTTTTTTCTTCAAAAAAAATATGATCTTTCTACTGATATGGCAATAAATTATATTAAGAGAACTCAAGACTTTTTAAATCATGTTCTAGAAAAGATTCTTGAACCCAAATTTAATCAAGATACCAGGAATGGATATTACTATACGAACACAATCCAAGAAATGAAATATATTTTTACCAAACTTAGTTCTAAGAATTATAAAAATGTTATAGTAAGCACACTTTCAAATTCAACCGCTCTAGAAAAAGGTATAATTAAAACGATAACCGCATTAATGTATCTTGGGGTGGAAGAACGCGAAAACTTTGGTCCTGCGAGACGGACATTTATGCCGTATCACTATGCTTGGAAAAATCTTGTCTTAGGGCTCACCTGTGTATGCAATAGACATTTCTATAGTAATCAATCATACAAGGATCATTTTGATGAAGAATTTATGCTTCTTTTTAACCTAAAAAAAATAAGTGAGAAATTTTCTATTACCAATGAGTTTTCCTACTTGAAAGTTGGAAAAAGAAAATTTTGGTATAATGAACTTTCAGATATTTTAGTAAAATTAGGAATCTGGCATTTGTATTTTTCCCTTACACCCAAGTGCTTGATTTCACCATCAGGGTATAATTATACTACACCTTCCTTTATTTTAAAGTTATTCTTACAGGCATTAGAAAAAATATTACTAAATGATGACGGTGAGATGGTTGAGATGTCGGGATTAAGATATCCAAAAAAAACCGTCGATAAATACATCTCTTTAGGAAAAAAAGCCTATATAAAGGGTAAATTTACCAAAAGCTTTAAGGAGTGGAGTGAAAAGGGAGTAGAGATTATGATTGAGAAAGAAAAAAAGAAAATTAAAAAGAGTTTGAGGCTCAAATTACTTCCTCTCGATTGGGAAGGAATGAAACAAAAGTATACTTTCTCAGAACTTAAAATAAAGAATAATGGATTTTTAGAAAAAGATATTGAAAAATATGTAATCTCTAACTTACATGAAGTAGAAGAAGGATTACAGTTTATAAACAATCAATATGATACAAATGAAGTGGGCACAATCGATATTTTATGTAAGGATAAAAAAGATAATTATGTAATAATAGAAATTAAAAAAGGGAGAGCTTCCGACAAAGTGGTGGGTCAAATCCAAAGATATCTTTATTGGGTTGATAATAATCTCTCAGAGCAATTTCCTGTAAGAGGGATTATAATCTGCAATAGCTATGATCAAAAACTAAAAGCATCTCTCCAAGCATCAAAATATCCCATCGAACTTTTTACTCTTAAAATTTTAAAAATTAATATATAATGTTTTAGCCAAAGATTATAAATCTGGTTCTTTTTTGTCTTTTTGATGATTTTTGTCAGTATAGACTTTCGGATTCCGAAACGAATCACATAATTCTTGAAGAATTGCGATAATATAAAGAGGAATTAAATAAAAGGCATAATAGAAACACTAATTAAAAAAGTATTCGTGAAACGGTTACAGAACTAAAAGCTAACCTTAAAATATCTAATTAATGAAAAATAAGAGCTGAGTCTTTAATGAAATGATTCTTAGGTCATTAAGATTCTGGAGAAGACGTTGTTAGATGAGCTTTAATTGATGATCGTGAAATAACCGAATTTTAATTCAAAAAAAGAAAGTGTTAGCTTGAATTGGCGATATATCTGGTGATATATGATGTCAAAATATCTTCATTAAATAAAAAATGTCATTAATTCTTTACGATATAAATATATATTTATTAATTAAATGGTTGATCGTATGAATTCAAAAATGATTTCTATTCGTGATGATATTTAAAAAAACTTGAAAAATCTTAAGAAGGCATTTAATAGGAAAATCTCTTTATTTTTGTTCATAAAATCTAAACCTGAAAAGTACCAGACTCTTAAGATGTAAATAACTGAAAATATATATATCTAAAGAACATACATATAAATAGTATTTTGAATAATTAAAGATTCATTTCCAGAATAAAATGGTTAAAGAAGACATTATTAAATTTATAAGAATTCTAAATGAATTAGGATTAAATCAGGAACTAAAGAAATTAGATAAAGATTTTAATCAAAGATTTTTAATTCAAAAGATCTTCTATTTCCTAGAAAAGTATGGTTTAAACTTAAAACTAAAATTCAATTTTTATAAATATGGGCCATATTCACCTTATTTAGCAGATTTATATTATAAAGCTTCTAAAATCTCAGAAGAGAAGATAGAAGAACTATCTAGATATAAATTTAATGAAAAAGAGCAAGAGATTTTAAAAAAGGGTAAAAATCTTTTAGATAAATGGGGGATAGATCAAAAGAAATTTGAATTTTATTCAAGTTTCTTATATTTATATGAAGATATATATTTTAAAAATTGGAGTATGGATAAAATACGACTTAAATTATCAATCTATAAACCAAAATTATTTGATTCATTCAAATTTAATGAAGTTTTAAATGATTTAAAAAGTGTAGGCTTAATATCAAGCTAGTTTTTGATGTATATTGAAAAGAATCTATGATCCGATTTATGGACTAATTGAATTAAATGAAATTGAATCTATCATTGTGGATACACCTATTTTTCAAAGATTAAGACATATTAGACAATTAAGTCTAGCTGAATATGTCTATCCTACTGTAAACCATAATAGATTTTCACATTCTTTAGGAGTCTTTCATATTACGGATAAAATTGGAGTTATTCTACAAAAGCAAAATGAAGACATAATGAGCTCATATTACTTAAATAATCTAAAAATGGCTGCGTTATTACATGATATTGGTCATTTTCCGTTTTCACATGCTCTTGAATTCAATGAAGAAGATGAAAATTGGGAAGATCTTCCTTCATTTTTTAAAATCTCTCATGAAGAATTTGGAGTGTATCTAATAAAAAATTCATATTTAAAAGATATTATTGATACAAGCGAAAATTATGATATTAATTTAATATGTAATCTTATTGAGGGAAACGATATTGCAGATAATCCAATATTAAATAAAATTATAAATTGGGAATTAGATGCTGATAGACTTGATTATTTATTAAGAGATTCATATTTTTCAGGGGTCAAATTTGGTATCATTGATTTTGATTATTTAATAAGTAATTTTCAAATATTTAATCAAGAAAAACTTGTAATTAATGAAAAAGCTTCAAGATCTATCGAAAACTTCTTAATTGCTCGATTTTCTTTATATGATCGTTTATATACTCATAAAACAATTTCCTATTTCAATTTTATTTTGAAAAAAATAGCAAACTCTTTTATAACAGATAAGGATTATCCGAGTTTTAATAATGAAACTGAACTAAATGAAATATTGCAAAATAGGGAAGATCATGCAAAATTATATGAATTAACTGATTGGTTTTTAATGAATGTATTTCTAAATAAATATAAAGAAATAAAAGATAAAAATTCCATTGAAAATAATAGTTTGAATCGAAATTTGAAATCAATAATTCTTCGTGAAAAAAATTATGATATATTTAATTATCAATGTTTAACTAAACAGCAGATGGGAATAATTGAATTAGCTGATTATAAGATCATTAAATTAATCGGAGAATTAAAAAAAGAGTTCAATAGTGAGATACATTTGGATATTCCCAAAAATAAGTTTACCAAATATGAATCAATCTTTTATCCATCAATAGGATTGGATCAGGAAAAAGTAAAAGAAATAAAGGAACAGGAGATGAAATCTATTTGGATACAACAAGAAAATGAACAGCCTCAATTATTTTATGAATGGCATGGAACATATTTTAAAGATCTTTATCCTTTTAAGAATATTAAATACTTGGTTTACCTGAATAAAGAAAATCAAGATTTAATTAACAAATTTGAAATTATCAATAAGAACGTTAAAGAGATTGTGAAAAATTTATAATAGAATCTATTTTTGTATATTCCAAAAAGGAATAAATAAGTGAAATTTTTTCGTGAAACGGTTATTTTACGAAATTATTGATTAAGATTTAAATTTTTGATAGCTTGCTTTCAATGATTCTATTATGTTTCTTTCTATCCTCAAAAAGAGCAATTTTATAAATTGATTTCCTATAATACTCTTTTGCCTTTTCATTATTTCTTAAAATTGTTGATAAGTCTCCTAATTTATGGTAGGTTTTTTTAATTTCCCATAATAATTTCCCATTATTAGGAAATATTAATTTCTTCTGCGAAAAATCCATAAATTCACTTAAACCTCCTAATAGAATACTAATTGCCTCTTCATACCGACCTGACTTTATAGATTTTGAAGCTTTTCTCCAATGCCCTTCTAATATTGCTATTGTCAATAATGTGTTAATGAACTTGTCTTTTTTCGTTTGATAATTTTCAATTATATTTTCTCTAGCAGTTTTTATTACATCTTCATTCTTCTGTAATTTAGATTTTAATAATATTAACTTTAAGATCAGATACCTATCTTTTTTTATTTTAATTACTGCTTTTTCAAGAATTCTTTCTGCTTTTTTAAAATCTCCGTATAATTCTAAATTTGTAGCATACTCAGACCAATATAGGGGATTTTTTTCATTGATTCTAATAGCTTTCTCAATTAATGTTCTGCCTTGTCCAAAATCTTGCTTTTCTCTACAAAATATGGCATATAAGTATAGGACATAATCACATTTAGAGTCATATCCAATAGCTTCTTTGAAGAGTTGAGAGGCTTTCTCAATATCACCTAAGGATGATAATCTCTTTGCTTCCTCCGCTTTATTTATAGCCATTACTCTTTTGCCAGATTCCTTTTCACTTTTACTCAATTCTAGAAATTTTAAATAAGTTTTATGAATATATTCCTTAAGATCAGGATAATTTTTTTCTGCTTCTCTTTTACCAAAATCTTGAGTCAAGGGAAGCATATAAAAATGATCTTCCGATTTCTCTTTTAATCCAATACTAATCAAAGAATATGTCAATAAGGCTCCTAAAGCTTGATTATAGCTTTCATCATCTAATCCTGAAATAAACCTTAAAGCAGCTTCTGAAATTTCTGTTGGAGCAATAGATAATATACACAATAATCTTTGAGCATCTTTACTTAAAAATTTATTATATACGGTATCAAAACAAAAATTTAAAATATCTGTTTCCTTATCAATATCAATTTCGATTCTATCCTTTAACTTTCCTTCGATAATCCATGGTATCAACACTTTTATTGCTAAGGGTATACCACCCGTTTTTATATGGATATCATTTATCAAATTTTCGGAACAACCTCTTTTAAAATCACGAGCTTTTAATTGAGAATTTATATATTTACTTGTATCTTCAAGAGTAAATTTTTCCAGATAGACTACATATTCTACTTGCCCTAATCGTTTACGACTTGTTATTAAAACTTTGCTTTCAATTGGAAACCTTAAATCGATTAAAAAATTTTTTAAATTTTCATCATTAATAGTTTCCAAATTATCAACTATTAAAAGACAATGATTTTCTTTTAAAATATCGAGTACTTTCCTCTCTTTTGTGTCTATATTCCCAAGTTTTAAAAGATCTTCTGCGTCAAAAACTTTAAGTATTTCATTAAATAAATCTTCTAAATTTCCAAGTGTATATTCCATTTCTTCAATGCCTTTATAAGTAAGCCGACTCTGTTTAGCTGTAACCCATATTATTGCATCAAATATTTTATCTTTTTTCAATTTGTAAGCTACTTCTAATGCTAAAGATGACTTACCTACACCCCCAATACCATCTATTGATAGAACATGTACTTTTTCATGTAAAAGTGAATTAATTATATTATTAATTTCCTTTTCTCTTCCTATAAATTCAATATAATCACGTGCGGGTAGATTTTCCGGAATAAAAGTATCTATTTTCATAGATTTTTTAATTTCACTCTTCATTTCTTCACTTTTCTCAGGAGTGAATAATGAACTATACCCAATTTTTTCAAGAAATCTTAGGATAACAGAATAACTATAATAAGCATTACCTTTACTCATCTTTCTTTTTTGATGAGTAGAATCTACTCTTAATGTATTTAATCTTAAAAGTGTTTTAGGGTTTACTTCTTTATCTAGATTTATATCTAAATATGAGAGAAATTTATATTCATCAAATATTTTTAATTTTTCACCTATAGGCAAATCATAAAATTTCTTACCTGAATAATTATCTTTTAGAACATTAAGAATTTGAATTTGAGTATCCAATTTCAATTTAGTAAAACCTTCATTATACAAAAATTCTAATGCTTTTTCTAATATTTTAAAGGATCTTTCAATGGCTTCTTCATAATGTGATTCTTCTAAAAAGTCTTCAATTTTATCAAAATCTAATGAAAAATCAAAAAGAATACTCATGAAAATAACAAAAAATTTAAATAATATATATTTAACTAAAGTGTAAATATTAAGTTAAAATCGACTTTCAAATATTAGGATTAAAAGAAGTGAGAATGAACAAAGTACCAATTATTTTAAAGGATATCAACATTAAATTGTTTCTTACAAGCTCTGAATTTCCTTTTCCATACATGATTTCAAGAATAGTATGAATTTTATACTTTTTTGGGCAATAACCGTTTCGCGAATAAACATAATATTGGAATACATCTCAATAATATCCCTTAAACATAAAATATTTTAGAAATTTGAGAATACACTATTTATCCTTTTTCAATCAACTTTTCAATAATAGATTTAAGATTTGGTAATCTTTGATGGATTGTTGTCCAAACCAATTTTAAATCAACTTCAGAATAAGCATGAATCAACTTATCTCGCATTCCCGTGATATCTTTCCACGGAATTTGAGGATATTGCTTTCTAATAGCATCAGGAACATTTTTTGTAGCTTCTCCAATAATTTCAAATTTACGAATTACGGCACTTGAAGTTTTATCATCTAATTTAAATTGTTCAAAATCCAATCCTTCAATAAATTTTTCGATACTAATAATAGCTGTCTTTATATCTTTCAAATAGATAGGTAAATTTTTATTCATATATAACCTCTTGAAGGATATGCTGTTTTAAATCTTCTTTTAGAGTTGGTTTCGAAATAACATCCACTCTTGTGTGAAAAATCTCTTCTAAATAATGTGAAAGGCCAATAAGATGAAATAGATCTGCATCCTCTTCAAACTCTACTAAAAAATCAATATCACTTGTATTTTTTTGCCTATTATTAACAAAAGAACCAAATAATCCAATTGTTTTTACTCGAAATCTTTGATTAATATCATTTTTTATATTTTTAAGCGTATTGAGAATTTCATCTTTATTTTTCTTCATTATATTCATTCTTATTTTCTAATTTTTCAATATTCACATAAATTATTAGGGTAATAAATTCAAGCTCCTTAAAGAATTATTATCAATTAAAATTAATAAATAAAATGTAGATTCAAGTTAAGTTTTTAATAATTGAATTATATTATTCGGTTATTTTACGATATAATTTAATAAAATTAAATTTTGGATTTATTTCTTAATATCATGTATAAAACCAAAGATGATTGTAAAGATAATTAGTCCAATTGATATTAAGCCAACATTGGTCAGTAAAATTGTAGCAATATTTGGCTCTAAGAACCATACACCTAACATCCCTCCTAAAACTAAAAATACAAGTATTATAATTGTAATGCTAAATAAAGGAAGCCAAAATTTGGTACAATACTTCTTTACATTATTTGAAAGATGAATATCCCACCATGTATGAGATTTATTGATTTGTAATGCAATAATAGAGATTATAATCCCAATAATAAAAAAAGCAATCCCTCCTCCGAATAATAAGGTTAATACGGTAAGAGTAAACAACCCCAGCGCTCCATATCTTTCTTGTACAAATCTAATTGACCAAATTATTACGATAATACCAATGATTATAGCAACTATTCCGGTAATTAAAAAATTCGGAATAATTGTCATAGCAAGTTCTCCTCCTTCTTTCCAATACCAATGTCCTGGAGCTATTGCATTTATTATTATTCCAGATGTGGGGGTATTCCCCTGAGCCGTCTCAAAAATGCCATGCTCGATACTAATCAATCCCCCGAGGCTTCCGAGTGATGATACTCCTAACCTTGTTGCGTTGATATTCGGTTTATTTGATATCTTATCCAATTCTTTATTTTGCATAATTGTTACTCTTTTTTCACAAATAAAAAACGTTTCATTTAAGTCTTTTATAAAGAGAGATGTTAATTAATTTTTACTCCAATTAAATTTTGATTTATCAACATTTATCGGAAGTCTTAAAATCAATTTAAAAAAATAAGGATTTTTAACACAATAGTCAAATCCTTTAAGATTAGCTTTTTAGTTTATAACCGTTTCACGAACAATTTTTTAATTTAAGAAGCTAACAAAGAAATTGATGAAAATGAGGAATAATTGCCTTAACTTTTTTGATCTTTTTCTTATATCGTTAAAAAAAAATGGTGTTGATTAAATTTGAAACATTACTAATTTTAAAATTGCATAAACGCCATAAAATCCGATTAATAAAGCTCCTTCCCATCTTTTAAGTATTTTCTTACTCCATAAGAAATAAATAAGTAAAATTAACGCCAATAATAGAACGGGCATATCAAAAACCAGAATTATCAGGGGAACATTAAAATTAATTAGAATTGCGCCTGATCCTGTGGCTAATAAGATATCACATATATTGGAACCTAATATATCCCCTACTGCGATTCCGAATGATCCTCTCCTAATAGCGGTTAAGTCAGCAACAAGTTCCGGTAAACTTGTGCCAAATCCAACAATTAATATACCAATTACATTTTCAGGAATGTGAAATTCTCTTGATAGATCATGCGCTGAAAGTAATGTGGACTCTGCTGCAATTATTAATATACTAAGACCAAAAAGAAAAATACCTATATCTCTAAGTGTTGATGATTTTTTACGAGGACTCTTAACTGGTTCAAAACTTACAGCATCTAAACGTTCTTTTTCAATATAATTAGAATCTACTTTAATTTTTTGTAAACGTTTCTCACTCCAAATTACAAAAATTAGATAAATAAGATATATTATTATCATTAGGAGTGCCTCAAATTGAGTAAGAATTCCATCCAAAGAGAAAAAAAGAAAAATCAATATAGAAATAAAAAGCATAGGTCCTTCTCTTCTCAATTCCCATTTACTAACGAAAATCGGTTGGCTTACTGCTAAAATTCCAATAATTAAAGTGATTTGAGTCAAAAAAGAACCAACTTTATTTCCTATAACTATTCCATCAATGTAAGGATCAATACCCAAAATCTTATCAATACCCCCCATTATGCTAACAGCAATTTCAGGTAAGCTAGTCCCAATCGATAAAATTGTTAGCCCTACCATTATATGACTAATATTTAAGCGATCTGCAATATTTTCAAGGCTAATTATGACAAACTTAGCACCAAAATATAACCCAAAAAATCCTAATATAAGAAATAGAATTGATAATAAAAGCATACCTTGTTATTAAAAAAAGTATTCAATATAAACTTTAATTCATGGGGAAAGGGGACTTCAATAAAGGATATTACAAAAATGTATAAAGATTCTGATTATATAAGTAAAAATCTTTTATGATTAATGCGGTTATTTCACGAAAATTTAGCCATAGCAATTATTACACCTGTGAAGGCTGTAAGCAAGTAAATTAGAAAAAATGTTTATATTTTTTAATTGTGATTAATTGGAAATAATATACTTTAGGGTAAGATCCAAAATATATTTCAAGATGATAACTTTGGCTCTATGTGATAGGATCAATAGAAACTGTGAAAACAAAAGAACTACGATTTTTGATACAAATTTTTTTATTAATTACTTAAATTGCATCACTGAAAATATAAAACGTCCTTATAGAGAAGTCTTAAAAGATTTTAAGATTTTTATAGCTAACTTATATGAGTGTAGCAATCAAAAGATTTATTGCTCAAATCAAGTATTTAATGAGGAATATAGAAGAACAATTTCAGAAAAAGTGCCTTATCTTAGTGTTCTTGCGAGACAATATCAAATGGATTTTGTTAATTTAATTAAGAATTCTTTGAATATTAAAACCATAAATAACAATTTAATCGAACCAATTGAAGAGATCTCTAATATGTTTCTTAACCAAAAAGGGATTAGTAAGATAGTGGAAATTAATGATTTAACACTATTAATAGCAGCTTTAGAAATTTTAAAAGAGAGAATTTTAGCAAATGGATTATTATTTGTAACTGATGATACTAGCTTATATGCATTAATAAATCATATAAATGAAGAAAATAGAATAGATTTGAATGGTGAAGTCTTTAATAATTTGCATATAATTCCTATTACTGCGCTATCATATATGACCAAAGTTTTTAAATGCTGTAAATTTGATAACTTAGAGGGTTTTGGTAGATTTTTTTTTATGAATAATATTAAAATTAATAATCCAAAAATGAGAGAAACTAAATTGACACCATTTTATAGTTGGTCTACTAATGAGTATTATAATGCAAGAACTGAAAAAGAGAAAATGGAAGGAGGTTGAAATATTTGAGTAGAAAGCAGTTTAAATCTCCTGAAGAATTAGTAGATTTAGAGAGTAAATTTCTTGATAATTATGAAAAAATGAATAGCTTCATAAAGTTTTTTAACAGAGTACAAGAAATGTTGACTTCAAATCATAATATAAAAGTCTTAGAGATTAATTTATCTAGATTCTTACCCGAAACAACTGAAGTTTTACCTTTTTCGTTTATTATCTCAATAAGTTCTAGGGAATACCTTTTTTTTGTAATTAATAAAAAACAACCTAAACTTAATATAAATGAATTAGTTGAATATAAAAAGCTTTTTAATGAAAATCTAAACCAAATTGGAATAATAGTTGTATGGGATGATAAGAATCTAAGCTCTTTATTATTAAAAGATGAAGATCTAAGTGCCCCTGCTGAGATTATTATTGAAAACATCATTGATAATCTTCTACCATTAGAAGATTTACTTGAAAAAGAAATTAATAGAAAAGATTTATTAGGAAAAACAGTTAAAACTCCTGTTATAGATATCCAAGAGAGGAAAGCTTTAAATTTGTCTAAAGAATTTGAAAAACTAATAAATGAGGCTTTATCTAAATATAAATCGAAGAAATTTCGTGGTGTTAAAAAAGATATAATGATGCAAATTAATGAGAAAGAAATCAATATGATAATAGATTTTTTTACAGATTATCTTTTAGACAAATATTCTCGAAAAGATATAAAAAAGAAATTTAAAAAAATTGGAGAAAATGTGAAATAATATGATTAATAAATTGTCATTAAAGAATTGGAAATGCTATGATTCCTTAGAACTGCGATTTGAAAAAGGTGTTAATTTCATTATAGGTCATAACGGAATTGGAAAAACCTCTCTCCTAGAAGCCCTAGTTTTTGGTTTATTGGGGCGAGTAAGAACAAAAAATATCAAAGGGTACAAAAAAATTGGGAGTAAAGGAAATACTGAAGTTAAACTAAAATTAGAGGACCATAACGAAAATTTTGAAATTATTCGGAATTTTAACGGTAAATATGATTCAAGATTAATTAAAAATCAATCTGGACAAAAAATTGAATCAAAAGACGAGATTCTTAGATATTTAGAAGATATCTTTGACTCGAGCCAAGTATTTTTTGAAAATATAATTTTTTCTAGTGAAGGTGAAGTTTATGAATTTCTTCAGTTAAATTCAAAAAAATTAGTCAATTATTTGGAGACAATTATCGGAATAGGGAAAACTAGTGAATTTAAGAAAATTATTTCTGAAGTAAACAATAATTTTAAAAGAAATCAGAAAAAAAATGAAGATTATTTAAAAATTTTAAAAGATATTGAATTAAAAAAAGAAAAATTTGATTTAATTCAACTTAAAGAAGAACAGAAAGAAAAAAAATTAGAGCTTAATATAATAAAAGAACAATTGAAATCAAAAGAAGCTGAATTGGTTAAAAATGAGAAGAAAATTGCTGAATTATCTAGTTATTATAATGAATACAAATTTTTAAGTCAGAAAGTTCAAAATTACTTTGACGTTAATAAAGATATCTTCTATACTCTAAATATTAAAGAAATCAACATAAAAGAGGTTATATCAGAAAAAAAAAACCTTGATTTGATAAGGATTAACATAACAAGGGAATTGGATGAAAACAAGGTCAAGATTAATTCAATTGAAGAAAAATTATATGAAAAAGAACTCAGAATAAAAGATAAAGATAGAGTTAAAATGATAATTGAAAATTTAGAATTTAATTTTAGAGAGCAACCAAATCTAAATTGCCCAATCTGTCAAAAAATTCTATCTAAAAATGAGTTTTTACAAATTAATCAAGAAATATTAAATCAAACTAATATTTTGAATAAAGAATTAGCAGATTTAAAAGGAGAATTAAACTTTTTAATTGATTTAAAAAATAAGTTAAAAGATAAATTCAATTTCATTTCAAATTTATATGATTTAATAAAATCAATCAAAGATCTGAATTATGAAGATTTACAATATCGTAACTCACAAAAAGATGATTTTGAAAAAGTAAAGAATGATCTTCTTAAAGAATGTAAATCAATTGAGGAAAAGGAAGAGAAATATAAAAATAAATTAAGGGAAATAGAAGAATTAATTACTAGATTAGAAATGGCTGAAGAAATCAAAGATAAGCTCCAAATTGAACAAGATTATAAAAAAAATATCAAAGGTAAGTTAATTACTGAGATTACACAAAGAGCTATTGATGAGATTATTAGTAAACAAAGAAATATTAATTTAAAGGATTTAATTGATGAAATTAAAAATATTTGGAAATTATTTTTTCCTTTTGAGAATAGGGAATTATATTTTGATAACAAATATTTACCCTTTTTTAGGAAAGGTAGACAGAAAATATCGTTTGATAATATAAGTGGTGGAGAAAAAATGGTATTGTTAATTTTAATTAAAACAGTATTATTAAAAATGTATACAAAAATACCATTCTTAATTTTTGATGAACCCTTGGAGCATTTAAATTTAGAAAATCGTATTAATATTGTTGATTATCTTGTCGATGTTTATAAAAAAGGATTTGTAAATCAACTTATTATAACAACATTTGAAGAATCTCTTACCCGGAAATTTAGGAATATGGAAGATATCAACATTATATCCCTGCCTAGCATAATTAAATATAAATATTGAGAGATATTCTGAAGGGTATAAATTGAAAGTTCTTAAAGTTATTCATTAAATCTGTCAATTATTGCAGCTATTGGTCCATAGTTACATTCTAATAAAATAAAAGTTGTAAAAGGCTAATTGATATCTGAGATATTTCTTATGTATTTTTTTTCTTAAGAGAAGAGTAAAGAGAGTATATATATTCAATTGATGATAAAATTTCATTGAATTCTTCATCAGGTATTACAGGTTTACAATTTTTAAGGATGGCTGAACTAGGGATAGGTGTATTGAAGAATTGGTTTGAAACCCCTGCCTCTGTAGGGCGATGGATAATGATTTCTTCTTTTAACTCAAATATACGGATTAAAAAGATTGAAACTGATCCAGTATTAACACCAAATTGTGAGACTTGTTTTCCTTTGGTATAATCTAGAATATGATCAATTGTCCAAAGGCTAAATGGGCCAATAGCTTTTATGAATTCTATGTCAGCAACGTCCTGAGGTGTGATTATAAAAGACGTTATAATTTTACCATAGGATTGAATTTTTAACTTATCATTAGGTAGAATAATCTGATCTTTTGTATCATATAGGGAGTGGTAAATAGATTTGAAGATTTTCTTCTGATGCCTCCGCGTATCCTTAGGACAAATTAAAAATTTCTTAGATTCTTGAAGTCTTTTTGAAGTAGTTTCACGAGTCATACCTAAGGCTAGCCTATAAATTGGATTTAAATATCCTAAAACATCTGTTGCGAAAGTATACCAAGTCCTAACTTTAATCAATAATTTCCCCCCTTTTTTTTTTCTTTTATATATACTTAATTTTAGTTGGTTTTTAAATATACAATTATCAATAAAGTAATAATAGTTAATAATAACAATGAAGTATTATTTTTGTCGTAGAGATTAGTTCAATACAATAAAAATTTATGGAATTTCACCACAATATTTATATCTGGCAAAGATAATAATTCAATCAAAAGCAGGTAAAAATTATAGCAAATCATGGGTATTAATGATTCTAATATTGAGAAGCCAACTTTTATAGATCTTTTTTGTGGAGCAGGGGGTATGTCTCTCGGTTTTGAAGAGGCAGAATTTCAGGGAGTCTGTGCTGTTGATTTTCACCCTGATCCCCTAAAAACTTATGAATTAAATAGAGCTAATTTAAAAAAAAAGCTTTTAATTTTAAATGAGGACATACGAGCGCTCAAAGGAGATGCAATCCTAATGAGAATTGCGAAGAGATTTAAGAGAAAAGAAAATATTGACGTTATAATTGGGGGTCCACCTTGTCAAGGGTTTTCCTTGAGAGGAAAACGCAATAAGCAGGATCCGAGAAATAATTTATTATTTGAATTTTTTAGATTGATAGAAGAAATAAAACCGGAAATATTCGTATTCGAAAATGTACCAGGCCTCTTAATGAAAAAATATAATGACACATTAAACACTATTTTTAAGACTATAACATCTTTAGGATATAGATACGGTTTCGAATTATTAAACTCGGCAGATTATGGAGTTCCTCAAAATCGTGAAAGATTTATTATTATTGGGTCGAAATCATGTGAAAAAATCTATTTTCCAAAAATACATCAAACACGTAAAAGTGATATTTTGAATTTTATTAATAGGGAAAATCAAAAATATGATGTAGTACCATACGTAAAGAGGAAGGTAACAGCTTTTGAAGCATTAGATGATATAGCATATAAAAATAATGAAGAGAATCCAACGTTGTATAGTAAAACTCCCAATGGTCCTTTTCAGGAAAATTTCCAGTGGAAAAAAAATAGACTTTATAATCATGTTACAACAAGACATTCATTAACAACCCGGAAAAGGTTTTCTCAGTTTAAACAAGGTCATTCTATGGAAGATATACCTGAAGATTATAGAACTAAGCGTAGCTCCGTACAAAGGATGTATGCTAGAAAACCCACCAGAACTATTACCTCGTGTAATGAAGATTTTATACACTATTCCCTTAACAGAATAATTACAATAAGAGAAATGGCTAGAATACAGAGTTATCCTGACAGCTATGTGTTTTATGGCACTCCGACCACTGGAGGAAGTCGAAGAAGGCTCTCTTGTTGCCAAGTACAGCAAGTAGGAAATTCAGTTCCCCCCCTTTTAGCTCAGGCAATTGCAGAATGTGTTCGAAAGATGTTGGGTTTAGGGAGTAATAATAAACTCAAGAATTTCATTGATATACTTAATAATAGAGATATTAATAATCAAATTAATAAAAGAAGAGTCAATCTAGGAAATAAAGACCTTCAGCCCTTTAATAATTAATAATTTGTAGATATAGGTTAGTTGCTTTAAAAAAACCATAGCTATAAGAAGTTTTTAAAAGGCTTTCGAGTTGATCGTCTATTGAATATATTCATCTTGGGTGAGTAATTTCTTTATAAAAGATTTACTCATTCTCCTTTTTCAAACACATCTTATCCAATAATGTTAGCGATTACATTACTTTTATTAAACCATAAACATTTAATAATTGAAAGGGTTTAATGGATTAAGATTTTCTCTTCATTAATATGTATTTAATAATATTCAGGTCATTTTGAATTATTAATGCTATTTTTACATTTATTTTAATTTTTGATTTACTAAATTATTGTAGATCTCTAACTTTTTATCGATATATTACCCAGTTGGTTTAAATGACTCCTAAATTTGACAGGATTAAGAAATAATTAAATTCTTAAAATTTATATAGAAGAATATAGTATTTTATGATATAGGAAAAAATCAAGAATTCATCCTATAGCATAAAAAGACAAAAAATAATATTAATTATAGAAATATTCAATTGAAATTACGTATTTAAGAATAGAGAGATAGAATATGGGGATAAAAGAAGGAGAAGAAATACCTTATAAAGATACTCAAATTGGAAAAAGAATTTTAGATGCATTTACATCAGAATTATATGATAATTGTGAGTATGTTTTGAGGGAATATATATCAAATTCAATAGATGCTAAAAGTACCAAAATTGATCTCTATATAGATTATGATGAGCGAGATTTAATGATCATGGATACTGGAATCGGTATGGATAAAAATGAAATTAATGAATGTTTGGATATAATGGTTAGTCCTAAAACTAAAGATAAAAAAACAAACTTTCCTCCTATAGGTGAAATTGGGATAGGTATATACTCTGCAGGTAAAATATGTAAAGATATAATTATTCGGTCAAAAAAAAAAGATGAAGAATATTGGCATATTAGAAGAATTCCAATATGGCAATGGATGGAGGATTTAAAGGATCCAAGTAAAAAATATATCAGTGATGTAATAATATCTTTCCAGAAAGAAGTCGATACTAAAGATGAAGAAGAAAAGAAATATCATGGAACTATTATAACATTACATGAAATAACGCCTAAAAAATTCAGGGAAATGCTCGACCCGAAATTTATTTTTAAATTATCTAGAGTAGTGCCAGTGGATTTTGAAGATGGGTTAAATAATCTTTCTATCACTGATTATAATCTAAATGAGGATGAAGAGGGAAAAGAATTACTAAAGGAGAATATATATTCCATTTTAAGTGGAAAAAAGTTTGGTAAAATAAAGGTTAATGATGAAATATTCATTCCATTGAACTATAATTATAACGAAATACAGGTTCATTACAGAAATCTTCCTGATTTGAAGCAGACTAAAAATATTATGATAAAAAAACCAATACCAAAAGACAACATTTTGTCCCCAAAATACTTTTTTCTCGCAAAAGATTTTAAGATTAATAATGAGTTAGTTGGTGCTGGATGGGCTGTGTTTAGGGGTTCAACAGAGAAAATCGCAGCCCCTCAATTTTCTGACTACTATTTCAGAGGAATAATAGTCAGATTATATAATGTTCTAATATATAACTCTAATGATGTTTGGGAATGGGCGAAAACTGACAAGAGATCATTAAAAAGCCATCCCCTTGATAATATGTGGGGAGAAATTTATCTCTTCTCTGAACATCTAAATCCCAAAAGCAGTCGAGATTCTATAATTTCAAATGATTATTGGAAAAAAGTGAGAGAAGAGATTGCCAACTGGTTAGTTGAAGTGGCAGAAGCCGGCGAAAGGCAAAGGAAAAAGGCACAGGCTGCAAAAAGATATCAAAATCATTATGAAGAATTATATGAGGGTTTGGAGAAAGAATTAGAAAAATTTAGCATTCAAATAAACACTTCAATTATTTATAAGTCTGCAAAAGAAGAATTTAATAAAGACCCATCTAATGATAACAATTTTATTGGTTTAATTAAATGTTGGATGGATGTTTTAGAAAAATTTGATGACATATTGAAGAAATATAAATTAGACTTAGAATCAAGTGAAATTCTATCAGTAGAAGAAGAGAATGAATTAGATGAAATAAAGCTGTTTTTCAATAATTTAAAAACTGCTTCAAAGGAAACTTTAAAAACAGGCCCAAAATCAGGTGATTTTGATAAAACGATAAAGGAATTCTCTAGAAATATTGAACAATTTGTACGGAAAGTCGATGAGATAATAACTAAAAATAAACAAATCATAAAGAGGAATGAGGAAAAGAAGAAAATAGCTGAGGAAATTAGGATAAAGAGAATATATGAACAAAAGAAAGAAATTATTGATGAGAAAAAGAAATTCTTAGAGGAGAAGAGAAAACAAGAGGAAATCCTTAGAGAAGAAGAAGAAAGATTAAGAAAACAAAGAGATCTAATTGAAGCTGAAAAGAAAAGACTAGCAGAACAACAAGAAGAATTAGAAAAGATAAAATCAAAAGAAATTGTTGAAAAAAAAGGGTTTAAAACACCTAGTAAAAATATAGAACTCATTAATGAGTATGAGGTTATCGATGGTGATTTAAAGGACGCTAAAAAGCTTTATATGAACAACAAATCTCAGAATATCTCCGATCTTGTCAATCTAATTCCAAATGATATTTTTCACTCAGTAGATAGGATGGTAATATTAATGGAAAAGATTTTTAGTTGGATACTATCAAATTCAACAATTGATAAAGAACAGCTGAAACAGGTAATTCAAAACTTTGTGTAATACGAATTAATCAGGTTATAATATTGAAGTATGCAATATTATCTGGATCTAACGAATTAATAACAGCTTTAGAAGTTGAAACATTTATCTTGAATTATTTAAAAAGTATTCAACAATATGACAATATAAATGACTACTTTAGTTTTAGATGCCCCATATGTTTCTTACCTATCAGTTTTGTACTTCGTTCTAAGAATTACAATAGAAAATCACATTTCAAACACATTGGGAGCAAAAAGATTGGAATTTGTCCATTTTATACAGGGAATAAAGGGGAGAACTTTAGTGTTAATTTAGATAACAGTATAAATATAATTAGAACTCCAAGCGATTTATTTTTAAAAACACTAAATTGTAAACAATTTAAGTATTGGAATAATTTTGATAAAGATTATATATATAGGATAATCCCATCCTTCTTCAAGGAATTCAAAACCGATTCAGTTATAAAAACTATTTTCTTCTGGGTTTATCCCATCATTAATTTTATAGAATGCTTGAAAGATAAGGAATTTGTAGATTGTTTTAATCATCAAATAGCGAATTTTAGTTCGATTTGTCCCGGAATTATTAATATCGTTTATCTCGATTATAAATTCATTGAAAAATATGCACAATTCGAAGAGAGTTCTTTATTTAGTTGTTTTAAAAACTTAAAGTTAATTGATATTGATTATGTTATAGAATCGAATATTAGACCTTCATATTTTTTACCCAATAATCGAGTATGGAAATATTCTAATCGTCAAGAGAAAATTATAAAATATGACCATATTCCTTTAAATGTATTATACAACCATAAATTCTTATACAATAAATTTCAAGAGATTATAAATCCCTATATAAGGCCTCACTTAGGAGAGGGTATATATTTTGGATATTTTGAAAGGGTAGGTAATTGTAAGGCGTGTTATAATCCAATTAACTTAGTACTCGCCTTACCCTATAAATGGAATTTCAATTATAGAATAATTCGCCATACTGGATTAATACATAAGGATTTGTTTCAAATATTTATATGTAACTCTTGTTCTAAAGAATTATTTAATATATATAAATGGATAGACATTATTAAATCATATATCAAAAATGCCCGTGAGATTGAAATTGGAGATAGAATTGAGTTTATTACGGGTGATTTCAAGGGAAGAGGGGGAGAAGTATTATTCAAGGAGCAACAGGATCTAATTATAAATGTCCTCCTTGAATCTAAAGAAGAAGTTAAACAATCGATTTTCTTTGCTAAAAAAATACAAATAGAGATATAATTATAACTTGTTGTTATAATAAACGCATTTTTCCCGTATTATACAGTCTTGACATTCTGGATTTTTTGGTCTACAGACTAAATTACCAAAATCCAGTAAAGAATAGTTATACAATCGGCAATCATTTTTTGGTAATAGACTTTCTGCAAATTCCCAGATTTTTTTATCTGATTCAATGTATTTTTTATCAGATTTGAAGTTAAAAAACCTCTTGAAAATTCTTATCACATTTGTATCAACTATCGGAACTCGTTCATTGAAGCTAAAACAGAGGACCGTATTTGCTATGTACTTTCCCACTCCAAATAGTTTAATTAAATCTGTATAATTTTTAGGTATCACTCCTAAATGTTCGTTTTCTAATTGATTTGCGAGCTTGAAAAGTGCATTAGCACGTCTATAAAGCCCAAGGGGCTTGATAATTTCTAGAATTTTGTCTACATCACTTTCAGCTAAATCTTTTGGTATAGGATATTCATCAATAAACTCATTGAATACATCATCGACTTGTTTAGAAGTAGTTCTCTGTAAAAGTAGTTCTCCTATCAAGATTCTATAAGGGGTAATGTTTTTCCTCCATGGAAAATCCCTTAAGTTTGATTTACCCCATTTTACAATATTTTCATTAAAAAATGCCTTATTTTTATCCATTTATATAGGATCCATAAAGTCACAACAAATTTAAAATGAGTTAATATTCCACTAAATATAATTTAAATTTAGCTCTAGATGCTCCTACATAAATTTGCATTAGGAAAAATTTATACTGATTAGGGTTTTCCTTTTTAAATAATTCCAGTTTTGGAACTAAAAGAAAAATAATATCCTTTTCGAGGCCTTTGAATGACGAGATAGTCGTAAATAATAAAACCCATTTATTTAATGTTCGTTTTATTATAGGTAAGTCTTTAACATTATTTGGTTCTACTATAAACATAGAATCGAATTTAGGTTCCTCTTCATTCTTGAACCATAGGTATTTACAGAGATCATTCTCCCGTACTTTATTAAAGACCGTATTTAACTTGAAAAAAGATAGTATACCAATTTTCTCTGGTTCCACTTCAGATTTTAGGATGTTGTCTTTAACTTCGTTAATTATAAAGTTTATCGCCTCTACAGGGTTATCAAACTGGTTGTTATCATCTATATTAAAACCTTTAATACCGGAAAATTCCTTGTATTCACCATAAGTAGTTTTATCTTTAAGCCACTGAGCAATCTGTGTTGTATTCCTTATATTTCTTTGACGTAAGATTAGATCATTACCCATATCTAACCCAAATCTATTGGGATCAAAGTTTTCGACAAATAGCGCTTGTTCTGGGTCATAAAAAATATAATAAATTGATTTTTGGGGATCATTTAAAAAGTAAATGAACAGATCCCATAGATTTTCATCCATATCCTGAGCCTCATCTACGAGTACGGCATCGAACTTATAGGATGATGTAAACTTTTGACTCTCAACTTCAGTTTTTATCTTATGAGCTACATTTTCATACTGGAAATTAAAAATCTCATTTTTTATTTGTTTTATTGTATCAAAATCAAATAGTTTTTCGCAAATAACACTTAAATAAAGATTTATGGAATAAACTTGAATTTTTTTATGCCAAGCACTATCTTTACGCTTGAATTCTTTTGAGAAATAATAATATAGAAAATCACGTAATTCTTTATTAAAACAGAGAAATAGCGTTCTTTTGCCCTCTTGGTAATTCATTAATGCTTTTTTTATAGCCATAAATGTTTTTCCAGATCCAGCGCTTCCTTTAAAAATGCAATGGGGTTTAGCATAGAGTGAATCAAGAATCATATTTTGTTCTTCATTTATGCCCATAAGTTCCTCATTTCTCTCCTCTAAATACCGATTTAACCTAAAAGCTGTAACTATATTTGGACTAATTAATTTTGGGAAGTAATCTTTTAGTCTTGGGAACTTTAGGCTTCTCTTCTTGAATCCTTTAAATAAGTTAATAAGAAATTTTTCCAATGGAGAAAGTGTGATTCCTTTTTGATTTTCTTCAACCCAAGTCTCTTGTTCTTTATAGTCTGATATATCAAAAATCTTATCGAAAGGAGTTCTAAGACTTCCAGCTAGTCCTTCATTATCATTCTTAAAATATGACCCCGGAAAGAAGACTCCGTAATTATAATATAGTGGAAAGTTTCCTCTCTTTCCTGAAAAATACAAAAGTTCTCTTGGATTAGATTCTAACAAAGCTTTTTTCGTATAGTAATCTCTGAAAAAATATGTAGATTTCCTTGCTTGATAGAAAGGGTCTTGTATTTTTGTTATATTTTCAGTTTTTTGATTCTTTTGGTAAAAAATATCATCTTCATATGTTATAATTCCACCTTTCACTTCAATTACTAAAAATCCATAGTTATGATTGAATATTAGAAAATCAGCTTCTCCTACTCTCATTTCTGGTTCATCTATCCATTCAACTGAATGCCATACGACCCAGTTATCGCTTAAATCATCAATAATCTCATAAAATATCATTTCTGAACGTGGAACATCAGGCCTTTTAAGTCTTAGGTCATTTTCAGTAGAAGGAAATTTTTTAACCATCTTATTCACCGATTAATTTTTTATATAGAGCGGCCCCATTATTCTAAAGCCTAACCAATACCCAATTAGAAAATCTTTAAGGGGTATATCTACTTGATTGAATTCCTTAACATTTGGGGGTAATAATTCCGTGTTTAAGCTTACTATTCTAGCACCCACAAGGGTGTATGTGTTATCATTTCTTCTTTTTATTTTCTCTTTGCTTATATCAGTATTGTCCAATAAACCATTAATTTTCTTAATTATTCTTTTTGTATAAGATTCTGTTATTACACAGAGCTCTTCATTTTTCTTATTAGGATTTTGGTTTAAAATATACACTCGTGCAAATTTTTCAGGAGGATCAACTTTTACTACAACTTTTACAGGTTCTCCCAGTTTTAAATTCCATATTTTTTCTTGTTTGTTATTAGAATTTTCCTCATTAGATAATAAAAATGAGATCTTTTCTAAGATTTTCTCATTATCTTTTTCTTTAATTTTAAAAATAAACTGACCTAGATTCTCATATTCATCATTAGTTCGATAATTATAAAAACTACGATGGGTGGAAGATAATAATTTGAAGTCTTTCCTGCAACGAGTTAGTGCAACATAATTTAACCTAGCAAATAATTGTACGGAATCCAAATCAAACATTTTTCCATTTGGTAGAGATGCATCCTCTAAGAAGACATAATCATACTCACGACCTTTGGACTTGTGTATATTTGAAATTATAATTGGTGCAGCATTATAACCATATTCTGTTAATAATGAATCCGAGTAGTTCCGCAATAGCCCATACTTCAATTTCTCGAGGTCGATGTATTCCTCATCTTCACTTTCTGTAGCCATAAAAGAAAGGAAGTTCCATGCATTATCAGCATCTAAGTTAAATTTTGGTTGTAAATTCATCAAATTCCAAATCTCGATATACTTTTCCTTTTCTATATAAGCACTATCTGATAAGTTTAAATCATCCCTAATACTATTTTTAACTGAAAATGCAATCCAATTGGGAAATACCTTACTTTGGTTGCTTAATTGATATATGTGATTGAAAGGAGGATTTTGCTGGTACAGCTTAAGAGAGAAATTTGTTGCCGTTTCATTACCTCTGAATAATAGACAAGTTGTTTTGTTTTTATCTTCATTATCTCTAAGTAAATGAAAAAATTCTTCCTCTCCTTGAATGGTAATTAATGGAAAGCGATTTTTTAAACTTTTAAGTTTTTTTATATTATCAGGGTGATTTGTAAGAATGAAGCGTGCCGTTTTCATAATGGAACATAATTTTCCATTTTTTAAGTCTTTAAATCGTATATTCTCACTCATAGGAATATCCAACATTTCATTTATAAAATCATCAGGATAATTTTTCTCAGTCCATTTTATAGCCCATTCAACAAAATTCTTGGAACGCTTAAAAAAATTCCCCAGTTCAGATTTTTCTCCTTTTTTTTCCATATAAGAGAATATCTCCTGACACTCATCTAATAGGAGTAAGTAACCCCATTGATCTTGGATCCGAGCGAGAGTTGAAAAAATGCATTGTAACATAGCAGCACGACCATAATATAGATCTTGAATCTCATCAACAATTACATATCTTATACGACTAAAGAAATATTGAAAATCTTCACTTCTATTTGTATAATCTAATAAAAACGAGACGGCATTAGAGATATTTGTCTCAAATTTATTGTCAAAAACCCTATATTCTCTATCATCTTGCAGGATTTTTGCGGCAAATCTATCAAATGTCATTATTTTTAATTTATTAAATACCTGAGGAGATGTTTTTTTTAATATCTTCTTGATTCTATCCTTCATTTCGCGTACCGAATTTCGCGTAAAGCTTAAGATTAATATGGCTCTAGGTTCTAACCCTTCTTCTTCAATTAGGTGGACGACTCGCTTAGCAAATAGTTCAGTTTTACCTGTTCCAGGTTCTCCTTTTATTAGCATTTTTTGTGAGATTTTGGTTGTTTCATATTTTGAGAGTATATCAGTTATTTTTAACACCTAATTATTATAATTTAACTTGGATTATTTATGAGTAATTTTCTATCAAGTCCAATGTTACCAAATTCACAAGAAGTCTCAGATAGAAAAAGACATGCATAGCATGCTGCTCCATTGGGGGCTCGGGCCCCAAATAGATTATCATCGATATTACTTTCAAGACAATTAGGATCATTTGAACAGTTATTAATATTGGATAGAGCAAGTTCGAGAATTTCTTTAAATCTGTATTCTTGAGCTTGTGAAATAAGTCCTCCTAGAGTACCATCCTCTCCAGCCTGTGTTGCGAAGATTAGCACTCCACCTTCTTCTCCATCGATGTATAACCTTTCTCGTAGAGCTGCACTCGAATATCCACAATCTAGTGATAGAGCGAGTATTAATCGATGTGCCAAAGTATGCCACCATGTTCCTAACGGATTTGCAAAAGCTTCAAAATTTCTACCGAAAAATGAGTAAGCATATGCAGCATCCTCTATTGATTCTTTAGAAACTTCCCCAGAATCATCGCTAGTAAGTTTATTATTGAGAGGAGCTTTATCATCTTCAGATCCACCTCCATTTTCTTCACCCTCCGTTTTATAGTATTGGGGGAATAGATTTACTAATTCTTCCATATATTTCCATTTTTTACTATTTTCGTCTGAAAAACCTAAGATTTTTGGATTTTTTAAAGTAATAAATATTCCCTCCCCTTGTAATTTTTCTGATAGGTACCAATGATGTCCATTAACATCAATATAGGGAGTTCTCCTTGTTGTAGCATGTGAAATATCAGTTTCATGTCTTTCTTCTTTAGATTTTGGTGGTCTGGCAATCCGTTGAAAACCTTTTTGAACAAGAATAGCCTCTAGTTTTGGTATTGGGGTAACTCTAAATGTAATTGGGATTGTTCCCATCCATTGATAATCAACTTCAATAGGATCTTCAATTACTAAATTTGGGTCAATTTTTAGACTACTTTCTGATTCTCCAGTTTTAAATGCTCTAAACTCTTCTCTTCTTAGGTCCATCTCATCAAAAGTACCACTAGCTTTCAATACATCATTAATGAAATAAGAGATAATATCTTCAGCTTTACTAATTTCCTGTGCTCCCATTGTTCTTATTTTTTTTAGAATTTCAAAAGAGTCACCAAAGCCAGGATTTTGTTTAATGGTTTCCTCTGCTTGATGAGTTTCATAAAAGTGGAAAAGCGTAGAGAAGTCAATTATTAAATTATTGTACATCTCATTAATAATAATTTTATAATTTAGAGTGCGATAAAATGCATTGGCTTCCTTTGGTAAAGAAATTGAAGTGATTAATTGAGAAATGAAGACATTTGAGGCATTTCGCTGGATAATTTGGACATATTCATCGCAAGGAAAATGATCTTCAGATATTCGGGACCTTCCTTGTATTGTTGTCTCCTTTCCCTTCCATGGCATTCCTCTTCTACATCTTATTTTTCTATTTTTAAGTTGTTTTAAATTGATACTTTCATGACAGTGAGGACACTTTATCTTTACATATTGCAATTCAGACCCCTCCTCGATCCATTCTAGATGAGTAAATTTACATGGTCTATCCGTAGTTCCCTGAATTTTTTTTCTATGGACCTCGTAATTCCAATCCACATCATTTAAATGGCCATTTTTGCAAATTTGGATGAAGCGAATAACCTCTTGATCACTTTGATAATTCTGAGTGTTTCTTTCAGGATCAGCTAGACATTTAGGGCAAATCCCGAATATTCCTTTTTCAAAATCTCTGGGATAATGGCGATGGTAAATAATTTGTGTATTCCCGTGCTTATTGCATAGAGAATATTCAGGGAAACGTAGTGTTTTATATATTTCAAATCTGTCTTCAACATTTAAATCAGAATTTGTAATCATTCTGAATAGGCCGATTTCCTTACGCTCTGCGTTTTTATTTTCTAAAACTTTTGATAATCGGGATGCTCCTGGTAATGCAACCACATAACAGATAAATTCATCTGTTCCCAAATCAGGTTTAGTTGAAGGGAATAATTCTGATTTTTCAAACTCCAAAATAATTGATGACCCCTGACGTCCATCAACAAGAGCACCTACACCATAAGTAGTAATAAATTGTGAAGGTCTTAACTGGAGTGGATTCATGGGTAAAACTACCCTTCTTTCATTCACCCTTCTTCTAATTCTTGGTCTTTTTGCCATAAAATATTCCCTCTCATTTAATTATCTTATTAATATATATTTTCATAAACATCACGTACGTCTAAAAACCCCCATTGGTGGTTTTCTCTTTACTCCTCTTACAGGTCCTGATTTTGGAGGATTTTTCTCGGTTTTTTTAGCTGGCATTTTGCTGGGTTTCTTATTTCCCCTACTTTTCCTCATGGTCTTTCTTTCAATTTTCTCTTTAGTTTTTTTATAATCTGCAAAGATTCCAAAAGTAGTCATTTTTTCAACTCCACGTAAAGACATGGGTGAATTTTGAAACACTACGTGGATTAATGGGGCTGTGGAGGTTGCTCTTTTAGGTTTACTTGCTGCAACTTGATGTTGTGGATCTCCAAGGACAACTGATTTACTTGGGGGGTTATCTATTGTTGCTTCGCTATAAGTAAAGGCTTTCTTCACCTTAATATTAATCGCATATTCCTGCCATCTACCAGATTTTTCAAAAAATTCATTTTTTGCCTCATCGTAATGTTCTTGTTTTGGTTTACGATCAGTGTCTTGTGTTTGGAGCCTGTCTTCAAAGACTTTAATAATTTGATTAAATTCCATGGAATTAATAGGTTCAACAGGTGTTGAAACCGGAGTACCAGATAGTTGACTTAGATTGAGGATATTAGTATGCCCTTTTTGCTTACCCCGCCAGCTAGTTGAGATAAGGAGATTTTTTATATTCTTTGATTGTCTCAAAAGGGCTACAGCTAACGGCCCAAATGCTATTTTCATACAATTTAGTGAAAATGGCATAACTGTAATCGGTTCTACATATTTATAAATAGCCCTGTGATACCCTGAGAATCGTTCATAATGGTCTAGATCTCTGGGGCGACCTGCTCTAAGTAAGATAGTAGCTATCCCTCCAATTCTCCTTCCTATCCTTCCAGTTGCTTGTATATAACTTGCAGTAGTTTTTGGTTGTCCATTAACAACCATAACACCTAATCTAACAACATCTACCCCTGTTCCAAACATACTTGTAGTTAAAACACCATTTACAGGTTCCTTTACTTTATACCCCTCCGATCCATCATCTAATAGTTTTAAACTTTTATCTAACCGTTCAAAATATTCAGGTAATATAATTGAATCCGTTCTGCTTGATAATTCAATTGGTTCATTTAATTTTTCATGAAATGGGCGGAATTTAGTTTTACCGTAAAATAATCTCATCCAAGCGACAAATTCCTGATGATATACTGCCCTAACTCCTGCCAATTCACGGATAGCATTAAAATATCCCACTATAGTCCAGTATGGATCTAATTGCCTGAGTTGTTCGTTTCTTTGATCTATAGTAAATGTTGGATCGGGGTTATCTTTAATACTTTGCATGAGTTCAAATGTTTTTTGGAATATTGACCCCCATATATGGGATAATGGAGTTTGAGCGCTTTTTCCTGGACAACATAAGCCAATATATAGACGACCGGGCACGTCTTCTTTACATGGGTGTAAATCTTGATTTATTAAAAAGAAACTATCAGTCTCATCGATTCCATAAGGAGGAAATATCGAAAATTTACGATTATATAGGCATTGAGTTTGTTGCTCTCCCGCTTTAATTGTTGCTGTTGAAGCAATATATTTTGGTCTTAATTCTCTTTCACCCTCCATTCTCTTACAAAGCTCATCAATAACAGTTTCATAAATACCAACCATACTCCCTAATGGTCCAACAATTAGATGTAATTCGTCCTGCAAAATAATTTCGGGAGGATCTAATAGACCAATATCAAATGTTCTGATTCTTACATCACCAATTTTTGGAACTACATTTTCTTTAAAGAATCCAAAATTCGGAGAATATAATTCTAAATGTCCAAACATAGTGCCTGCATTATCATTAAAGGCTAGTTGGGCGAATTTATCAACTGTTCCTATTACCAATGAGGGTAATCTTCGGTAAATCTGTTCATCTACGGTATAAGCAGAAATTGGGATCGATCTTGCTATTTTAGTGTCAATTTCTATCCATTGATCAGAATTTTTAGTCCAAAATGTATCTTCATTTGGTATATTTGTACCTTCTGCCCAATTAACTAAGTTTAATTCACATTTTGGATTACAACATCTTATTTCAAAATCATAGCATTTATTATTATGATGTAAGTAATAATATCCTGGATTTCTTATATCTACACTTAGAATTTCAATCATCGGGATTTGGTGTGATAAATTTAACCACCATTCTTCAAGCCTTTCGCTATCATAGCTTCTATCATCTCGAGCTTTAAATGAGAAATTTACTGAATAAATATCGGGTGATTTCCAAATAGCAATTCCAAGAATTCTGTTTGTAAATGGAAATAAGTTCACAGAACTGTTTATTACTAATTCAAGCTTAGTTCTTAAAGTATTACCATCTGGAATAATTGTTGTATCTTTTACCTTCATAAGTAGAAAAAAATTATTAATTTCAGTGGAAAGGTATTGTTCCCTCGATTTTGGGAGAGATAAAACGGCATCGCAGACAGGACAGTTAACTATCTGCGCAGGGTCGCCAATCTCTTTAACCACATTACGGATATTTCTATTTATAGTCCTACTGTCTTCTATATCCTGTGGTTGTTCATCAAAATCAGATATAGGGGGAGCATCTTGATCTACATCATCTTCATCTACCTTTTCATTAGCTCTTGCTTTTTCTTCCGTTTCTTTTGTTAAATCAATTTTTACTTTAAGAGCATCTAGAGCGCCATAATAAGGTCTACCGAACGCCCATGATCGTTCAAGCCTATTGGGTGTCATTCCACTTCCTACCCATAGTCCTACACTAAAACGATGAGTCCCCCATATCCAGTTATAACTCTCCCATAGATAACCGAACTGCTTTTTTACTTCTGGATTATCATTAACCCCAAAGTCCTCTGGTATCCATCCAACAATAGAATTACCAATCTTCTGGGGTAAATTCTTTACTCTTAAACAATCTGCTGCGAGGACCATTAGATTTGCCCTTCGAAATTGTTGAATTGTTAATAACCTTAATGTGTATCTTGAAATTAAATAAGTCCCATTCTCGATGAAAGGTAATTTTTCCGAATCTTTATAGGCAATGCGACGTCGATATGCTAATGTGAATGCTGCTGTCAATAAATATGCTTCAGTTTTCCCCCCTCCTGTAGGGAACCATATGAGATCAATATAATCCCTATCTACATCATCCTTATTAATTATACCAGAGATAGATAACAATAAGAAGGCAATTTGAAATGGCCTCCAGTAGAATTTCATTGGATTGGGCTTTCTTTTCTCAACCCAGTAATTTTGTAATTGAATAACTTTATTCGCATAACAAAAGCAGATTCGTGCTTCTGGATTTGAATCAAGAACTTGTAAGCCTCTTTTTATTCTTTTAAATATTTTTAAGTGGTTTCTAAGATTATATTTGGCAATCCTTGCAATGTTGGGATTACTCTTATACACATATGAATTTAAAATTATTTGGCTCTGTACTCTCATCCAATTCTCATATTCCTCAATTAGTTCATGAAATGTAACCTTTAGTACCTCTCTATCCCAACATTTTTCAGCAATAAATAGTGGATCTAAAAAGGTTTCATCACGCATATTTCCTGTTAATGGACTCTGGATAATTTTACCATTAGAATAAGCAATTTTGCTTCGCCAATTAAAATCGGGAGCACTAACAGAGATTATTGGTACAAATTCCGTTCTGATATCAGACAGATAAAAATAGTTCCGATCAGCATCTTTTAACAGTTCTCCATCTGTCCAATAAAAAGGTGGTGACCTAATGGCATCTGTATTTTCATATGGGCGTTCTGGGTCAATTTCGTCCCATATTGCAGAGCACATATGTCCTTTAGCTTTTTCCCGTTTTTTCATATAAATTAAATTTAGAATTTTATCTTCTGGAGGCTTTTCATTTGATATACAATCTATACCCTTAAGGTATGTCTCTAACTCATCTTTCTCATTCTCAAGATCCATCTCTTCCTCTTTCTCAAAATAAATTTCTTTAGCAGAATGTAGTTCTTCTGAAGTAATCTGGGTATCACCTCTACATTTTATTCTTATCTGTGGTTGAAAGATATATGCTTCAGTAGGTTTTCCCAAACTTACTTTTTGTTCTGCCTCAGGTAAATCCGTTATGTATATTCTTTCAGCATCATTAACGAAATATAAAGAGATATGAAAGTAATTAAGTTTGGTTTGTGTAATATTACTCAACTTTCTTATGCGAATGTATATTCGAAATGCCTCATCTTCTTCAGGAAACGTATAATCTAACTCTTGGATTATTTCACTATTTTTTAGGGTAGATTGATCTATGAAGATTTTATCAGAATCAGGGCAAACTTTCAAACCTTTTAGTATTAAGTAACGAGGATCCCTTTTCCATCCACCAAATATGGTAGGGGTCAGATCTGGTTCTTCAGAATCATCTTCAACGAGAAAAGAGCCACCCTTTTTTTTTTCTTCATCTACAACATAATTATCTTCTTTTGCACCTTCATCCTGTTCATCATTTGCTCCTTTTTTCTTTACTCCTTCCTCTTGAACTCTTTTAGTAATTTCGTTTATAAAGTCCTCATCATACCAACCCACTAATTTATTATCTTCATACTCTTTTTGAATTCGACTCCAATCTGGATGCCATAAATAACGCGCCCAAGTAAAACAACAATCTAGCATAGCACAATCTTCTGGTGAACTTGCGATAAATGAAATACCAAAGGATTGTGGTTGAGATGAGCTGCTTAAGCTAGGAGTAAATTCTTCTGGATCACTTATTTGGGAAACATCAACATCATTATCCTCAGATATAGTTGTTTCTATATCTTCATTTTCTGCATCTTCGTCTGGTTCAGCATTATTAGGAGCAAGGACTCCCGTAAGATAAACTTTCCAGGGATTCATGGTTGCATGGTATACTTCAGTTAATCCATATTTGGGTCCTAACATTGTCCCTACTAAATCAGAAATGATCAATTCTCGGTTTTTTCTTATTACCATATTATTTTACCTTTAGATTTTTTTTCTTCTTTCATATATAAATAACAAATTTTTCTTTTATTTCAATAATTTCTTTTGATTCATCTAATCTTACTTGAATATCTCCGTCCTCTTTCATGATTACGGTTCCAATTTCTCCCATGTATTCCCCTAATCGTATCTTAACCATTCTATCTAGAATTGATATGTCTGTAGTGTCTTCAACAAGGGGTTCGTCTAAGATCTCTTGCAACTCAGATTTTTGCTTTTCCTTCTGTTTAATAATATATTTTTCAGTCCAAGCTTCTTTCAGTTCTTCAAAAGTATAGAAATCCCTTCCACATCTATCACATTTGAATTTATACATGTGACTAACGTAAGTGAAAGTCTTAGGTCCTTTCATAAAATAGAGTTTAACTTCATAATTAACATTACAAACGGCATAAATTAAGTGAGTTTGACCACAGCTACACTTAACTTCTAACATTAAGTCCTCATTAGTATAAGTATATCTTGGTTGACTATATTCAAAACTGTCTTCTTTAAAAAACCCACACAGATCTTTCATTATGGTTTTTAATACTTTATATGAGAATTTAGTCTTCTTTATTAAATAATCAAAAGCGATTTTACCGGGACATATAACTTCTCCTGCTGAATCCAAGATCCATATTTTAATTAATCGTGAAACAGATGTAAAAAGAGGCATTTCGAATACAACACCTACACCATTAACTAGAGTATTAATAATTGGATTTTCCGCCCCCATTCCATAAGGTGTAAGGTTTGGATTAAGAACAAATAATACTGGATAACCAATTTCTGAAAATAAAACTATACTGTGAACTAATTCATTAATATCAAAGTTTTTACTCTCTAGTTCATCTAAAAGTTTTAACCAAAGATAATATTTATTGCGTTTTAGATCTGGATGATATTTTTCATCAATTGTGTTTATTTCTAGATCTTCAGAAAAATGATAATCATCAATGTAAAATTTCTCAAATCCTACAAATTCAAAAATTTCATTGGGATTGCGACGCGCAAGCCCACTAACATTAACGCTTGAAATGCCTCCTGCATCATATATACCTCCTCCAAAATAGTCGGGGCAATTAGGGGATCCATCTAAATGTTTAAAATGCATTTTTCTAATTACTGCTTTAACAGGAGATACGCGTTTACCACATTTTGGGCAAGTAAACTTATGATATTTTAAAGCAATTGGGAAATATTCAAGTAATTCATCAACTGTTACCCATTCACCTAAATTTAGGTCTATAGCATATTTCATCTTAAATTTCCACCAATTTATTATTATATCCTTTAAATTTTAATTTTTTTACAATTCTATCCAATTCTTATCAAAACAATTCTAATCTTCTAAAGGACTTAATCATTGGCTTCTATGATATAGCTATAAAACAACCAATAGGTGGGTTTAATTTTATTACTGGATTAAACAATTTTTGCCACTATTAATATGAAAAAGCTAATATATAAATTTAACTAATAATAAAATATTATTTTTTTTTTACAGTTCTCCAATATTTTTCTGTACCAATTCGTTTAACTTCCAATTTAAATTTTCTCTCTAGTTCTTTTAACTTGAGCTTTAGGTACCTAAAATCCAGATCACTTTCTATATTTAAGTCTTCTTTGATTTCAGTTAAATTCTTCCAATTCAATAATAAGGATTTAATGATGCTTTGGGTAGTAATATGTACTATGATTGATTTTGAATCTGAAAGATTATTTTTCTTCATAGAATGTTTTAATGGATTTTCATAGTACTCATCAATAAAATCACCATAAACATCAATAGGGTCGTAAATTTTTTTTGCTTTCATCTCGACATATAGGTCACATGAACCACATGATATTTTTGCTGCTAAAGTAGCATTATTAATTTGAATTATTATTGACTTTTTCATGCAATTAGGACATCTCCAGACCTTTATTTTTTTTTTCATAAATTTAGGCTTAAATTTGGATTCAACTGAAATTATTTAATTTAAATTTGATTTTTATTTAAATATTTAATATTTTTTTAGATTAGGAATTATTCCAACTTTTCCAGATATCCTTTATCTTTATAAATTTCCAGTAATTCTTGCACATTTTCATTGTTTTCAGATTCTTTTTCCAGAAATGTTATTTCCTCAATAGTTAGTAGAGTATCACCATTCTCCTCTGCTTGATTGATATAAAGATGCAGTCAATAATATTGATTATTAGATAAACAATGTTTTAATTTGTGATGGAGCAGGAAGGAAGCGAAAAATTCATGATTTTTGACAAACGCTTCTAACCACTGGATTTCGCGTTCTGTTAATTGTTTCATCTATTAATAATTAAGAATGAATGATATTAAATTCTATTTGCAAAAATTATCATTTTGAAATTAATAGGATTTTAAATACAGGAATTGTAAATTCTAATAATCATTATTACATTTCAAATGGATAAATACTATGCAGTTGCATATTTAACTTAATTATTATTATTAAATTTTCTAAATTAGAGTTCGTATTTGTAGATAAATAGTTGACTAAAGGAAGGTTTATCTTTATTTAAAACTAAATTTGATATAATTAATTACTCTAATAAGTTAAATATAGAATCATATTGAGTATCTTCTAACAACCATTTTAATGAATTATTAAGCCATTTTCTTGTATTTGGTTGATTTTTAATGATTTCTAATAACCAATCCGATGTTCGAATGCGATTATCCGTTTTTTGTTTTTTCGTTGGATTTAAAGTAATCGCGAAATCTGCATTGAAATTATCTTTTACTTCTTTTCTTTTGATTTGAAAGGTAATTTCTTTGTCTTTTTCAAAATTAATTGGCTTATCATTTCCTAACTTAATTTTTGAGTTCGTATAATTAATTCCTATTATATCTATATCAGGCAAGGAACCTGCACGTCAAGCTGGAGAAAAAATGTTAGCATTAGTTAGAATTAAAAACACAAGCGTCTCAAATTGATGAGGACTCAGTAGATTGAATAGTTGTTGAGAAGAAAATTTTTCTATAATGTCCCCATTTTCTTTAAGAATTTTTTTGATTGCTTGAATTATCCCCCAATTCTTTTCATTCTCTACAATCTCTCTACATGTGCCTCGGTTATAATATTGGGATACATTTAGCGTTCTGAGTATATAAGGAACATTTTTCTCAAATTTATAAATATTTTTGATATACATTATTTTAGGAATATCTTTTTTAATATCTTCGATATATTGTTCGTCAGCAATTTTCTTTTTTCTCAAATCATCACAGAAATCATTTATTTCTTTCTTCGACATATCTTTAACTTCGCTATCCGGTTCAAAAATGAATACTTTATTTTCAAAAATCGAAATGAATCTTACTTCTCTGGTTTCTCCAGCTTCGATAAATGGTTTTATTTGTTGATGTAGAGTTATGTATTTTGGAATGCTTTTATCATTTTTACGCATATTTTCTAGTTCATTTTTGGGTAAATTAATTAATGTTTTGCATTGTTCAGTTGTAATATTTCCAAAAAAGATATAAACGGTAGGTCGACCAAATATATTTTCATCTTCTATACAATAATTTAACTGACGATTTCCTCTGCCTAATTTTAGGTACAAATATTTCATTAATAATATTTCCCGCGATTGGTTTCAATATAATGAATAGATAAAAATGATTAATCTTCTACTATGAGTTGAATAAAACTTCTATCATTAACTGCCATTTTTATCATTCCCAATATTAGTATATCACGACTATATAAAAAAATAACTTTGCACTTTGAAAGAAAATTATTAAATTATTAAATCCTATGACAGATAAATTATTCAAAAATAAGACATATTTTTTAATTAAAGGACAATCTGAAAGAGTTATATTTTTAATTTAATTTAAAGTTATTTTCTAACCAGATTTTTAGTAATTCAATGGATCCTAAATCATGTTCCCTTAAAATATTTAGAATATCTATCCCTGATATAACTAAAACTGGATGCCTGTCCTCTTTAATTTCTTTATAGGCTTGATCATTTATCCATGAAGTTGTAACAAATATTCCAAATTCTCTATATTTAATTCTTGAAATCAGTCGTGTTGTCAACTTGACACCACAACCATTTTCTTTAGGATTATAACATTTTGCTTCAAGAGCACATATTATAGATAACTTATCAGTGCCTATACCTATTGTATAGGTTCCCATAGCATCTCTACCTCCATCTCTCCAAGGTCTTGTAAGATCAAAATGATTAAAATTTCCATCCATCATTTTTGTTATCTTTACAGCAAACTTTTCAAAAGCAAAAGGATTAGGTTTAAAGTAATTATAAATTGAAAGTAACAGTTCCCATCCATTTATATCTTCATCTCTAGGTAATTGTTCCCATCTTTTTCGAATAGTTTTAACTTTAGGAGCTTTAAGAGGTTTGATATTAGACAAACCATTATGAATAAATTCATTCCAAGCTTGAGGTGCAAGTTCGTAAGCTTTATTTCTATCATCCCGTAAGGCTTCCAACCATTCTTTTGAAACAGATTCAAGAGAGGCATCTAAAATTGTAAAATAAGCCTCATAATTTTGAAATCTCACCGAACCTTTGGTCCTCCATATGGCTAATAAGTCTTTTCCAGGAGATGAACCCTCTCTTCCCGGTACTGCTAACCCTAAAAAGGAAACTGATCTAGACCTTTCATGAGCTATTTTCTTGAATACAAGAAAAGGTGGAATATTTTTACGATCTTCTGCTGAGCCTTGTAAAAGATCAAACACTTGTTTCAGGATTTGATTTCCTCTTTTAGGTGTATCGTGTAATTCATGTCCAGGATGTCTATTATCCCCATAATATTTAAATACTCCAGATTGATAATCAATATAATCAGGCCATTCCAACTCTTTTTCACTTGTATATAAAACTATAAATGCAGGATTTTTATCAATTTGATTATATGCGATGCGAAAACCACCTAAATTTCCTATCCCTTTAAGTAATTTAGAAAGTGGATCATCAGAAACATTACCACTATCACCACCTTCATATATGGCGTCAATTATAAGAGGTGCTTGATATAATTCATCAAATCTAAATACTTTTCTCAATATTAATTTCCTCTGATTATATCACTTTGAGATTGTTAATTAAAGTAAATAATATGATTTATAAAAATTCATTATGATATTTTGGGACTCAGATATTAATAATTAATTATCAATTTTCTTTTCTTTTATTTTAAAATTAGATTCAATCTTAATTTTATGTAAAACTTAATAAAGACAAGTTCCTGTTGTACATAGGGAGATTTCTCCATAAAAATTTATTTGTATGAAAAGTAATTCTATTAATAATCATGACGTTAATTCGCGATATTAATAACATTTTAGAATACGGACGGAAAACAACATCATATAAGTATGCTACACTGCTCGGAATATTTGATTTTATTACTGAACACCCTTCAGAGCAACCGATAAACAATCTACATTTCATTCCAATTGTCTATTTATCTCATCAATTCATTTCCTATTATTATCCGTTTTCTTTTCATGATTTTTACCAAGGTTCCTTAGCAGCTGATAAAACCTTGAGAGTATTGAACTATATTGAAGACTTTAAGCTTAAATTGCCATCAGAAAAAGGCATCCAAGAAAAAATTCTTCATAAAATCTTAACTTTAGACGAGAGCGGAATTTTTTGGATAAATCGGTTGTATGAGCTTCCGGATTTATTACCAGAAAGTTTATTAGATTTATTATGGAATGTGAGAGAAAGGATACTATTACAGCCTTTAAATTATTTACATAATGTCAATGGTGAGATAA
This sequence comes from Promethearchaeota archaeon, assembly GCA_019058365.1. GTDB lineage: Archaea > Asgardarchaeota > Lokiarchaeia > Sigyniarchaeales > SOKP01 > Loki-b32. The sequence continues at coordinate 27,019 of JAHPZE010000018.1, read as the reverse complement.
TAAGATTTTTTGGTATGTTAAATAGTGAAATACCATTTAAATCTTCATATGATGAGCATCGGTCACAAGCTATAAAGCAGAAACACCCCAGTTCAATGACATGGGCAGAATTGCTTCAATTTGATAATACTTCCTTAATAATAGACGATATGACATATCAGGAATTAGCACGATATCGTTTTTGGGCTAGAGATGTCATTTTAAGGTCATGGTTTAACTATTCTCTTGAAGGAGAAAGCAGGAGGAGAGACTCTTCTAATTTTGAAATATTATTATATAAACTTTTAGGATATATCTATACAAGTGATTTAGCCCGTGATCCATTGCTAATATCCCATTATCGAGACTTTTATGAAGAAATCGATTCAAGAAAATGCATTTATTCAGGAACAATATTTGAGCCAGAAGAAGCTTTTCATATTGACCACTTTTTACCTTGGTCATTTTATCCAATTAATCGATTTTGGAATTTATATCCTTCCGATCCAACAATAAATATCAAGAAATCAAATAATATTCCTGAATGGACTGAATCGTTGGAGGAAAATATCAGATCCCACATTAAATTATGCCTAATAAATAAAGAGCATCCATTAATTAATAATGATTTGAAATACTTCTATTTTAATTTACATAAAAATAAGGATTTGGATATTTTAACGCGGGAAAATGAATTAATTGAGGAAGAAATTATTAATTTTCTCAAAAGTGAAAGGCAAAAAATCCTTGAGATAATTCCTGGTCGCATTTTCAACTTTTTATCAGAAAATAGCGAATAAAATCATAATAATTAAATTAAAATATCATCTCCTAAAATCCAAATATCATTTTCGACATTTAATTCACTAGATTTTTTATAAAAGGTTGTATTTTCTTGGCTCAAAATACCCAGATGCACTAAATGTCGCTTAAATGCAAAAAAGAAATTATAGTGCCCAAAATCTGATATCATTTTATTATAATCCTCCATCAATTGTTCTTTATCTCCAGATAAAAATATTGAAACTACTTGGTCTTTAGCAGTAGGTTTAATAAAGAAATTCAAAAAAAGGTTCGGATAATCAAGAATTAACTTATCGATAATCATTTTTGAATTTATCTCTTTATCCTTTATGTTTTGAAGAATTGAGATGAATTGTTTAAAGTCAGGATTTTGAAAATAAATCAACTGTAGAAATTTAGCGAGAGAGGGGAACTCTGAATATACAGACTTATTTCTCTTAGTTTGATTTAAAGTTTCTGATAATTTATCGATTGAGTCGATATTGATTGATGTAAAATGTTCCAAGCAAAATCGACCGATTTTTGATATATTATAACCATCATCACATATATCTAATAATCCTATCGTATTTGCTCCGTTTATTAACTCGGGATAAGCTTTATTTGCCCAATTAACTCTTTCAAAATCAGCTATTAATTCTTCTTTTTTTTTAGCGAATCTATCTTGAAATAAAAAAATTGGAGCAAAATAATTAATTATATGGGTTCTTCCAAATGAGGAGAAACTTCTATTTTTCTTTTTTTGATTTTGGAGTACCTTTAACTCATTTTTGATATCATCTAAATAAATCGGAGATATGTTATAGATGGGGTTAATAACTTCCACGTCAAAATTTGATTCGTTTACTGAAATTAATCCTAGACCTGAGGATAATGCAACATTAGAAATGTTGTTCAATAAGTCATTCAATCCACCTATATAAGAAACATTTACTCCAGATTTATAAATAAGAGCTTGCCCTATTGCTTTTTTATAGTCTTTTAAACCTTTTACTTCTACAGCGAAGACTTGCTTAACATTATTTAATCCAAAAATATCAGGACGAGCTCCACCAATCAATAAACAATGTTTTTTATATTGCAAATCTTTATGAATAGGATGATCATCAATCCAGAGTTGCCAATTTTCTTTTTGTAGATGTTCACAAATTATAGAAACAACTTCTGTCTCATTCACAAAATTAGGTAAGATTTTTAATATTTAAGTCTTTTTCAAATGAAGGGATTGAGACTCTTATAGGATAATTTGGAGCCTCTGGTCTTTTAACTTTTCTACACTCTCGGGAATGTTAATCCAGTAATTTGCCTTTAAATTTAAGGTTTCAAGGCAGTTTAAATTTTCAATACACTTAGGTATGCTTTTTAACTTATTATTACTCAAGTTGAGCTTTTTCAGCATCAGTATGTCTCCGATTGAATCTGGAATCATCGTCAAATTGTTCGAGCTGAGGTTTAAATTTTTCAATTTATAAAGGAGTCCTATTGCGGTTGGCAACCTCTCGAGTTTATTTATACGCAAATCCAGTAATTCAAGGTTGGAAAGAAATCCAATATTTTTTGGTAAATCATTGATTTTATTTCTTCTAAGTGCTAAATGTTTAAGTGATTTAATCCTTAGAATCTCGCTTGGAAAGGCACTTAATCCACAATTGAAGATACTCAAACCAGTAATATCATCCCCTTCTTTAACGTAGCAAGTTGAATTAGTGTCAAATTTCTCTTGTAGGGGTAGAGATTTATCGATTAATTTTTCAAGGGCAAAAATTATATTCCTTTCGGTATAATCCACATCAATTACATCTGAAACCTCACTATACTCATTAGAATCAACTAATTTAGGTAAAGGTTCACCGCACTTAGAACAATACGAAATTTTGGGTGAACAAAGAGAATTGCAATGAGGACAAAGTACTTTTACAATTTTATGCTTAAAATTACTTACTTTTTGATTGACTTCTTCCGTTTCTCCCATAATCTTAGCTTTCAACATTAATAATTCTTGATACTTCAAATTTTCTACATATCCTTTATCTTTATACAATTCCAATAATTCTCTCACACTTTCATTGGTTTCAGATTCTTTTTCCAGAAATGTTATTTCTTCAGTAGTTAGTAGAGTATCACCATTCTCCTCTGCTTGATTGATATAGAGACACAGCCAATAATATTGATTATTAGATAAATGATGTTTTAATTTGTGATGGAGCAGGAAGGAAGCGAAAAATTCATGATTTTTAGCAAATGCTTCTAACCATTGGTCTTCTCTTGCTGTTAATTCTTTCACATTTTATTAATTAAGAAAGAATGATATAAAACAGTTTATTTTTCACAATTTCTTGATTAATTAATGGGTATTTTCAGCAATTTCAGTAATGGTATCAAAAATGGATCATAAAATTTTTTCAATCCCAGGCTTTCACCTAAATGAATATGTAAAAAAGTCCTAAGCTCATTAGAAAGGTAATCAATATCAATAAAGCTAGCATTACTTTCATCTGTATGGCTAGTTAGATTTAAGGCGATTAATGCTTTTGAAATAAGATAAAACATCAAATTAAAGTAAGCATCATCAATAACTATTTCATCGCTTTCTTTTAATTCATAATCGTTATGAATCATTTTATTTCTAATCCTATTAACTTCTAACAATAGGTTTTCTAGATCTTTTGGGAGGTTAAGTTCTCTAATTTTCTCGGGCATGTCTTTATTTATATCATTTTTAAAAATTGATTTGTAATGGTTATCTAAGTTTGAAATGAATTGTGTAAAAAATTTAAAGGAATCGATAGTTTTTTCATTTTTCCAAGCATTATACTTTGCACCCCATTCAGAGATTCTCAATTCATCCAAAGTCGTTTTGATATCGTTCTTTATACGATCCATTACTCCTATCCTGTAGTCAATTAATTCCATAAAGGGCTTTTTGAATGTATATATATTATATTTATAAGTATTACTAGATTCTTTAAATTCACCACTATTGGGACTGTTTGACGGTTTTTCTACAATTTCCTTTCTTAAAATTTCGGCAGCAAACCTAATAGCATGATTACAATCAAGACAATAAGTGACCCATGCTCTACGCATTATAGTTAGAGGTTTAATTTTTGATTTTGAGTCAGTTTCATCAGATCGATAAATTTCACCTAAATTCAATGACTGATCAATATCCAATTTCTCAACATTAAAAGACTCTGGGATGAATTCTGAATTACATATAGGACATTTAATTTTTTGCTTTAAAGGATAATCATTCTTATTCATAAAATTTCGCCATGTAATCTTTATTTAATTCTAATAAGTCTTTTTAAAAGATTAATAAAAAAAGGATGATGGTTAATTTAAGATTTTACATTTATGTTTGAATTTTTTGTTTTACTTTTTACCCTTAGAAGCAGCTCTTTGAGCTCTTGCTTTAAAGTCTTGATTCCTACTAGTTTTATCTGCATGTGATTGGATTCTACGAGCAGCTTTTGGTGTCATTTTATTTTTTGCCATTCTTTTTACCTCATTTTTAGAATTTATATTTAATTTTGTTAAGTAATAGGTTTTTTTGGACCTTTAAAAATAAATCTTTAATCGTTGTTAACTAAATCATCTAATCGCTGTTAAAGAAAATATTTTAACCTAAGAAAAAATACATATTTTGATGATTTTTGGACTAAATACTGATGATTTCTCAGAGAATCAGATACAAATTCTCAAATTATTGTTTGAAAAAGAATATTTACAACATGAATTACAAAAAGCACTGAATACAACAGGTTCAAATTTACATTATCACCTAACCAGGATGGAGAAGTATAATCTAATTCGAAAAATAATGGTTCAAAAAATAGGGAATGCGAGAATTAATAGAATTTCGTTAGATCCTTCTGCTCGTCAACATGTTCGCAAGATTCTTGGATTTAAAGTCAAGGATTATACATTAATAACTGGTTTCGGAACTCTTGGGACAGGTTATAAACTTCCGGATATAATATTTCAAATATTAAAAGAAAAATATTATCCAGTCTCTCGGATAGTGTGCTTTACAAGTCCAGATGCGTTGAAAAAGAGGAAGGAACATCAAAAACAAGAAAGTTTGATAAAAATCGATTCTTTTATTAAATTTCCATATGAAGATTATCGTCATATCGAATCAGAATTCTTTCATAAAGTTGAAAGTATTTTGAGTGATAAGATGAAAAATGCAGATATAATTATAGATTTAACACCCTTAAGTAAATTATTTTCGTTTAAATTACTCGAGATGGCAAATAAATATTATTTACCATGTGTGTATTTAGGGATAAATAAAAAGGGCAATAATGAGTTATTTTCAATGTCAAATATGAAAATCGATGTTAAAATTCAACCATTCAAATAAAATAAATAAGAGGAATATAATGAAACCTAATGAGTTTTTAGAACAAATTGTTAGTAAAATTCAAATTTCACCTCAAAAACAGAAACATATTAAAAATGCAGTTAGAAAAATATTCGAAAAGTTTAGAGAACATGTACCAGATTGTTATAATTATCGTTTTTGTGGAGGATTCAAACGATATACTAGTATTAAAAATTATTTTGATGTAGATGTATATTTTATTGGGCATTATCAAGAAAATAATTTATTAAATTATTTTAAAAATAGATTAATAGAGTTAGAAAAATCTTATAAACCCTTCAAAATTGCTCGTAAGCCACCTTACTTTCATGCAATTCCAGGAATTTTTAACAATGACATCGAATTAGACTGCTTAGCTGCTATTAACTTAGAAAAAGGATATTACAAAATACCTGAAAATCAAAAAATTATCATTATAAATCCAGAGTTAGATGAAAAAAAATTAAGTGATCTAAATCAGAGAAATGATGGTCGTGCTACAAAACTAATTAGACTTTTAAAAAAATGGAATGCCATTAATAAAAAACCATTTAAATCTTATCAGCTTGAAGCTATGACTTATAAGATTTTTGGTAATAGACATATTAACGCTCTCGATAAAGGTATGAAAAATTTTTTTCTATTGGGAATTGATTTCTTGAAAAAAGGAATGCAAATCTATGATAGTGTAGATAAACATCCAATATTAAAAGGAGTAAATAGAAAAAAAGTAATAAAACTAATGAATAATTCGGTTATTCTTATGCAACAAAATAAATGGACAAAGATATATCCAACTATTTAATAGAGTAATTAATAAATTTCTTAAGTTTCAATTTGATATTATTTATTAATTGAGGGAGAAATATGAACTCAAAAGAAGAGGAGGTAATCAATAAGGTTTTTGGATTTTTTCGGAATATATCTAAAGTCATACCACCCCTAGATAAAGGTGGCACAAAAATAAGTCCATCAGAGATAGTACAAGGGGTTTCAGAAATATTCAATAAAATCATTGATGGTGTTAAAATAGGAACCCAGAATCTGCCACCTTTTATGGCTACAATTTATGAAGTTAATAGGGATGCTCAAAGAGCTTTTGATGATGGACGTTACAGTGACTTTATCATGCTCAAATATAAAGGAGCAGAAATCTTCTATAGATCCTTTTATCAAGACATATTAAATAAAGAAATTAAATTTGATGATCAGATAAATCTAAGTGAAATCATAAAAGAGATAGAAGAGAATTTGAATATTTTTTCAGGTATATTAGGAGAGTTGAATGAGTGGAGAATAATTAGGAATCAAATCGTTCATGAGCATCTGAAAGTGGATAGGATAAAAGCAGAAGAAGCGAAACCATTCTTTAACAAATTATACAAATTATTTGAAACATATTTTAAAGAGATCAAAAAATCACATGGACTATAAATTATTTGGAAAAATTATTCAGGATTTCTTTAATGAATATCTTGTGAAGATATATTTAAAGATTAAGAACAAAGAAATTTTAATTAAAGGAAATTATTCCTTTCCAAACTTTATTAGAGTTGGTGAAAGTCCTCATCATTTTATGGCAGAACTTCTAGGGGCTACAGAGATCAAAAATGAAGACGAAATAAATTTAGATTTGAGAGATTCTAGAGAAAAATTTGATAATACAATATATTTTATAAATCCTGGGATTAAGATTGAAGAAAAAAAAAAACCTGTATTTGATGTTAAAAAGGCAAAGAATTTTGGATTATCAACACTAACTATTTGTACTGATTTTGATGAGGAACTTTTTTCAAAAAAGGTAAACTTCCCTCTTTCAAGAACAATATTAATAGGTGAAAGTGTTGATAATATTATAAATATACTTCCTGATATTCAATCTGCATATTTCAGAAAGCTAAATTTCATACGAACTGATCTCTTTCGAATTTATTTTAAGTATATTTCAACAGCAATAATAGTTAAGAAATCAATAACAGAGAAAAATCTACGTCATTGGCTCCAATCAGTTTGTGAGAAATATTATTCACCTCCAAGTCTAGACATCTTTGGTTTAAATATTGGTCACTCTTCTTCTGTTGATTTATTTGCAAAACAGTTATTAAGCTTGACTGATCAAAACGTTACTGAACCTCTTTTAGATAGTTTTATTCAAAATCATGCTAATTTCTTCAGTAAAGCATTAGGATATAAGAAATGCCTAAGCCAGAAAAATCTAAAATGGATTGAGAAGCAATACTCTGATGATCCAGATGAAAGTATTCCCGATTATTTAATGGAGAGAGATGATGGTTATTTTGATATTCTGGATTTAAAGAGATCAGCTTTACATTATGAAAATCTAGTTATTGGCGGAAAAAAAAGACCTAGATTTAATAAGTATGTTAGTGAATTAATTGGACAACTCAATACTTATGATCGTTATTTTGATAACAGAGTAAATACTCAATGGGTGTATGAACAATATAAAGTGAAAGTAAAAAATCCATTATTAATAGGAATTGTTGGGAATTATGATAATTTTAAAAGAGAAGATATTGATCTAACCTTACGAGTTTATAGTGATAGGATAGTTATCTTTAGTTATAATGATCTGATAAATCTTTTAAGGGCTGTAGATAATTGAAATCAATCCATTTTTTTGATAGATATCTTCAATACTCTCTTTATTAATATCTACATAAGCCGACAAACCGTAATCAAATTGTCTATGACAAAAAGGTGAAGGTTTATATAGCACCAAAGTAATTCGAAGATTGCATAAACTTCGGTTTTATGTAGAATCAAAAAAGGGTGATCCATGTGCCATATGTGTTTGTTACATCGATATTTCCGCCTCATGCATCAAAGAAATTGGCGGAGATATATGTTAAAACTCTTAAGGATCTTCGGTCCCAATTAAGAGACAAGGGAAAAGAGATAATACCAAATGCGATATAAGCGACTACGGTGGGTATAGAAGTCATCGGTGTCTGGGACATAAAAGAAGGAAAATTAGAAGAATTTTTAGCTATAGAACAAAAAACATTGACAAATTATCATGATGTTGAAGGATATAGGTACCAGATGGATGTTTGATTTAAAGTGCCAGAAGCCTTAGACATGATTGGTATAAAGATGCCTGAATAGTCTGATAATTACTTGAATAATTTAAACTTCAAAACTTATTTTTTTTTTAATTATAATCTCTGATGATCTTCCGAATGAACCGAAGTAGTTCTTATGGGGGAGCTAAAAGAAATAGATCGTGAACCAATGGAACTACCTGAATCTAAGCAATAACATATTTTCCAACCTCCTCCGTGCCATCCAGAGAAATCTAGAATATTATATTCACAATAACTTACTAATTGTTAAAAACACTCAAAAGATTTTTTAACCATGTTCGTCGAACATTTAAAGGCATGATTTCAATTCTTTTCATTAATGCTTCCAGTAGTATAAGAGTTATTTTATATACCATTTTTATACCTTTTTTATTGATTCTGAATTTCTGCTTAACAAAATTTCTTCGGTCGATTATAATTTGGGATTCTAAGATTCCTAAATTCACCCATTTCTTGAAATTATCTAAAACACCAAAGTATGAGTACGATTTAATGTTTCTATGGATCTCATATGCTGAAATGAAGTTTTTATCGCAGACATATCTGATTAGTTTTGCGATATCTTGTATTTTTTTAAATTTCATAAATCATACTTTAATCATCGGCATTTAAAGGAAAAAATGATTAATTTAGTATTATACTGCTTGAAAAAAATCAAGCTATAAAATTTAGTTAGATAACTGCAAAGTGATATATTTAATGCTTGTTTTTTTTAAATCTATTATTCTAATGATCTAAATATTGGTTTACTTTAAATATAAGGGTTTAGAAACATAAATTAATAATAGTTTTAACTAAATTTTTACAATGGTGAAAATATGAAACTTAGACTGATAATACTGATGAAGATATTATATTATCTAGAAAAAATTAATGGTAATAATTTGAAAAGTAGAAACAACCGTTTGATAATAGTTAAAGGAAATAAAATTAAAAGTCTTAAAGGAAAATTTATATATCAAAAAATTTTGTTTTTACTTCAATATTTGTCCGATTTTTCAGGGATAAATCATCTTTCTTATCGTTACCTAAGAAAAGAATGGGGGCCTCATAGTACTGAGCTAGCATTTGATATGAATTTTCTAAAAGAAGAAGGTTTTGTGCACTTTGAGGGTGAAGATATTATTATAGCAAATAAGAAAAAAATAGAATATTATTTTCAAAAAAGGGGTATAGACTTAAAACTAAGTGCTGAAGAAGGTAAAGTAATTTTTAAAATGGAAGAAATAATCAATATCGAGTTGAAAGATGACTATAGAATAGAATTAGCAACATCAATGCTTTTTTTAGTAAAACAGGGTTTTATTTTAAAAAAAGAAATATTCAATGAATTGGAAAAATGGAAACCAGGTGTATTTAATGATTTAGAAAAAGAAAATATATGGAATCTTCTTTATTTAAACAAAATTCTTTATAAAGTAGTTTTGGATATTAGCTTTCTGTCAAATATTAATACAGGTATTAAAAATGCTCACAAATACCATAAATTAATTTCTTATATTATCTCTTACATTTTTAAAGACACATTTAGCAATATGGAATTTGAAAGAGAAGTATATAATGGAAGATGTTATATTGATACAGTATATACGAATATTGCTCAGAATGGATTTTTCAGACATCTACCAGAGAAATATAAAGGAATTTCATGCAATTATATTGTTTTGGAAGCCAAGAATTTTACTCTTGATCCAGGAAATCGTGAGGTTGATCAATTAGCTTCAAGATTAAACAAAAAAGTTAGTAATTTCGGAATCCTTACTTGTAGAAATATTAAAAATGAAAAGTTAATGTTACAGAGATGCCAATATCACTTGGACAGCAATAAATATATAATTTTTTTAACAGATACAAATCTTCAAAAATTAGTCAAATGGAAAATATTGGGATTAGGTGCCGAAATCCATGATTTTATTGATAATAAATTCAAAGCATTAGTATTTCGTTCATAATTATGACTTGAGGAATGGTTAAATTTGATATAAATACATATTATAGCTTAGATTTGATTCCATTCTTTTTTTGCAGATAAAATTCTTCTATTAACTTTAGAAATTCATTAAATAGGATAGAATGAACCTTTAGCTCGTCCCATTTTTCATCCAATTCTTCTTCAAAGTTTCTTATAACCATCTGCTTCTCGATAGTATTAAAAATATTATTAGAAGTAAAAATTTTAAATCTACGGATGATTTCGTTTTTTATTTTAAATTTTTCATTATAGAGTAATTCTTTATCATGATTTGCTAAAAACCTTTCAATTTCAAATTTTTTATTATAAAAATCCAAAAAGAATCTCGTTCTATATTGTTGGGGATACCTACAATTTGGACAACCGATTTTAAATAATTTCTTATAAGTTTTATATTTATTGAATGTTTTAGGTTTTATTACGATAACAAAATCATTTTGACAAAATCCGCAAGAAATCAGTACACTCATATTTTTTAGTTTTTTCCTTAATGCGTTTCTAATTATCATCTGTTTGTACTCAACCACAATTTTAATATAGTGCTCTTTAGGACCATCTAATGAATAGAATTTCATGTCATCTAAGAGTTTATCTTCAGATAATTGAAATTTTCCTTTTTCTAGTGTCTGAGAAAATCTAAAATTATGATAGAAATAATTGTTGAAATTTCTAACATTCCGCCGAATATTGTGAGGTAAATGGATTATAATTTCTACTAAACCCACTTCTAACCAGTTTTGAAATATCTCCTTACCTTTTTTGCTTATTCTTATATCAGAGGCAACTAACTTTTCAATACCTACATGTGGTCCATCCCAATTGATTGGATTCACTAATCCTAATCTAGATAAATGATTAACCGTTTGCTTTTGAAACTTTGAATCGTAGTATACAGGAAGAGTAAATGTAAACCTTAAGTCGTCCTTTTCTTCGCAACATCTCCAAATAAAAAAATACAAGTTTGCCGGAAAATTACTTATAATAGCAAATAGTATTTCTTCTTCATGAATTTGACTTAAGTCGTAAGGAGGACCTTGAAGAATATTCTTATTTGTCATAATTTCACCCTAAAATCATATAATTATATTAGAATTATGAGGAACAACTAAATAGCCTAATATAATAGATAAGTTAATTGGGTCTTTTGGTTATAACAAGTTCGAAATTAAATTATTTAAAATCCTTTATTCTTTAATTCTTTAATTCAAGAATTTAAGAATCTAATAACAGTAATAATATTCTAAGAATTATGTCAAGTAATTCAGTAAAGATTTTATTAAATTATTGACAATTTCAGTCCAAATAAAGAATTAAGGATTAAATACTTAAGGATTTTCGGTCCCAATTAAGAGACAAGGGAAAAGAGATAATACCAAATGCGATAAAAGCGACTACAGCGGGCATAGAGGTAATCGGCGTCTGGGGTATAAAAGAAGGAAAATTGGAAGAATTTTTAGCCATAGAGCAAAAAACCTTGATAAATTATCATGATGTGTAAGGATATAGGTACCAGATGGATGTTCGATTTAAAGTACCAGAAGCTTTGGATATGATTGGTATAAAAATGCCTGAATAGTCGCACCTCTAGTGGAATAATTCAAACCGCTAAAATTTTTTTTTTAGTTTAGTTTAGTTTTTTTCTCAATTTTAGAGATCCAAAGAAATTATTACTAAATTATTATTCAATTTTTAAAAGAGATGTTCAATTAAAATTATATAGAGTGAAAACGCGTTAAAAGAATTAAAAATACTTTAAACGAGTAGAATGAAGAAGAAAATTAAGTGTCCATTATGTAGTTTTGAGTTCATTCCAAGATTTTTTCATCTCGAGAAATTGAAATATGAAATAAGTGCTCCAGTTCATATAGTTAATAAATTTAAATATAAGAAAATAAATGGAGGGTTTCAACCTCAGAATATAGTTAGTCGATCTTGGGTCACAACTTGTCCTGAGTGTAAATATATTATAAAATTTGCTGCTGAGTTAGGGAAAAAGGAACCTTTAGACCAAGAATCTAAAACCATCTTTCATTTGCGAGAATTCAAAGAAAATGGAAAACGCTATGAATATAAATTCTATAATCTTGATAAACCCTATAGGGAAGCTCACTATTATAACGTGGATCTAATAGGACGATTAAAAAAAAAGATATTAAAAGCTTTAGATGATTTAGTTCTGCCAGACTGGGGATTTTTGTATAAAACGTGGAAAATTGATTCTCAGATTGATTCATTTAAGTTTTTAATAAGATTTTTATCTTATATTGAGAGATATATTGCTTCCTTGGATATTTCAGTTGGTTTAGACACCCTAATCTCGAAGATTGACGCATTATACATACTATATGAAATAAAAGAGGATATAATAGACCTAATTAGAATTCGAGAAAAAGCAGTGAGTCAATATTACGAATTGAATGAGAATGACGAAAAACTTTTACAAAAAACCTATATTGAATTAATTATGGAATTAATTTTTCAAGAAATGGCGTCTCTTCATTTAAACGAGGTAAGTATTAAGGAAGATCCCCAAGCTCTTGATAAAGAACTTTATTATTTAGAATTGAAAGAGTTACTTCAAAATTATGTGAGAGATACTATGTATATACATGAAGAAACGTCTCAATTTATAATAACAATGCTTAATCGACTTAAAATAACGTTAGGATAGTAAATCATTATCATCAAATATTAGACAAATTGAATGTGATAAAAAGCATGCCTATTTTTACCTATAATGATATTGATATTAATTATATAGATGTGGGGAGTGGAGAGCCATTAGTTTTTGTCTGTGGAACGTTTACAAAATTGCAATCGTGGAATTATCAAATTGATTATTTTAAAGAAAAAATGAGGGTGATTGCATATGATATTAGGGGCACGGGGAAAAGTTCTCGACCAGATTATCCATACAGCATGGAAATGATGATAGAGGACCTTAAAAACTTGCTTAATCATCTTGGTATAAATGAGGGAGTTCATCTATGTGGTTCAAGTATGGGAGCAATGATATCTGAGAAGTTTGTCTTGAATTATCCGCAACTCATAAAGACTCTTGTTCTATGTGCTCCATCAGCTTACTACACTCCAAAAACATATGAGCAAAATTTGATACTTTTTAAAACTCTTAGGGACTTAGAATTGAAAGAAAGAGTAGAGTTTTTTTTACCGATTATGTATTCAAGAGGTTTTAAGAAAAGACTAGAGGAAGATAAAGAATTATATAATTTAATTAGCAATGATATGAATTTTTGTGCTCAAATCATAGATCCTCCGGAATACAAGGATTATATCAATCAAAATGAAGCATTAAAAGATTTTGATATACAGGATTTACTGAGAGACATTGATCAGCCAACACTAATCCTTTTAGGAGCAAGAGATAAGATGGCAATCCCTGGAGAGGTAGACACTATACATGAGCAAATTCCTAATTCGATATTAGAAACGATTCCAAAAACAAGCCATGCTTTTAATATAGAAGCTCCCGAAGAAACAAATAAAGTCATCTGGAATTTTCTCCAGAGATATATGTCCTGAGGATTCGGAAATTAATTTCTTAGTTTTTTTGCTAGTTCATCATAGGATTCATTTGTTTTAGAAGCTATTTAATTGGTATTGCACTTAACTTAAAAAATGTCATAATTAAGGTATTTTTTCTCTTTTTTTATTCGGTCTTGTTTAGCTAATGCTTGATTTATTTCTCCAGGAATAAAAATTACTTTATTTGTTTTAACCGTAGCTAAAGATAGTGATACTACTTTTTCAGCATCCATCCATCTTTCATCAGGAAACCAATCTCTGTGGAAACTCTTCATCGTTGCTGTATCATGAAATTCTGAGTATGTAAAACCTGGATGGAGCGCTTGAATATAAATCCCTTTTCCTTTAAATTGCTTATTTAATAATTCAGAAAAAATAGAAATTGCAGATTTGGTGGTGGTATACATAATTAATGAGTTATCTCTAGTAATCGCTGACATTGATGAAGTATTGATTATAACACCTCTTTTTCGTTTTATCATTCCAGGTATAGCAGCGTGACAAAAAGTAACTGGGCAAGTGAAGTGTAGATTAATCATATCAACATATTGTCTTCTTTCTATTTGTAGAAAAGAATTAAAAATACCAAATCCCGCATTATTAACTAAAATATCTAAATTATTTAATTCTATTATTTTAGCAACTATTTTTTCATTTTCAGATAATTTTGACAAGTCTGCGACTAAAACATTAGCAGTTATGGAATATTTCTTATTCAATTTTTTACTTAATTCTTCTAATTTCTCTTTTCTTCTAGCTATTAGAATTAAATCAAATCCTTGACTTGCTAATTGTCTAGCAAATTCGGCACCTATTCCTGAAGAGGCTCCAGTTATCAATGCTACACCCGGATTATCCCAATTCATAAAATTATTTTGGTTAACCATTAACTAATCACTGTTCAAATTAATATATCCATTTAAATTCCATAAATCCCATCAAATCTTTTAATTATTTGTGTTATAATTTCTAAATGTAAGAAAAAGACTAAAGTCAATAATATCATCAAATTATTAGTAAGTAATTAATAAGATTAAGAAAGATATAAAAGAAGAATATGACAAAAGTTTCTAAGATACAATTGAGTAAATTTGTATCATTCTTGATCTCTATTTAAAAAAAAAGTATTAAACCTATGATTAAGGAAAATAATATAACAGAGAAACTAGAAGCTGTGTTGAAAGATTTATTACATAAAAATAGAGATATAAAATTTGCGATAATTTCTTCAATAGAAGGATTCCCAATTTTTTCAATATTACCCCGAAAATATAATAATCAGAAAATTGCTGCGATGGTAGCTTCAATAATTTCTATATCCGAAATGGCTGTTGCAGATATGGAAATAGGGGTATTTAAACAAATATATATTAAAGGAATTGATGGTTATATATTGATTTTAAAGGCAGAGGAAGCCATATTGGCAGTTTCAACTACAAAAAATGCAAAAATGGGACTAATTTTCTTTGATTGCAAGAATGTGTTGTATAAAATTACAAAAATCTTAAGGAAGGAGAAATAAAGAAAGAAGAAATTAGATATATTAATTAGTCTAACTCTATAAGCTTGGTTAAAGGTAAACAATTTTGTTCTGTCTACTAGAATGTGAAATTTAGATGGTTGGATTTTTTTATATTTATTTTTAAAGTATTCTCAATTTTTAATAAAAAATAAACCATAAAATTAAATAGAATATAATCACCTTACCCATAACAAAAATATTGTTATTATGAAAGGTGTAAAACCGGAAAATATGAAAGAATTTAATCAAATAGAGGTGAATATTGATGACTGATGATATTAAAGTTGTTTTTGAATTACTTGCTAAGTATAATAAACTCACAAACCTAGACATGATGAAAATCTTAGAAGGTGTCGAACCAGATAAATTGAATGAAAATGTTGGATCCTATTATGAGTCTATTATGGGACTCTTGAACCACTACTTAATGGCTGATATTGGATGGCTCAGAGTATTGGGAACCCATGTCTCGAGTCTCGATTTTATCCCGCAACTTCTGGAGCGCTTTCCTACCGAACGCCTTCCCCCTGGTAAGCTTTACTGGTCAACTCTTGATAAATATAAAAATATTCGTTCAGAAATCGATGGTATAATGGAACGTGTGGTTGAATCAATTCCGGTCTCCGAATACTCCGCAAAAATCGTAGTTGAAGGGCGTAGAGGAAAATTAGAGTATATTATATGGCGTATTTTAATGCATCTTTTCAATCATGAAACGCATCATCGAGGAGGGGTATCGGTACTTTTAGATCAACTTAAGGTTGAAAATGATTATTCTAATCTCCTCTGGAAAGTGTGAGAGTCAAAAAAGCTGATATTCTCTAAGATAGGGTAACTTTCTCAAATTTATGTAGTCTTTTTAATGTGTCTATTCTGGATTTATTATCTAATTTTGCTAAATCGATCGCCCTTTCAAGGACTTCAGCGCATCGTTCTATCCTTTTTAAGTTTACTTTATAGGGAATCCCATCTTTTCCGCCCACAGTAAAAGCATATTTAGCAGGATCTTTCCAGCTGGGAGGTTCTCCCCAGATGAATTCAGAAATTAAAGCCAATGCTCGTATAATTCCAGGTCCTAGTCCTTTAATTTTTAAAAGATCGGTATAATCATTTATTGCAAGGTTTTTAGCCATATCTACACTCTCCCATTTAAGTTTAAAAGGTATAGGCATGTCAAGATGTGGAATTTTTGTTAAACTAATAGATTTATTAGGACAAATGAAAGTATCTAGATTTGTTTGACATGGGTTTTTTAAACTACTTAAATATCTTTTAATCCGATTGGAACCTTCTGAAATTAACTCTAGTGAAACTTTCCTACAATTATAGCTATTTTTAGAGGTCATATCTAATACTTTCTCTTTAAAGATTTCTGAACTGATATCGGTATGAGGATTATCAAGAAGACTTCCAAGTCCTTCAGAGAGCCAATGATATCTTCTTGCCTTATGCAGTAAGCCATCCATTCCTTGTTGAATTATGGTCCAATTGTTTTCAGAAACGATCAAGTTATGGTGGTACAATGAGAATCCATCTTGTACAGCAGTGTTATCAACTTTCGCTACCAATCTGCTGAGTTCATTAAGATGATCAATTTCAACTTCATTATATCCTAAACATTTTGCTTTTCCTTGTAATTCTTGCTTCACTTTTAAAGAGTTTTTACCTTTACCTCCTGTAACTATAAGCCCATGCTCTTGAGGAGTTAACACCTCCTTCAATACACCACCAAGCACGGTAGTAACTCCACTAGAATGCCAATCATATCCTAGAATGCACCCTAAAGCTTGATACCAGTAAGTATCGGATAATCTTCTAAGAATTCCATTAGGACCCTCCATATCATGTAAAATTTTGAAAATGGGCTTTCCTAAAATTACCATTCGTTTAAATAACCAAGGTGGTGCTTTACCTCTATGAAGAGGGAGGGTTGCCATTCCAGCTTTATGCAAATTAATCGATCCGAGGGTAAAGAAATAATATTTTATAAATAATAATTATGCATTTACCATTTAAAATAATAGATTCTTTAAAATTATTGATTTCTATGATTATATTAATAAGATATTAACAAAGTGAAAAATTATCAATGGGTACTCTGGTAATTATTTAATATATAATATATAAAATAACTCCAATTTGATATCGTAGAAAGATAACCAATAGAAATAATTTTTTAATTTGTTAGTATATTATGAATTAAGGTTTTGCTTTAGTTTTCTTTTGCTTGTTCACTTTGTTCTAAAAAAAAATTGTAAAAAATAAGGGATACTTTTTTCTTCTATAATTTCAAGGTGATTCAATGGCTCTCAATAATTTATTATTCTAGTTTATATGAAATGTTCAATTAGAGTTATATAGAGTTTAGGAGGGACTTAAATGGAGCAAAAGACGAAATCAATTAGAATAACTGTATTAGGTGGAGCAGACGAGGTTGGTGGAAATATCATCCTATTGGAGGATGAGTGGTATAATGTTAAGATTCTCATAGATTTTGGAATTAAAATCAAAAACTATTATGACAAATACGATCGTGGAGAATTACCTTCGTCGATTGAAGAAATTGTCCAATATAGCTTATTACCTCACGAAGATAGGATTCCAGTTCATAATTTATATTTAAATAAAGCAAGTTTGGTAGAAAGTAATCACCCAAATCCCTCAAATTTAGACGGGATTTTAATATCCCATCCACATAAGGATCATTATTTTGGCTTGTCGTTTGTCAATCGGACCATTCCGATCTACACAGGGGTTGTAACAAAGAGGATAATTCGCGCTTTTTGTAAATCAGAAAGGTCTACAATTGCGAATAATTTTAATAATTTGAATTGGCACACATTTCGAACAGGGGATATTATAATCATCAAGGGAATGAAGATCACACCGTTTCATGTAGATCATTCAGTTCCGGCGGCGTATGGATTTATTATCTATACTTCAGCAGGACCAGTGGTGTATACTGGAGATTTTCGAAGGCATGGTCCTTTATCGCATATGACAGAGCAATTTTTACAGGAAATTAAAGCGTATAATACTGTTTTAACGAACTGTGAACTAAATGGAGATCAAAAGAAATTAATTACAGAAGGAGTGAAAGTGTTAATATGTGAGGGCACAAAAATTTCTAAGGGCATTGTTGAATCGGAGCAGAGCGTCGAGGAAAATTTAGAAAAGATATTCATGAATAATCCTTTTGATTTTATCTTAGTGAAGTATGATCGAATTGATTGGGACCGGTTCAGAACGTTTTCACATATGGCAAAAAAGTATGGCTGGAAGTATATCATAACGGAAAAGGATGCATATTTTTATTATCTCTTGAATAAAAAGGCTATTTATGAAACAATGCGGGACCCGAATATTCTTAAAGATGACCATATTTATATTTTAAAGAGAGGCTCTGCAAATTATAAATGGCAGGAGAAAATAAGGCAAATTATGTATCGACATAATAAAGAACACCGATTTCTTGGTTATCGGGATTTAAGGAGTTTGGAGGGCAAATTTCTTGTCTATTTAACTCGTTTAGATGATGGATTAATGAGAAGTCTAGATTTCACGAAAAGGGGCTTATTTATTTCTTCGAGTATCGATCCATATTCTGAGGAATTTTTTGACAATACAAATACTATTCGAAAGCAGCTCGAACCTTATGGAATTCCATCGTATCGAGTTCATGCTTCGGGTCATGCGACGCCTCATGATATAATTAATTTCATTGAAGAGGTTAAGCCCAAATTCCTGATTCCAATTCATACAGAGCATCCCGAATTTTTTAGAAAGATCTTCCAAGGTTCTGATATCCAAGTAATTTTACCAGAAAAAAATCAGCCAATTGAATTTTAAGTCCAAGCAAACTGTAATATCTCATTAGCAAAAAGGATGAAGGAAATTGTTAAATATGGCATAGAAAATAATAATTTTAATGAAAATTCTAATAAAACTGTTAAATTCAGTAATTTTGATGATTTATCCGATTATTTTCTAAAAATTAGAGACTTTGAAAATAAATATAGAGTTCAGATTCACTCATCAATGATAGATAGTGAGTCTAATTGGAATCTTTTAGTTTAAAATCGTTTAAGAGCTTATTCTATGTTAATAAGTTATAAAATTTATTTACAAAAATGTTATATTTTTTAAGTGATATTTTCTATTTAGTTTAATATAAAAAAAACTTGGGAGAATAATGCCTCCAAAAGCTGTGAAAACCATAAAAGATTTAATTTTTTGGCAATATTCTAAAATTATTTCTCAATCTGCAGGATTTGGCAAGAATAATTATGGATTTATAATGAGTCGTTTCAAAAAATTAAAGAATGGTGATATAACGTGGTCTTCATCAATCCGAGAATGGATAAGAGAAAACGAGAAGCGTGATGTGTGTAATTATTGTGGTAAGGAAGATAAAAATCTCACTATAGAACATATTTTACCTTTGTCGCGAGGTGGACCAGATCATCCAGATAATACAGTTTGGATATGTAAAGAGTGTAATCTGAAAAAATCAATGAAACGCTTGTATGAATATTTCACATTAGACATGAGAGATGAGATTCCTCGAATTGCAGAGGGGAAATATTTAAAATTGCTTTATGATTTACATGCTAATACTGGTTCATTGGATATAGATGATATAACAAATCTATGCCCTCACTGCGATATGATGAGAAAATGTGAAGATTTTGGAACTGTAGAACAATTAAGTGTATATTGTCTAGAAGGGATATTCAAAGATAAAGATAATCTAGATAAAATACAGAAATCTTTTAAGAAAGGTTCATTGGATAATTATTTTTAGTGAATATTATTATATTTTCAATATATCATAATTTTGAAAATTATGACACAACTTTTAAAAGATTTAGCAGTTTAAATGTTGATTATTAGCTTAGATGCGAAAAGGAATTAATTAATTTCTTATGGAAAAACTAAAAGAAATTGATCTGATTTAGAAGAAACTACCGAATTTGAGCAACAGGAGTTCAATCGAGAGGGATTTTCGAT
This sequence comes from Promethearchaeota archaeon, assembly GCA_019058365.1. Classification (GTDB taxonomy): domain Archaea; phylum Asgardarchaeota; class Lokiarchaeia; order Sigyniarchaeales; family SOKP01; genus Loki-b32. The sequence continues at coordinate 6,710 of JAHPZE010000018.1, read as the reverse complement.
ATAGATTGAAGAAATAATGATGGAAAGCAAACTTTTTATGTGAAATCTGAGGAATTTTTTCAAAAGATTGGAAAAGCTTTAAAAAATGCTAGTAATTATTTCAAATTCAAATTTAAGAAAATATTCAGCAAGGATTATCAAGAAGAGGAACATTATAAATTATCCTTAAAAGTATACCGTCAACATAAAAAATTAGAGAAGGAATTGAAAAAAATTGAAGAATCCTTAGAAAAAACTCACGAATTGACTAGCCAAATTAAAGATGATATATCTAAAATAATTTTGGAGGTAGAATGGGTAGTAATTTTATTGGGACGTCAAATGGCAAGGATTGATGATGTTGAGGCTTATATGAAGGATAACTTAGGTTCTGATTGGAATCAACTAAAGAATAGCTGGCAGGAGTGTAAAGAAGGAGAAATTTCTAGAGGCGAATTTACTAAATTAGCTTTAAAAAAATTAGGAAAAATATTTCTTAGCATTTTTGTTACTACATCGTAAGCATTCATTAAAGCTAAAGTGTTTTTTCAGATTAATCGAATTATAATTTTAATCCTTAATTTTTTGTAAAATATCAATTAGGACAATTTTGTTAGAGGAAAAAAGCATCAAATCGGGTTCATGCGTCAGGTCATGCAACGCCTAATGATATAATTTACTTTATTGAAGAGATTAAGCCAAAATTCTGATATCCAAATAATTCTACCACACAAAAATCAGTCAATTGAATTTTAGATTCAAATAAGATTTAATATTTAATGGGTTTAATAATTCTAAATTTAAAAATTGAATTCATAATTAGTATTATCTTAAATTAAAAACAGTCCAATATAATAATGGGAGATTTCCATATAGGATTATTTGTTGATTATTGTTGCCTTGAGTTTGAAACGTGAACTTTACTTCATATTAGAGTATAAAACAATAATTCACACTCAATTTCTTTGACAGAATAGTGTAAAATCATATATAGTGAGAAGCCAAATTAATAAATAAGCGGTTTGTTTTTTTATTTATAATCAAAAATAAACTTATCAGAAGATTAAGATGCGAAAAGTGATATTTTCTGCAATTTTAGTTCTAATTATTTCGAGTGTTATTGTGCCAATATTTCCAATCTTTATCTCACCCACAATTAATTCTGATGAAAACCATGGTAAGATCAGCATATTGAATACATCTGCATCAATTGAGATGAATGACACAATTATAATTAACGATCTTCCCAGTAGCCCTACAAATTGGACATGGGCTAAGGATCAAGGTTATTGTACGGGATCAGGCTCGCAATCTGATCCTTATATAATATCTGATATATTCTTTAATACTTCTACAATATATTGGAATTGTTTAACAATTTGGAACTCAAGGAAACATTTCATTGTTAGAGATTGCGAGTTTAAGGGATCGACGCAATATGCGGGTATTCAATTACACAACACGACAAATGGAATGATTACTGAAAATTTTATGCATCCGTTTACTGGAGCATTAGTATGGGTTTATAATGCCAGTTATAATGTCATTCAAAACAATAATGCTTCAGGAGGGTTTTATTACGGAGTTTTAATTGACTCTTATTCAGGAGTTTCAAGAAATAATACAATTTCGGAGAACTTAATTACCCAGAATATTGATGTGGGTATACAAATTAGAGATTTGGGCTCTGAGCTTAATACTGTCTCTAATAATATCATTTTCAACAATACAATAGGGGTTGAATTAGGTTCTTCAACAGGCAAAAATACGATAAAAGGTAATCATATTGGGAATAGTTCTTATACAGGAGTGTTAATCAATGCTTTGAGTCAAGATAACGAGATCTATGAAAATTGTTTTTTCACAAATAATATTCATGCATATGATAATGGTTCAACCAATTCATGGGATAATGGTGTGAAAGGAAATTACTGGGATAATTACACTGGACTTGATTCAAATAATGATGGAATAGGTGATGTTCCTTACAATATAACAGGAGCAGCGGGAAGTCGAGATAACTTTCCCCTTATGAGTTGCCCTGTTCTTCCTTCAGAACCTTCTGGAATACCTGGATATGATGTATTGTTCGTTGTTTTTGCGGGTGTGGTTTCTATTTTTGGAATTATTTATCTGACAAATAAGAGAAAATTAAAAACTAATACGGAGTAAATTAAACTCCTCTTTTTATTTATTACAGGTAAAAATTCGGCGTAATAAAGAAATAAATTTCTAAATTTACGTGATTTAAAAAGTTTGGAGGTTTAAAAATTCTAAATTAAAGGAGTGCAATAATTATAGAAATTGTACTATAATGTGTTAAAAAAATAAGGAAAAAATCTTTTTTTAGAATTCTACCTAAGACTGGTTCTAATCAGATTAGTATTCAAGAAGGAAGATAAAGTAAGAAGTTCCATGAGCTTGTTATTAGATTCTGAGTTGTACTGTGTATAAGGTTCAAAGAATAATCCACTAAAGAGGCAGCCAACACAGATATAATATAAATGTCTGAATTTGTGATAGTCGCCCTTGCTTCTTGGAAAATATTAACTATGAATATTATAGAACGGTTTATAGTCAATTGGGCAGTATTATAAAGAATCAATTGATTCCAATCTAAAATTTTTGTGTTATTGATATAAAGGTGAGAATCCCCTAAGCAGGTAAATGTATGAGGTCTAAACTTACTAGAAAATGTTTGGCCAATAGAACCTAGATCTGGAGATGTACAATTATCCAAATACACTATTGCATCATTTTGCATCTGTAATGAATCTAGAGTACAATTATATAACGTTAAATTTCCTGATTCAATCGATATACTAAACAGGTTATGCAGATCTTTAATTAGTACATTAGCATCTCCATTGATCTCTATATACTTATAAGTTCTATGAGAAATTTCAGACCCACTAATATTTAAGTAGTTTGAAATCGAACCTCCTCCAAAAATGTCTGAGGAATTATAAATATTTGCTCCCGATTGAAATTTAATGCCTTCATATAAGTATTCTATTGAACAATTTATAATATCAACTCTACTTGAAGGAGGTGCTTGGAAAATTTCAACAGCAGAATTAATTATTTCTGCATTATAACCTGTTAGTGGTTCAGAATACCATGCAATTGAGTCGAATGTACAATTCTTTATTTTAATATTATTCATACTATCGATAAATACACTTTGAATATAGCATTCTTCGGAAAGATCTATAGAGCTATTTTCTTGACATATAATAAACCCAAAACTCGAATTTATTCCAGTAAATTTAGATGATCCTTCGAGATATATTCCATATGAATCTGATGAGGCCGGATTAGTATCAATAATATTTAGATTAGCATTATCATACAAGAAGGCATTACATGAGAAATTGGATATTAAAACTTGTCCTGTATTATTAACAACAACTGTCATTAAAGTTGATTTAGATACATCTGTATTAATGAGAAGGGTGTTATTAATGTAACTTGTACCTTGGATTACCCCATTCGTTATATTGACGGAACCTGAATAAACAATAATTCCATAATTTAATTCAGAAAGCACTTTAGAATTATTCAATATACAAAAGGCATATTGATAGACATACGCTTCAGTAATTATAGATTCAACCAGATTTAGTTTAGATTTACCCAGGATATTAATTTGGTATATATCGGTGTTATAGATATTCAAATTTGTTTGCCCATAACCATAAATTCTATAGATAGAGCAATTTATAATGCTTCCTGTTACAAGATACTCTTTTTGTTGAGCATAAGGATTAGTTGAGGTAAAAAGCAATAAATTGTGTATAGAAGTATATTCAATTTCTAGTGATGCAGGACCTGAAATAATACAATAATTAATTGAAGAATAATTTGTAAATTTTAGAGAGGAAATATTCATTGGAGTTTGTACAGTGTTGATTATTTCTATAGAGCTATTTGAAACAAATATGTGGTTAGCAGCTGTAATAATAACTTGCTGAATACTACAATTAGTAAGCGAGAGTTTGCTCTGATCGCACAATACCACACTAAGTCGTGAATTCCATATATTTCTAATAGTTAAGTTTTGCTCTCCATAAAGAGCTATGGAAATCGAGATATCACTATTAATAATGGTTGTATTCTTCAATATTGTTGAATTCATTACATTGTAGCCGTTAATAGCTCCATTTGTGATTATTAAGGAATCATCTAGTATTATTTGACTTGTATTAAATACTACTGCATAGCCAAATGTATCTATTGAACAATCCAGGGAATAAGTATTAGGAGGGAATAGGTTAAGCGGAGGTGGAGTTTCTTCATTTGGAAAGGCTCTAAAAAAAATGAACCATGAGACTAAACCACCTGAAACCGCGACAAAAATAATTAGAACTATTCCAATAATTAATTTTTGATTTCGTTTCATTAAAACTACAGAGTTGATCTAATGAATTTCATTAAATAATTTTTTAAATTAAATATAGTATTATAAAAAAATTTAGGGTTAAAAAGATATGCTTCTCCTTATCAATGATTTCGACTAGAGTTTTTCCAATCTTTCTTGTTCTTTTTGCTTCTTTTTTTCTATTTTTTTCCTTTGTTTTTCAACCTTTTTTCGCTTTTTTGCTTCTTGTTTTGCTTCTTTTTCTTTTTGTTTTCTTTCTTGTTTCAATCTTTCAAGTTCTTGCTTTTCTTTTTCAACAGCTTCTTGCTCTTTTCTCTCCCTTTCTAAACGTTCCTTTTCTAATCTGATAATCTCCTGTTTTTCTCTTTCAATTTTTTCTAATCGTTCTTTTTCTATTTGTTCTTGCTTTAATCTTTCTTTTTCAATTCGAATTCTTTCTAAACGTTCTTTTTCTTGCTTTTCCTTTTCTTGCCTTTCTCTCGCTTTTCTCTCCTGTTCTAACCTTTCTAACCGTTCATTCTCCAAGCGAGCTTTTTCTAACCTTTCCTTTTCCTTTCTAATATTTTCTTCAATTTCAAAAATCCAATTATCTATTTTTTGAATTAATTCCTGTTTTTCTTTTACTGGCAATCCTAAACTTGGTTCTTTTTTCAGGTAAATATTAGCATATTTGCTCATTTCCCATACTTTTTTCTGATGTGTTGTGGTTGAGCTAACACCAATTTGTCTTATAGTTTCCCTAGCGATTTCAAAAGCTTGTCCAATGGATACCATTTCATAATTTTCTTGAATAATCTTTTTTAGATAGGATAGAATTTGTTGAATATCAGCTTTAGGTGGATTAGGTAACGGTTTAAATACAACCTTTTCAGATTTTAAAGTTTCTAACTCAAATACTTCTTGTTTATAGTCTGATATTGCTGCGATTCCAATATTGCTCCTTTGTATTTCATCCTGGATAGTGTATATAGGTTGTTCTGCTATTCTAGGCAAACTAGGTGGTTCTTTTTTTGCTTTTCTCTTAAATTCTATTGGCCAGCTAATATATGCATAGAGTCGATCTTCTGCGGAAGCAAAAATCGATTGTTTAGAAGTCTTTCTAGTGATTGCATCACTCTGTTTGGAAGAAATTTGAGGGATACCAGAAATTAACATTGTTGATGCGTTTTCTATTATTGAGAATAGATACATTGGATCAAACTCAAGTTTAGAATAAATATTTTTCAAATAATCGATATTTCCTTCTATAATGCTAAGATTTTCGTCAGATATTGATTCTTGTAAAAGTTGATCTGCCGCAAAATTAACCCCATTCAATCCTGCGGTTGAATTGAGGTAAGTAAAATCGTGATTGGTAGTTAATTTATGCATTTTATCAGATACTAAAATCTGGTTAAAAAAATCCCAATGTGCACTTAAAATCATATGACCCTCGTTTGATATCTGATAGGAATCCTCCTTCCGTATTGTTTCCATCATCTCTAAAAAGATATCTTTATTAGGTATGAACACATTTCGCATCAATGCTCCCTTTATGAAGGTTAAATGATCCTCTGATTTATTAGACAAATCAATAGGAACTTTTATCACTTTCTCTGCTATAATTACGTCACGATCTTCTTCTAACGTGATATTTGTTGAAGTAGCCATATGATCATACACAAAGTCTGGTAATACTAATCCGGTTAGGATTCTATTATCCGTTATATATTTGCCGGATTCCAATTCAAATTTTAGGAAATAATATCCCAAGCCAAAGAGGTAGTGAAGTGTTCCTTTTGTGGTCTCAATTGAATAATCATAACCACTAAAAAATATAACTATATCTGAGACTATATTTGATACTGGATGATGAACATATGTTCCTAATGTAGGATAACCTAATAAATCTCCCCAACTCGGGATTATAAAAAGTGAGTTATTGGGAAATAATTTATTTTCTATTTTCTGTTTTTCAATTCTTTCTTTCTCAAGCTGTTCTTTTTCAAGTTGTTCTTTCTCTAACCTTTCCTTTTCCGATTGTTCTTCGTTCATCTTCTCTATTCCCATAATTTAGAGACTATATATAATTTTTCAGTTTAAAAAAATAATGATCTATACATATTATATTTACTTCCTAATAATTTATGATTTTTTCATTATAAGGCGAGTTAAAAATACACCTAAAAAAATAAGAAATTTATTTTCTGTGGATTAAATCCTCTTTAACGCCGGTCCACTTTTTCTTATGAGATACTCAAGCTAACTAGAGTTATTTTTTTTTAGTGAATTCAATTCGAAAAAATATCAGAAAAAAATTGAGTAAATTTTACTCTTAATTTTTTTAATTCTTTTTTGTTATTTTTCTATT
>JAHPZE010000017.1 GCA_019058365.1 Promethearchaeota archaeon | reverse complement strand
ATTTCTACAGAACCATCAGCTAGGGTTCCCCACTCGGTTGAATTTATCGTTCCTGTCATTGAGGTAATATAAATCGGAGAACCACCATTCAGTGTATACCAGTACTGATTCAAATTGGCTTCAGTAATAATAATATCATACGCAGGAGCTTCATCATATACTCCTGCGGTAGGTGAAGTAATTGTGATTACTGGGTCAGTGGTATCTTTTGTAACTTGCGTTATAAGGGAATATACATTGTTAACGGTATCATTTGCAAAAAAAGTAATATTAACTATTCCATCAGGTAGAAAATTCCAACCATTTTGATTAATCGATTCATTAATTTCAAAAAAATACTTTGTAGCGTTAAGATTTAATGTATACCACATCTTATCCAAATTAGGATCCTTAATCTCAACAATATATTCTGGAGAGGTTGAATTAAAATAACCACTAAGAGGTGATAAAATATTAAGAGTTGGTTTAATAATATCAATTCTAACTATAACATCTGCTTGTCCTACTTCTCCTAAGGTGTTATTTGCATAAAACCTAATCGTTGCAGTTCCATTGGATAAATTATTCCATATAGTTTGATTAAATGATCCTGTTATATTTTCATTCAGGACTCCTTCTAATTCAATAGGTATGGAAGTTTCTCCTGTTTCTATGAATTCATACCATGTACAGTTTGCTAACCCATCAATAATAGTTATTGAGAAGTTTGGTGCTATTTTTCCGTATAAATTATAGTCAATTGGAGAATTAATTTTAATACTTGGAGCAGTTGATAGTTTTAAGGAATTCTCTTCGAAAATTAAATGATCCTTTATATTTTTAAAATTACTTTCGAAATTAAGATTTGTGGAAATTAAAAAGATAAATAATAAAAAGTAGCACAATACAATTAAACTATAGTACAAACGTTCTTCATTTTTCTTTATATATCGCTTAAAAAAAATAAAGACATACATCAATGACATCCAAATCTGGACTATAAAACCTAAAGTTGTTGAATTAAATGATTTAATACTAGATGATAAAGTATTAAGAGACGGTTTAATAACATCAATTCTAACCAGTACATCAGCATGTTCTACTTTTCCTAAAGGGTTAACTATAAAAAATCTAATCGTTACATCTCCGTTAGTTAATTTATTCCATAAATTTTGATTAAACGTGTCGGATATATTTTCATTATGAATTCCATTTATTTCAATAGGGACTGAACTTTCTCCTGTTTCTAAAAATTCATACCAATAATATTTTCCTAATCCATCAAGAATTGTTAATGTAAAGTTTGGTGCAATACTACTATATGAAGTACAATTAATTGGTGAATTTATTAAAAATACAGGAGGAGTTGATGATTTAAAAGCATACTCACTATAAATTAAATTATCCTGTATATTTTCAGAATTATTGTTCAGATTAGATTTTATTGATGATAATAAAATTAAACTTAAAATACAACAAAATAATGATGTACAAAACATAATACGTTTTGATTTTTTCTTTGTATATCGCCTAAAACAAGTGGAAATAAATTTCAAATTTATCAATCTTTTTTAGTAAATTTAATGTTGAGAATTATTATTTCATATTTTTAATGAAAATCTTCTTTCATTTTTCTCGGAATTATATCATCTTAAAAAAATGGATTAAAAATAAATATTTTTAGTGAATTTTTTCTATATATATATTGCTTTTTCCCGTTTCTCTCAGAAAAAAGATGAAAACTAAAAAAATCTGAATAATAATATGTTTTAAGAATTTATAATGCTTGATTTAAGGGATACTTCAAATTATTTCGAATTATCTCTATTTTGACTCTTTTCTTTTCCTAAAACTTTAAATAAAGCTTCCTTATTATTTTAATTAAAGGCATAATTACATTGATTTAGGAAGCGAGAAAAGCAGTTTTCAAATATTAGTAAGTAGAACAGAAATGGAAATGTAACAAATATGAAATGACTTTGAACGTGATAGCTTTCCTGAAGAGGGCTTTCCACGCCTTAGATGTGCAATTACTGAATGTACGATTACCTTAGTAAAAATTTCTAATCTATTAGATTAGAAAGTCGTTTTAATCAATAGAATTATTATTACTCAAAAGCAGAATTTCCCCTTTTTAATTAAAACCTTAGTTGAATCATCTTTATAAGTGATTTTTAGTGTTGGCTTATAGAATAAGAAATCCCTATGTGTTTTTGATTTATTCTGCCCACCATCCATGTCGGTATTATTGCCAAAGGCAATATGAGCAGTGTCAAGGGCTTTTTCATCCTCAAGTAAAATCCCACTTAATTTAGCCCCTGGGTTAAGACCTATTCCAAGTTCTCCGATAATTTTAGCTTCTTCATCCAAGTTTATTAATCTCTCGACTTCTTCAACTAATTTTCGATCTTCACTTTCGATGTTACTGATTTTCCCATTTTTTACAGATATTTTCAAAGGTTTCTTTACTTTTCCGATATCACCAATTGAACCATCACATACAATAATACCGTCGCCCTTGGATTCAATGGGTCCACACCATATTTCACCACAGGGTAGATTCGCTAGATAAGGATCCTTAGTAATTTTAACATCTGTAGAAAATCCACGATCTTCGATATATAGTATAATATCAGTTCCTCCTGGTGCTGAGACATGTGCTATTTTAGCATTCTCGAAGTTTTTAATCATTTTATCTGCTAATCCTTCCATTTTTTTATAATCAATATTCATAGGACCTTTAATCATCATAGATTTAGTAATACCAGGACCATGACCTAATCGAATTGATCTAGTAGCAATAAGTTCTTTTATCCATTTAACTCGAAATGGAGTTTCATCGCCTAATCCTATAAATGCATTAATTACTATTGTTTTTCCTTTTGCTAACTCATTCATTTCTACGGGTATTTCTGATAAAGGTCGATTTTTTTCGGGTAACATATATAATTGTGCTGACGAACCATACTTGATAGCCGCATTATAAAAAGCTTCTCCTATTCTTTTTGTAGAATCGTCAGTTACAACCAAAACAGCATCTTCCTTATTCAAATTCATTACATGAATCATAGCATTTTGGGCAGAAGTTACCATCTTTTGAAATTTGCTCACAGTAATCTACTCACTTTTAATTATAATAACTTTAGTAAAAATATATTCTTTAATATTGGTGAAAAAAATGGATTTAAATTAACTTTTTCTAAATAAAATTGATTTAATGTAGAATATTTGAGCTATAATTTGATATTTTTTACGAAATTGTAAAAGCTTATATTTCTAGATATTTAACTATTAATTATCGTCAAATCCAATTAAAATTAAGAAAAATATAATGAGAGGGCTATTAGTATGGTATTAATTATGACAACAAGCTGGATTCCCTATGGTAAAGAAAAAGAGATTGGACAAAAATATCTCGAGGTATCGAAGAAATATCCTATGGATAGATCTTTAGAAAAAAACCTGGTACCCATGGGTGTGAAAGCAACTAAAAGGGGTATCAAAGTATTTAGCGTTACAGAGGTAAAACAAGGAAAATATGAAGAAATAATTAAACGGATTACAGAAATGCAATTGGCTTATTCTGAAATTGAGGGTTTTAAATACAAAGTGGAGACTTATCTGACAGGAGTAGATGCAATGCCTATGGTTGGATTAAGGATGCCTGATCTATAAATTCTTAAATTTCAAATATTTAATTTATTTTTTACCTATTTTTTTTTCCTTTTTATTAGTTTTCTTTTACTATAGTACCTCCAGCCTTTTGTTTTGCTATTTTCTCAAATGCACTTTGGAATCCTGGATTATAGTTCATATATTTTGGTATTGGATATCTCAAACCTGCCTTATGGGTCGCTTCTAATCCATCTAAAACAATTTCCAATTTACTTTTTGGAATCGAGAACATAATTTCTGAATCTTCAGCACCACCCCATACTCTATCTCCATTTCCTAATATAACTAATTGTGGCTCATCTGTTTGATAAGTTTTAATAACTCCTTCGTGGCAAGATGCTCCGCGCCCAGCAGATGTAAAGTTAAGAATTCCTCCTTTATAATAAAGATAAGCTTGTATTAATCTCATAGCTTGCGCAGCATTACAATAGATTTGAACAACATCAGGCTCAATTTTTGTTCTCGTCAAAGGAGAAATAATAATTCCTGAATATTTTTCTTTTACCAAATATATTTCTTCTTGCCACTTTTTTGCTGTATCTAGATCTTTAGCATATAGTCCAACACTGAACATATTACCAAAATTTTTTTCTTCTTCAGTCATTGGATCCCATCCATATATATATCTCGCCAACCTACATGCACAATCCTCTTCTGTCATAGCCATAGTCCAGCCATAGCTTCGTACCATCTTAAAGGTTTGACATATGAAAGTTTGGAGATTTAAATGAGATTTTGGTTTTTTGTAATTACTAGGAATTTCTAATTTATCTTTTACAAATTTAATAGCAATTGGAAATGATGAAGGTCGTAAAAGATCCTCAAATTTTTTACCATACTTTCGATATTTTTCTAGATTTTCACTCATTTTTCTAGGTCATTAATATATTTTTATTAGAATTTAATTTCAATAACTTCTTACTTATGAAATTTTTTTTCAATTAAAAATTAGTCTGAAACTAAAAGGTTTTTTATGTCAAAATCTTAAATAAAATTGTTATGAAACCGTTAAATTCCGAAAAGATTAGTTCTGAAGAGATGACAATTTTAGATAATAACTCAGAATGGCTTGGAATACCTAAAAGTCACTTAATGGAATGTGCGGGTTATTCTGTCGCAGCTAAAATTATGAATCGTGGTTATTTAGAGATAAATAATAAAGCAGTAATTTTTTGTGGAACAGGAAACAATGGAGGAGATGGATTCGTTGTTGCCAGACACTTATGTTCTTATGACGTTAAAGTTTTGGTTATTTTAGTCGGCGATCCAGATAAAATTCGAACTAAAGAGGCTCAGTTAAACTGGAATATAATTTATAATAACCTAAATTATTCTATTGATGTAGAAATAGTAAAAGATTCCACAGACCTAATTAGTATAGGAAATAGTATCAAAGAAGATAAAAGTTATCATGTAATTGTCGATGGGTTGTTAGGGACTGGAATAGAAGGAAAAATCAGAGAACCTATAGCTTCTGCAATAGATTTAATAAATGATATTAAAAAAGCAGATAATGAAAGGATTACAATAGTTTCCATTGATATACCCTCAGGATTAGATCCAAATACTGGCGATGTTTCTGATAAAGCGGTTAAAGCAGATTTAGTAGTTACTTTTCATAGAAGAAAAAAAGGATTGTCTTGTAGCAGTGATTATATAAAAGAGGTAATAGAAAAATCAATTGGAATTCCGCCAGAGGCTAGTCTATTCACTGGTATAGGAGATTTTATACCAACCTTAAAAAAAAGGAGAAAAGATGTTCATAAAGGAGAATTTGGGAAAATTTTAATTATAGGGGGGTCTAAGAATTATTCCGGAGCTCCAGCTTATGCTTCTTTAACGGGAATTAATTTCGGGATAGATTTAGTTATTACATATGTACCAGAAATAATAGGCAATGTACTTAGAAGTTTTTCTCCAAATATAATTATAAGAACTAATAAAGGCAATTGGTTGAATATAGAAGCATTAGATGAACTTACTAAATTAATTAAATGGGCAGATTCGATAGTAATTGGTCCTGGTTTGGGGACAGAAAAGGAAACTGAAAAATTGTTCGTAGAATTGTTGAAAATTTCAAAAAATCAAAAGAAACCAATGGTTCTTGATGCAGATGCGTTAAAATTAGTAAAGGAACATCTTGATTTGATCAAAGGATTACCCATTATTTTAACTCCACATGAAGGAGAACTAAAAATAATGACGGGTCTAGAATTACCAGTTTTTAATAATATTAAGGATCGAAGTAAAATTACACGCGATTTAGCTAAAAAATTAGACTTAACGCTATTGATCAAAGGTCCCTTTGATTATGTCTCTAATGGTAAGCAAACTAAAATTAATAAAACAGGTTGTCCAGAGATGTCTATAGGTGGTACAGGTGATATATTAGCAGGTTTATGTGCATGCTTTTTAGCAACGGATAATACTCCTTTCAAGTCAGCATGTTCTGCTGCTTTTTTTAATGGTATATTAGGGGAATTTTGCAAAAGTACTATTGGAAGTCGTTTTACAGCATTGGATATGGTCAATAATATCAATAATGCCATAAAAAGTGTTTTTAATTTTTAATATTTTGCATAACAATAACTTTCTATTAAGCAGATGTCAGAACTTGAATTAAAAACAAGATAAAGATTTATTAATTTTTAATATTATTATATTATTAACTTAGTTATTGTGAAAACTTAAGTTGAGGTTTCAGAATTCTTTTAATACTAAATTTCAACAAAAAAAAGGAGATTGATTAAATTTGTCACCACAATTATTTCTTATCAACCCAGATGGTACCACCACTGAAATGACTAGTGAGGGTTCAATTAAAGACATTTTAGAAACGGATGAATGTTATGTTCTTGTTTCTGATGATGCAAGAAAAGTATATCTATGGAAAGGAGTAAAAAGCAGTGTTAGATCAAAATTCATTGGTGCTAAAAGATCTCAAGAAATTCGAGGTCAAGTTGGAATGCACTATGCTGTTGTTCCACTTGATGAGGGTGAGGAAGATCCCGAATTTATTAAGCTAATTGGTGGCCAAACAGAAGCAGGTATTGCAAAAGAAATAAAAGCTGCAGTAGTAGACCGCCCAAATGTGCATCCATTACGAGAAAAGAATATTTTTGGCACTCCAGAACCTGCTGAAGGTATGAATATAGCAGGGAGCAAGGATAGAGCAGCTCAAAATATTGGTCCGTTATATCGAGGTGAAGAGTCTATGGCGGACTTCGTACAAGACCAAACTCAAGTAGATTTCCAACAAGTAATGCAAAAATTAGAAGAAATACAAATACCTCCTGGTTTTGAAAGAGAACTGATTATTATAGGTAATCATGCATACTCAATTGTAGAAAAAGTTCAACAATTCCTTGGTGAAAAACAGGTTACTAAAGAAATATCGAAGATTGGAGCGATTCCAGAGGGAATATTCTTTGCAGAGCAATATGCCCCACGGGTTTTGAGCGAGAATGGCAAAATAATTGCTATAGAATTTCTCAAACGCATGGGCGCTAAATCTAAACCAGTGGAAGCTAAAAGCAAGAGAGAATTGTTAAAGGATCAAATTAAAGAGCAATTAGAAGGAAAATAAAAGTAAACCGCGTTCCTCGACTTTCTGTATAATTTAAAATTTAAAAAGTATAAAAATTAAATCTGATTCTTAGAAATTTATTAAATCCTTATTTTTCTTTAAAGTGAAATACTACACCTTTGCAATTATGAGGATATATATTAGAGATATAAGTTTTTAAGTCTAAACTTTTTAGATTATATTAATTGAAAACAAATTTTTACTTCCATAAAAAATGTCAGATTTAACACCTGAAGAAGCGAGTGCTTTGTCTAGTTTCTTGAGCTCAATTACTGAATACAGCGAGCTCGAAGCGTTAGCACTTATTACACGAGAAGGTTTAAGATTAGCTTTCAGCGCAATCCCGGGATATAATTTGGATCCAGATCTCTTTTCAAGCCTTAGTGCAGTAGTGGTTCAATCAGGAAGTGATGCAGTTGCAACATTGGGATTTAAAAATATGCTCGAGGTTGTATTGCGAGGTGATAATGGATTTATAATTCTTAGCGCCGCGGGTCGGTTTTTTTTAATGGGAGCCTCAAGAGAAACTGCAGATCTGGGAAAGATTGTTAAAGTGTTTAGATATTACTCGAAAGAGATAAGTCTCCGTTATCCAGTAAATGAATGAGATGCCTATTTTTATTCAAAAGAGTAATTTCCCTAAAAATTTAAAGTTAATCATGAGCATTCTTAGTCTTTAATATACTGTTATTTATAAATAACATTGAGATCTTTTTTCTCTTAGGAATTACGTTCATCAATTTTTACTTCATTATCCATGAAAATTATTAAACTTTAATATTAAGATAATTATGTTTATAACAATATCAAATCTAGATACTTATCTTACACGGATATTAGGTTATTATTTATAAGAAAAATAGATCATTTTTGATAGAAATTTTAAGCTTAATCACTTATATTATATTAAAAAGTTGAGAAAATATTAAATCATAATTATAACAGAAATTAAGATGATATAAAGATGGCGGAAAAAGAAGTCAAACTATTTGTCGACGTGAATAATGATATTAAAGATAAAGTTATAATCTGTCAATCAAATGCAGATCGATTAGGAGTAAAGAATGGAGATTCAATAGAAATTTTAAATATTGATAATAATCTAAAAAAAACTGCTTCCGTAAAAATTTCAGATTCAATTTTAGATTTTGCTGGCCAATTTTCAAAAAATTTGTTGGAGGAGTTACAATTTTCGGGAGTTGAATTAACAGTTCGTCCGACTAGCGCTAGTGCAAAGCTCAAACCAACATTACATATACCAAAAGTCCCACCTACCCAACCTATTTCAGCACCTCAGCCTACAGCCCAACCTGCACCGCAATTTACACCCACACCTGCACCTCAACCTAGATCAGCATCCCAACCTTCATTATCACCTTTGCCTACACCACCTCCAGCACCTATACCTCAACTTACACCCACGCCTGCACCTCAACCTAGACCAGCACCCCAACCTTCATTATCACCTTTACCATCTCGTCCTCCTCCTCCTATGGAAATACCCCAACCAGGCATAGGAAAACCAATAATTGAGCCAACAGCGCCAGTGGAACCATTTCCAAATAGAATCGATATTAACATGTTACAAAATCAGAAAAATGGTATAATCCTTACGCCTATGTTAGATAATGGTATAGAAGGGGGTCGAGTACAATTGAGTTCTGGTATTCTTCAACAATTAGGTCTTGGTCAGGGTATGTTAATTGGTTGGGAAGATCCTTTAACAAGATCTATGGGATCAGCAAGGATAGATGCATCAAATATTAGTATGAATGAAATCAAAATGAGTATGGATACTTATGAAGATACAAACATTCAAGCAGACCAAATTGTTGTATATTCTACTGAACCCCCTATACAACAAGCTTCAGAATTGATGTTAGAAGTTCAGTCACAACCTAATCTAATGGGTTATGCTTTGATTAGTCCAAGAACTCAACATACTTTATCAATTCAAATGGATGATATTCTTGCATTTGAAGATGAACTTACAGGAGCAATGGGCGCAGGGAAAGTAGAAGTTTTAGAATCTGTACCAGAAAACACTATCGTTATTGATGCTGAAATTCTTGAAGCATCGGGTATAGGAAGTTTCGAAGTAAAAGTATACAAAAATCAAAGGACTATTATTCCTTTACAAAGTATTTCTCTAGGAATTTCTCCAATTTCAGGTGAAAATATGTGGGAAATCATAAGTACTGCTCGTGAAAACGTAGATTCTATGAAGGGATGGATTTCAAATTATATTATCTTTAAGGGGATAAAGCTTAGGTGGTCTGCTGTAAATATTGCATGTTCTATTATCGCCACTGTTCCTGATTTAACTGGTGATATTTTTGCGAGGGTTACCCAGAATACAACTTTATCTTTAAGTCCTATTGGTTTAGTCCCTTTTAACGCAATTTTAATAATTGATATAAGTCGTTCAATGATGGCTAGAGATGTCTTTGTGACTAATATCGCTCCTGCTATTGAGGGAATAAAAGCAGCAATGGAGTCTCGAGAAATCCAAGAATTTTTAAAACATTTCAAAGATGGAATAAATATACCACGTAGAATCTCAGCAGCTTTTGCGGCAGTCCTCTTCTTAAGTGAGAAAGTGGGGAGAGGATTTGGTGAAAAGGTTTCTGTTATCCGCTTTGCTGATGAAGCTCAGATTCTCCCTTTCTCTAATAGTTTTTATATGGATTCTGCAAGCGGTAAAAAAGGTGTATTAGAAGAGGCAGCTCGTATGATAGTTGATCGAATAGGAAATTCTTACGGTCAAGCAACAAATATGGGTTCTGCGATGATACAAGCCCATAATGTTTTAAATGAGTTCCAAAAGATGAATCCAGACCAGCCAACTATGATAGTGCTTTTAACAGACGGTGTACCTACTGATAAGCAAATTTTCTTGGAAGAGATTAAAAAATTGGCAGATAATATAAACACTATCACGTACATTGTCGGTCTAGGTAACCCAGATCGCGAGTTAATGACACGCGCAGCATCATTATGTGGTGGGGAATATTTTGAACCGGAAGATGCAGGAGAATTATTGGTCTGGTACTCTAAACGTGCACGAGATTTAACAGTAAAAATGAAAGCTCATAAAGAAGGACTATAAACTTATTTTTTTCTTCATCATATTTATCTCTAGTTTTAAAATTGTTGATAATAATATTGAGAAGGAGATTTTATTGATTCTCTCAAATTCAATAAATATATCTCCATATAAATTATTCATAAAATCAATAATTTTTAAATAAAACTTTAAACCATTTTCGATGGATTAATGCAATTATGGTCTTTTTAATTGCTCAAGATTACATTAAAGTTATTAATAATAATTTTGATAATAATTATAAGCAATTTTTATCCATGAATTATAGTTATAAATTTATAGCAGTAAAACAATAGTAAAAAATATGAAAGTTGAAAAAAATGTAACAATTTTTATAGAGTATAAAAAAAAAAAGGATTGATTATAATGACCTTTTATCTATTTTATCATTTAAATATAAATGAAAATGCAAATCAAATAGAGGCTTGCAAATATAAGATGCACCTAAACCAAGAATTGGTTGCTCCCCTTACAGATGAGGCGAGGATCTCATGAAAGACGTGAAAATAATTATAATCGATAATCGAGGTCGGATAGTATTACCTAAAGTAACTAGGAAGAATCTAGGTTTAACTACCAATTCTCAGTTAATGTTAGTAAGCGATTCAGAAACAAAGGAGATCCGCATTACTCCTATTGGATTACGAAATGAAAGTAGTCTCATTAAGGTAAAAGTAGTAATGAAAGATATTCCAGGGGCATTAGCAAAATTACTCGATATATTTGCCGAGGAAGGCATTGGTCTAGTGTATAGTGAAGCTGTAATTGTTGAGAAGGATAAAACAGCTGTGTGGACAGCTATATCTGAAAATCCGAATAATATCGATCGGTTAAAAAATATTTTAAAAGAAAAGGGAGAAGCTCTAGAAGTTGGATTTTCTCCCTTAGATTAATATTTAAGATATAATATACTAATTAATAATCTAAAAAGAAGGGATTTTTAGTGGCGAAAAAGAAAAAGAAAGAAAAGAAAAAAAAGATTCAAGAGATAAAAGAAGATCCGGATCAGATATCTGAATATTCACTAGATTCAGCGCTACATTCCGCAGAATCTACGGAAACAACATTACAGACTTTATTGAAGGGTGTTTCTGAAGGACAGGGATTTCTTCATCCAAAAACGGAAAAAGACGTAAAAATCACACCCCAATTAACACATGAATCACGAAGTAAAATAGCTGAAGCGTATGTAATGGAGGATATTCCATTAACTCAAAGAGCCAGGGTGAAAGAAAAACCTAAACCTGACGTAATTCCTGGAGAAAAAGAAAAACCAGAAGTATCAGTGCAGAAAAGTCAAATAAAAGCTGCTACGCCACCATCACCTCAAGTTTTACCTGAATCAGCAGCTAAAACGCTAATCAAGAAAGAAGAAGTTGCTGCCGAAGAAGAATCAATACCAGTTCCTTCTACTAAAAAAGAGCCTTCATTTATTAAAAAGGAGAGTATTTATCTAAAATTAACAGAATTTTTCGAAGGTTTACTAACAAGTTATAGTGAGAGTTATGATAGATGGGAGATGTCGATTTCTAATATACTTGGTATACTGAGGAAAATGCGGAAAATTACAAAGAAGAATACGGATGATTTAACAAACAGTATTTCAAATATTTTTAAAAAGATAGAAGTAGATTTGGAACAATTTAAAGTTAAGCGAGATGAAATTGAGAAAGTTGCTGAAGTTGATATTGAGTCTATGTCGGGCGAATTTAAGCGAGTATTAGGGCTACTTGAATTACAAGTTAAAGAATACCAGTTAAAACGGGTTACAGATGAATTTATCCATGAGTTAAAGTATATAGCATAGCAAGTAAATTCTTAACATTGAAAAGATAAAATAAAGATATAGTTAATAATGTCATCTGAAGAAAAAAGTCAATTACGTCCACTTATTATTGATATTGGAAGCCAAAATTTTCGATTAGGATGGGCTGGAGATGATTTCCCAGATATTATTGCTCCAAGTATTTATGTTGATAATTCGGATTTTATTTTTACTTCAGACGTAATTGATGGTCTTGAGGATATCTTTATTACAGAAAAAGAAGCTGAAAACCATCTATTTGGACATGAAGCTTTAAAGTACTCAAATATCCTCAAAATTCATGAATTTAAAAAAGAGGGTAATCTCAATATTTTCATGAAATACTTTTATCATCATTATAAACAATTAAATATCGCTGAGGAAAATCATTTTAAACAACCTATTATTATAATAACACCTTTTTACATGTCAAAATTGGAAAAAACTAAATTGCAAGAAATCTTTTTTAATGTATTTGATTTTCCATCTCTATTATTTTTATCTGAAAATCAAGGAGTATTAGCTACATTACAAAAAACTAGTGGTGTGGTTATAAATATGGGTGAAGTTAATACAAACATCACCTCATTTTTACATGGATTTTCAAATGCAATGGCTAGAGATACGTTTCCCATTTCTGGCAAGGATTTAACGAGACATCTTTTGAACTTGATTTTAACGAAAAAAGGTTCTGGGGAATTGGTATATCTTGATAAAATAATAGCACAGGAAATCAAAAATAAACTATCCTTATGCATTTTAGATCCAGATGGAGAAATAAAAAGAATTAAAGATGGTTTTACTAAATATAACAGAACCATAGAATTACCAGATGGAACCTCTTTAGATATTAATTCAGAAAGATTCTTGTTTGTTGAACCAATGTTTAATCCTTCTTTAATTCATATTGATTATATGGGATTACCGGAGGCTGTATCAAAAGTGATTAAATTTTGGGATCGTGAAAACTGGGAAGATTTTTTACCGAATATTATCATTGTTGGGGGTAGCAGTTTAATACCGGGATTAGATATAAGGTTGAAATTTGAAATATCAAAATATTTCTCAGAAAGAATAAGGGATAAAATTAATGTGATTGCTGTTTCTGGAAGAGAAAATATTGGCTGGATCGGATCCTCTGTA
The DNA here is from genome assembly GCA_019058365.1 of Promethearchaeota archaeon. Lineage (GTDB taxonomy): Archaea > Asgardarchaeota > Lokiarchaeia > Sigyniarchaeales > SOKP01 > Loki-b32. The sequence continues at coordinate 73,536 of JAHPZE010000017.1, read as the reverse complement.
TTATATGCACAGGGAAAATTGAAACAAAAACAAGAATGGATTCAGAATCCCAGCCATGAATCTTCTCAACAATCTCGAGAAAAGGAAGAGTTAAATCAAACTGAAAATAAAGAACAATAAGGTGCGAATTCTCATGTCCGTTAGCATTGACTTAAAACAACAATTTTTAACAAATTTTCAAAATAAAATTATAACTGCTCGGAAATTGCTATATGCCGCAAATCATAAGTGGGCATCTAAAATTCTTGATAATTTAAGTTTTGAAATCGAGAAGAATGATTGGTTAGATGCTCAGAAGAAGCACCAATTAATAATGATTATTTCAAATTCTTGGTGGATATATCTAAATTCATTAGTACAACATACAGAAGGAAAAATTGAAATAAATTTAATCAGATATATTGATGCATACAAGAGATTTTTTTCATTTTTATCAAAATTAGATGATTTTTATTTATTTAATAATTTCTGTACGAACCTGCTTCAAGAATTCATTAAAAAGGAAGAATTATCCCAAAAAGGGATAACTAAATTCATTAACTCCTTTTCAATAAAACTACATGAGAGAGGGGATTATCAAAAACTATTTGAAATACAAATATTACAAATCTTTTTAAGAAAGTCGGTTGCACCCTCGGAATATTTCAATTTAAGTATGGAAAGATTAGGGAAAACTATCTTTAATTTAGAACCGAGCAAACGAGCTTTATATATCTATATCTTATTAGAGAGTGTTTCTTTAAAATATAAATTAATGGATGATTCCGCTGAGTTTGTAAAATCAATCAATAAAGTATTAGTAAATCGACTTCCTGGTTATTTAAAAAACGAATTTAGTAATATAAGTAGAATTGCTATTAATGAAAGAAGTTTTAACACGATTTTAGTAGATCTTGAAGAAATTATTCATTATTTAAATGACATTGGTGAGTATTCTTGGATTATTATTTTTATTCGTGTTATTTTCTCAAAAATCCAAGAATACCAATCATATGGTGATGCTGTCACATATATACGAAAGTTTATTGATTTTTCAATAAACAGAAATCGTTTTAATATAGCATTCGATATTTACGATTTCTTAGAAGATTTGTTCATTTATAAATCTGATTTATCTTATGATCATAGTTTAATAGAATTATGGGTGGAAGCATGTAAAAAATTTGTAGATATGAAGGAAAAAAAGTATCTCCTCCAATCCTTTGAAAAATTAAACACCCATCTAAAATTACCCAAGACTAATGCTCAAATTTTTCATTATTTTTATACGAGCAATATATTATGGCAATTTAAATCTATGTTTTTTTCTTTAGAGCAGCGTGATTTTTGGAGAATGATGTTCTATCGAGCTTTATTTGAAGAAAAAAATTTTAGCCTTGCAGAAAAAATAATTCCCTATTTAGATAAAGATTTTAATAAATTTTTAACAGATCTCGTAGCCATATATAATGAGGTGGAACCGTTAAAAAAAGAAAGTTACTCATTTAATGATCATAGTGAAACATTGCCTTCATTTCATGAAGACTTTAGTATTAAACAGATAATATTGAGAATTGATTCCATAGGGATGATTTCTTATAGAATGATTTCTGTTGATGATAAGATAATTGAAGGATTTATTTCTAATGAATATTGGAATGATACTCAACTAATTGAAATATACAATGAACTTTTCTATGAATCTGAAGATCGAAAATATCTTTTCAATCTGAAAGAATTTGGTGAATTATTATATATATTTCTACCAAAATTAATTCGAGATTTCTTTAAATCGTTTAAGATCGAAAGCTTGAATCTAATACCTCAAATATATTTTATCTTAAACAACATGACAATTCCTTTTGATCTCATATATGATAATAATTTTTTCTTGTTGAAATATTCGGAGGGTTATAGTGTGGGGGGTGAACCTCCACTTGGTGGTGTTGTTTTTGAAAGATGTGATTGTGAGGATTCTTCAGAAGAACCATCTAATAAGAAGTATAATGTATTAGTAATTGAATCAATCAATTCTAATAATCCTTTAAAATGGAATGAAAAAACAAAACAGAAAGAATTAATTTTCCCTTTTCAAGCTGGTGCGGATGAGTTAGATTATCTTATTAATTTCTTTAATAATAGAGAGGAGATTGATCAAATGTCTACATTAATTGGAGCTAATTCTACACGAGAAAACATTTTATCACATTTATCTAAAAATATATACCATATTATTGTATTCGTAGGAAATATTTTTTACTCCAAATGGAGTCCTAAGAATAGTTTTTTCCTTATAAATGATAATAAAATAATAACCTTTAATGAAATCAATAAGATTTTAAATAAAAATAGATCGAAGAACCAACCATTTATTTTTTTTAATTCCCAAGTTTATGATATCGAAGGGAAGAAGCTAAGAAATACTCTTAGGAATTTCGGTGAAATTGTGGCTCAATTTGATTATAATAAAATTACTGGTATCGTTTCAAAAAATTATCCAATTTTTAATGATGAGACAAAGCAAATTATTTCAAATTTCTTTATAAATTTCTTCAATAAAAATAGTCAGGGTGTTTCGCTTCTGAAGGCACGTCAGCAATCTATAGCAAGTAAGATGGAAAAACTTATTGAAGAACAAGTTAAAGATTCAACTTCGGAAATGGGTACTACACATATAGACTTACGAAGTAGTTTAGCAATTTCGAGTTATTTGCTTTTTGGAAAACCATGGAAAAAGATCTGGTCTTGAATTAAGTTTATCCATTCGGAAAAACCAATAAATATAAAATATTAATATAAGCTAATTTAAATTATTCATTAATGATATTAAAAAAGAGTTGGTGATTAAAATTTCAGATCGTTTGATAGAATTGCGTGTAGAAAACAAACACTTGAAAGAGCAAATATCTAATTTGGAAAATAAGATATTATCATTAGTAGGAATGGTAGACATAGAATCAAGTGGGGGAGAAAAGAAAAATGTGCTTAATGATTCTCTAATAAATTTGATAAATTCAACTAAAGACCAATTAAATGTTGTAGCTCCTCGCATTGACAGCTTTTATGCAAAAGAACTCAAAAGAACAGTCGACCGAGGGATCCCAGTTCTTCTAATCACTAATGATAGAAGTATTATTCCAAAAAATTTTATATCGATTTATGATGATTTAAAAAATATTCAAGGAATAAGCATTGTAAATAATCCTAATGTAAAATTTCTCTTAGTTTTTAATACTGAACAAGCAATTTATTCGGGAGGATCTTTGGATAGAGAAGAATTATCAAAATCAATTTTAATCGTTACAAAAATTCAGGAAAAATCAAAACTAAGATTGATTGCAGAAATCTTTTCCATAATGTTACCTACATTTATGAGAAAATAAACAATTTTTCTATTTTCACCTTATATTTAAAAAAATTAATATCTTATTTTAAGCTATACAATCAAATTGGAGCAATCGAGAACTATCTATTTATGAAATAAAAAATGGTAGAAAATAAACAATTAATAAGCTCTCACATTATTTCTGAAAAATTAGGCAAGAGCTCTGAAATTTATCAGCAATCTATAGCCTTTCTAAAAAAACAATCTAAAAATCAAATATCCTATGAACAAAGCTTTACACGGTGGAGAAAAATCTTTTCAAATATCTACGGATTTGAAATTAGTTCAGATCTATTTTTGAAACATACTTATTTTTCTCTAATTTTAAAAATTTTAGTTATTTCTAAATTATACTCTAGTAAAAATCTCGAATTAGACGAAGTCTATGAGGTGTATCTCACAAATAGTCTGAAAGAATTAAGGATATTCGAATACTATTATTTATTTTGGACTAATTTTAATAAAGAGTTATTTACAAAAATATATAGTGTAATTAAATTCTCAAATTATGCACAACAAGACATTTTCAGTGATATATATCAAGAAATATTTCTTCCAGATACTAGACATAAGATAGGGGAATTCTATACTCCTTCAAAACTTGTTCAGAAAATGATTAATGAAGTTTACATAATTGGTTCAAAAACCTTAGACCCTTCATGTGGTTCGGGAAATTTTTTAATCAATATCTTACTTAAAATTCTAGATTCTCATGAATCAGCAGCTTTAAAATTTAAAGCAATCTCAAAGGTATATGGTTTTGATATTAATCCTTTGGCTATTATGACAACAAAAACAAATATTCTTTTATTGATCTTTGAATATTTTACTTCAAAAAATCTTAAAATCCCGAAGCTTAACATTTTTCTTATTGATTCTTTGTTTCCTGAGCTATATGATAAGGAAACTGATATTAATATCAAAAATATGAGTAATTCATTCGATTTAGTAATTGGAAATCCACCTTGGTTGACATATAAGGATCTACAATTAAAGGAATATCAAATTAAAATTCGAGATTTATCAGAAAATTTAGGAATAAAGCCACCCAGTCAATATATTACCCATATTGAATTAGCTGCAATTTTTTTTTATGCAATCCCTTCAAATTTTTTAAAAAAGAATGCGAAAGTATTTTTTGTAATGCCCAAAAGCGTAATTGACGGAGATCATTGCCATAAGTTTAGAGCTTTTTCTATTTTCAACAAAAATTTAGAAATTTGGGATTTTCCAAAGAATTATTTTTTTAATGTAAATCATATATGTTTGAAAGCGGAGTTTGTGGGAAAAAATAATAATATTTTGATTGATGATAAATATCCAATAAAAACAAAATTATTTAATGATAGTTTAGAATTAAGAGAAGAAAAATTTTATTCGAGTTTAAAAATCGAAAATGATGGTGCTAAACTATTATTGCCTATTGAAGAGTTAGAAACCTTAAATAAATTAGAAAATAGTTCATATAAAGAAAAATTCTTTCAAGGTGCTACATTAGTTCCTAGAACATTAATATTTTTTGAAAGAAAGCAGAAAACAAATGGTAACCTAATAATTATTTCTGATTCGGATGTTTTATCACGTGCAAAAACGGAATGGAAATTTCAATTTAAAGAAAAAGAGATTGAAAAAAGATTTCAATTTAAAACGTTTCTAAATATGGATCTTGTTCCTTTCTTTATAAAACGTAAGAGAAATGTATTTCTCCCCATTAATGAACAATTTGATTTAGATTTAAATTTTTTACAGAGTTACCCCAAAGCCCTGATGTTTTATGAAGAAATGAATAATATTTATAAAAAAAATAAGAAGAAAACTAGTAGAATCAACACATTGTTTGCAAACTTAAATTATTGGAATAAGCTTAAGAAACAGATAAATAATACGTCCTATATTGTTGTTTATAACGCAAGTGGATCAAATTTGAAAGCTGCTGTTATAAATAATGAGAAACAAAAAGTTATTATTGGATCTGAAAATTATTATTATTCCACTACTTCAGAGAATGAAGCATATTACTTATCAGCAATATTAAATGACCCTAATTTATCCAGGAATATAAAATTAATAAAAAGTTCACGCCATATTCATAAAAGACCATTCATGTTTCCAATTCCTATTTATGACCAAAATGATATTTTACATCAGAAATTAGCAAAGACGGGCAAGAAATGTGAGTTATTAGTCTATGATTTAGTCATGAATAACCCAAACATAACTTCTGAGAAAGTAAAGATGATTTTGAATCAAAAATTAACTAAAATAGAGCAACTTACTAAACAAATTATTTAAAAATCATCTAATTTATTAATTTAGTAGTTATTATCAGAAGTTAGTTCAGTTCTTCTCCACAAATTCTACAAAATTTTTCTTCTCCCATTCTTTTATTACCACAGTTTGGACAGAACGAAAGTACTCTTGATTCAGACTTTTTGGTGTCTATTACCTCTGAATAAAACATTGCAATCTTTCTACTTCTTACAAGAGAGTAGATTATAATAATTAAAATGATAATTAGGATACATAAATAAGGCAACATATACAACAAAGAATATTCGATCCACATTTCAAAATTTTCATACAAAATGGCAGATCTCAATGACATAATGAATGAAAAGATTAATGGTAGTAAAATCATCGATACCAAAAATATACCTGCTAACGATAAAATAAATAAATTTGTTGCTTGTTTTTTACTTAAATCTATACCAAACCAAGTTGGACCTTTTCTACCCATTTAATCACCCTCATCAAATATTTTATAAAGTTTCAATATAAAAAATCCAACTGCTAATTTTAAATCTTTTTATTGAAAAAATACAATATATTGATTTACAGAAAATTCTTTCTAAAACGTAGTTTATAATTTTTTTTAGAATCTAGTTTTATTACAAACTAATTTTTCTTAAAGCAAACCTTTATCTTTTATAATTTATTTTTCTTAATTGAAGAAGAGCGTAAAAAAGTAAGTTATTAGTGAATATTAAAATTGAATTTTGAAGATTTAGGAATTAACGAAAAAAATGTTGTCGCTTTAAAAAGAAATAACATAATTTATCCTACTCCTGTCCAAAAAGAAGCGATACCCTTGATTATTGAGGGTCATCATTTAATGACTCAATCTAAGACGGGTACTGGAAAGACATTGGCTTATATTCTGCCTATTATCGAACAGCTAAAATATGTAAATAATGAAGCTTTAATTTTAGTGCCAACAAGAGAGCTTGCAAAGCAAATTAATAGTGTTATAAAGGATTTAAGAAATCCGAGAATTAAGTCAATGACTATATATGGCGGGGTTTCTATAAATGATCAAATTCAGAAATTAAAGAATGGTGTCAATATAATTGTTGGTACACCGGGTAGAGTAATTGATCTTTATAAAAGAAAAGAACTCTCATTCAGAAATGTTCGGTTCGTCGTCCTCGATGAAGGTGACAGACTTTGGGATATGGGTTTTGCTCCAGATGTGAAATACATTCTTAGTAAGGTCCAAACAGAATACCAATTTATGCTTTTTTCGGCAACTTTGGATTCTGATATGAGAAAGTTGGTCCAAAAATATACTAAGAATAAATTTGAATTTTTAAATTTAAGTCGAGACAGTTTAACTGTTGGAAATACAACTCAAGTCTATTATTTAGTTGAAAGATTTGAAGAGAAATTCAAAACCTTTACTCAAGTTTTAAAGATTGAAAGACCAAACCATGCATTAGTATTTGTAAATACAAAGAAAACAGCAACGTGGTTAGAAAAGAGATTAAAATCATATAAAGGCACAAATTTCAGAGTAGGCATAATTTCAGGAGATTTATCACAATTTCAGAGAGAAAAAATATTAGATGAATTTAAAACACATAAAATTAATTTACTCATTGCCACTGATGTAGCAGCTAGAGGTCTTGATATTGATAACATTTCGCATGTATTTAATTATGATGTACCAAAGTTTCCCGATAATTATGTTCATCGTATAGGGCGTACTTCACGAATGAGTAAAAAAGGAGTTGCTATAACTCTGTGTTTAAAAGATGAATATGAATATTTATGTAATATAGAGGGATTAATTGATAAAGAAATCAAATTAAGAACACTATATAAAAAAGAGAAGAAGAATTATCATAATCCTTTTTATTAAGAACAGTTATTTAACCAAATTTTTCTTTCCAATTTTCTAATTCAGTTAAAAATTCATCTTTAATATCATCTTCTAATGGTTCCTTTACAGATCTCAATTTACTGATCCATTGTTTAATTACATCAAAAATAAAAAATCATCTAATGATTGTTCAATTATATAAATATGTTCTAAAGAAGGTTTACCAACACCAAAGATATTTTTAGGACTCTCTTTATTATAGATAATCCTAAATTCCTTATATCCTTGAAAAAACTTACTTTCTAATATTCTCAAAAAGAAAAATTAGAAAAACAAAAAATCAAAACTCTTAATTCCAGACAATAATTCACGTCACTTTTTAAGAACGAAGATATGATATTTGGGTATTAGAAGTAAATACATATACAAATAATCCTTTCAATATTTAAAAATAGCAAAACTTTTCTTTTGCAAATTTTTATATTACAAGAGTTTTATAGAATTAATAAGATTTAATTTATAATTTTATATTTTTTAAAAGCGAGGATTGATATATTTGCCAAGTCGTCGGGGAGATGGAACCCTTGTGTTTAAAATTTGTTTTTATGGCCCAAGTTTAGGTGGAAAGACCACTGCGCTAGATTGGGTCTATAAGCGAGAAGGTCTTGCCACAGGGGATATGCAACAAATCCAAGATCCTACTGGACGAACATTATTTTTTGATAGGGTTGTAGCAAGGGTTTCAAATGTAGTATTTCAAGTTTATACTGTCGCAGGCCAGAGACGTCACAAATTTCAACGCCAAACTGTTCTAAAGGGTACAGATGCTGTAATATTTACGTGGGATTCTTTAATAGATCAATGGGGAGAAAATATCTGGAGTTTAAAGGAGTTACTCCGATTTTATGGCGATAAATTGATACCACAAAAAGCATTTGATCCTCCGGAAGTACCTACAGTTGTACTTGCAAATAAACGAGATTTAGAGGATATTGTAGAAATAGCTAAAATACGTCAAGCTCTCGATACTGCGAAACTAAATCATGTGCTTGTTTATGAAACAATAGCTATTCAAGGAATAAACGTTAAGAGAGCTTTTGTATACGCAGCTCGGCAAGCAGTACTCAATCATTACAAGAAGCTTTCAGGAAAATCTATGGAAGCTGCATAATCTAATCTTTATCTATTATAGGTAAATTCTTCCTAGCTTAAGTTTTTTTTAAATCGATAAAAGTTCTTCCTTTGAAATGTCTTGTCGATGTTTTTGATCTGCCCATAGTTTTCGGTAAGGGTAAAAGTATTCATATAATTCGAGATTATCTGGTGAGTAAATCAAGATACCCTTTTCAATTATCTGAATTTTAATATATAAAGGTAATTCAGAAAAAAGCCTAACATCATATTTTTTTATATTCACATTAATATTTTGTAAAAGAAAAGAAATTAATTGATGTTTATCTTCATTAGGAGCTACAACACAAATATCTATATCACTTTTTTTGGTTTCTGTATCTCTTACTACTGAACCGTATAATAAAACACCTAAAATATCTTTTTTATTAAAAATCTCTTGAAAATCATTATAAATCTGAGTTATTTGTTCTTTTTTAACCATTCGTCGACTATCTCTTTAAATTGTTTAACACTATTTAAAATATTTAATATACTCTTATAGGCTATATCATCCTCAATGCTGTTATAATCGTGAACTATTCTGTTTCTTAATCCATTAGCTTCTTTAATACGTAAAGATAATTCTTTATTTATAATTTTATCTTTGATTAAACTTTCTAAATTAGAGTAATCATCTTTAGGAATTTTTTTTAAATCTTTTACAACCATAGCAGATAAATCAGTAATTATTTCAACTACAATCTGAAAGGCATGATAAATTGAGAATTGGTCTTTTATATTAGTTTTATTAAAATCTTCTACCTTTAAATCTTGAGTCCACTCTTTAAGATAACTTAAATATTCACTCAATTTTTCTTGTTTTTCTTTATACCTCTTAATTCTTTCTTTATCCATTCTAATATAATTATTCTTTTTTACATATTTGAATCTAATGATTACAATTAGGATATTTTTAATTTATTTTTTATAAAACTTTGTCTTAGAAATTTTTTATGTTTTTTTTCTGTGTTCGATTTATTTCCAATTTTTTATGTAAATCATCGCACCGTTTATACCATAGAATTTCATACTCTTTTTGATCAACGACTCGATTAGTAAGATCAGCAATAGAAAATATACTTGCATCTTTACACCACTTTATACAAATTTCATACATTTCCCAATCTAATTCCTCATCTTCCCAAATTATAGGGATTTTTGTAAGACCCTCTTGATAAGCGGCAAATGCCCTAGTATGGCCATCAGTATAAAATATGTTTTTTCTTATTTTCTTGATTGGAATTATATCCAATGTCGATATATCTTCAAGATTAAATTTTTCCTTTACTTTAGCAAGTTTCTGTTTGCTTATATATAATTGACTAGGTTGAATATTACTAATTTCCATTTCAAGGAATTTTTTCTTCGAATTCATTTTTTAATAGAATTTTCTTGCTATAAATAAATAATGCTTGGCTCAACTTTTTCTTTAGATATTTTGAGATACCCATAAGAATTAATATCAGTGAATCTTTTATCGGTTGGTGTGCCTGGACTAAGGTATAATCTTCCATCTCTCCATTTTTCATTAAAAGGATGGTGGACATGACCAAAAATGATGATATCATATTCAGATAATTCAAATCTTCTGTTTAAACGTTTAATAATATTGTGTGGTCCGCCTTCACCATGAGTTATAAAAATTTTATGTCCAAATAAATCTAATTCTATTTTTTTAGGTAATTCTTTCGATATTTTTGAGTCATCCATATTCCCAACAATTCCAATAACTTTTTCGTTACCAAAAATATCTTGAAGTTTTTTATATACTTTGTAGCTTGTAAAATCTCCCACATGAAATAAATAATCAATATCTTTTTCTTTAAAATCATCTAATATATTTAGTAGGATATCTCCTTCTAGAGTGTGTATATGAGTATCACCAATAAGCCCAATTAATAATTGGTCTTTATTCACTTTTACCATCTTTCTCTACTTCCTTCATTCTGATTTTAGTTACGTTTAATGCAAAATTAATTACATCATCAAGCTTTTTCCATTTTCCTTTGTTTATCATTTCTTTAATCCAATAAAACAAATCTTGGTTAATAGCAACGGTTGTATATACAGGCTTTACTAATTGTTCTTCTTCGGTTCCAACTTTATTTAATAACCAAGAAATCATATTAGTAATTAATTTAAAGTTATCAGCAGCAGTTATACCATATGATTTGTTTAAATTAGAAAAGATTGATAAATTACCTATCATGATTACCTTCCCTAAACTATAATGTGTAGCAGCAATAATTGGTTGGTGTTGTTCTGATTTTTCTTGCCATTCTTGCCCATTAAAGATTTTGTGCCATGAAGTAGTTTCCGATGAAAATGCAATACTGTTAACATCAATATCACTGTTTTCAATAGATTTATCAATTATTAAAGTGCAGCCATTAGAATGAATAATTTTAAATATATCTCTTGTAATAAAGTGACTTTTAAAATCTTGAATTATAGGATGGGAATTTTTTTCTGAAAAAAATTTATTATCAAACAAGCGATCAGAATTAAATCTTATTCCAAAATTTTTAGTTAATTCAGAGAGATTATTTTTATTTTCATAATCGCCACCCCCATCATTTATTACAAGAAGACTCCCACCATTCTCAACATACTTAACTAAATCATTTATTTCATCCGTATCCAAATTGGGACCTAAGTTTGGGACCCCGATTATAAAAAGATCATATTTATTTAATTTTTCCTTAGTAATTCCAGCTTCTATTTTTCCTAATTTAAAATCCGAATCAAACAGATATTGAACAAAGTCTGCAAAAGTAGTATTTTCAATAGTTAATTTATTATTATGTGACTGATCAAATCCAATTGTAGTCATAATTAATATTAATTTCCTTCTTAATTTATTTTTAATATGATATAATAATATAAATACTACAATAATGACAATTCCTTATTATTTATATCAAATTAAATAATCATCTAAATAATTTTTGCTATTATTCTTTTGATAAGTTTCTTAAAGTAATAAAGACACTTCCAATTTGAATTCGGACCAATTTTTGGATTGGAATAATTTCATACTTAATACCCTTAAATAATTCATTGATTTTTTGTTCAATCCAGTTCTCGAAGTTTTTTTTAATTACAATAATTTCAACTTCATTTTCCGGATGGTTTGAAATAGCTTCATTACATAATCTTGTAATCATCGAGACATATAGTAAATCGTACCATCTTTTTGAGACATTCAGATCAAAAGCTTGAGCAACTGTAGCTTTCCCATCATAATAAGAAGAAGTTTTTGCTTCATGTATTTGAAGACTAAGAGTTGATCCTCTTCTCCAAAGGTAATCCTCTACAACCGTATAAATTCGTGTATTCTTATTACAATATTTTCTTATTGACCTAAATATCTTCTTTGAATGTTAATAAATATCTTTTATATATTCTAATGATTCTATCCGCAAATTTTTCCTATTTAAATCGGTTAAAGAGCAATCTGCTATACGTTTATCATAGAAATAGGGAATTTCGCAACCAAAAGAAAAAGATTCTTTACCTACGATTTTTTTAAGATAGTCAAACGAACTAGTACCCGTCTTAAGGACTTGTTGAGGATTTTCAACACCTTCAACTTCCAAGGAATCATAAATTTCTTGAATACCAGCTGATTGAAAGAACCCATCATGATATTTTATCATAGAGGATAATTCGGGTTCTCCTAAATGCAAAGGTAAATTTTCTCTGGTAACAAAATCAACTAAATCAGTATGTAAATTTCCTATTTCATATGAAATTAAGAAGTATACACCACCAAAGCTAGAATTGTGAAGACTATACATAAATTTAGGTTTTATTAAATTCAATAATTCCATTAAGGCTCGAGTTTCTGGTAGTGGAGAGTTAAAGCTAAATTTTTTATATTTGACTGGGAAAGTCCATTCAACTTGTTGGTAGGTTGCAGGTCTATAATAATTCTTAGCATATTTTAAAGGATTGAATTCTCCTTTAAACCATCCTTCATTAAGAATCGCACCATCGATGTCAATTGCTTTAATTAAGTACCACGTATACCCTGAATTTTTTGTAAAGTCAGGATTTTCTGCTAAAAAACATGATAAAAACTCTAGACTCATGCTCCCTATTGGTTCATTGGGATGTGGAAATCCAAATAGAAGCGCATTTTTTTTCCCCTCACCTATTTTTAGACAATATATTGTTCGTCCTTCTCGCGATTTTCCAATTTCTTTCAAGTCTACATAATTAAATTTTTCGGCTAGTTTTTTACTGGAAGCATCTAATTCAGAAATTGTCATGAATTCTTTATATTCTGGGATTTGGTTAAGGATTTCTTTAAGTTCCATTTTTCTATCCTTAAAAATTGAGTGAATTTCGCTTATAAGTGTTATAAGAATTTAATTTTTTTTTCTTTATAAAACTGTCATATGAAAATTAACAAGCTATAATTTTAATAGATTAAAAATTTTTTTTTTATTATGTTAAAAAAGAATTATAAAGAAGTTGAAGAAAAAGAGGCAGTTTTAGCTGATGGTACTAAAGTGGATGGAATTTATATCAGATGGTTGATCGATGAAAATTTAGGTGCAAGAAATTTCGCAATGAGAAGAATTGAAGTTAAACCAGGGCAAAATGTTCCTCTTCATAATCATCCAGAAGATCACGAAATTTATGTGTTATCTGGAACTGGGAAATTTTATAATGACAAAGGGAAAGTTGAGATAGCTAATGAAGGTGATTTTGTATATATTCCCCCTAATGAAAAACATGGAATAGATAATGTAGGTAAAAGTAGTTTAAATTTTCTCTGTCTAATTCCATATCTTAAACAAAAGAGTTAATTCTCTTAAGGTTCTTGTTCACATTTTCCAATTGCTACAACAAAATCATCTTCATAAAGTTTAATTACTCTTACACCCTTAGCAGTTCTATGGGTTATTCTTATTGAATCAACAGGCACTCTTATCATTTGACCTTGTTCTGTTCCTATTAATATATCCATATGTTTAGCAATTTTAATGGCAATGACTTTATCATCTTTTATTTTATCCAATGAGATATTACGGACACCTTTAGCTCCACGCCCAGTTTTACGATACTCTTTCACATATGTTCTTTGACCATAAGCATTTTGAGTGAGGGTTAATATTATATCATCATCAGACACGAGAAGAGTATCAATAACTTCATCATTTTCTCTTAATTCTGCTCCTTTCACTCCCATAGAATTACGTCCTAACTCTCGTAATTCAGTTTCATCAAATCTAACTGCATATCCTAATTTAGTGGCAATAAATATATCCTGAAGTTCATTGGAGAGTCTTTTAACACTTATTAATTCATCATCAGGCCTTATTCTTTGAGCTCTTACTCCCGTACTTTTAAATTTTGAGAATAATTTTAAAGGAGTCTTTTTAATAATTCCTTTCTTAGTTGTCATAATAAGCATTTCATTAGTATTAAAATTATTAATTGGAATCATAGCTGAAATTTTTTCACCTGATTGTAGAGAGATAAAATTAATAATAGGTTTACCTCGTGCGGTTCGTGTCTGTAAAGGAATATCAAAACAAGTTATTGAATAAACCCTACCTTTCGAAGTAAATATTAAAATTGTGTCGTGGGTAGTGCTTACAAATAAATCGGTAATAAAATCTTCTTCTCGCACAGTCATACTCTTTTTCCCACGACCACCACGTCTTTGAGCCTGGTATTCTTCTAAAGAGATTCTTTTAATATATTGATTTTTTGTGAAAATTACAATAGTAGTTTCCTTTTTAATTAAATCTTTTTGTTCAATTTCTTTAACTTCATGGTGTTCAACCATTTTTATTTTTGTCTTTCTTTCATCTCCGTATTTCTTAATTAAGTCATTTAAATCAGTTTTAATTATATTTAGACGAAGTTTCTTTTGTTTTAGAATTTTGTTGTATTTATTAATGTCTATTTGTAATGAGTTTTGTTCATCAACTAATTTTTGTTGCTCCAAATTAGTTAATCGAGACAAAGGCATACTTAAAATGGCTTGAACTTGAATATCACTTAACTCATAAGATGCTTTTAATTTGTTTTTTGCTTCATTTGTATCTTTTGAACTTTTAATTAAATTTACTACATTATCAATGTTATTTAATGCAATTAATAATCCTTCAACTCTATGAAGTCTTTCCTGTGCTTTTCTAAGAAGATATTCAGTTCTTTTTGAGATCATAATTAATCGATGGTCAATATATTCATTAATAATCTCTTTGAGATTGAGAATTTTCGGTTGTTTCCCATTATTAATTAGAACCAGATTAGATATGTTGAAAGTTGTTAGAAGTCTAGTCCTTTTAAAAAGGATATTTTTAATTATAACAGGCTGAGCTTTTGCAGATAAATCCAATACAATACGCATACCTTTTCTATCAGATTCATCACGTAAATCTCTGATATCTTTAAGAACTCCATCTTTTACTAATTTCGCAATAGATTCAATTAAATCAGTTTTATTAACTAGATAAGGAATTTCAGTAATTATTAAACTAGTTTTATTGCCTTTTATTTCAGTTTCAATCTTTCCACTAATATTTATGGTTCCATTTCCCGTATGATACGCATTATAGATTCCATTAGTATCAGTGATTATACCACTTGTGGGAAAATCAGGACCTTTAATTATTTCCATTAGTTCTTCTATAGAAATATCAGGATCATCTATGGTTGAGATAATCCCATTACAGACTTCTGTCAAATTATGTGGTGCCATGGAGGTTGCCATTCCTACAGCAATTCCTTTAGTACCATTTAAGAGAATATTAGGAAGTTTAGCTGGCAAATATAAAGGTTCAGAAGTACTATTGTCAAAATTAGGTTGAAAATCTACGGTTTCTTTATCAATATCTTCAATTAATTCATTTGATATTTGCGATAATCTTGCTTCAGTATATCTGTAAGCTGCTGGAGGATCTCCATCAATAGAACCAAAATTCCCCTGAGGATGGATTAAAGGGTACCTTAAAGAGAAGTCTTGTCCCATTCTCACCAATGCATTATACACAGCCATATCACCATGAGGATGATAATTACCTAGGGTTTCACCAACAATTCTAGCACATTTTACGTGTGAACTTGTATAATACCAATTATTTTGAGCCATAGCGTAAATAATCCGTCTATGAACAGGTTTGAGCCCATCTCTAACATCTGGAATGGCTCTTCCAACGACCACACTCATAGCATAATCGATATAACTGCTTTGCATTTCATCTTTTAATAAAATCTCTTCTATCTGTTCTGAAGTCAATTATAACGCCTTTTTATTATGATATATTTTAATTAAATAAGTTAGATTTAAACATCTAATATATTAACTTCATCAAAATTACTAATAATAAACTTTTTACGAGCTTTTACCTCCTTACCCATTAACTTCGTAAAGATTAAGTCATTTTCAATATAATTTTCATAAGTAACTTTCTTAAGTCTTCGAGTATCTCTCTTCATAGTTGTTTCGTAAAGTTCATCTGAGTTCATTTCCCCTAGCCCTTTATACCTTTGCACAGCAATTTTTTCTGTTTTTTCTAATTGGTATTTAGTTTTCATAGTATCAAGAAGGCTTTCTTTATCTTTATCTGAATAAACATACTCTTTTGTTTTTTTATAAGATACTTTATATAAGGGAGGTACAGCAATATATAAATGACCTTCATCTATTAAAGGTCTTAAATACCTAAAAAAGAAGGTAAGTAGTAAAGTTTCAATGTGAAATCCATCGACATCAGCATCACACATGATAATGACCTTGTGATATCTTAACTTACTTAAATCGAAACTTTCTTCGGTCTCTTCCCCATTTTCTTCTAATTCGCCATTATTTCCATTTGGTAAAATAGCTTCTTGAAATCCAACTCCTAAGGCTTTAATAATGGCTTGAATTTCATTATTTTGTAATATTTTATCTATTCTAGCTTTTTCAACATTGAGAATTTTCCCTCTAATGGGAAGAATCGCTTGATATGTTCTGTCTCTTCCTTGTTTTGCGGGTCCTCCAGCCGAATCGCCTTCCACAATGAAAAGTTCTACTTTCTCGGGTTCGTTTGATGAACAATCAGCAAGTTTTCCTGGCATCCTAGCGCTATCTAATGCTGATTTCCTCCGGATTAATGCTCTTGCTTTTTGAGCTGCTTCTCTAGCTAATTTTGCATTAATAGTTTTTAAGACGATTTTTTTAGCCGTTTCTGGATGCTCTTCAAAATATTGAGTTAATTTATCTGTGACAATTTGACTTACAATTTGCCGAACTTCAGGATTTCCTAGTTTAATCTTAGTTTGACTTTCAAATTGAGGGTCATGAAGTTTAACAGAAATGACTGCTGATAATCCTTCTCTTGCATCGGCTCCACTTAAAATATGTCCTTTATACTTTTTCTCCATAAAATTCTCTATATAGGAGTTAAAAGTTCTCGTAAGTGCAGATTTAAATCCAGTTAAATGAACTCCACCTTCAATGGTATTGATTGTATTTGCATAGGTTAAAATGTTTGTTTGATATCCTTGATTGTATTGCATAGCAAAATCGCAGAATATTGTTTCGTCATCCTCATCCTTATAAGAATCACTAACAAAAATAATATCATTATGTAATGGTTGTTTGTCTTTATTTAAGTAAGAGATGAATTCTTTAATGCCGCCTTCATAGTGAAATTCTTCTTTTTCATTATTAATTTTATTATTAATTTCAAATCTTGTATGTGGAGTAAGAAACGCGAGCTCTCGCATTCTATTAATAATAGTATGAGCATTAAATATAGGTTCATTTAGTTCAAACTCAAAAATTTCTTTATCAGGATAAAATCCTATTTTAGTATAAGTTTCCTTTTTATCAGTTTCTATTATTACTGGATCCAAGGCTTTTTTTCCCTTTGAAAATTTTTGTGTATAAAGTAAACCGTCTCGACACACTTCTACATCCATCCATTCTGTTAATGCATTAACGACTGATAACCCAACGCCATGTAAACCACCTGAAATTTTATAACTTTTATTATCAAATTTTCCACCAGAATGTAGATATTCCATAATAACTTCTAGAGCGGGTTTATTAAATTCAGGATGGATATCAATCGGAATTCCTCGTCCATTATCATATATTTGAACTGAATTATTTTTATTAAGAGTGACTTTTATCTCATCAGCATACCCTCCCATCGCTTCGTCTACAGAATTATCTAAAACCTCGAAAATGAGATGATGGAGGCCTGTTTTACCTGTTGAACCAATATACATAGCAGGACGTTTTCTAACGCCCTCAAGACCTTTCAAAACCTTAATATCATCCGCATCATAAGAATCGGGATTAGAAGATTTGCCGGGCATAAGAAAACAAGTTTATATAATTTAATTTGTAAAAGTAAAATTATTCAAATCTAAATGAAATTTTAACAATTTACTAAGTAACAAGTGGTAATACACGCTTTTAAATATTAGTGCTCTTTTTTGACATTCAATAGTCTAATATCTTCATGTAGATTTACCTATTTGATTTAAATGTCCCTCCAATTTGATAAATTTTGAAAGAATTAATTGGATCTTGAGGATTTTAAATTTGTAAGCTCCATTTTTAATAGAAAATTTTTAAAAAATAAATATGCTATTGCATACTCTTTTAAAGTATTACAGCCATTTTTCTAATTTCTTAAATTAGTTTAATCAGATTATAAATTCTCACTATTTATCGTAGTAAAAAAGTAAGAAAAAGAAATTTAATTATTATATTCTTTTTTTAGTAATATTATTATAGATACTGAGAAAATCCCAATAAGAATACATAATTTATAACTATGAATTTTATCAAAAAATCCATTAGAATCTTCAGAGGGAATTTAAAAATTTAAAATATTAATAAACAAATATTTTCCAATTTCGTTCATGGTGATTGGCGATTTTCAGTAAAATCATAAATGGCTTTAGATATTTTTACGAATTCTAAGAGTTGGGGTGTTACATCATGAGTTCGTACAATATGGGCTCCCTTATAAACTGCAATTGACGTAGCAGCAAGGGTTCCATTTAATCTTTTTTCTGGTTCAGAAATATTTAGAGTTGTTCCTATAAATGATTTTCTTGAAATAGCTACCAATATCGGCTTATTGAATTTTTTAAGTTTTTGGAGATTCCCTATTATCTTTAAATCAGATATATGAGTTTTTTGCTCAATCCAGTGACCTATTCCTGGGTCTAAAATAATCTTATTTTCATCATAGCCTTTCCTTTTTAGATTTTTAATGGTATAGTCGAATTCTTTAATAATTTCATCCATAGTACACAGATCTCCTGGAACTTTTTTCGACGCCATAATAATTATTGGAAGGTCTTTAGTAATTATAAAATCTGTTAAATCAGGATCAGTCTTTAAACAACTAACATCGTTTATTATAATTTTCCTTTTTGCTTTGGAGGCAATATCAAAAGCTTTTTCAGCAACTTCGCGATATTGAGTATCAACAGAGATTATTATATTATCTGGAATGATTTTACATATTGTTTCTATAGCTGTTCTCATACGATTTACTTCTTCATCAATAGTGATTTTTTCAGACCAAGGAGCTGTAGAACGTCCACCAATATCAAGTATCTGAGCCCCATTCTTTATCATTTCGGAAGCTGCATCTCTAATCTTTTCAGGTTCCACATAAACTGATCCTTGATAAAATGATTCAGGGCTTAAATTTATGACTCCCATTATTACCGTGGGAAAATTATCACCAATCTCCAAAATATCATGTATTTTAGTATATATCTTTGTCATAATTTAATACAAACATGATAATTTATAAATAAAATATATATTATTTGTTTTAGAAATAATAATTCTATTATTATATAGTGGTATTTTAGTATTTGGTTCATTCACGTTTTATTTTGGGGTTTTTTACCAAATTTATTGAAAAGTTCTTGTTAAAAGAAAAATAATTAATTTTTTTTTAAAATGATAATAAACACTATTTTAATTAAATATATACTAATGAACTTTATTATTTAGACTCTTCAGATTAGGAGAGAAAGAAGAATTAAAACTAATGATGAAAATTTTCATAAAAATCTTGAAAAATCTTTGCCAGATATTTTTATATTGATCTTAAGTATAAAATAAATTGTCAGTTATAAATATAAAATTTATTTTAGAAACCTTTTACCATTTGGATTTAAATATCTTTAAAATTCTATCTTAATTAAACACTTATTATAACAACCTTTTGTTATTCAAAAATTATTGATAATTTCTATAATAAAATAGCATAGGGAGAAAAATTTATGGTAAAAGAACTAACAAAAAAAATGATCGATATTGTGAGATTGCAAATGCTTTATAATATTTCTAATGGATGGTCCTGGTACGCATATAAAAAATTGGGGCCAAAAGGTATTATTGAAGTAGAAATGGAAATGTGGGATGAATTAATGCCTCCTGCTGTGGATTTACTATATCAATTGATTGAACCAAAGGGGAGTGATATTGAAAAAGCAAGACAAGTGTTAACTCAAGTGAGTAAAATTAATGGATATATTCCTAAAAATATTAATCAAACTCCAGAATCATTAAGATGGGAGTATAAAAATTGTCCAAATTGGAATTCTATGATTCAATTAGATTTAGATGATTATATATCTAAAAATGGAAAACTTGCAAAAGTTTCTTGTATCCACGGTTGTACTAAAATTCACACTCATTATTTTAAAAAGATTAATCCTAATATAAAAGTTCAATCTATTAAGAACAGACCAGATGCGGATAAAACATGCATTTTTGAAATATCATTTGAATGATTCAATAAACTTATAATAATTTTAGAAAAAGATCTTATTTCTTAACTATATAGCTTTAAGATTGTAAGGACGATAAGAGATATAAAATAAGGATTATTTTATAATGTGTAATGGAACTATTTTCAATTAAGCTTCCTCTTATCAAGAAAAATGATCCTTTATTACAAATTATTATTCAGACTATTAAAGAACAAGAACAATCCTTAATTGAAGGAGATATCATTGTAATTGCGGAAAAAGTAGTTGCTACGTCTCAAGGAAGAGTTGTAAAGTTATCGGAAATCGAGAAGGTCTCAGAACAGGCTAAAAAGTTAGCAAACGAATATGACATGGATGAAAGATATGTAAAGCTAATATTACAAGAAGCATCGATGATTTTGGGAGGAATGAGACATGTGATCTTAGCAAAAGTTAATGATTTTCTTATAGCTAATGCTGGTATTGATCAATCTAATGCGGGTATTGGTAATGTTGTTCTCTTACCAAAAAACCTAAAAATGGTTGTATGGAATTTTTGGAAAGAATTAAGGAAGGAGTTTAAAATCAATAATTTTGGTGTAATTATTGCAGATTCACGAGTTCAGCCTCTTAGAAAAGGAACAATTGGTATAGCAATAGCCACCGCAGGATTTGAACCAGTTGAAGATCTACGAGGTCAACCAGATCTTTTTAAAAGACCGATGGAAATAACAATGAGAGCAATAGCAGATGATTTATCGAGTGCCGCTCAATTTCTATTAAGTGAGGCTGATCAGCAGACTCCAATAGTAATAATAAGGAATAGCAAAGTTGAGTTTACTGAAAGCCCTCAATTAACTCCAGAAATGGCTCCTGAAGAGTGTCTTTATATGAATATCTTCTCTAAATATCTTCTCAAAAAACAAGAAGAAGATTAGCATTTAGGCGTTTATTTAATATCAAAGTATTTAATAATTCAGTCAAATTTTTTAGAAATCTCATTTTTAAATAGATATAATCTTTAAAAATATAATGCAAAGTTATATAGTTACTAGTTTGTATAATAATGAAGGAATCAAAATATGCACCAATTGGGGAAATTCTTAAAAAAACTTCTGGTATAGTTAATTTAAGAGGTTGGGTTTATAGAGAAAGAAAGTCGAATAAATTTATATTCATTGTGTTAAGAGATGAATCAGATATTATTCAGTGTGTTATTTCTAAGGCTAAAAATCCAGAGATCTTTGAAAAAGCTGAAAATTTAACTATTGAATCTTCGGTTAAAGTTTCAGGTGAGTTAAAAAGGGATGATAGAGCTCCTACAGGTTATGAAGTTTCTGTATCAGATTTACAAATCGTTCAAATTGCTGAACCGTTTCCAATTACAGAACATCAGTCGCCTGAACTTTTATATGACAATAGACATCTATGGATAAGATCAAGGAAATTAAATGCAATTTTAAAAATCCGACATACAGTCGTTGGAGCTATACATGAATTTTTTAGAAGCCATGGTTATTATGAATTTGATGCTCCTATTTTCCAACCTAGCCAATCTGAAGGTGGAGCTACTTTATTTGAAGTTAAATATTTTAATGATATAATATATCTCAGTCAAACATGGCAATTATATGCTGAGGCGGGTATTTTTTCATTAGGGAAAATTTATAATATGGGACCAACTTTCAGAGCAGAAAAATCAAAAACTTCGAGACATTTGACAGAGTTTTGGATGGCTGAAATGGAAGCAGCTTGGATGCAACTTGATGAAGTTACTGAAGTAGCTAAGGATGAAATCAGGTTTATTGTGAAACAAGTATTGAAGCATAATAAAAAAGAACTAGATATTTTAGAGAGAGATATTAAATTGTTAGAGCACTATGCAGAAGCTGAATATCCTACTATAAAATATTCCGAAGCTTTAGATATCCTTAATACAAAATATAAGATGAATGTTCCTTGGGGTAAGGATTTAAGGACTATTGAAGAAGCAAAAATAGCAGATCATTTTAAAGTACCTGTGGTTGTCACACATTATCCCACAGAAATCATGGGCTTTTATAAACCTCCAAGTGAAGAAAATCCTAAGGAAGCATTATGTTTTGACATGTTAGCTCCAGAAGGATATTGCGAGATCATTGGAGGTTCAGAAAGAAGCCTATTAGTTGATGATATGATGAAAAGATTAGAAGCTGATGGTGAAGATCCAAAGAATTATGATTGGTATTTTGAATTAAGACGTTATGGAAGTGTACCTCATTCTGGATATGGTGTGGGCGTTGAAAGAGTCGTTATGTGGCTTTGTGGGATAGATAATATTAAAGATGCAATCCCATTCGCACGAACTATGCTCCGCAAATCTCCGTAAGAAAGGCACCTTAATATAAAAAAATAGATGTTATACTTAAATATTAATTATTAACTATTTTTTATTTATCATAATACGTTTTAATAATTTTAGCTCGGGTCCAATGAAATTTTATGAATATATGGCATATGAATTATTAGAAAAAATTAAGAATAAGGAGCTTTCAATTCAAGAATTATTAGGAGCTTCTTTTCAAAGAATAGAAGAAACCGAGCAAAGGTTACATTCATTCGTTAACTTATCTAAAGACAAGGCATTAAAGAGAGCAGAACTACTAGATAATAATTTAAAAAAAGGTAAGAAAATTGGCAAACTCTATGGTTTACCATTAGCAAATAAAGATCTTATTTCCATTAAAAATTTTCCAACTACTTGCAGTTCGAAAATATTAAAAGATTATTATCCCCCTTATAGTGCATTTGTGATTGAACGGTTAGTTGAGCAAGAAGGAGCAATCCATATAGGTAATACTAATATGGATGAATTTGCGATGGGTAGTTCTACAGAAAATAGTTGTTATGGTCCTACATATAATCCATGGGATATTTCACGAATCCCTGGGGGTTCAAGTGGAGGTTCTGGAGCAAGTATCGCATCAGGGCAAGCAATATTAGCTTTAGGAAGCGATACAGGGGGGAGTATTCGATGTCCAGCTGCATTTTGTGGAACTGTCGGTTTAAAACCTACATATGGAAGAGTATCTAGGTATGGGTTGATTGCATTTGCAAATTCGTTAGATCAGATCGGCCCTATTACTAAGTGTGTTTATGATTCAGCATTGATGCTTAAAATTATATCGGGTAAAGATCCACTAGACTCCACTTCAGTTGATATTAAAATAGATGATTATACCGAAAATTTAAAGAAGCCAATCGATAAGAAGATTTTAGGGGTACCAAAAGAATTTTTTGGAGAAGGAGTAAACCATGAAGTAGAGGGTGCTGTAAGGAAATCAATTGATAAATTAAAGAGTTTAGGAGCTAAACTGGTTGATATATCAATACCGCATCTTGATTATGCAGTTGCAACTTATTATTTATTATGCATGAGTGAGGCAAGCTCAAATTTAGCGAGATATGATGGTTTAAGATATGGTAATATGAGCGATAATCTTTCTGGTGATGTGTATGATGTTTTCAGTAGAACTAGAGGTGAGAAATTTGGACAAGAAGTAAGAAGGAGAATTTTTTTAGGAACTTATGCTTTATCCGCGGGCTATTATGATATGTTCTACATAAAGGCTCTTAAAGTAAGATCTTTAATAAAAAATGATTTTGTTAAGGCATTTAAAAAATGTGATGTGATTGTTTGTCCTACAATGCCTTCCACAGCTTTTAAAGTGGGAGAATTTATTGATGATCCTTTACAGATGTATATAGCAGACATTTTAACCTGTCCCGTTAACCTAGCTGGTATCCCCGCATTATCTATTCCATGTGGTTTTGATAGTCATAATTTACCCATAGGTTTTCAAATTATAGGAAATTATTTTGATGAAAAAGGAATTCTTAATATTGGATATCAATTAGAACAAGAACTAAACATTTATCGAAAAATAGCTCCAGTTACAAAAGGAGGTTAATGATTTGGATAATCAAAATAATGAAGTGATTATTGGACTTGAAGTCCATATTCAATTGACGAATCTTAAAACAAAACTTTTTTGTAGCTGTAGCAATGACTATCGTGGTACAGAAGCAAATTCGCATGTATGCCCTATTTGTATAGGCTTACCAGGTTCACTTCCAGTAGTAAATAAGAAAGCTATAGAATTCGCAACCAGATTAGCAATCGCATTAAATTGTAAAATAAATCACCAGTTTTGGTTCTTCAGAAAACAATATTTTTATGTAGACTTAGCAAAAGGTTTTCAAATAAGTCAGTATAATAAAGCGGGAGGGAAGGCTTTTGCAGATGGAGGACAAATTACCATTAAATTAAATTCACAAAAAAAAGATATAATACTAAATCGAATTCACTTAGAAGAAGATCCAGCAAGGCTTGTTCATAAAGGAAGTATAGCAACATCACCTTATACTTTAGTAGATTATAATAGATCAGGAGTTTGTTTAATAGAGATAGTAACAGAACCTGTATTAGCCTCACCAGAAGAAGCTCGTGAATTTTTAAAACAAATTAAATCAATTATTCAGTATTCTGGAATTTCAAATCTCGATCTTGAAGGATCAGTGAGAGTAGATGCTAATATCTCAATAAGAGGACATGAACGTAGTGAAGTTAAAAATATCAATAGTTTCAGGGAAGTAGAACGAGCGTTAAGGCATGAAAATATCAGACAGAAAAATTTGCTAAAAAGAGGAAAAACCTTAATACAAGAAACAAGGCATTGGGATGATAAAAGAAGAATCACAATTTCATTGCGAACAAAAGAATTTGAGGCAGATTATCGCTATTTTCCAGAGCAAGATTTAGTTCCAATAGAAATTAATGATATTTTTATTCAAAAAGTTAAAGATAAATTACCAGAAATGCCAAATGAGAGATCGAGAAGATTTCAGAGGGATTATAATTTATCAGAATTTGATTCAGATAATTTAGTTTTAGATAAAGATATTGCTGATTTTTATGAGGACGGAGTAAATTCAGACGCTTCATTTGGACCAAATGAATACAAACAGTACTGCAATTGGTTGATGAATGATATATATAGATGGTTAAATGAAAAAAATAAAATAATAAAAGATACAAAACTTCACCCTCACCAAATAGTCGATTTAATCAGATATGTAAATGAAGGAAATATAACAACAAAGATTGCTAAAACACTTATTAATGATATGATGGGGGGTTTCTCTATCTCTGAAATACTTGAAAAAAAAGGTAAAAAAAGAGTTTCTGATGATATACTCCTTAAGAATTTAAGCTTTGAAGTAATTGAAGAAAATCCCAAGATTATTAAAGACTGTTGTGAAAATCCCAAAGCAATAGAAGCTTTAATAGGAAGAGTCATGACCAAAACAAAGGGACAAGCTGACCCACATATAACTCGAAATATAATTATTGATATTCTAAAAGAAAAAGGGATAATAAATTAATTAAAAATAAAATTATATTTTAATTAATGTGAAATAGATGTTGTGTCTATAAATCCACAATACTTTAAACCATTAACCATCATTCCAATAAGAATGACAAATAATTGCTCAGTTTGTGATGTTGATTTAGGTAATAATGTTTGGCAGTATTTACTTGTTATATATTCAATTGAAGGATTCTCATTATATGATTTAATAAGCAAGTTTTTGGCTTTAAAATATAGATCCTCCATTTCATTAATTATTTGTGTAAAATGATCGCCTTTCCATACACCAAAATGACTTATAGATATTGAATTCAACTCATCTTTCATAGCTCTTAATTTGTTGAATGTATTTAAAAGTTCTTTTTCATTAAATTCAGGAGGCATGAGAGGGACAAAAAAAGCATTCTCGTCTAATCTGTTAATTATTGCATCGCCAACAAATATATTCCTATTTGTTTTATCAAATAAAGCGATAGAATCCATTGTATGTCCAAAAAAGTTCATTACTTCTAATTCCAATCCATTTATATTAATGATATCACCCTCTTTTAAAGGTGTCACTTGTTCAAATGGGTATACATCTCCGAAATTTTCAAATCCTTTCATCATTTTTTCAGGATGTTTTAGATTATCTATTGCATTTTCAGAAGCTAAGACTTCAATTTTACAATCTTTCATAGAACTAATCATTTTAGCTATACCTTGGGCATGATCCCAATGAGAATGAGTTAATATGATTTTATCAATAGGATAAAGACCGAAATCTTTAACTTTTTTAATAATTTTACGAGCCTTTAATGTTTCTCCCACATCAATCATTACTCGCATCCCATTATTTTCAATAATATAAATTGCACAGAATTTGGGCAATCCCATTGTCATTGCATCAATGAGATAATATTTATCATCATATTTACCTTCAGAATTAATAATAGTCATTTAAATCACCTCAATATTTTTTTATAAAATAATTTTATTTAATTAAGTTTTCAATTAATCATTTAAATCTTAAATAAGAATTTTAAAGATATTAATAATTCTTATAGGGTCGAATTTGTCAAAAAGAAGAATAAAAAAATTAAATTAACGATGCTAGCGCGCTGCTAGCGGCATCCAATTTTAAGTTTATTATACCTAATTTTGCTTCACGCGTTGTAATGATAGATAAAATATTTCCTTTAATTTCGCTAAAAAGGATTTTACCTTTTTCAGATTCTATAATGGCACTGAAAAATTGGCCTTGTTCCAGTTCTTTAGTTGCTCTCTGGCTAGCTTTCAAAATTAATGTAACCATTGCCGCAACAGCTTCTGGATCAACCCAACCAGGTAAAGCACTTCCTTTTATTAATCCAAATTTCTCAATTAGTGCTGCACCGTGAACCCCTTTTATTGCCTTTAAACTATCGAGAATTTCAGTTATTCTTTCACTCATTTAACTCAATTCACATTTGTGTTATTGAGAATATTAATTCTTTAATTATTATGTAAGTTTTAATTATATTTAAGTATAGGAATCTTGCTTAAAAAAGCTAATTTTTCCTAATTCATTATCATAAAAATAAAAAAATAACCGCAAAATCTAATGAATGATATAATATTTCGACATTATCGAGAAGGTGATGAAAAACAATTAGCCACTTTATTTAACTTAGCATTCCAACAAAATGGCAGTGGGTTTGTAAGAACTCCTAATAATTGGAACTGGAGATATGTTAAATCTCCAGGATTTGAACCAGAGATGTGTCAAATTGCTGAAGATACTAATAAAGAGAAGATTGTAGGTGCTGTAATTGTTAATTTAATAGAGATGGTACCTATTGGTAAGAATATGTATTTAATAGGTGATATAAATGATGTTTCAACTCTTCCAGATTACACAAATAGGGGAATAGCAACAAAATTAATGGAAAAGTCAATTGAATATATGAAACAGAAAAAATGTGATTTTTCAATACTTTCTGCAGGATTTAATGGTTTTGCAAGAAAAAGAATTTATCAAAAATTAGGATATTTTGATGTTGATATTGGAGCTCTTTTTATTCAATTTCCAAACATAATACAGCTTATTAAGAATGTTTATGCTCTTGCTCTTTTTTTTCCGATCTTTTGTGCTTTTTCGTACATACCTAGATTTCTAAATAGAATAAGGCTGAAATTTTATCGCGGTTTTAAAGAATTTTCATATGAAATTAATTACAATAAGAAACACTTTGAATATATGAATAAGATAAATAAGATCAATCCAAAATATTATGAAGGATTTCCAAAATATAATGAAACAAAGTTTTTATGGGCAAGAGTAAAAGTTCCAGCAGCACAGCAAAAACCAACTTATATAGTTATTAGAAAAAATGGAAAGATAATAGGGGGCTCAGTAATCACCCACCAGTATATTCATTCTTTTAAATTTGGAATAAAGATAAGAATAGGAATAATTCATGAAATATTTCTAGAGAAGAGTATATATGATAATTCTAAAGATCTCGTTCTTGGATATATATATCTATTAGACAAGATTTTAAAAGCTTCAACACGACGATCTTTAGCTGTTTTAATGTATGTATCACCTTTAAAAGATAAAGATTTAAACAGAGCTCTTAATAATATGAATTTCTTAAAAATCAAAGCTAATGTAACAATGATTAAAGAATTGAAAGCAAATTTAAAATTCCCTCAAATTAAATCACCTCTTTTTGTACCAACTTATGTGACTCTGGGTTTTCCTTAGAAAGACATAGACATAGATATTTAGGCTTTAACATTTAATGTGACTAAATTCATCTAAAATATTATCAGTATAGGAGTGGATTTTTATAGGAAAAGAAGGGGATAAAGCTAAGAATTTATTTAAAGAGGCATTTGATGCGCTAAAAAGCTTGGCTGATCCTCTTTATTTAGCAAAAAAAGTTGCAAAAGAAGCTATTACAAAAGGGAAAGATATACCAAGTGCGAACAAATAACTAAAATAATAGCAACTTTCTTATATTATTGTTTTTTTAAATTTTTAACTCTTTAAAAAAAATCTGATCATTTTATTTTCTTAAAACTTAACTTGGTGGATAATATTTCTGTCATTTCTGATTATGCGAAAAAAAATAACGTAAAATTTGGGATAGTTGTTTTTGTCTCTCTTACTTTTTTTTCATATACAATAATCCGTTTAATTTATTATATTTATGGCATTCTTGAATTTTTACTTGGGTATTTTACTTATGTTGATTATCAATTTTTAATTGGAGCAATAGGTGGTGTAATTTATACCACAAAATATCGAAAAGAAGAACAATCGATTACAAAAATTAACATTATCGTGGTCGTCATTGGTGGATTGATTTCAGCACTTTCTACTACTCTTGTAGATGCAATTCTATACATAAATACAGTTACAGTTGAATTCTTCTTCTATTCTTTCTTGGCAAGGTCTATATATGGATTAGTTATTGGATGTATTGTTGCGATGATAATTGGTGCTCGTTTTATGTATAAAGAATTCAAAGAAGAAGAGAAAAAAGAGAAGAAAGAAGAACGTTATGACGATGCTTTCTTTGAAGATTTAATTGACAAATAAAGTATTAAAAATACTATAATAATAATAATTTTATTCTTATATGATGTAATGTCAATTACACTTTTTTTTTGAATGAAATAATAGAACTCAATAATTGGACTCTAAAAGAAATTAATTCAGTCTTATTCTCTTAATAACTAAGAATAAAATTAGTTCTGAGGTTAAAAAATGAGCAAAACAATCTTATTGCCATATAATGTGTTTGTTGAATCAAGAAAAGAAAAATTAGTTAATATGCTTATAAGTGAGATAATATTTTTAAAAACTCGAGTTAAAAGAGCAAATAATAAAGATGATATCTTATATCTCAGTGCTGCTCTAAATAAATTAGATTATCTTTTAAATAAGTTAAAGACTAATAGTGCTGATATGTCTGAAGAAGTTTTTGATAAAATAATTTTAATTATTTATCATATTTTCAAAGAAATTACGGATAAGTTAGAGTAACTCTTTAACAATATATTATGATTAAAAAAAAATAAAGAAAAAAATAGTATTAAAATTAAATTACATCTTAACTAAATCGCCAAGAAGAGCGTATAAATTTTCTTTTTTTGGTGCGCCTTTCATTAATTCTCTAATCCTTTCGGCAATTAATTGCGGTGTAAAGGGTTTATGATCATTTTTAATTTGGTTAACAGTATGCCATCCTTGGAATAGCATAACACGATCAGCTACTACTCTAAATACCTCTCCATTAATCTTTTTAGCATTATCTGATGCTAAAAATACAACCATTGGTGCTACATTAGTAGGATTGAAGACATCAAGTCCAGTTTCATCGAGTTTATTCATTATTTCAACCATTTGCGGAGTAGCATCTGTAGTTAAACGAGTTCGTGCTAATGGAACAATACAATTGACAGTCGCATATTTTTTTAATTCTGCTGCAGCGTTCATAGTGAAAGCGGCGATACCTGCTTTTGCGGCTCCATAATTAGTCTGTCCTACATTCCCCGTTAAACCTGCATCAGATGCAGTATTAATTACTCTTCCAAAGTTTCCCAAAGCTTCATTGGCTTTCCCTTTTTCTCTAAAGTAGGCAGCAGCATGGCGAGTCATGTTAAATGTACCTTTTAAATGCACAGCGATAACATCATCAAATTCTTGCTCTGACATATTGAAGAGCATTCTATCCCTTAAAATACCCGCATTATTTACAAGAATATCTAATTTGCCGAATTCTGAAATGGCTTGATCAATCATAGCTTTCGCTTTGTTGAAATCAGTTACGGAATCATAATTTGCTACCGCTTTTACTCCTAATTTTTTACATTCTTCAGCAACTTGGTCAGCAACCTTAGTTTCAGCACCACTCCCATCAAAAGCAGCACCTAAATCGTTAATAACTAAATTACAACCTTCTCTAGCCATAGCTAAAGCTTCTTCATGCCCTAAACCGCGTCCTGCACCGGTTATAATAGCAGTTTTACCTTCAAGCATTCCCATAATATTTTTCCCTCTTATTAATTAATTATTTATTTTTAGTTCAAAATAATATGTCCTAAATAATATGTCTTAATAAAAAATTATTTCTAAACTTAAGGATTTTTATAATTATCATTTTTCTAAAGTATCATAAAGTTTTTAACTAAAAAGATAATGAATTTGGAAACGCATGTTTTAACTGGTATAATTATTCAGATTTATTGCTTTATGATTTTTATATTTCCATTTAACATTGTTTTTACCATCTTATTTACATTCTTTTCTCATTTTATTCTTGATGCTTTTGTTCTTATTGCATATCATCCTCCTGATCCTCAAAAAGGAGATTTATTTTGGCTTTCATGGCAAATAATTACGTATGGCTCTGGAGGTATTTTAATACTTCTTTTTTACCCATTTATTTTGGGAATACTTTGTGCAAATTTAGTTGATCTTATCGATTGGGTTATTCTAAGGCTACTTTATACAAGAATGATTAAAAAAGAGAAAATTAATTGGAGGTATAATCACATTTTTCATAGCATTATAGCCAAAATTAGAAAAAAAACCCTTTTTTGGCTTCCTAATTTGACCTATAATAAAAAGGCAACAATATCAGAAATATTAATTGATATTGCTTTAATTATTGGAATTTTATTTGCTAAATAATATGTCTTAATAAAAAATTATTTCTAAACTTAAGGATTTTTATAATTATCATTTCTTTAAAGTGTTATAAGTCTATTAATTGAAAAAACTATGAATTTAATCACTCACGTTTTAATTGGTGTGTTCATTCAAATTTTATGTTTTATGTTTTTTACTTTTCCCTTTAACTTCTTACTTACCGTAATCATTGCTTTTTTATCCCATTTTATTGTTGATGCATTTTCAAAAATTACCTATCATACTCCTGAACCACATTGGGATGATAAATTCTGGGTTTTTTGGAATATTAGTGTACGCGTTGTTGGTTATATAGCAATAATTCCTTTTTTTTTCTACTATTTAGGAATTATATTTGCTAATTTACCAGATATTTGGGATTGGACAATAGTAAGACGAATTCAAAGAAGGAGAAATACAAATGGGAAAATAGATTATCATCATAACAACTTTTTCCATAGGTTTGTAGATAAAATTAGAGAAAAAACACTTTTTTGGCTCCCAACTTGGATTTATGTAAAAAAAGCTGTTTTAGTGGAAATTATGATAGATATTGTCTTATTTATTGGATTAATTTTTTTAATGGTTTAAACTCTTTAAAATAAAGCAAATGGGATTTACAAAGACAATCTGATGATCCAAATTTATTAATGTAGCCATCTGATATGTTTAATAATTCATTCGCTATTAAGCACTCTAGATTCTGAAGAGAAGGAATTAAATATATACGGTAAATAGAGGCAAATTTGCTTTGAAGCAAATAATCGATGTGCCAACGTATTTTTTTACTCTCTGAGGGAGATATGTGTCTTCTGACTCTATTAATTAGTGTTGTTGAGCCAGAATTTGCCATAGCTGAACCTATATATAAGTAAAAACCTTTTTTAAATTTAATTTTACCAAGAGCACCGATATTAAGTTCAATATTTTTTTGTATGAAAACAACTAAGATGTAAGTACCTTTCATTTCTTACAATTCTTCTTATGATCATGATAACATCCATCACATAGGTATTCTCCGCATTTTTTACAAATATTCCCACACTCTTCGCATATTTGGGTAAAACAATCTGCACATTCGTATAA
Source organism: Promethearchaeota archaeon (assembly GCA_019058365.1). Taxonomy (GTDB): domain Archaea; phylum Asgardarchaeota; class Lokiarchaeia; order Sigyniarchaeales; family SOKP01; genus Loki-b32. The sequence goes on along the minus strand of JAHPZE010000017.1, from coordinate 40,999 downwards.
TTCTGATGACGTATTTTCGCCACAATTTTCACAAATAACTTCTTTACTCATTTTGGACAGTTCAACTTTTTTTACCAAGTAATAATGCTAAGAAGGTTATTATTTTTAAAAACCTCTTTTATTATATGATAAATAAACTAGGGTAGCTCCTTCCGTTTAGATTAATATTTTTAAAGCTAAAAGTTTTTTATAATCCTTTAATTCAATATCTGTAATTTACTTAGAGAATGCCCACTATTTATGGTAATATCAAAAGATAAAGAAAGATCTCAATTTAAATTTAAAAGAGATAAGAAATTTTTTGAAAAGGAAGGAAGTTCGCGTGCAATTACTTCAGGCTCTCTCACTATGCTTTTTTCATTAATTAATGCGGGTTGTATCTGGATTTTTATTATTTTAGGAACGAATTGGTCGGGATTAACTTATTTTGGTTTAACAACCGCAATTAATGGAATTTTAAGCTTAATTGGAATTGGAATTTCCCGATATTTTATTGCCGAAATTAAAGCAGCATTTGTTATAAATGAAGAACTTGGACGGATCAAAGCTACAACATATTCAAAGTTATTATTCATAATTGGATTGGGATTAGGATTAACAATGATAGCTATTCCCTTTATTTTTGGATCTTTTTTAACAAATAATTTGTTAAGAGAATGCATCTTTGCTTCTGGTTTTTCTTCATTTTTAATCTATGGTACTTTTATGTTTCAAATAGGATTAGAGATTAAAAACAGATATGACATAATTGCTTTTGCATCAATTTTTAATGGAATTTTTATTTTACCATTAGGTATTATTTTTATTACTTATGGTTTAGATCCTTTTTTGTTTGCGTTTTATCCATTTTTCAATATAATAACAATAAGTCTATTAATTTATTTCTTTAAGCGATTAACTCCTTATTCAATTATCGAGATTTTTAGAGCAAGTTTAAGAACTCGAAACATGAGGAAAAGAGCTTCTCCTGAAGTTGGAGAACTTATTGAAAATTATCAAATCCTGATTTATCTGAAAAATTCAATGTATTCTATGATAACCAATATTCAGAATTCTAAATTTTTTGAATATATCTTATTCTTGATTGCTGCTGTATATTTGACAATTTTCACAGACACTTCATATCAAAATTTAGGTCTGAGTTTATTAACTGTGTTGATGGCCTATGGTGCAGTAAAATCTGTGATTCTGTACTATTCTGCTCCATTAAATATTGAAATTGCTGAAGCATCTGTTAAAAAGTATCATGACACTATCGAAGAGTCAATAAATGCATCTACACGAATTTCAAGTATTTTAGCTTTAGGTTTTTTAACAGCAATGGTCGCTTTGTCTAAAGAAATATTACTTTACTTACATCGAGATTTTTTTTATAAAGGGACTGTTTTTAATAGTAATCTATTTGCTATGGCTCAAACCTTATTTATCTTGATTATAATTGGACAATTTCTTTATGGATACTCAACATTATTTGGGAATGCTTTGATAGGATCAGGCAATGCTAATTTAGCTGCAATAGGGTTCTCAATAACACTTCTAATAATTCTAACGACGGCACCAATTTTTATTTTCTTTTTTGGAATTTTAGGTATTGGTATTGTAATGCTAATTTCAGCATTATTTCTTTTGCCCTTTATTTTAATTCAACTTAAACGAAAACTCAAGATTAAATACAATTTTCGAATCTATAGATTAATCCCTAATTTAACAATACTCCTTTTGATCATGTTGATAATTCCATTTAATAATATAGTTAGCCTTTTTATTGGAATAATATTTGGAGCCGCTTTATATTTATTTCTCAATCCTTTTTTTGGGGTCTCCATTCCAGAGGATCTCCAGATGATCAATGATCTGTTTAATACATTGAAATTAAGCTTTTTAGGGACTCTTATAGTGAATACAATGAAAATTACTTATAATTATAGTCCTTTAAATAAAGATAAAATTGTTATTGAAGAAGATAGATTAATCTTAATAAAAAAATAATTAACTGAGTTAAAGATACTTATAACTGTGATAAAAAGAAATTAATTTCTTTGTTTCTATCTTCTAAATTGGTTAAAATCGGCTTTACGTTTTTCTATAAAGGCATTTTTACCCTCCATGGCTTCGTCTGTATTATAATACATAGATAAGCCCCCAACTCCTAGTTGGGTTATGCCTGTTACTCCATCAGTTTCAGCTAAAAAAGCATATTTTAGCATTTTAAGAGCTGTAGGGCTCTTCTCTAACAATTCCTGACACCAGTTATCTACTTCCTCATCCAGTTTGTCATATGGGACTACCATATTTACAAGCCCCATTTCTAAAGCTTGTCGTGCTGTGTATCTACGGCACAGATACCAAATTTCTTTCGCACGTTTTATCCCCACAGCACGCATTAAATCTCCTGTTCCATATCCAGGATCAAATGAACCAACACGAGGTCCTGCTTGTCCAAATTGTGCGTGTTCTGCTGCAATACTCAGATCACAATTGACATGCCATACATGTCCTCCCCCTATGGCATAACCATTTACACGTGCAATAACAGGTTTAGGTAAGGTTCTTATTAAATGTGTTACTCGTTGCCAGCCAACTTCAAGTGGTAATAAAAGTTCTCCTTCATAACCACCCTTCTCACGTGTTGTCTGATCGCCACCAGTACAAAATGCTTTCTCACCTATTCCTGTAAAAACGACAACTCCAATTTCATTGTCCCAACAATGATCAAATGCATCAATCAATTCATGGACAGCGCGAAGATTGCATGCATTATAACGTTGAGGCCGATTGATGGTTATACGGGCAATTCTATCCTTTTTTTCAAAAACTATCTCTTTATACTCCATTTTTTAATCCTTCATACATTTTAAATAATTTAATTTCTAATGATTAATCCTTAATATGAACAAAATATATTATTTTTGGTTTTTTAAACTTTAAAAATGATAAACTGGCAAATTTAGTAATTTGATCGTGAAATTCTTGTTTCACGAAATTTAAATTTTATATTTTAAGAACTTTTTTAACTTTTTCTCTGTGAAAAAGGCAAATGAATGGTGATTATTGAAGAAATCTTAAAGAATGAATTTTTGTTTAATTTCTTGGACCATTTTCTGCCCTTCATTATTTATCTCAGTGATTATCTCTCTTAAGATCTCATTAATAGCAATTCCCTGCAATTCACATGATATATATAATAATGAGAGTATTTGTTTAGCTAAAACACGAATATTCTTGATATCATTGACGGGAATCCTGATGCCAAGCGCTTTCAAATCCATATGGGTTTCTTTTTCTTGTTGTCTTACAGTTATTAGAAAATCATTTTTTCTTCCTTTCCATTCTTCGGTAATTGCTCTTAGAGATAATAAGTATCTTTTAGTAGGGCTTCCAATTCCCATGACATCCCTTGCAAAGTCAAGTTGTTGAGAGTTTCTTACTGATTTCAGTCCAAATGTTCTATTAACCTTATAATTCTTATCTAATTTAGTCTTCATTTTTGAAATTTCGTCTGTTAACTGTTCAATTTTGAGAGATAATTTCTCAAATTTCTTTAGAAAGATTTCTACAGTTCTGGGTTCTAAATTACTCATATAAAACACTAATTAGAATTTACGTAAGACAATTTTTGAATTAGTGTTTATAAAACTAATTATTAAACTATTAATCTATGAGGAATTAGTAATTTTTTTTGAATTATTGTTTCAAATATAAAAAAAAGAGAGTTTAATAAACTCATGCAATTTATCATATTTAAAAAGTTAAATCTTTTTCTGATTCATTATTATTTTTTTCCTTAAAATCGTCTTCTTTGGAAATAGCTACATCAATATCATCGATTGTTTTGCTTTCCTCAGTAATTATTTCAGGTTCTTCAATAGTAGGTTCGGGGAATATAATTTCGCTTAATTTAACCTTTTCCTCTTTTCTTGCTTTTAACTTTCCTTCAGAATATTTCATGATTTCATATAATCCTATTATTATTAAAAGGAGTACAAAAAACCCTAATACAGCAATATTTTTTACTTGATTAATAAGATCATTATCTATATTATCAGCAAACCACTGAATCCAAGGAATTTGAATACCACTTAAAAGATCATATGGAAAATAATGTATGAATTCATATGTTACCTTTGAGAGAATTAACCAAATTATTACAGTATCTAGCTCAAACCTTTTTAGCTTTTTGCTTAAGAATTCTGCTTGTGAACCCATAAGAGTACTTAGAGAATAAAATATGATAAGTAGATCAGGGATTATCATGGTAAGATAGGCCCAAATTGGACCAAATCCAGTAGTTTTTGTAGGAGCTAGACCAAGATAAATCTTTATAACCAGAAATAGTGTATAGAAAGAAACCAATATTGCAAATATTCCAAACCATCCATTAAAGACTTTATGAAACTTATAGACAACAATTGTAATAGCAAGTCCAATAAGAATTGCTCCAACAAGTATATATACTCCATTTAAATACCACGGCATTGGTGTGTCACTAATAACTGAAAAATCGAATAATTTGGGTGCTATAATGAAGAGATATAAGAAAATAATGGACGCAGTTAAACCACCAATAAAAATAAGGGTTCTTATAAAAGCCTTTGCTTTTACTGTTTTTAATGCCTGTTTATCAACTCTTCTCCCAATTAAAAAGCACCCATATAAGATAAACCAAGATGTAAAGAGGAAATAGGTAATAACAGAAATGATAAATAAAAGTATTAGAACGATTGAAATTAATGCCATAATTGGTAAGGAGACAAGTAAAAATAAAATTATCTTCCAAGGAGGGTACTCAAAAATACTTTTCTTAGAAACAAGAGAGAGCAAAAATAAGAACATTAAAAAGACTAAAAACGGAAAAAATATTATAATACCAATCAAAGAAACAACAGGATTAGGATAAGGAATTATAGCTACTCCTATTAATAGCCAAATTACAAGAGCTAATAACCGCCAATTCTTACCTAATTTCTTTAAATTATCAATAAAATCCATAAAAAATAGTTAATAACCGCCAATATTTAAAATTTTCTTATTCATTAGGGAAATTTTAAATGGATTATAAAGTAAAGTCTATTAAGCTTTTTTGTTTGTTAAAATTACGATAGGATAACCCGAATTTCTTTTTTAAATTATTCACACTTTCTGGGGCAAAACCTTGAAAGTGATTATTGACAATAATAAAAATTTCATAGACATTTGAGATTTTCACTAAGTTTTGAATATTCTTATAAAGGTCATTTAAAGCTTCTGTTTGATTTCTTTGAATTCGATTAAAAATCGTGAGTTCTCTATCTCCAATTAGCCTTATATAATAAAAATTTTGATTTAGCATGTAATATGGCGTAATATTTGGCATATAAGTGGTTCCGAATATTACATTTTTCCCATTTATAAAATTTGAAAGAATTTCATGTTTAAACCAAGAATTATCTCTTAGTTCAACTATGTATTTATTCTCAGATGGAAGTGTCTTGAATAAATTATTCAATTGTTCTAGATGCTTTTCTGAAAAATTAAACCATGGTGGAAATTGAAGAAGAAATCCAGAGATTTTTCCTTGTAATGGTCTAATTCTACTAAAAAATTCAAGAATCCTTTGGTTTATTTCAAAATTATTAAGATCATGTGTTATTTTTTGCCATAGTTTAACAACAAAACGAAAATGTTCGGACACACGATTATACCAGTTAATTACCATATTTTCAGATGGCATGTTATAGAATGTTGAATTAATTTCCACAATATTGAAATAATTAGAAAAAAATTCTAATTGATGGGATTTTTCCAACTTTTTTGGGTAGAATGGACCAACCCAATCTTTGTAATCCCATCCAGCTGTTCCAAGAGAAATTTTAACCATTTAATGAAAATTAAACATTATGTTATTTTAATGATTCAATATTTTCTTAAACTGAAATAATTAATTTTTATACATAATTATTTTATCTTTAAATTATAACAAAAATTCAATTTGATGGTGATGGAAAAATTTCAATCGACTGGGTTAAAGCCGAGGAAAAACCAGATAAGAAATTATCCATAGAAGGAAAATTTTTATTAGAACTTAGATCTAAAATTAAAGAATTAGAATTAGAATTGAAGCAAAATCAACAGAAATTAGATAAAACTATACGTGTATTAAATGAAACTAAAGACAAGTTAGCAGGTCGTGAAAGAAGTTTAACTGAACTTACAGAAAGAAAATCCTCTACTAGAAAATCTTTGGATGAAGTTAAACAAGAAAAATTGCATACAGATATTGAACTTGCTAAATTGATATCTGATAATTCCAATTTAGAAGAGAAACTCAATGAAGCTATTGAAAAAATTACAAATCTGGAAGTTCAATCAAATCTCAATATTGAAAAATCATCCAAAATGGAACAAATAGTATTAGTTAAGGATAAAGATATTCAAAAAAAAGAAGAAGAGATGTTGAATAAAGTAAATGAACTTTTAAAAAAAAATGAAGAAATCCAACACCTTAATATTCAAATTGAGGATCTAAAGAAGAAATTAAATGATGAAATAAAATTTAATGATAAGCAAATTAAAAAATATAAAGCGTTTGAAGCTCAAATGTCTGAAGCCATAAACGCTAAAAAAGCAATTGAAAAAATTAAGCAATTATTAGAGATTAAGGGATTCTTATCTGATAAAGAACTTGAACCGCTCCTCAATGAAATAAAAGATTAAAACTCATATGATCTATTTTTATTCAAATATTTTAATGTAAAATTGTTATCTTACATTTTTATACCTACTATTTTTATCCTCTTTCATAAGATTTCCAAGTTTTTTTGGAAAGTAATCTATAGGATTATCATCTAAGTATAATAGATAGAGCGTTTTAATGTTCCCTAACATCGAAGGGACCTTCCTTAACTTATTGTATTTTAAATTTAGCTCTCTTAATTTTTCAAGGTTCCTAAATGATAATGGTATCTTCTCAAATTCATTACGTGCAAGATTCAAAATCTCCAAATTCTTTAACTTTCCAATTGATGCTGGTAAATATTTGAGGTAGTTATGAGATAGATTTAAGTATCTTAGATTCTTAAACTTCCCAATTAATTCTGGAACTACATCAATTGTAAGGGTGCGGATTTTCAGACCGATAATCTTGTAATCCTCAATATAGTAACAGTCTACAGCTAATCCATCGGTAATTCCTTCTAAATATTCTGTCAAAGTAATACTTTTCTGCAGATATTTCTCTAAATCTTCAAGTAGCAATACTTCCTCTATGAGTAGAGAACTCCTAACGTCTTCCTCTTCTAGATAATCTAAATACTCGTTCTCAATTAAAAATTCTCTAGTTATATTATTACCTTCATTAAAACGTCTTAGAATCTCAAGTTTAAAAACTCTTGCTGCTTTTGGTTCTCCAATGGCACCCAACTTTCTTAAAAGTGGAAACGCCAGATTACTATGTAATAACCGAGTGTCATAATCACTCTCCACCCATGCCTGTAAATTGCTGCAATGACCCCAGAATTCTACTTCAGATGATAATGCATATTCAAAAGTTTCCTGCTTATCTTCCGACCATTGAAAAATCTCTGCAGCTTCGTCAATAGATTTGAATAAGTTAGAAAATTGAGCATTATCAGTTGGAATATTTAACAATAATGATTTACATTGCATAAACTCTTCATTATTCACATAAATAATGGTCTTCTCACCCTTAAGAGAGAGAGAGATATAATCATTGATTCTGAATTCTTGCATACTGAATTTAATGTGTAAATTCTTTAATTAAAAAATAATTTAATACATTCTTAAATGTTTACTCTCAACGAATTTAATATAGAATAAATATAAAAAAACATTTTTATAGAATTTTAAGAATAGCCAAAATAGTCTTTATAATAAGAAAAGGCATTTATAAGTAGACCAGATCCTGAAACCCAAAATGGAATAAAGTCGCTATATTCAATCCAGCGTCTTGAAAATTCTTGTTTCCAATAGATTTCATTTTTATATGGACATTCCAAGTTAATTTTAGTGAAACCTCTTTTTACAGAAGAAGGAGCTTCACTAGATGAGTGAATTGGCATTAATTGAGTAATATAATGATGATTAAAAATAGCGATATAATTCGGATCATTGACACTGGAATCGGCTTTCTTTATAATAAATATAAAATCTCGATAATTGAATTCATATTCTTGATTTGGTCTTACTCCTGTTATCATTCTTAATTCCATTGCAAGTGAAAGTAGGACAAGATAGCGCAACTTCTGCATCTCAAACTCTTTATAAGTACCTTCTTCAAAGCTAACATCAATATATGAGGGCGCTTTTCCTTGACTTGTCATGAATTCCGTTTTTGGGATCCATTTAGGGGACTGAGTTGTTGCTTCGATGTATTGATAACCATAATCAGTTGAAAGGTCTGAGGAGCTACCAATATTTTGCCCAATAAATATTCGCACATTTCTAGAACCTTCGGGCTGAGATTCAATTAGCTTTTTTAGAACATCTACTCTATTATCAATCACCCTCGCATTATATTGCTCAATATAATTATAATCAAAGGCAGACCATTGAGATGCATGGGTATTACCAGTCATTTGAGTAAATTTACCTGCGAAGTCATTTTTACTAAATTCAATCCAAGGAATCTTTCCATCAACAAGAGTACTATAGAAATAGATTTTAGTTGTAGATATTATTGGGTTTTGAAAGAATTTAATAAATTGAAGTCTAAGAGTGTCCTCTGCTACACCTTTTAATAACATATTTGCTGTGTTATCATTTGTAAAAGATAGTAATTCTCGTCTTGCTTCAATAAGAATATTGAAAGCATCTTCAAGATTTTGTGCAATATCTCCTGACTTAGATGTAAAATGTCTTATAACTTTGTCTTCAACAACACTAAAGATATCCTCATAAGCTGTCATACCAAGATTCACTTTGCTAACACTAGGATCAGTTATGTGATTATCTATTTTATATTTGTTTAAAGATAATTCAAATTGATTAAATATTAGACGACCAATATATTGATTTAATTCATAGGAATCTATAAATTTTGGAATAGAAATTGAATCACTTATAAAAGGTAATGGACCATATCCAAAATAGAACGTGCTATCTATGTTGCTACCATCGTCAACGGGTAAATTAAAGAAAGAATTACCTAATAACAAGGATGGAATATGGTTTCTAATGTCAGTTGCTGTTGCTAATGGCATATATTCATTTGTCAATGTACTCTTCCTTTGAGTACTAGAAATAATTCCTAAATCTAATACATACTCTGATAGATCTTCAGGCAAAATCGAGAGTGGTAAAACATTATATTTACCATCACTAGCAAAATACCATAATGATCTAAATAAAATTAACCGAAAAGTTTGAGGTCCAAAAAGATACTGAGCTACTTTAAGGAGATCCATCCCTCTTTCAAGCTCAGAAGGTTTATCGTCAACACGTGAAACAGAAAACTTGCTGGTACCAGTACTTAACGGTTCGAGATTATCGATAAGAAATTTTGACAAATAGAGAATATGGTCAACATTGTCACGATCCTCTTCATCAGGCTCTTGCCAACTCATTAATACATCCCGAAGGTTTTCTAAATATTCTTTAATAGAAAATTTGTTCCTTCCAAACGGCATTCCATCTTCGTCGCGATAGAAAAGTTTATTAAATTTTGCTTGATCAACCTTTGTTCTTAATCTACTTATAATCCCGTTTAATTCTTCGTCACTTCTCGCAAGGCTATCGTCATATTGAAACTTACCATCATTAAGAATTATTCTCTGATTTAAAATCTCAAAGTTACCTAAAATTGAGAGAACTGCTTCCTGGGTATGCGCTTGACCTCCTGAAAGACTTTTATATAAATAAAGGTCTATATAAATCTTAAATAAATTATCAGTAGTTATGGGGTGTAAATTGGTTATCCCAATTACAGACCCCAAGCTATTATATGATGATATTGGAGTCATGGATCCTTTAACAATTTTCTGATGAGCTCCTGTTGGGACAATAAAAGAATAAATAGAGCGGAAGACCTAATTAATACTAATAAGGGAATTTTACCGAAAGGCAACATCGGAATTCTCAGAAAAGGTTTACAAATTTTTCTTAATTCACACTTCAAGGAGAAAGTTAAACACCAACTTTTCACCTCAAAAACAAAATTTAATAAAATTTTAAAAGACAATATGATTTCAAATTAAGTATATAATTTTAAAATAAATATATAGATATATCATAAAATTCATAATCAGGTTAACAAAAATGTCAATCGATTGGGCGCGCGCTGAAGAACGCCCAGATAAAAAATTATCTGTTGAGGGAAAAGTGTTATTAGATCTCAGATCTAAAATAAATAATTTAGAAAAACAATTAAGTCAAAAAACAAAAGATTTAGAAAGAACTACAGAAGATTTAAAAACAATTAAGGAAAAATTCACTGAAACTGAGAGAAAATTAACTGCTTTAAATGAGAATTTTTCTACATCTCATAAAGATTTTGAGAGAATAAAAGAAGAGAAACTATATGCAGATGCTGAGCTTAACAAACTGAGGTTAGTAAAATCAAATTTAGATACTAAATTAGCTGAATCTAATTCCAAGATTACAGAATTAGAAAATAAATTAAAGGAGTCCACTATAAAAATCGAGAGTTTAGAAGAGGAAAAAAATGATTTTAAGGCCAATTTAGAAAAAGAGAGAGAAAAACTCAAAGATAATCTTCAACAAAGAGAAAATGAAATTGAGAGCCTTAAAAAAGATTTACAAAAATCAAGATCAGATAAGTATGTAGAATCCGAAAGTCTAAAAGAAGAAATAACTGCAAAAGAAGATGAAATTAAAACATTAAAGCAAAAAGTTACTTCACTTGAGGAGACAATTTCAGAAGCTAAAGTAGCACCCCAACTCATCGAAAGTATCAAGGAGATTATGATTAATAAGGGGTTCGTATCAGATCGAGAGTTTGACGCTTTATTAGAAAATAAAGAAATTTAGAATAACATTTCTTTCTATTATTAGAATGGTTAAATTAATTTGGCAAAATAAAAAAGAGAATACTCTTAAATCAGAAGATCTAAAAAAATATATTCCTACTTTTTTTAAAACTTTCGAATATCATTCATTAAATGATAAGGAAAAACTAGAAGGATTTATAAATCCTCAATTCCGGTCTAACAAATTATTTTGGGGAAATAACTTAGACGTATTATATTTTTTATTAAATAACTTTGAAGAAAAAATTGATTTAATATATATTGACCCTCCATTCTTTTCTGGAACTAATTATGAAATTAAAATTAAGGAAGATGACAAATTCTATGATTCAATAGCATATTATGATCACTGGAATAATGATTTAAGCTCCTACTTGCAAATGTTATATGAAAGAATATTATTGTTCAAGCAAATTCTGTCAAAAAAAGGTATAATTTTCGTTCATTCTGATTGGCATGCTAATCATTACATACGACTGATTTTAGATGAAGTTTTTGGAGAAAATAAGTTTGTTAATAATATTGTTTGGTATTATTATAATAAGTATTCAGCCGGAAAGAAAAATCTTTCAAGGGCTTATGATACGATTTTAGTATATTCTAATTCTAGTAATTACACATTTAATGAATTAAGAATTCCTCGTAAAAAACCAAGAAAACAGTTGATGAGAGTAAATATAGATGGCGTACTCAAGAATCTGAAAGATAAGAATGGACATGTTAGATATCGAACAGTAAAAGATAAAAAATTAGATGATGTCTGGAAAATACCTTGTTTACAACCAGCCTCAAAGGAATGGACAGGGTTTCCAACTCAAAAGCATCATAGTTTACTCGAGAGAATTATTAAATTGGGATCCAATGAAGGAGATTTAATTGCTGATTTTTTTTGTGGTTCTGGAACAACTTTAGCTGTAGCTGAAAAATTGAAGAGAAGATGGATTGGATGTGATATTTCAGAGTATTCGATATATTTGACCAGAAATAGGATTTTAGATTACCAAAATGAGGTACACAAATTTTATCCATTTGAAATTCTTACAAATTTAGACACTGAAAAGAGTAATATAATCGAATCGGGATTTTTTCAAAAAGAGATTTCAATAAAAAGAAAAAAATAAATTTTTAGATTTGTATTTATTCTTATTTCAAAAGAGAGTGAAGAATATTTCTCTTTTTTATCCTTTTAATTAAAATAAAAACTAATGTGATGTTATATTGACGATTCTAAAAACTATGGATGATGAAAAAATCAGAGATTGGAAAGAATCGTCAATTGAACGCCATGATCTTTATAACTTTGAGTCAAAAATAGATTATAAAATGGAAATAACCGAAAAAAAGAAAACATCATATCTTCTTGATACATATTTCTTTATTCCAAGTTCTTTACAGATAAACAAGGATTCATATAGTAAGGAGCAATTTTTTTCTGACATTAACAATCGAATAAGGTTTAAAACTCCTAAAATGCCTATAGAGGGAATATTAGATAAGAAAAATGACCTTTCTCCAATAAATGTAATCTTGAAAGCATTGAAAGATATTGAATATGGGAGATCTAATACGGAGACCATAACAAAAATTCAAAGAGAATTGTGCTTACTTGCGGATATAACAAAAGTCTCTTTAAGAGATCAATTTAAATATATGCAGAATAACTATAATGAATTTAATAAAAAATATAATATATCTGATTTGTTAAATTCTTATCTCGAATCAATAAAAAAATTACAAAAGAAACTGGAATTGATAGGAAATAAGATCTTAAATTCCCAAGTTCCTGTAAAATCGCGTGAGGCGTTTCGGTTTGCTGATGAATATATTAGTTTACAGATTGAAAGGTGGCTTACAAGATTTTTAAAAGCTTTTGAAGATAAATTTACTAACGAAACCAAAATTAGTATGATTGATGTAATCGAAAAAGAGCAGCAGTATCGTGAATATTTAAAGAGCTCATTAATTATTCTTGAAAATGATAATAATGAAACTTTTTCATATCAAGAAGGGATCATGAAAAAATATGTACAAAGTGTTTTATATTTGGAAAAAAAGAAAAAAGATCCTAAATCACAATCATTAGAAATATTTTACTCAGTAGCAGCTGCAGTTGCTATGTTTTTTTCATTATTTTTTGGTTATTTAATCCTTTCATTATTTCCAATGTATTCTATTCCCTTTATTATTGCTACCGTTGTAATATATATGCTGAAAGACCGAATTAAAGAGAATATTCGGGGAGTTTCACAGAAGGCAGTAGGATCGATGTTTCCAGATCAGCGTATTGATATTATAGATGGATTTTATAAGGAAAAAATTGGAAAATCTATAGAAATTGTAAGTTTTAAAAATATAGATAAGATTGCACCTGAGATTTTAGGGATTAGGAAATCAAGTAACATTAGTTCGATAGAAGAAGGTGGTAAACCAGAGGATGTTATTCTATATGAAAAAAAAATTACGTTGTTCAACAAAAAAATAAATCACTTCCATACAAGAAGAAAAGATATATCGGACGTTATTCGTTTTAATGTTAGAGGTTTTTTAAGATATGCTGACGACCCAATTCAATTTATATCTAAATGGAATGTAGATAAAAAAAAGATTGAAAATATCCCCGTTTCAAAAGTATATCATTTAAATCTTGTTTTAAAGTTAACATCATTTAAGGAAAAAAAAGTAAATAAAATCCATTATAAAAAGTTTAGAGTTATAATTGATCAAAAAGGGATTAAAAGCGTTTTAGAACCTGAATTTCATTTATAATTGAGTGTGAACATTCCATCCTAAATAATTAGAAAGAGCTTCAGTTATTATGTCTCCCACTTCATTCAATGATGCAGCAATATGATGAGCAAACCCCTCTTTACATACCATCTTTAAAACTTCTTGTAAATTAGGAATTTCTATTACACCATAACCCCCAAATGTGTCTAATAGATCATTTGTGTAGTTACCCTCTATAACTAACGCTTTAATTTCTCCAAAAAAGTCATCAGTTTCCACTCGTAAAAGTGTACACGGTTTAGCTTTAATACGCCCTTGAATTGCTCCAAAACTCACATCTCCACCTTTTTGATCTGCAATTATGGGATGAATAGTCATTTTTGTATCTTTAAAGAATGATTTCGGAAGGTTACTACAGTGAAATAAAACCATTTTATTTGGATCATCACCATAATTATTGTTCCAATCCAGTATAGCTGATGGACTCTCAGAGGCAAGTTGTAATATTAACATTCCTATTAAACCGGAGATATCAACCTCGCAAGCAGCAGGAATAAGTCCCTCACTAAACATACTCATAACAGCACAAGGCACAATTCCGAAGTTATTCCTTTATTGTTTGAGATTTTATATTAATCAAATGATATTTTTGTCCCAATCAAAAGCATAAAGCGAAATATTAATAGGGTTATAATTGAAATATAAATCATTAGCTCTTTTCTTAGTTTTTTATTTTTTCATATTCTTTTAAATTTTTTAAATAGACCCTTTCTTTCATTATTATATAAAATAATTTGTTAAGATCTGATAAATTATGACTTGATTTTGAATTTATTTTATAGTAAAAGCGACGACTATTTCCTATTTTATTTACTAATAAGAATCGATAATAGATAGATTTTAATGTGTTATTATCAATTTTATATAAAAAGAATGCTTGTTTTATATATAATTTAACACAATTTAGGATCATTATTTCTCCTCTTCCTTTTTTTTAAGAGAATACGAATCTATACTCTTTCAAAATATATTAATTCAGCATTTTTTAATAATTATATCTTGATTTGGAATTAGCTGTCTGAAACAAATTTAAATACGATTATCAATAGTTAAATAACTATATGTGTTTTACAAAAGTTTATAAATAATGAAAAACTATGATATTAGTATGTTAGACATTAATTTGGAATTCAAAATTTATAATGTATTAGTAAAACTAGGAATTAATAAGTATGAAGGAAATTTATTCGAATTTTTAGAAGATCTTCTCGAGTATTTTGATCGCCATGATGATATATTTAAGAACCCAAGTATCGAAATGGTAGAACCACATGTAAGGGAAAATACATTTAATGAAATAACAACAAGTGTTCTGCCTTCCAAAATGATCAGAAACGAAGGATCTTTAAATAAATGTCAAAAAATTTCATATGATTCAAAAATAGCTCCTGATAAAATTGAAATGGTTTATGATTTTGGAACTGATGATGAAGTACCTCCAATTTTATTAATTATTAAAAGAGATACAAGAACCGAAACTCAAAGGATTGCAATTCTTTTAATTCTTTATGCAAATAAAGTGATTAATCAAATGGATAAAATGAGTTCTCAGTCATTAACTCCAATTTTAATTAAATCTGATATAGATCCCACAGCTTCGAACAAAGCTTTCAGGGGAGATTATTCTAAATTTATAAAAATTGAAGGAAAAACATATCGAATTACAAATCAAGGTATGTTAAAAGCTCGAAACTTAATTAGAGAATTAGTTGAGCAAAAAGGTGATAATATTTGAACTATAAAATATTTGCGGATTTTCAAGGTTTTAAATTAGAAATTGAAGATAATATAGAAGTTGATGATCCTAATATTATTCTTGATAATTTTTCCAATTTTATTGAAATTTTCAAAAAAAAATTTGATACTAAGAAATCTGTGCATATTGATGAAAAAGTTAATGAAACTGAAAAAAAACCCTCTATTTTGATTACTAATTCCTCTGAAGCAATTAAAAATATAAAACATATAGCAAGTAATTTATTCAAATTTACAAATGATGGAGATATTATCCGAAAAATAAGCTTAGATAAATTAACAAATACAGAACAGATAGTACTAATTTCCCTTGAGAAAAAAATGCTTTTTGAGGAAAATTTACGTGATAATGAAATTATCTCTCTTGATGATTTAGATGATGAACTGACTTTAAATAAAAAACAAATTACTGCTCGCGTTTCGGATTTAAGTAAATTAAATATACTCAAGAGAACTGGGCGGGGAGAATATAGATTGAATATACATGCAATTGATGAATTTTTAAAATCTTTTAATGAAAAACTTGATGAATAAAAAATGGTGTTATCATGAAAGATATTGAAGAATTGATTAAGAAGAATATCAAGAAAGCTCTAGATATTATAATAGGAGTTGAGGATGAATATAGACTTGAAACTTTTAAATTAATCCTCCCTTTTTTATTGAAACAAGATGATTTAGACAAAAAACGAGAAACTAGTAAAGTTAAAGAACATATTTCTCTACCTGAATTAATAGCTAAAATAAATCCCAAAACTTATGCAGATACTGCTATCATTGTTTGCTACTATTTATTTACCTACGAAGACATTATTGGGTTTAATATTGATCACATTAAAAATGGATTTGATCAAGTGAGAGCTGTAAAACCAAAAAACATGACAGATACTTTAAATGGCTTGATAAAGAGAGGATTCCTAAGAAGTTCCACTGATATTGAGTCGAAAAAGGGATTTGAATTAACCAAAATGGGAATTGATTATACGCAAAATCTGATTAAGGAAAATGAATGAATTAGAAAAGTCTAAGGATATCATTGTAATTTTTAAATCCATTGCAAATATTGATGAAGTAGAGAAATTAATTAAAATTTATGAAGGAATGGTTTTAAAATTTTTAATAAATGACTTTGAATCAGTTCTCGTAAAATTGGGGAAGTTTGTTGAAAATTTTTATCAAATATTAGATTATTTAGTAAGAAATACTAAAGCTTCAAGTCCCGATTTAACAAAAATAAGAGAACGTTTAGAAAAAGCAGTAAATAATCAAGTTATTTCAAAATATGTTAAATCACTTGTTGCTGATTCATTATATATTGCATATAGATTTAGGAATAGTCGAGATGGTGCCCACATATCAGACATTATTGCAAATAAAATTGATGCTAAATATGTTATTTCTACTGCAAAATGGTGCCTTTCTGAAATGGTGCGTTTATATTCTCCCTTAAATTCTGATCAGAATTTGGAACTTATTAATTCGATAAATTCAGAACCAATCCCATTTATTGAAAAATTCGATAACAAAAATTTTGTTTCATTAGATTTATCTGCAGCTAACGAAATATTGACATTACTTCTATTCGAAGAAAACGGTATGACCGATATAAACACTCTTAAATCCTCGATAAAATTACATACTAACTCAAATATCAATACATCTCTGAGAAGATTAGAAGAAAAGAGATATGTTATCCGTAATAATGAAAAAATTTACATTACTACTAAAGGAAGAAATATGATAGAGAAAGTGTTAGCAAAATATTCCTAATGTTATCTTAAATAGATATCTCACTTTCTAAATTCAATACTATTAATCATTTGTATAGAAACAAGGATCCTAAATCAAAAAAGATCCTTTTTAAATCCTTTTTAAATAAATTACTATTTTCTATGAGTAATTATAAATAAATTATAAATTTTTAAAGATAAAGACATTAATGTTTTTCAAAAAAAAAATAATACTATGTTTTATGATGATCAAAATAAGGTTCAATGTCCTAATCCCTACTCATCTAAAGTAACATCTACTCCATCTTCCATCAAACCTCCTATATATCTTACCCCCAAAATAACATCTCACCACAATCCGCCCCAAAGTGTACTAACTGTACAATCTTGTAAAAAAATGAAATACCCTATTAGAAAGAATGATAATACTGAAACTATATTTGTAAAAAGATTATTTAATTTAATCTATATTCTTGAGTCTGAGATCGTGGAATTTGAAAAATCCTCAAAAAAATGTCTTAATCTTACTATTACGGGGGGAGTAAAGCTTCGTCGGTTTAAAGGTCGTATTGTGGCATCTGAAATTACTAAAATTTTGGGAGTTAGTTTGGATATAGTAAAAAGATGGATGTATCAGCTTGAATTATCAAATAAGAGACCCACTAATTTAGTTATTCGTCCAAAATCCATTAAAAAAATATCTGAACATGTAGAAATTTTTTCAAACTATAACCTAATCTATAATTCTTTTTTGGAGGTTTTAGGTGATTACAATAAAAAGAAATGCAATGATGATTTTTTAAACAAGTTATTATTCATTTTTAATCGATATATTAAAGGAGGAGGAGGAAAATCTTGGCTTTCAGAGATATTAAAAAAAAGTCGTTCGTATATATTTAATTTAGAACATAGAAGGGGAGAAAGAGGAAGAGGTGGTCCAGAACATTATGCTAAATATTTCAAATTACTTACTTATATACATTTGATTAATAAGGATTGCGTGGATTTTAGGAGTGGCTTAAATATTAACGATCTTAAAGCAGAATGTCGTAATCTCATCTTTGAGGAAATGAAGAAAAGGAACATGATTTCAGAATTATGTGAATCTAAATATTCCAGGAGAATAGTCAAACCCAATAATCGAGAGTTGTTTGATATTGTAATTTATTCAATATTAGCCTTAACTAAAATAGAAAGAAATAGTAATAATCGGAATGATGATTTTGTTTACGAATTTACAAAATTAAGTAGATTGATTTCCAAAAAAAATTCTCGAGATTTTCTTACAGGCAAATTCAGAAAGGGATATATTCTTGCTAAAACCGAGTGTAAAAGGTTAATTAGAGAAATTAGAAGGGGTTTCTTCAAAGCTCCCAAAGCATGTCATGATGCAATATATATGATTAAAGTACATATCAATAATCCACATTGGAGGGCGTACGAAAAACATTTCATTGATTTAAGATATATGCAACGCAAGGAACTATTAGATTTAAGCTTAGGATTAGATATTTTTGATAAAACTTTTATTGAAGATGCACATCTTTTTGTCTCTGAGAATGGTGAAATTATAGAAGGAAGATATGTGTTCTATGTAACACGTCATCATCTTGATGAAGATCAGAAACATTACTTGATTTTTGATTTCAATTCTAGAGATTTCAAATTTAAAATAGTACTTCTTCCTTCAAATTCTCATTGGAAGCTTCATGCGAATAGAGAAGAATTCTGTAAGAATACTATATTATTAAATGCGAGAATGAAACATCTGTATAGATTAATTAAATTGAAAATTCCCAAAGGAAATTTAGTTCAAAAAATTAGATCTGAATTTGATAAAGAAACCATTATGATTAATGGGCAAAATATTAAAATTTGGAATAGTGTTCCTAAAGATTTAATCGATGAATGGATTAAAAGATGGAAAGCACACAAAATATTGTCAGATAAAGATTTTTATGAAAAACTCTACCCGAATTTTTATAATCATCAATACCTACCACTTCTAAATGACATGAATTTGTTTAGAAATAAGGATACTAAATGTCAGAGACCTGAATTTTGGTATTGGTATTTCAAACAATATATTAAGAGTAATATCTATCCCTAAGATAAATATGTTTAATAAAAAGAAATTATTTGTTGAAAAACTCTATATTCCAACCAAGATAATTAAACAGGGCTTCATGCACAATATCTCCAATTTCATTTAAAGAAACAGCAACATGATGAGCAAAACCACCTCGACATAGTTTCTTTAATAGTTTCTGCAAATTTGCAATCTCTACAACGCCATACCCACCGTAGGTATCAAGAGGATCGTTAGTATATTTTCCTTCTACAACAATTGCTTTTATCTCTCCATAAAGATCATCAGTCTCAATTCTGAGCATTGTACAAGGTTTTGTTTTAACTCTTCCTTGGATTGCACCGAAGGTATTTTCCTCGCCGTTAAATTCTGACATTATCGGATGTACAGTCATTTTTGAATCTTGAAAGAAAGACTTCGGAAAATTGCTACAATGGAAAAGTACCATCTTATTTGGGTCGTCACCATAATTATTATTCCAATCCACTATTGATGACGGATTTCTTGATGCCAATTGCAGAATGTACATTCCTACCAGCCCTGAAATGTCAACCTCACATGCAGCAGGTACCAAACCTTCACTAAACATACTCATGACAGCACACGGAACAATCCCAAAATTAGAAACAATACTAGGCCAACATTGAAAAGCAAATCCATCCAATTCATTTTCTACTACCCAATTTTCAATTACAACAGCTAGTTTTGCCAATTTAACGAGACTATCTTCTGGTAATATACTAGTAGATGTGTAGTTCTTAATGAATTCAGCTTTATCTAATACTTTAGGATCATCATCATTTAATTGATTAATATATCCAAAAATTTCAGACAGATCTATTGGTTCTATACTTATCCCATTAATTTCTAATATTTTTTCGCTATATCTAACAGTTTCAAAGGCATTTGGTCTTGTCCCAATTTGTCCTAATCTCGTTTTTCTTAGCTTTTTTACAATTCTACAAATTTTTTCAAATCTCTTTAAGTCTTCTTTAAAAATATCAGATTTTATAGGACATGTATGATATTTAGTTAGTGTAAATGGGATACCATATTGATATAATACACTTGTAACGGATATTTTCCCGCAAAATGCATCTCTTCTATGAACTCGGTCCATTTTATCAATCTCATCTGAAGACGCCTGAATCAAAACAGGAACATTAAGATTAGCTATTTTTAGGGTATTAGCTATGGCTTTCTCGTCTCCAAAATTGCAAAGACATAAAACCACCCCCAGAATTTCATCAGAATTCTTTTTAAAAAGTTCTGCACATTTTTTAGCATCTGAGTACGTCTCAACTGCACCCAGTGGAGTATCCCCCTCATCTAAAATAATATATTCATATTCTAATTCATTCATTATATAAATAATATCTTTTCTACCTTCTTTTACTAAATGATCTGGAAATACGTCTCTATTTCCTAAAATAATCCCAAAAGATGATTTCAATTCTTTATGCTGAATAAATGACATTATTTATGGTTTTCTAAGGTATTAATTGATTAAATAATTATATTCTTTTTCTGATTTAATTTTATTCTAAAAAAATATAAGGTTTAATCTAAACTCCTTTTTTGTTAAATTTGAGGATACAAAAAAAGGATGTCTCTTTAAAACAAGTTATCATAAATTTCTAATAATCATACTCAAATTTGCCTATTTTGATTTTTTGAGTTAATTTCTCGCTAGGTAAATTTTTCCGAACTTCTATAAGATTCAAAACCTCGTATCCATGCTTTTTTAAAAAGGGAATGCTCCTATAATTATTTGGATGAACCCAGTTATATAATGTATGTCCTCCCAATTCTATTGCAAATTCTTCAGCTCTCTTAAATAATTCAGATCCGACTCCTTTTCGTCTCTCTTCAGGTATGACAAATAATAATTCATCCCAAACAATATCCTCATCCACTCTACATATGGTAAACCCAATTAAATCCTGATTTTCATTGACTGCTATAAAAATGGGGAAATTCTTATTGAGATAATAATTCAGCTCTTCTCTTGCAGTATCCAGATCAAGCTGTTTTTCTTTTTTTTTTAATTCAGCCAGAGCAATTCGATTTTTGGCAATAAGGGTTATTAATTGAGTTTTATAATTTTGTTCATAGTTCAGTATCTTCAAAATACTATCTCAACTCATTTGATAATGATATAGTAACTTTATACTGTATAAATAACATTATTTAAAACCTTTTAAGTCAATAATTTTAAATAACATAATCATACCCTAAATTATTCATAACTTCAATAATCTCAATCTTTTCTTGATTTGCTCGTTCGCTGGGAAAGACATCTCTGTTTCCCACAATAATACCAAACGTTGCTTTTTCAAGTTTTAGTTTTATAAAAGACATGATATAACTTTTATTATGAAATTTTAAAAAATTTAATTTTAATAATTTAATTTAAGAATTTAAAATTAAAATAAAATTTTGTCAATTATTCAATGAATTATAAGTTCCATTTTATAAAGAGAGTTAAAGAGTTATGGGAGCATAAAATTTTTAGATATGCTTTAGCGATTCATATCTTTTATTTTATATTATCAATAGTCTTATTTTTTACGTTATATCGAGAAAAAAATGATTTTATTATTTTTTATAATGTGGGAAACGTTTTTCTCAATGATATTGAGAAACTTTACACTCAAACATACTACTTATGGGACTTCAGATATTTTCCTTTATCTGCGTTATTTTTTATGCCATTCTCCATTTTGAGTTTTGAGGTAGCATTTGTCGTATTTAATGCTTTTAATATGCTTCTTAACTTTTTGATCTGTGTTGTTCTGTATAAAATCATAATTCTAATAAGAAATATTGACCATGAAAAAAATGATAAAAGAGTTATTCTATATATATGTATTTATTTAATGGGTTTACCTCATGTGCTGAATTACATTTATGGTCAAATTAATTTATATATTACTTTTTTTATCTTACTGTCTCTTTATATTTTTCTTAAATTCTCAGATTTTAAGTGGCAATTTCTAGGTAGCATCATTCTAGGATTAAGCATCATCATTAAACCCACTGCAATTTTTTTAATACCATTTTTAATTATTGTAAATTTTAATTTAGAGACGAAAAAGCTCAAATTTGATTTTCTGAGAAGTTTAATTCGATTAGTAGGAGTTTCTACACCTATTTTGTTGAATATCATACTCTTTTTATTGTATCCCTCTCTATGGGCAGGTTTTTTGGATACTAATTTTACAGGAAGCAATCCAATAGCGTTAAATTTTTCTTTCAGTATTACTAAGCTTATTACTAATTTCTGCTATTTTTTTAATATTCCTTTTAATCAAATTTTGATATTAATTGGAGTTGTAGCGATTCTAGGTGGTTCAGGTTTCATGATATTCATACTAAGAAGATTTGAAGAAAATTCTATTATATATGGTTATTGTTTTGGGATTATCATCATGCTGCTCACATACTTTGACTCTTGGGATCATCATTTGCTCAATTTGACACCAATTTTAATTATTATTATTTTTAATCTACCTCGACGTTCTAAAACTACAGAACCTATTAAATTGAGTTTATTCTTCTTTAGCTTCTTTGATCTCGCTTTTACTGGTATTTGGTACCTTACATATCCATTATTTCCTTATAATTTCGAATCTACATTCTTTCTAATCTTAGCCTTCTATGCGATAAGTAAATATTGTTTAATAAAACGAGAAAAAAAAGAGAAGGAGGTCTAAGAAGTCAAAGCTAATGATGAAATTGATTTTTTATTTATTAAAAATTAAAAAATCGTTTAGAACTTTATGGGATTACAAGGTTTTTCGAATTGCTATTTTAATTCATGTAAGTTACTTTATATTATCCTTATTTCTAACACTAAATTTTTTTAGATATCAAACTGATTTTCGAGTTTATTATATAACAGGTAAGGTTGTTCTTCATGATATCAACAATCTCTATACCTTAGATTTTGTGGTTCCGTTTAGATATTTTCCAGTTTCAGCGTACTTTTTTGTACCTTTTTACTTAATGGGTTTTGATTTAGGGTTTATAATGTTTAATTGTTTTAATCTGATTTTGAACGTTTTAATCTGCCTAATCCTTTATAAAATAGTCATTCTCATTAGAAGTGAAGATCATAAGAATGATGACAAAAGAGTTATAAAGTATATATGTATTTTTTTAATTGGCTTACCTAACATTTATAATTACATTTTAGGGCAAATTAATTTATACATTACCTTATTAATTTTGGTGTCTCTTTTCTTGTTTCTAAAGTATGAAAGTATTAAATGGAACTTTTTAGCAAGCTTTATATTAGGAGTAAGTATTATAATAAAACCCACTACTTTCTTTTTAATCCCATTTTTAATAATGCTTCAATTCGATTTAGAAGAACGAAAGGTGAAATTTGATTTTTGTGGAAGTTTAATCAGAATAATTGGAGTTTTGACTCCTGTATTATTGAACTTCATTCTTTTTTTCTTTTATCCAACTTTTTGGGAAGGCTTCTTAAATGCCAATTTTACAGGGAATAATCCAATTGCTCAAAGTTTTTCATTTAGTATTTCTCAACTAATTATCAATTTCTATTATTTTTATAATATTCCATTTAATCAGATTTTAATTATTTTAGGAGGTATTGGTATTATAGGAGGTTTAGGATTTATAATCTTTATATTCAGGAGATTTGAAAACAATTCTATATTATATGGTTATGCTTTTGGAATCCTTATCATATTACTCGTATATTTTGACTCATGGGATCATCATTTACTCAACCTAATACCGATTTTAATTATTATTATCGTTAATTTACCTTTTCATTCAAAAATAACTCGTCCATTAAATATTAGTATATATTTCTTTAGTTTTTGTAGTCTTATTTTTGTAGGTATTTGGATGCAAATATATACAATATTTCCATATAATTTTCTGCCGACACTTTTTTTACTCTTATGTTTCTACGCAATAAGCAAATATTGTTTATTAAAACAAAAAAATGAAAAAAGCGGAGGTTTATTATAGTGAAACCAAAAAAAATTGTTTTAAAATTTACTCTACTTCTGTTATTAGTTAGTAATTTAATTTCAAATGTAGTTGCCATTGATTATAGTTTAGGAGTCAAAAGAGATCAAGAATTAATATGGAAATGTAAATTATGTAATGAAAATGAGATGGATAATATTCTTGGCAATAATTGGGATGCATCTGGAATTTTTCAAAATTTAAGCAAAGGAACAACGATGAAATGGAAAATCACCAATACAGAACGTAATGAAACATATTTAAAAATAGATTTTAGTATCTGGATATGGAATAGCAGAAATATTTGGGGTGCTAAAGATAATGATTCTCAAATGGTTTATTTTTCCAATCCAAAAAATTACTCTCAAGGATGGAATTTTTCAAATGATACATCTTTTGTTCCATTTTGGTTTCCTATTCCTGTAGGAGATTATATGGGGGGTTTAAGTTTAAATGAATGGTACAATGTAGACAATAGAGTTCTACCTACCTTAAATGTTGAGATTAAAGAAAACGCAATTGTACCCGGAGTTCCTTCAAAAGACATTAAAATTATCGCGATCTATAACGATCAAGGAATTCTTAATTCTTATAAACTCTATATTAATGGAAATGTCGTTATCATAGATATAGTTTTTGAATTTTTACCAATTTATGTAATACCGACATTGATTGGATTGATATGTGTTTTTACTCTTAGTATCATAATATATGTAATTAAAAAAAGAAAATTTTTTAATAGAAAATAAACCAAAAATGGTAATAGAGAAGTTATATAGTAAAATTGGTAATCGGTTTAAAGCGCTCTGGAAGTATAAAATATTTAGATATGCAATCATACTTCAAGGTATATATTTTATACTTTCTTTGATTCTAACTTTAACTGTATTTAGAAATCAAAATGATTTCTTAGTGTATTACAAAGTTGGAGATGTTTTTATCAATGATATTAAGAATCTCTACACTGCAGATTATAATTGGCCTTTCAGATATTTTCCAATTTCCGCACTCTTCTTTGTTCCTTATTATCTATTAGGTTTCAATATAGGTTTTATCGTTTTTAATATCATTAATCTAATTCTCAACATCTTTATTTATATGATTCTCTATAAAATAATAATTATAACAAGAGGAGTAAATCATGAATCAGATGATGGTCGAGTTATATTTTATCTTTGTTTGTATCTTGTGAGCTTACCACAAGTTTTTAATTACATCTTAGGCCAAATTAACTTATACATTACATTATTATTATTAATATCACTTTATTTTTTTCTTAAACATAGTACTTTAAGATGGAATTTTATTGCTAGTCTTATTTTAGGAATTAGTGTTATTATTAAACCAATAACTTTATTCTTAACACCCTTTATAATAATTATTAATTTTAATTTGGATAATAAAAAATTTGAAATTCAATTTCTCAAATCAATAATTCGTTTAATTGGTTTCTTGATACCAGTATCGTTAAATATTTTCATTTTTTTAATGTATCCTGAATTATTAAATGGATTTTTGAACGTAAATCTTACTGGGAAAGATACTATTCTTATTAATCATTCATTTAGCATAACCAAACTTGTTCAAAACTTCCTTATATCTATAGGTTTTTCACAAACACAATTATTAAACTTGCAATTACCTATATTTATAACTATCCTTTTCATTTTCGGGGGCATAGGATTCATTTTCTATTTAATTAGAAGATTTGATAATTATTCTTTAATATATGGATATACATTTGGTATTCTAATTATGCTTCTCGGATATTTTGATTCTTGGGACCACCATCTTTTAATTTTAACACCACTTTTGATAATTATTATATTTAATTTACCCCGAAATTCGAGTTTAACAAAAAAAATTGTGAAATTGACTTTTTTCTTTTTGAGTTTTTTTGATTTAGCATTTATGGGAATATGGTTCCTTTTCCAAGAATTCTTTCCCTTTAATTTTGCAAGTACTATCTTTCTATTACTATTATTTTATGCCATGAGTAAATATTGTCTAATAAAAGATCCGCATATCAGTAATAATAAATTCTAAATATGATCATTGTAAATATATAAACAGATAAGAGAATCCTATTAATAGAAGACATATTTAAATTTCAAAACCATTATGTTAGAATTTTACCCTCCGCCATTATTTCTCATATTTGCTCCAGCTTTCCTTTTAGGAATTCTGCATACTTTAATACCGTGCGAGGATAAAGCAATATTCTTTTTTTGGTCATTTGGAATTTCTAAAACTCCGCAAAAAAGTATTTTTATCCTAATGCTTTATGGATTGGGATTGATGTCTTCGAATTTAATAATTGCCACAGGGACCATTCTGATTGGTTTCATTCCACAGATCTTAATCCCTGGTATTATTCCCGATTCCTACACCATATACTTCTTTGGAGCTGTAAGTTCTATGTTTGCGGGATTTATACTATTATTTTTTATAACGAGAAAAGGTTATATACCCCATTCAAAACATAAGGATGAGATTTTTCAATTTAATTGGGAAAAAAAGAAAACACCCTATCTTTTTGGAATCGTTGCGGGGTTTGCTCCTTGTATCTTTGAATTTATCATATATACTCAATGTTTAACTTATTCATTGAGTGGTACTCTTGGATTTATTGATGGAATTTTTACAGTATTTTACTTTTCATTAGGGACGTTTATCGGATTATTTCCTCTAGCCTTAGCAAAACATGGGACTTCTCAAATCATTAAATCTAATAAAAGTAGAAGAAATTGGATATTAATAGTGATGATATTGATAATAATCTTATTTAATACTATTGTAATGATACTATCTTTTCTAAAAGTGCGGGTCTTCCCTGAAGTAACGTTTTAGGTAAATTTCAGAATAGGGTGAAAAATATAATAAAAAGTTTAAAAACCTATAGAAAATTCCATTGAAATTAAAACAATAAAATTGGTCCCCCATTAAAATATTAAGCTAGAATTTTTTCTATTATAATATAGATTCTAAAATTAAAATCGTATTTCATACTATGAAATGTTTATTCTGTGAAAACCAAAAAATCGATTTTACATGTGAAAAATGCAAATCCAGTTTCTGCATTAATCATATAGCTACAACTGAAACACATGAGTGTAAAAAACATAATCTATTTTACTCAAAAGTTAAAGCCATTGAAAGAAATTTTAAATGTACAGTTGTAGAAAATAGTGAATGTCCCGTATGTAACCATCTTTTAAGATTAGAAAGATTGTCATCTGGACAGTATTATTTAGAATGCACCAATCCCAATTGCCCTGAGTCATGGAATTCGTACTTAAAAACACCTGGATTATTCTTTCCTTCAAAGGAAAAGCTTGCTAGGGAAGCGATAAGATATAATCTTATTAAAGGAAATAGATTAATATTATGTAGTAAAAAATTGCGATCCATAATAGGAAAAGAAATTTGTCCCAATTGTTTTTTAGACTTATTAAAACGAGCTCCACTTACTAACTTTTCAACAATAATGAATTCATTCAATATTTCTGCAGAACAAATGATAAAATTTATTAATAAATATATGGATGAAGAACGAATCTATGGTATTATAGATCAAAAAAATCAGATGTTTTATCATATATCTTCAGAAATGCGTGAGAACATACTTGCAAAATTCCATGATGAAGGAATAATTAAAGTTGCGGATTTAGGTGTAATGCTTGATATGAGTTCTGAAGTTGCCACAAAGGTGATTTACAAGTTAATTAACCAATACCAGATAAAAGGATCATTCTCGTTAGATAAAGAGATCTATTACACTCAAAAATACATAATGGACAATCTAATCAAAGAAATTAAAAATAAAGGCAGAGTCTCTTTAAAAGACCTTGCTAATAAATTTAATATTCCAAAAGAACTTATCAAATCATTTTGTGTCAATTTAATGAGAGCAAAGGCAGTAAATGGGTTTTTCGCAGATCGTGGATATGAAATTATTACATCAGATCAAATTTATAAAGATATTAAAGATTATTCTAAAGAAACAGGGTTATTTGAACTCTCTAAACTTGCCTTAAAATTGAAAATAGCTGTAGAGTTAGCAAGAAAAAGTCTTCACGAGTTAATTAAAACAGGTACAATCAAGGGAATTTTTACTCAAAGAAGAGAATTCATGACTAACAAGCATTTAGAAAAAAAAATAAAGGAAATCGCTAGAGCTTATAGAACTATGCCTTTAAGAGAACTTTCAAATCGATTAGGAGTTACAGAAGCAAGTATAGAAGAAAATTTAGCACAGATTATTGCGCGTGGTGATATTGATGGTTATATTGACATGGCAAAAAGAACATTTGTAGCTTATTCTGTCCCAATTGAATCAAAATCTCATGCGGAACTAAAACCAACTACAGAATCTACTGATGGAGGGAATGTTGAAGTAGTTCGTGATTATGATTTTATCGGAGGACAGTTACATATGAAGGTAGTTGTACGAAATCAAAGTGATATGGCGATTAATTCAGTAAAAGTCCTTTTAGATGTTCCTTCTAGTTATAAAACTAAAGATCCTCTCATAAATATCCCATTTATCGAAGCAAAGAATTCTAGGGGTGTGGATTTCTATTTAGAACCAAAAGAATGTGGAATCTCAAATATCGGTGGTGATGTTATCTACAAAACAGCCTCAGGGGATAAAAGAACTGTACATATTCGAAAAAAAGAGGTCCAAATAAAATGCCCCTTGGTTGTGTCGTGTTTAGCAACAATCGAAGATATTCAAATAGCAATCGCAGATCTTCCGAATGACGCTCGCGCTTTCTTAATTGCAGATATAGATCCTCGTCTGGCTTTTCGGGCAGGTGTCAGGACAATAAAACGTTTTGAGGTAAGTACTGTAACTTCTCATGAAGGTAATGATGCTAAAGGAAAATATGAGGCAGAAAGTTGGCACTGTTCCGAAGCGAAGGTCGGAGGAGGTAGAATCATAACTCGAATCTACGTTTCTGAGGCTAATCAGTCATTAGAGGTTAGAGTTTGGTGTAACCATCCAGGACAACTAACAGGCTTCCTTGCTAAGATAATTGAGTTATTATTTGAAGAAATCAACATAATAAGGAAGATTAAATCGGATGAAAGGGAAAAAACAATTGATGTAATGGCAATAACTCAAAATTTAGCAGAAATCTCTGATTATTGCATGCTTAGGTGGAAAGCTCAAAACATTAGAACTAAGCTACATGATACTTTTGTTCGTGTGAGAAAGATTTTAGGAGAAAATGAAGCTATTCTAGGGAGAATGGAATACTGGCTTACCGAATTGAACAAATTTGGTAAAGATGATAAAATTTCTGATGAGTTAGCAGATAAGTTAGTGAATGATATCGAGAATTTTAGAAATGTTATCGCAAGATCGATTAAATTGTAACCCTATTTTTTATCAAAAAAGATTTATTAAGTTATACATCTATATTTTATATTAAAAAACTGTATTGAAGAGAAGAGAAAAACTAATGTCCCCAATAATATCCGTGTCACTTAACGAGAATCTTAAAAAATTTATTAATAAACTTGTCAATAAGAATCAATATGAAAATAAATCGAAATTAATTAGAGATGCATTATTACGTTTAATGTCAACAGAAGAGATCTCCGCCAGTCTTGATGGGTCAAGTGATCTAATACCTTTAACAAAAAACATAATTGGAAATATGATTATTGTTGCTCCTAATGATTATAATATTCAGAAGAAATTAAACAGAATTGAAAGTGAATATAAAGACCAAATTATTAGTAAAAACCAAAATTTTGTTAATCCACATTTTATAACTTTCATGGTTTTTGATGGAAGTCTTCATGATTTCCAAAATCTTGTTGTTGAAATAAACAGTATTGAAGAAATAAAGAATTTTCGGTATTTAATTATAAATTAAGTACTCTTTATCTTTACGAGATAACAAAATTTATTCTATGAAAATATTGTATTAGAATAATTGACGTTAGTGAAAATATTATGGGAAAAAATAAATATGGAAAAGGATTCCAGAAGGAACCACAATCAAAGGGAGGCGGTTCAAAACAAGGAGGGGATCCTATTCATGCGGGAAAAATTAAAGCAAGCCACATTTTAGTGGAGAAGTTTAGTAGAGCGCAAGAACTTTATGAAGATTTAAAAGCAGGAGAAGAATTTGAACAGTTAGCAAGGCAATATTCCACATGTCCAAGTAAGAAAAAAAGCGGCAATTTAGGTGAATTCGCTAAAGGAGATATGGTAGCTGAATTTTGGAATGCTAGTGCTCAACTAAAAATTGGTGAAATTTCGCAACCTGTAAAATCTAAGTTTGGATATCATATTATTAAACGTACAGGGTAAGATTATAATAAAAAGAAAATAGCGGATAGCGGATTCGAACCGCTGTCTCGGGATTCAGAGTCCCAAATGCTTGACCTCTACACCAATCCGCTAAATTTTTTATATTCCAAAGGATTAGACCGCATTTAATAAAATCTATTGTAATTAATTCTTTAATATTTAAAATTTCTAAAAAACTTTACCTTAGATTTGATATCTGGCGTTATTTTATTATAATTCTTAATTAAAAGGAAATTTTAATTAATAAAAAAATTAGGATAAATTTTTATTTACTAAGTACTATATAATAACTTGGACCACACCATATCATTGGAGGACTCAAAAAGATATCAGTTTAAAAAACCTAATTTTTAATAACCCCGTGTGACTGAAAAAAAACCCCGTATAAACTGAAAATACTTTTTTACTATATTCCTCCACGGTGTGATCCACCCTTTTTAAAATTAAATATCAATATGATATGGATATAATATGTTTATGAAAGTAAATCTAAAGTATAAAAACAGGATTCATTTATTTTTTTGAAAAAGATCGTATATATCATTAAAATATTTATCAGACATGCCTGCGATATAATCTCTCGCTATTAAGGTTAATTGCTTACTCTTTTTGAGAGGTTTAAAATATGTACTATAATTCTGATCATCTATATATTCTATATGATCTTTAAAAATAGGAGAACTATAATGATCTGTTTCTAAATCTTTTAAAGAATTTTCGAAGATGAGTTCAAATTTTGCTTTTAGTTTATCTAAGAATGTTTTATCTGAAGAATTCTTCTTAAGTAAATCTCTTCTAACATAAATCATTTCATAATTAAATGCTTTTAATTCCTTTAAAGCTTGAAAAATTTCAGTACTATAGCCAATCTCATCAGTATCTAAGCTATAGATTAATAAATCAGTAATAAGGGTGTTTATTATCTTAGGATTTGTATCTCCAAGAACATTCTTACAATTTTCTGGAATATCTTTTCTCTTAATAAATTTCAGTAGTATTGCATCTTCAATATCCCTACCAATATAACTAATTGTATCAGCAAATCTTGTGACAATAGCCTCATACGACATCGGAATTCGCTTAATTTTATTGTCCTTAAAACAGTCTTCATATTCTCTAAAATGATCTTCCCATGTTTTACCATTTCTTTTAATTGGCTTTAATTTTTGTTCATTTACTTCTCCATCATGGCAAAGTATTCCATCAAGAACTTGTAAGCTCAAATTAAGTCCTTTCGCTGGTTTTTCTGGAAATCTTCTTTCAAGGCAGGAAAGCCATCGTACACCTTGAGCATTATGACTAAAACTTCCTATATTATAATTTCTGCTAATATCATTTAGTATCTCTTCACCTAAATGACCAAATGGAGAATGACCAATATCGTGCCCTAAGGCAATTGCTTCAATAAGATCTGTATTAAGTCTTAAAACTCGCCCAATTTGGCGAGCCATTCTTGAAACTATATGAACATGAAGCGAACGATGAGTGATATTAGCATTATTTACATTGAAAAAAACCTGAGATTTATCAATATAGCGAGCATAAGCTTTTGAATGGACAATACGATCTACATCTCTAAAAAAGGGAGGTCGGATATCTACACTTGTTTCTTCATAGAACCTGATTGATTCTGAATCAAATATACCATAAATTCCTACATTGACATCTCTTTTCATCCGTGTTTGTAAAAAATCTATCAATTGTTTATCCATTGTTTTAAAACCCAAAGTTTAATGTTTATATCTTCGATAGTATTGATATAAGATTAGATAGGCTATTATAAAGATTTTACTTATATTATAAATTAAAATTTTAAATTTTGATTTAATTTTAGGAGTTCTATCTTTAGAAATTAGAAATGTATCAATAAATTCAACCAAATTTTATTTCGATTGCCCCATATGGACAAGACTCCTTGCATTTCAAACAGTAATTGCATTCCCCTTTACCAGTAAAAAATTCGAATGGTTCATCTAATATTCTTATTTGTTTTGGGCATTCTTTTTCGCATATCCCACAATCAGTTCGTCCAACACATCTTACAGGACTCCGAGATAATTTCAAAAAGGAATACTCGCTAATTGTAGAAGATACTGCGGCAAATGGACAAAAGTATCTACAATAAACTCGAGGATACCATACCGACGCAATTATAAGAACCAAATAGAAGATTGAGACGAAAAAAACTAAAAGATTGGAAAAAATCGGTGCCAAACTATTAGTTTGAAAAATTTCACGAATTATATTTGGAAAGAAGACAAAAATATATTCTGCTAAAGAAAAAAAAGAAAGTGGTTTATTCCCTAAAGTACCTAGATTCGCTTTATAATCAATATAAAATGATACACTTGTAGTTGCTGTAATTCCTAATGGAACAAGTATAATAACTAAAATAATCACTATTACATACTTAATTTTCAATAATGATTTGTGTGTACTTGGTTTTATTGTCTTCTTTTTTGTTGGAATTGCAGCACAGGCATCTTGAATTGCCCCTATAGGGCATATCCATCCGCAAAAGAATCTACTTGTCAATAATATTATTATTATTAAAATTCCTATTAAAAAAATTGGAATTATTCCTTCTGTAATAGAAAAGAAAATATATTCTAGCATTCCAGCTCCATGTGAAAGAGGATTTCTGGGGGAATTCAAAATTGGAAGCACTTTCAGTACCCCTTCTAATCCAATCAAATTAATAGAAAAGATTAATTCCAAAATAACATAATTAATAAGGAGAAATGCGACAATCTGAACAATTCGTCTAAATATAGTGATTAAATGATTTCTTAACTTGAAGTTTTTTAAATCCAAAAATTACCACTGAGCACTCTTTTTCTTAAAAAGATTAATTAATACTGTTTAAAAAAATTAATTTTTCTCGGAAAAAACAAAATAAAAGAAATTGAAGTTCAGTGAAATATGCTCATTAATTTGAAATTCATACGTAATCCAATATTAAATGTTGTTTCCTATAGAATAAAAGAGTTTTTAGATATTTAAATTATATCTCTTAGTAGATTTACTGCTATGTTGGAATTTTACTTAAGAAAGAGAGTTTCCAGATTCTTAGGACTTTTTGTTGATTTTCTAAGTTTTTTGTGAATCATAGTTGAAAGACTTATACACTTACTTTCTTCTCCGTGATTTACTATAACTGTTTTAGGGCGTGGTTGGATTCTCCTCAAGAATTGGGAGATTTGACTTCGGGACGAATGACCCGAAAAACCTTCTAAAGTGAATACCTTTAAATTCAACCTTACTAGCTGTGTTCTCCCTTTCGCATCCACATATTGGAATTCTCGGAATCCGCGTTGAATACGTGAGCCCAATGTTCCACTAACTTGATATGATACAAAGATCAATGAATTATTAGCATCATTTGCGAGACTTCTTAAATATTGCACAGATGGACCTCCAATAAGCATACCACTAGTAGCCATAATGATGCAAGGTCCTCCTTTAATAATGTCTAGTCTTTCTTCTTGAGCGGATACTGTCTCGAAATAATCACTTAGAAATGGATTCTTCCCCTGATGTAAGATTTTTTCTCTTAAATCACTACTCAGGAAATCTGGATTAGCAGTATGGATAGCAGTAGCTTCACTAATTAATCCATCGATAAAAATAGGTACTTTATCAATAAAACCTTTTGAAATATATTCTTCTAAGACTATTAATAATTCTTGAGCTCTCCCAACCGCTAAGACAGGAATTAGAACTTTTCCTCCTCTTTTTAGAGTTGAATTCAAAATCTGTTTAAGTTCTTTTTCAGATTCCTGTCTACTAGGAATACGATCTTGAGGTCCACCATATGTAGATTCAATTAAAAGACTTTCTACTCTTGGAAATTTAACAGCAGCTTTTTCTAAAAGCCGGGTTTTTTGATATTTAAAATCGCCTGTATATACAAAATTATAATCTCCCTTTCCAAAGTGAAGGTGAACCATTGATGATCCTAAAATATGCCCTGAATTATGAAGTGTTAACTTAATATCTGGTGCAATATCTGTTACCTTTCCCCAAGAAAGAGGGATTGTATGAAGTACAGTTGATTTTACATCTCTTTTTGAATATGGTGATGGTATTCCTTCTTTTTCACAAATTTGAATAAAATCTAATTGTAACATTGTTGAAAGATTACGTGTGGGTAATGTACAATAAACTGGACCACGATATCCATATTTATATAGAAATGGTACAAGTCCACAGTGATCTAAATGAGCATGTGAAATTATTACTGCATCGAGATCTCTTACTGAAAATTCAGGCACATCGAAGTATGGAAATTTATCATTCGGATTCCCTACATTTAATCCGCAATCTAATAGCACATTACTATCCCTAGTTTGTATTAATATACAGGATCTTCCTACTTCTCTAAAACCACCTAAAGCATGCATCCTAATATTTAACTCTCTAAAGAGAGGGGGTCTATGAATTCTTTTCCCAATTTCTAATAAAATATCTTTTTGAGTTTGGCGTTCTTTTGTAAGCATTCCTCTAATTAATTGTATAGTTCTTGATGCTAATGGAGGAGTACGTATAGTTTTAGGCTGCCAAAATGTATTGGTTCTTATCTCTTTTAGATTAGAGCCTTTTTTGCCAATAACGAGACCTGGTTTCCCAGATTCTATTATTACTTCGCCTCTTGTATGATCAAATTCAATAGCGGAAATCTCAGCATCTTCATTAACTAAATTTCTAATGTAAGCCTCGGTTTCGGCGGGGTCTTTACGCTTTTCTACATTCCATCGAAAAACAACACGTTTTCGCATGGTTTTTGCTAAATCTTTTAATACCGTTGAACTTTCAGTGGCTTCTACATCTGAATTTTCTGAATATACAGCAATTTCAGGACCCTCAAATTCAATCTTTTTGACATTAATATCTGGTGGTAGATTTTGGGTAATTTCCTCTTTAATTCGCTCCAATTCACTTTCGAAACTCATAAATCTTCATTATTATGGTTATTTAGTTTTTCTATTTAATACTTAATTTTTAAAGGTAAATTGTGAAATTTAGATTCTATCTTCTTGGTATTATTATTCGATTCTCCTTTTAAAATGACTCTATATTGGTCAATTAATTAATAACACTCGAAATTTCATGTATATGTAAATATCGTATTTTAATCTGTAAATGCTAATTTTTAATAAATAGTATTACATTCTCTTACAATATAGTTTATGTTCAGAAGAGAATAATTTTTAGAATGAAATATTACTAAATTTCTAAGATAAATATAAATTGATAAAATAAAAACATTATCATTATAGTATATCTAAAAAATTATTAAATATTTTTTTTCTAACTCTTTCCCCTTTGATAATACATCATTAATAAGTTATATTTTTTTGATAGAAAATCATAGATTATATTATGGGAAAATTAAAGATAGGAGCAATTGCGTCTGGTTCGGGTTCGAATTTTGAAGCAATAGTTAATGCATGTGAAACTGGGATTTTAAAAGATAAAGCAACCGTAGAAGTACTAATTTGTAATAAAACTGGAGCTTATTGTATGGAAAGAGCTAAAAATCATAATATACCTTATGTTTTAATTGAATCAGACAAGCATAGAGGAACAAGAGAGGAATTTGACCGAAAAATGATAGATATACTAAAAAAATACAGGTGTGAACTTATCGTGCTTGTTGGTTACATGCGTTTTATCAGTGAAATGTTCTTAGACCATTTTAAAGGGAATATTATGAATATTCATCCAGCACTTTTACCAAGCTTCAAGGGAATGCATGCCCATGAAGATGCTCTTGCTTATGGGGTCAAAGTCTCTGGTGTTACCGTCCATTTTGTTGATACTCATGAAGATCATGGTCCAATTATTATTCAACACCCTGTAACAGTTTATGATACTGATACAAAAGAAACTTTAGCTCCTAGGATCTTGGAATGGGAGCATAAAGCCTTTCCCAAAGCAATCGAACTGTTTTGTGATGGGAGATTGCATCTTGATGGAAGAATAGTACGTATTGATGGTGAAGTTAAATTATAAATTCCTCTTATTAATAATAGGGAAATGATTTTTTAATGTGCTATCTGACCCAACTGAGATTGATCATGAAAAAATCAATTAAATGAAGAAGATCTTGAGTAGCGAGAAAAATCATTTCCCGCTAATTTTATTCATTCGAAATCCTAAAATTTTAATCAGAGTAATTATAATCCTAAATAAAATTATAGAATATGATTTTGTTGAATCATGCCGCGTCGAAAAGAAATCTCAGAAATACTGAATTTAATGGAAAAAACTCAGAATATCAGAAATTGTGGTTTAGTTGGTCATATAGATCACGGAAAAACTACACTTTCTGATTCTTTAC
Source organism: Promethearchaeota archaeon (assembly GCA_019058365.1). Classification (GTDB taxonomy): domain Archaea; phylum Asgardarchaeota; class Lokiarchaeia; order Sigyniarchaeales; family SOKP01; genus Loki-b32. Next base: position 3,978 of record JAHPZE010000017.1, on the reverse strand, counting down.
TAAGTGAAGCAGGATTTTTATCCCCAGATTTGGCAGGTGAAGCACGCGCTTTGGATTTCCTAGAAGAAGAACAAAGACGAGGAATCACCATGAAATCTGCAAACATATCTTTGTATTATGAGAAATCTCTTGAAGGTCATGACCCATTTCTTATTAATTTAGTAGATACACCAGGGCACTTGGATTTTAGTGGAAAAGTAACTCGCGCATTGAGGCTAGTTGATGGTGTTGTTGTAGTAGTAGATGCTGTTGAGGAAGTAATTACACAATCCGAAACGGTAATTAAGCAAGCTCTACAAGAAGGAGTTAAACCAGTATTATTCATTAATAAAATAGATCGTTTAATTAGAGAATTAAAGCTTTCTGATGAAGAGATCAAGAAAAAATACATACGAATTATTAAATCCTTCAATACACTAATAGAAAGATATGCTGAACATCCATTCAATAAACGATGGAAAGTCTCACCACTAGCAGGTAATGTCGCATTTGGTTCAGCTCTTCATAAATGGGGCTTTACATTCAACATTTTAGAAAAGAGTAACTTGAAATTTAAAGATATTAGAGAAAGATATAAGAAGGAAACCTATACAAAAGAATCTTATGCTGACTTATCTATATATCTTCCAATTCATAGAGCTATATTGGAAATGGTTGTCGATCATTTACCAAATCCAAAAGAAGCACAAAAATATAGAATTGAAAAGATATGGGATGGAAATATTAATACTAAATTGGGAGAAGCTATGGTTAATTGTGATCCTAATGGTCCTTTTATAGTTTGTTTAAGTAAAGTACAAGTAGATAAACATGGTTTAATCTCAACAGGAAGGATCTTTTCGGGGAGCTGTACAAATAAAAAGGAGATCTTTCTTTTAAATGAAAATACTTATGATCGAATTCAAAGAATTGCCATCTTTATGGGACAGAGAAGGGAACAAGTTGAAAATATACCTGTAGGGAATATATTAGCGATAGAAGGGCTCAAAAGGATAAAAAGTGGGGAGACGATAATAGATAGTAATAGTATTGATGGAATGGTGCCATTCGAAAGTGTGAAATATATCACAACGCCCGTTGTAACCGTCTCCATTGAACCAGAATATTTAAGAGACCTTGACAAAATGAAAGAATTAATTGAGAATATATTAATTGAAGATCCAAATTTAAGATTCGAAATTAATGAAGAAAATGGAGAATTCTTATTATCTGGGATGGGTCCATTACATCTTGAAGTTACAGTTAATGAAATTGGAAAAAGAGGAGTAAATGTATCCACTTCAGCACCTAGAGCAGTATTTAAAGAATCTTGTCGTAAAAATTCTTCATTAATTTCAGTAAACTCTCCCAATGGTTTAGGATCTCTTAAATTGAAAATTGAAAGATTAGAAGACAAAACAGTGCGATTTTTTCGAAATATTGATTACAAAACAATAAAACCTTCTAGTAAATTAAATAAAATTTTGTATGAAAAAACCTCTTTAAATGAAGAAGAAATCGAAAATTTCTTGATGTGTGATTATGACCAAAACATATTAATTTACAAAGGTGATTTTGAGCTAATTGACTTTTATAAAAATATAATTTTTGAAATTTTTGAGAAAATACATCTAAACGGTCCACTATGTTCTGAAAAACTTACAGAAATTAAGATAACTGTTGATTCTTTAGATATTGAAAAGATCTCTCAAGAAAATATATTTAACGAATTATCAGTAATGTTCTATGAAGCGATAAAAGCAGGATTAACTGAGGCCGAATTAATTCTATTAGAACCAATTTATCACACAATTATCCAACTTCCTCCAGAGTATATTAAGAATACACTTACTTTACTTTCAAAATATTCTGCAAAGATTAATAGCATTGACCAAGACAAAGAGTATCAAGCAGTTATTGAGATCCTAATGCCCGTGAGACATTCAATAAAATTTGCTGAAGAAGTCCGGTCAATTACATCGGGAAGAGCATTTTGGCAGAATGAATTTTTCGCATTCATGGAGGTTCCAAAACACGAATCTCAAAAATTAATTCAAGAGATTAAGTTTTTTAAAGGGATATCTTGGTAAATGATTAAAATAGAGTAGATTTTGTTAATGAGCAAAAATGTTCCTAACCAATTCCTGGGATTTTTCAAATGGAGCAAGATGTCCTTTTCAGTTCTCTAATATATTCTTAAACTGCTTTTCAAAAGATAGATTAAATTTTATTTAATTTGTAAATAATATATTTTTAGAATGTATTTTCTTTATAACTTTTGTGCAGTGTTTTATCAAAGGTATTTTTTTGAAAAACGCTCTTTAATGTTTCAACATGTATTAGGTTATCTTCATGTTTTTTATATTTTGAGTGCGATAGAACTTATTCATCTAAATTTAATTTCATTTTGAGATTAATTATACGGATAATCTCACCTCGATAATTATAGATGCTATTTATATCATCTAAGAATTTTGGTAACTTTTTTATTTGACCTGCTTTTACCATTTCTTTTATATTATAAGGGTCAACGACAAATTTTTCCCAAACCGATTTAGAAAGAAAGAAGTGATATTGATTTTTTCCTTTATTTTCTTGTTTCTCAGACAGTTTTATTTACCTCTCTTCTTTAAATTATAAAATCTTTAATATTAAGAATATCAATTAAATTATAACCGAGCATTTGTATCTTTCCCGAGTTATTAATAATATTTTGAGCATTATTCATTGCGATCATATTTACATACTGCGGATTTTTTGTAGATTCAATGTTTTTGAATTACAATTATGTTGTTTAATAATATAGTAACCTCAATACAAAATAATTTACACCATTTTATTTTTTTTGATGCAAAATATTAATTTTTTTTGGATTGTTTGTATTTTTCTCAATTTTGAACTAAAAAACATATATGAAAAAAAATATTTAAAGTTTTGTTATAAGAAAATTGTTGCCCCAATTTAAAGCACAATTTTTTTTATCATTTGAAAAAAGCGAATTATCATATGCCAACAAGGATTTATACTAATTTTTTAAAAAAAACTTTATAATTTTTTAAAATATTTAGATACATTATTTTAAAAGAATTACATAAATAAGAGTGTTTTAAGTGTTAAATTTTATTTAAGAAATTTCTAATTACATACAAATTGAATATTTGAACACAAAAATGTTAATATTGAAACAAAAAAGATAATCTCAAAAAACCAACATCATTAACATTTTTGCCACAAGAATTGTTTTAAATTATTTAACTAACTGTTTTTGTATGTAAGTATCCTTTTTTAAAAATGAAATCGAAAGCATTTATATTTAAAGTATAATATCAATTTAAATTAATAAATCTAAATTTAATACAGAGATCAGATATGTTTACAAAAGAAGATGATGTTAATAAAAAAGTAATGTTAAGCAAAAATATCTTAGAATAGAGTTGCATCTTTATTTGGTGAAAACTCTAATTTATGTAAAGAAATAGAACAAAACTCTTTGTTTTCAAGTATAAATTTTGAAAATTTAGGAAACTAAATTATTAATTGAACTTATATATCATTACTTAATATCCAAGAATTTTGTATAAAGATGTAAAAAAAAATTTGATTTTTTATCTATTTTACAAGTGTTTTAAAATGCGCTCGCCGGGAATTGAACCCGGGTCGCGAGGTTGGGAACCTAGCATACTTACCACTATACTACGAGCGCAAAATTTTATAAACGTTCCATTAATTAAGTTTTACCACAAAAATATATATAACAATAATTTGGGTTAACAATTAAAACTTTTTATAAAACAAGCTATTACTATAATTCGTACCAGTATATAGTACAAATAGACAATATCCCTATAAATATAACTGTAAATTTTTATATTTATAATTGAGTTTGTATTTGAAGCAGGAAGATTTTTAGAAAACACTAATTCTTTTTCCTTAAAGGAAAAATTATAGAATATGATCATATTAATTTAGCTTGATAATTAAAGCGTTCGATTGTATGCG